>NZ_CP039250.1:2668333-4002500 GCF_004795895.1 Sphingopyxis sp. PAMC25046
CGCCCCTTTGGGATGGGTACCGGCCGCCTGCGGCTCGCCCAGTTCGCCGCTGCCCGGAACGGCCGGTTCGCGGTCGGCGAGCGTGTCGAGGTGCATCCACTTCTTCACGATCGGCGACAGCGCCAGCACGACGATGCTGACCCCGATGGTGATCAGGCCGATTTCCCAATAGATGCCGAGCGTGGCGTCCTTGGTCATCGCGCCGTCATGCCCGCCGGTCGCCTCGCCGATCTTGCCGGCAACGAAATTTCCGACCGCGGTCATGTAGAACCAGGCGCCCATGATGAGCGAGGCGAGGAAGCTCGGCGCGAGGCGGTTCATCGCGCTCAGCCCGACCGGCGACAGGCAAAGCTCGCCGGTCGTATGGAGGAGATAGAGCAGGAAGACGAAGAGCACCGGCGTCGCGACCTCGGGCCCGACGCTACTCGCGCCCCACACGAAGACGAGGAAGCCGAGACCGACCTGTGCGAGCGCCAGCGCGAATTTCGCGGGCGCCGACGGCTCGAGGCCCTTTTTGCCCAGCCATTGCCACAGCGCGGCGAAGACCGGCGCGAACAGGATGATATAGATGGGGTTGATCGACTGGAACACCGACGCCGGCACGCCGCCCTTGTCGACATATCGGTCGGTGTAGAGGTTGAAGCTGCCGCCGGCCTGTTCGAACAGGCCCCAGAACAGCGGGTTCAATGCGATCAGGAACAGGATCGCGAACATGCGCTCGCGCGGCTCCTTGTCGAGCTTGAACGATTCGTAAAGCACATAGCCGAGCAGCGCGAGGCCCGAGATGATCAGCAGGTTCTGGATGATGTCCTGATACTGGACCAGCGCCCACATCACCGCGACGGCGCCGAGGCCGACGGCATAGATGGTCATTTCCTTGTTGCGCGGGAGCGGCGCCGGCGCTTCGCCCGCGCCGAGCAGCACATTCTTGCCGAGAACGAAGACGATCAGGCCGGCGACCATGCCGATGCCCGCAAGGCCGAAGCCATAGGCCCAGCCGATCTTCTGCCCCAGATATCCGACGAGGATCGTGCCGAGCGCGGCACCGACGTTAATCCCCATGTAGAAGATGGTATAGGCGGCGTCGCGGCGCATGTCGGTCAGGCGGTAAAGCTGGCCGACCATCACCGAGATATTGGCCTTGAGGAAACCCGAACCGACGATGATCAGCGCGAGCGCGAGCCAGAAGACGTTGATCGTCGCATCCTCCTGCCCGCCGACGCCCTCGAACGCCATGAACAGATGGCCGAGCGCAAGGAGAACGCCGCCGAACAGCACCGCCTTGCGCTGCCCCAGATAACGGTCGGCCAGATAACCGCCGAGCACCGGAGTGATATAGACGAGGCTGGTGTAGGCGCCGTAGATCAGGTTCGATTTGCCGTCCGAAAACAGCCAGTGCTGCGTCAGGTAGAAGATCAGCAGCGCGCGCATGCCGTAATAGGAAAAACGCTCCCACATCTCGGCAAAGAAGAGCATATAGAGGCCCTTGGGATGGCCGGCGAATTCGGGCTTCTTGCTGCCGGCGATCAATCCGCCGACGGTCAGGAACACCCCCAAAACGACCAGCGCGATAACCGCGATCCAGTCGCCTTCGTCCCAAAGGCCTATATCTTTCATCAAAGCGTCCCTTTTACCCATTATCGTGGGCGCGGCCTCCCGCCGCGCGAATGGGGCAACGTAGCGCGAAAATTGCGTATGGGAAGAATCTAATTGCGCCTGAAACCGGTTCAGCCGGGCCGAAATCCGTTGCGAATCACTCGCAACACTTGCGCCGGGGCGCGGAAAAGCCCACATGGCGCCCCATGTTCAACGACACCTCTTCGCTCCTCACCCATCTCGCCACCCGCCGCTCGGGCAAGGCGCGCGACATGGTCGCGCCCGGCCCCGACGCGGCGGAGCTCAAGAACATCATCGCGCTCGCGCTGCGCACGCCCGACCATGGCAAGCTCGCGCCGTGGCGCGTCGTCACGATCGCCGACGACCAGCGCGACGCCTTCGCGGCGCTGCTCAAACGGGCGTGGGTCGCCGAAAACCCCGGCGCGGCGGGCATGGACCTCTCGGCGCTCGACCAGTTCGCGCGTCAGGCGCCATCGCTGCTCGTGCTGATTTCCACGCCCGCCCCCGGCGCCAAGATTCCCGCATGGGAACAGCAGATGTCGGCTGGCGCGGTCGGCATGAACCTGCTCCACGCCGCGCATGCGCACGGCTTCGTCGGCAGCTGGCTTACCGGTTGGGCGGCGTATAGTGCGGAGGTCGCCGCGGCGTTCGGCGCGGGCGAAAGCGACAAGATTGTCGGCTATTTCTTCTTCGGCACACCGTCGCGCGACCTCGACGAACGACCCCGCCCCGAATATGACGAGGTCGTTCGCGCCTGGGAAATTTAGTTTCAAATGGCAAGCCGAGTTTGTAATTAGCCGAATTTGACTGTGCTGCTGTCTTATGGCATTAAGGCGGCATGCTTGATCAGTCCAAACCCGTGTACCAGCGCCTGCGCGACGTCATCGCCAACGCCATTCTCGACGGCAGCTATCGCGACGGCGACATGCTTCCTTCGGTGCGTTCGCTTGCCGCGGAGGAAGGCGCGAATCCCCTGACGGTCGCCAAAGCCTATCAGACATTCCAGGACGAAGGGCTGGTCACGGTCAAGCGCGGGGTCGGCATGTTCGTCGCCGAGGGCGCGACCGAACGCCTCCGCGACCTGATGCGCGCCGATTTCCTCGCCAACGTCTGGCCCCCGGTCGCGCAGCAGATGCGCCGCATCGGCATCGACGCGCGGACATTGCTCGATTTGACCGAGGCCTGACAGCTACCGTCCGATCTGCGCCGCCTTGTCGCGCAAATCCGCCGCGGCCTGCGTTTTTCCGCGCTTTTCGAGCAATGCGGCATAAAATTCCATGATCCCGGCGTTGAGCGGCTGCAACCGATAGGCGCGGTCGATCAGCACCAGCGCGCGCGCATCGTCGCCCTTTGCCGCCCACGCCCGCGCCAGTTCGCGCAGGATCACCACGTCGCGGTCGCCGATCCGCCGGCGCACGCGCTCGAAATGCCCGATCGCCTGGTCCCAATGTTCGAGATCCATCGCGAGGTGCCCGGCAAGCCGGTCGGCGGCGATGCTCGACGGCTGGCCGTCGCGCAGCGCGAGGATCGCCGCGCCCGATCCAGCGTCATCGCCCGCGCGGTAGAGCGCGTTGGCGAGGCGGAGCGTCGTGCGCTCGCCGGCGTCGATCGCGCGCGCGGCGCGATAGGCTTCGACCGCAAGGGCGAACCGCCCGCCCGCGAGCGCGGCATCGCCGAGCAGGATATGCGCATCGGCAACGCCGCGGTTCGCGTCGCGCAGCCGCACGGCGCGGTCGATCGCGCGCGCGCTGTTGCCGCTCGCAAGGTCGGCGGCGATCGCCGGGATCACCTTGGCCGGATCGAGCGGCGCGGCGTCGGCCGCCATCGTCGCCAGCCCATAATCATCGTCGAGCGCGAACGGCACCGCTTCGCCCGAGCTGAGCGCCGCCGCGCGGCCGAAATAATCCACCGATTCCATGTCGCGTCCCAGCTCGGCCGCCGCGCGCGCCGCGAGGATCAGCGACCAACTGTCGGCGTCGGGGCGGCGAACGAGCGGCAGCAGCGCCTCGCGCGCGGCGTCGGCATCGCCGTCGGCCCATTCGGCGGCAGCAAGAATACGCCGCGCGGTGAAATTATGCGGTTGCTCGGCAAGCAGGCGGTCCGCCCACGTCGCCGCGACCGCCTCGCCCCCAAGTTCGAGCTCGACGACCGCGCTCAGCAGCATGAAGGACGGCTGTTCGTCGAGTTCGCCGCGCGTGCGCTGGAGCAGGCTACGCGCCAACGCATATTGGCCCGCCCGCGCCGCGAGCACCGCCTGCAGATAATAGAGGCGCGGATCGCGCGGCACGATCGTCGCGGCATGGCGCAGCGCCGCCAACATGTCGCGATACCGCCCGAGGTCGCCGAACGTCGCGGCTTGGTCGATCAGCGCGTCGGCATTGTCGGGGTCGGCTTCGAGCGCACCGGCATACCAGCCAAGCGACGCCTCCAGCCCTTCTTGGTCGCGCACCAGATTCGCCTTGAATGCCAATGCCGCGCTGTTCGCCTTGTCGAGTTCGATCGCATAATCGACCGCGTCGCGCGCGCCGAGCGTGTCGGCATTGGCCTCACGAAAGCGCGCAACATCGACCCATAGGGCCGAATTGCGCGGCAGTTCATGCACCGCCCGGTCATAGGCTTCGCGCGCCGCCGCCAGATCGCCGCTCGCCAGATGGACGTCGCCCGCGACCCATGCCGCCTCGCCCATCATTTCGGGGATGACCGGTCCACCCTCCAGCGTTTCGAGCGCGCGCGCGCCTTCGCCCTGCAAGGCATAGGCGCGGGCGAGCAGCGGCCGCAGCGCCGCATCCTTGGCGCCGGCGCCGAGCGCGCCCTTGACCGCTGCCTCGGCGCCGACCCCGTCGCCGAGGCGGATCGCGACGCGCGCCAGCATGACGCGCCTTGCAATGTCGCCCGGATCGTCGGCGATCGCCGCCTGCAACGCCGCGCGCTGTTGCTCATGAACCCGGCGCGGCGTGTCCGGTCCACCGCCGCCGCACGCCGCGAGCAGCAGCGCCGCCACGAGCGGCGCGCCGGTCCAGACGCGGCGGGAGGTCATTCAGCCCTGCATCCGATATTGTTTGAGCAGGTCGTAGAGCGTCGGCCGGCTGATCCCGAGCAATTTCGCCGCGAGCGAGATATTGCCCTCGCTCTGCGTCATCGCGCGGCGGATCGCGACGCGGTCGGCGGCCTCGCGCGCGCTGCGCAGGTTGAGCCACGCTTCGTCGCCTTCGTCCCCCTCGCCGCCCGCCATATCAAGGTCCTCGCGCATCACCAATTTGCCGTCGGCCATGATGACGGCGCGCTTGATGCGGTTTTCAAGTTCGCGGACGTTACCCGGCCAGCGCGCTTCGTCGATCGCCTGCAGCGCGTCGGGCGCAAAGCCGCGCACGCCGGGATTCATTTCGGGCGCATATTGGTGGAGGAAATGGCGCGCGAGCACCACCGCGTCACCCGGCCGCTCGGCGAGCGACGGGATTTTCACGACCATCTCGGCAAGCCGGTAATAAAGATCGTCGCGAAAGCTCTGCTCGGCGATCATCGCATCGAGGTCGCGGTGCGTCGCGCAGACGATGCGCGTGTCGACCGGAATCGCCTTGCGCCCGCCGATCCGCTCGATCGTGCGTTCCTGCAAAAAGCGCAGCAGCTTGACCTGCAGCGGCAGCGGAATGTCGCCGACCTCGTCGAGGAAGAGCGTGCCGCCATGCGCCAGCTCGATCTTGCCCTCGGTCGTCTTCACCGCGCCCGTGAAGGCGCCCTTTTCATGCCCGAACAGCTCGCTTTCGAGCAGGTTTTCGGGGATCGCGGCGCAGTTGATCGCGACGAACGCGCCGTCGCGCCGCCCGCTCGCCTCGTGCAACCCGCGCGCGAGCAATTCCTTGCCGGTGCCGCTCGCGCCGAGCAGCATCACCGACACGTCGAGGTTCGCGACGCGCTCGATCGTGCGCGCGACCTTTAACATTTCGGGCGCGCCGGTAATCATCCCGCCGAGCACGCGATTATCGCCCGCGCCCTGGCTCGCCAGCCGCGCATTTTCGACCTCGAGTTCGCGAACGTGAAAGGCACGTGCGACGATCAGCCCCAGTTCGTCGATGTCGATCGGCTTCTGATAGAAATCCCACGCGCCGCTCGCGATCGCGGTCAGCGCGCTCGCGCGTTCGCCGTGCCCCGACACGACGATCACCTTGGTATCGGGCTTGGCCTCGAGGATCGCCTTCAGCGTCCGGAACCCCTCGCGCGTCCCGTCGGGATCGGGCGGCAGGCCGAGGTCGAGCGTCACCACCTCGGGCTCCTCCGCGCGCAGCAGTTCGATCGCGGCGTCATGGTCGCCCGCGACGAACACGCGGTAATCGTCATAGGCCCATTTGAGCTGCGTCTGCAGCCCGGCGTCGTCTTCGACCACCAGCAATTTACGCAATCCGGTCCCGCCCTCGCTCATTTCATTCCCGCCTTCATCACCCGCGCATCGCTTGCCGCCGCGCCGCGCGCGTCGGCGAGCGGCAACCACAGGGTGAAATTGCTGCCCTTGCCCGGTTCGCTCGTCACCTCGATCGCCCCGCCCATCCCTTGCGCGAGCTGCAGCGCCTCGAACGCGCCGAGCCCGAACCCCGATTCCTTCGTCGACACGAAGGGCTTGAACAGCTCGTCGCGGACGAACTCGCGCGTCATGCCGCATCCCTGGTCGATCACGTCGATACGCACGCGTCCCTGCTCGGCGACCGCGACCACCTGAACCGGCGTGTCCGGCGCCGACGCGTCGATCGCGTTGGCGACCAGATGCTGGACGATCTGCCGCACCGCGCCGGCTTCGGCCCACGCCGACAGGCCGGCCTGGCAGCCGACGAACAGCGCACGGCGCGGCCGCATTTCCGCGGCAACCTCGTTCAGCAGCGGTTCGACCAGCGTGCGGCCCGGCTCGGCGGCCGGCCCGCGCTCGCGCGGCGACAAGCGGACGAGCAGGTCGCTCAGCCGCCCCGCCGAAATCTTCAGCGTCTGCGTCATGTCGGCGCGAAACTCGGGTTTGTCGGCGTGACGTTCGGCGTTGCGCGCAAGCAGCGACAATTGGCTCGCCAAATTCTTGATGTCATGCATGATGAAGGCAAAGCGGCGGTTGAATTCATCGAAGCGCCGCGCCTCGGACAAGGCCTGTTGGCTCTGCGATTCGGCGAGGTAGCTCGCCGCCTGCTGCCCCGCGATGCGCAGCACATCGAGATCTTCCCAGTCGAGCGCCCGCGACATCGCCGGGCGGTGCAGCACCGCGATTGCGATCATCCGCTGAAAATGCAGGACCGGCACCACGACCCAAGCGCGCGTGTCGGCGAGCAGCCAGTCGGGGATCGCCAGATCCACACCCGCCGGATGCTTGCCCGGAGCGCCTCGCCGTTCGGCGTCGAGGTCGACGATATGTTGCGTTTCCTGCAGCATGAAGGCCGAACGCAGCGACAGCCCGGCCTCTTCGCCCACGCCGCCCGGCCAATGCCATTGTTCGGCGACGCGAAAGCCGCCCGACGCGGCGGGCAGCATCAGCAAGGCGCCCGGGCTGCCGGTCAACTGGGCGAGCGCCTTGGCGACGCGCCGATAGAGGTTGCGGTCGTCGTCGCCCCCCTCCCCCTTGGCGCCGTGCGCCAGCGTCGCGTTGAACCGCATCCACTCGGCGCGATAGTCGTAACGATGCTCGAAGAAATGCTTGGAGATCATCACCGCGAGCCACGCGCGCGACCGCGCGGACGCCAGCATCAGGCCTCCCGCGCCCAGCGCGACCGCCAGCGAGATTGCCTGCGCCAACTCGGCATAATCGCTCCCGACCGCGCGCGCGACCGCACCGGTCAGCGCGATCAGGATCAGATAGGCGGCGGCGCCCAGCAGGATCAGCGATCGCGTCGCCGCCGCGCGCGACAGCCGCATCCGCTCGCGGCCGATGTCCATCGCCGCGACGATATGGATCGGTACGGTGAGCAGCGCGACGGCGGGCAACAACGCGATCAGCGTCGAGGCCTTCGTTCCCGTCAGCGCGCCGATCAGCTGGACGTTGAGTTCATAGGCCCACAGCATGGCGAAACCGCCCGCGACCGCCAGCACCGGCATCCGTAACCCGCCGCTCGCGCGGCGGACGGCGCCGTCGATGATCAGCAACCCGCCTATCGCGACGATCATCGCGGTAAAGGTCAGCGTCGGCTTCATCCATGGCGCCGCGGCCGCGCCCGCGCGCAGGTGCGCTACCGCGCCGAGCAGGAAGGCGAGGAGGCAGATCGTCGCGAGCATGCGCAGGATCAGGCGGAGCGGCCGCGGCATCGGCGCGCGCGGCGACCAGAATGTCGCGCCGAGCCAGCCGAGCATCGCTCCGTCGCGGATCATCTGCACGACCAGCGCCTCCGACGATCCGGGCGAAAAGATCGTCAGCGCCGCGCACCACAGCGCGGTCGCCGCCGCCACCAGCACCTGCCAACGCGGCGCGGGCATCAACGCCGCCATGCGCGCGCGCGACCGCATCAGGAGCCACAAGGTAGCGCCCGAAAAGCCCGCCAGCGCCGCGACGCACAGGATGTACGACAGGGTCGCGAGCACGCTAGCGCGCTCCCTCCGGCCACAGCACGACGCGTACCGTCTGGAGCAGGATCAGGAGGTCGAGAAAAGGCGAGTAGTTTTTGGCGTAATAAAGGTCATATTCCAGCTTCACGCGCGCGTCCTCGACCGACGCGCCATAGGGATAGTTGATCTGCGCCCAGCCGGTCAGGCCGGGCTTCACCATGTGGCGCTCGGCATAATAGGGAAGCTTCTTTTCCAGTTCCTCGACGAAACTCGGCCGTTCGGGGCGCGGCCCGACGAAGCTCATGTCGCCCTTCAGCACGCACCAGGTCTGCGGCAGTTCGTCGATGCGCAGTTTGCGGATGATCCGCCCGACGCGGGTGACGCGCGGATCATTCTCGCTCGCCCACACCGCCTTGCCCGATGCTTCGGCATCGGTCCGCATCGAACGGATCTTGAAGATGTCGTAGGGCTCGCCGAACAGGCCGACGCGCGGCTGGCGGTAAAAGACCGGCCCGCGGCTGTCGAGCACGACTGCGATCCCGGCGACGATGATCAGCGGGAGCCCCACGACGAGCACGATCAGGCTGGCGAGGATGTCGAACAGGCGCTTGCCGACCTTCGAAATCCGCTGCCCCGCCGAAAAGCCGTCGGAAAAGATGAGGCCGCTCGGGTTGGTGGTCGCCAGGTCCACGCGCCCCGTCTCGCGCTCGATGAAACTCGCGATGTCGTTGACATGCACCCCCGTCGTCTTGACGCGGAGCAGGTCGCCCAGCGGCAATGCATTGCGCCGCTCCTCGAGCGCGAGCACGACCTCGCCCGCGCGCAGCATCACGACATGGTCTGAAAGATTGGTGATCGCCTCGCGCGGAACAGCCCCCGGCACCGTCTTCTCGTTCGCGCTCATTGCGACGAAGCCGACCATTTCGAGCCCGCTTCCCGGCGCATCGGCGAGCGCCGCGAGCCGCGCCGCGCGCGGTCCGGCGCCGAGCACCAGGATGCGGCGGCGAAAGGCTTCGGTCCCCGCCGACTGCGTCAGCGCAAGACGGATCACGAACAGGGCGCCGATCGCAAAAACCATCGCATAAAGGCTGTTCGCGCGCCACAGCGTCGCCGTCGGCAAAAGGAACCCCAGCACCGAGAGAAAGATCACGCCGAGCGAAATGGCGGCGAGCAGGCGCGCGGTCGCAAAACGCATCGAGCGCAGCCCCTCGTTCCCGTACATCCCGGTCGCCATCATCGCGAGCGAGTTGGAAACGCCGAAGGTCAAAAGCGGCAGCCAGCGGCTCGCGAGCGGCCCCGCATCGAACCCCGCCTGATGCGCATAGAGATGCCACGCGCCCTCGGCCGAGCCGAGCAGCGCGAAAAATTCAATCAGCGCCAGCCAGACGACGGCGTGCGGGACATAATGTTTGAACAGCCGGAACATGGAAAAATCGCAAACCTTTCGCGGGCGCAATACTACATCCGAGGCGTCAACTGTCGGTTAATTTTACACTCACCCATCGCATCATCCTGTGTCTTTTCCTTCATATCGTGCGATAGGCCGATCGCATGAGCACCATGATCCAGCCCGTCATCTTGTGCGGCGGCGCAGGCACGCGCCTGTGGCCCGAATCGCGCGGCACCCGCGCCAAGCAGTTCCTGCTGCTGCACGGCCAGCGCAGCCTGTTCCGCCAGACCGTCGAGCGCACCCCTGCGGGTCCCGCTTTCCTGCCGCCCGTCGTGCTGTGCGGCGACGGCCATGTCGCGATGGTGCGCGAACAGATGGGCGACCGCGAAGAGACGCTCCTCGTCGAGCCGATGCCGCGCAACACCGCCGCCGCGATCGCCCTAGCCGTCGCACAGGCTGACGCCGACACGCTGCTGCTCGTGATGCCGAGCGACCATGTCATCGCCGACGTCCCCGCCTTTCACGCCGCGATCGCCAAGGGAGTGCGCCTCGCGCAGCAGGACTGGATCGTCACCTTCGGTATCACCCCCGACAGCCCCGAAACCGGCTTCGGCTACATCGCTGCGGGCGAAGCGCTCGGCGAGGACGGGTTCGCGGTCGACCGTTTCGTCGAAAAGCCCCCGCTCGCCGATGCCGAAGCGATGCTCGCGGCGGGCGGATATAGCTGGAATGCCGGTATCTTCCTGTTCCGCGCCGCGCGAATGCGCGACGCGATGCTCACCCATTGCCGGGCGATCTTCGAAGCGGCCGACAGGGCGATTGCCGCCGGAATGCGCGACGGTGACGCGCTCTATGCCGACGCCATCGAATTCGCGAAGGCGCCGTCGGACTCGATCGACTATGCCGTGATGGAAAAGGATGATCGCGTCGCGGTCGTCCCGGTCGCGATGGGCTGGTCCGACCTCGGCTGCTGGCACACGATCCACGCCCTCGCCGAAAAGGATGCCGCCGACAATGCGGTCACCGGCGACGCCTTTCTCCACGACAGCCGCGGCAACCTCGTCCGCGCCGGCGACAAGCGCGTGTCGATCCTCGGCATGGACAATATTGCGGTGATCGTCGACGGCGACGACATTTTGGTCATTCCGCTCGAACGCTCGCAGGAAGTCCGCGCTGCCGCCAAGGCGCGCGAATAGGCCAATGCGATCACACCGTTTCGCTGACGCCCCGCTCGGGCTGCTCGATCATCATCCGCACGAACTGCGCGCGCGCCACTGCCACGACGACGCCTTCGTCGCCGTGGTGCTCGAGGGCGGCTATCAGGAAGCGGGCGACGAAGGGCGTTTCGATGTCCGCCCCGGCGATGCGCTGATCCACCATCCGTTCGAATCGCATCTCGACCGCGTCGAGGCGAAGGGCGCGCGCGTCCTCGTGCTGGGCCTGCCCGCCGAACTGGCGGCGACGCCGCATGTTCGCGGCCGCGTCGGCGATCCCGACGCGCTCGTCCGGATCGCCGCGCGCGACCCGCAGGCGGCGGCGGCCGCCTTCGCCGAGCAATTTGCCGCCACCCCCGACGCCGCGCTCGACTGGCCCGATCTGCTCGCGCGCGACCTCTGCGGCCACGCGCCCATCCGGCTCGGCGAATGGGCCGAGCGCACGGGCGTGCGCGCCGAAACATTGAGCCGCGGCTTTCGCGCCGCCTATGGCTGCACCCCCAAGGCGTTTCGCGCCGACGCCCGCGCCCGCGCCGCGCTCGCGGCGATCCGCGCAGGCGGCGAGCCGCTCTCCGATATCGCACACCGCCTCCATTTCACCGACCAGGCGCATATGACGCATGCGGTCGCGCGGCTCAGCGGCGCGACGCCAGGCGCGTGGCGGCGCAAGGTGCCCGACGTCAAATCGATACAAGACACGGCCGACCTAGGCGTGTAGCAACCGGGCAACACACCTCGCTGGAGACCATCATGCTCGACCGCCGCACCCTCATCGCCACCCTCGCCGCGACCTCCGCGCTCGCAGGCATCCGAAATCCCGCCGCCGCGCTGACGGCCCGGACCGCAAGCGGCGAAGGCGCGAAGCTGACCGCGATCTACGATCGCTTCTACGATCGGATGGTCGACGAAAGCCCCGAATTCGCGACCGCGCTCGGGCTCGACAAGGACGCCCGCCTGCCGCTCAAGGCGAAACTCGACGACCGCTCGCCGGCGGGAATCAAGCAGAGCCACCAGCTCTATCGCGACGGCCTCGCCGAACTCAAAAAGATCGACGCGTCAAAGCTGTCGGGCATGGATCTCGTCAACTACGAAACCTTCCGCGGCCCGTGGGAGCATTCCGTCAAGGCGTATGACACCTTCGATTATGGCCTTCACAGCTGGCCCGAACCGCATCCGGTTACGCAATTGAGCGGCACCTACCGCTCGATCCCCGATTTCCTGATCAACCAGCACAGCATCGCGAACGCCGCCGATGCCGAGGCCTATCTCGCGCGCTGCGCCGATTTCGCGGTGCAACTCGACAACGAGACCGGGCGCATCAAGGCCGATCATGCGGGCGGCATCATCCCCCCCGATTTCGTCATCGACCGCACGCTCGGCCAGTTCGACCGCATCTGGGCGCCCGCGCCCGACGCCAACGGGCTGACGAAGAATCTCGCCGCAAAGACGAAGGATATTCCCGGCGACTGGGCGAAACGCTGCGCCGCGATCGTCGAAGGCAAAATCTATCCCGCGATGCGCCGTCAGGCCGAGGAACTCCGCGCCGCGCGCCCGCGCGCGACGCACGATGCCGGCGTCTGGCGCCTGCCGAAGGGCGACGAATATTACGCCTATGCGCTGCGTTACGCGACGACGACGGGCATGTCGGCCGAGGAGGTGCACAAGCTCGGCCTCGACCGCGTCGCCGATTTGAGCGCGCGCGCCGACGCGATCTTCAAGGCGCAGGGCATGACCAAGGGGACGGTCTCCGAACGGATGCGCGCGCTCGGCAAGGACCCGCGCTTCCTCTACCCCAACACCGACGAGGGCAAGGCGAAGCTGATCGCCGAACTCAACGCCCAGATGCAGGCGATCCAGGCGCGCCTTCCCGAAGCCTTCGGCCGCCTGCCCAAGGCGAAGGTAGAGATCCGCCGCGTCCCCGCCGACATCGAGGATGGCGCGACCGGCGGCTATTACCAGATCCCCGCGCTCGACGGCTCGCGCCCCGGCGCTTATTATATCAACCTCCGCGACACCGCCGAAAATCCGAGCTGGACGCTGCCCACGCTCACCTATCACGAAGCGTCGCCCGGCCATCACCACCAGATCGCGCTCGCGCAGGAGGCCGAGGGTATTCCCCGCCTCCGCCGCCTCCCCGCCTACTCGGTCTATACCGAAGGCTGGGGCCTCTACGCGGAACAGCTCGCCGACGAGATGGGCGTCTATGAAAACGACCCGTGGGGCCGCCTCGGCTATCTGCAATCCTATATGTTCCGCGCCGCGCGGCTCGTCGCCGACACCGGCCTCCACCACTATAAATGGACGCGCGAGAAGGCGATCCAATATTATAACGAGACGCTGGGCACCCCCGAACCGTCGAACATCACCGAGATCGAGCGCTATTGCGTGTGGCCGGGCCAGGCGACGAGCTACATGGTCGGCCAGACGAGCTGGGTCCGCATCCGCGAACAGGCAAAGGCCGCGCTCGGCGACAAGTTCGACCTGCGCGCTTTCCACGACACCGCGCTCGCGGCCGGCGCGATGCCGATCGAGGTGCTCGAATCGGTGATTACCCGCTGGACCGCGGCGCAAAAGGCCTGATCCCACGAAAAACCCTTCGCCTGCGCGAACAGGCGAAGGGTTTTCGCGGCCGCTCGCTCTAATTCTGAAAGATCGCCGGCGTTCCGGGTTTGACCATCTGCGCGACGCGCGCGGCGTCCCAATTGGTCAGCCGGACGCAACCATGGCTCTCCGCGCGCCCTATCGTATGCGGTTCGCTCGTTCCGTGAATGCCGTAATGCGGTTTGCTGAGATCGATCCACACGACGCCGACCGGGCTGTTCGGGCCGGGTTGCAGCAACTTCGCCTCCTTGTTGTCGCTCACATCCCAGAACAGCTTGGGATTATAGTGGAAGTCGGGGTTGCGGCTGACGCCCTTTATCTCCCATTTCCCGATCGGCAGCGGGTCGTGGCGGCTTCCCATCGTCGCGGGGAATTGCCCCACGAGCCGGTCGGCGTCGTCATAGACTTTCAAGACGCCCTCCGATTTGTCGACGACGATCTTCGCGGCGGCAAGCTGCTCGGGCGCGACGCCCAGCCGTT
Source organism: Sphingopyxis sp. PAMC25046 (assembly GCF_004795895.1). Classification (NCBI taxonomy): domain Bacteria; kingdom Pseudomonadati; phylum Pseudomonadota; class Alphaproteobacteria; order Sphingomonadales; family Sphingopyxidaceae; genus Sphingopyxis; species Sphingopyxis sp. PAMC25046. Next base: position 2,682,143 of record NZ_CP039250.1, read on the forward strand.
CGAGCGTGCCGTTCCAGCCGCGCGGGTCGTCCCCCGTTTTCGGCACATCGACATCGGGGATGTTCGGAACGCGAAAGGGCCGCCCCGCGCCGACCAGCGTCGACGGGCTGTTGAGCGCGACCAGCGTCTCGGGCGTCGTATGAAACCGTTCGGCAAGCGCTTCGGTCAGATTGCGATAGCCGAGCGCGGGCAATTTGGCCTGATCGGCGGCATCTTTCGGAAAGGCCGGAACGAACGGCCCTTTCGCGAAGCCCGCGGGGATGATGACCATCCGCGTCGCGGGAATATCGCGCCCCTGTTGCAGCGCCTCTTCGGTCGCCGCGTCGAGCTTCCCATTTTCTTCGAGTCCGCGCGCTTTCTGAAAGCCGCGCAGCGCGGCGACATAGGACGCCCCTTCCTTCCCGTCGATCACGCCGGGCGAGAAGCCGAGATGGTCGAGCAGGACCTGCGCACGAAGCGTCGGCGGCGCGTCGAAAGGCGCCGCGTCGGTCTCGGCATCCTCGAATCGCAAGCTGTCGGCGTCGGCCGCGACTGCCGCTTTGGGGTCGGTATCGGTATCTTGGGGGGCTGAATTGCAGCCGGCAATCAACAGCAGGCACGGCAGAATGGGGGTGAGTTTCAAATGCTGGTCCTCCCGGGTCGGGACAGGATCAACGGTCCGGCGCGCGAAAGGATGCGGGAACAGGCGACGCGGACGGATCCGCATCCCGCTTTCAGTGTGAATCGGACTCGGCGTCGGGCAGGATATTTGCCGCCAGCACCCGGTGGCGCAAAACATCCCAGTCGGCAAAGCGCCAGAAGGTCGGGCTGTCGCGGCCGATGATCCGGGGATATTCGGCAGAGGGCGCAATCGCGCGATCGACGGGGTCGATTTCGGCCAGCGTGTTGCAGTCGAAAAAGGCGCGGACGACGACATCCTCGCCCGCCTCGCCCGCGCTGCCGATGACGATCCCCAGTTCGCCCGTCGACAGCCGCACCAGCGTCCCGCTGGCATAGATGCCCAGGCTGTCGGCGAAACGGTCGAGTAACGCGGGATCGAAATGCCCCTCCCATTTCCGCATCTCGGTCAGCGCCTCGCATGGCGTCCACGCCGCCTTGTACGGACGGTTCGACGTCACCGCGTCATATACATCGCAGATCGCCCCCATCCGCGCCGCAAGCGACAGTTCCTCGCCTTTCAGCCCGCCGGGATAGCCGCTGCCGTCGATCTTCTCATGGTGCCGCAGGCACAGTTCGAGCGCCAGCGCCGGCGTGCCGGGCGAGTTTTCGAGCAGGCGATGGCCCGCGCCGGGATGCTCGCGGACCGAGCGCATCTCGCCTTTCGACAGCCCGCCGGGCTTGTTCAATATATCGTCCGAAACCGCGACTTTCCCGACATCGTGGAGCAGCCCCGCAACCCCCATATCCTCGACCTCTTGCGGATCGAGCTCGAGGTGGCGGGCGAAATTGATCATCAGCGCGCAGACCGCGACCGAATGAAGATAGGTATATTCGTCCTTTTCCTTCAGGCGGACGAGGTTGATCAGCGCCTTGGCGTCGCGCTCGATCGACGCGCCTATCAAGCTCGCGAGGCGCACCATATGCTTGACCTCGACCGCGCGGCCAAGCCGCGCGGCCTCGAACATGTCGGTAACAGCCCCCCGCGTCCGGTCGACCAGCTGCTTCGCGCGGCGGCATTCGATGGCATAGCTGCGGCGCGAACGCGGCACGTCGCCGTCCTTCTGCGCAGACGCAAAGCGCGTGCGCGTCCGCGGCGCCATGGCTTCGCCCCAGAATCTCCCGCGGGCCACCCGCTTGCGGCGCGGGTCCGGCGACCTTTCCGGCTCGGTCGCCTGCAAAGCCGCGCGCGGCCCGATGCCGAGTTGGTCGTCGATCAGCAGCCCGTCGATCGCCGAATTGCGGATGCGGTCGAGCTGTTCCTGCGTCTCGATGCGGAAATAACGGCGCCAGAACGGATGATCGAACCACGACCCTTCAAAGGCGTGGACGAACATGCCGATTTCGACGTCCTGTGGTTCGATTCGTACAAGCATTTCGGGTCCCGTTGCGGCCGCCTGATAGGCACGCACCCTCCCGATTACGGCACGATGCGTGTCAATTTAAGCGCACTCCGGGCGGCTCGCGGTCAATCGCCCGCAAAATCGAACGCGCTGACCCCGCGCTCGCCCTCACGGAAACGCAGCGGCCGGCCGAGCGGCGGCATCGAGCGCTGGACGCAGCCGGTGCGCGTACAGCGCCTGCACCCCAATCCGATCGGCGTCGCCGGACTGCGCATCAGGTCGATCCCGCGCGCGGCGACCAGCGGCGCGGCGACCTTGGCATCGACCCCGACGCACACCGCGAAACGCGCGGGAGTCCCGCTGCCCGTCGCGCCCGGCGCGGCGACCGAGCGCGACTGGGTGAACCAGCGTGTCCCGTCCTCCAGTTCGATCAGGTCGGCGATCACCTCGCCCGGGCGCGAAAAGGCCTCGTGGACGCCCCACAAGGGGCAGCGCGCATCGCCGCCCGTCAGCGGCGACTGGCTCGCCCCGGCATAGCGCTTGCTTCCCTGCCCCGCGCGATCGATGCGCAACATGAAGAAAGGCAGCCCGCGCGCACCGACGCGCTGCAAGGTCGTCAGCCGGTGCGCGACCTGTTCATAGCCCGCGCCGAAGCGCCGCTGGAGCAGCAGCAGGTCATATCCGGTCGCGTCGCACGCGCGCAGGAACCGGCCATAGGGCATCATCAGCGCCGCGGCGAAATATTGGATCAGATGCCGCTCGAACAGCCGCGCCGCTGCGCTCTCGGTGAACTCGGCGCCCGCGACGAGCGCGTCGATCTCGCCCTTCGCCTCGATGTGCGCCAGCGTCGCCGCCGCCTGAAATGTCCGCGAGGCCGGACGCAGCAGCTCGTTCAGCATCAATTGCCGCGCGTGCCAGTCGAGCCAGCGGAGGCGATCGGGCATCACGTCCGACGGCAGGATGCGGATGCCGAGCTGATGGCGCGTGCGCAGCCGCTCCGAGATCGTGCCATAAAGGTCGCCGCCCGCCAGCCGCAGTTCGTCGGCCAGCTCCTCGGCACGCGCGTCGAGATCGGGGAAATGGTTGCGCCATTTCTCGATCGCGCGTCGCACCGCGGCAACTTCGGGCGCGTCGCCCTCGCCTTCCGAACGCCCCTCGGGCGCCGCGTCGAACAGTCGCGCAAAGGCCGCGGCGGTCGCCGGGGCGGTCTGAAGCCACTCTTCGACCTCCTGCGTCCCGATCCCCAGATCGGCGAAACGCGGATCGGCCAGCCGCCGCCGCAGCCCCGCCAGCCCGCCCGGCACTTCCTCCCCCCCCAGCTTCGCTGCGTCGAAGCCGAAGCGTTCGGCCAGCCGCACGATCACCGTTGCACTCAGCGGCCGCTGGCCATGTTCGATCAGGTTGAGATAGCTCGGCGAAATATCGAGCGCCTCGGCCATCGCCGCCTGCGTCATCCCCGCCTCGCGCCGCACCTTGCGCACCGCCGGCCCCGCAAACACCCGTCGCTCCGCCATCTTGTAACTTTCTTTACTAATTTACACGCATATTTACACCTAAGTCCCATATTTCACAAATATTATTGACAAAGCTTTTCACTTTCCGCGGCACCTTCGCCAACTTCCACCCATCACCTCCTCTCAAGGACAAAGACGATGGGCTACCAAGAAGATATGGCGCAGGCAGGCCGCCTCATTCGCGACTACGACGGCACCTGGGACGGCATCAGCGGCGAGAGCATCGCCCGCATGCGCGCCCAGAACAAGTTCCGCACCGGCCTCGACATCGCCCGCTACACCGCGCGCATCATGCGCGCCGACATGGCCGCCTATGACGCCGACCCCGCGAACTACACCCAGTCCTTGGGCTGCTGGCATGGTTTCATCGCGCAGCAGAAGATGATCTCGATCAAGAAGCATTTCGGCACCGTCAAGGGCCGCTACATCTATCTGTCGGGCTGGATGATCGCCGCGCTGCGCAGCGAATTCGGCCCCCTGCCCGACCAGTCGATGCACGAGAAGACCAGCGTTCCGGCGCTGATCGAGGAAATCTATACCTTCCTCCGCCAAGCCGACGCTCGCGAGCTCGGCATGCTGTTCCGCGACCTCGACGCCGCGCGCGCCGAGGGCGACGAGCTCAAGGCGAAGCAGGTTCAGGCGGCGATCGACAATCATGAAACGCATGTCGTGCCGATCATCGCCGATATCGACGCCGGCTTCGGCAACGCCGAGGCGACGTACCTCCTCGCCAAGAAGATGATCGAGGCCGGCGCGTGCGCGCTCCAGATCGAAAATCAGGTCTCGGACGAAAAGCAGTGCGGCCATCAGGATGGCAAGGTCACCGTGCCGCACGAGGACTTTATCGCCAAGATCCGTGCCTGCCGTTACGCCTTCATGGAACTCGGCGTCGAGGACGGCATCATCGTGACGCGCACCGACAGCCTCGGCGCGGGCCTGACCAAGCAGATCGCCTTCTCGAAGGAGCCCGGCGACCTTGGCGACCAATATAACAGCTTCCTCGACTGCGAAGAGGTCGAAGGCGCGGGCAACCCCGGCGACGTGCTGATCAACCGCGACGGCAAGCTGATGCGCCCGAAGCGCCTGCCCTCGAACCTCTATCAGTTCCGTTCGGGAACCGGCGAGGACCGCTGCGTGATGGACTGCATCGCGAGCCTGCAGAACGGCGCCGACCTGCTGTGGATCGAGACCGAAAAGCCGCACATCGAACAGATCGCCGGCATGGTCGACCGCATCCGCGAAGTCGTCCCCAATGCGAAGCTCGCCTACAATAATTCGCCGAGCTTCAACTGGACGCTCAACTTCCGCCAGCAGGTGTTCGACGCGTGGAGCGCCGAGGGCAAGGACGTCAGCGCCTATGACCGCGCCAAGCTGATGAGCGCCGATTACGACGCAACGCCGCTGGGCGAAGAAGCCGACAACCGCATCCGCACCTTCCAGCGCGACGCGGCGAAGCGGGCGGGCATCTTCCATCACCTGATCACGCTGCCGACCTATCACACCGCGGCGCTCAGCACCGACAACCTCGCCAAGGAATATTTCGGCGAAGAAGCGATGCTCGGCTACGTCAAGGGCGTCCAGCGCGCCGAAATCCGCCAGGGCATCGCCTGCGTGAAGCACCAGAACATGAGCGGAAGCGACATCGGCGACGATCACAAGGAATATTTCGCCGGCGAAGCGGCCCTCAAGGCCGCGGGCAAGGACAATACGATGAACCAGTTCGCCGCGTAAAAAGTTAGACGCGGGGGCCCGTTGCAACCCCCGCGTCGCCCATCTTGGCGCGGGGCTCGCGACCCGCCCCGCGCCTACCGAGCTTTCCTGGGGAGGAAAGCCTGTCCGTCGGAAGCTTATACGGGCTTCCGGCGGACATTTTTATCGCGGCAGCACCGCCGCTTCGTCACGCGTCTTGACGAGCGACCAGATGATCCCGCCCGCGATCAGCGCGACCGTCACCCCCAGGCTCACCAGCGGCGGGAATTTGTCGCCGCCGAGGATGAAATCGGCGACGAAGATCTTCGACCCGATGAACACCAGCACCAGCGCGAGCGCATATTTGAGGTAATGGAAACGGTGCACCATCGCCGATAGCGCGAAATAGAGCGCGCGCAGGCCGAGGATCGCCATGATGTTCGACGTATAGACGATGAAAGTATCGGTCGTGATCGCGAAGATCGCGGGCACGCTGTCGACCGCGAACACCAGATCAGCGAGGTTGATCACGACCAGCGCAAGGAACAGCGGCGTCGCGGCCATGACCATCTTGCCCGTTTTCGTATCGGGCACGCGCACGAAAAATTTCTCGCCGTGCAGATCGTCGGTCAGCGGGATGTGCCGCGACAGCCATCTGACGACCGGATTGCCCTTCACATCCATCGGCGTATCGCTCGCGAACAGCATCCTCACGCCGGTAAAAACGAGGAAGGCCGCGAAAATATAGAGCACCCAGCCATATTCGGTGACCAGCGCCGCGCCGCCCGCGATCATGATACCGCGCAGCACGATCACCGCGACGATACCCCAAAGCAAAGCGCGATACTGGTAGCGCGGCGGGATCGCAAAGGTCGTGAAGATCAGCGAGATGACGAAGATATTGTCGATCGACAACGCCTTCTCGATGAAGAAGCCGGTATAATATTGCAGCCCCGCCTCGCCGCCCTTCGCGGCCCAGACCCAAGCGCCGAACGCCATCGCGATGCCAATATAGAGCGCCGAGAGCTTCAAACTCTCGCCGATCCCCATCTCCTTATTCTCCTTGTTAAGGATGCCAAGGTCGAAGGCGGTGAGCGCGATGACGAGCGCGATGAAGGCGAGCCAGAACCACGCCGGGGTGCCCAGCCAGTCGGCAAAAAGAAATTCCATGATGTCTTTCCCTGGATGCACCGAAAGCGCCGCCTTTCGGCAGCGCTCCGGTCGTCAATTATCGGTGATCAGCGGGCGAGCGCCGGGCGCAACGCGGGCGAACGCAAAGTCAGCGCCACAAGCCGCTCCTTGACCACGAGCTTCAACGTCTTGAGCCGCAGCAGGCGGAACGGATCCGCGCCGCGCCGGTGCGCCTCGCGCCGCTCTGCATCGTCGAGCTGGCGATGGAGCTGGGTCAGACGATAGAAATTGGGAGAAAATGTCATCGAAAAGGGCCTCCTGATTGAAAAATCAAGCAGGTGACGCCGATGCTGTTACCCTCAAAACAGGGGGGAGAAAGGGCCGCAAGCATCGGTGTCACCCGATGCGGTCCGACATCACGTGGCGGGAATTGTCCCGCCGACGCCAGAGGGGCCCGGCCCGCATATCTTTTATTTAGGGAGCGCGTCCGCCGCTTGCAAGTCCCCCCGCCCCGCGTCACGCTCTATCCGATGAAGGAGCAAGCCCGATGAGCGTCACCATCGCGAAGGACGGACCTGTCACGATCGTCACGATCGATCGCCCGGCGAAGCGCAACGCGGTCGACCCCGCGACCGCCGACGCCCTGCGCGACGCCTTCACCGCCTTCGCGGCCGACAAGGATGCGAAGGTCGTGATCCTCACCGGCAGCGAGGGCCATTTCTGCGCCGGCTTCGACCTCGGCGCGGTCGGCGCCTCGCGCTACGACCCCGACGGCCCCGGACCGATGGGCCCGACACGGATGCTGCTTGAAAAGCCGGTGATCGCTGCGGTCGAAGGCCATGCGGTCGCCGGCGGGCTCGAACTCGCGCTTTGGTGCGACCTCCGCGTCGCAGCGGAAAGCGCCGTTTTCGGTGTCTATTGCCGCCGCTGGGGCGTGCCGCTGATCGACGGCGGCACGGTCCGCCTGCCACGCATCGTAGGGCAAGGCCGCGCGCTCGACATGATCCTGACCGGCCGCCCCGTCGCCGCCGACGAAGCCCACCGTATCGGCCTCGCCGACCGCGTCGTCGCAGACGGCAGCGCGGTTGCCGCCGCGATCGAACTCGCGAAACAGATCGCCGCCTTTCCGCAAACCTGCATGAACAGCGACCGGCTGAGTGCCTACCGCCAATGGGATTTCGAAATCGAAGGAGCGCTGGCGCACGAAGCGCACGCCGGCGTAGCCCCTTTGCGCGAAGGCGCGGCAGCGGGCGCGAAACGCTTCACCGACGGAGCCGGTCGCGGCGGCAGTTTTGCGACTTTCGCGGGGGAATGACCGAGAAACCATAAAAGGCGGCCCCCAGGGGCAAGCCCGAGGCGCCGAAGGTTGGGAGGGGGGCATTGCGCACGTGACGTCTGCAACTTTGCAGGCCGCGAACGCGTGAGGTCCGGCATTTCTTCGAAGCCCCGCACGATGCCGGTGGTGGAAGCGATCAGGAAACGCGGTTAAAGTGCGTCGTTTCCAGCCTTTGAAGCTTGTCGCTAGACCAGACGATCGTTTCGGTCATGGATTTCAGATCCTTCGCAACGGTATAGACGCGCGTAGACACCCGCGCGCCCGCCTTTCCCAGCGTCATCACCAACGTGTCGGGCGCCGGCTGGCGCAAGGCAACGCTGTCGATGAAATCCATGTTGCCCGCGACGGGTACGGGGACGCCGTCGAGCGCGGCGGTCGATTCCGCATGTCGGCTGGAGCCGTCGGGCGCGACGATTTCTACCCGCGTTGTCCATTTGCCGTCCTGCGATGCGCGAAACGTCATCGTCACGCGCTGCGGCCGTTCGTCCTCGGGCATGGCCGATGCGTCCAGCGACCAGCTTCCGGCCAGCGGTAGTTGCTGGGATTCCGAGCTGTGGACAGCGTCGGCTGTTCCGGCCTGATCGGCGGAAGGGGCGGCTGCGAACATTAATCCGGCGGCGGCCAGGGGTATTGCAATGAGCATGGCGATCATTCCTTTCGAACCACGAACCCCAACGGTTGCGGTGTGCGCCAAGTCTTTCCCGGTGGAGCGGCGGCTCGAAAGATCGATATTTTCGTCACAAGTTTTTTGGCGGTCCAGAAGCCGCGCCAATTCGCGGCTGCTGCCGATACCCGTTTTCCGGCGGGCGGAGCGCAAACGCTCGTTAATCGAGGTTTCCGAACGGCCCAGACGCGCTGCGATGGTCTTGACGGTATGCCCGGCGACCAACAGGCGCAAAATTTCCATTTCCCGGTCGGTTAGGCATGCAGACAAACCGGGAGCGGGTTCATTGGCAGACATGTCTTTTGCTCACCACAGCCTCACGAACAGGTCCATCCCAATTTAATTGGGAAAGGGCAGCAGGGCCAGACCGAGCATGGGGCGAAGCGGTGGGGCTCGCTGATCAGCTTATCCCGTCTGGCGAATCAATAATGTCCAAAGTTCAGTAAAGTTCAGCCCCATGCGCGCACCGGGCCTTGCGGCGGGCCGGACGCGCCCGGCACGCCCCTTCGCGTCGCACCGGCACGCGACCGCTTTTACCCGACAAATGAAAGAGCCGGATGAAGGCTGGCACAGCCGGATAATGTAGGAAAGACCTGTTTAGGCGATGCCTGCTTTGGGGTGGGGGGCTGCCATTGCATGCTCTCACTTTCGTCATCCCGGGCTTGACCCGGGACCCGCCTTTTCTTCCTGACGACGGCGAAAAGGCAAGGCAGGCCCCGGGTCAAGCCCGGGGTGACGGTAATGGGAATGCCCGCTTCCGGTCGTCAGCGGACGATCCCTTATTTCTTCCCCATCAGCTTCATCGTCATCGCGGTCAGCGCCTCGGTCGCGGTCGAGATCACCGCGGGCGCGTCGGGCGCCCAGAAGGGCGAGTGGAGGCTCGGCAATGTCCGGCCTTCCTTCTTCGCCGCGTCATATTCGGCCTGCGGCACCCCGCCGACCCAGACGATCAGGCTCTTGATGCTCTTGTCCTCGCGCCCGAAGCGGCCGAAGTCCTCGCCGCCCATCACCGGCGGCATCTTGACCACACGCTCCTCGCCGAAGCTGGTCGTCAGGAACGCCGCCATCTCCTCGGTGAATTCGGGGGTATTAAAGGTCGCGGGCGTATATTCGTCCCGTTGCACCGTCACCACCGGCATCCGGTCCTCCGGCACCCCCGCCGAGATCGCCTCGCCCTTCGCGATGCGCGCGATGCCGTCCAGCAGATGGTCACGCACCGCGTCGGTATAGCTGCGCACCGTCAGTTGCAGGCGCGCCTCGTCCGAAATAATATTGTGCTTGGCGCCCGCATGAAAGCTGCCGACCGTCACCACCGCGCTGTCGAGCGGGCTCACCTCGCGCGACACCAAGGTCTGGAGCGCGCCGACGATCCGGCTCCCCAGCACGATCGGATCCTTCGTCGCCTGCGGATAGGCGCCGTGGCCCCCGACGCCCTTCACCAATATGTCGACGCTGTCGACATTGGCGAGCGCATAGCCCGGCGTATAACCGATCTTGCCCGCGGGGAACTGTGCCGCGTCATGGAACGCCAGCACATATTCGGGTTTCGGGAAGCGCGTATAGAGCCCGTCCTCGAGCATCATCCGCGCGCCCGCGCCGCGTTCCTCTGCGGGCTGGCCGATCATCACCAGCGTGCCCGACCATTTACCCTTGTTCGCCGCCATCAGCCGCGCGACGCCGATCCACGCCGTCATATGCGTATCGTGGCCGCACGCGTGCATCACACCCGTTTCGACGCCTTCCTTGGTGGTGACGCGCACCTTCGACGCGCCGGGAAGCCCCGTCTGCTCGGTCACCGGCAGCCCGTCCATGTCGGCACGCACCATCACCACCGGGCCGGGGCCATTCTCCATCACCGCGACGATGCCGGTTCCGCCCACCTTTTCGGTGACCTTGAAGCCTAGCTTGCGCGCCTCGGCGGCGAGGATGCCCGCCGAGCGCACTTCCATGAAGCTGAGTTCGGGGTGAGCGTGCAGATCCTTGTAGATCGCCATCAGCGACGGCATCTGCTGCTCGACCTCGCCGCGCAGCGCCTGCGCCGCGGCGGGCATCGCGCCCGATACCGCCAAGGCCAGCGCCGCCGCGCCCGTCCACAAAATCCGCATCATCTTTCCCCTGTTTTGTCGGTTCTTCAGCCCGCCGGGACCAGTTCGATCACGTCGAGCAGCGATTCATAGGCCGGCGCCGGCAGCACGAGCCGCCAGCGATTGTCGCCGATCCGTTCGACCAGCCCCGCCATGTCGCGCATCCGGTCGCTGCCGTAATTGAGCGCCATCTTCTCGTCACCGAGTTCGAGCGTGCCGAGAAAGACCTGCCGCTTCAGATTGTCGGGAAAGATCAGGCCAACGGGGCGCTGTGATCCCGACAGCTTGGTCAGGCTCGACAGACCCTGTTCGGGCGCGACGCGGCAGCGGAACCACCCATAGGCGATATAACCGAGCGCCCCGCGCCCCTGCGCGCCGACCTTGATCGTCCGGCAGCGATATTCGCCCGCAGGCAAATGTGGGTTGGGCAGTGCCGCCATCGGCTGGAGCAGCGCGCCCTCGCGGTCGATATCGGCGCCGAAACCCTTGGCGCGGGCGTCGGCGAGCGCCGCCTGCCAACTGCTGTACCAGCCGCGGATCCGCTGTTTGTCGGGATCGGTCGCGGTCGCGCGCCAGCCGCCCGCCTCCTCGGCCGGCGGCGCGTCGGCCGACGATGGCGGAATGGATGGCACGGTGCGGCAGGCGCCGAGCGCGATGCCGAGCGCCGCGGTTAAAACCCAAATGGAGCGACCCATGATTCTCTTTCTCTCCCCGACCCCTATGGTTAACCTTAGGAGCGCAAAGGAGATTGCTCAAGGGCGGAGCGGATCAAGCCGCGGTCCAGCCGCCATCGACGCTGAGGTTCGCGCCCGTAATGTTAGCCGCCTCTTCGCGCGTCAGGAAACTCGCGAGCGCCGCGACCTGCTCGACCGTCACGAACTGTTTGGTCGGCTGCCCCGCAAGCAGCACGTCGTTGATCACCTGCTCGCGCGTCATGCCGCGCGCCTTCATCGTGTCGGGAATCTGGTTCTCGACCAGCGGGGTCCAGACATAGCCGGGGCTGATGCAATTGACCGTGATCCCGGCGTCGGCGACCTCGAGCGCGACGGTCTTCGTCAGCCCCGCGAGTCCGTGCTTCGCGGTGACGTAGGCCGATTTAAACGGCGAGGCGACGAGCGAGTGCGCCGATGCCGTGCCGATGATCCGCCCCCATTTCTTCTTCCGCATCCCCGGCACGGCATGACGGATCGTGTGGAACGCCGCGGTCAGGTTGAGCGCGATGATCATGTCCCACTTCTCGGGCGGGAAATCCTCGACAGGTGACACGAACTGCATCCCCGCATTGTTGACGAGGATGTCGATGCCGCCGAAATCCTGCTCGGCGCGCGCGAACATCGCCTCAATCGCATCGGGCTGGGTCAGGTCCGCGCCGTCATAGGCGGCCTTGCCGCCGCTGATCGCCTCCAGCCCCTTGCGCTCCGCCTCGACCGCATCAGCGTCGCCGAAACCATTAATGATGATGTCGGCGCCGTCAGCGGCAAAGGCCTTGGCTATGCCGAGCCCGATGCCCGAGGTCGATCCGGTGACGAGGGCGGTCTTTCCTTTAAGGCGCATGGTGCGGGGTCCTTCTTCTTGGGGGAGAGAAATCAGCCGAGGTCGGTGCCGGCCTTCGGTTTCAGCCCGTCGGGCTGCACGGCAAAGCTGTCCGACCGGCCCTCTGCGATGCTTTCGGCGAGCAGATGGCCGTCCTTCATCGCCGCCTCGACCGCGGCGCGACCGAGCGCCCAGTTGACCTCCATCGTCGAGCGCGAAAATTCGAAATCGCGCGCGCCGGTCTGCCACGCGGGCGGCTCGTGGATCAGCTGAACGAGGTTGAGCGCCTTGCACTCGACCATCCGCCGCACCGCCTTCACTTCGGCAAGGTCCGCGAACTCCTCGGGCAGCTTCGCGAGCATCCGGTCGATCAGCCTATGCTCCTTGCGGCGGCGCACAAGCCCATCCGAAATCCGCCGCGTGCGGCTCGAAAAGCGGATATCCTTCTCGCGCGACCAGGCTTCCTCAAGGTCGTGCGGCCGCACTCCGCGCGCTGGGAACAGATCGACCTGAAACACCAGCATATCCTCGTTCGCCGCCGCGACGACATGTTCGAGCGGGGTGTTCGACACGAGCCCGCCGTCCCAATACCATGTCCCGTCGATCTCGACCGGAGGCAGCCCCGGCGGCAGGGCTCCCGACGCCAATATATGCCGCGCGTCGATCGTGTCGCACGTCGTGTCGAAATAACGGAAATTGCCCGTCTCGACCGCGACCGCGCCGACCGACAGCCGCACCTTGCCATTATTCACCCGGTCCCAGTCGACGAGCCGGTCGAGCGTCGCCGCCAGCGGCGCGGTGTCGTAGAAGCTGACCGCCTCGGGCGTTTGCCGCTCGGCAAGCGCTGGCGGCGGAAAGCGCGGCGTGAAAAAGCCCGGCACACCGAACGCCATCACCTGTCCCGCGGCCGCCATATGCGACCATTCGCGCGCCCAGTCATTGTCGGGCGTCGGCAGCGAGGGGAGCGCCGATGATGCGCCTTCCCAGAAATCACGCATCTTGCCGACCGCCTGATCGCGCTCATTCCCGGCGATGATCGCGGCGTTGACCGCACCGATCGAAATCCCCGCGACCCAGTCGAGTTCGATGCCAAGATCGATCAGCGCCTCATACACCCCCGCCTGAAACGCGCCGAGCGCGCCGCCGCCCTGCAGGACGAGCACAACGAGGTCGGGAAGCGGCAAGGCGGTGCGGGCGGCTCGGCGGGGCATGGACTCGGGGGACAATCCTCTGACTTGGAGCGGCGCCCATGTTGCACCGCAGCACGCGTCATTGCAATGGCTTGTCGGCTGCGAACCCCCTTCCAATTGCCCGGCGCTGCTGTAACACTCGCGCCCGAACGTCCTTGATGGTGGAGAAGCCCGATGCGCCTCGACGATTATGATCCCGGAGACGATATTCGCGATCTGGGCCGAGGCGGCGGCGGTTTCGGCGGCGGCGGAGGGGGCGGAATCGGCGGGCTGCTGATTGGGTTCCTGCCGATGCTGCTCGGGCGCAAGATGGGCTGCGGGACGATCCTGCTGCTCGGCGCAGTGGCATTTTTCCTGCTCGGCCCCGGTGCCAATATGCTGAGCAGCGGCAGCGGTTCGGCCGATCCGATGGCCGACAGCCGGGGCGCTTCCGGCGCCATATGCGACACGGAAGCGGAGCGTTTTGCCTGCAACGTGTTCAGTTCGACCAACAAGGTGTGGGGTGGCCTGATCAACGGCTATCGCGAACCAAGCCTGCGTTTCTATACCGACAACAACCGCTCCGGATGCGGCGCGGCCCAATCGGCGATGGGGCCCTTCTATTGCCCCGCCGACCAAGGCATCTACCTCGACACCAGCTTCTTCCGCGAACTCGACCAAAAGTTCGGGGCCGCAGGCGACGCGGCGCAGGCGTACGTCGTTGCGCACGAGGTTGGGCATCATATCCAGACGGTCAGCGGCGTTTCCGATCAGGTGCGCCGAGCACAACAACGCGCGTCGCAGGCCGAGGGCAATGCGCTGCAGGTCCGTATGGAACTGCAGGCAGATTGCTACGCCGGCGTCTGGGCCGCACGCGCAAAGACAAACGACGGCCAATCGGTGATGGAACCGGGCGACATGGAAGAGGCGATGCGCGCGGCCAATGCGATCGGCGACGACACGCTGATGCGCTCCGCAGGCCAGCGCCCGGTGCCCGAAAGCTTTACCCACGGCACGAGCGAACAGCGCATGAGCTGGCTTCGCCGCGGCCTACAGACGGGGGATCCGCGTCAGTGCAACGCCTTCGATACCGCCATCTGAGCGCCGCGCTCGCGGCATCTCTTCTGGCGGCATCGCCGGCTTCGGCCGAAACGCTGTATATCGCGGCCGGGCGGCTGATCGACGGCGTCTCGAACGCAGTCCGCACCGGCCAGTGCATCACTGTCGAGACCGAACGCATCAAGGCGGTCGACGCCTGCGGAAAGGCGCCCGATGGTGCGACGATCATCGACTGGTCGGGCTTCACCGTCCTCCCCGGCCTGATCGACCTTCACACGCACCTCGCCGACCTCGGCCAGAGCGCCGACCTCGCCGCGCCGATGAAGGCATCGCCTGCCGAAACCGCGCTCGTCGGCGCGCGCAACGCGCGCGTCACGCTCGAAGCGGGCTTCACCAGCGTCCGCGACGTCGGCACCTATCGCGGCCTGACCGATGTAGCGCTGCGCAATGCGATCGACCGCGGCGACGTGCCCGGCCCGCGCATGTGGGTCGCGGGCGCTTACCTCACCATCCCAAAAGGCGGCGGCGAACTCAACGGCGTTGTACCGAATGAGCAACTGCCGCTCGACATGCGCCTCGGCGTCGCCGCGACGCCCGAGGAAGCGGCCGCAAAGACGGCATATCTGCTCGACCATGGCGCCGATTTCATCAAGACGATCGCGACCGGCGCGGTGCTCGCGATCGGCACCGAACCCGGCGCGCCCGAACTGACGCCCGAACAGCTCCGCGCGATTGTGAAAGTCGCACATGCGCGCGGAAAAAGGGTCACCGCGCACGCGCACGGCGCCGAAGGGATCAAGAATGCCATCCGCGCCGGCGTCGACAGCATCGAACACGCCAGCCTCGCCGACGAGGAGGCGCTCCAGCTCGCGAAAAAGCAGGGCACATGGCTCGCGATGGACATCTACAACGGCACTTATATCGACGAGGTCGGCACGAAAGAGGGCTGGCCCGAGGAATATCTGCGCAAGAACCGCGAGACGACCGACGCGCAGCGCGCCGCCTTCCGCCGCGCGGTCGGGCTCGGCGTCAACATCGGCTATGCGACCGACGCCGGCGTCTATCCGCACGGGCTCAACGCGCGGCAGTTCCGTAATATGGTCAAATATGGGATGACGCCGATGCAAGCGATCCAGTCGGCGACCGGCCGCGCCGCCGAGGAAATGGGGCGCGGCGACATCGGCGCGATCGTCCCAGGGCGTTACGCCGACTTCGTCGCGGTCAGGGCCGACCCGCTCGCTGACATCGGCGTGCTCGAAAAGATCGACCATGTGATGAAGGGCGGCGTGCTGATCCGCTGACGAGCGGTTGCGGCCACTCCAGTCGTCCCCTCTTTCCAACATCTTCACCCTCGAACGACACGCGGCTCATTCGACTTGACCCGGGGTCCACTCGCGCGTCGCTTGAGGGGTGGATCCCGGGCCAAGCCCGGGATGACGATTCAGGTATGCGTTGGTCGCCTCTAGCTACGCTCGACCTCGCGCACCGCCTTCTTGCCGCGCACCTTCTTGACCCCGTCGATCTGCGCCCGTCCGATCCGCGACGCGGCATGGACCTCGGCGCGCGCGAGAAGCAGCGCGAGATCCTCGCGGCCGATGTCGAACGTCTCGCCCAGATCGGCGAGCGCCGCGTCGATGTCATCCATGAGCAGCCCCGCCGGCGCCGCCGCGACTGCGGGCTTGCCTTCGACCGGTGCCGCGCGGTGCGGGTAGCTATGACCCGAAAAACGGTGAAAGACCCAACCCGCCGCGACAAGAATCAGCGAATTGACGGCGACAGGCAGCAGCAGGTGCCCGGCGTGGCCCGACGCGAGCGTATGTCCGCCGATCACTGCGCTCAATGCAGCAGCGCCGCCGGGCGGGTGGAGGCAGCGAAGCAGCGACATCATCAGGATTGCGCCGCCGACGGCCAACGCCGCAGCCAGCGCCGGTTCGGGCACCAGCCCGGCGACGATGATCCCCAACGCCGCCGAAATAACATTACCGCCGAAAATCGACCAGGGCTGGGCGAGCGGGCTCGCCGGGACCGCGAACAGCAACACCGCTGATGCGCCGATAGGCGCGACGATCCACGGCGTCGCGGCAGGAAATAAGATGAAGCAGGCGGCGCCCGCGATACCGATCCCGATCAGCGCACCGACGCTGCCGATCGCGCGGTCGCGCAGACTCGCGCCCGCAAGCAGCGGCACGAACAGGCGGACGGTGGTGGTAGATAGCGCGCGGAACAAGCGATTCTCCTTCGGATCGCGCCGATGGACGATCGTCGCCGGCCGATCCAGCGAAGTTTGATTGGTCCGCAAGAAGCTGGATTTGCCGCTAGGCTCTTGAACCGGCTCGTCGCGGCGTTAAACCCCCGCCATGCGTAACATGCTCCTCACCAGCGCGATCGCGCTCACCGCCGCCCTTTCAACCCCCGCCCTCGCCCGTCCGATGACCGAGGTCGATCTTGCGACCTTGAAACGCGTCGCCGCGCCGACGGCGTCGCCCGACGGCCGCTGGGTCGTCTTTCAGATGACCGAGACCGAAGCCGAGACTTACAAAAGATCGACCGGCCTCTGGCTCGTCGACCGTCAGGCGAAGGGCGCAAAGCCGGCGCCGGTCGCCGACGCCGCAGGAAAGAACGAGACGTCGCCCGCGTTCGACAAGGACGGTTTCCTCTATTTCCTCTCGAACGCGTCGGGCAAGGATCAGGTCTGGCGGATCGACCCGAAGGCGGGCGGCGCCGCGACGCAGGTCACCGACACCCACGCCGATGTCGCCGGATTCAAGATTTCGCCCGACGCGACCAAGCTGCTCGCGTGGGGCGATATTGCCAAGGAGTGCACCGATTTCGGCTGCGAGGCGAAGGATAAGGGCGCGCTCCCCGGTCCCGGCACCGGCCGTCTCTACAAGGATGGCGCGGGCTTCGTCCGCCACTGGGATCATTGGGAAACCCCCGGCACCTACAGCCGCCCCTTCGTCTTCAACCTCGAAGGCGGCAAGGCGACCGCCGCGCGCCCCGCCGATGCCGGCCTGATCGGCGACACCCCCTCCAAACCCTTCGGCGGCGGCGAGGAACTTGCGTGGGGCGCCGACAGCCGCACCATCTTCTTCACTTTGCGCAAGGCCGACCGGAACGAGCCGATGTCGACCAATCTCGATATCTACAGCTGGCTCGTCGACAGCCGGATGGCGCCGGTCAATCTGACGCAGGACAATCAGGCGACCGACACGCTGCCGACGCCGTCGCCCGACGGCAAATGGCTCGCTTACGTCGCGATGGCGCGCCCGGGTTATGAGGCCGACCGGCTCGTGCTGACGCTGCGCAACCTCGAAAGCGGCGAGACGAAGAAGCTCACCGACGCGTGGGACCGCTCGGTCGGCTCGATCGCTTGGGCTCCCGACGGCAAGTCGCTTTATGTCACCGCGCAGGACACGCTCGAACATCCGGTGTTCCGCGTCGACGCCGCGACGGGCAAGGTCGAGAAATTGAAGGCCTCGCCCGACGCCTTCGCAGGCAATATTGGCGACGTCACCCCGCTCCCCGGCGGCGCGCTCCTCTATTCGCGCAACAGCGCGCTCGCGCCCACCGACCTGTTCGTGCGTGACGCGAAGGGCAAGGTCGGTCAGCTCACCGCGGTCAACGCCGATCGCCTCGCCGAGTTCGATCCCGTCAAGCTCGACCGCATCCAGTTCGCGGGTGCGAACGGCGACACGGTGTGGGGCATGATCCTCAAGCCCGCGAACGCAGCCCAAAAGCTGCCGGTCGCCTTCATCGTCCATGGCGGGCCGCAGAGCAGCTTCGGCAACAGCTGGTCGACGCGCTGGAACCCACGCCTTTTCGCCCAGCAGGGTTATGGCGTCGTCACCGTCGATTTCCACGGCTCGACCGGCTATGGTCAGGCCTTCACCGACAGCATCAACAAGGATTGGGGCGGCAAGCCGCTCGAAGACCTGAAGCTCGGCCTCGCCGCCGCGGGCAAGCAGGATGCGCAGCTCGACTTGGGTAACGCCTGCGCGCTCGGCGCCTCCTACGGCGGCTATATGATGAACTGGATCGCAGGCCAGTGGACCGACGGCTTCAAATGCCTCGTCCAGCACGACGGCGTGTTCGACCTGCGCGCGATGGCGTTCGAGACCGAGGAACTCTGGTTCGACGAATGGGATCATGGCGGCCCCTGGTGGGAACGCACCGACCCCGAAAAGTGGAACCCGGTCAATCATGTCGACAAGTGGAAAACCCCGATGCTCGTGATCACGGGCGAAAAGGATTTCCGTATCCCCTACAGCCAGGGTCTTGCCGCCTTCACCGCGCTCCAGCGCCGAAATGTTCCATCACAGCTGCTCGTCTTCCCGGACGAAAATCACTGGGTCCTGAAGGGTGCGAACAGCGTGCAGTGGCATCAGACGGTGTTCAATTGGATGAGCAGCTATCTGAAGAAATAGGTCGCTCTTCTCTGCATCGTCACCCCGGACCTGATCCGGGGTCCATCTCCCACGCCTGGGTCATGGATGCCGGATCAAGTCCGGCATGACGACGCGCGGGTAATCACCCCCTTGCCGCCCCGCGCCCCGGCTGGCAAAGGCGCCCGGCTATGCCGATGGAAAAAACATTCGATCCCGCCGCTATCGAAGCAAAATGGGCCCATGAGTGGGAAAGCCGCGGACTCTTCCGTCCCGCGCGTCCCGACGCGACACCTTTTACGATCGTCAACCCGCCGCCGAACGTCACCGGCGCGCTCCATATCGGCCATGCGCTCGACAACACGCTGCAGGATGTGCTCGTCCGCTACGAACGCCTGCGCGGCAAGGATGCGCTCTGGGTTGTCGGTATGGACCATGCCGGCATCGCGACGCAGATGGTCGTCGAGCGCCAGCTCAACGAACGCCAGCAAAAGCGTACCGATTTCACGCGCGACGAATTCGTCGACAAGGTCTGGGAATGGAAAGCCGAAAGCGGCGGCCAGATCACCGGCCAGCTCCGCCGCCTCGGCTGCTCAATGGACTGGAGCCGCGAGCAGTTCACGATGGACCCGCATTTCACGCAGGCCGTGGTCAAGGTGTTCGTCGACCTTCACAAAAAGGGCCTGATCTACCGCGACAAGCGCCTCGTGAACTGGGACCCCGCGCTCAAGACCGCGATTTCGGACCTCGAGGTCGAATCGCACGAAGTGCCGGGCCATATGTGGCACTTCAAATATCCGCTCGCGGGCGGCGAGACCTACACCTATGTCGAGCGCGACGCCGACGGCCATGTCGTGCTGGAAGAAGAGCGCGACTATATTTCGATCGCGACGACGCGCCCCGAAACGATGCTCGGCGACGGCGCGGTGGCGGTGCACCCCGATGACGAACGCTATCGGCCGATCGTCGGCAAATATTGCGAAATCCCTGTCGGGCCGAAAGAACATCGCCGCCTGATCCCGATCATCACCGACGAATATCCCGATCCGCATTTCGGGTCGGGCGCGGTCAAGATCACCGGTGCGCACGACGAAAACGACTATGGCGTCGCGCAGCGGAACAATATTCCGATGTACCGGCTGATGGACGAGGTCGCCGCGATGCGCGCCGACGGGGCGCCCTATACCGAAGCCGCCGCGCGCGCCGTCGAGATCGCCAAGGGCGCGACCGCGACCCCGGCCGAAATCGACGCGCTCAACCTCGTGCCCGAGGAATATCGCGGACTCGACCGCTACGAAGCCCGTAAGCGGGTGGTGGCGGACATCGAGGCCGAAGGGCTGATGGTCAAGGTCGAGGACAAGCTGATCATGCAGCCGTTCGGCGACCGCGGCGGCGTGGTGATCGAACCGATGCTGACCGACCAATGGTATGTCGACGCCAAGACGCTCGCGCAGCCGCCGATGCAGGCGGTCCGCGACGGCCGCATCAACATCGTGCCCAAGACGTGGGAAAAGACCTTCTTCAACTGGATGGAGAATATCCAGCCCTGGTGCGTCTCGCGCCAGCTCTGGTGGGGCCACCGGATTCCGGCGTGGTATGCCGAAGACGGCCGTATCTTCGTCGCCGAAACCGAAGAGGAAGCGCAGGCCGAGGCCGGCGCCGGCGTCGCCCTGACGCGCGACGAGGACGTGCTTGACACCTGGTTCTCCTCCGCCCTCTGGCCTTTCGCGACGCTCGGCTGGCCCGAAAACACCGACCTGCTGAAGCGCCACTACCCCAATGACGTGCTGATCTCGGGCTTCGACATCCTCTTCTTCTGGGATGCGCGTATGGCGATGCAGGGGATGGAGTTCATGGGCGACGTGCCGTGGAAGACGCTCTACCTCCACGGTCTCGTCCGCGCGCCCGACGGCGCGAAGATGTCGAAGTCGAAGGGCAATGTCGTCGATCCGCTCGGGCTGATCGACCAGTACGGCGCCGACGCGCTGCGTTTCTTCATGTCGGCGATGGAAAGCCAGGGCCGCGACATCAAGATGGATGACGCGCGCCTCGCCGGCTATCGAAATTTCGCGACCAAGCTGTGGAATGCCGCGCGCTTCTGCGAAGCCAATGGCATTTCGGCCTCGACCAGCTTCGACGCGCCGCCCGCCACGCTCCCCGTCAACCGCTGGATCATCGGGGAAGTCGCCGCGACCGTCGCCGCGATGGACAAGGCGTTCGCCGCCTACCGCTTCGACGATGCAGCGAATGCGATCTACAGCTTCGCGTGGGACCGCTTCTGCGACTGGTATCTCGAGCTGATCAAGGGCGCGATCGACGACGAGACCAAAGCCGTTGCCGGCTGGGTGCTCGACCAGATCCTCGTCATGCTCCACCCCTTCATGCCCTTCATCACCGAAGAGCTGTGGACCGGGCTCGGCGACCGCCCCGACTATCCGCTGATCACCGCGAAATGGCCCGCACCGAACGCCACGCGCGATACCGACGCCAGCGCCGACATCGACTGGCTCATCAAGCTGGTCGGCGAATTGCGCACCGGGAAGGCCGAGCTCGGCCTGCCGCCGGGCGCACGCCTGACCGCGCATTTCCCGGCGTCGCTGAAAACCCGCACCGACAAGCTCGCGGCGCAGCTTGACCGCCTTGCGCGTCTCGAAAGCGTCAGCTTCGATCCCGCCCCCGCGGGCGCGTCGGCGCAGCTCGTCGTCGAGGGCGAGACGATCACCGTCCCGCTCGAAGGCGTCATCGACATCACCGCCGAACGCGACCGGCTGACCAAGGCGCTCGCCGCCGCGGCAAAGGAGCGCGACGGCCTCGCCGGGCGCCTCAATAACCCGTCGTTCGTCGAGCGTGCCAAGGCCGAAGCCGTTGAAAAGGCCCGCGCCGATCACGCGGCGAAGGAAGCCGAGGCCGACCGCCTGACCGCTGCTCTGGCCCGGCTGGGGTGACGGACGGCGAGAGCCCCGTCACGCCGACGCCGGTCGCGGCGGCCGCCGATCCGGCCGCGAGCCCCGTCCCCCCGCGCCAGACCGCGCGCGACAGCGGGCGGATGGACCTCACCCAAGGTCCGATCACCAAAACGCTCATTCTTTTTGCGCTGCCAACGCTCGCGTCGAACATCCTCCAGACGCTGTCGGGGTCGGTGAACTCCATCTGGGTCGGGCAGTTCCTCGGCGAAGGCGCGCTCGCCGCGACCGCCAACGCGAACATCATCATGTTCCTGATGTTCGGCGCCTTTTTCGGCTTCGGCATGGCGGCGACCGTCCTCATCGGCCAGTCGATGGGGCGCGGCGATATCGACGCCGCACGCCGCGCGACTGGCGGCGTCGTCGGCCTCGCGCTGATCTTCTCGGCCGTGATCGCGATTCTGGGCTGGTTCGCTTCGGACCGCATATTGCGTTGGCTCGAAACCCCGCCCGAGGCCTTCGCGCTCGCGCACGATTACCTCCGCGTTACCTTCCTCGCCGTCCCCGCCTCGATGCTCTCGGTCACGCTGATGATGGCCTCGCGCGGCGCGGGCGATGCGATGACGCCCTTGCGCTTCATGATCCTGGCGGTCGTACTCGACATCGTCTTCAACCCGGTGCTGATCCTCGGCCTCGGCCCCTTCCCGCGCCTCGGCATCGCGGGCAGCGCGCTCGCGACCGCCGCAGCCGGCGCGATCAGCCTCGCGGGCATGATCGGCTGGTTCTATGCGAAGAACCACGTCCTTCGCCTCCGCGGCCACGAACTCGCCTATCTCTATCCCAAATGGTCCGAGCTGCGCTTCATCATCGGCCGCGGACTGCCGATGGGCGCGCAGATGCTCGTCATCTCGGGCGCCGGGCTCGTGATGGTCGGCCTCGTCAACCGCGAAGGGCTCGTCACCGCCGCCGCCTATGGCGCGACGCTCCAGCTCTGGAACTATATCCAGATGCCCGCGCTCGCGGTCGGCGCGGCGGTCAGCTCGATGGCGGCGCAGAATATCGGTGCAAACCGCTGGGACCGCGTCGCTTCGGTGACGAACAGCGGCATCATGATCAACCTCGCGATGACCGGGGTGCTGATCGTCCTGCTCCTGATCTTCGACCGCGCCGCGCTCGCGCTCTTCCTTGGCAGTGAAAGCCCCGCGATCGACGTTGCGCGCAATATTCAGCTCATCGCGACCTGGACCTTCCTGCCTTTCGGTACGACGATCGTGCTGATCAGCACGCTGCGCGCCAACGGATCGGTCGTGCCGCCGCTCGTCATCCTGTTCCTGTCGATGTTCCCGATCCGTCTCGGCATCTATTATTTCGGTTATCCGGCGGTGGGCAGCGACATCCTCTGGTGGAGCTTTCCCTTGTCGTCGCTCGCCTCGCTCGCGATGGCGTGGGCGATATACCGGCGCGGCAACTGGCGCCGCACGCTGCCGCAACCCGCCGGCTGACCGGCGGCCGCTTTCGACCAAGGCGCGCGCAGCTTCGACTGGCGGCCCAGCGCCCGCTAGCCATCGACCGGCTTTTGCCGCTAAAGCAACGTCAATGAATGTGACAAACCGCAAGGACGCGCTGCGCGATCAGCGCGCAAAAATGCTGGCGGCGGCGCCCGACTGGCGCGCTTCCGACGCCCGCGTCAACCCGCGCGTCGCGATCGGGTCGATCATCGCGATGTGGCTGATCTATTTCCTGATCACCACGGGGCTCGCGATGCTGACGGGCGCGCCCGAACAATGGTCCTATGCCGGCCGCCGCGCGATCGTCGTCGTCGCGGGCATATTGTGCACCTTCGTCCTCTATCAGCTGCTCCAGCGCGCGCAGCCGCAAAGCTTCGGCGCCCGCCTTGCCGCGGCGATGGGCGCTGCCATCCCCCTCGTCGTCGTCTATGCGACGATCAACCTGCTCGTCTTCTTCTATTGGTTTCCCGCACCCGACACTGCGAAGATCATCGAGGAGGTGCAGTCGAAATTTCCCGTCGCGTGGGAAATGGTGCTGATCCTCGACAGCTCGATCCGCTGGTATTTCTTTTTCGCCGTCTGGGCCGCGCTTTACGTCGCTTTCGGCTATGCCAACGAAATGCGCGCGGTCGAACGGCGCGCCAATCATTTCCGCATGGAAGCGCAAACCGCGCAGCTCCGCGCGCTCCATTACCAGGTCAACCCGCATTTCCTCTTCAACACGCTGAACTCGCTGTCGACGCTGGTCCTGAAGGGGTCGAAAAGCGAGGCCGAGACGATGATCATGAACCTCTCCTCCTTCCTCCGCTCAAGCCTGGCGGTCGACCCCGAACAGCTCGTCAGCCTCGACGAGGAAATCGCGCTGCAGCGCCTCTATCTCGACATCGAACAGACGCGCTTTCCCGACCGGCTCCAGGTCGCGGTGACGATGCCCGACGAGCTGAAAAACGCCTGCGTGCCGGTGCTGATCCTGCAACCGATCATCGAAAATGCGATCAAATACGGCGTTTCGCCCAGCAAGGGCAAAATCGCGATCCGCCTTGCCGCCAGCGCAGAATTTGGGCTGCTCATCCTTCGCATCGAGAATGACATCGACCCCCGGGCGCCTGTCCCCGCTTCGGGCACCGGGCTCGGTCTCGGCAATGTCCGCGAACGCCTGCTGACACGCTATGGCCCCACCGCGGGCTGCGAATGGGGCAAATCGGACGATGGCGGGTTTGTCGTTTCGCTCTGGCTGCCACTGGCACGGGAGGCTTGCTGACCTTATGCTTCAGACGCTTCGTACACTTATTGTCGATGACGAACCGCTCGCGATCGAGCGCCTGCAAATCCTCGCCGGCCAACAGGACGGCGTCGCACTCGTCGGCACCGCGAGCGACGGTGCGTCGGCGCTGCGTATGGTCGACGCGCTCACGCCCGACCTCGTGCTCTGCGACATCGCGATGCCCGACCTCAACGGGCTGGAAGTTGCTGCGGCGATCGAGGCCATGGACAATCCGCCTGCGGTCGTCTTCGTCACCGCCTTCGATCGCTATGCCGTCGCGGCGTTCGACGTCGCCGCGGTCGACTATCTGCTCAAACCCGTCTCGCCCGATCGCCTCGCTCGCGCGCTGTCGCGCGTCCGCGAATGGCGGATGGCCGAGCGGACGCCCGCGCAAAAGAGCAAGTGGATCAACGAATTCTGGGTCCAGAACCGCGGTGAGATGCTGCGAATCGACGCGAGCCAGGTCGACCTGATCGAGGCCGAGCGCGACTATATGCGCCTGCACGTCGGCGGCCGCAGCTGGCTCATTCACCAGACGATCAAGTCACTGGAAGCGCGGATGAACCCCGACCAGTTCATGCGTATCCACCGGTCGAAGATGATCCGCCGCGAAGGAATCGTCGGATTGAAACATCATGGCGACGGCGCGTGGAGCGTCGATCTGGGCGAAGGCGGCGTCCACCGCATCGGCCGCACCTATTTGCACGACGTCAAGGCGATCATGCACGCCTGACGAAAAGGCGGCCATGCCGTCGGGCATGACCGTCTCTTGGGACAACATACGGCCTTTTAGGGTCAGGGAGCGGCGACGACCACCGCCCCCTGCTCGGCCAGTCGCGTACCGCCGCCGTTGAACAGCGCGGCAAGCTTCGTTTCGGCATCGCGCGTCGCGTGCGCCTTGCACTCGCGCTCGGCGACGCGCTCGCGCAGCGTCACGCGGCTCGGCGATCCGCAAACCTTCTGGACAGCCATCTTGACGCGGGTCGTCAGCCGTTCGCGGCCGCGTTCGCTCGACAGGTTCAGATCGTCATATGACACGGTAACGCTGCGCGTGTCCTCTTGCGCGAAAGCGGGTGCAGCGACGCCGGCCGTC
Organism: Sphingopyxis sp. PAMC25046; assembly: GCF_004795895.1. Classification (NCBI taxonomy): domain Bacteria; kingdom Pseudomonadati; phylum Pseudomonadota; class Alphaproteobacteria; order Sphingomonadales; family Sphingopyxidaceae; genus Sphingopyxis; species Sphingopyxis sp. PAMC25046. The sequence continues at coordinate 2,707,472 of NZ_CP039250.1, forward strand.
GCCAGCGGCACTGCCAGCAGCATCAGGGAAAAATTCGCCATGGGGGAGTCCTCTCTACAAGGGATGCGGGATACCGGATCGCGGACCGGGGAGACCGTCTTCCGATATCCCGCAACACAGGTGATACCCCTTGGACGTCACGGAATTCATCTTTGGATCGATCGGGGCGAACAGCCGCTCGATTTACGGACGAAGTGCGTCCCTCCGTCGACGAATGGCCGGCGGTGGGATAATATCATGGCGCCGGACTTGTATTGCATGCACGCCTATGGCCAAATCTGTTCGTGACGAGGAAATTATCTTTCGTTGCGAATCGGCGCGGCAGCGAATTGCTGGCGCGCTTGGCGTTGCTCGCACTTGCCGGAACGCTCGCCGGCCTATTGCTGGGCGAAATGATTGCCGAGCCGCTCGCAGCAACGCGTGGCGGCGATGATCCCGCCTCCTATGCGCAGTACAGCGCGAATCCCGACGCGCGCTTGCCGCAGGGCGAAACCGCCGCCCCCTGCTTCGCCTGCCCCGACAGCTATGGCGTCGCAGCCCGGCTTCGCGCCGAACGCGAGCCGAGGATGGAAAGCGCCTTCCGCGAACTCGGCGCCATCGACCTCGACGCGCCGCTGCCAGACGAACCGGTCCCCGAATCCTCAGACGACGGCTACCAATATGGCGGCCGCTTTCCCGACCCGGCGCCGGAAATCGAGACTCCGAACGTCGAGACGGAATCAAACCCCTCCCCTTCGGGGGAGGGCCTTATATACTAACCGAAGCTCGCCCTTACTGCGGCGGCACGGGCGCGGGCGGCGCGCAGCGCGTCGTATCGCCCGCCTTGCACGCCGCGACGTCGGCCTCCCATTTAATCCGCTCTTCGGCCGACATGGCGGCCACGCGCGCCTTTTCGGCCTCATAGGCTGCGGTTTCATCGGCATAGACCTGCTGGTCGTGCGCCACCTGCTGCTGCGCCGCCGACACTTCCTGTGCATAAGTTGTGTTGTCGGAACGCGCGCGCGCGGCCTGTTCGGCGTTGAGCCGCGCCGTATTCGCGCGCTCTTCCGGTGTCGTGCCGTCGGGCGCCTTCTCTTCGGCGCCGGGCGCGGGCGTCGCTGCGGGTTCGGTAGCGGGGGCCGCCTCGGGCGCCTGCCAGGCCATCGCCTGGCCCGACGAAAGCAGCGCGAAAGCGGCGGTCGCCGCCCAAATCCTTCTGGTCATCGAAGTCACTCCTGCAAATCATTCCTGTCCGGCGGTCGAACGCTTGGTCGGGTGGACCGTTCCCGCTCGATTTGACCTCGGGCGGGGCAGCCGCCATGCTGGGGTTTACCCTGTCCGATCGGCCGACCCTTTGCCAGCACCCCCGAAACACGCCCTCTCGACACATCCGCTCAACCGTCCGGTGTTTTTCACGCCGCTCGCGGTGCTGCTCGCCGCAGTCATCCTCAGCCTGTGGCAAGGCGCCGCCGTCGTCGCGGCCGAAACGGCGATCAACGACTGGATCCTCCGCAATTTCTCGCCGCTGTTCGCCTGGGCCGGAATCGGCTTTCTGGCGCTGCTCGCCGCCATCGCGCTCTCGCCGCTCGGCGGACGGATCATCGGCGGGACGGGCGCGACGCCCATTCTCTCGCGATGGCGCTGGTTCGCAGTAACACTCTGCACCACCATCGCGACCGGCATCCTCTTCTGGGGCGCGGCCGAGCCGCTGTTCCACCTCAACGATCCGCCCGCGATGCTGGGGCTCGAACCCGGCAGCGACGCCGCTGCGACCTTCGCGATGTCGACGATGTTCCTCCACTGGACGCTGACCCCATACGCCATTTACACCGTGGCCGGGCTCGCCTTCGCGCTGGTCTATTACAACCGCCGCGAACCGTTCAGCCTGTCGTCGCTGTTCGTCCCGCTGCTCGGCCAGCGCGCCCACGGCGCAGCGGGCGTCGCAATCGATATCCTTTGCCTCTTCGCGCTCGTCGCCGGCATGGCCGCCTCACTCGGTGCCGGCGTTCTCGCACTCGCCGGCGGGATCGAAGGGCTCGGCGGTTTCACGGGCGGCGCGCCGCTCCGCTGGACGATCGCCGGCGCGATTGTCGCGACCTTCATCCTGTCGGCCGCGCTCGGCCTCCAGCGTGGCATCACGCGCCTCTCGCTCTTTAATATTTGGCTGTTTTTCGCGATTCTGTTGTTCGTGCTGATCGCGGGACCGACGGACAGGCTCGCCGGGCTCGGCATCGCGGGGGCGGCCGATCACGTCGCGACATTCCTGCCGCGCAGCCTCGGCGTTGACGTCGATCCCGAATGGCACCGGCAATGGACGATCTTCAACTGGGGGAACTGGTTCGCCTGGGCCCCGGTCACCGCACTTTTCCTTGGCCGCCTCGCGGTCGGCTACACCGTTCGCGCTTTCATCCTGTTCAACCTGCTGCTCCCGTCGCTGTTCGGTGCGGTATGGATGACGATCATCGCCGGCACGACCGTCGCTCTCGACCAGCAATCGGGCGGCAATCTTTACACCGTGCTTACCAGCGTCGGCCCCGATCCGCTCCTCTATCGGCTGTTCGACAGGCTCGGTGGCGGCCTGCCGGTTCTCACCTTGCTGATCGGCGCGATCTTCATCTCCTATGTCACCGCGGCGGACAGCAATGTCTCGGCGATGAGCGCGCTCTCGACGCACGGCATCTCCCCCGAAACGCCGGAGGCACCGCTGACGATCAAGATCGTGTGGGGCGCGACCGTCGGGCTGGTCGGAACCGTCCTCGTCGCCGCCGGCGGAATCGACGGCATCCGCATGATGTCGGTGCTCGGCGGTTTCCCCGCGCTCTTCGTCATTCTAGGCGCCGCGCTCTCGTTGCTCGCGATGGCGGTACGGGGACGACACGAGGCCGCCCCCGCCCGGTCCTGAGAAAGGGGTCCCAGAACCTACCAGATTTTCGTGCGTTCTTCGGGCTTCAGATAATATTTGGCGCCCGCGTCGACGCCGAACGCCTTGTACCACGCATCGACATTGCGAACAGGACCAATGATGCGCCAGCGCGCAGGGCTGTGCGGATCGCTCGCCACCTGCTGCTTGATCGCATCCTCACGCGCCTTGTCGCGCCACGCCTGCGCAAAGGCGAGGAAGAAGCGCTGATCGCCGGTCAGCCCGTCGATCACCGGCGCTTCCTTGCCGCCAAGCGACCGGTGATAAGCATCATAAGCGACCTCCAGCCCCGCAAGATCGGCAATATTCTCGCCCATCGTCAGGTCGGGGTTGATGAAAGCGCCAGGCGCCGCTTCGTACGTCGCATATTGCGCGCCGAACGCTTTCGCCTGGGCATCGAAGCGCGCCGCGTCTTCAGCCGTCCACCAGTCGCGCACCGCGCCCTCGGCGTCGATCTTGCGGCCCTGATCGTCGAATCCATGGGTGATTTCGTGGCCGATCACCGCGCCGATTGCGCCGTAATTGACCGCATCGTCGACGCTCTCGCTGAAATAGGGCGCCTGCAATATGCCCGCCGGAAACACGATCTTGTTCTCGAGCCCGCCATTATAAGCATTCACCGTCTGCGGGTTCATCGCCCATTTCTTGCGATCGACCGGCTTGTTCAGGTCCGACAGGGTATAGGCATATTCAAAGGCCGAGCTACGCTTCACATTGCCGTAGAGGTCGGCGGGGTCGATCTTCAGCCCCGAATAGTCGCGCCATTTGTCGGGATAGCCGACCATGACGTCCATCTTCGCGAGCTTGGCAAGCGCCGCATCCTTCGTGGCGGGAGCCATCCAGCTGTTGGCCCGGATGCGATCACCCATCGCGAGCTTCAGATTCGCGACGAGCGCCTCCATCTTGGCCTTGGCGCTCGCGGGGAAATATTGCGCCGAATAGGTTTCGCCGACCAGCTCGCCGAGACTGCCGTCGACGAGCGTCAGCCCGCGTTTCCAGCGCGGACGCAGCTCGCCCACGCCGCTCAGCGCTTTCGTATATTCGAAGCGGCTGTCGACGAACGCCTTGTCGAGATAGGGCGCCGCATTGTCTGCGACATGGAACTGCTGCCACAGCTTGATCGTGTCGAGCGGGGTCTTGGCATAGAGCGCGGCGATGTCGCGAATTGCGGTCTTCTCGTTGACGATGATGCGTTTCTGCGGCGCGATGCCCGCGCCCTCGAACCACGCCTTCCAGTCGAGTCCCGGCGCATAGGCGGCCAGCTCGTCCGACGACATCGGGTTGTTGATCTTGCCGATGTCGCGGCGGTCGGCGATCGCCCAGCTGACCTTCGCGATCTCGGTCTCGAACGCCATGATCGCATCGGCGGCCTTTTCGGGATCAGCGTTGCCCGCCATCTTCATCGTCCGCGCGATATAGGCGCGATAGGCATCGCGCTGCGGCTTGAAGCTGTCGTTCAGATAATAGTCGCGCTCGGGCAGACCGATCCCCGCCTGACCCAGCCACAGAACGTTGACCGTCGGATCGGCGGTGTCCGCGTACGGCCCGCCGCTGACGATCGTCGACCCGAATGTTCCTTGTGTGCCGCCCATGAAGCGCGCCATCGCACTCTTGTCCTTGATCGCAGCGACCGCGGCGATATCCGCCAGCAACGGTTTTGTGCCGAGCGCCTCGACCCGCGCCTCGTCCATGAAGCTCTGATAAAGGCCGCCGACTTGACTCGTTACGGGCGCGCTCGTCACGAGTTGGCGAAGCTGGCGCTGGGTCAGATTATAGACATCATAATCGACGCCTGCCGAGGCCTGGTCGGCCGGAATCTCTGTTTGGGCGAACCAGCCGCCGTTCGCATATTTGTCGAAATCGTCACCCGGTTTCACCGAAGTGTCGCGCGCACCCAAATCGACACCCCATTTTCCGAAGGTGAGGGCCGTCAGCGCACCTTCCGCCGGGGCATCGCCCCCGCCCGCTTCCGCCGCCGCCTTGAACGCCTCGCGCGCATCGACGTCATTCGCCGTTGCGGGCGTCGCGACCAGCGCCACCGCAATCGCCAGTCCCGCGACGCTCGAACAAAAATTCTTCATATCCCCAGTCTCCCGTTCCCCGGCGCCGCGTGTGGACGCGGCGCGCATGGCCATCCTTGTCCGCCCGCCGCGCCGGAGGGTCAAGCGAGCAGGCCGACGCTGGTCGAAGCCTTTGTGGGGTTGGTGGAAACGACCGCATTGCGGCGCTGCATCCGGCCTCCTATCTATACGACAATCCGCGCAAACCCGCTCTTGCGCCTTTAGAACAAATCTGGAACATACCCCTCCCATGAGTCTCACCCATATTTCGGTTCGCGGCGCGCGCGAGCATAATCTCAAGGGCGTCGACGTCGACCTGCCGCGCGATGCGCTGATCGTCATCACCGGCCTGTCGGGTTCGGGCAAATCGAGCCTCGCGTTCGACACCATCTACGCCGAAGGCCAGCGGCGCTATGTCGAGAGCCTCTCGGCCTATGCGCGCCAGTTCCTCGAGATGATGCAGAAGCCCGACGTCGAGCATATCGACGGCCTGTCGCCCGCGATCAGCATCGAGCAGAAGACGACTTCGCGAAACCCGCGCTCAACCGTCGCAACGGTGACCGAAATCTACGACTATATGCGCCTGCTCTGGGCGCGCGTCGGCATCCCCTATTCGCCCGCGACGGGCGAGCCGATTTCGGCGCAGACGGTCAGCCAGATGGTCGACCGGGTGATGGAGTTGCCCGAGGGTACGCGCGCCTATCTGCTCGCCCCGGTTGTGCGCGGCCGCAAGGGCGAGTATAAGAAGGAACTCGCGCAGTGGCAGAAGGACGGCTTCACGCGCGTCCGCATCGACGGCGAGTTTTACGAGATCGGCGACGCGCCGGCGCTCGACAAGAAATACAAGCATGACATCGAGGTCGTCGTCGACCGCGTCGCGGTGCGCGAGGGCCTCGAAACGCGCCTCGCCGACAGTTTCGAGACAGCTCTGAAACTGGCCGAGGGACTCGCCTATGTCGACCTCGCCGACGGTCCGGTGCCGGGGCGCGAGGAGGAAGACACCGGCGGCGCAATGAAAGGCGCGGGCATTCCCGCGAACCGCCTCATCTTCTCCGAAAAATTCGCCTGCCCGGTGTCTGGCTTCACGATCGCCGAGATCGAACCGCGATTGTTCAGTTTCAACGCGCCGCAGGGCGCGTGTCCAGCATGCGACGGGCTGGGCGAGCGGCTGGAATTCGACCCCGAGCTCGTCGTCCCCAACCATGCGCTGAGCCTGAAAAAAGGCGCGGTCGTGCCGTGGGCGAAATCGAACCCACCCTCGCCTTACTATATGCAAGTGCTCGAAAGCCTGGGCAAAGCCTATGACTTCGGGCTCGACACGCCGTGGCAGGACCTGCCCGGCGCGGTGCAGCAGATCATCCTCCACGGCACCGGCGGCATGCCCGTCGAGCTGACCTTCAAGGACGGCAAGCGCACCTATACGACGCACAAGGCGTTCGAAGGCGTCATCGGCAACCTCAACCGCCGGATGTTGCAGACCGAGAGCGCGTGGATGCGCGAGGAGCTTGGAAAGTACCAGACCGCACAGCCGTGCGAAACGTGCCACGGCGCGCGGCTGCGCCCCGAACCGCTCGCGGTGAAGATCGCGGGCGAGGACATCAGCATGTCGGCGCAGCGGTCGGTGGCGGACGCCCTCGATTGGTTCAGCACGCTCGACGAAAAGCTGAACGACACGCAGCGGCAGATCGCGAAGGCGATCCTGAAAGAGATCAACGAACGGCTCGGCTTCCTCAACAATGTCGGGCTCGACTATCTCAACCTCAACCGCACCAGCGGCACGCTCAGCGGCGGCGAGAGCCAGCGCATCCGCCTCGCGAGCCAGATCGGCAGCGGCCTGTCGGGCGTGCTCTATGTGCTCGACGAGCCGAGCATCGGCCTCCATCAGCGCGACAACGACCGGCTGCTCGCGACGCTCAAGCGCCTCCGCGACCTCGGCAACACGGTGATCGTCGTCGAGCATGACGAGGATGCGATCCGCCACGCCGACTATGTCGTCGACATGGGCCCCGGCGCGGGCGTCCATGGCGGCGAGATCGTCGCCGAGGGCACGCTGAAACAGGTGCTCGCGAACAAGAAGAGCCTGACCGCGGCGTATCTGACCGGCGCGAAGAAGATCGAGGTGCCCGCGCACCGCCGCCCCGGCAACGGCTTCGACCTGGTGCTGAAGGGCGCGCGCGCGAACAATCTCAACAATGTCACCGCGAAGATCCCGCTCGGCACCTTCACCTGCGTCACCGGCCTGTCGGGCAGCGGCAAGTCGAGCCTGATCATCGATACGCTCTATGCCAGCGCGGCGCGCGTGCTCAACGGCGCGCGGATGGTCGCGGGGCCGCACGACAGCCTGACCGGGCTGGAGCATTGCGACAAGGTGATCGACATCGACCAGTCGCCGATCGGCCGCACCCCGCGGTCGAACCCCGCCACTTATACGGGCGCCTTCACGGTGATCCGCGACTGGTTCGCGGGGCTGCCCGAGGCGCAGGCGCGCGGGTACAAGCCGGGGCGTTTCAGCTTCAACGTCAAGGGCGGGCGCTGCGAGACGTGCACCGGCGACGGGCTGATCAAGATCGAGATGCACTTCCTGCCCGACGTCTATGTGACGTGCGAGACGTGCCACGGCAAACGATATAACCGCGAAACGCTGGAGGTGAAGTTCAAGGGGATGAGCATCGCCGATGTGCTCGACATGACGGTCGAGGATGCGGCCGAGTTTTTCAAGGCGGTGCCCGCGATCCGCGACAAGATGGCGATGCTCGTCCGCGTCGGGCTCGGCTATATCAAGGTCGGGCAGCAGGCGACGACCTTGTCGGGGGGCGAGGCGCAGCGGGTGAAGCTCGCCAAGGAACTGTCGCGGCGCTCGACCGGGCAGACGCTCTATATCCTCGACGAGCCGACCACCGGCCTGCATTTCGAGGATGTCCGCAAGCTGCTCGAAGTGCTGCAGGCGCTGGTCGATCAGGGCAACAGCGTCGTGGTGATCGAGCATAACCTCGACGTCATCAAGACTGCCGACTATATCCTCGACCTCGGTCCCGAAGGCGGGGTCAAGGGCGGCGAGATCGTCGCGGCGGGAACCCCCGAACAGGTGGTGAAGGAAAAGCGCAGCTTCACCGGACAATATCTGGCGCCGCTGCTGGCAGGGTAACCGAAAAGCCGCGCGGGCGGCGGCCACGGAGCCGGAACCGGCGCGCCTTTTTGCAGAAAAAGGCGCCGCCTTCGCTTCCGCGCGATGGCCGGAATGGAACCAGATTGGAACGAATCGCGATTGATTATTCAATCGCGCCGAATAGCCTTGCCCTTTGCTTGCGGGGGTGGGCGGAATGACCAGATCGAATTCGGCAATCGCGGCGATATCCATGTTCGCCGTCAGCTTGTCCGCATGCACGAGCGGCGGCGCGGCGCGCGTCGAGCCCGCGCATGTGATGCTGTACGACAAGGCGCGCAACTGCGAAGTCGACCGCCCCGACCCGGCGGGGATCGGCCCGCGCAAGAACGGGTCGCTCCGGCCGGGCGCAATCGCGCTCGACTGCTTCCGTTTCCCCTCGTCGAACCCCGGCAAGGAATTTGCCTATGAGCTGGCGCTGAAGAGCGATCTCGACCGCAACCGGCTGGCCTTTGTCCTGCTGAGCCAGGCCGACACGATCTGCATCGTCGAAAAATCGCTGATGCTGGAACGGCAGGCCGAGGTGAACGGCTGGCTGAGTATCGCGACGACGGGGCTGTCGGTGGCGTCGACGATCGTGACGGGCAATCAGGCGAGCAATATATTGTCGGGCGGCGCCGCCTTTACCAGCGGATCGCGCGACCATGTGAACACGCATGTCTATCGCAACCAGATCATCCAGACGGTGACGACCGCGATCGACACCAAGCGCGGCGAGGCGCTGGCCGATATCCTGACCAATTTGAAGAAAAAGAAGGAAGAATATTCGATCGACGCGGCGATCCGCGACGTCAACGCCTATCACCAGCTCTGTTCGTTCGGAACCGGGCTGCAACTGGTGATGGAGGCGGTCGAAAAGCAGGCCGCCTATGAAGAGGCGATCAAGCTGAACCGTATCGACACCGAATTGTCGCGGCTGGAACGCGACCTGCGCACGGCGGGCCGGACGTCGGAGGAAGGCAAGGCGATCATTACGCAGATGAATGCGCTGCGCGAGGCGCGCATCCTGCGCAGCACCGACGTCGACCTGAACCCACCCGATCCCGACGACGCGACCGCACAGGTGGTGACCCCTGCCCCCGGCGCAGCGGGCGGCGGAACGCCGGTCGTGACGCCCGACCCCGGCGCAGCGGGCGGCGGCGGCGGCGAAGCGGAAGGCGATGCGGCGGCGCCGGATGGCGCGGTCCAGCCGGCGATCGTTCCCGCCACGGAGGATGAGGGATAGGCACGGGCGCGACGGCAAAAGCAGCGCGGCGCCGCGCCCCTACCCCATCAGCGTCGCGGTGATATCCTCGGCGGCGTAGATGCGGATCGCGGGCGGCGCGGGCGACAGCGCGCGCATCTCGGCGACGAACGCGCGCGCGGCGGGCAGCGCGAAATGGGCGCGGACCGCGTCGACGCTCTCCCACTCCTCGACGAACGTCAGGCATTCATAAGCCGAGCCATCCCGAGCCTGTCGAGGGACGACATCGATATGGCAATTATGCGCGAGGCACCCCGGCTCGGAGCGCGACCGCGCGCTATGCTCGGCGCCGAGCGCGATCATGCGCTCGCGATGCTCGGGGGTGAGGATGACGTGGCCGGTGATGAGGATCATGAGCAAATCCATTTGTTGAAAATGTTCAAAAGAAAATTATTGTTGCAGAAACAAACGAAACTTCGTCAGGACTTGTCACTTTCTGGCGTAACCTAATAGGGGGATTCATGCCTAATCAGATCAAGGTCGATCTGGGCGTAACCGTTCTGCCGGACGACCACAAGATCTGGAAACTCTTCGGTGGCGAAGGGTACAAGTTCTTGAAAATAATGCTTGAATCCAAACTAGCATTTATTGATGTCAGAAATCTCGATGAACTCGGGCCCGATCCCGCAAAATGGGACAAAGGCAAATTGCTCGAACACGTCTCCATCGACCGGTGGCGAAGGCAAGTAGCTTCCACCGGTGTCGAAACGGCCCGGCACGTATCGCCAACCGACAAGCTAAATATGACGCTTGTAGAAGGCTTGCTCCTGTCGGCCCGCCGAGGTGACATCATCGCAATTCCGCATCCCGGAACCGATGGCTACGTCACAATAGCCCAGCTCACTTCGAAGCCGGGGGAAATTAAGACCGTTGTCGCTCAGGACGGGCGACGAAATTACACGTATGTTGGCCGCCGCTTCAAGCATCTGGGCACTTTAAACAAGCGGGATTTGCCGTTCGAGTTCGTAGAACGGTTGCAAACACCTATCGCCTTCTTCGATACTGGGAATTCTGGGAGAGAAGACGTTTACCAGGCGGCATACGGGAGCTATATATACGATGGCGTAAACTTCGCTAAGTACAGAACAAAAAAGGAAGTATACACGTCTCGAGACAATCGAACCGTATCGACTTGGATGGAATTCGTAGATGTTGCCGCAAACCCTGATGCTTTATCATTTGCGAAACTTAAAACTAAATCCAACTCCATAACCGATCTAATAGATTTAGCAAACTTGGATGAGCTTGATAGAAGCGATCTTTCTATAAATATCAATTCTCCTGGCGAAATTGTTATGAAGGCTATAGCCAGCTCGCCGCTGGTAGGTTTGGCGATCTATCCGATGGCCGCAGGGGGTGTTCCCTATGCGCAGGCGTTAAAGGCTGAGGTAACCATGTCGGCGGTTGGCGACGCCAGCACGAAGGAATGCAAAGCGCAGGTAGGACAAGAAGTCCGAGATGTGATAGAAGCACTGGGCGCCGAAAAGTGGCAATCTGCCTGTGAAATTGCTGTGCGCGCGGCTAATGAGACGACGCTAAAAACCGATTCGTCGCTGAAAGAATAATGTCTAACCGACTGACATCTAGACAAATTAGGCAGTTCGCCAACAGCGCGGTTGTCGTAGCGTTCATTGTGGCATCCTTGGGATGGCTGACCCAATGCCAGCAAACGAGGGAAGCCCAGAGACTCAGCTATCAAATGCAACAGGTCTCGGCATTCAAAGACAGCGGTTCAAAACTGGACGCCGCGGTTGTCGATGTTTTTGACAATCTTGCAGACGGGAAAGACGTAGAGGGATCGCGTTTGGCTTTCAATCAGGCGGTCAAGGAACACATTATCCGCACAGAGAGCGATAGAATAATCTTTGGTGATCGAGATGCTGACGAATATTTGAAAGCCCTGCGAGTTCTTCGCAGTGAGGTTGAGATTGCAGAGGACGCAAGGAATAGCGGCGCTCGGGTCACCGCTTTCGCCGACGTCGTTGAAAAGCGTCGATCTTTAATGAAAATTGCCGTCGGGTCGTAGAGCACGGCCCTCCATGACACTTCCATGACACTCCCTGTCACAAACACGTCACACAAAACCCCCATTGGCGGCTCAGCGAGTCGCCGCGGGGGTGGTGGCTTGGTTCGGTAACGACCCCCGACAGGATACCCCGATGTTCCAGAAATTTGGTCTTATCGCTGGTGCGGCGACGTGCGCGCTGGCGCTTTCCGCGTGCCAGGATCAGGCGTCTTCGGGCGGCGGCGCGCGCGATTATATCAGCGCGGTCGGTTCCTCGACCGTCTATCCCTTTGCCACCGCGGTCGGCGAGAAGTTCGCCGAGGCGACGGGCAACAAGACGCCGAAGATCGACAGCACGGGCACCGGCGGCGGCTTCGAGCGCTTCTGCTCGGGCGTCGGCGGCGACACCCCCGACATCGCGAACGCATCGCGCCGCATCAAGAAAAAGGAATTCGACACCTGCGCCGCGAACGGCGTCAAGGACATCGTCGAAATCCAGGTCGGCATCGACGGCATCGCGCTGGGCGAAGCGCAGCGCGGCCCGGGCTTCAAGCTCAGCGAAGAAGATGTCTATAAGGCGCTGGCGGCGAACCCCTATGGCAAGCCGAACACCGCGAAGACGTGGAAGGACGTGAACCCCGCGCTTCCCGCGGTCGCGATCTCGGTCTTTGGCCCGCCGTCGACCAGCGGCACTTACGACGCGTTCAAGGAGCTGATCCTCGGCAAGGGCTGCGACGCCAATGCGGAGATGAAGGCGCTGAAGGACAGCGACAAGGACAAGCATGAGGCGGTGTGCACGACGCTGCGCGGTTCGCCCTATTATGTCGAGCAGGGCGAGAATGATAACCTCATCATCTCGAAGCTCGACAAGAACCCGACGAGCCTCGGCATCTTCGGCTTCAGCTATCTCGACGCCAACAAGGACAAGATCAAGGCGGTGCCGGTGCAGGGCGTCGCGCCGACCTATGCGGCGATCGCCGACGGCAGCTATCCCGGTTCGCGCCCGCTGTTCATCTATGTGAAGAAGGCGCATGTCGGCGTCGTCCCCGGCCTGGCCGAATATGTCGCCGAATTCCTGAAGGGCGCGGCCGACGGCGGTTATCTGAACGCCAAGGGGCTGATCGTGTCGCCGAAGGATGTTGCCGACAAGGCTACCGCCGCGGGAACGGGCATGACCGTGCTGGACGGCGCCGAGCTGAAGTAAGTTTCCTCCCGCTGGTGGCCGGGCGGGTTCGCCCGGTCCGGCCGCCGCTTTTTGGACCGCCTACCCTCCGTTTGTGTCGAGCGAAGTCGAGACACGCGAGCGTTGCGCCAGACGCATCTCGACTTCGCTCGATGCAAATGGAAAACAGGGAATCGCTGACACGTGACCTTCAACGCCGCCGCCCTTTTGCTTTTGATCGCGGGCCTTGCGCTGATCGGCTGGCTTGCCGGCCGGGCGCGGTCGAGCCTGCTTGCGGGCCGCGCGGGGGCGAAGCTCCATTCGCGGCCGCAATATCATGGCTGGTATGTCGCGCTGTGGCTGTTCGCCCCCGCGGCGATCTTCCTTGCCGTCTGGTCGTCGGTATCGCCGGCGCTGATCACCAACCAGGTGCTGACGAGCGAGGCGGCCGAGAGCCTGCCCGCCTTCGGCTTCGAGCGCGGGGCGATATTGTCGGATGCCCGTTCTGTCGCGCAGGGCAAGCAGGCCGAGGTGCGGCTGCCCGCCGCGGCGCCGCTGGTGAAGCCCTATGCCGACGCGAGCCACAAATATGCGTGGATCGGCATCGCGGCGATGCTGGCGCTGGCGCTGGCGGGCGGGCTCTATGCCTTCACGCGCATCCGCCCCGATTTCCGCGCGCGGAGCCGCGTCGAGAAGATCGTGATGGCGGTGCTGCTGCTCGCGTCGCTCGTCGCGATCCTGACGACGTTCGGCATCGTGCTGTCGCTGCTGTTCGAATCGATCCGCTTCTTCCGCCTCGTCTCGCCCGCCGAACTGCTGTTCGGGACGACCTGGGCGCCGACGAGCGGCGCGCCGCAGGCCGATACCTTCGGCGGCATTCCGCTGTTCTGGGGCACGGTGCTGATCGGCGCGATCATCGCGATGATCGTCGCCATTCCCATCGGGATGATGACCGCGGTGTACCTGACCCAATATGCCGCGCCGGCGGTGCGCAAATGGGTGAAGCCGCTGCTCGAGATCCTCGCGGGCGTGCCGACGGTCGTCTACGGCTATTTCGCCGCGCTGACGGTGGCGCCGGCGCTGCGCGAATTTGCGGTGATGATCGGCATCCCCAACGCCTCGACCGAAAGCGCGCTGGCGGCGGGCATCGTGATGGGGGTGATGATCATCCCGTTCGTGTCGTCGATGGCCGACGACAGCATCAACGCGGTGCCGCAGGCGATGCGCGACGGGTCGCTGGCATTGGGCGCGACGCCGAACGAGACGATCCGCCAGGTGCTGATCCCCGCCGCGCTGCCCGGCGTGATGGGCGGCATATTGCTCGCGGTCAGCCGCGCGATCGGCGAGACGATGATCGTGGTGATGGCCGCGGGCCTGTCGGCGAACATGACCGCCAACCCCTTCGCCAGCGTCACCACGGTGACCGCGCAGATCGTGAAATTGCTAACCGGCGATCAGGAGTTCGACAGCGCGAAAACGCTCGCCGCCTTCGCGCTCGGCCTCGTCCTCTTCATCGTTACGCTGCTGCTCAACATCGTCGCGCTGCGCATCGTCAAAAAATATCGGGAAGCATATGAATAGGGACACCGCCCCGACCGACTGGAAAGGCGCGGCGATGCAGAAGCGCATCGCGGGCCGCTATGCCGCCGAGCGCCGCTTCAAGCTGATGGGGCTGGGCGCGGTGCTGCTGTCGGGTGCGTTCCTCGCCTTCCTGCTGTTCGTGATGGTCGGCAACGGCGCGCGCGGCTTTACGTATACGCATGTCGCCGTGCCGGTCGATTTCGTGGGCACGCCGCTGACGATCGACGCCGCGCGCCTCGACGATCCCGACGCCGACCAGCTGATCGCGAACGCGGGGCTGGCCGACATCGTCGCCTTTGCCGCCGACGAGGCGCTGGGCGACGGCGGATCGAAGCTGATCAGCGAAAATGCGTGGAAGGAAGTGCGCAGCGCGATCAAGGCCGATCCCGAGCTTTTGAACGGCAAGACCGTGTTCGAACTGCCCGCCGCGTCCGAAGTCGACATCATGGCCAAGGAAGGCGCGCGCGGCGAACTTGGCGCGCGGGTCGATGCGCTGGAGAAGGACGGCAAACTGTCGACGGGCATCCACTGGCCCTTCTTCAAGAACGCCGACGCCACCGACCCCGCGGTCGCGGGCATCTGGGGCGCGCTCAAGGGATCGGTGCTGACGATCTTCATCGCCTTCCTCATCGCCTTCCCGACCGGCGTGCTCGCGGCGCTTTATCTGGAAGAATATGCGCCGAAGAACCGCTGGACCGACTTGATCGAAGTGTCGATCAACAACCTCGCCGCGGTGCCCTCGATCATCTTCGGCCTGCTTGCGCTTGCGGTGTTCATCAACTGGTTCGGCCTCTGTCAGGCGAGCCCGCTCGTCGGCGGGCTGACGCTCGCGCTGATGACGATGCCGGTGATCGTGATCGCGAGCCGCAACGCGATCAAGTCGGTGCCGCCGTCGATCCGCGACGCCGCTTTGGGTGTCGGCGCCAGCCCGGTGCAGGTGGTGTTCCACCACGTCCTGCCGCTCGCGCTGCCCGGCATCCTCACCGGCACGATCATCGGCATGGCGCGCGCGCTGGGCGAGACGGCGCCGCTGCTCCTCGTCGGCATGCGCGCCTTTATCGGCGACGTTCCGGGCGGCGTCTGTTCGCCCTCGACCGTGCTGCCGATGCAGATCTTCCTCTGGTCGGACGAAGTCGACCGGGGCTTTGTCGAGAAAACCTCCGCCGCGATTATCGTGCTGCTTATCGTGCTGCTGTCGATGAACGCCTTTGCGATCTATCTTCGCAACAAATTCGAAAAACGCTGGTGAACATGACCCAAGAAGACCTGACCATTACCGACCCGAAGATGAAGGCGCACGGCGTCAACGTCTTCTATGGCGAGAAGCAGGCGATCAAGGATGTGTCGATCGACGTCGGCACCGACCTTGTCACCGCCTTCATCGGCCCCTCGGGCTGCGGCAAGTCGACCTTCCTGCGTTCGCTCAATCGCATGAACGACACGGTCGCCAGCGCAAAGGTGACGGGCCAGATCGAGCTCGATGGCGAGGATATCTATGCGCCGTCAATGGACGTCGTGCAGCTGCGCGCCCGCGTCGGCATGGTGTTCCAGAAACCGAACCCCTTTCCCAAATCGATCTATGACAATGTCGGTTACGGCCCGCGCATCCACGGCCTCGCGCCGTCGAAGGCCGAACTCGACGTCATCGTCGAGCGCGCGCTGGTGCGCGCCGGCCTGTGGGACGAGGTCAAGGACCGGCTGGGCGAAAGCGGCACCGCGCTGTCGGGCGGCCAGCAGCAGCGCCTGTGCATCGCGCGCGCGATCGCGGTCGATCCAGAAGTCATATTGATGGACGAGCCCTGTTCGGCGCTCGACCCGATCGCGACCGCGAAGATCGAGGAGCTGATCCACGAATTGCGCGGCAAATATGCGATCGTGATCGTCACCCACAATATGCAGCAGGCGGCCCGCGTGTCGCAGCGCACCGCCTTTTTCCACCTCGGGACCTTGGTCGAGTACGGCAAAACCACCGACATCTTCACCAACCCGAAGCAGGAACGTACCAAGGACTATATCACTGGCCGCTACGGTTAAGCCGCAGCCAAAAGGACAAGAGTGATGGCATTAACGAACGATCATACGGTCAAGGCCTTCGACGAGGATCTGAACCGGCTTCGCGGGCTGATCAGCGAAATGGGCGGCCGCGCCGAACAGGCGCTGCTCCAGGCGATGACGGCGTTGAACAAGGGCGACCTAGACCTCGCGGCGCAGGTCGTGCGCGACGACAAGAAGATCGACGCGCTGGAGGCCGAGGTCGAGCAGCTCACGGTTCAGACGATCGCGCTGCGCGCGCCGATGGCCGACGACCTTCGCGAGATGATCGCGGCGCTGAAAATCGTGTCGGTGGTCGAGCGCATCGGCGACTATGCGAAGAATATCGCCAAGCGCGTCGCGCTGATGGACCAGACGCGGTCGATCGAGGCGATCCCGGTGCTGATGTCGATGTCGAACATCGTCGTCGAGCTGGTCCACGACGCGCTCGACAGCTTTGCCGCGCGCGACGCCGAACTCGCGGTGCGGGTCACGGTGCGCGACAAGAATGTCGACGATTTCTACAACAGCATCTTCCGCACGCTCGTCACCTTCATGATGGAAAATCCGAAATATATTTCGGAAAGCGCGCACCTGCTGTTCGTCGCCAAGAATCTCGAGCGCATGGGCGACCATGCGACGAACATCGCCGAGATGGTCTATTATGTCGTCACCGGCGAGCGGATGGAGGAACGCGAGCGCGGGGAAACCCCCGAGGAAAGCGCAGCGGCGGAGAAGGAGCAAGGCTGATGCCCCAGCCCGACCTGCTGCTGATCGAGGATGACGAGGCGATCGCCGAACTCATCGTCTGGCATTTCGCACGCGAGGGTTTCTCGGTCCGCCAGACCCCCGACGGCGAACAGGCGCTCGTCCTGGTCGAGGAACGCGTGCCCGACATCGTCCTGCTGGACTGGATGATCGAGAGCCTGCCGGGCATCGAGGTCTGCCGGCGGCTGCGCCGCAACCCCAAGTCGGCGAACGTCCCGATCATCATGCTCACCGCGCGCGGCGAGGAAGAGGACCGCATCCGCGGGCTCGAGACCGGCGCCGACGATTATGTCACCAAGCCATTCAGCCCGCGCGAGCTGGTCGCGCGGGTGTCGGCGGTGCTCCGCCGCCTTCGCCCCGCGCTTGCCGGCGAGATGCTGACCTATGCCGACATCGAGCTCGATTCGGTCGCCCACAAGGTGGTGCGCAACGGCCAGATCGTGGCGATGGGGCCGACCGAGTTCCGCCTGCTCCGCCATTTCATGGAGCATCCGGGCCGTGTCTTCTCGCGCGGGCAATTGCTCGACAGCGTCTGGGGTCAGGACAGCGACATCGAACTGCGCACCGTCGACGTGCATATCCGGCGGCTGAGGAAAGCGATCAACCTGCCCGGCACCGCGGATATCATCCGCACGGTACGATCGGCGGGCTATGCGCTGGATGCGGGGAAGAGCGTCTGAACGCGATTGGTGTGCGGGGGCCGTTTCCTGCCGGAATCTGCATCCTTTCATCGTCACCCCGGACTTGATCCGGGGTCCCGCTTGATGCCGAAGACCGGTCGACGCCCCAAAAAGCGGGATCCCGGGTCAAGCCCGGGATGACGGAAGTGGAAGAGAGCAACGACAGCTCACCACCCTATTCTGTTGAAGAAGTCGCCCGGCACGCTGCGGAGGGTGGAAGCGGACGGGAGGCGAACGGCCTCCCCACGTTGATCAGGCGGTGGCGAGGTGCTGGATCGGGAAGATCTTTGCCATTTTCCGGAGGTTTTGGGCTGTGGCGGCGAGGTGGAACTCGTCACGGGCACCATTGGGACCGCGCAGGCGCAAGCGATCCAGTTTCAGGATGCGCTTGAGGTGGGCGAACAGCATTTCGACCTTCTTTCGCTCTCTGCTCGACACAAGATAGGCGTCGGTTGTCGCGATATCGCGGGCCATGTCGCGCGCGCCTTCGTGGATCGAACGCGTAATCTTGCGGGCGGGCGCATTGGGCGTGCATTGCGGCTTTAGGGCACATCCTTCGCAGTCGTGCTGACGCGCGCGGTAGCGGATGGAGCCGTCTTTATCGACCCCGGTTCGCGGCGTACTGAAGTTGCGATTGGAACGCCGCAACTGGTTGCCACCCGGGCAGGTATAGCTGTCGTCGTCATGGTTATAGATGAAGTCGGCGCGTTCGAAGCTACCGTCATCGCGACCGGATTTTTCGAACACCGGGATATGCGGCTCAATGCCTTTCTCTTCCACCAGCCATGCCAGGTTCGCGGCGGAACCATAGGCTGCGTCCGCTACAAGCCGATGCGGCCAGATGCCAAAGCGCTCCTGTGTCCGGTCGATCATTCGTCGCTGTGCTGTCACTTCGGCCTGCCGCACCGACGTTGTCGCCTCGACATCGACGATCACCGCATGATCGAGGTCGATCAGATAATTGGTGCTGTAAGAGTAAAAGGCCCGCTCACGCGTGGCCGCCGTCCAACGCGAAGCCGGATCGGTTAGCGCGATCCGCTTCGGCTGCACAGGCGTTGAACCGCCGAACGCCGCATCGTCCAGCACCTCCAGATATTCGCGAACCGCGCGGCCCGTCACATCGGGCGGCAGGCCTTCGTCCCCCGGCACAGATCGCCGACGATAGACATCGGCCCGGATCAGGCTCGCATCGACGGCAAAGCCTTCGCCGCCGACCAGGCCTTCCGCCATGCAGCGCGACACCGTCATCTCGAACAGCTCGCGAAGCAGATCGCTGTCACGGAAGCGGCCATGCCGGTTCTTCGAGAAGGTCGAGTGATCGGGAACCGCGCCATCGAGCCCCAACCGGCAGAACCAGCGATACGCCAGGTTTAGATGGACCTCCTCGCACAGCCGCCGCTCCGACCGGATCCCCATGCAATAGCCGACGATCAGCATCCGGATCATCAGCTCCGGATCGATCGATGGCCGACCCGTCTGTAATAGGGGCGTAGATGCTCGCGAAGATCGCCCAGATCAACGAACCGGTCGATCGAGCGCAGCAGGTGGTCCGCCGGCACATGACCCTCAAGGCTGAAGCTGTAAAACAGCGCCTCCTGCATCACCGTTCGTTCGCCCATCATCAGCCGTCTCCCGATAACGGAACAACTGAATCATTCCTCGCGCCTCACTGCAAGCGGGAGTTTTTCAACAGAATACACCCCAATGCGGACGTTCGTCAGAAAACGATCTGCGCGCGCGCACCGACGCTGTCGACGCCATAGTCGCGGTCGCCGCCGGCGGGGATGACCGCGTCGTGATATTGCAGCCGCGCATAGTTGACCATGAAGCGCACATAATCGATCGGCGTCCAGATCAGCGACGCCATATAGCCGTCCTGCTTGCCGCCGACGATGCCCGCGTCGTTGAGGTCGAGATGATCGTAGCGCAAGTTGACCTGCCAGGCGCCGATTCCGCCGTCGCTGACCGGGTTCTTGACATGGACCTCCTTGAAGATGCCGTCCTTGTAGGCGCGGGTGTCGTCGGTCAGGAACAGCCCGGCCTCGACCGAGCCGCCGAAAAAATGCGGATCGGCGAGGCCGGGACGATCGACCGACTGCCAGAAGGCCTCCGCCGCGCCGTGCAGGCGGCCGCGGATGAAGGCGGTCTCGGCGCCGAAGCCGGTCTCTGCATCGGCGTCCATATTCGGGGTCGCGATGAAGCGAATGTCGGCGCTGTGAACGAGCGGGCGCTGGCGGTAGCGCACCGTCGGCACGGTATCGCCGAGCTTGCGCCAGTGCGCCGAGCCGCCGAAGTGCAGCTGGGTCTTGCCCGCCTTGGGCGCATAGACGACGCGGCCGTCGAAGCTGTAGCCGTCGTTGCCGCTGTCGAGCGCGGTGAAATTGTCGGTGAAGACCCCCCCCTGCAACAGCAGCGCACCGGTCGAATATTCGGCCGAAACGCCCGCGCGGCGGATGAAGTTGAAGGCGTCGGTAAAGGCCGAACGCTCGATGAAGCTGGTGTCGTTGCTGCTCGACAATTCCTCCAGCCCCTGGAAGGTATTGTGCTGCCCGACAGTCAGCTTCAGCGGCCCGTCCTGATAGGTCATGAAGGCGTCGAGCAGCACGACATCGCTTTCGGCGAAATCGGCCTCGACCTTATATCCGAAGCCGCCGGGGATCGTCCCGCCGAAGCCCATGCGGATGCGGCGCAATTCGCTGGAAAAGCCGAGCGCCGGGTCGGCGATCGCACCCGGCGCCCCGACATGGACGGCATCGACCTGGACACGGCCGCGCGGCTTGAAACTCCAGCCGTCGGCGGTCTTGATCTCGGGCGCGCCCTTCCATTTGATTTGCGTTGCCGATGCTTCGGGGGCGGGCGACGGAGCGGGAGCCGCAATCGCGACGGGCGGCGGCGGCGCCTGATCGAGGCGCGCTTCCAATGCTTCGACCTTGGCCCGAAGCGCCGCAAGCTCGGCGCGCAGCGCGGCCGCCTCCTCGGCGCTCATCGCCTGTGCATGCGCCGTCGCCGGCAGGCTGAACATCGACGTCGCCAAAAGGGCGGCGACCAGGGCGTGGCGCATGAACGAAGCTCCATTGCGAAAGGGTGACTGTCCGATGGCGCTATTATTGCTGGTATATGACAATCCGGCGTCACTGACATGACAATTCAGCGACAATCGATGTTTTTCGGCGGCGTGCATCCCCCTTGTCTGTCCGCGATGAACGGTTAAGGACGGTCGCGTTTTCATTGACAACTTTTCAGCCTTTTCCGGGAGACCATCATGACGATCAAATTTGACGGCCGCGTTGCCATTGTCACCGGCGCCGGCGGCGGCCTTGGCCGCGCCTATGCGCTCGAACTCGCGCGGCGCGGCGCCAAGGTCGTGGTCAACGACCTCGGCGGATCGCGCGACGGCACCGGCCATTCGGACGCCGCGCTGCAGGTCGTCGAGGAAATCCGTGCCGCGGGCGGCACCGCGATGTCGAATGGCGGCAGCGTCACCGAATATGAGCAGATGGTCGAAATGGTCGCCAAGGCCAAGGAAGAATGGGGCGGCGTCCACGTCCTGATCAACAACGCCGGCATCCTGCGCGACAAGAGCTTCGCCAAGATGGAGCCCGCCGATTTCGACCTGGTGCTGAAGGTCCATGTGTCGGGCAGCGCCAATGTCACCAAGGCGTGCTGGGAAATGATGCGCGAGCAGGCCTATGGCCGCATCCTGATGACCGCCTCGTCGACCGGGCTCTACGGCAATTTCGGGCAAGCCAACTACGGCGCGGCCAAGCTGGGCCTCGCCGGGCTGACCAAGACGCTTCACCTCGAAGGCGCGAAATATAACATCCGTTGTAACACGATCGCGCCGGTCGCGGGCACGCGGATGACCGAAGACATTTTCCCCGCCGAGCTGTTTGAGAAATTCACGCCCGAGAACGTCGTCCCCGCCGCGCTCTACCTCGTCAGCGAAGATGCGCCGACCAACATGATCGTCGGCGCGGGCGCGGGCGCGTTCCACGCCGCCTATGTCACGATGACCCCCGGCGTCGCGCTGCCCGAAGGCGAGCGCACCCCCGAGGGCGTCGCCGCGGCGTGGGAGAAGATCATCGACCGCACCGGCGAGACCGTCCCGCAATCGGGCAGCGAACAGTCGATGAATGTCATGAAGGCATTGATGGCACTGGGCTAACTTTTCCTCCCGCTTGATGGGGGAGGCAGCGAGACTAGCGAACTTGTTCGCTAGTCGCAGTGGTGGGGGTGCGGTTTCGGCCTGACGCGACGGCGCAAGGACGCACCATCACCCCCATCCAACTTCGCCTAATCGCTTCGCGATAAGGCTGCGTATCCTTCCCCCATCAAGGGGGAAGGGTTCCCCGCCATCCGCTCCACTGTATTGACACAGCAACACGCTGATGCAATAAGGACTGCGGGGCAAGGGGATCGGACAGAAGGACGACCCCGATGTATAGTGAAAGCGACCTGCAAGCCGCGGTCGATGCAAAGGTTCTGACGCCGGAGGCCGCGACGGCTTTCCGGTCGCATATCGCATCGGTTCGCGCCGCTCCCGGAGCGGATGAGGAATCATTCCGCCTCATCACCGGCTTCAACGATATTTTCGTCAGCATCGCGGCGGTCATCCTGCTCGTCGCGGTCGGCTGGATCGGCGCGTCGATCCACACCGCGCTGGGCGGCGCCTTCGTCGCGGCGTCGGCGTGGTTCCTCGCCGAATATTTCACGCGCAAGCGCCGGATGGCGTTGCCCAGCATCGTGCTCGTCCTCGCCTTTTCGGGCGGCGTCTTCGCGACGATGGTCGGGTTCCTCGTCCGCCATGGCGAGGATATTTTCGGGCATAGCCCCAGCGAAACCGTCGGCGCGATCCTGGTCGGCGCGATGGCGCTGATCACTGCCGCGGCGACCTGGGCGCACTGGAAACGCTTCATGGTGCCGATCACCGTCGCCGCCGGCACCGCCGCGCTCGCCGCGACGGCGGTGGCGCTCGTGCTCGCGATCACCGGAATGCCCAGCCCCGACGGCACGCTGCCGATGGTGCTCGTGCTCATCGCCGGGATCGGCGTCTTCGCGCTTGCGATGTGGTGGGACCGCAGCGACCGGGTGCGCCAGACGCGCCGCAGCGACGTCGCTTTCTGGCTCCACCTGCTCGCGGCGCCGATGATCGCGCATCCGGTGTTCCATCTGCTCGGCGTCACCGACGGCAGCGACATCGGCAGCGGCGCCGCGGTGCTGGTGATCGGCGTCTATATTCTCTTCGGGCTGATCGCGCTCGCGATCGACCGCCGCGCGCTGCTCGTCTCGGCGCTCGCCTATGTGCTCTTCGCGATGACGCAGCTGTTCCGCACCTTCGGCGCGGTCGAACTCAATGTCGCGCTGACCGCCTTTGTCATCGGATCGGCGCTGCTCCTGCTTTCGGCTTTCTGGCAAAACGCCCGTGCGGTCGTTGTCGGCTTCCTGCCCAACGATCTGGCGAACCAGCTCCCCGCGACCGTCCGCACCGCCGGCATCGCGGCGCACGGATAGGAAATCGCGGAAAAACAAGCCGGTTCAAGCCGGTTTTCGGGGGCTCCGACGGAAGGATCGGAGCCCCTTTTTCGTCGCCGCCATCCGGTCGCCAGTCGCCGGAAATGATTCGCCCCCTTGCCTGAACGGCGAGGCACGGTAAGAGAAGCGCGGATCCGCAGGGCCGAGCATCCTGTGGACCGTGCTTTCGCCAAGCCGCAACGGCAAGGCGTTCCTGCACCCCAGTAACAGGGCGCGGACGGGCGGGTCCGGGCCAAGGAATGTGCCACTCTCCCAGGTGAAGCGATGACACCGCCGAACATCTTGATGGTGGAGGATGATCCTCCGATCCGAACCCTGACCGCGCGCGCGCTGCAGGAACATGGCTATATCGTCCGCACCGCCGGAACCGCGCCGCAGATGTGGGACGCGCTCCGGGCGGCGCCCGCCGACCTGTTGCTGCTCGACATCATGCTGCCCGGCACGTCGGGGATCGACATCTGCCGCGAAGTCCGGCGGACGAGCGACATCCCGATCATCTTCCTGTCGGCGAAAGGGACCGAGACCGACCGGATCGTCGGGCTCGAGCTCGGGGCCGACGATTATCTACCGAAGCCGTTCGGGGTTCGCGAACTCGTCGCGCGCGTGCGCGCCGTGCTGCGGCGCCACGCGATCGAGCGGCCGGTGGCGGACCGCGAGCGCGGCCTGATCCGCTTCGACGACTGGACCGCCGACCTGCCCCGGCGCCAGCTCACCTCGCCTGATGGCGCTGCGGTCGAGTTGACCGGTGCCGAATTCGACCTGCTCGTTAGCCTGTGCGACAATGCCCAGCGCGTCATCGCGCGCGAGCGGCTGATCGAATTATCGCGCACGCGGCTTGGCGACAGTTCGGACCGCAGCATCGACGTGCTGATCAGCCGCCTGCGGCGCAAATTGTCGAGCCCTGGCAAGCCGGCGCCGATCGTCACCGTTCGCGGCATCGGCTATATGCTGAACGTGCCGGTGGAGCGGCTTTGAGCCTGTTCGAAAAGCGCGGCTTCGGCCTGTTCGGACAGATCGTCGCGATCCTTTTCGCCGCGGTCCTGCTCGAAAGCGCCGCGAGCATGTTCCTCTATGAGCGCGCGAGCCAGTTTTCGATCAACGGCGACAAGGCGCGGCGCCTTGCCGAACATCTCGTCCTCTCGGGCAAGCTGATCGAGGAAGCGCCGCGGTCGCAGCGCGACACGGTGGCGTCCGAACTCACGACGACGCGTTATCATCTGGTGTGGCAGGAACGGCTGGTCAATCCGCCGCCGGTCTCGCCCAAGCTCAACCAGATCACGCGGCAGATCCTCGACTGGGAGCCCGAGATACAGAAACGCGACCTGCGCCTCTATCTCCAGTCGCCGGGGCTGCACAGCACGATATCGGGCGCGATCCGCCTCAACGACGGGAGCTGGGTCAGCTTCAGCGCGCGCGACCATGTCCGCAAACTCGACCTGACGCTGTTCCGGACCTTGCAGACGCTGGTTCCCGCGATCGCGCTCGTGCTGCTCGCCAGCCTGCTCATCCGCCATACGCTCCGCCCGATGCGCGACCTGACGCGCGCCGCCGAGACGCTCGGCAAGCATGATTTCGTCGATGTTCCGTTGCGCGGCCCCGCGGAGGTCCGGAAGGTCATCGACGCCTTCAACGACATGCAGCACCGCATCACGGCGATGATCGCCGACCGCACGCAGGCGCTCGCGGCGGTGGGGCATGATTTCCGCACGCCACTCGCGCGGCTGAGGCTGCGTGCCGACAGCGTCGCGGATCCGTCGGTCGCGTCGGCGATGGAGCAGGATATCGGCGAGATGGAGCGCATGATCGACTCGCTGCTCGCTTATCTTTCGGGCGACATCGACGATCCGACCGAGCCCGTGGCGCCGACCGACATCGCGGTGATGTGTGCGACCGCGGCCGACGAGGCGAGCGACCGCGGGCATCGCGTCCTTTATGCCGGGCCCGATCATCTGGTGCTGTCCGTGCACGGCATCGCGATCAAGCGCGCGCTGCTCAACCTCGTCGGCAATGCGCTGCGCTTCGGGAACGAGATCGAGGTGCGGCTGCGCAGCGGCGGGCGGCGGATCGAAATCGAAGTGGCCGACGACGGCCCCGGCATTCCCGAACATCTTCGCGAGCAGGCCGTCCAGCCCTTTGCGCGGCTCGACAGCGCCCGCGCGCGCGACACCGGCGGCTTCGGGCTCGGCCTGTCGATCGTCGAGCGGATCGCCCGGATGCACGGCGGCTCGCTCGAACTCGGGCAGAGCCATCTTGGCGGTCTCGCCGCGCGCCTGCACCTTCCTGCCGCCTGAGAAACATTTCGTTACACAGGCGCTGCACCGCAGCAAAATTCGATCGCCATGTGCGTGAAACCAACCAGCAAGGAGTGGTTTCATGAACGATCTGATCGGGCGCGTGTTCGATTTCGAAAAGCGCGTCTTCCCCAGCCGCAACGACCTGTTCGCCAAGCTCGTGGCCGACGGCCAGAGCCCCAAGGCGCTGATGATCTCCTGCGCCGACAGCCGCATCGTGCCCGAACATATCATGCAGGCCGAACCCGGCGACATGTTCGTGTGCCGCAACGCCGGCAACATCGTCCCGCCCTTTGCGACGCAGAATGGCGGCGTGTCGTCGACGGTCGAATATGCCGTCGCCGCACTGGGCGTGCGCGACATCATCGTATGCGGCCATTCGGACTGCGGCGCGATGAAGGCGCTGATGAACCCGCACATGATGGAAGGCATGCCCAATGTTGCGGCCTGGCTGCGCCACAGCCACGCCGCCGAGCATGTCGTGCGTTCGGGCTACACCGACCTCGACGACGCGGGTCTGGTCCGCGCCGCCAGCTTGGAGAATATCGTCGTCCAGCTTGCGCATCTGCGCACCCACCCGTCGGTCGCCGCGGGCATCGCGCGCGGCGAGATTTCGCTGCACGGCTGGTTCGTCGACATCCACCAGGGCGTCGTGATGGGACTCGACGGCGCCACCGGGCGCTTTATTCCGATCCGTGCCGAAGACCCCCTGCCCGTCGCGCTCGCCGCCGCGCAGCGGCTCGCGATGCACGCCGGTCAGGCGAAGGCCGCCTGATCATGGCAAGCCAGGCTCTCCCCGCCAGCTCGGCCAGCGGCTTTTCGCGCGATTTCGCGGCGTCGATCGTCGTGTTTCTCGTCGCGATGCCGCTGTGCATGGGCATCGCCGTCGCATCGGGACTCCCGCCGGAAAAAGGCCTGATAACAGGCATTATCGGCGGGATCGTCGTCGGCGCGATCGCCGGTTCTCCCCTCCAGGTCAGCGGCCCCGCCGCCGGCCTCGCGGTGATCGTGTTCGAACTCGTCCGCACGCAAGGCATGGAGGCGCTCGGCCCGATCCTGCTCATCGCGGGCGCGGTCCAGCTCCTCGCCGGTGTGATGAAACTCGGCGGCTGGTTCCGCGCGATTTCGCCCGCGGTCGTGCACGGCATGCTCGCCGGCATCGGCGTGCTGATCGTCATCGGCCAGTTCCACGTCCTGTTCGACGCCAAGCCGCTCGCGAGCGGGCTTGAAAATATCGCCGCGATGCCGGGCCGCCTGCTCGGCCTCAACGCGAGCAGCCCCGGTGGCGCCGAACTCGCACTTTTGATCGCCGGCATCACGATCGGCGTCATGGTGGCGTGGGAAAAATGGCGCCCGGCGTCGATGCGCCTCGTCCCCGGCGCGCTGCTGGGCGTCGTCGCGGGTACGGTGATTTCGCTCGTGATGGGCATGAATGTCGCGCGCGTCGAGGTGCCGGATTCGATCCTCGCCGCGATCACCCCGCCGACGGCCTTTGCCAGCTGGTTGACGCCCGAAATCATCGCCGCCGCGATCGCGGTCGCCTTCATCGCCAGCGCCGAGACATTGCTGTCGGCGGCGGCGGTCGACAAGATGCACGATGGTCCGCGCAGCGATTTCAACAAGGAGCTGCGCGCGCAGGGAGTCGGCAACATGCTGTGCGGCGGCGCGGGCGCCTTGCCGATGACGGGCGTGATCGTCCGCAGCTCGGCGAACGTCCAGGCCGGTGCCGTGTCGCGTCGCTCGACAATCATGCACGGCGTCTGGATTCTCGCGTTCGTCGCATTGCTGCCCGCGGTGATGCGCGCGATGCCGATGGCGACGCTCGGCGCCGTGCTCGTCGTGACCGGCTGGCGGCTGGTCAAGCTCGACCATGCCCGCGAACTGCTCAAGCACCATGGCGTGCTGCCGGTGCTCATCTGGGCGACCACCCTCGTGCTCGTGGTCGCGGTCGACCTGTTGACCGGCGTGATCGTCGGCATCCTCTTCTCGCTCGTCGAACTCATCCCCCATGCGCGCCGCCTGCGGCTCAAGGTGGATCATTCGGACAATGCGGAAGGGACGCGCGTCAGCCTGTCGGGCGCGGCGACCTTCGTCCAGCTTCCCAAGCTGGAAGACACGCTGGGTTCGATCCCGCGCGACAAGGCCGTCACGATCGACTGTGGCCAGCTTTCGGGACTCGACCATAGCTGCGCCGAATTGCTGCGCGACTGGGTCGCACGCCGCAAGGCGCATGGCAGCCCGACGGTGCTGCTGGGCGACGACAAAAGGCTGCGGCGTCTGGCGACTGCCTGACCGATCGAGAGCTCCCCCCAAGGGCGGAGGAACGGGTGTGGGTCAGGCGACCAGAGAGAGGCCTGATCCACACTCGCCGTTCCAAGGACTGGATCAGTCGCCGACCAGCTTCATCAGCTTGCGTTCGACGGGGGCAAGCACATTCGACAGCTCGTCCCCGCGCTTCAAAATCGCCCCGGCTTCGGAGACAAGGGCCCACATGCCCTGCCGGCTCCGCAAGGCGGGGCGTTTTTCGATGCGATATTCGGGGCGCTCGGCAGCGCGGCGAAAGGCCGAGAAGATCGCCGCGTCGCGATGGAAATCCATCGCATAGTCGCGCCAGTGCCCCGCCGCGACCATGCGGCCATAGAGGTCGAGAATGCGCATCAGTTCGGGGCGTTCGAAGCCAGTCTGCAGCGGTGCCGTCCGATTATTGAACGGCAGGGGCGTGACCGTTCCCATCAGGCGCGGGTCCGGCTCCCTTTGCGCCGCGGCGCTTCGTTATCGATGGCGGCCAGTTCACGCTCTTCGAGCAAGGCCTTCAGCTGCTTCTGCATCTGCTCAAGCTGGCATTGCAACAGTTCGACCTTTTGCGTCGCGGGGTCGAACGTCTCGCTGCACGGGGTACCATAGGGCACGAATTCGCGGGCATATTCGGTCGCGTCGAGCAGGGTCGAGCGCGCCGGAATACCGACCATCACCGCGCCCTCGGGCACATCCTTCGTCACCACCGCGTTGGCGCCGACGCGCGCTCGCGCGTTGACCGTGACGGGACCCAGTATCTGCGCGCCCGAACCGACGATCACATCATTGGCAAGGGTCGGATGGCGCTTGCCGCCGATGCCGTTCGCGGGATCGGTACCGCCGAGCGTCACGCCCTGATAGATCGAGACATTGTCGCCGATCTCGGCAGTCTCGCCGATCACGACGCCGAAGCCATGGTCGATGAAGAGATGCCGCCCGATCGTCGCACCCGGATGGATGTCGATCGCGGTCAGAAAGCGCGACAAATGATTGATGAAGCGCGCGAGGAAGAACAGCCGCGCCTCGAACAGCCAGTGCGCGACGCGGTGCATGCCGACCGCGAGCAGCCCCGGATAGAGCAATATTTCCCAGCGCGACCGCGGTGCGGGATCGCGTGCCTTGATCGAATCGAGATAGGCGACCAGCCCGTTGAACATGCAATGTCCCCTGCGACCCTATTTGTTCCAGCCAAGATAGAGGCTGGGAGGCACCATTTCCAGCCCCGGTGCGTTTTTCCTCGTCAGCGGCCGAAAAGGCCGATGCGAAGCAGGAGCAGGCCTTCGGAACGCAACCGCCGATCGCCTTCGTGGTGCGCGATCAGACCGGCCCAGCGATCGAGCATCAGCAGCGCGCGGCTGCCGCCGAAATCGCGGCGCGCCGGCGTTACGGAATTTCCGGCATCGTCCAGCAACGCCCGTGCTTCGGGTTGGGCTTCGACGACAGCGGCGCCCCACAGAAGGCCCCACCGCTTGCCGCTGACTTCGGTGCCGCCGGACAGCGCGAAGAGACGGGCACCGAAGCTTGCGGACGCCTCGCGCCGCTCAGCCTCGCTCTCGGCCAGCAACATCGCCTCCGCCGCATCGACAAGCGCGTCGAGCCCGCCCTGCCCGGCCCAGCTTGCCTGAAGCTCGGCGAGCAAGGGTTCGCCTTTCGGCAGCGCCGCGGGATCGTTCGCGATCATCGCCGCCATGTCGCGCCACCAGGCGAGCTTGATCTGGCCGATCAGCGGCTCGCGTGCGTCGGCGAGCAGCTTGGTCAGCCGCGCGGCAAGACTCCACAGCGCCGCCATCGCCGGGCGCCTCTCGCGGGGCACCGCTACCATCACGCGCGGATCGCGCATGTCGGGATAGGTGCTCGGCTCAGCTGTCGCCCCTGCAAAGGCGGGGGCCGATGTCGGTTTACTCGGCATAGAAGGGCAAGGCCGACAACGGCCAGCTAAGGGTTGAACATGCCCCCGGCATGTTCAAGGGTTGTCCGGGGGACAACCCGGCCCTTCACTCCTTCGCGGGGGCGACGGGTTAGCGATTGAGGACCGCCTTTACCGCCTTCACGACGCGCGGCGTGTCGACGAGCGCGGCCTTCTCCAGATTATTCGCATAAGGCAGCGGCACATCCTCGTTGCATACGCGCATGACCGGCGCGTCGAGGTCGTCGAAGCCATGCTCCATCGCGACCATCGCAAGCTCGCTGGCGATCGAGCAGACCGGCCAGCCTTCCTCGACGACGACGAGATGGTTCGTCTTCTTGAGGCTGGCGAGCACCGTCGCGGTGTCGAGCGGGCGGAGCGTGCGCAGGTCGATGACTTCGGCGTCGATCCCCTCGCCCGCCAGCTGGTCGGCGGCTTCGAGCGCGAGCCCGACGCCGATCGAATAGCTGACAATGGTAACGTCGCTGCCCTGCCGCATGATCCGCGCCTTGCCGATCGGCAGGACGAAATCCTCGATCTCGGGAACCTCGAAGCTGCGGCCATAGAGCAGCTCGTTTTCGAGGAAGACGACCGGGTCCTCGGTACGGATCGCCGCCTTCATCAGCCCCTTGGCATCGGCGGCGTCATAGGGCGCGATCACGATCAGCCCGGGGACGCTGGCGTACCAGGGGCCGTAATTCTGGCTGTGCTGCGCGCCGACGCGCGCCGCGGCGCCGTTGGGGCCGCGGAAGACGATCGGACAGCGCATCTGGCCGCCCGACATATAGTTGGTCTTCGCCGCCGAGTTGATGATGTGGTCGATCGCCTGCATCGCGAAGTTGAAGGTCATGAACTCGATGATCGGCTTCAACCCGCCCATCGCCGCGCCCGCGCCGAGGCCCGCGAAGCCATATTCGGTAATAGGGGTATCGACGACACGGCTCGCGCCGAATTCCTGGAGCAGCCCCTGCGTGACCTTGTAAGCGCCCTGATATTCGGCGACTTCCTCGCCCATCACGAAAACGCGGTCGTCCGCCCGCATCTCTTCGGCCATCGCATCGCGCAGCGCTTCGCGAACGGTGAGTTTCACCATCGCGGTGCCTTCGGGAATCGCGGGGTCGGAAGCGCGCTCGGTCGCGGCGGGCTTCTCGGCAGCGGGTGCGGGCGCCGGGGCCGGTGCTTCGGCCTTGGGCTCTTCGGCCGGAGCGGGCGCAGGTGCGGGCGCCGCTGCAGGCGCCGCCGCCTCTTCGCCCTCGCCCGCGATCGTCGCGATCACGGTGCCGACCTTCACATTGTCGGTGCCTTCGGCGACCAGAATCTGGCCGATCGTCCCTTCGTCGATCGCTTCGAATTCCATCGTCGCCTTGTCGGTCTCGATCTCCGCCAAGATGTCGCCCGATTTCACCGTGTCGCCTTCCTTGACGAGCCACTTGGCGAGCGTGCCCTCTTCCATCGTCGGCGACAGCGCCGGCATCTTCAATTCGATGGCCATCTCAATATTGCTCCACCAGCACGTCGGTATAAAGTTCGGACAGTTCGGGTTCGGGCGCGCTTTCGGCAAAGTCGGCCGATTCCGCGACGACTGCGCGGATTTCCTTGTCGATATCCTTGATCTTGTCCTCGCTGACCCCGGCGTCGGTCATCAGCTTCTTGAGGTGCTCGATCGCGTCCGACTTGTCGCGTACCGCCTGCACTTCCTCGCGGCTGCGATATTTGGCGGGGTCGGACATCGAGTGGCCGCGATAGCGATAGGTCTTGAGCTCCATCAGCACCGGGCCCTTGCCCGCGCGCACCCATTCAAGCGCCGCTTCGGCCGCGCCGCGCACCGCTAGCACGTCCATGCCGTCGACCTGCATGCCCGGAATGCGGAAGCTTTCGCCGCGACGATAGAGCTGATCCTCGGCCGACGCGCGGTTGACCGACGTGCCCATGGCGTACTGGTTGTTCTCGATCACGAAGATGATCGGCAGCTTCCACAGCTCGGCCATGTTGAAGCTTTCGTAGACCTGCCCCTGGTTCGCGGCGCCGTCGCCGAAATAGGCCATCGCCACGCCGCCGTCGCCGCGATACTTGTGCGCGAAGGCAAGCCCGGTGCCGAGCGACACCTGTGCGCCGACGATGCCGTGGCCGCCATAGAATTTATGCTCGACGCTGAACATGTGCATCGAACCGCCCTTGCCCTTCGAGATGCCGGCCTGGCGTCCCGTCAACTCGGCCATGATGACCTTGGGATCGATGCCATAGGCGAGCATGTGGCCATGGTCGCGGTAGCCGGTGATCACGCTGTCCTTGTCGCCGTCGAGCGCCGACTGCAGGCCAACCGCCACGGCTTCCTGGCCGATATAGAGGTGGCAGAAGCCACCGATCAGGCCGAGACCGTAAAGCTGCCCTGCCTTCTCCTCGAAACGGCGGATGAGCAGCATTTCGCGGTAGAATTTCTCGAGCTCCGCCGGCGTCGCGTCATATGGGACAGGATCGCGAGGCATCTCGCGATTGGTCGCGGGGGCTGGGGTGGATGCAGTCTTTGTTGGCGCGGCAGACTTGCGCGCGGGAGCTTTGGCCAAGACGGGTTCCTTTGCATTTAGCCGTTACGGCAAGGGCCCCTATAGGAGAGCCGCGCCACACTTGGCAACGCCCACCATGGCGCGAGGCGGCACCAACCTACGTATGCAGCATGAGCCCGGCCAAGCCGCCGAAAAAGAGCCTCAGCGCTTCGCCTCGGGCTCCATCGGAATGATCACCTCGTCGGGGTGATAGGCGCCCAGTTTCTCGCGCACATATTCTTCGGCGAGATCGGGGTCGACGCGCCGCCGGTCGAGCAGGTTGACGCGGTTCTGGAGTTCGTTCTGTTTCCTGGTGAGCTCGCTTAAGATGACGCGCTTCTTTTCGACCGACTGGCCATATTCGCCCCAGGCATAGAGCCCGGTCGGACCGAAGATGATGTAGCCGACCATCGCCAGCACGACCATCACCGCAATGGCCGGACCGGTAGCCCGGCTCATCGATTTGCGGAATTTGTGGCGCTGCGTCATTCCGGCCCTTGAATCAGAGTTGATTCGTGGCGTCAAGGCGGCAAGCGCCGGTTTTCAACCGTTCACCGCATCAGGACAGCCGCCAAAGGTGGGGCGCCGATTTGCAGAAGGTGCCAAGCCGCATCGTGCCCTCCCACAGCTCGAGGCTGCGACCGGCCGCTTGACCCTGCGCGATCTGCAACGCGAAATCGGGGCTTTCCGCCTGGAAATCAATGCGCTCGGATTGACCCGAGGAGTCATCCTCGAGCAAAATATAAAAGGACCGCATGTCGAATACCTTGGATGACGGGAGCTGGTGCGACCCTGGGCTCCCGGCATGTTTTGATCGGCTATCCGCATGAAACGGAAGGACTGCGGGCATTGAGCCGGGACCACGGAAAGCCGATCTGGTGGAAAAACCGCAACCGCCGAGGGGAAGCTAGCAGGCTTCCGTCGATCGACCTACGCAATTCAAGCCCGGTCATAACCCATGTTATGAAAAAATCGCCGCCCCCGGATAGCGGGCCATGTCGCCCAATTCTTCCTCGATACGGATCAACTGGTTATACTTGGCGAGCCGGTCCGAACGCGCGAGGCTGCCCGTCTTGATCTGGCCGCAGTTGGTCGCGACCGCGAGGTCGGCGATCGTCGAATCCTCGGTCTCGCCCGAACGGTGCGACATGACGGCGGTGTAACGCGCGCGGTGCGCCATATCGACCGCGTCGAGCGTTTCCGACAAGGTGCCGATCTGGTTGACCTTGACGAGCAGCGAGTTGGCGAGGCCGTCCTTGATCCCCTGTTCGAGACGCGCGGGGTTGGTGACGAACAGGTCGTCGCCGACGAGCTGGCACTTGTCGCCGACGAGGTCTGTCAACGCCTTCCAGCCGGTGAAGTCGTCTTCGCTCATCCCGTCCTCGATCGACTTGATCGGATAATCGTTCACCAGCGCTGCGAGATATTCGGCCATCTGTTCGGGGCTCAGCGAAAGCCCCTCGCCGCTGATCTCATATTTTCCGTTCTTGAAGAATTCGGTCGCGGCACAATCGAGCGCGAGCACGACGTCGCTGCCGAGCTTGAAGCCCGCCTGGTCGACCGAGGCGGCGATGAAGTCGAGCGCGGCGCGGGTCGAGGCAAGGTTCGGCGCGAAGCCGCCCTCATCGCCCACGGCGGTCGCAAGACCCTTGGCCGACAGCCCCTTCTTAAGCGTGTGGAAGATTTCGCTGCCCCACCGAACCGCCTCCGCGATGCTGCCCGCGCCGACGGGCATGATCATGAATTCCTGCACGTCGATCGGATTGTCGGCATGTTCGCCGCCATTGATGATGTTCATCATGGGCACGGGCAAGGTGCGCGCCGACACGCCGCCGACATAGCGATAGAGCGGCAGGCCGCGCGCGTCGGCCGCGGCCTTGGCGGCGGCGAGGCTGACGCCGAGGATCGCATTGGCGCCGAGGCGGCTCTTGTTCGCGGTGCCGTCGAGATCGATCATCGCCATGTCGAGTTCGCGCTGATCCTCGGCATCGATGCCGATCAGCGCCTCGGCGATGTCGCCGTTGACCGCCGCAACCGCCTTGGTCACGCCCTTGCCGAGGTAGCGCGCCTTGTCGCCGTCGCGCAGTTCGACCGCCTCGTGCGCGCCGGTCGAGGCGCCCGAGGGCACCGCGGCGCGGCCGAAGCTGCCATCCTCCAGCAGCACATCGACTTCGACGGTCGGATTGCCGCGGCTGTCGAGGATTTCGCGGCCGTGGATGTCGATGATGGCGGTCATGAAAATCGTCCTGCTGGCGGCCACGAACGGGCCGATGGAGAAAGGCGCCCGCCTGTTATCGGCAGGGTGACGTTAGTGCAACCGCTGCATAGGAATTTTGCCAAGGGATGGAACCATTAGGCGCGCCTTGCTATATATCTTGCAGGACCAAGAGAGGTTGCCCGCCCGCGCGGCGCCCGACACGACAGAAGAGGACTAAATGATGGCCAAAGCCGCTACTCCCGCGACGAAGAAAGCCGCAGCTCCCCGTCCCAAGGCACCCGCTAAGCCGGCAGCCACCAAGGCCGCGCCCGCCCGTAAGCCCGCCACCGTGAAGGCCGCCAAGGACCATCCGATCCGCGACCAGCTCGCCGTGACGCGCGACACCATCAAATCCGAAGCCTCCAAAAAGGCGGCGTCGCTGAAGCAGGATGCGACGACGCTCAAGAACCAGGCCTCGACCAAGGCGCGCGACGCCGCGACCAAGGGCAAGGACAAGGCCGCCGAAGCCGTGGGCAGCCTTGCCAAGCTGCTTGAGGACAGCGCCGGCACCGTCGACAGCAAGTTCGGCAAGCAATATGGCGATTATGCCCGCTCGGCCGCATCGACCGTTGCCGGCCTCGCGACCACGCTCGACAAGAAGGATCTCGACGAACTCGCGGCTTCGACGCGCGACATGGTCAAGAAGAACCCGGCGATCGCCGTCGGCGCCGCCACGGTGATCGGCTTCGTGCTCGCGCGCATGCTCAAGGGCAGCTCCAACGATTGACAGCAGCTTGTCATCTTCCGATCCGAACATTCCGCCAACGTCCGATGAGCGCCGCTTCGACGGCATAAGTCATGGCTATGCGCCGGACGAGCGCCCGCTCGCCCCGCCCCCCGTTCCGCTCGAAAAGATTGTCGGCGATGTCGTCGACAATCTGTCGGCGACGGCAAAGGCGGAGCTTGCCCTGCTCGAAGCGCGCACCGAGTTGGCGCTGCACGGCGCGTCATGGACCGCGGGTTGGGGCGCGGTCGCCGCCTCGGCTTTGGGAATCGCCATGCTGGCACTCGCATTCGGCGCAATCCTGGCGCTCGCGCCGCATGTCGGGCCGTTCATCGCGACTCTGATCGTCGTCGCCATATTGCTCGCCGTGGCCGGGTTCGCCGGCTGGCGCGCACAGAAGAGCTACGCCGACATTCGCACCGCGCTCCGCAGCGACCTGACCAACGAGAGGATCGACGATGCCGCGGATGCGTAACCGCCTGATCGCCGCGGCGCGGCGCTCGATGCTGCAGCGCGGCGAACTCTACCGCCGGCT
This sequence comes from Sphingopyxis sp. PAMC25046, assembly GCF_004795895.1. Classification (NCBI taxonomy): domain Bacteria; kingdom Pseudomonadati; phylum Pseudomonadota; class Alphaproteobacteria; order Sphingomonadales; family Sphingopyxidaceae; genus Sphingopyxis; species Sphingopyxis sp. PAMC25046. Next base: position 2,743,147 of record NZ_CP039250.1, read on the forward strand.
CGACGTAGCGAAGGAGGCGCTCCGGCCGTCGGCGCTCGTCGATCGCGGCAAATACCGGATCGGCGAAAAGGTCGACAATGCCGCGCATGCCGTCGGCCAAGAGCTTCGCGACAATCGCTGGCCGATCGCGATCGCCGCGGCGGCGGGCGCGCTGTGGTTGCTGCGCGAACCGATCAAGGAACATGCGCCGAAACTGACGCGCAGGATTCAGGACCTGGCGACCGAGGTCGCCGATCATTTTCGGTCGGCCGACGAACCGGCGGACGAGGATGAATTTGAAACTCTGGAGGAAGACGATCATGAAGCCGTTCGGTGAAACTGCCCGCGAAACGCGTGCCAAAGCGAGTGAACTTGCTGAGAAGACCGCGGAAAATGCCCGCCTGACCGCCGAAGCGGCGAAGGCGCGTATCCAGGGCGGCTATGGCCGCGCCCGCGCCGCGACCGAAGAATTCGCGGCAAAGGCCAGCGAACAGGCCGGCGTCGCGCGCGACGCCGCCGGTGAGGCCTATCAAAAAGGCAAGGCGCAGGCGAAACGCGCGAACAGCAAGCTCAAGGATGTCGCCGAGAAGCAGCCGCTGACGCTCGTCGCCGGCGCGGTCGCGATCGGCGCGCTGCTCGGTTCGCTGCTGCCCAAGGGCGCCCGCAAAGACGAGGAATGAGCTGCACTTGCCGTAACGGCGAAGCACTGGTAGGGGCCGCGCCTTCTCCCCTACCAGCGTTTATCCGCAAGGAAAGCAGTCATGAGCAAATTGCATCTCGTCTTCGGAGGACGCGTCAGCGATCCGCAGGGCCTCGACTTCGTCGACCTCGGCAATCTCGACGTCGTCGGCCTCTATCCCGACTATAAATCGGCCGAAAAGGCATGGCGCAGCGCCGCACAGCGCACCGTCGACGATGCCGAAATGAAATATGTCGTCGTCCACCTGCACAAGCTGCTGCAGCCCGACGCAGAGTAAACCTCGAATATAACCCGTCGCCCCCGCGAAGGCGGTGGCCGCAGTCGGCCTTGCGCAATGTTTCCAGCGGCCAGTTAAGGGTTGGACATGCCCCGCATGTCCAAGGGATGTCCGGGGGACAACCCGACCCTTCACTCCTTCGCGGGGGCGACGATATAATTAGCGGAAATTGTCGGCGTAGGCCTGGATCTTGAGCCGGCGCTCAGGCGTCGCGGTGATTTCGACCTCGATGCCGTTCTTCTCGGCATAAGCGACCGCCTCTTCGCGGCTCGCGAAGCCGAGGCGAAGCTGGCGTTGCGTGTCGCCGCTGCCCGCCCAGCCCATCAGCGGATCGGCCTTGCGCGCCTCGGCGGGCGCGAATTCGAGCATCCAGCGCCCGGTCCCCGCACGCCCCGACTGCATGGCATTCTTGGGCTTCTGGAAAATACGCGCTTTCATCGGGATCGTCCTGTGTAACCGGGGCCTGAGCCGCCGCCTTAGCGCCAAGCGAAGGCGGCGAAAAGGGGGCTATTGCGCATCGCGCCGCGCCTGCGCCGCCTTCGTCATCAGCGTGGCGCGCGCGTTCGCCGGATCGTCGGGCCAGCTATGCTTGGGATAGCGTCCACGCATTTCGCGCGCGACGTCGTGCCAACTGCCGTTCCAGAAGGAAACGAGATCGCGCGTCGTCTGGATCGGCCGGTGCGCGGGCGACGTCACCGCGAGGATCAACGGCACCGGCGGATCGCCGATCGCCGGATGGCGCGCGAGCCCGAACAATTCCTGCACGCGCACGTTGACCGTCGGGCCGCCGTCGGCGCCATAGTCGATCGGATGCCGGCTGCCGGCGGGGGTCGCATAATCGGCCGGAGCGTGCTTTTCGAGCAATTGCCGCGCGGGCCAGTCGAGCAGCGTCATCAGCGCGTCCGCCAGCCTGCGGTCGCCGATGTCGCGCAAGCCGCGGCAGCCGGAAAGCAGAGGTTCGAGCCAGATGTCGAGGCTGTCGGCGAGCGCGCTGGTCGAGAGCGCATCGAGCCCGGCGAAGGATGCCCGCTGGCGCAACGCCTGCGACACCGGCCCCCAGCCGATCAGGCCGAGTCCCTTGTCGCGTACCGCGGCCATGCGCACGGCGATATCGTCCTCGACTTTTTCGCTGCGCGCCGCCTGCCCGCTCGTCAGCGCGATCGCGCCGAGCCGCCGTTCGCGGCGATGATCGACGCGGTCGTTCGCGCCGTCATAGCTGCTCGCCGAACGCGCCGCGATGCGGCCGGCGAACAGCGCCTCGACCTCGTCCTGCCCGATCGGCGCCGCCGCGAGGATGCGCACACCCGCGGCGTGACCCTGCGCATCGGCGATCGCGAGCCATTCGCTGCCGGCGAGCGGGTCGACCGCATCGATGCGATAGGCGCGCCCGCCAACGCTCAGATATTCGCCGCGCTGTCCCGCGCGCCCGCGCGCGACGCGGTCGGGCCAAGCGGTCGCAATCCAGCCGCCGATCGAGCGCGGCATGGCCTCACCGGCCTCCGCCGCCAGTTTTTCGCCGATGGTGGCGAGCCGCCGCGCGAGCCGCCACGCGCCTTCGGACCGCTCGTTGCGCTGGCCGCGCCAGCGGCCGAGCCGCGCCTCGACATCGGCGCCGCGCCCGCCGAGCCCCGGTTCGGTGAGCAGCACCGCGAGCCGCCCCGCCATCTCGGCTTCCCCGGCGCGCGCCGCATCGAGCAACATATGCGCGAGCGGCACCGGGAGCGGGATCGCAGCGAGCGCCTTGCCATGCGCGGTGATGCGGCCGTCGTCAGCCAGCGCGCCGATCGCCTGGAGTCGCGACTTCGCTTCCGAAATCGCGGCGGGCGACGGCGGGTCGAGCCAGCCCAATTGGCGGGGATCGACGATGCCCCAGCTGGCGCAGTCGAGCACGACGGGCATCAGGTCGTTCTCATGGATTTCGGGTGGATCGAACGGCGGCATGCCCGCGGTCGCCGCGGCTTCCCACAGACGGTAAGCGACCCCCGGTCCCTGCCGCGCGGCGCGGCCTGCGCGCTGGGTCGCCGACGCCTGACTCGCGCGTTCGGTGACGAGCCGCGCGATCCCCGCAGCCTTGTCGAAGCGCGGACGCCGCGACAGGCCGGCGTCGATCACGATCCGCACCCCGTCGATCGTCAGGCTGGTTTCGGCAATGCTCGTCGCGAGGATCAGCTTGCGCCGTCCGTCGGGATCGCGGACGAGCGCCTTGCGCTGGAGCGCCGGGTCGATCTGGCCGTGCAGGCGGTGAACCGCGAGCGGCAGGCGCGCCTCTTCGACCGCCGTCGCCGCGCGCTCGATGTCCGCGGCACCGGGCAAGAAAGCTAGCATGTCGCCCTCTCCCTCGTCGGCCAGAGCCTGCCGCACCGCGCTCAGCACAGACGCCTCGAGCCGGTCCTCGGCGCGGCGGCTGATATGGCGCAGATCGAGCGGCCAGATCTTGCCTTCGCTTTTCACGACGGGCGCGTCGCCGAGCAACGCGCCGAAGCGCGCCCCGTCGAGCGTCGCCGACATCGCAACAAGGCGAAGGTCGTCGCGCAGCCCCTGCTGCGCGTCGATCGCCAGCGCGAGTGCGAAGTCGCCATCGAGGCTGCGTTCGTGGACCTCGTCGAACAGCACCGCCGATATGCCCTGAAGCTCGGGATCGGCGAGGATGCGATTTCGGAACAGGCCCGGCGTCATCACGAGCAGCCGCGTCGCCGCCGACTGCTTGCTGTCGAGCCGCGTCGCATAACCGACGCTGCCGCCGACCGCTTCGCCCATCTCCTCGGCAATGCGCTCAGCAGCGCCGCGCGCCGCGAGTCGGCGCGGCGAGAGCAGCCACACCGCGCCCGTGCACCATGGCTGGGCGAGCAGCGCCGGGGCGACGCGCGTCGTCTTGCCCGCGCCGGGGGGTGCTACAACGACCGCATTGGGTTTCAGCACCAGCGCTGCCATGATGTCGGGCAGCACCTGATCGATCGGGAGCGCCTGCCTCATACGCGCGCTGCCGGGTTGCCCAGTTCGGCATTCAAACGGAAAGCCTCGGCGGCGAGTTTCGACACCTGGCCGCCCCCCACCTCGCTCGCCTCGGTCAGCACCAGATTGCCGAGCTCATATTTGCCGCTCGCCTTGATCCGGGGTTCGAGGTCGCGCAGCCTTTTGCCGCGCCAGAAGCCGAGCAGGACGCGATGCGCTTCGGCGCGGATCAATATGCACGGGCCGTTCGCCATGAAGACGAGGTTGGTCCATTTGATCGTTTCTTCAAAGGGCGCGGCGGCCATGATCGCCGCGCGCATCATCCGGCACCGTTCCAGCTGCCAGCCCGACAGCGCCGCGATATAGGCATCAGGGCTGTCCGCCGCGGGGCCCATCGTCGCCATGAAAGCTCAGTAAGCGCGCGCGACCGCGAAGGCGACCGCCTCGGTCAACGCCGATTTCGCCTGGCTGGCGCGGAAACCGCCGATCGCATCGACCGCGCGCTGGCCGTAGTGACGCGCCCGCGCCAGCGTATCGGCGATCGTATCATGCTTGTGCAGCAAGGAGGTGGCATAGGCCAGATCCTCGTCCGATGTGCGGTGGCCGACGATCGCCTGTTTCCAGAATTCGCGCTCGTCGGACGACCCGCGCGCATGGGCGAGGATGACGGGCAGCGTGACCTTGCCGTCGCGGAAATCGTCGCCGACGCCCTTGCCCATCGTTTCGGCATCCGAAACATAATCGATCGCGTCGTCGACAAGCTGGAAGGCGATGCCGAGGTTGCGGCCATAGGCGTCGAGCGCCGCCTCGGTCGCCTCGTCACGTTCAGCGACGACCGCGGCGATCTTGCACGCCGCGGCGAACAGTTCGGCGGTCTTCGCGTTGATGATCGCGAGATACTGGTCCTCGCTCGTCTCGATCCGGCGCTGGGCGGAGAGCTGGTTGACCTCGCCCTCGGCGATCACCGCCGAAGCGCGGCTGAGGATCTTGAGAACCTTCAGCGACCCATCCTCGACCATCACTTCGAACGCGCGGCTGAACAGGAAGTCGCCGACGAGCACCGACGCGCTGTTGCCCCAGATCATGTTCGCGGTCTTGCGGCCGCGACGCAGGTCCGACTTGTCGACGACGTCGTCGTGCAGCAGCGTCGCGGTGTGGATGAATTCGACCGCCGCCGCCAATTTGCAATGCCGCCGCCCCGGATAATCGAGCAGCTTGCCGCAGGCGAGCGTCAGCATCGGCCGCATCCGTTTGCCCCCGCCCGCGATCAGGTGCCCCGCGAGTTCGGGAATCAGCGGGACTTCGGACTGCATCCGATCGAGAATGACCGAATTCACCTCGTTCATGTCGGCGGCGACGAGCGCCATCATCGGGTCGAGCGAGGGCGGACGGTCGCCGTGCAGCTGATGGATTTCGGCAGTCATGACGCGGCGACCCTTGGCCGCGCGGTCACGATTTTGCAACGACTTTCGGCTTGCCAGCAACCCCCCGCCGGTGCCAAGCGTGCCGGACATAAGAGGAGCCGCGCACCCATGGACGACCAGCTGAGCCGTTACCGCCAGAGCATCGACAATATCGACGCGGCGCTCGTCTATATGCTCGCCGAACGGTTCAAGGTGACCAAGGCGGTCGGCGAACTCAAGGCGCGCGAAGGCCTGCCCCCCGCCGATCCCGGCCGCGAGGAGCGGCAGATCGAACGGCTGCGTACGCTCGCCCGCGACGCCGACCTCGACCCCGATTTCACCGAGAAATTCCTGCGCTTCATCATCGACGAGGTGATCCGCCACCATCAGCAGGCGAAACGGGAACAGGACGCATGAGCCTCGACCACCCGATTTTCGCCCGCTGGCCGGCCGCGCATCCCGACCGCATCCAGCTTTTTTCCGCGCCGACGCCGAACGGAGTGAAGGCGGGTATCATGCTCGAGGAAACTGGCCTTCCCTACGAGCCGCACCGGATCGACATCATGGCGAACGAAAGCCATGACCCGGCGTTCCTCGCGCTCAACCCTAACGGCAAGATCCCGGCGATCTACGACCCACAGGGCCCCGGCGGCAAGCCGCTCGCGCTGTTTGAATCGGGCGCGATCCTGATCTATCTCGCCGACAAGAGCGGGCGGTTCCTCTCGGCCGATCCGGCGGCGCGTTACGAAACGATCCAGTGGGTGATGTGGCAAATGGGCGGCGTCGGCCCGATGTTCGGCCAGCTCGGTTTCTTTCACAAATTCGCCGGGCGCGAATATGAGGACAAGCGCCCGCGCGACCGCTACGCGACCGAATCCGCGCGGCTCCTCGGCGTGCTCGACGGCCGTCTCGCTGGCCGCGCGTGGATCATGGGCAACGAATATAGCATCGCGGATATTTCGCTGCTCGGCTGGGTTCGCAACCTGATCGGTTTTTACGAGGCCCGCGAAATCGTCGGTTTCGATCGCTTTGCGCAGGTCCAGCGCTGGCTCGATGCGGGGCTCGCACGGCCCGGCGTCCAGCGCGGGCTGGAAGTAACAGCGGCGTGAGGCTGGTAAAGGCGGGAACTCGACGCCGTCAGTCTCTTCAATTTCTCGGATGGACGTTCATCATGTCGTCGGCAGGAATCGCTTTTCGGCAGCATGACAAATTGCCACACACGAAATAGGGGCTTTGCCGGAAGGAATGCCGCGGGATGATGATCGGCAAAAAGGTGGTCCCGCTCTCGTGCGCGGCGCTGCTCATCCTTCTCGCCGCCGTGCCGATGTTGGTCGTTACCGTGCCCGGAGCATCGGATTATCCCAATCATCTTGCGCGTCACCATATCTTCGCGGCGATCGGACAGGGAACGGCACTCGACCGTTATTTTATCGTCGACTGGCGCTGGGTCGGCAATCTTGGCGTCGACCTTCCCGTCCTGGCGCTTTCGTCCTGGCTTGGGGTGGAGCCCGCTACACGCCTTGTGAGCGCGATGATCGCGCCGCTAACCGTTGCCGGCATCCTCTTCTTGTCCCGTTCCGCGCACGGCCGTGTGACGGGGGGCGCGATGCTCGCGCTGCCATTCGCTTTCGCGCAGCCCTTTTTGTTCGGTTTCCTCAATTATTGCCTGTCGGTGGCGCTGGCGCTGCTTGTCGCGGCGGCGTGGTATGCCAACCGGCGGATGAGCCTGTATGCCTCGCTTGCCTTCGGTCTCGGGGCGCTCGCGGTGTGGACCGCCCATATCATGGGGTGGGCGATCCTGCTCCTCCTGGTCGCTGGCGCAGAGCTCGCGACGGTGCGAAGCTGGCGCGATCTGGTGCATCGCGCCTTGCGCGGCGCGCCGTTGATTTTGCCGATCGTTCCGCTCCTGGTCTGGCGCGCCGAAGGCGGCGGCCGCTTGTTCTGGTATGCCCCTCACCTCCTGCAGGCGAAGGCGATGAATTTCGTCACGGCGCTCAAAGGCCTGTCGATGCCGTTCGACCTCGCGATCACGGCGAGCATCTGCCTCGGCGCGACCCTTGCACTCCTCTGGGCGGGTGGACGCCGGCTGGAGCCTCGTCTCGCCGCGGGCGGCGGATTGCTGCTGTTCGCCACGCTCTTGCTGCCGACGACGGTTTTGGGAAGCTGGGGTGCGGACCTGCGCCTGGCACCCGTGGCGATGATGGTCACGATCATGGCGATCCGTCCCGCCGAAAGACCCGAACGCGAGCGGCTGCTGATCATGCTGGGCGCGAGCCTGTTCGTATTGCGCGTGGGGTGGACATCGGTGCATTGGTGGCAGGGCGATCGCGCGCTGCAAAAGAGGCTGGCTCTGCTCGATGACGTGCCACGAGGGAGCCGGCTTGGATTCCTGTCGGCAGAAGCGGCGTGCGACAACTGGACATTGACCCCGAACCGCAAGCTCGGCGCCTATGCGATCACGCGGCGCGACGCTTTCAGCAATACGCTGTTCCAGGTCCCCGGGTCAGACCTGATGAAAATCCGGCAATCGTCGGATCGCGCTGGCTGGTTCGACGGTTCGCAGGACATTCCGGTCCGCTGCCCCGAAGACGCGCCGGACCGGCTTGTCCTCGGCGAGCGAATGAGAAGCATGGCACAAGCGGATTTCAACGCATTGTGGATCGCGGGACTCCATGCCGGGAGCGTTCCCCGCTTGCGGGGCTATGCGATAGCTTACAGCCGCGGGATCGATACGCTGTTGATCAAACAGGCGTCGAGAGGCCCTTGAGCCTCGGCTCGATTCTGCGCCCTCAATCGGCGATCAGATGGACGGCGGCCGGTCCGTAGAGGGCGCCAAGGAAAACGCACGCCATAACGACGCCGACGAAGAGGCTTCGCCTGTCCTTTATCGCGAAGGCCACCGGGTCGCCCTCCACCTCGCCGCGCCGCGCCATCATCCAGATGCGGTTCAGCCAGTAGATCAGCGGCAGGCAGAGCAGCCAGAGCATTTCAGGCAGCGCATAATGTTCGGCCGTTTCCGGGTCATGCGCGAACAGAGCGAGCACGAGGATCGCAACCATTCCGGCCGAGATTCCGGACATCATCACTACGTCCAGATCACCGCCGACATAACCGCGCCCGCTCAGCAGGCGCCCGGGTTCGATCGCGTCGCGCATCTCGACATAGCGTTTCAGATAGGCGAGGCTCAGGAACAGGAATACCGAGAAGAGCAACAGCCAGAAGCTGAGTGCCACCCCGATCGCGATCGCGCCGATCCAGATACGGATCGTGTAGAGCGAGGCGAGGACGATCGCGTCGCCGACCATCACCGCCTTCAGCCGAAACGAATAGGCGGTCGTGATGGCCATATAGGCCAAGAGCCAGAAGGTCAGTTCCGGGCCACCCAACAGCCATCCCCCGGCAAGACCGACGGCCGCGAGAAGCATCGACAAGCCGAGCGCGGCGGGGATCGGGAGATCGCCATAGGCGAGCGGCCGTTTCCATTTGGTACGATGCGCGCGATCGGAGTCGATATCGAGCAGGTCGTTCAACAAATAGATCGACGAGGCGATCAGCGACATGAGCAAAGCGGCGGCCACCGCCGTGAGCAATACCGCGGGTTTCGTGAATTCGCCCGACGTCAGCGCGGGAACGATCACCAGTGCGTTCTTGGCCCATTGGTGGGGCCGCATGGCTTTGACAATGGCCCGGGCAGCGCCGGGGCGCGGGTCGCCTAGACGTTCGACCCCCGATCGCGGCGGAACGTGGCCGACCGACCAGCCACGCCGCGCTTCGCGCCACAGGCAGCCGTCGGCGCGGCTGTCGCCGACATAGTCGAACGGCGTATCGGGACCGATGCGTGCACGGATTGCGGCCAGCTTGGCGGCGCCTTTCAGATTGGAGCGACCACGCGTTGCGATGACCGGGTCCGCAAGCGCCAGATGATCGGCAATGCGACGGATGTGCCGCCAATGGCTGGCGCTCGCGAGGATCACCGGGCGGCCTTCGGCTTTGGCCTGTTCGATGAGATGTAGCACCTCCTGCCGGTAAGGCAGTCGCGCGGCATCGATGCGGTCGCGCCGCGCGGCCATCGTCTTGGCGACGGCGCGGCCCGCGACCAGCCACGCCAGCACCGCGATCAGCGCGGCCATGCCCGATCGCCCGATCCGCACGAAGCTTTCAAGCGAGATATCCGCGCGCGTCAGCGTCCCGTCGACGTCGACGAACAGCGGCACGGCCTCGTTGACGCTATCGGGAGCGGGGTCGGGTTGTTCATCCAGCATTGCGCAGGGCCCTTTGCGCCGCGAACCGCTCGATCCAGGCCGCGACCGGTATGGCTGCCATGACGATCAGCAGCGGAATCGCCGGATCGCGGTAGCGGGTGATGATATAGGCGGCGGCGTGAATCAGCCAGAAGCCGGCGATCATTGCGGCAAAAATCCATTTGCCGTCGCTTGCGACCTGCCGCGAACGAAAGGCGAGCAGCCCGATCAGCAGGATCAGCCCATATTGCGCAACCTCGAAGAGCCGCATCGAGGCGATGGCCTTCGACGCCGCGAAGTCGTTCGCATCGGGAAGATTGGGTTGCCAGAAATAGACGAGTTTGAGCACGGCCAGTTCCGCCGCCCGGCCGGGGTTCGCTTCGATCCAGTCGAGCGCTTCGGCTTGCAGGCGGTCGGCATTGTCGACCTCGCCAAGGCGCAAGCGCATTGCGTCCCAATCCCTTGCCAGCGGTGTGTCGGCGATGCTCACGAACTTGCCGGTCGCAGCGGGGTTGTTGCCGAGATACAGGTTGAACGCGGCGTTGGTGGTGAGGACCGGGCGGCCGACCATCTGGTCGGTCGCGTAGAGCCACGGCGCGAGCATCACCGCCGCGCCGACGATGAAGCACAGCCCCGAGAAAAAGGCCGGCGCAAAGCTGCCCCGCGCGCGCCAGAGGATCAGCAGCGCGGCGGCGACGCCGAAGCAGAGCAGCAGTGCCGAACCGCCCGTGACCAACGCCGCCCCCCACAACAGCCCGGCGACCAGCGCAGTGCCCCTCGGGCGTTCGCCGCGCGCGATCCCGACCGCGCACAGGGCGATGCCAAGCAGCAACGGGGTCGAGAGATTTTCCTTTGCCAGCATCGTCGCGTTCCAGATGCCCGGAAACCACAAAGCATAGATGGCGGCGGCAATCAGTCCCGCGCCGCGATGTCCGGACAGCGCGATCGTGAGCCGGTAGATCAACCCGATGCTGACCGCGCACAAAAGCAGATTGACCGCTATCGCCGCGCCGACCGAACTGCCCAAAGCCTTGAAAAAGGGAGCCAGCAGCAAGGGGTAGCCGGCGCTGTAGAAAGCCTTTTGGCCGTACATATCGGCGAGTTCGCCGCGTTCGGCGAGGCCTTGAGCCATCGTGAAATAGGCGAGCGGATCGCTATCGAGCGGATGCTTCAGGACCCACGCGCCCGCCGCTCTCAGCGCCACGGCGACAAGGATGATCGCGGCGAGCAGGGTCACGCAGGCTCGCGGCGACAGCTCCAGTGTCGCGGGCCGAAAACTTGGGGGTGAGGAAGTCACGGGATTTACGCCGAGCGCGCGACCAACACGCAGCCGATGGCGATCAGCAGGGTTCCCGCAACGCGGGCGACGCTGATGCTTTCGTTCAGCCAGAAGGCGCCCGCAAGCATCGTCAGGATGAAGCCGATCCCGACGAAGGGATAGGCCAGCGACAGCGGTGCGCGGCCGAGGACGAAGAGCCAGAGCAGCGCTCCGATGCCGTATAGACCGAGGCCCAGAAGGATCATCGGGGATTGTGCGAGGCCACCAATCTCTCCGCCGATGCCCGTCGATCGGCCGCCGGCGGCTGCCGTGGTCCCGATCTTGAGGGCTAGCTGCGCAAGTGCCGAAAGGCTGACGCTTGCAAGGATCAGAAGAAGCAGGCGCACTGTCATGGACAATCTTTCGGTCTGTCAGCGGTTTGCCACTAATCGCGGCGATTCAAGATAAGGTTAATTTTGAGCCGAATGTCGAGCCAATTCCTGCCGAACAGTCGGCCGTGCGTCGCCCATGCCGACCTTACCGCAGACCGCGATCAGGATTGTCGCGAATGTCGGCGCTTGGCGGCTGAACGACGCTTGCCGGATCGATCGCGACCCACTCCGGCTTGCGATTGAGCCGCGCGTTGAACAACTTGTTGAAGCTCACAGGATCGTGCGAAGCTTCGTTCAGCGCCCGCCCATAGCGCTTTTCAACGGCGCCCGGATCATAACCCATCAGTTCCAGAAGGGTCGGGAAAATCATATAGTGGCTCGACCGGTGACGGTTATGCGCGACATCCCGGTGCCAATCCACGCCTGAACCCCGGTTGCCGTCGATCACCGCCAGCGGAACGACGCCTTCTTCCTGGACGGGATCGACGCTGCAATGGGTGGAAAGTCCGGGATTGCCCCGCTCATGCAGATTCTGGCCATGGTCGGACGTGTAGATCATCGTCGTCTGCGAGAAATCGGCCTCGTCGCGAAGCGTTTCGAAGAACGCCCCTACATTCCACAGCAACGTATTGCGATAGGAATTGCGGTAACGGACCCAGTCCTCCGCTCCGCCGGCGAAGCCCGCGCGGCTGCCGGTATCGGAAATATCCCGGTATCGCCCGCGTGGCAGAACCGGATCATAGCGCAGGTAAGCGTCCGGAAACTTGTCATGAACCGGGAAATGGGCACCGACCTTGTTCACGAGAATGAATTTCGGGCGATGATCGGCTAGTTCGCGGATGATTTCGCTCGCCGCCGCCCGGTCGCGCTGTTCCACGGGCACATTGTCGAATTGGACGAAGTGGTCGATCAGCGCGCGCTCTTCACCGCTCATCATGTTTTGCAGCGCGCCGCCGGTTCGCTGGCTGTCGATATAGACGGTGCGCAGTCCGGCTTGGCGGGCATAGGCCCAGATCGAGGGCTGCGTGCCGTTGATCCGCTGATAGTCATTGCGCGTGCCGCCGTAGCGAAGGGTGACATTGCTGCCGACGCTGCAATTGGTGACCGACGCGGCGAGACCATAGTTGTAAATGCGGGCGAATGGCCAGGTGCTCGAGAGTGGCGTGGGGACGCCGGCCGGCGAATTGATGTCCAGATATTGGCCGGCGACGCTTTCGTCGACGATGAGGATGATATTCCGGCTGAGCGGCCGGCGGGCCTGCCGAAGCCGAACAGACTGGCGCTCGCCAATGTTACCTGTCGCTTTTTCATATCCGGCAAGCGTCAGGTAAGCGATCGGCGCGAAGCTCGGCGGCTGTCCGCGCGCACCGTCGCCGCCGCGAAGGAAAAGCAGGCCCGTCAGCGCGCATGTAGCCAGCCAAGGCGTCGCGGCGACCAGCCATCGGGGTAGCGGAAGGTGCCGCCGCGGGGCTATTCCGATGGCCGCCAGCAGGAGCAGCGCGGGGGGCGCCGCTTCGACAAACGCCGTCCGATTCTGCGCCAGGGCATCGCCGATGAACGCCGCGGAATTCATCATGTTGATGAAGGCGTCGTAGGTCATGAATTCGGTCGTTACGCGCTCGAACACGATCGTGTAATAGGCCGCCCCGGCTAGCAGGAACGCAATGGTCCAGCGCAAAATTGCCGGCGGAGTGTAGGCGGCGCCGAGGAGCCCGCCCCACAATATGGCCAGGAGAAGCACATAGCCCGCGTGCGGGACGGGGCCTACAAGATCGGCAGAGCGATTGACGATAGCAGGCAATGCCGAAAGAAAACAAAGCGCCAGCAATACCTCTTTGACGTAAGCCCGCGCATCAAAGTATCGCTTCATGTCGCCCCAGAACATGCCCTATGCTATTTCCTTCCCCCCTAAGAGTATATTAAATCGACGTTATTATCGGCAAGGTTCGCAGCGACGATACCGATTGGCGGGACGATCGGGGGCGCGGGAATGACGAATGCTTGAGTGTCCCCTCACCACCCCGACAACGACCTGACCCTACCCCGCCGGTAGTCTTAGCCGCACCAGCAACCCGCCCAGATCCTCGCTCTCCTCCAGCGTGATATTGCCGCCGTAAATCTCCGCCACGTCGCGTACGATCGCGAGGCCCAGTCCCGTCCCGGGCTTGCCGCTGTCGAGCCGCACGCCGCGGTCGAAGATGCGCGAACGGTCGGCGGGCGAGATGCCCGCGCCGTCGTCCTCGATCAATATCTCGGCCATATTGTCGTCGCGCCCGATCGTCACGAAGATGCTGCCACCGCCATATTTGGCGGCATTTTCGAGCAGGTTGCCGATGAGTTCGTCGAGATCCTGCCGCTCGACGCGCGCGATGACGCCCTTGTCGCCCGCGGCATCGAGCCGCACATCGGGATAGAGCGCCGCGACCGCGCGCGATACGCTGCCGACGCTGTCCCACACGACTGCGCGGGCCTGCGCTGCCCCGCGTCGCCCGACCGCGCGGGCGCGAGCAAGGTGATGGTCGACCTGCCGCTGCATCGTCGCCGCCTCGCGCCGCACCGTCTCGGCGAGTTCGGTATCCGAACTCGTCGCGCTGTTGACGAGCACGGTGAGCGGGGTTTTCAGCGCGTGGGCCAGGTTTCCGGCGTGAAGTCGCGCTTCTTCGGCCTGTTTCTCGTTATGCGCGAGCAGTGCGTTGAGTTCGTCGACCATCGGCTGCACCTCGAGCGGCAGCGGCGCGGTGACGCGGCGATTCTGCCCGCCGCGCATCGCGGCGATCGCGCGCCGGATGTGGCGCAGTGGCCACAGGCCATAGAAGGTCTGGAGCGCCGCGAGGATGATGAGACCGAGCCCGAGTAGCACGAGGCTGGGAATCAGCGTCTGCCGTACCGCGCTGACCTGCGCATCGAGGGCCTCGCGCGATTGCGCGATCTGGTATCGCCAATTGGTCCTGCTGCCCGGCAGGATGACGTTGCGTTCGAGCACGCGCAGTTCCTCGTCGGGAAACTGGTTGCTGTCATAGGTGTGGATCTGGTTGTCGACATGGGGGGTCGGCGCCCTCAACGTGCGCTCCCACAGCGAGCGCGAACGATAGGGTTCCTGATTGCCGCCGCTGATCTGCCAATAGAGGCCGCTGTACGGTTCGAGAAAGCGTTGGTCGCCGAGCGGCTCGATCAGCCGCACCTCGCCATCGGGGCCGATCTCCGACGAGCGGATCATCGCGATCAGCACATATTCGAGGCCCGAATCGAAATTACGCGTGATCGCGGTCTTCAGCACCTGATCGAGCGCGAAACCGCCGCCGATCAGCAGCACCGAAATCCACAAGGCCGCGATCGCGATCATGCGCCGCGCCAGCGAGCCGGTGATGCGGCCCGACGTGGCTAGGGGCTTGATTGCCGCGTCCGGGTCGGTTTCGACCTCCGGGGCGACGTCGGCCGTCGACATGGTTTATTGCGGATCGTCGAGTTGATAGCCGAGCCCGCGGATCGTCGTGATGATGTCGGCGCCCAATTTTTTTCGGATGCGCGTGACGAACACCTCGATCGTGTTCGAATCACGGTCGAAATCCTGATCGTAGATATGCTCGATCAGCTCGGTGCGCGACACGACCTTGCCCTTGTGATGGAGCAGGTAGGACAAGAGCTTATATTCCTGCGCGGTCAGCTTCACCGGCTCGCCCGCGAGCGTAACGCGTCCCGACCGCGTGTCGAGGCGGACGTCGCCCGCGATCAGTTCGCTCGACGCATTGCCCGACGCGCGGCGGATCAGCGCGCGAAGCCGTGCAATCAGTTCCTCGGTCTGGAAGGGCTTGGCCAGATAGTCGTCGGCGCCGGCATCGAGCCCCGCGACCTTGTCCGACCAGCTGTCGCGCGCGGTCAGCACGAGCACCGGGAAATTGCGCTTTTCGCGGCGCCAGCGGTCGAGCACAGTCAGCCCGTCGATTTCGGGAAGCCCAAGGTCGAGGATCGCCGCGTCATAGGTTTCGGTCGAGCCGAGGAAATGGCCGTCCTCGCCGTCGGTCGCAAGGTCGACGGCATAGCCCGCCCCCTCGAGCGTCGCCTTGAGCTGCGGGCCCAGCGTGGGTTCGTCCTCGACAATCAAAATCCGCATTCAGGCGCCTTTCCTTTGCGACGCCGAACAGGGCGGCCGCATGTTTCGACTGTGTATCAAGTCCGAACGCCCATCGCAAAATCTCGTTGCGACGAAATGGGCGGTCGCCGGGAATTGTCAGGGATTGCGGCCGACGATCCGGCCGGTGCGGGCATCGACATAGACGACAACGACCTGGCTGCCGTCCATGAACTTCAGCTTGTAGAGCATCCGCCCCGCATCGAACTGCGGTCCGCCCAGATAGGTCATGTCGTTGTAGGGCGGGCGCGAACGGATATCGGCGACCAGCTTGTTGAGCGGAACCACCTGCCCCTGCGCGGCCGCCTGACGCAGATTGTCCTGGTCGCGATCGCCGCGCGCGAGCGCGGGGGCGCCCGCGGACAGCAGCAGGGCGGAGATCAGCGAAAGGGTCAGGGTGCGGGTCATGGCCGTTTGTCTAACGCGAAAGCATTGAATAGGCGATGAATGGACGGGTCAGCCGCGGTTCGGGTTCCACCATGGCCCGGAAGACCATGGTGGGCGCGACAGGGATTGAACCTGTGACCCCACCCGTGTGAAGGGTGTGCTCTACCGCTGAGCTACGCGCCCGTCCCGATGCGGACCGAAGTCCGGCGTCCGAAAGCCGGACGTCCATAGCCGCTGGCGCGGTGAATGCAACGCCCATTTGCGCGATCTTCACGCACAATCCATCGGGCAAATACAAATCGGGCCGCAGCTTGCGCCACGACCCGAGATGTTTTTTACCAAAAGGCGCGGGCCAACTTAGTTGACGGCGTCCTTGAGGGCCTTGCCGGCCTTGAACTTCGGCTGGTTCGACGCCGCGATGGTCATCGTTTCGCCGGTGCGCGGGTTGCGACCGGTCGATGCCTTGCGCTTGCTGACCGCGAAGGTGCCGAAGCCGACGAGACGGACTTCGCCGCCCTTCTTCAGCGAGCCGGTGATCGCGTCGAAGACAGCTTCCACGGCCTTGCTGGCATCACCCTTGGTCAGGCCGCTCGAATCGGCGACGGCGGCGATCAGGTCTTGTTTGTTCATGCCTAAGGAACCCCTGCATTATGGTTGAATGATTCTCATGGCCCGAAGCCATGGCGCGCCACTAACGATGTTTGCCCCTGTCTTGTCAAAGCAAAAAAGGGCGAAAAACGTCCCAAAACGTCGATTTTGCGACGAACTCGGGGTGAAACGTCCTCGATCGGCGGCGGCTCAGTGCCGAATCGCCGATTCGGGGTCGCTTCCTGGCGGCACCGGTGGCGAGGCGGCAAGTTCGTCGGCCTCGGTCCATTCGATCGGCACCACCGGCGACACCAGTGCTTCGGCCAGCACCTGATCGACGTGGCTGACGGGGATGATCTTCAGCCCGCCGGTGATATTCGCCGGGATTTCGACGAGGTCCTTTTCATTTTCCTCGGGGATCAGCACGGTCTTGATGCCGCCGCGAAGCGCGGCGAGCAGCTTTTCCTTAAGCCCGCCGATCGCGAGGACGCGGCCGCGCAAAGTGACTTCGCCCGTCATCGCGACATCGCGGCGCACCGCGATCCCGGTCAGCGTCGAAATCATCGCGGTGACCATGCCGACGCCCGCCGACGGACCATCCTTCGGTACCGCGCCTTCGGGCAGGTGGATGTGGATATCCTTGCGCGCGAACAGGCTGGGCTTGATGCCATAGGCCGGGGCGCGCGCCTTTACGAACGACAGCGCCGCCTGCACCGACTCGGTCATCACCTCGCCGAGCTTGCCGGTGGTGCGCACCTGGCCCTTGCCCGACGCGGTAACCGCCTCGATCGTCAGCAATTCGCCGCCGACCTCGGTCCACGCCAGCCCGGTGACCGCACCGACCTGGTCTTCGAGGTCGCCCATCCCGTGGCGGAATTTGCGCACACCCGCGAATTCGGACAGGTTTTCGGGCGTCACGGTAACGCTGGTCGCCTTGCCTTCGAGGATGCGGCGCAGCGCCTTGCGCGCCAGCCGCGCGATCTCGCGTTCGAGCGTACGAACGCCGGCCTCGCGGGTGTAATAGCGGATGAGGTCGCGCAGCCCCTCTTCGGTCAGCTCGAACTCGCCGGCCTTCAGGCCGTGCGCCTCGACCTGCTTCGCGATCAGGTGGAGCTTGGCGATCTCGACCTTCTCGTCCTCGGTATAGCCTTCGAGCCGGATGATCTCCATGCGGTCGAGCAAAGGCTGCGGCAGGTTGAGCGAGTTGGCGGTGGTGACGAACATCACGTCGCTAAGGTCGACATCGACCTCCAGATAATGGTCCTGGAACTTGCCATTCTGTTCGGGGTCGAGCACCTCGAGCAGCGCCGACGCCGGATCGCCGCGGAAATCCTGGCCCAGCTTGTCGATCTCGTCGAGCAGGAACAGCGGGTTCATCGTGCCGGCCTTTTTGAGGTTGGTCACGATCTTGCCCGGCAGCGAGCCGATATAGGTGCGGCGGTGGCCGCGGATTTCGGCTTCGTCACGCACGCCGCCCAGCGACTGGCGCACAAACTCGCGGCCCGTGGCTTTCGCGATCGACCGGCCGAGCGAGGTCTTGCCGACGCCCGGAGGGCCGACGAGGCACAGGATCGGGCCCTTCAGCTTGTTGGTGCGCGCCTGCACCGCCAGATATTCGACGATCCGGTCTTTGACCTTTTCGAGCGCATAATGGTCGTCGTCGAGGACGGCCTGCGCCTTGGCGATGTCTTTTTTCAGCTTCGACTTCTTGCCCCACGGCAGGCCGATCAGCGTGTCGAGATAGTTGCGCACGACGGTGGCCTCGGCCGACATCGGTGCCATCGCGCGCAGCTTCTTCAGCTCGGCGTTCGCCTTGGCCTTGGCCTCCTTCGACATTTTGAGGCTGTCGATCTTGAGCTGCAGCTCGGCGAGGTCGTCGCCGCCTTCGCCATTGTCGTTGCCGAGCTCGCGCTGAATCGCCTTCAACTGCTCGTTGAGATAATATTCGCGCTGGCTCTTTTCCATCTGGCGCTTCACGCGGCCGCGAATCTTCTTTTCGACCTGCAGCACGCCGAGTTCGCCTTCCATGAAGGCGAAGACCATTTCGAGCCGCTTCGACGGCGCATCTTCGACGAGCAAGGCCTGCTTGTCCGACACCTTGATGTTGAGATTGCCCGCCACCGAATCGGCGAGGCGCGAGGCGTCTTCGATTTGCGACAGCTGTACCGCGGTTTCGGCCGGCATCTTCTTGTTGAGCTTGGCGTAATTTTCGAACTGGTCGACGACCGAACGCATCAGCGCGGCGGTATCGACGCTGTCGTCGACCGTGTCGCCGATCGGCTTCACGCTCGCCATCACCGCCTTGTCTTCGTCGGCGAGCGACAGCAGCTTCGCGCGCTCCTTGCCTTCGACAAGCACGCGAACAGTGCCGTCGGGCAGCTTGAGCAGTTGGAGGACGGTCGCGATCACGCCGACGTCGTAAAGATCGTCGCGCTGCGGATCGTCTTCGCCCGGATCGAGCTGCGCGACGAGGAAGATTTCCTTGTCGCTTTCCATCGCGGTTTCGAGCGCGGCGACCGAGCGGTCGCGGCCGACGAACAACGGCACGATCATGTGCGGGAAAACGACGATGTCACGCAGCGGAAGGAGGGGATAAGATTGCGTCATTACGGCTCCTGGACGGGCGCCGCGACCGGGCGCACCGCCCTTCTTATAGGTGGTTCGTCGCTAATATGGCGTAACTTCGCACGCATTCAATGTCGCTGCGCTGAACGCCGCGGTCCCAGAGGGATTTAGGGACCGGCTCAGAACGGCAGCTTGAAACCCGGGGGGAGCGGCAGGCCGCTCGTCATCTTGCCCATTTCCTCGTTGCTCGCGGCGTCGGCCTTTTCGCGCGCGTCGTTGAACGCGGCGGCGAGCAAATCCTCGAGCATCTGCTTGTCGGCGGGAACGATCAGGCTATCGTCAATGTGTATCGCCTTGATCCGGCCCTTCGCGGTAGCGGTGATCTTCACGAGTCCGCCGCCCGAAACGCCTTCGACCTCGACGCTGTCGAGCTTCGCCTGCGCCTCCTGCATCTGCGCCTGCACGGTGGCGGCGGCTTCCTGCGCCGCCTTCATCATTTCTTCGATCGATTTCATGGGTTCAACCTATGGCGATTGTCGTCGTCCTCGACAAGCCTTGCGTCGGGAAAAGCGGCCAAGGCGGCCTTCACAACGGGCAATTCGCGGATTCGCGCGTCATTGTCGTCGAGTTTTGCCTGCCGTACCTGACCAAGGCTCGGCCGTGCCTCGCCCTCACCCGCGCGAACCTGCCAGCGGCTGCCGGTCTGGTTCAGCAGCGCTTCGCCAAGCCGCCGCGCGAAATCGCCGTCGAGTGCGGGCACCGGCGCATAGACAAGCAGCCCGGGTTCGAGCTCGACAAGCTTGAGATCGTCATAAACTTGCCGCGCAAGCTGGTGATTACCCGAGCTTTCGAGGAGCTGGTGGATTTGTGCGATCGTCAGCGCCGAGGCCGGCGTTTCGGCCGACGGCGTTTCTGCAGGCGGTGCTGTGGCGGTGTCGCCCTGCGGTACCGGCGGCGTCGGCGCGACCATCGGCGTCGCCGGCACGCCGCCCTTTTCGAGCAGTTTCGCAAGCTCGCCCGGATCGGGCATCGATGCGGCATAGATCACGCGCAGCAACAACATTTCGAGATGTTCGAGCGGATTGTTGGCGCGCAGCACCTCTTCATGCCCCTTGAGCAGCAATTGCCACAGCCGGTTGAGCGGCGCAAAACCGAGCTTTAGCGCCCATTCGCCGATGCGTTCGCGGTCCGATGCCGCAAGCGCGGGATCCTCGTGGCGCGAGACTTTTGCCAGCGTGATCGCATGCGTCAGGTCCATCAACCCGCGCACCATCGCGACCGGCTCGATTCCCAGCGCATATTGCCCGCGCGCGAGGTCGATCGCACCGCTCGCGTCGCCGTCGAGGATCGTCGCCATCAACTGCGCGATCGAGGTCCGATCGGAAAGCCCCAGCATCACGCGAACCTGATCGGCGCTGATCTTGCCGCCGCCATCGAGGTCTGCGTGCGCGATCGCCTGGTCGAGGATCGACAGGCCGTCGCGCACCGATCCCTCGGCGGCGTTGGCGATCAGCCAGATCGCGGGCGCCTCGGCCTCGACGCCTTCTTTCTGCAAAATCGCGCTGAAATGCGCGAACAGCATGTCGGGGGTGATGCGACGCAGGTCGAAACGCTGGCAGCGCGAGAGCACCGTCACCGGCACCTTGTTGACCTCTGTGGTCGCGAACAGGAATTTGACGTGTGGCGGCGGTTCTTCGAGCGTTTTCAAGAGCGCGTTGAACGCGTTGCGCGACAACATATGCACTTCGTCGATGATATAGATCTTGTAGCGCGCCGACACCGCGGCATAGCGCACCGCCTCGATGATCTCGCGCACATCGTCGACGCCGGTGTTCGACGCGGCGTCCATCTCGATCACGTCGATATGGCGCCCCTCGGTGATCGCGCGGCACGGTTCGCACACCCCGCACGGATCGATCGTCGGCCCGCCCTGCCCGTCGGGTCCGATGCAGTTCAAAGCCTTGGCAATCAGACGCGCGGTCGACGTCTTGCCAACCCCGCGCACGCCGGTCATCAGAAACGCATGCGCCAGCCGGTCGCGCGCAATCGCGTTGCCGAGCGTGCGCACCATCGCATCCTGCCCGATCAGTTCGGCAAAGGTTTGCGGACGATATTTGCGGGCAAGGACGCGGTAGGGTCCGCTCGATGCCTGCGGCACCGTCTCGGGCAAATCCATTCCCAGCATCGGGGTATCATCGTCGGCGGAATCATCCATGCCCCCGTCTTAGGGGCGCGCCGCAGTCTTGTCGAAGGGGGAAATGGGTGGAAGCCGGAACGACCCGCGGCGAATTCGTTGCGGCTGCTTCCTTCCGGACCTGACCGGGTTGGCGAAGACCACGTCCGCCCGACTTCCGCGGCGCATATGGCGGTGCGCGCAAGAAAATGCAAGCGCCGCTGTCAGCGCGGTCCCTGCATATTGCGGCTCTCGGCCGGGATATGGACGGTCAGCCCGTCGAGATCGTCGGTCAGCACGATCTGGCACGACAGGCGGCTGGTGCGGCGCACCCCGGCGGCGAGGTCGAGCATATCCTCTTCCATCTCGCCC
Source organism: Sphingopyxis sp. PAMC25046 (assembly GCF_004795895.1). Taxonomy (NCBI): domain Bacteria; kingdom Pseudomonadati; phylum Pseudomonadota; class Alphaproteobacteria; order Sphingomonadales; family Sphingopyxidaceae; genus Sphingopyxis; species Sphingopyxis sp. PAMC25046. Next base: position 2,764,563 of record NZ_CP039250.1, read on the forward strand.
GCCGGCGGCAGGCGGTCGAAATCCTCTTTGGCAACGATGACATGGCAGGTCGAGCAGGCCATTTGGCCCTCGCACGTCCCTTCGAGTGGCATCAGATGCGCCTGCGCGACGTCGAGCAGGATATCGCCGGGATTGGCCTCGGCCTCGGTATGCGCCTTGCCGTCGGCGTGAACGAATGTGACGCGCATCAGTTGACGCCCTGCAAGCGCGCGGCCGCCTTGATCGCATCGAGACCCTCGCGCAATTCCTGCTCGCTTGTATAGCGCCCCCAGCCGAGCCGGATCGACGCGCGCGCGTCGGCTTCGCTAACGCCCATTGCGCGAAGGACGTGGCTGACCTTGCCCGACCCGCTGCCGCACGCGCTGCCGAGCGAGAAGGCGATGTCGCGGGCATCGGACATCAGGCGAAGACCGTTCACGCCCTCGCGCCGGACGTTAAGATTGCCGTGATAGCGACGGTTCGCATCGCCGTTGATCGTCCATTCGGGCAGCAGGTCGAGCGCGAGCGACCAGAGGCGCTCGACATGCTCCGCGTCAGCGTCGAAGCGTTCGGCCGCGAGCGCCGCAGCAGCGCCGAAGCCGGCGCAGAGTGCGGGCGAGACGGTGCCCGAACGCATCCCCTGTTCCTGCGCGCCACCGAACATCAGCGGCGGCAGATCGACGCCGTCCCGGACCCAGAGCGCGCCGATCCCCTTGGGGCCGTGAATCTTGTGCGCCGAGAGCGCGATCAGGTCGGGGCCGTCGGGGATCGCGACGCGGCCATAGCCCTGCACGGCGTCGCACAGCAGCAAGCTGTTCTTCGCGTGCGCCGCAACGGCGAAATCGGCGACAGGCTGGACGGTCCCGACCTCGTTGTTCACTAGCATCGTCGCGACGATGCCATTTTCGGGTATCAGTGCGTCATCGGGCGGCAGCGCCAGACCCTTTTCATCGACCGGCAGGATCGTCGCGTTCAGCCGCTCAAGGCACTGCAGCGACGCCGCATGTTCGATGCTGAGCCCCGCGACCCCGCCCGGCATCGCCTCGGCCCCGCGCAGCAACGCCCAGTTGAGCGCCTCGGTCGCGCCCGAGGTGAAGAAGACGCGTCCGCCCTTCGGCAGCAGCGCCGCAACCTGATCGCGCGCGACCTCGACCGCGGCGGCGGCGGCGCGGCCGGCCTTGTGCGTGCTCGACGGATTCGCGTAACCATCGCCTTCCCCAGCTCCCTCAAGCCAGCGCAGCATCGCCTCGCGCGCCTCGGGAGCGAGCGGCGTAGTGGCTTGATAGTCGAGGTAAATCATCCGGCGCGAAAGTCCTTGTTGCGAACGATTCGCAAAAGTTGCATGTTGAGACCTATTTTCTATATAGGCGCCAATCCCGCTCCGCCACCCCGCCCCTCGGCGAATCACTGGCAAGCCCAAGACATATAGAAGGTGCGCCCATGCCCGACGTCATTTTCCCCGGCCCCGAGGGCCGCATCGAAGGCCGTTTCTCGCCCCCGCCGCGTCCGCGCGCGCCGGTCGCGCTGATCCTCCACCCGCATCCGCAGGGCGGCGGGACGATGAACGACCGCATCACGCAAGCGATGTACAAGAGCTTCGTCGCGCGCGGTTTCGCGGTGCTGCGCTTCAACTTCCGTGGCGTCGGCCGCAGCCAGGGCACGTTCGACAACGGCATCGGCGAGCTTAGCGACGCCGCATCGGCGCTCGACTGGGTGCAGTCGATCCATCCCGAGGCGCAGACGACGTGGGTCGCGGGCTTCAGCTTCGGCGCGTGGATCGGCATGCAGCTTTTGATGCGCCGCCCCGAAATCCGAGGTTTCCTGTCGGTCGCGCCGCCCGCTAACATGTACGACTTCAGCTTCCTCGCGCCCTGCCCCTCGTCGGGCATCATCGTCGCGGGCGGGCAGGACGAGATCGTGCCGCCGAGCGCGGTGCAGAAGCTGGTCGACAAGCTGCGCACCCAAAAGGGCATCACGATCCATCACGACGAAATCCCGCGCGCCAACCATTTCTTCGAGCATGAGCTCGACCAGTTGATGAAGTCGCTCGATAATTATCTGGATATGCGGCTCGCGCCCGATTCGCCGATCCGCTGACGAAATGATCCTCCCTGTGGCGAAGCCATGGGGAGGTGGCAGCCGGCACAGCCGCTGACGGAGGGGCAAATGGCGCAACGTCGCTGCCCTCCACCACTGCGGCAGGGAGGATCTTTATTATTTCACCGGCACCAGCCAGATCGCGATATTCGCGAACATCACCAGCGCGGCGATCAGCATCAACAGCGCGCGGCGTCGGTCGCCCTTGCGAAAAACATAAACGGCGCCGCCGGTGAGCAGCACGCCGGTCAGCATCAGGATGGACATGATCGTGTCGGACATGGGGCGGCTTTATCGGCGGCGTCACAAATTTGCCACCTCGCTTATGGCCAATCCGCGCGGCTTGGCCTAAAGGGCGCTCATCGATTCCCTATCGCCCCGCGGGAGCCGCATCATGCGCATTGCAATAGCCTCTGACCACGCCGCCTGGGAGCTGAAAGCCGCTCTCGCCGATTGGCTTCGCGAAGCCGGCCACGAAGTCGAGGATCTCGGCACGAACGGCCCCGAAAGCGTCGACTATCCCGATTATGGCTACCGGCTCGGCGAAGCGATCGCCAACGGCCGCGCGGAACGCGGCGTCGCGCTCTGCGGATCGGGCATCGGCATCTCGATTTCGGTCAACCGCAACCCCGCCGCGCGCTGCGCGCTCGTGTCCGAACCGCTGTCGGCGAAGCTGGCTCGCGAGCATAATGACGCGAACGTCATCGCGATGGGCGCGCGCCTGACGGGCATCGACATGGCAAAGGCGTGCCTCGACGCGTTCCTCACCACCGATTTCGCCGGCGACCGTCACGCGCGCCGCGTCGACAAGCTTTCCAATCCTCCCGTCAATTTGGCCCAACTGGAGACCAGCCGATGACCACAGACACGCTCGACAAGCCCATCAAATCGGCCGGCTATTTCACCGACGGCGTCGGCACGGTCGACCCCGCGGTCGCGGCGGCGATGAAGCACGAACTCGAACGCGAACAATATCAGATCGAGCTGATCGCGTCGGAGAATATCGTTTCGAAGGCGGTGCTAGAGGCGCAAGGATCGGTTTTCACCAACAAATATGCCGAAGGCTATCCGGGCAAGCGTTATTATCAGGGCTGCGCGCCGTCGGACGAGGTCGAAACCCTCGCGATCGATCGCGCCAAACAGCTGTTCGACGCCGGTTTCGTCAACGTCCAGCCACACTCGGGCGCGCAGGCGAATGGCGCGGTGATGCTCGCGCTGACCAAGCCCGGCGCGACGATCATGGGCATGAGCCTCGACGCCGGCGGCCACCTGACGCACGGCGCGCCACCCGCCATGTCGGGCAAATGGTATAACGCCGTGCAATATGGCGTGCGCCCCGACGACCATCTCGTGGATTTCGATCAGGTCGAAGCGCTCGCCAAGGAACATCGCCCCTCGCTGATCATCGCCGGCGGCTCGGCCTATCCGCGCACGCTCGATTTCGCACGCTTCCGCGCAATCGCCGACGATGTCGGCGCGCTGCTGATGGTCGACATGGCCCACTTTGCCGGCCTTGTCGCCGGCGGCGCGCATCCGTCGCCGATGGAGCATGCGCATGTCGTCACCACCACGACGCACAAGACGCTGCGCGGCCCGCGCGGCGGCATGATCCTGACCAACGACGAAGCGATCGCCAAGCGCATCAATTCGGCGGTCTTCCCCGGGCTGCAGGGCGGCCCGCTGATGCACGTCATCGCCGCCAAGGCGGTCGCCTTCGGCGAAGCGCTGCGTCCCGAATTCAAGGATTACGCCAAGGCGACCATCGCCAATGCGCAAGCGCTCGCTAATCGGCTCAAGGCGCGCGGCGCCGATGTCGTCGCGGGCGGCACCGACACGCATCTGGCGCTGATCGACCTCCGCCCGCTCGGCATCACCGGCCGCGACGCCGACGAGGCGCTCGAGCGCAGCGCGATCACCTGCAACAAGAATGGCGTTCCCTTCGACCCGCTGCCCCCGGTCAAGACCAGCGGTATCCGTGTCGGATCGCCCGCGGGCACGACGCGCGGCTTCGGCATCGCCGAGTTTGAGGAAATCGGCGACATGGTCGCCGACGTGCTCGAGGCGCTGCGCGACAAGGGCGAGCATGGCGACGCCGATGTCGAAGCGGATGTTCGCGGCCGCGTCCGCGCGCTATGCGAGCGCTTCCCCATCTATCAGGGATAGAATCGATGGCGCGCCAGCACCCCGAGGAACCGACATTGATCGAGCTCTCGATCGAAGAGGTCAAGGCAATGGGCAAGCAGGGGATGGACCATCCCTCGACGCGTCCCGTCCTGACCGGCGGGGTCGTCGGCGCGATCGCGGGAGCGGTGCTGCCGGTCGTGACTTGGCCGGTCGGCCTGTTCGCTGGCGCCGCCATCGCGCTCTATTCGCGGGTGAAACGCTAAGCCTATGCGCTGCCCCTATTGCGGACATGAAGACAGCCAGGTGAAGGACAGCCGTCCGACCGAGGACGGCGCGGCGATCCGCCGCCGCCGTCAGTGCGAGGATTGCGGCGCGCGCTTCACCACCTTCGAGCGCATCCAGCTGCGCGAAGTCGCGGTGCTCAAGACGGGCGGGACGCGCGAGCCCTTCGACCGCGAGAAATTGATGCGCAGCGTCCAGATCGCGTGCCGCAAGCGCCCGATCGACGGCGCGCGCATCGAGCGGCTGGTGTCGGGCATCCAGCGCCAGCTCGAAACCTCCGGCGAAAGCGAAGTGCAGGCACAGCAAATCGGCGCGATGGTGATGGAGGCGCTGAAGGGCTTCGACAATGTCGCCTATATCCGCTTCGCCAGCGTCTATCGCGACTTCACCGAAGCCAAGGATTTCGAGGAATTCGCCTCGACGATCACCGAGGCGGCGCGGCCGATCAAATGACCGCGGCCGCCCCGCCCCCCGTCATCGTCCTCGTCCGTCCACAGCTTGGCGAGAATATCGGCAAGGCGGCGCGCGCGATGCTCAATTTCGGGCTGACCGAACTGCGCCTCGTCGCCCCGCGCGACGGCTGGCCCAACCCCGATGCGGGGCCGGCGGCGTCGGGCGCCGACATTGTGCTTTCCGGCGCGCAGGTCTTCGATACGCTCGCCGACGCCGTCGCCGATTGCACGACCATCTATGCCACCACGGTGCGCAAGCGCGGCGTCACCAAGCCGGTGCTGACGCCGGAAGCGGCAGCGCGCGAGGTTCATGCCGGCGCGGGACGCTCGGCCTATGTCTTCGGCCCCGAACGGTCGGGGCTCGAAACCGACGACGTCACGCTGGCGCACAAGATCGTCACCGTGCCGATCAACCCCGAATTCGCTTCGCTCAATCTTGCCCAGGCGGTGATCCTGCTCGCCTATGAATGGTCCAAAGGCGTCGCGCTCGCGAGCCCGCCCGAAGTGCCGCTCGATCCCCCGGCGGAGCATGGCGTGCTCGAAGAATTCATCCAGCACCTGGAGCGCGACCTCGACAAGAGCGGCTATTTCTTCCCGCCCGAACGACGCGAAATGACGCTGCGCACCCTGCGCACCGCGCTGACCAAGACGGGCTGGTCCTATAATGACGTCCGAATGATGCACGGCATTATTACCGCGCTTGGCCGAACTCCAAGACCGCGTTGAGTATTGATCTCGACAACGGCGCATCGCGCTTTTAGAAGGCCGGGTCCTTCAAGGAGCGAACAGCTTTATGATTTCCGTAATACTTTCCCTGGCTCTGGCCGCGACCGCGGCCAACGGAGCCGACACCCCTCCGGCCAAGGCGGCAAAGCCAAAAAAGGTCTGCACCAAAGTCGAAGTTACCGGCAGCACCGTGCCGAAACGCGTGTGCCGTATCGTCGCCGAGCCCGCTCCGCAGAAGGAAGAGGCGCACGCCGCCGACCACAAGCCCGAAACCGGCGCGACCAACTAAGCGCCGACGCGTCAGCCGGTGCGAAGGCGGTCCCATTCGATCGCCTCATAAGCGATCGATTGTTCGACCAGTTCGTTCCATACCGCACGCAGCCGCTCGGGCTCCAGTCCGGCCGCCCCGGCCTCGCGCGTGACATTGTCGAGCACCTCGGCCTTGCGCGCCTCGTCGCGAACGGCGTCGCGGTCGGCCTTGATGCGCGCGGCCGCATCCATATAGCCGAAACGGCGGACGAGCAGCGCGACGAGTTCGCGGTCGACCTGATCGACCCCGGCGCGGACCTCGGTCATCGTTTCGCATTGTTCGGGAAGTTTGGCGGACGTCATGCGCGCTGCCTTTAACGGCTTTTTCCGCTGTGTCGAGCAGCGGCTGTAAAGCTTGACTTTGCACCAATCGCCGTCTAACCGCGCGCCTTCGCAATGGACCCCGCACCCCGGTGAAGCGGCGGTCGCATATGGTGTCGAGCCTGTCGAGACATCCATATGGTGCGACCCGGGACCCGCCGAAATCCTTCGGCAAACAGCATATTGGAGACGACATATGTCGAAGCGCCAGAGCGCCAAGTATAAACTCGACCGCCGCATGGGCGAAAACATCTGGGGTCGCCCGAAGAGCCCGGTCAACCGCCGCGAATATGGCCCCGGCCAGCATGGTCAGCGCCGCAAGGGCAAGATGTCGGACTTCGGCATCCAGCTCCGCGCGAAGCAGAAGCTGAAGGGCTATTACGGCGACATCACCGAAAAGCAGTTCAAGAAGAATTATTTCGAAGCGTCGCGCATGAAGGGCGACACCGGCCAGAACCTGATCGGCCTGCTCGAGCGCCGCCTCGATGCGGTCGTGTATCGTTCGAAGTTCACCCCGACGATCTTCTCGGCGCGCCAGCTCGTCAGCCACGGCCACGTCTATGTGAACGGCGTGAAGTGCAACGTCGCGAGCCGCCTCGTGAAGCCGGGCGACGAAGTCACCCTCGGCAAGAAGGCGCAGGAAATGGCGCTGGTCGCCGAAGCGCAGAGCCTGCCCGAGCGCGACCTGCCCGAATATCTGGCGATCGACGGCACCAAGTCGACCTTCGTCCGCGTTCCGACGCTCGACGAAGTGCCCTATCCGGTGAAGATGGAACCGAACCTGGTCGTCGAATTCTATTCGCGCTGATCGGCTTTCCAAGAACCAATTCAGAAGGGCGGCCGATCTGGCCGCCCTTTTTCTTTGCGCGCGTCAGCGCGGCAGGAACTGCGTGATACGGCGCAACATTTCGGCGCGAACGTCGCTGTCGCCGATGTCCTGGGCTACGCGCGGATATTCGATGAGCTCGACTTTTTTTCCGGCCGTCGACAGCGCGCCGTGCATGGCGCGAACCTGGTCGATTGTGGAGTCATGAGCGAGCCCGCCGGCGACCATCAACACCGGAGCCTGAATCCGCTCCGCATTTTGTGCCGGAGATCCCTCGCGGAGATGGGGCCCCGAACCGAGGAGTTGCTGCATGACCAAATTATTGCTGAACTTGGTGCTGGCGTCTTTCAGCTTCTGAAGGTCGGTAATGGGCGCTATCGCCACGATCGACCGGAACAAGGATGGCGCCACGACGCCCGATTGCAGTGCGGCGTAGCCGCCATAACCCCATCCGACGATGGACAGCCTACTTGGATCGGCGCCCTCTCCCACGATCCAGCGCCCCGCATCGCTGACGTCGCCAATGGCAGTGCGCCAGGATTGAAAACCTCCGTCGCGAAACCATTGCTCACTATAACCCGTCAGCCCCCGATAATCGGGCTGCACCACCGCATATCCGCGCTGGGCAAAATATTGCGCGAGCCAGTTGAACCCCCATTCGTCGCGATCGGCCAATCCGCCATGCGGAATGACGATCGCGGGCAACCCCACCGCATCGGCACGGCCGGGCGGCAGTGTCAGATGAGCCGAGAGCATGGTCCCGTCAGCGGCTGGATAACGAACTGGCCGGACGGGCGATAACGCCAGATCGGCCAGCGCAGGGCGATCCTCAAGCAGTGGCCGCAATTGCTTCAATCCCGGCGTATAGCGATAGTAACGGCCCGGATCGGTGTCGGAGCCCGCCCATAACAGCCAGTGCGCCTCGCCGACCGATGCGTCGATGAAATATACGCTGCGTCCCCCCAAAGCCTTGGAAAGCGACTGGGCCATATCCGACAGACGAGGGTCGGTCAGTTTCATTTGCCGACGATCGGTAACATAGGTCGCACCGATGACGCGCTGGTCGCGACCAACCTGAACCAGTCCATCCACATCGGCCCGAGGGTGCCGGAACAATGTCTGCCCCTTGCCCGTTCCGTCGAGCTGAACTGCGACGACGGCATCGCGACCGTCAACCTTTGCCAAACCAATAGCCCGGTTGCTTTCGGCATCGACGGCAAAGGGGTCGAATCCATTGTGCCGGACAAGATCGAACGCCGACAGCGATTGCCAGTCTCCACCTTTGTCGTCCCGAAAGAAATAGCGTATCCGGTCGGTCGGGTAGCCCGTCCTTCCGGCGGCCGTCAAAGCCCCCATGATCCTGATGTTGCCTTGGCCATCGGTGATATATTCGACCGCATCACGCTGGGGCCTTTCGGCAATTTTTATGAGGTCTCCGGACAGGTCCACCAAATCGACGCCCATCCCTTCCTCATCCTTCTTCAGGAGCGATGCCGAGTGGAGATTGGCCTCACGGACATTGCTGCGCATGATCAGAAGGCTATCAGGGGTTCCAGGCTGCCAGTCGATCACGCTCCCGCCGCGCCCGTCGAAGCCGATCGAATTGGCGCCGCGCCGTTTGCTCAATGTCTTGACGTTGCCGCCAGCGGAATCGACCGCGATCAATGTCGTGAAGCCGTAGACGAATTCGCCGATCTTCTCCCTCCCCGCGACCTGGCAGACGATGCGAGCGTCGGTGGCCCACCGGCACCATCTGAGCGTCTCGGGATCGCCGCTCGCTCGCAGGATACGCTGTGGCGCCGATCCATCCTCGATACGGACGACATAGAGGTCGTTGGCCAGCCCCTTGTTCGGCGCCACGAATGCAATCTGCTGCCCGTCGGGCGACAGGCTCACTTGCGCGACCCCTTCCTGCGCCCCGAAGCGGCGCTCCAGATCATTCTCCTGCGCCTGCGCCGCCCCCGCGGCAATCCCCAAACCCAGCAAATATAGCCAGCGCCCCCGCATATCCATCCCCCTGTTATCCGGTCCCCTTTTGCTTCTCTAAAAGCCGGCGTCCGCTTTTCCAAGCGCCGAAAGTGCCACAAGCGGCGCTTGCGCCCCCGGCACGGGGCTGGCACAAGCCCGCGGTCGAATACGAAAAACCGAGGAATTTTCATGCTTCGTTTCCCCCGATCGACCGCAGCGCTTGCGGTTCTCCTGACCGTTGCCGCGTGCAATGCGTCGGACAAGACGGCCACGTCGGCCACCGCCATTCCCGATGTCGAAATCCCCGAACTGTCGCTCGCGACGCTTCAGGACGTGACCAAGGAATTGTCGTCGGATGCTTATGAGGGCCGCGCGCCGGGTACGGCGGGCGAGGAAAAGACCGTCGCTTACATCATCAAGAAATATGAGGAAGCGGGGCTGAAGCCCGGGAACAACGGCAAGTGGACGCAGGACGTGCCGCTGGTCGAGATCACCGCGAAAAACGCGACCCCGCTGAGCTTCACCGGCGGCAAGACCCCGGTCACCGCGCAATATGCCAAGGACTATGTCGCGTTCAGCTGGCGCGTCCAGCCCAAGACCGAAGTCAAGGACAGCGACGTCGTCTTCGTCGGTTACGGCATCAACGCACCCGAAAAGGGCTGGAACGACTATGCCGGGCTCGATGTGAAGGGGAAGACCGTCGTCGTCCTCGTCAACGACCCCGACTGGCAGACCAAGGAAGCCAAGGGCGAGTTCAACGGCCGCGCAATGACCTATTACGGCCGCTGGTCGTACAAATATGAAGAAGCCGCGCGGCAGGGCGCCGCCGCCGTGCTGATCGTCCACGACACCGAACCCGCCGCCTATGGCTGGAACGTCGTGGAGAGCAGCAACACCGGCACCCAATATCTCGCCGAGAGCAAGGACGGCGGCGCCAAGGAAACTGTCGCCAACGGCTGGATCCAGCTGCCCAAAGCGAAGGAATTGTTCGCGAGCGCCGGACAGGATTTCGATGCGCTGCGCGAAGCCGCGAAGAAGAAGGGGTTCAAGCCGGTCGCGCTGACCGGCATGAAGGCGAACTTCAGCTTCGATAACGCGATTTCGAAGAAGATGTCGCGCAACGTCATCGGCGTTCTGCCGGGCGCCAAGCGCGCGCAAGAATATGTCCTCTACACCGGCCACTGGGACCACCTCGGCCGCTGCACGCCGGTCGCGGGCGACGACATCTGCAACGGCGCGGTCGACAATGCGAGCGGTATCGCGGGCCTCGTCACGCTAGCCCAGGCCTTCCAGAAGGCTGGCGCGCCCGACCGCAGCATCGTCTTCCTTGCCGTCACGGCCGAAGAATCGGGCCTTCTCGGTTCGAAATTCTACGCCGAAAACCCGGTCTTCCCGCTCGCGCAGACGGTCGGCGGCGTGAACATGGACGCGTTGAACGCCATCGGCCCGGCGAAGGACATTGTGGTCGTCGGTGGCGGCAAGTCCGAACTCGACGCCTATGTCGAAAAGCTCGCCAAGATGGAGGGCCGCACGATCAAGGCCGAACCGACGCCCGAAAAGGGTTTTTACTATCGTTCGGACCATTTCAGCTTCGCCAAGCTCGGCGTGCCGATGTTCAACTTCGGCAGCGGCGACGAACTGGTCGAAGGCGGTGTCGAGGCCGGCAAGAAAGCGGCCGAAGACTATGAAAAGAACCGCTATCACGCGCCGGGCGACGAATATGAGGCGATCACCAACTGGGGCGGCATGATGTCGGACCTGCGCCTCTATTACGCTGCGGGCCGCATGCTCGCGATGACCGACGCATGGCCGAACTGGGTCGAGGGCGACGAATTCCGCGCCGCCCGCGACAAGTCGCGCGCTGGCAAGTAACGACGACAACCGCTCCTCCGCAGTTGCGGGGAGCACCATGTTCCGGCAATCCAGAATGGCAGAGGCCATTCTGGATTGCTGCGTTCTGGACGAGAAGATCGATGTCGCGGGCATCGATGCAAAGGACTATCACGCGATGACGCACCGCATGCCCGCCGAATGGGCACCCCATGACGCCGTCTGGATCGGCTTTCCGCACATGGCGGAGGAATGGTCGGGCCAGATCGACGCGGCGCGACGCGATGTCGCGGCCTTCGCGAACGCCGTCCACGACGGCGGGCGCGGCGAAACGGTGCACCTGCTTGTTCGCGACCATGACAATGCCGATATAGCAGAGGCGCTCGTCGATGAGGGCGTGCTGTTGTTCGTCGCCCCCTTCGGCGATATCTGGCTGCGTGACACGGGTCCGATCATCGTCGGCACCGGCGCCCAGCGCGAGGCGCGCAATTTCGACTTCAACTGGTGGGGTAACAAGTTCGTGATGCCCGGCGACCGCGAGATCGGGGCGATCCTGGCCGCGCAAGCGAACCTGCCGACGCAGCATCTCGACTGGGTGCTCGAGGGCGGCGGTATCGACGTCGACGGCGCCGGCCTTTGCGTCACCACCGAGGAATGCCTGCTCAATACGAACCGCAACCCGACGCTTACGCGCGAGGACATCGCGGTGCGGCTGCAGCATTCGCTCGGCATCGACCGGCTGCTGTGGCTCGGCAACGGCCTCGTCGGCGACCACACCGATGGCCATGTCGACAATCTCGCGCGCTTCGTCGGCGAAGGCCGGCTGGCGCTGCCGGTCGCGGCGGGCGATGACGATCCCAACGCCGCCATCTATGCCGACGCGCGCGCGCGGACAGCGGCGTTCGGCGGGATCGAGATCGTCGACCTCCCCTCGCCCGGCCGCGTCGAGATCGGCGGCGAGATTGCGGCGGCGAGCTATATGAACTTCTATATCGGCAACAGCGTCGTGGTTGTTCCGACTTATGGCGTTCCCAACGATCGGGCCGCGATTGATACCCTCGCCGCGCTCTTTCCCGACCGCCGCGCGGTCGGCGTGCCCGCGCGCGGGATCATAGTCGGCGGCGGCAGCTTCCATTGCTCGAGTCAGCAGCTTCCGAGCTAGCATCAGGCGCGAAGCCCCCTATATTCCGCCGCATGACCCGCACCATCACCGTCGCCGCGCTGCAGCTTGCCCTGCCCGGCCCCGTCGAACCGAATATCGACACTGTTTCCGCGCTCGTCGAGGACGCCGCGGGACAAGGCGCGCAAATCATCCTGCCGCCCGAGCTCTTCGAGGGCCCTTATTTCTGCCAGGTCGAGGAGGAAGAGCTGTTTGCGAGCGCGCGCCCGACGGCCGACCATCCGAGCGTCGTCGCGATGCAGGCGCTCGCCGCAGAGCTGAAGGTCGCAATCCCGACGAGCTATTTCGAGAAGGACGGGCCACATTATTACAATACGCTCGCGATGATCGGCCCCGACGGCGACATCATGGGCACTTACCGCAAGAGCCACATTCCCGATGGTCCGGGCTATGAAGAAAAATATTATTTCCGCCCCGGCAACACCGGCTTCAAGGTCTGGGACGTTTTCGGCACGCGGATAGGCGTCGGGGTGTGCTGGGACCAATGGTATCCCGAATGCGCGCGCGCGATGGCGCTGATGGGTGCCGAGCTGCTTTTCTATCCGACCGCGATCGGGTCCGAACCATATGACGCCGACCTCGATACCAGCCGCATGTGGCGCCGCGCGATGCACGGCCATGCCGTGTCGAACTGCATGCCGGTGATCGCCGCGAACCGCATCGGACCCGAAGGCGACGCGAATTTCTATGGCCACAGCTTCATCACCAACGAGTGGGGCGACATGACGCAGGCGTTCGGTGCCACCGAAACCGGGGTGCTTGTCGAGACGATCGACCTCGACCGCGCTGCGAAGCACCGCGCCGGCATGGGCTTCTTCCGCGACCGCCGTCCGCAGCTCTACGGGCGGCTCGTCGAGGACATCTGATCGCCAGCAAGGGGGCAAGCGATGGAATTACCCGCGGATATCTTCACCGAGCCCGAGGACGTCGATCCCGAAACGCTCGCCAACCTGGGCCCTCTCCGCCGGCTTGCGGGTATATGGGAAGGCCAGCGCGGGGTCGACATCAATCCCAAGGCTGACGGCCCCGAAACGCGCGAATATTATGAGCGGATCGAACTGCAGCCGATCGACCCGCAAGCGAACGGCCCACAGCTCTTCTATGGGCTGCGCTATCATCTGCACGTGAACACACGCGAAGAGGACATCGCCTTCCACGATCAGGTTGGTTACTGGCTCTACGAAGCATCGACGGGCCTGATCCTCCAGACCCTCGCGATCCCCCGCGGCCAGATCGCAATCGCGGCTGGCCACGCTGCGCCCGATGCGAAACAACTCGTCGTCAAGGCGGAGCGCGGCCAAACCGAATATGGCATATGCTCGACGACCTTCCTCGAACTCGCCTTTCGTACCGACGCCTATCAACTGACGGTCGATTTTCACGACGACGGGTCGTGGAGCTATGTGTCCGACACGACCTTGATGGTGAAGGGCCGGGGTGAGCCCTTCCTCCATCGCGACCGCAACCGGCTGACAAAGATCGCCGAGCCCGACCTTAACCCTTGGGCGAAGATCGTCCGCGGCGCCGCCTGAGCATCAGCTCTCGAAGCGGCGGATGCTTTCAAGGTCGACGCGGTCGAGCGGCTGCGTCAGCCACAGGCCGCCCCGCCCGGCCCGCGACCAACGTACGATCGCGCGGCGCTTGACGTCGCCGGCAAGTATGAGGTCGAATTCCTTGCCGACCTCGAAATGGCCATCATGGACGAAGCCCGCGCCGTTCTGCGACAGGTCCACCAGTTCGATATGCGTCGCCGCGCCCTCATCGGTCACCGCCTGCGCTTTCGTATGCACCGGCAGACGCGGCTGGCGATAGCCGATGGCGCGCTGCTCGGCCGCCAATTGCTTGAGCACATCGGCGACGTCGACTTCCTTGTCGAAGGCGACGCCGCAGCGCCCTGCATCGGACCAGACGACCTCGCCGCGGATCGTAACGGTATCGGAAAGCGCGATCTCGAGCTTTTCGCCGATCGCGATGGGGACGTCGGCCGCGAGCATCATGCCGCGGTCGGAAATGTTGCGGACCCGCCACAAACCCGCATCGCCGTTGCGCATCACCTTGGCGATCCGCCAAACCGTGCGATAGCGATCGCCTTCGCGGCGATCGGTGCTGGCGGCGATATCCCGCTCCTCTGCCGGATCCGAGAAGCGATGTTGGTTCATGCCGTCCACCTTATCGAAGCAGCTGAACAAGCATAAGTGCTTGTCTATACTGCAAAACACACAATCCCCACGCGACCGCAATACTAGAATTAGTCATATAATTCAATCATGTTGCAGATCATCGTTAACATCTTTGTCGTCACACGCCGAAAACGCGCGCGCACTCCGCAAGAGTGAATGTCGCATTTTGCATATTTTACGGTGGTGGAATGCCGTGTTTAAGTGCCGGATCGGCAGATATCGGCTTTGGCTCAATAGCGGCCGGAAAGCAGCGCGCCGGCGCCCGGAACCTCGGCCCGCAGTCCAAGCCGCGTAAGCATCTGGTGCGCCGTGCAAATCGCGGCCGATATCACGGGTTTTCCAATCGCGTCCTCGGCCCGTTGCACCGCCGGCAGCGACGGCATCTGGACGCACGCCGAAAGGACGAGCGCGTCGACGCCGGTCAAGTCGAGCCGCTTGTAATGGTCGAGCAGATTCGCCGGATCCTGCGCCGCGACCTCCAGATTGTCGGGGATTTCGAGCGCGAGCCAGTCGGCGACCTCCACGCCCTCATTTGCGATATAGCCGACGACCATCTCGGTCAGCGGTTTCATATAGGGCGCGACGAGCGCGATGCGTTTCGCTTGCAGGACTTGCAGCCCTTCGACCAGCGCACCGGCGCTGGTGACGACCGGCGCGGGGTGACCATTTTCGACCGTGCGCTGGTGCAACCGCCCCTCGGAAACGCGGTGATAGCCCTCCCCCATGCTCATGATCGCGACGAGGCAGGCATAGCCCAAGACGTCGACCGCGGCGTCGGACAATTCGAGCGCGCAGCGATCGGAATCGGCATCCATCGCCGCGAGTTCTTCCTTCGTCACCTTCTTCATCCGCATCCGCGACGAGTGGAAGGTGAAGCGTTCGGGCGCGATGGCCTCGCGCGCGCGGAGCAGCGCGGGGATTTCGGTTTCCATCGTCACGTTCGAGCTGGGCACGATCTGCCCGATGCGAATGGGGCGTGTCATATCGCGCTCAGACCGCGACGATCGGGTTACGGAGGGTGCCGATGCCTTCTACAGTGCATTCGACGACGTCGCCCGGCCACATGAATTCCTGCGGATCGCGGCCCGCGCCGACCCCCGCCGGGGTTCCGGTCGCGATGATGTCGCCGGGTTCGAGCGTCATCACGCTCGAAATATCGGCGATCAGCTGGTTGACGTTGAACAGCATGAAGCGGGTGTTGCTGTTCTGCTTCTCGACGCCGTTCACATGGGTCAGGATGTTGAGATTGTGCGGATCGCCGACCTCGTCGGCGGTGACGATACACGGCCCCATCGGCGCGAAGCTGTCCTGTCCCTTCGACACGATCCACTGACCCGCGCGGCGGCAGTCGCGCGCCGACACGTCGTTGATCACCGTATAGCCGAACACATGGTTCAGCGCGTCACCCTCCGCGACGTGGCGCGCGGTGCTGCCGATCACCACCGCGAGCTCGGTTTCCCAGTCGAGCTGCTGCGTCACCTTCGCATTGTGACGGATCGGATCGTTCCACGCGACGACGGCGGTCGGCGGTTTCGAGAAGATTACCGGCTGCTGCGGCAATTCGTTCGACGTGTCGAGCGAACGCGCCGATTCAGCGACATGCTCGGTATAGTTGAGGCCGATTCCGAAGATATTCTTGCGCGGCCGCGGGATCGGCGCGAGCAAAGTGACATTGTCTTCGGGCAGCGAGGTCCCGATCAGGTCGGCCGTGGTCGCGGCTGCAACGGCTTCCTGCAGGAAGCGCAGTGCGATCGGGCCCAGATCGATGAAATCGAGCATCGTCGACGGCATGTCATTGCCGATCGCATCGCCGAAATATTCGACATCGATCACGAGCCCGTCGTGGAGAAGGCCGAGCCGCGGTTCGGTCTCGACCGTGCGATACGTCACAAAGCGCATGTTTGATGTCCGTCATTTTCTTGGAGGGCTTCCTCGATCCGGACGCCGAGCGCCTCCATCACGGGAAAATCGTTGAACGAGAAGAGGAAAGCCTCCTCAGAGGCATCGAGATTGACATGTTCGTGCCACGTCCACGCGGGCACGCAGAAAATGTCGTGCGTTTGCCAGTCGAAACGCTCGCCGCCGATGATCGAATAGCCGCGCCCGCCCGCGACATTATAGACGACGTTTCCGGTGTGGCGGTGCGCCTTGCCGCGAAAACCGGGCTTCAGCATCTGCATATGCGCGCCCATCGTCTGGAGCGCCCAGCCGCCGGTCAGCGGGTTCGAATAGCGCATCATATGCCCGTCGAATGGCGTGCCCTCCGAAACCTTCGCGAGGTTCCAAAGCGCGTCGCGTACCGTCTCCCAGCGATAGACCATCATGGGCGAATAGGGTTTCTCCCACGCCGGCACGCCTTCGGGGCGAAGCGCGGCACCGCCATAGCTCAGCGGCAAGTCGTCCACGGGGAACGCCGCGGTTTGCGCGGGCTTGTCGTAGACCGCGTAGAAATTGGTCTCGAGGCTGTTCATCAGCGGAATATCGAGCCCGTCCTGCCAGATCGACACCTCACCCTCGGCCACCACGCCGTGGTCGTGCCAGGCGCCGTTCGGGGTCAGCACATAGTCGTTCGCGCCGAGCGTGATGTGGTGGCCGTCGACGACGGTATAGGCGCCCTTCCCCTCCATGATGAAGCGGTGGGCCGAGGCGGTATGCTTGTGCGCGGGCGTGATCTCGCCAGGGCGCATCGCCTGCATCCCGCTGAACAGCCAGCCACACACCGCGACATTTTCGCGCCCCGCGTCGCTGTCGTTGAGCAGGGTGACGACGCGGCGGCCCGCTTCCTCGGGCTTCACCAGATCGAGCGCCCGCAGACACATCGCGCGCATGTCGGCGTAACGCCAGAGCGTCGGGCGATAGCGCGTCTCGGGCTCCCACGGCTCGATCGCGTTGGCGCGTTTCCAGAAAGCGCCCGCATTGCGCGCGGCAAGCTCTTGATAAAAGGCCTCGAGTTCGGGCGTGTCGATTACCCGCGCGCGCCCGAGAACGTCGTCGCGCGGATCGATGATCGTGCTGGCTTCTGCCATCATGAGGTCTCCTCGTCGGGATCGACGCACTGCGCCTCGTCGACGAACAGGGCCGACGCGCGGGGAGTCCGGTCGACCGTCAGGTTGAAGATGTCGAAGCGGTTATAGCCGCCGATGATGTCGTGCATCAGCTTGGGCCGGATGCAGTCGCCAAGGTCGATGTCGGCGTAGACGATGCCTTCGCCATCAATCAGCGCCTCGCCGACCAGATTGCCGTGCGGGTCGATCACCCCCGAAAAGGCGCTGTTCGGGCGCGACAGCAACTCGCGATTCTGCGGCCGATCGGCGCTCATCGCGTCGATGATTTCGGGGCTTATCGCCGAGCAGGCAACGATGGTGAAGACCTTGCCCTCGAAACTGTGCGCGGTCGCACGGATTTTGATCGCCTCGGCCATATCGTACGACGCGGGCGCGACGGGCAGCGCGATATAATTGGCGACATGGACCAGCTCGCCCTGCGACAGCAAGGCGAAGCGCGCGAGCGTGTTGGTATTCTCGCCGCACGCGAGCGTGCCGAGCGGCCCGACCGGCGTGTCGTAGACGCGGATCGAGCTGCCGTCGCCGCCCGCCCATGTGAGCTTCTCCGCCCAGGTCGGCACCAGCTTGCGGTGGCGCCCGAGCAGGCTGCCGTCGGCGCCGATGATCAGGTTGGTGTTATAGAGCGTGCCAACGCTCAACGGATCGCGCTCGTTGATGCCGATGACGACGGTGCAGCCATGGTCGCGCGCGGCATTGCACAGCGCGGCGACCTCGGCGCCATCGACGAGCACGGACGCGCGGTAGAGCCGCTCGTGCCACTCGGCGCCCTCGATCGGCGTCATCAGCCAGTTCCAATAGGGATAGGCCGAAACGAACACCTCGGGGAAAGCGACGAGCTGCGCGCCATTCCCCGCCGCCTCGGCGATCAGCGCGCACGCCTTGTCGACCGTGCGCGCGGTATCGAGGAACACCGGCGCGGCCTGCACCGCTGCGACGCGCGATTTAGGCAGGAAGGGCGCCGACACGTCGCTCATGTCACTGCCGCCCGTTGGTGATATTGCGGCTTGTCCCACGCGCGCGTAGCGCAGACCTTCTCCAACCGCTCGACGGTTTCGACGATGTCCTGATAGCGCAGATAGAGCGGCGTCAGCCCGAAGCGCAAAATGTCTGGCGCGCGGAAGTCGGCGATGACGTCATATTCCTTGAGCGCCTGCACGATCTGATAACCCTGCGGATGGGCATAGGCGACCTGGCTGCCCCGCTCGGCATGGCGCTGCGTGCTCGCCAATTCAAAGCCGTAGGCGTCGCACAGCGGCTGCATAAGCTCGACGAACAGATCGCCGAGCGCGAGCGACTTGCGGCGGATTTCGGCCATATCGGCTTCGAGCATCAGGTCGACGCCGACTTCGAGCGCCGACAGGCCGAGCACCGGCGGCGTGCCGCACTGGAAGCGCTCGATCCCGGCGGCGGGATCATAATCCTCCTCGAAAGCGAAGGGGCGCGCATGACCGAACCAGCCCGACAGCACCGGCGTCGCGCCATGGTGCCGCGTCGCCGCGAACAGATAGGCCGGCGCGCCGGGGCCACCGTTGAGGAACTTGTAGCCGCAGCCGATCGCAAAATCAGCATTCGCGCCATTGAGGTCGACCGGGATCGCCCCCGCGCTATGGCTCAGATCCCAGACGACGAGCGCGCCGGCGTCGTGCGCCGCGCGCGTGATCGCCGCCATGTCCCGGACGCGGCCCGATTTATAGTGCACCTGCGTCAGCAGCAGCACCGCGACATCCTCGTTCAGCGCATCGACGATTGCGTCGGGCGCAACGGTGACCGCCTTCACGCGCCCGCCGGAAAAAGCCTCGATGCCCTGCATCATATAAACGTCGGTCGGAAAATTGGTCGCTTCGGACAGGATCACCGTCCGTTCACGCCGCAACGAAAGAGCGGCCGTCAATGCCTTGAAGATATTTACCGAAGTCGAATCAGTCGCGACGATCTCACCGGGGTTGGCGCCGATCAACTGCCCTATCTTATCGCCGATCCGGCGCGGCGCAGTCGACCACTCCGCGCCGAGCCATGACGTGATCAGCCCCTCGCCCCATTCACTGCCGACGACTTCGGCCAGCCGCTCGCCCGTCGCCTTGGGCAACGCACCAAGCGAATTGCCGTCGAGGTAGATCAGGCCTTCGCGCAGGTGGAAACGGTCGCGGAAAGGCGCGAGCGGATCCGCGGCATCGAGTGTAGCCACATCGGTGGCGGAGATCGTATCGGTCATGCGATTTCCCTCAGGATGGCGCGCACCGGGCTGGCATCGGCGCCGACGATACGGAGCGGCAGCGCGACGAGTTCGTAGCGGCCAGGCGGCACGTCATCGAGCACGAGCCCTTCCAATATCCGCATATCGGCAGCCTTGACCGCCTGATGCGCGTCGAGCGTCTTCGACTGTTCGGGGTCGAGCGAGGCCGCGTCGGTGCCGATCAGGCGTACGCCCATCGAACCGAGCCGCGCGATCACATCGCTGGCGATTGAGGTAAAATCCGAGTCCCATTGGTCGTGCGGGAAATGCTCATAGGTGCGCAGCAGCACGCGCTCGCTACCCTCGACCGCATCCCAGTCCACATCGGCAATCTCGACCCGGCCGCGCGCATGACGCATGTCGAGCAGCACGCACGGCCCGATATAGGCATCGAGAGCACAGTCGGCCGACGAGGCGCCATCATTGGCGTAGTGCAGCGGCGCATCGCCGTGCGTCCCCGCGTGGAGCGGCGTGAACATGCCGCCGACATTGAGCGGACAGCCGTCGCCGATCACTGCATGGCTGTGCAGCGCAAATGCGGGCTCACCCGGCCACACCGGCACCCCGGCGTGGAGCGGCTGCGAAATGTCCCAGATCCCGCTCATGCGCCCTTCCCTTCGGAGTAATCCCCGCCCTCGCGAGGCGCGACCATCTCGGTGCGCATCGACCAGAGTTCCGGGAAAAAGCTGAGATTCAGCGCCTTGACCAGATAGTTGACCCCCGACGATCCGCCGGTCCCCGGCTTGTGCCCGATCACGCGCGCGACGGTCTTCATGTGCTTGAAGCGCCATTCCTGAAAATAATATTCGAGCGCGGTGACCTTTTCAGCGAGCGTGTAGAGGTCCCAGTGATGCTCGGGGTCGGTGTAGATCGCGAGCCACGCCTTCTCGACCGCCTCCGATGGCTCATAGGGCTGCGTCCAGTCGCGCTCGAGATGACCGGCGGGAATGGCGAAGCCGCGCCGCGCGAGCAGCCGCAGCAATTCGTCGTAAAGCGAAGGCGCGTCGAACGCCGCGCGCAGGCGGGCGGTCGCCGCCGGATCGTCCTTGTGGACGATCATCATATCCTCGCGCTTGTTGCCGAGCATATATTCGAGTTCTCGATATTGCTGCGACTGGAAACCCGACGCGCGGCGCAGGAAACCGCGAAAGGTCAGGAAGTCGTGCGGAGTCAGCGTCGCGAGCACTTCCCAGCTATGGATCATATGCCGCTGGATCGTCGCGACCCGGTCGAGCCCCTTGCCCGCGATCTCCAGCCGGTCGCCCTTGATCGCGTCATAGACCAGCCGCCCCTCGTGCAGCACGAGCTTGAGCCACAATTCCATCGTCTGGTGCATGATGATGAACAGCATCTCGTCGGGCTTGTCCGACACCGGCACCTGCGCCGACAGCAATTGCGCGGTCTGCAGGTGCCGCGCATAGGTCAGGCCATTGTCCCACTGGATCGTCTCGCCGTCGATTTCGGTCTCGAAAATGTTGGTGCCGCCGTCGCGCGTCTGCCTGATCATTGCGATGCCTCTCCGCTTGCCGGCGCAGCCGGCAGGCGCCCTTCATAGGCGACATCGCCGCGCCAGCCATCCCCCGGTTCGAGCGTCGGCTCGTCGGCAATCTTGCGGTAGATGCTCGCAAAGTCGGTTTCCTCGGTCGCGCGCAGCAATTCACCGAACCCCGCGACGACGAAATAGGTCTGCTGCAACCGGTCGAAATGATATCCGGTCCGCATCACGCGCTCGATATCGAGCCAGATCCGCCGCGGTTCGCGCGCCGTCAGCGCCGAAACTGTCTCGGCGACGCTCGACATCAACCCTCCGCCAAAGGCGCGAAGCTCGCCATCCTCGACGACCAACCCGAACTCGACCGTATAAAGCCAAAGCCGCCCGAGAAAATCCGACGCACCCAGCTTTTCGGCGCGCAACCCCGCCTCACCATATGCGACGAGGAAGTCCGAAAAGGCCGGATCGGAGAGCATCGGAACATGACCGAAAATGTCGTGAAACATGTCGGGTTCTTCGCTGTATGCCACCTGCTCGGGCGGCCGGAGGAAATTGGCCGCCGGAAAGCGCTTGTTCGCCAGATGCTCAAAAAACGGCGCGTTCGGGATCCAGCCGGGCACCGCGACGACCTCCCATCCCGATACGGGTTTCAGCAGCGCATTGAGTTCGGCGAAATCGGGAACCCCCGGCGTCAGCTTGCGAAGAATATCGAGCCCGCCCAGGAAGGACCGGCACGCATAACCATCGAGCGCCGCCGACTGCCGTTCGAAAAGGGCGCGCCAAGTCTTGTGCTGCCCGTCAGTGAAGGCACGCCAGTTTTGCGGCATCGTCCAATCGGCCGCGACGCCTTCGGGCGGTGCGTCGAAAATATGCGTCGCGGCCATCGGTCTCTCTCCAAACCCTTGGCCGCCAGACTAGCCTGCGCGTGCGCGAACATTGTGCGGATTTGGTGGCGAAGCGGCGTGAAAAATCGTCATTCGTTCTGCAATATTTCTTATTTGAAGGAATATGTTCCTCCATGTTAGCCTCTTACCGCCATTCCGAACAAAAGCCGATTCAAGGACGAAACGCGTGGACAAGCTTGACTGGAAGATCGTCGCCGCGCTCGAACGCGACGGCCGCCAATCCTATGCCGACCTCGGCGAGCAGGTGGGCCTCTCCAAGTCGCCCTGCTGGTCGCGGGTGAAAAATCTCGAGGACGGCGGCGTGATCGAAGGCTATGCCGCGCGCCTCGACCCGATCGCGATCGGCCTCGCGGTGCAGAGTTTCGTCGAGGTGCAGATCCGCTTCGACGCGCATATCGAATTCGAAGCCGCGGTACTCGCGCATCCCGCCGTGGTCGAATGCCACACGACCGCGGGCGAAAGCGACTATTTGCTCAAGATTTTCGCGCGATCGGCCGACCATCTCGACGAGCTGCTTCGTCACAATCTGTCGAAACTGCCCGGCGTTCAACGCTTGAAGACGGTGGTGTGCCTCAAGACGATCAAGCGCCACGGCCATCTCGCCCAATGGGCGCGCACGACCGAGAGCCGCGAGCGCGTCAACTGACCATCAAAACCGCTTGCGCATCGACAGCTGGATCGTGCGCCCGAGCGGGTCCACATCATAGCGCCGATACCCGGCCGGAACACTCCCGTCGTCCAGCACCACGCGCCGATAGCTGTTGAACAGGTTTCGGATTTCGAGCGAGATGTTCAAATCCGAAAGCCATTCTGGCTTCTCCGGCGTTCGCAGCAGACGCTCGGGCTCGACGAACAGGCGGAGGTTCAGCGTCGTCACGGGGCGATGGAGATAATCCGGCTGGCCATCCGATCCGGCGGGCGCGCGGAGCCGGAATCCGCTCTGCCAATTGCCGTCGAACGTCACGCCCATGCCCGGTTTGCCCGCCACAAGCTGGACGTTCAGATTGTGCCGCGACTGCGCGGTATCGCCGTCCAGCCGGTCGATCACCGGGGCGCCAAGGCTGGTCAGCAGTTCGCTGCGCAGCAACCAGCCGTGGTTCACAGACAGGGTGAACTGCCAGGGATGGCCCGTCAACGCAGCGGGGGCTCGTTCCTCCTTCCGCCCCGGTGCAAGCAACAGCGTCAGGCTGTTGTTCAGCCGTTCGGTCGTGTCGCGCACGATCCGGATCGGCCGGGCGTCCACCCGGATCAGGCGCCCCGACGCATCACGGACGAACCGGTCGGGAAAGGCGGCTTCGACCGCCAGCGAAACCCCGGGAAATCCGCCCGCGCCACCCGTCGACTGCTGCTCCCGATATTCGACCGACAGCGAGAGCAGCCGGGGATCGAACGGACGCAAAGTGGCGCCCAGCGACAAGGTGCGACGTCGGCCCGATCCCAGATCGGGGTTGCCGCCGGTGACCCAGACCGGCTCGGCGATTTCCTGTCGTGCGAAATCGTAAACGCGTCGCACCTCTTCCGAATAAGGGGCGGTCAATTGATCGAGCGATGGCGCGAGCTTGGCGAAGCTGACCGATCCGTCGAGCCGGAGCGCGGGAACAGGGCTCCAGTTCGCGCCCAGCTCGAACCGCGGACGCGACGCCTCGCGGGAACCGAAGGTCAGACCGCCGGCGAAGTCGAGCGCCAGGTCACCGAGCAGCGAATGCGGGTTTTCGTTTCGACTGGCGATCGGCACCGCGAACGACAGCCGGCCGTCGTATCGGTCCTGTCCCACGCGGACGGTGCGGTCGTCATCGTCTATTCCGTTCCTGAACCGACTGGTCGTGCGGTTGCGGTTCATTCCCGCCGTCAGCGTCGCGGTCAACGGCCCGGCCGGCAGGTCGGCGATCGATCGGTTGTAGGTCAGTCGCGTGCTCAAGCTTTCGCTCACCGACCGGTTGCGGCTTGTAGCGAATCCTTCGGGCGACAGCCCGTCGGGCTGGTCGATGCGGCCGTTCGCCCAGACGCGCGTATAGTTGGCGCTGAAGATCGCGCGCCCGCCGGCGAGAGGCCCCGACAAGCTGGTCGAAAGACCGAGATTCCGGGAATTTTGCCTGCCAAGCAGGACCGGCGCACCCGCCCCGGAATCGGTCGGCGCCAGGCCCAGCGATTGCCGGCTGCCGCTTGCCGCGGCGTCGAGGCTCAACGAAGCGCTAAAGCGCCCGATCGGCCGCGTAAGCCCCGCGGAGACCGACATCTGCTCCGTCGCGGGGCGCAGCGACCGAAAGTCGTCGTCATCCGCCCGTGGTGGCGACGAGGCGCGCGAACTTTCGAACAGCGCGCTCTCGCCCGCAAGCTGGACCTGCGCGCTCCACCGCGCCTTGCCGTCGATGACGAAACGCCCCGCCGATCCGCTGCCGCCAATTTGGCCCCCCGCGGTCGGTGCCTTAACGCTGGCCTGCGCCTCCCACGACACGAAATGTCGTTTGAGGACGAGGTTCACGACGCGCTGGTTGCCCGCATAGCCGTATCGCCCGGCGGCTTCGGGCGGCAGGATCGCAAGACGCTTGAGCGCGGCCGGCGGGAAGCGGGCCAGGTCTTGAATCGAATCGACGCGCTCGCCGTTGATCAGAATGATGGGCCGTTCGTCGGGTCGCCCGGTCAGCGGCGCGATCCGGCGCACCAGTTCGCCGATCGAATAGGCGCCATAGGAATCGATCTGCAGTTCATCGAGCTCGATTTCGGGTTCGACGAGCGCCTCGCCATATCGCGCGGTGACGACGATCTCCTGATCATCGCCGACTGCAACGGTCTCGCCGTCGGAGGCGTCCGGCGATGGCGGCCCGGCAGGAGGCAGGTCCTGCGCATATGCGGCTACCGAGGGCCACAGCCACATCGAAGCCAGCAGCGCCGCACAACGCCATCCGGGATTGCGGAAGGCCTCGCGCCCGCCGGACGGGCCCGATGGATCGTCCGCGTCGTTTTTGCGCGCTGCTTCCCTTTCCCGCATCCGGCTTCGCGATTCCCTGGCGCTAAACCTCCGTTCGTAACCGATTGCCGATTGCGCTACGACCGTCGCCTCCCCGGTCGCCGATAAATCCTATGCGAACAGGGACGCGACGGTCGCCGCTTCGCGGAGCCGTGCAATCGTTGATGTGGCCGGGCACGGAGGGTTCAGCCCGGCCACCTCCCAACCGGACTTAGGAGAGATTCAGGTTGGGGATTGAGATGCTTGCATCGTGGATCGTGCAGATATTGCCGCTCGGATCGATCGGCGGCAGCGTCTGGTTGGTGATCGTCAGCACCTTGGTGCTGTTGTTCCAGTCGCCGCGAACGGTGCCATAGCAGGGATCGTTGGCGACCGTGTTGGCGCCCATGGTGATGTCGACCTTGGTGGCATCACCCGGGACCGTGGCGGCCGACCAGGTGCCCTGCGGGACAACGAAGATGCAGTTGAAATCACCCATCGCGATGTCCGGCGACGAGATCGCGATGGTGGTGCTCGACGTGACCGTTCCGTCGAAGGTAACATCGCACGTTACTCTGAGCGTCTGTTCCAGGTCGGCATAGCCGGAGCTGCCGTTGGCGTTGCCACTGAACGATTGCGCATTGGCAGCGAAGGGCATGGCGAGCGCTGCGACGGTTCCCATCAGGGCCGTGAATTTGTTCATGACACTTCCTCTTCCTAGTCGATGTTGATTTGGAAAGGCGGGATGCCTCCCGACTCCTATGACGCACCCGATACGAAAGAGGGGGGATGGAATACGACTTTTTTTATATGTATTTTTAGTATTTTGGTGGCGAGATCGAATAAGGTTTCGAAGAAATTCACCATCGCCTGCGGTCAATCTTCTTGAGCGCCGTGCGCCAAATCTGCATCGTCACCCAACCGTTCGTGCTGAGCTTGTCGAAGCACCGTATTTTTTGACGGCTGAAAGGAAGAACGGCCCTTCGACAAGCTCAGGGCGAATGGGTCATATTAAACGCATGACGCTCTGACGCCTTAACCTCGTTGCCGATCATGGAGCGATAGGCGTGATCCGACCGCATTCAGGCGCATCGCCCTCTATCGCGTAACCAAAAACGGAGGCCGCCGTCTCATAAGAAGCGGCGGCCCCAGGGGAGAGGTTCGTGATACTCGCGCGGTCCGATTGCACGGAGAAACCGACACCCCTCCAATATCGCTTGTTCCGAGCCGGCGCCGCGCCCCCTTCCCGACGCCCCTTCGGCCAGGTGTTTCGACCTGCTAGTTCCTGTCGATACTCCTCCTAGAATCGCACGGTAGCGTTCAGGCCGACGATGCGAGGGTCGAGCGTGAAGACATTGGTGCTAAGCCCGGTATCGTCGCTGTTGGTGAAGGTGCCGGTGATCGGCGCCTTGTCGAACAGATTCTTGACATAGAGCTGGAGCGCGAAATCGCCTTCGCCGCGCGCGAGATTGACCGCCAGATTGACATTGTCCCACGCCTTCAGCCGGTCATATTCGGTGTTGAAAACCCGCGCATAGCTTTTGCCCTGACGATAATAGTCGCCGCGGAAGGTCAGCACCCAGTCGCCGCCTTCGAGGAAGACGCTATATTGGGCGCCGATGTTGAATGTATAATGCGGTGCATTGGGCAACTCGTTGCCGCCGAGGTCGGCATAAAAGCCCTTCCCGCCATTCGGCGCATCGGTCAGCGGATTATAGGTGAAACCCAGCAGCCGATTGAACTGGAACGCGGGGCTGACGTTGGGAAGCTCCGGATTGAACGTGCCGTAGCGCGCGGACCCGGCGCATAACGCCGAGAGCATCAGCAGCTTCAGTTCCTCGGGCGCCCGATCATAGTCCAATATCTGCCCGACGAGCGCCGTGGGCGCGATGCAGTTGGAGGGGACCTGAAGCCACGGCCGCAGCAGCATCCAGTCGGGATTGCCCTGGGTGCGGTCCATCACGTCGATCGACTTCGCGCCCTTGTCGATCCGCGTGTCGAGCAGCCCGAGCGTGGCGTCGAGCCGGAAGTTGCGCGAGGGCCGCCATGCCGTCTCGAGTTCCAGCCCCCAGGTCTTGGCACTGAAATTCTCGTTGAGCGAGATGCGGTCGACGATCTGCGAAATCTGATAGTCCTGATAGGCGTTGAAAAAGGCCGCGGCGTTGAGCGTGAACCGGCCGCCGTCGAAGCTGTTCTTCGTCCCGATTTCGAACGCCGTCACATATTCGGGTTTGAAGGTTTCGGGAAGCGGCTGATATTGAATCACCGTCTGATCGATATCGGCGCGCGGCGGGTTGGCGCCGCCGCCCTTGTAACCGCGCGATCCCGAGGCATAGAGGAGCGTGTCGTCGGTGAAGGACAGGTCTGGCTTCCAGTCGACGACCAACCGTCCGGTCACCGCGTTCCATTTCTGCCGGATTTCGGGAAATTCTCGGAAACCGCGGCTGATCGTGCCGCCTGATATCGGGCCACCCTTGGCGGGGTTATTTTCGATCGCGCCGAGCAGCAACTGGCTGGGCACCGGCGTCGCGATCTTCTTGTCGCGCGTATAGCGCAGCCCCAGCGTGATTTTCAGGTCATCGGCCGCCTGCCAATAAAGTTCGCCGAATATCGCCTGCGATTCTGTCCGTACCGGATTCTTGCTGCGGAAATAATTATGGCCATCCTCGGGTCCTTCGCCGATCGGATTGGGATCGACCCAGACGCATTCGCGGCCCGTCGGCGTTCCTTCGCCGCAATTGCGGGTTATATCGCCGCCACCTTCACTGTCGCCATTAAAGTTATATTGGGCGATCAAGGTGAACAGGTTATTATAGACGAAATAATCATCCTGCGATTTGAAATCGAGATAATTGGCGCCGATGTTGAAATTGATTGGGCCATCGTAGGCGGATTGCAGCCGCAGTTCCTGCGTCCATTGGCGATTGCGCGACCGGCTGAGATCGGCTGACAGAATTCGGTCCGACGCCCCCAGTTGCGGATCAGTGAAGATGCCCCCCGGGGTTGGCCCTGGCACCGTGATCGGCCGCGGCGCGCCCGTCGGATTCTGAATCAGCCCCACCGAATCGTTGAAAACCGGCGCCGAGACGAAGCGGTTATAATCTTGCGACGAATAGTAACGATCGCGAGCATAGGCGGTCTGCGACACGAGTTTCAGATCGTCGCCGAGTCCGAGTTCCATGTTGAATTGGAACACATCATTCTTGGCGCGGAACACTGGGTCATAGCTCGTCGCGACCTCCCGCAAATCACGCGACTGGACAACGTCGGCATAGGGATCAAAATTGCGAGCGATCGGAAAGACAAGCGGGCGGCGTCCCGGCGCGGTCGGGTCATAGCCCATGCTCATGTTGATCTGTGGAAACATGACATAGGCTAGCGCCTTGGCGTTGGGTGCACCAAAGGCCGCGTCGCCATAGAGCGACGCCGACTGGCATCCCTGGCTGAACCGGCTCTGCAGGAATTCGGGCACCGCGATATCGCCGACCTGCGACACGCCGGGATCGGTGGTGCAAAGCTGTTTGCCGGTGCGCGAGCGGTTGTCGTCTTCCTCGAAATGCTGCCAGATCGCATTGACCTTGAACCGGTCGCTCGGCTCCCACTGGACCGACGCGCGCGTCGACCACAGGTCGCGGCCGTTAATCCGTTGCTGCGTGAACGTATTGTAGTCGAAGCCTTCGCGCTTGGTCATCGCGCCCGCGACGCGGACGGCCAGCGTGTCGGTGATCGGCACGTTGAGCATCCCCGAAAGGCGCCGCGTTTCGAAGCTGCCGGCCTCGGCTTTCACTTCGCCCCCGAAACTGTCGTCGGGCAGCGCCGGGATGACGTTGACCACGCCCGCGGTCGCGTTGCGGCCATAGAGCGTCCCCTGCGGACCGCGCAGCACCTCGACGCGCTCGAGGTCGAAGAATTCAGCTTCGAACAGGCGGTTGCGGATCAGCGGGGTGTTGTTGAAGCTGACCGCGACGGCGGGGTCGTTCGAGGCGGAAATCGCCTTGGTCCCGATGCCGCGGATCGTGAAGTCATAGCCGCTGAAATTGCTTTTGGAGAAATTGACGTTGGGCACCGCGCGCACCAGTTCGGCACCGGTCTCGATCTTGTGGTCGTCGAGCGCCTTGGGTGTGAAGGCGCTGATCGCGATCGGCACGTCGCTGATCTTCTCTTCGCGCTTCTGCGCCGTGACAACGATTTCAGTATCGTCCTCGATCTCACTGCCGGCGGCGAGCGGGGTTACGTTTCCCTCCCGCGTCACCACGAAGACATCGCCGTCGCGGCGATAGCCGAGGCCGGTGCCGAGCAAGAGCGCGCGCAGCGCCGTTTCGGGATCGGACCGCTTGCTGTGGCCCGCGGTGCGCTTGCCGTTGACGATCGCCGCATCGACGAGGATCGTCGCGCCGCTTTGCACGCCAAAGTCGCGCAGCGCCCGGTCGAGCGATTGCGCCGGAATGCGGTAACTCGTGACATGCTCGCGCGCCAGCGCCGTATTGCCCGACAGCACCAGGCAGCCGATCGCTGCACCACTCAACAGAAATTTGCGCAAATTGCATGCACGAACCCGCATGTCCCCTCTCCCTCACCCTGTGCTGCGGGATTCATGTCCCGCTCTTCCGGCGTTCGATGCGACGCCATTCGGATAGACGCCCCATTTTCAGACATGGGGGGATCGGTCGAATAATATTTTCAACAATGTTAATATCTACGCCGGTGAACGGGTCGTTAGGAAAATTCGTTGGCGGGCGCGTTTTTTATCCCCCCTCTTGCGAATTTTCCGCGTCTACCCTGTTAACTCCAGCACAGAGTGGAGCCGCAATGACCGTTTTGGGAATGATGCCGGGATGACACGTAGGGCTGGGAGCATCTCGCAATGCCTGTTTTGTCAGGATCATTATTGACGATGGCCGTCCCGCATCAGGACCGCGATCTGACCGCATGGATGACGGCCTATGGCCCGGGATTGCGCCGCTATTTCCGCCGCCGCGCCGACGATGCCGATGTCGACGATCTGGTGCAGGAGGTGTTCCTGCGCCTGCAATCGGCACAGCTCAGCGCGCCGATCGACAATGTCGAACGCTATCTGTTCACCGCCGCGCGCAACGCGCTGATCAGCCGGCACCGCCGGCAAAAGGCGCGCGCGACCCTGCTGCACGACGAGTTCGAAGACGGCATCGAAATCGCCGAGCAGCGGTCGCCCGAACGCATCGTGATCGGCCAGCAGGAATATCGCCGCGTGCTCGAGGCGATCCAGAATCTTCCGCCGCGCGCACGCGAGGCCTTTCAATATCACCGGTTCGAAAATCTGACCTATCAGGCCATCGCCCAGCGGATGGGCATTTCCAAGGAGGCGGTGAAGGAGCTGATGCACCGCGCGCTCGTGCGCATCGTCGAGGAAATGGAGCCCGACCTGTGAGCGGCAACGGCGCCTTCGCCCGTGCCGCGCTCCGCGCCGAGGCGGTGCAATGGTTCAACCTCGAACGGTCGGGCGACATGACGGTCGACGACGAGCTGCGCTTCCTCGACTGGCTCGATCAGTCCGACGCGCATCGCGACGCCTATCGGCTCGTCGAGCGCGCCTGGCTGATCGCCGGAACGATTCCGCAGGAAGCCGAAATGCTGGCCCCGCCCGCGCTTGATGGCGAAGCGCGACATCGGCGGCCCGGCTGGCGCCGGCACCTGGCGCTGGCGGCCTCGCTACTGCTCGTCTTCACGGTCGGCTGGGCGGCCTATCTCGATGGTTTTCCGGGCTTCGGTGCAACGCAGGATCAGCATTTCCGTACCGGAGTGGGCCAGACGTCAACCGTTACCCTTCCCGAAGGCTCGATCGTCACGCTCGACGCCGAAACCGAAATGCGGCTGCGCGAAATGCCGCGCGAGCGCCGGGTCGACCTGGTCGCCGGACGCGCCTTCTTTCGTGTGGCTCCCGATCCGTCACGACCCTTTATCGTAAACGCCGGCGGGAAGAGCGTGCGCGCGATCGGTACCGCCTTCGAGGTCAGCTTCGAGCATGGCAACATGGTCGTCACGCTAGCCGAGGGGAAAGTGCGGGTCGAGGAGACCGAATCCGGGTCGGGCAGCGGCACCGACATGGTGCCCGGCGGTCAGCTCATCATCGGCGCCGACCATAATTGGACGCTCAGCCGCGTCGACGTCGCGAAAGAGACGAGCTGGACCGAAGGGCGCCTGATCTTCATGCGCGACCCCTTGTCCGAAGCCGTTGCCGAAATGAACCGCTACTCGCCGCGCAAGCTCATTTTCAAGGACGGCAAGATTCCCGAAAAGCAGGTTGTCGGAGTGTTCCAGGCCGGCGACGTCGACGGCTTTGTAAAAGCAATGGAACTGAACGGCATCGCGCGCCGGGTGTCGGCGACCGACGATCAGATCCTGCTATCGGGAAGCGAGTAGAACCGGCGTAGGTCAGGCCGCGGCCGGCGGAGTTCCTGTCGGAATCAGGAACAGCGGCAGGATGCGGGCGATCAGGTCGCGCATCGCGTCGTCGGGCTGGTCGAGCATATCGCGCACATGCGGTCCGATCACCGCGTCGCCGAAAGCCGTCACCGCCATCATCAGCACCGCCGCGCGCACCCGGTCGGGTGCGGCTGCGTCGGTCGACTGCCCGACGATCGCCTCGACCAGCGCGCGCACCGCGGCGCGCACGGGTTCGAGATGTTCGACGTCGCCCGACAGGATGATCCATGCCGCGAGCGGTCCCGCGCCGCCCTTGTCGAAGGCATCGAACACGCGGTCGGCCACCGCGCGCGGCGCGGCGCTGTCGGTCTTCATCAGTTCGACGACATTGCCGAGCGCGTCGGTCAGATCGCGCACCATCGATTCCATCAGCGCCGACTGGAGCCCCGCCGCCGATCCGAAATGGTGGAGCACATTCGCATGCGACATGCCGATCGCCTGCCCCACATTGGCGAGCGTCACCGCGGCGGGCCCGCGATCGAGGAGCAGCCTGCGCGCCGCCGCCAGTCCCTCTCCGCGAACCTCGGCCCCTGTACGCTTGCGCCGTTTCTGATGCGGCCGCGCTTGCTTGTACATGCACATTTTCCTTGCGGCCCCGCGCCCCGCGACGGCCTTCGCCTCAAAAGCCTTAGCCGAAAGCGGCAGATTGTCACCCTCATCGTCCACCTTGCGGGCCTTCCAATGTCGTGATATATACATTGATGTTAATGTAACTTTGATTGCAGAAAGGTTGCACGATGCCCACTCTCCTCCGCACGCCCGACGACATCCGGATCGAAAAGCGCGACCTCAAATTCGGTCGCGAGACGCCGCCGCCGCGCTGGTGGCACAGCGGCGATCCAGGCCGCACCGCCTTTTTCAACGCGCTGTCGTCGACCTTCCCGGTCGGCGAGAAATTCTTCATGACCTCGGTGCGCCATTATCGCGAGGGCACGCCCCAGCCGCTGCGCGGCCAGATCGACGATTTCCTCTATCAGGAATCGATGCACAGCCGCGAACATGTCGTGTTCAACCGCCAGGCCGAAGATGCCGGCTTCGACATCGCATCGGCCGAGGAGCGCGCACGGCGGACGATCGCCTGGGTCAAGCGCCGCTCGCCGATCCAGCAACTCGCCGCGACCTGCGCGCTCGAACATTTTACCGCGACGCTCGCTCACGACGCGCTCGCCAACCCGGTCCATCTGGGCGGCGCGGCCGACGAGGCGCGGCAGCTGTGGCGCTGGCACGCGATCGAGGAGATCGAGCACAAGGCGGTCGCCTTCGACACCTATCTCCACGCCGCGCGCAGCATGACCCCGCTGCGCCGCTGGCTGAAGCGCAGCACGGTGATGTGCGTGACGACGATGCGCTTCCACTATGTTATCTTCCGCAACACCGCCGACCTGCTCGCGCAGGACGGCCGCAACAATTGGGCGACATGGAAAGGTCTGCTGGCATGGCTCTACGGCCGCGACGGGCTGATGCGCGCGCTGCTGCGCGGCGTCTTCACCTATATGAAGCCGGGGTTCCATCCGTGGGAACTCGACGACCGGCCGCTTCTCGAAGAGGCGCTCCGCCTGCTCGAAGGCGGCAAGGCGAAGGAGCTGGCCGCATGACGCGGGCGCTGATCCTTCTCGCCGCCGCAGCCTTCGCGACGCCCGCCGCGGCGGCCGACATCACCGGCGTGTGGGCAACGGGCAGCGAGGGCGGGCGCGTCGAAATCTATCGCTGCGGCAATGCGCTATGCGGCAAGGTCGTCGACGCCAAAAGGCTGCGCGCCAACCCCGACCTGCGTGACGTACGCAATTCGGACCCGGAGCTGCGCCACCGCAAGCTCAAGGGTCTCGTCGTCCTCAATGGCTTCACCGGTGGCCCGACCGAGTGGAAAGGCGGCCCCGTCTACGATCCCGAATCGGGCGACGGCGCCGCGAACGGCCGGCTGAAACTGCTTCCCAACGGCAAGCTCGAGCTCAAGGGCTGCATCGCCTTTTTCTGCCGCACCAAGATCTGGACCCGCGCCGGCTAGAGTCGCCCGCCGGGTCAATGCTTCAAATACTGGCTCGGCGGGACGCCGAAGGCGCGGCGGAACATCGCGGCAAAGCCGCTGGGGCTGTCATAACCTACGTCGTAGGTGACCTGTGTGATCGACGCGCCTGCGGCGAGCAACGACAGCGCTTCCATCAGCCGCACCTGCTGCCGCCAAACGGCAAGTCCCATCCCCGTTTCCTGCTTGAAGCTGCGCGTGAAGGTGCGCCGCCCCATCGCCGCGAGCGCCGCCCAGTCGTCGATGTCGCGCGGGTCCGACGGGTCGGCGATGATCGCGTTGCAGACACGCAGCAGCCGCGGGTTCGACGGCATCGACACCTGATAGGGCGCATTGGGCATCCGCCCGATCTCGTCGAGCAGAAGCGTAATGATCCGCCCCTCGCGCCCGTCGACGTCGTAAAGCGCTGGGAAATCGACGACCTCGAGGATCAAGGATTTGACGAGATTCGACACTTCGAACACCCGGCATTGCTTCTCATGCTCGTGCCCCGCGCACGGCAGATAGAGCGTGCGCAGCGACACCGGGCCGCGGCACGCGACCTCGTGCCGCGTGCCCGCGGGTAGCCATACCGCGCGCTGCGGCGGGATCACGAAGCTCGTCTCGGGCGTGCGCACCGACATCACCCCCGCCGAGGCATAGAGGATCTGGATATGGTCGTGGCTGTGCATCGGATCGACGAAACCCGCGGGATATTCATCCTGCAGCGCCATCACCGGCCGGCCGGTCGTCAGGACATCGACACTATGCTTCATGGCCCGATCCTCGCAGATATTGGACAAATACGCCATATAGGCCGAACGCCGCGCTGACCAGCCGCGCAGCCGCCGCTGGCCTGTCCCGTGCGGTGATTGGCCCGTTTGTGCGATAGAAGCGGCGCTGTAGAAGCTATCAGACGGTCAAAGGATCGTTTGGAGAGGATATGCCAATCATGTCAAAGGGCTTGAACGCCATGCAGGACGACATGGCCGACCCCGACATCCGCCGCTTCGTCGATGCGATCAACGCCGCCTATGCTGAACATGCCGCGACCCCGGGGGCGAGCATGGCCACGCGCCGCGAGGTCGCCGAACGCGTGCGCCGGCCGTGGCGCGAAGGTGGCCCGATCATGGCGGAGACCCGCGAAATGGACATCGAGGGCGCTCGCCTGCGCCTCCACCGTCCGGTCGCCGACGAAAAGCTGCCCGTCATGCTCTATATCCACGGCGGCGGCTGGATGCTGTTCAGCATCGACACGCACGACCGGCTGATGCGCGAATATGCAGCGCGCGCGGGAATCGCGGTGATCGGTATCGATTACAGCCTGTCGCCGGAGAATAAATTCCCCGTCGCGCTCGAAGAATGCGCGGCGGCGCTCGGCTGGATCGCTGCGCAGGCCGATGCGCTCGGCCTCGACGCCGACCGCGTCCTGATCGGCGGCGATTCCGCCGGCGCCAACCTGTCGGTCGCGACCTGCCTTTTGCAACGCCAGCGCCGGCACCCGCTGCCGATTGCAATGCTGCTCAACTATGGCGCCTTCGCGCCCGAACATACGCCCAGCTATGCGCGCTTCGGCGCGGGCGATTATTCGCTCGAGGCCGACGAGATGGACGCTTTCTGGGCCGCTTATGTCGCCGACCCCGCACAGCTCGTCGACCCGCTCGTCGCGCCGCTGCGCGCCGACCTCACCGGCCTGCCCCCCGCTTTTCTGGCGATCGCCGATTGCGACATCCTCGCGGACTGCAACCATGAATTCGCCCGCAAGCTCGAAGAAGCCGGCGTCCCGACGCGCGCCGTCACCTATCAGGGCGCGACGCACAGCTTCCTCGAAGCCATGTCGATCGCGCCGCTCGCGCAGCGCGCGCTCGACGAGCAGGCGGCGTGGATCCGTGATACGCTGAAGATATGACCTCGCTCTACGATCCGCGCGACGCCGCCGACGTCGGCCGGCTCATCGCCGACTATCCGCTCGCGTGGCTCGTCTCGCGCGACTTTCACGCAAGCCCGCTGCCGCTGATCGCCGAGACCGACGCGAACGGCATGGTGACGGCGCTGTTCGGTCATTGCGCACGGCGCAACCCGCTTGTCGCCGATTTCCGCGCCGACCCGCGCGGGATGATCCTGTTCACCGGCCCCGAAGCCTATGTCCCGACGGCCTTGCTCTCGAAGCCCGACTGGGCGCCGACATGGAATTACGCCGTGCTGCGGTTCAAGGTCGAAATCGAATTTGTCGAAGGCGAAACCAAGGACGCCATCGAGCGGCTCGTCGCCAAGATGGAAGCCGGCGCCTGGTCGACCGCGAGCCTCGGCGCGCGTTATGACAAGATGCTCGCCCAGATCATCGCCTTCCGCGCGCATGTCCGCTCGGCCGAACACAGCTTCAAGCTCGGCCAGGATGAAAGCGCAGAGGGCTTTGCCGAGATCGTCGCCGGTCTCAGCGACCGGATGCTCGCGACATGGATGGAAGGACAGGCAAAAAGGTGAAGCTTTTCTTCGACGATCGCCAGATGGCGCATGCACCGGCACGCGAATTGCACAATGGCGACTGGGTGCCCTATGCCGAAAATATCGAGCGGCCACGTTCGATCGTCGAAGCCTTCGCCGATTGGCGCGCGGTGCGCGACTTCGGCATGGCCCCGCTGCTCGCCGTGCACGACGCCGGCTATCTCGCCTTTCTCGAACGCGCGCATCGCGACTGGATCGCCGCAGGCCGGCACGGCGATGCGATCGGCTACACCTTTCCGATCAGGCGGCGTCGGCCGCTGAGTTTCGGGCGCATCGACGCCGATCTCGGCGCCTACAGCTATGACGCCGGCACGCCGATCGCGGCGGGAACGTGGCAGTCGACCTATTGGTCGGCGCAGGGCGCGCTGACCGCGCTCGACCATCTCGCGACGAGCGGCGAAAAACACGCCTTCGCGCTCTGCCGCCCGCCCGGCCATCACGCCGGACGCGACTATATGGGCGGCTATTGCTACCTCAACAACGCCGCGATCGCGGCGCGCGCAGCGCAGGACCGCGGCCTCGGCCCGGTCGCGATCCTCGACATCGACTATCACCACGGCAACGGGACGCAGGACATCTTCTACGAAGATGCCGATATCTTCTTCGCGTCGATCCACGCCGACCCGCGCACCGACTATCCCTTCTATTGGGGGCATGCCGACGAACGCGGCGAAGGCGCGGGCGAAGGCGCGACGCTCAACCTTCCCCTGCCCCGCGGCACCGACGGACGGAGCTATGCGCCCGCGCTCGATACCGCGCTGGCCGCGATCTCGGACTGGGATGCAAAGTTTCTTGTGCTGTCATTCGGCGCCGATACGCACAGCAGCGATCCCATCTCGAGCTTCGCGCTCGAACGCGCGGATTATGTCGAGCTGGCGGCGCGTATCGCAGCGCTCGGTGTTCCGACGCTGATCGTGATGGAGGGCGGTTATGCCGTCGGCGACCTCGGCAGGAATGTCGCCGCTTTCCTTGCGGGCTTCGAGGGGTAGCGTCGGCTTTGAGGTGTTAGCGGACCTCCGTTTCCTCTCCTTCGTCATCCCGGACTTGATCCGGGATCCACCGCGGCGCTGACGTCATCCACCCCGGATCAAGTCTAACGAGCCAAGTGTCTCGTTAGTGGGTGACGAGGAAAGAAAAATCCTCCCTGTGCCGCAGGCATGGGGAGGTGGCAGCGCGAAGCGCTGACGGAGGGGCTTATGGCTCGACGTTGCCGCCCCTCCACCACCGCTTTGCGGCGGTCCCCCTCCCCACGGCTTCGCCGCAGGGAGGATTATACCTCCGCAGCCGGTCGCAAGCCGCCGCCTATTCCCCGAATAACCGGTCGATCGCTTCGTCCAGATAGGGGCGATCGATGAACAGCCGCATCGGATCGCGCCGGTTGAGCCAGAATCCCGCTCCATGTCTGTCGGTCAACGCCCGCCGCGTCGTCTCCTGCAGCAACCTCAGACGCATAACGGCGGTACGACGCGCAGCGCGGATGTCGGCCGGCGCCTGCAACGCAAAATGCGCCCTGATCCCTTCGACCCGCGCGGTAACGACGTCGCTGTAACCGCGATGCGGCCCCCGATGCAGGGCATGACCCGATCGCAGCGCCGCCGGCTCGCACGCCGGCAGCACCAGCCCGTTGCCCGCGAAATTCTGAAGCGCGAACCCCTCGTCGCGGAGATGATCGAACATCACCACCATTTGCGGTCGTCGCAGCAGGGCAATCGGGATCAGGTGATGACGTTGAAATCCGGATAGCGGCGGCGGCGCCCCATGCCAGCCGCGCCCGATCAACCGTCGTGACCGAATTCGACGATCACGGTCGATCTTTGGCTCGCCCCGTCCATCGGCGGCAACAGGTCGATCCACTCGCCCGCATCCAGCCCTCGCATCGTCCGCGCGGTCCGAACTGGGCCGTTGAGCATCATATCGAGCGCGAGCCGCGACAGCCGCCGTACCATTTCGGCGACCGTCCAGCCCCCCGGTATGCGCGCCTCCAGTTCCTGTCCGGCGAAAAGCGCCAGCCCGCGCGTTCTGATGCTTGCGCCGCTCCCCAAATCCTGGCGCCGGAACGCGACCAGGTGCAGCACGGGCGGCATCCCGCTAACCAGCATTTCGGCGATCGAGGCACGGAACTGCGGCGCATCGGACCAGAGTCGCGCGGGCGACCAGAAGAGATGGCCGGCATCGAACAGGTCGATCAACAGCACCATCATCTTGAAGAATTCGCGCATTCGCGTCGTCTGCGACGGCGATGCGCCACGATCGTTTTCAGGAACAAAAATCCAGCAGTCCCCGCTCTCGCGCCATCCGCGCGGCAGGCTGGCGGCGAGCAGGCTCGTCGACGGATGATCGGGATCGGCCAGATCGAGCGCCGCGCTGGCGGCAGGGCCGGCGAGGATCGATATCGTCCCGAATGCCAAGCGAAAACAGGGTGCGGCGATCCGCGCATCGAGATCGGCGCCGACATCGCGAACCCGCTCGGGCTGCAACCCCATATGCCGAAGCGATGTTTCGATCGCGTCGTCCGATGCGCCGCGCATCGCGGGGCCGAGAATCAGTGCGAAGGGTTCCGGCGGAACCGGCAGGATCAACGCATCGCGGTCATCGACATCCATCTGTGGCGCGCCCTTCATGGGTTCGCCGATTGCATCGCAAGACCGATCCGAATGTTCAAATGCTTATCGACGCATGTCGGAAAGTTAATCGGACGGTCCATGCTCCGCCGGCGTCAGATCGCGACCTGGCTGCCCAGCTCGACGACCCGGTTCGTGGGCAGACGGAAATATTCCATCGCGCTTTCCGAGTTGCGGAGCATCCAGGCGAACAGCTTTTCGCGCCAGATCGGCATTCCCGGCTTGCTCGCCGCGATCAAGGTCTGGCGCGACAGGAAAAAGCTCGTTTCGAGCATCTTGAACTCGCCGCCGCAACTCGTCACGCGTTTGAGCGCGTCGGGCACGTCGATCGGCTGCATGAAGCCGTAGTTCAGGATCAGCCGGTGGAACCCCTGCCCCAGATCGTCGAGCGCGCACTTATTTTCCTCGCGCACATAGGGGACATCGGCGATCTTGATCGTCAGCAGGATGATCCGCTCATGCAGCACCTTGTTGTGCTTCAGATTGTGGAGCAGCGCGTGCGGCACCCCATCGCTGCTCGACGTCATGAACACCGCGGTCCCGGGAACGCGCGTCGCACTGTTCGCCGCCGATTTCACGAACACCGGGATCGGCATTGCGCCCTCGGCCATTTCCTGCTGCATCAGCTTGCGCCCGCGCGACCAGGTGGTGAGCATGGTGAAGATCGTCAGGCCGATCGCCAGCGGCACCCAGCCGCCGTCGGGCACCTTGACCAGATTCGCGCCGAAATAGGCGATGTCGACGATGAAGAAGATAGCGAGGATCGGCAGCGCCTTCCACGCCGGCCACCTCCACAAGGTGAAGAGCACGACGCTCATCAGGCAGGTATCGATGAACATCGCGCCGGTCACCGCGATGCCATAGGCGGCGGCGAGGTTGCTCGACGATCCAAAGCCGAGGACGAGCAGGGTTACCATCACCATCAGCCCCCAATTAACCATCGGGATGTAGATCTGCCCCGCGGCCGAGGCGCTGGTATGTTCGACGCGCAGCCGCGGCATGAAGCCCAATTGGATCGCCTGCTGCGTCAGCGAAAAGGCACCCGAAATCACTGCCTGGCTCGCAATGATCGTCGCGAGGATCGCGAGGATGACGACAGGAATCTGCCACGCATCGGGCATCATCTGGAAAAAGGGATCGGCGATCAGGTCGCCGCGCGGCCCCATCTCCGCCTCAAGCACCATCGCGCCCTGCCCCATATAGTTGAGCATCAGCGCGGGCAGGACGAAGGTCAGCCAGCTCAATCCGATCGGCCCGCGCCCGAAATGCCCCATGTCGGCATAGAGCGCCTCGGCTCCCGTCACCGCGAGCACGACCGCGCCCAATGCGATAAAGGCCGTGAAACCATCGACGTAGAAGAAACGCAGCGCGTTCACTGGGTTCAGCGTTTCGAGGATGATCCCCGGATGATCGACGATATGGATGAGCCCGAGGATCGCGAGCATCGTGAAATAGGCGAGCATGATCGGCCCGAACAGCATCCCGACCTTCGCCGTCCCGCGCGACTGGATCGCGAACAGGCCGATCAGGATCGCGAGCGCGATCGGCACGATATAGGGCTCGAACCCCTTGTTGACGTAGCTCAAGCCCTCGGTCGCCGAGAGCACCGACATCGCCGGCGTGATCATGCTGTCGCCATAGAAAAGCGCGGTAGCAAAGACGCCGAGCAGGATGATCGGCCACGTCCAGCGCTTCTCGCCGGACGAACGGCTGATCAATGCAAGCAAGGCGAGGCTGCCGCCCTCTCCCTTGTTGTCGGCACGCATGATCGTCATGACATATTTGAACGTCACGACGAGCATCATCGACCAGAAGACGAGGCTCAGCACGCCATAGATGTGCAGCCGGTCGGCCTCGATCGGGTGGTGTCCCGCAAAGGTTTCGCGAAAGGCGTAAAGCGGGCTGGTGCCGATGTCGCCGAACACGACCCCGATCGCGCCGACGGCCAGCTTCAGCCTGCCATCGCCATGATGTCCATGGCCGTGATGGCCGGTATCGGCGGCAGCCTCGATGGCGCTTTGCGCGCCTTCGGCCGCCTGTTGCGACTCAGCAGTCATGGCGCGCCTTTAGACGAGCCTGCGCTTTTGGAACAGGTTTCAATTTGGGACGCCCCCCGCCGGGGCAGCGGTCGGGGTTTCGCCAGAAGTTTCAGGAGGAAGCTGCGGCCCCAGCGCCTGCCTGAGCTGCGCCAGCCGCACTTCGAGATCGCGCCGCCACGGCGCATCGGCGGGGCTGCGCGCGAGCAGCCCGCTCCACACCGCCTCGGCGCCCTTGAGGTCGCCGCCCTGCGCGAGCGCGAGTCCTGCAAAAAAGGGCGGCGCGGGATGCGACGGGTCGCGCTTCGCCGCCTCGTCGAACGCCAGCGCCGCCGCGGGCGACATCATTCCGCCGCCATGCGCCGCAAGCGCATTGCCAAGCCCGACCCACAGATCGACATTGTCGGGATATTTTTCGAGCCCCTTTTCGAGCGTCTTCGCCGCAAGTTCGGTCTTGCCCGTGCGCGCGAAACCGTCGGACATCCCCAGCCACTGCGCCGCGGGTCCGAAACGTTCGGCCATCCCCTGCCGCTGGTCGGTCAGCGCCTCGCCAAAGCCTTCGGGCTCCTCGAGCGCCGCGACGGGCTTGCCCGGCAGCGCCGGGCTCCCCTGCAGCGCATAGCCCGCGAGCCCCAGCATCACCGCCGCCCCCGCGAGCGGGCGCGCCGCCGCGGGCAGCCGGCCCAGCCAGAAAATACCGCCGATCGTCAGCGCAGCGGCCAGAAGGACCCAAAGCCAGATCATGCGCTGTCCTCCGCATCATCCTTGCCGCGCCGGAACCGCCCGAACGCCAGCCATCCGCCGATCGCAAGAAACAGCAGCGGCCCCAACCACAGCAACGCCGTCGCGCCGTCGAACGGCGGGTCATAACTCACCCAGTTGCCATAGCGTGCGACGAGCCAGGCCTTGATCTCGTCCGGGCTCTCGCCCGCCGCGATCTTGCTCCGCACCTCGTGCCGCATATCGCCCGCGAGCGGTGCATCGCTGTCGGCAATCGACTGCCCCTGACAGACGAGGCAGCGCAATTCCTCCATCAACGCCTTGGCGCGCGCTTCCTTGGCCGGATCGTTCAGCTGCTGATAGGCATAGGGCGCCGGCGGCAAGCGGTCCTGCGCCGCCAGCGGCAGCGTCGTCGCGCCGAGCAGACAGAGCAGGATCAGCCGCAGGCTCACTTCATCGCCTCCAGCTTCGCAACGATCTCGGGCACCTGATCGGCGAGGATCACGCCCTGGATCTGCTCACGGATGATGCCCTTGCCGTCGATCAGGAAGGTTTCGGGCACGCCCGACGACCCGAGCGCGATCTGGACGCTCGACTGCATGTCGGCGCCGATGCGGTCGAAGGGATTGCCATATTCGCGCAGGAACATCTCGACATCCTCGGGCCGGTCGCGGATCGCGATGCCGTCGATCGGCACCCCCGCGGCCTTCAGCGCCTCGAGCTGCGGCGCCTCGGCGCGGCACGGGATGCACCAGCTTGCAAAAACATTGACCAGCCGCGGCTTGCCGTCGGCAAGCTGGCTGCTCTTCAGCCCCTCGACCCCAGCGGTCGCGGGCGGCAGGTCGAACAAGGGCATCGGCTTGTCGATCCACTGCGACTGGATCAGCGTCTCGGCGGGTGTAGTAAGCCGATAGATGAAGGCGCCGAACAGCAACCCCATGATCGCCAAAGGCACGAAAAGGACCCAGCGGTTCTTCATGGCGCGAAACGTTCCTGTAATTTGCGGGCACGGCGCGCGCGCCAGATTGCCAAAAGCTGCGCGCGGCCGAGCATTGACAGCGCCGCGCCGACGGCGATCAAGCCGCCGCCGAGCCATATCCACCACACCAGCGGCTTCCACCACAGGCGGATCTGGTAGCGGTCGGCGCGGCCGTCGTCGCCCGTCACCGGCTGGCCGAGCACCGCATAAAGCTGCCCGCCCGGCCGCGTCAGCAGCGCCGCTTCGTTTGTCTCGGTCGGCGCGGTGCCCATCAGGCCCGGAAAGGTGCGCGCTTCGGGCTTCATCGTAAAGCTCGTCCCCGACGAGGTGGTCGCGACCAGCGTCCCCTCGATCGCGGTATAGTTCGGCCCCGCGACGGGCTTCACCCCAACGAACTTCACCGAAAAATCGCCGATCCTTATGTCGTCGCCCGGCGCCGCCGCGACCAGCCGCTCCTTGATGAACGCGCTTTCGGCGCCCATGCCGGCAAGGCACACCGCGACGCCGAAATGCGCGACGACCATGCCCCAAGTCGGCAGCGGCGTGCGGCGCAGGTTGCGTCCCCACAACGGCGCTAGGCTCGCGACCGCGACGATGCCCGCGACGGTCATCCCGAGCAGCGGGAGAATCCCGACCTTGCCGCCGAACAGGATCAGCGCGAACAGCACCGCCGCACCGGCAAAGATCGCCAGCGGCAGGCGCGACCACAGCCTTTTGCCGTCATCCTTGCGCCAGCTCAAAAGCGGTCCCGCGACCATGACGAGGCAGAGAATCAGCGCGAGCGGACCCGCGACGCGATTATAATAGGGCGGCCCGACCGAAATCTTCTCGCCCATCGCCTCGGCGACGATCGGATAGAGCGTTCCCAGGAGCACGAGCGCGAGGATCGTCGTGAGCAGCAGATTGTTGATGACGAGCGAGCCCTCGCGGCTCAGCAGCGCGAATTTCTTGCCCTCGGCGACCGCCCCGGCGCGCAGCGCGAACAAGGTCAGCGCGCCGCCGATATAGATCGCCATCAGCACGAGCAGGAAGGTGCCGCGCTCGGGATCGACCGCGAAACTATGAACGCTCGTCAGCAGCCCCGACCGCACGATGAAAGTGCCGACCATCGACATCGAAAAGCCGATCACGGCGAGCATCACCGTCCAGGCCCGCAGCGCGTTGCGCGTCGCGGTCACCGCGACCGAATGGAGCAGCGCCGCGCCCGCGAGCCATGGCACGAGCGACACATTCTCGACCGGGTCCCAGAACCACCAGCCGCCCCAGCCGAGCTCATAATAGGCCCAATAGCTGCCCGCAGTGATGCCGAGCGTCAGGAAAATCCAGCTCCCGAGCACCCACGGCCGCATCGCGCGCGCGAACGCCGGACCGATCTCGCGCGTGATCAGCGCGCCGACGGCAAAGCTGAACGCGACCGACAGCCCGACATAGCCGACGTAGAGCGTGGGTGGGTGGAAGGCGAGCCCGATGTCCTGCAGCAGCGGGTTGAGCCCCTGCCCGTCAGGCGGCGCCACCGGCAGCCGCTTGAACGGGTTCGACGAAAAGAGCAGGAACGCAAAGAAGCCGAGGCTCAGCGCCGCCTGCGCCGCCAGCGTCGCGATCAGCGTATCCTCGCGCAGCCGTTTCTCGAAGATCGCGATCAGCCCGCCCGACAGCGACAGGATCATCAGCCACAGCAGCATCGACCCTTCGTGATTGCCCCACGTCCCGGCGATCTTGAAGATCATCGGCTTCAGGCTGTTGCTGTTGCGCGCGACGAGTTCGACCGACATGTCGGACCGCACGAACAGCGCGATCAGCAGTCCGAAGGCCGCGGTCGTCAGCCCGCCCTGCGCAACGCTCGCCGGCCGCACGAGCGCTGCCAGATCCTTCGAACCACCGCGAAGAAACAGCGTTCCCGCGATCAGCGACAGGCACGCAAGCGCCGCCGCGATCCACAACAGGGCCAGACCGAGTTCGGCGATCATGTCGCGGCCGGCGCTTTCATATTCTTCGGCATCTCGCCCATCTGCGGCGGCATATAGCGCTCGT
The DNA here is from genome assembly GCF_004795895.1 of Sphingopyxis sp. PAMC25046. Taxonomy (NCBI): domain Bacteria; kingdom Pseudomonadati; phylum Pseudomonadota; class Alphaproteobacteria; order Sphingomonadales; family Sphingopyxidaceae; genus Sphingopyxis; species Sphingopyxis sp. PAMC25046. Next base: position 2,808,835 of record NZ_CP039250.1, read on the forward strand.
CATGCTTCGCGAGGATACGATCGGCAACGAACACCCCGTCGGCGCGCATCCGGCCGTCGGCGACCATGCCGCTCTCCTCGCCGAACAGGTCGGGGACGATGCCCTTATATTCGACCGGCACCGACGCCTTGCCGTCGGTCGCGACGAAGCGGATCGTCAACCCGTCGGCCTGCCGCGCGATGCTGCCCTTTGCGACCATGCCGCCCAGCCGCATCGCCTCGCCGACTTCGGCCTTGCCGCCCTGCACTTCGATCGGCGTGCGGAAATAGGCCGCCTCGTCGCGCAGCGCACTCGCCGCGAGCACGCCCGCACCGCCGATGCCCGCGAGTGCCACGGCAGCCAAAATCAATCTTTGATGTTTCGGTTTCATCGACGATCCCTGCGCAGCGCATCGCTGCGCTTCTCGGCCTTTTTCATCCCACGCCAGCTCGCCCACAGCACCGCCCCGGTCAGCACGGCCGTGAGCCCATAGGCCGCGGCGACGAACGCCCATTGGCCGCCCCCGCTGATCACCCCCGTCACGCGTCAACCCTCCTCGTCGGCCAATCGCCGCAGCCGCGCCGCGACGCGATTGTCGGCGATGATCCGCCGCATCCGCATCAATACGATCGCCCCGAATAGCAGCGAAAAGCCGAGCACGGTCAAGCCCAGCGGCCACAACAAGGCGCCGTCGATGCTCGAACCGCTCAGTGTGATGCTCGGCCCTTGATGCAGGCTGTTCCACCACACGACGCTGCGGTTGATTATCGGAATATTGATCGCGCCGACGAGCGCATAGATCGCCGCGCCGCGCGACAGCGAACCGCCCTGCCGCTGGCCGTCATCGCCGCTCGTCAGCGCGATGAAGCCCGCGTAAAGGAACAGCAGGACGAGCATCGAGGTCATCCGCCCGTCCCACTCCCACCAGGTCCCCCAGGTCGGGCGGCCCCAGATCGATCCGGTCGCGAGGCACAGCGCGGTGAACAGCATCCCCGGCACCGCGGTCGCACGCGCCGCGATGCCGGACAAGGGATGGCGCCATACGAGCTGGACCAATCCCGCCACCGCCAGCGACGTCCAGCCGCCCATGCCGAGCCAGGCCGAGGGGACATGGACATAAAGAATGCGCGCGGTTTCGCCCTGCTTGTAATCGCCCGGCACCATCGTCAGCCCGGCGAACGCACCGCCGAGCACGAGCAACAGCCCGGCGCCGAGCAACCACGGCGTCAGCGGCTTGGCGATCGCCAGAAAACGGGTCGGATTGGCATAGGCGTGCATCGGTTTCGCGTCGTCCTTAGGCGAGCCGGACAAGAGGGTCCAGCAATTTGCCCGGCGCGACCCGGCGGCGCGTGTGTTGCCTGCGCGGGCCCTCGCGTCAAGAGTCCCCTGCCTCGCCTTGCCCAAGCCCGTTCCGATAACGAATGGCAGGTTTCTAGGGGTTGGCGGCGTTGGCTCCGTCTAGCTCACCGACTACAGCGGACTCGCAGGATAAGGAGATGACGATGACCACAGTGCTGGACGAGGGTCCCTTCTTTCACGGCACAATCGCGAATTTGCGCGTAGGTGACTTCCTTACCGCGGGATTCCGGTCAAACTATCGCCCCGAGGTGGTGATGAACCATATCTATTTCACCGCTCTTGTGGACGGCGCGGGACTTGCCGCAGAGATCGCGGCGGACCTCAGGGAAGGCGGCGCTGTCCCGCGTGTTTATGCCGTCGAGCCGACCGGGGCATTCGAAAACGACCCGAATGTGACCGACAAGAAATTTCCCGGGAATCCCACCCGTTCGTATCGAAGCAGCGCACCGCTCAAGATCATTGGCGAAATCGCCGATTGGGCCAGATTGACGCCCGAAGCATTGCAATTGTGGAGGGAAAGACTGGCCGCACTGCGCGCGGATGAACGAGCCGAAATCATCAACTAAGTCTCACCCCTCCGGCCGCGTCCAGATCCAGCTCCCGGTCACCACCGCGGCGAGCACCGGCAGCATCACCCACGGCCAGGGCGAAAAGATCGCGGCGAGTATGATGCTGAGTGCGAAAGCGGCCGTGGCGGCGAGCTTGCCCTTGCGGCTGATCGCCCCCTTCTCGCGCCACGCGACGATATGATGCCCGAAGTGCGGATGGGTGAGCAACCAGGTCTCGAGCCGCGGCGACGAGCGCGCAAAGCAGAAGGCCGCGAGGATGACGAACGGCACGGTCGGCAACAGCGGCAGGAAGGCGCCGATCGCGCCAAGCCCCAACGACGCCCAGCCCGCGACCAGATAGAAATGCCGTTTCATTGAAAAAGGGCTTAGCGGAATTAAGCGCCCACGCCATCCACATACCGTCGCCCACGCCTTCGCGGGGGCGACGCTTGAGCTCAACCCCGCCCGATCAGCTTCTGCGCCATGCGGTCGGCGACGACCGACGCGGGGGTACCGCTCGCCTTGCTCTCGGCCCAGATTTCGGCCAGCCGGCCCGGGATCTGGTGGATGCGGCTCTCGACTTCCTCGCGGCTGCCCTGCCCCAGATATTCGAGCGCGACGTTGATGATGCCGCCCGCGTTGATCACATAATCGGGGGCATAGACAATTCCGCGATCGTGGACGCGCTGGCCGTCGGCGGCGGTCGCGAGCTGGTTGTTCGCGCCGCCCGCGACGATCGGCACGCGCAGCTTCGCGATGCTTTGCTCGGTCAGGATCGCGCCGAGCGCGTTGGGGCTCAGCACATCGGCCTCGACCTCCATGATCGCCGCCGAATCGGCGAGCTCGGCGCCCAGTTCCTCGGCGAGCGCCTTCGCACGCGCCAGATTGACGTCGGCGAGGGTCAGCTTCGCGCCTTCGGCCGCCAGCCGCCGCGCAACGCCGCCGCCGACGCTGCCGACGCCCTGGATCGCGATGCGGACATCCTTTGCGCTATCGGTGTTCAGACCTTCGCGAATCGCCGCCTTGATGCCCAGATAGACGCCGAGCGCGGTGAACGGTCCCGGGTCGCCGCCGGCATCGGCGCCGCTCGCCACCGGCAACCCGCTGACATGCTTCGTCTGCTTGGCGATCTCGACCATGTCGGCGTCGGTGATCCCGACGTCCTCGGCGGTCACATAGGCGCCGCCGAGCGAATCGACCGCGCGGCCGAACGCCGCGAGCAGTTCGGGGGTCTTCGCGGCGCCCTCGTCGGCGAGGATCACGCCCTTGCCGCCGCCCATCGGCAGGCCGGCCATCGCATTTTTGTAGCTCATCCCGCGCGACAGGCGCAGCGCATCGGTGATCGCCGCCGCGCGCTGCGGATAATGCCAGTACCGCACGCCGCCCGCGCCGGGGCCGAGGTGCGTCGAGTGGACGGCGATGACCGCGGTAAGTCCGCTCGCCCGATCGCGGAACATGTGGACATGCTCATGGTCGTCGAAATCGGCGAAATCCCAGACAGCAGACATGCGCGGCTCCTCGCATTAGAAAATTACGTATATACGCAATAATCCAATAGAGATGGAGAGTCACCCCAAATCCCGCATATGCGCTAAAATCGAGAAAATGGGGCGACCAACGGGGCTCGAACCCGCGACCTCCGGTACCACAAACCGGCGCTCTAACCAACTGAGCTATGGTCGCCACATGCACGGCGAAACCGCCTGCGACAGCGCGCGGCGATAGGCGCGCCCACCCCCTTCGTCAAGCATTGTTCGCTCGGGCAGACGCCACTAAAAGCGCGCCATGGCTGGCAATGATCATGTCGACATGGCGACCTCGGGCGCCGACCGCACCGCCGACCGGCTCGCCGCCGTCCCCGGCATCCGCCGCGCGCCGACGCCGAAGCTCCAGCAGTTCATGCTCTCGGGGTTCCTCGACGCCGAGACCTGTACCGCGCTGATCGCGCAGATCGACCGCGACGTGCGCCCGTCGACCATCGCCGACCCGAATGGCGACGACGCCTTCCGCACCAGCACGACCTGCGATCTCGACCACCGCGACCCGCTGGTGATCGCAGTCAACAACCGGCTCCACAACCTCACCGGCATTCCGCTCGAATATGGCGAGCCGATGCAGGGCCAGCGCTACGACGTCGGGCAGGAGTTCAAGGCGCACACCGACTATTTCGACCCGCACGGTGCCGACTGGGAAACCTATTGCGCGGTGCCCGGCCAGCGCAGCTGGACCTTGATGATCTATCTCAACGAACCGGGTGCGGGCGGCGCGACCCGCTTCCTCGCGACCGGCAAGATGCACCAGCCCGAGGTCGGCAAGCTGCTCGCATGGAACAATGTGCGGCCCGACGGCCGCGCGAACCCCTACACGCTCCACCACGGGATGAAGGTGCGCAAGGGCCGCAAATATATCATCACCAAATGGTTCCGCGAACGGCCCTGGCCGTGGGCGGAGGGAGAGCTGGGGTAGGCTAGCTTGCATAAAATCCGCTCGACACGAACGGATTTCGGGAGCCGGCTTACACCGGCTCCCGGTCAACTTACCGCACCAGGCGAAACTGAAAATTCAGCGTCAGCGTGTTCGCGACCTGCCCGGGTTCGACCGGCGTCGCTTTCGCCTCGGCCACCATCATCCCGCGCGCATAGGGCATCGGCGGCTGCGGGCCGCCAAAGCTGCCTTCGCTGATCGAGACCAGCTCGACCCCGCGATAGCCGGCCAGCCGCGCATAATCCGCCGCCTTGGCCTCGGCCGCCTTGATCGCCGCGCCGCGCGCGCCGACCAGCTGGGCGTCGGCATCCTTCATGCCGAACCACGGCCCGTCGATATTGGTGCCGCCGGCGGCGACCAGCGCGTCGAGCAGCGGGCCGATGTCGTCGATCTTGCCTGTGGTCGCGCGCACCGTATTGCTAACCTGATAGCCGAGGAAGCGCGGCGTCTGGCCGTCGGTGCGGTTGTTATAGTCATATTGCGGCGACAGGTTGATACCGCTCGTCTGGATGTCCTCGGCCTTGATCCCGCGCGCTTTCGCGGCGGCGATCAGTTTGTCCATCGCCGCGGCATTGGCGCGCATCGCTTCGACCGCGGTCGGCGCGGTCGTCGTCACGCCGGCTCCGACCGTCGCCTGGTCGGGACGCGAGCGCACCTCCTCGCTGACACTGAAGCTCAAAATCGGTCCCTGCGTCGTTGCTGCCGTCACCGTCGAACCTCCTTGTTGCGCGACGGCGGGCACCGCCGCTATCAGGGCCAGTCCGGATGCCATAGCGGCGAGCATTTGCTTCGTCATTTCATTCTCCTGCGAACCGGGCTTCCGGTTCATTATGATCTCCGCCCCGTAACGCAGACGGAGCGAACGCGTTCCGCCCTTTGCTCCCGTGGCGCTTGCATCAGGCTGAACGTATCGGTAGCGCGCCGTTCATCATGGCAGCACCCATTCTTTCATACGAAGGCCTCGGTCTTGTGCAGGGCAGCGGCTGGCTGTTCCAGGACCTCGACATCTATGTCGGCGAACGCGACCGGCTCGCGCTCATCGGCCGCAACGGTGCCGGCAAGACGACTTTGCTCAAGCTGCTCGCGGGCCGCATCGATCCCGACAAGGGCAAGCGCACGATCGTCCCCGGCACCCATGTCGTGATGCTCGAACAGGAGCCCGACTTCCGTCCCTTTGCAACACTGATGGACTTCGCCATTTCCGGCGACGACGGCCCGCCCGAGCATGAGGTCGCCGCCATCGCCGACCAGCTCGGCATCGACATGAGCCGCACCGCCGCCAGCGCCTCGGGTGGCGAGCGCCGCCGCGCCGCGCTCGCCCGCGCGCTCGCGCAAAACCCCGACGTGCTGCTCCTCGACGAGCCGACCAACCACCTCGACCTCGCCGCGATCGACTGGCTCGAAAGCTGGCTCGCGCGCTACACGGGCGCGTTCATCGTCATCAGCCACGACCGCACCTTCCTGACCCGCTTGACGCGCCAGACCTTGTGGCTCGACCGCGGCAGTATCCGCCGCAAGGAAATCGGCTTCGGTGGTTTCGAGGAGTGGAGCGACGCCGTCGCCGCCGAGGAAGCGCGCGCCGCACAGAAACTCGATTCGAAACTGCGGCTCGAGGCGCACTGGCTCGAACGCGGGGTCACCGCGCGCCGCAAGCGCAATCAGGGCCGGCTCGAAAAGCTCAAGGAAATGCGCGCGACTCGCGCCGCGATGATCGGCGGCCCTGGCGTCGCCAAGCTCGGCCTCGCGAACGACGACGTTCGCTCGAAATCGGTGATCATCGCCGAAGGCGTGAGCAAAAGTTTCGGCGACCGCACGATCATCAAGAAACTCGACTTCCGCGTCCAGCGCGGCGACCGCATCGGCATCGTCGGCGCCAATGGCGCGGGCAAATCAACCCTGCTCAAGCTGCTCACCGGCGAGATCGCGCCCGACGAAGGCAGCATCACCCTCGCCCCGACGCTCGACGGCATCGTCATCGACCAGCAGCGCAGCCTGATGTCGCCCGACAAGACCGTCCGCGACATCCTCGCCGACGGCGGCGACTGGGTCGAGGTGCGCGGCGTCAAAAAACATATCCAGGGCTATCTCAAGGAATTCCTCTTCGACCCCGGCGTCGTCGAGGCGAGTGTGGGCGCGCTCTCGGGCGGCGAACGCTCGCGCTTGCTCCTCGCGCGCGAATTCGCGCGCGAATCGAACCTCCTCGTGCTCGACGAACCGACGAACGACCTCGACCTCGAAACGCTCGACCTGCTCCAGGAAGTCATCGCCGACTATGCCGGCACCGTACTGCTCGTCAGCCACGACCGCGACTTCCTCGACCGCACTGTCACCGTCACGCTCGGGCTCGACGGCACCGGCAAGGTCGACGTCGTCGCGGGCGGTTACGCCGACTGGGAAGCGAAGCGAGCCAAGCCGAACAGCGTCAAGGCCAGGGCATCGGGCGCCGCACTGCCGCCGCCACCCACCGCGCGCAAGAAGCTGAGCTACAAGGATCAGCGCGACTACGACCTCCTCCCCGCGCGGATCGAGGCGATCGAAGGAGAGATGGCGGGGATCGAAACCGAACTGTCCGACGGCAGCCTGTTCACGCGTGACAATGCGCGCTTCACCGGGCTGACCGCGAAGCTCGAAACGTTGCGCGTCGAGAAAGCCGCGGCAGAAGACCGCTGGCTTTCGCTCGCCGAAGAGGTCGAGGCTCTGGGATAACACCCGCCGCATGTCCGGTTCGGGGTGCGAAGCGGAGTTTCGCTTCCTCTCCTTCGTCATCCCGGACTTGATCCGGGATCCATCGCGGCGCTGAAGATGTAAGAGGGGCAACTTCCGGTCGGTTTCGGATGCTCTGACCTCAATCATCCTTCACCGCAGCGTGATTGGCGTCGCCGAACATGTTCGACCACTCCTTCTCGTCGAGCGCCTGGTGCCGGCCGATATATTTCGCTGGCGCCTTAAGCTCATCGCGCGCCATCGCGCGCGCCACGGCGGGACGTTCGCGGATACGTTCGAACCAGCCGCGCATCGCAGGCCATTCGTCGAGCCCCGGCCCCATTACGAACGCCGAAGCGCGGCCGGGCCAGATCGCCATATCGGCGATGCTATAGTCGTCGCCCGCGACATGGGCGCTCTTTTCCAGCCGTTTCTCGAGCACGGTAAGCAGGCGTGTGAGCTCCTTCGTATAGCGCTCGGTCGCATAATCCTGCCCCGCCGGGGCGTAACGCAGGAAATGGCTCGCCTGCCCGCCCATGGGCCCCAGCCCCGCGACCTGCCAGGTCAGCCACGACAGCGTCGCCGCGCGCGCCGCGCCCGACGCCGGCAGGAAACGCCCGCTTTTTTCCGCCAGATATTGCAGGATCGCGCCCGATTCGAACACCGTCACGGGTTCGCCGCTACCTGCCGGGGCATGATCGACGATTGCGGGCAATTTGTGGTTAGGGTTGATGCGCCCGAACTCGGCGGTCAGCTGGTCGCCCTCGAAAATGTCATAGGAGATGACGCGATAGGGGTCGCCGATCTCTTCGAGCATGATCGCTATCTTCTGTCCGTTCGGCGTCGCCGAATAATGCAGGTCGATCATCACAATATCTCGTGGATCACATGGCGCACGCCGAAACCGGTGCGTTCGCCGACGCCGACCGCGAGCACGCCGTTGAGCCAGCCATATGTCGCGCTGGCGGTTTCGAACACCGGCGCGATTCGCAGATAGTAGCGCGAAGGGTCGGCATCGGGCACCGCGGGATCGGCAAAGGTCGCGCGGACATCGTCGGGAATGATATTTCGGCCGGTATAGCTCAGATAGATGAGCTCGCCGTCATCGGTCTGCCACACCGCACGCGCATCGAAGGTGCCGACCGACGCATCGCCGCCGAGCCGTCCGCTGCGGGACCAGTTGCCGCCACCCGGCAAGACTATCCCCTTGATCCGGGGCCCGAAAAAACGACCCCCGCTGATATAGCCCAATCGCTGGTCGCCGAACGGCGACGCGCCGATTCCGATGATCCCGCCGCCGACCTCGAACTCGACGGTACACAGATGACGCGTTGCGAGCGCCGCGTGCCGATTTTCTTCGTTCATGATGCGAATCCTCTTCCTGCCTATGGACAAGCATAAAACCATTAGTATACTAAGGGTCAATCAGATTGACGGATCGGAAGGCTTTCCGGGACCGGCAGCGATCAGCTCTATGGGAGGGTGACAATGAAGGCTCGCAACCAGTTTCTGCTGTCCGGCGTCGCGGGAATCGCGATGCTCGCCAACGCCGCACCGGCGTTTGCGCAGGCGGCGCCCGCCGACGCGGCCACTGTCGACGTGCCTGACGTCGACGACAGCAATACCAACGAAATCATCGTCACCGCGCAGAAGCGCGAGCAGAGCCTGCAGGATGTACCGATTTCGATGGAGGTCGTCAGCGGCGCCAAGCTCGCCGAATTCAACACGAGCGACATCAAGGCGGTGATGAACTACACGCCGAACGTCTTCGTTCAGTCGACCGCGGGCAACGACGTCATCTATATCCGCGGCTTCGGCTCGCCGCCGGCGAACTTCGCCTTCGACCAGTCGGTCTCGCTCTATGTCGACGGTATCTATGCCGGTCGCAACCGGCAGGCGCAGGCCCCCTTCTTCGACCTCGAACGCGTCGAGGTTCTGCGCGGTCCGCAGGGCGCGCTGTTCGGCAAGAATACCGCTGCGGGCGCGGTCAGCGTCGTCTCGGCGGGGCCGACCAAGGATTTCGAAGGCGCGATCACGGGCCTCTATAATTTCGATCATAAGGGCACCGACTTCTCGGGCTATCTGTCGGGGCCGATCACCGACACGCTCGGCGCGCGCTTCGCGTACAAGATCGTCAACCAGGACGGCTACATCTATAACCGCGCGAAGGATCATGACGACCCCGAAATCAAGTCGCAGCTGCTGCGCCTGACGCTGAAGTGGGAACCATCGGACAATTTCGACTACACAGCGAAGGTCGAATATGGGAAGCGGACGGTCATCGGCGGCATCACCGTGTCGAGCCCGCTGACCAGCGATCAGGACCCGCAGACCAACCGTTATCTCGAACGCTCGGCGCTCGGCGACGAAGGCAACAAGAACAAGTCGGTGATGATATCGGGCGTCGGCAACCTCGCGCTCGGCGATTTCACGCTGACCTCGGTCACCGGCTACAGCTGGTTCAAGTCGAAGATCGTCAACGGCTTCGACCAGACGATCCCGAACAGCGGCGGCGCCTTTACGGCCAATTCGGTCTACAACGCCTTCCCCGAGCGCTTCGACCAATTCTCGCAGGAAATCCGCATCCTGTCGCCGGTCGGGGAGACCTTCGAGTTCATCGGGGGCGCTTACTACGACAAGTCGAATTACACGCTGGAGCAATATCAGGGCTTCAACCTCCCGAGCCTGACGATCCCCGGCGTATTTACCGGCCCCTATTTCGGCCGCATCGACAGCATCTTCAATCAGGAAGCCGAAAGCTGGTCGGTCTTCGGCCAGGGAACGCTCAACGCGACCGATGCGCTCCGCGTCATCGGCAGCCTGCGCTACACCCACACCAAGAAGGACGGCGATTTCGCCGCGCGGCTGGTCTACGGCTCGAACGGCCTCAACGGACAGCCCTTTGCGCTGCGCCCGATTTCCAGCGCGGTGGGCAAGATCAGCGAAGGCAACGTCGATCCCTCGGTCACTGTGCAATATGACGTCGCGCCGCGCGTCATGCTCTACGCGACCTGGGGCCGCGGGTCGAAATCGGGCGGCTTCGTCTCGAACACGCTCGGCACCGTCGACAGCACCTTCACCTTCGAGCCCGAACAGTCGGAGAATTTCGAGGCGGGCATCAAATCGACGCTGTTCGACGGCAAAGTCGTCGCGAACGTTTCGGCCTATCACACGCAGTTCAAGGATCTGCAGGTATCGGTCTATCAGCCCGCGACGTCGAGCTATCTGACCGGCAATGCGGCGAGCGCAACGTCGAAGGGGATCGAGGGATCGCTCAGCGTCTTCCCCATTCCCAATTTCGACATCAACGCGTCGGCCGCCTATTCGGACATCAAATATGACGATTATCCTGGCGCGGCTTGCCTCGCGTCGCAACCGGCTACCTGTACCCCGGCGACGAACAATCTCGCGGGCTATCCGGTCGCCTATTCGTCGAAATGGACCGGCAGCGTCACGGCGCACGCGCGCTTCGACATGTCGGACGCGCTGAAGCTCGATGTCACCGGCGTCGCTGCCGGCCGGTCGAAATATTTCAATTCGGACAATCAGAGCCCGGTGTTCGGTGTCCAGAACGGCTATGTGAAGCTCGACCTGCGCGTCCAGCTCGCCGATCAGGACGACCGCTGGCACGTCGCGCTCGTCGGCAAGAATCTGACGAACCAGAAGACGATTGGCAGCGCCTTCAACCTGCCTTTCCCGATCACGCCGGTACCGCGCGCGATCCTGTACCTCGAACCGACCCGCAATATTTCGGTCGAGGCCGGGATCAAGTTCTAGGTTCGATATGATGTCCCAGGGATCGGCCGCGGCCCAAGCTTTCCTCGACAGGGAAGCGGCAGCCGCGGTCGTGACCTGTTATGCGGCCGCGCTCGATGCACGCGACTGGGCCGCCTATCGCGCGCTCTTCATCGACGAGATCGCGATCGATTATGGCGCGATTGGCTCGCTCGTCGCCACCGTGTCCGCCGACGAGTGGACGAAGCGTTGCAAGGCGCTCGAAGGCTTCGACGCGACCGCGCACCAGCTCCATAACGTCATCGCGACGATCGACGGCGACCGCGCGACGGTGACGAGCATCGTCGATGCCGTCCATGTCGTCGGCGTCGAGGACCGTGCGCTCCTCGGCGATCTGATCGGCCGCTACACGCATCGCCTTGTGCGTCAGGAAGGATGGAAGATCGCGGGCGTGACCCTGACCGTCGTCGCCTATCCCGCCGGGAAGGAGGCTTTCGAAGCCGCCTTCGCCGCCGCGCGCGCCATTTTCGCCGAAGGGAACCTCGCATGATCGACGTCTATTTCACGCCCACACCCAACGGCCACAAGGTGTCGATCATGCTCGAAGAAGTCGGCCTGCCGCATCAACTTCTCGCGATGAACATGCTCGAGGGCGACCATCTGACCCCCGAATATCGCCGCATCAACCCGAACGGCCGCTTGCCCGCGATCGTCGACCATGATCCGGTCTGCGGCGCCGCGCCGCTACCGGTGTTCGAGAGCGGCGCGATCCTGCTCTATCTTGCCGAGAAGAGCGGGCAGCTGCTTCCGGCCGACCCGCGCCGGCGCAGCCAGGCGCAGCAATGGCTGATGTGGCAGATGGCGAGCTTCGGCCCGATGCAGGGTCAGGCGCATCATTTCATCCGCTACGCGCCCGAGGGGCAGACCTATCCCGTCGAACGCTATCGCAACGAGACGCTGCGGCTGCTCCACGTCCTCAACGGGCGGCTGGCCGAGGCCGGCTTTCTAGCCGAAGAATATTCGATCGCCGATATCGCGGCATGGCCGTGGACGCGCGCGATCCGCGCGATCGGTTTGACCCTCGACGATTATCCTGCCGTCGCCGACTGGTTCGCGCGCATCGGCGAACGCCCTGCGGTGATCGCCGGGACCGACGTTAAAAATGCCGCCAACCTGTCGAGCGCGCGCCCGGTGCTGACAGAAGCGCAATGGTCGAATTTGTTCGGCAAGAATATGCTGGAAGCGCCGACGCGCTAGTCATCTCAAATTTCGTCATTCCCGCGAAAGCGGGAACCCAGCGAGCCAGCGTAGCCACTGGGTTCCCGCTTTCGCGGGAATGACGAGGGTGGCTAGATGCTGTCCGCGTGCCCCCACTGATATTCGACCTTGCCGTCGAGCCGCCGCACGGCGACCCAGTCGCCGCCCGCAAGGCTGTCGTCCTCGATCAGCGCCATGACGCCCCCGGCGATATCCTCGGGTCGGCACGCCTCATTGTTCGCCAGCACGGCCTTCATCCATTCGGACTTGCCGCCCGCGCCCGTCGTGTCGAGGATCGGCGTGTCGACCAGACCCGGCAACATGCCCGCGACGCGGACATTGCACTCCTCCTTCAAAGGTGCGCAGCAGCGCGTGAACATCATCACCGCGGCCTTGGTCGTCGCATACATCGCGTCGTAGAAGCCGGTGCCGAGCGCGACCGTCGACACGGTATTGATAATCACCCCGCCGCCGCGCTTCTTCATCTTCTGCACCGCGATCTGCGTTGCCGCGACGAGCGAGGTGATGTTGACGTCGATGATCCAGCGGATGCGCGCGGCATCGACATCGGGGAATTGCGGCAGGCCCGACACGACCCCGGCGTTGTTGTGCAATATATCGACGTCGCCATGCACCTCAAACCAGGCTTCGACCGCCGGGACGTCGGAAAGGTCCAGAACATGGGTTGTGACCCGCGCGCCCTTTGCCGCGACGAGCCGCGCGGTTTCGGCGAGGGCATCTTCCTTGACATCGACCAGCCTGATTTCCGCCGCGCCGCGTTCCACGAGCATCACGGCGGTTGCACGGCCGATGCCGCCCGCCGAACCCGTCACAATGGCGCTTTTGCCTTGGATCTCCATCTCTTCTCTCCCGCTCATCTTGCCGCTACCGTAAAGCACATTGACAGATAAACTTAAATATCTAAGTATTTTTCGACCGAGAAGACTCGTGCGTTTTTGGGGAGAGTTATGACCGAGGCCACCGCCCTCAGTGCAGGCAGCGCAGCGCCGGACAGCGGCCATGCGCTCCGCCGCAACGTCGCGCTCGCGATGCTGTTCGTCGTCGGAACGATCAACTTCGTCGACCGTCAGCTCCTGTCGGTGCTCGTCGAGCCGATCCGCGCCGAAATGGATTTCAGCGACACGCAATTCGGGCTGCTCACGGGCTTTGCGTTCGCACTCTTCTATGCCGCCGCCGGAGTGCCGGTGGCGATGATCGCCGACCGCTGGAACCGGGTGAAGCTGATCGGCATCGCCTGCGTCGTTTGGAGCGGCTTCACCGCGGCGTGCGGTATGGTCTCGAATTTCTGGCAACTCGCGCTGATGCGCTTCGGCGTCGGCGCCGGCGAAGCCGGCGGCACCGCGCCCTCGCTGTCGGTGATCGCCGATTATTATCCGCCCGCGCGGCGCCCGCTTGCGATCGGCCTGTTCACGCTCAACGGCCCGTTCGGGGTGTTCGTCGGCGCAACCTTCGGCGCATGGGCGGCCGCGAATATCGGCTGGCGCAACGCCTTCATCGTCATCGGGATCGTCGGCATCCTCGTCGCGCCGCTTTTGGTCTGGCTCGTCCGCGAACCCGCGCGCGGGGCGATGGACGCGCACAAGCCCGCCGACGAAGCCCTGCCCTTTTCGCAGAGCCTCGCGATGTTTATCCGCCGTCCGTCGCTCCGCATGGTGATGATCGGCAGCGGGCTCGCCGCCTTCGTGAGCTATGGCATGCTCAACTGGATCCCCGCTTTCCTGATGCGCACCCAGAAGATGCCGTTGGAAGCGATGGCCACATATTTCGGTCCCGCCGCGGGCATCACCTTCGGCATCGGCATCCTCGGCGGCGGCTGGCTCGTCAGTCACCGCGCGAAGGTGTCGGCGCGTGCCTACGGCACCATCCCCGCGCTCGCGACCGCGGTGCTGATCCCGACCTTCATCGCGGCGCTTCTCGTCGATAGCTGGCAGGTCTCGCTCGCGCTGATGCTGATTCCGATGGCGGCATGTACCGCCTATGTCGCCCCCGCACTCGCGCTGGTGCAGAACCTCACGCCGCCGCGCAGCCGCGCGACCGCCGCCGCGGTGCTGATGCTGATGTTCAACATCATCGGGCTGGGGCTCGGCCCGCTTTTCGCCGGGGTCGTCAGCGATAGTCTGAAGCCGGTCCACGGCGACGAAAGTCTCCGCTGGGCATTGATGGCGCTGATGCCTTTCGCCGCCGCCGCCGGTCTCGCCCAATATCGAATGACGCGTTATCTCGAAAAGGATTTCGCCGAATGACCGAGGTCGCGGGGAAGACCGCTTTCATCACCGGCGGTGCGAGCGGGCTCGGGCTCGCAACCGCTAAGGCGCTGGTCGCCAAGGGCGCTTCGGTGATCCTCGCCGACATCGACGCGGCGGGCGCAGAAAATGCTGCGGCGATGCTGCGCAGCGAGGGTGCCAACGCGCTCGGCGTCCTGCTCGACGTCACCAGCGAGGAGAGCTGGTCCGAAGCCGGTGCGAAGGCGCGTGACTGCGGCCCGGTCCGTATCCTGTTCAGCAACGCGGGCGTCGGCGGCGGATCGGGACCGTTCGAACGGTATGACACCGACGTCTGGCGCTGGAACTATGCGGTCAACGCGCACGCGCATCTCTATGCCTGCCGCACCTTCCTCGGCGAGATGAAGGCGTCGGGCGAGCCGAGCCATCTCGTCATCACCTCGTCGATGGTCGCGATCGTGCCGCCGCCGATCTCGGTCGCCTATATCAGTTCCAAATATGCGACGCTCGGCATCGCGATGGCGTTGCGCAACGAGCTGGCCGAAAGCTGCGTCGACATTTCGGTGCTGATGCCCGGCATGTCGGCGACGCGGATCGTCGAGACGACGCGCGAGCTGCGCCCCGTCGAGGTCGAGGTCGGCAAGGCTGCGGCAACGAGCCAGGCGATGCAGGGCGTGCTCGCCGGCGGCATGTCGCCCAACAAGATCGGCGCGCGCGTCGTGCAGGCGATCGAGGCGGGCGAATACTGGATCTTCACCCATCCCGAATGGAAGGCGATGGCCGAACTGGTGACGCAGGATATGCTGGCGTCCTTCGGCCCCTCGGCTGATCCGGCGTACAGAGGCGACGATATCGACGGACTGATCGCGGCCAACGGCGGCCGCATGTTCGGCGCCAAGGTTTAAGGAGAGCATTATGGCAGAGCAGGACGACATCCGCGCGATGGCGCAGCGTTTCTTCGACGCGATCGAGGCGGGCGACATCGAAACGATGCAGAACAGCTTCACCCCCGACGCCGAGATCTGGCACAATACCGACGAGCTGATCGTCACCGCCGCGCAGACCGCGCAGACGCTTACCGGCATGGTCGCGCGCATCAAGGACCGCGAATATGCCGAGCGCCAGCTCACCACCTTCCCCGGCGGTTTCGTCCAGCAGCATGTGCTGAAGGGCAAGCGCGTCCACGACGACGGCGCCGTCCGCCTCCCCTGCGCGATCATCTGCAAGGTCGAGGATGGCAAGATCACGCGGCTCGATGAATATTTCGACAGCGCGCATGTCGCCGAATTCCGCAAATTTGCGAACGCCTGAGGAGTCAATCATGCCCGTGTTGCGCCAGGTTCCCCGTTCGGAAGTCACCGACGAGACCGTCCTCGCCTATTACAACCGCCTGTTCGGCGATCGTGATCCCGTCGCCGAACCCGGCACCGCGACCGGCACGCCCGGCGACTGGTGGACGGTGTTCGCGCTGTCGCCCGACATCTTCGAACATGCGGTCAAGGGTTTCGCCGTCTATCGCAACCCGGCGCGCACGATCGACCCGGTGCTCCGCGAGCTCGGCCAGACGCGCGCGGGCTGGGTCAAGGGCAGCCAGTTCGTCTTTTCGCAGCACTGCAAGTCGCTCCGCGGCCTTGGTGTCAGCGAGGAGAAGATCGCCGCCATCGCGCACTGGCAGGTCGCCGACTGCTATGACGAACAGGAACGCACCGTGCTCGCCTATGCCGATTGCCTGAGCCAGGCGGGCGGGCGCGTGCCGCTCGAGGTGTTCGACAAGCTCAAGAGTTTCTGGAACGACGAGCAGATCTTCGAATTCACCTACATCACCTGCCTTTATGACATGCACGCCGTGATCACCCGCGCGCTGCGCATGGAATATGATGCGCGCGAGGACCCGATCGTCGAGGTCGCGGCGCCCGAAGGCTTCAACGCCGCCGACTTCCTCAGCGCGCCGCGTCCCGCAAACGGATGAGCGATTACGGCCCGCCCGAGGTCTTCGCGACAGGCCTTCGCTTCCCCGAAGGCCCGGTGCCGATGCCCGACGGATCGGTGCTGCTCGTCGAGATCGCGCGCGGGACGCTGACGCGCGTCGCCCCCGATGGCGCGCTTTCGGTCGTTGCCGAACTTGGCGGCGGGCCGAACGGGCTCGCGATCGGCCCCGATGGCGCGGCCTATGTCTGCAACAACGGCGGGTTCGAATGGATCGAGGCGGGTCCCCTCCTCTTTCCCGGCCATGCCGCGAACGCCGAACCTTGCGGCTCGATCCAGCGCGTCGACCTGACCACCGGTGCGGCGACCACGCTTTACGACAGTTTCGAGGGCGAGCGCCTGAAAGGCCCGAACGACATCGTCTTCGACGCTTGGGGCGGTTTCTGGTTCACCGATCATGGACAAGTTCGTGCCAGCGGCCGCGACCACGGCGCCATCTATTACGCCGCCGCCGACGGATCGCGGATCAGCCGCCAGCGCGCCGACATGATGGGGCCGAACGGCATCGGCCTCTCGCCCGATGGCAAGACGCTCTATGTCAGCGAGACGATGACCGCGCGTGTCTGGGCGATGGACATCGTCGCGCCCGGCAAGCTGGCACCGCCACCGCCCTGGGCGCCCGGCCGTTTCGTCGGCACCCCGCCCGCCTTTCGCCTGCTCGACAGCCTCGCGGTCGAGGAAAGCGGGCGCATCTGCGTCGGGACGATGGTCGAGGGTGGGATCACGATATTCGACCCCGAAGGCGGCGGATCGGAATTCCTGCCGCTCCCCGACGTCGGAATCACCAATATCGCCTTCGGCGGTGCCGGTCACCGCGACGCCTGGATCACGGCGTCGACCACCGGCACGCTCCACCGCGTCCGCTGGGCACGTCCGGGGTTGCGGCTGCATAAACCGTCAAGTTAGTTGACGATTATGTCGAAAAATGCTAAGACTCGCGTGAGAGGACAGGATGAAATTCTATAATAGTGTCGGCCCCAACCCACGCGTCGTGAAGCTGTTCATGGCCGAAAAGGGTATCGAGATCCCCGAGGTCACAATCGACCTGCGCGGCGGCGAGAACCGGCGCGCACCCTATAATGTCGATGTGAACCCCGCCGGGCAGACGCCCGCGCTCGAACTCGACGACGGCAGCTTCCTTTGCGAGATCACCGCGATCTGCGAATATCTCGACGAGAAATATCCCGATCCGACGCTGATCGGCTCGACGCCCGAGGAACGCGCGAACACGCGCATGTGGACGCGCCGCGTCGATCTCAAGATTTGCGAGCCGCTGACCAACGGCTTCCGCTTTGCCGAAGGGCTGCCGCTGTTCGAGGCACGGCTGCGCTGCCTTCCCGAAGCGGCCGACGGATTGAAGGCGATCGCGCAGGACGGGGTCGCATGGCTCGACGCACAGATCGCCGGGCGCGAATTCATCGCGGGCGACGCTCTCAGCCTCGCCGACATCATGCTGTTCGCGTTCCTCGATTTCGGCGCGTCGGTCGGCCAGCCGATCGCCCCTGCCCACACGAATATTCTCGGCTGGTACGAGCGGATGAAAAGCCGCCCCAGCGCCACTGCAAACTAAGGAGACGGATCATGGCTGCAACCAATAGCGAATTCGAATTCTGCGGGGTCAACCACCTCGCGCTCGTGTGCAAGGATATGGCGAAGACGGTCGAATTCTACCGCGACAAGCTCGGCATGCCGCTCACCAAGACGATCGACCTGCCCGGCGGGCGCGGCCAGCATTTCTTCTTCGACATCGGCAACGGCGACAGCCTCGCCTTCTTCTGGTTCCCCAACGCGCCCGAAGCGGTTCCGGGCATCTCCGCCCCCGCCGCGCTGCCGACGCGGGGCAGCTTTGTGTCGGCGCACGGATCGATGAACCATATCGCGATCAACATCCGCGCCGACAAATTCGACGATTATTACAACCGCCTGATCGAAAAGGGCATCGAGGTGACGCCGGTGCTCAACCACGACGACAGCCCGACCCAGTCGTCCGCCGAACTACACCCCGGCGTCTTCGTGCGGTCGGTCTATTTCTTCGATCCCGACGGCGTGTGCCTGGAATTCGCGGCGTGGACCAAGGAGTTCGACGAGAGCGACGTCGCGCACGACCCGGTGCAGGCCGACGGCACGAAGCGCGACGGCTTCATCACCGGCCGCACGCCGGTGCCCGCCGAATAGAATTCCCGAAGACACCACTGGGAACTCCTCCTGGACCCGGCCTTTTGGCCGGGTTCTTTTTTGCGGAATGAGGAATGGCAGCTTGCGGCCGGTTGCTGCCGTCTCATTATTCGTCACCCCCGACTTGATCCGGGGTCCAGCTTGATGCCGAAGACTGGTCGACGCCCCAAAAAGCGGGATCCCGGGTCAAGCCCGGGATGACGGAAGTGGAGGAGAGCAACGACAGCTCTCCACCCCATTGCGCGCCTTCCCCTACCCCACCGCGCGATCGCGCCCTTCCCAATAGGGCGCGCGCAGTTCGCGGCGCAGCACTTTGCCCGACGGGTTGCGCGGCAACGCATCGATGAGTTCGATGCTCTTGGGCACCTTGTACGCCGCGATCCGTGTCCGCGCCCAAGCGATGACGTCGGCGGGGTCGAGCGTCGCGCCCGCGGCAGGCACGATCAGCGCCTTCACCCCCTCCCCCCATTTGTCGTCGGGTACGCCGATCACCGCGACGTCGGCGACGCCGGGGCAGCCCATGATCGCGCTCTCCACCTCGGCGGGATAGACATTTTCGCCGCCCGACACGATCATGTCCTTGATGCGGTCGTGGACATAATAGAAGCCGTCGGCATCGCGATATCCGACGTCGCCAGTGTGCAGCCAGCCGCCGGCCAGCGTCTCTTCGGTCGCCGCAGCGCGGTTCCAATATTCCTTCATTACAATGCCGCCGCGGATCGCAATTTCGCCGATCTCGTCCACACCAAGCTCGTTCCCCTCGCCATCGAGGATCGCCATCGCGGCGCCCGGCCACGGCTGGCCGCACGAAGTGAGCTTGCCCGGCAGATCGTGCGCGGCGGGCGAGAGATAGGAGCCACCGCCGGCCGACTCGGTCATCCCGTAAAATTGCACGAAATCGCAGCCGAAGGTCGCGCGCGCTCGGCGCAGCACATCCTCTGCTATCGGCGAGGCGCCATAAGCGATCGACTTGAGCTTTGAATAAACGCCGTCATTCGCCGCGGGCTGGAGCAGCATCATCTGGATCATCGCGGGGGCGAGGAAGGCGTGCGCAACATCCTCCTCGCGCATCATGCGCACCGCGTCGGCCGCGGTGAAATCCTTGACGAGCACGAGCCGCCCACCCTGCGCGAGTCCCGAGAAGCTGACGTTCGTCCCCGCAACGTGGAACAGGGGCATGACGATCATCACCGTCTCGTCCTCGCCATAAGCGAAACCATCGACCTTGGTCGCGGCCTCCAGGAAAGTGCGATAATTGGCGTTGGTGAGAACGACACCCTTTGGTAGGCCGGTCGTGCCGCTCGTGTAGAGCTGGAGCACATCGTCCGAAAGCTGCGGCGGATCGGCGAGCGGCGCATCGGACGCCGTGCCCAGCCAGACGTCGAATGGCTCGAACGCCGGATGCTCACCATAGAGCGCGATCAGCCGCGGCGGCGCGGCCAGATCGGCGACCGCGGCGAGCGCGCAGTCAAAGAAATCCTCGCCGACAAACAGCAGCTTCGGCCCGGCATCGCCAAGGATGAAGCCAATCTCGGCGGGGGCGAGCCGGCAGTTGATCGGCGCGAAGCAGGCGCGTGCGCGCGCGGCGCCGAAGAAGAGCGGATACCAGCTGTCGTGGTTCTTGGTGAGCGCCGACACGCGGTCGCCGGGCGCAATGCCCGAAGCGGCCAGCGCGTGCGCGACGCGGTTCGACCGCGCATCGAGTTCGGCAAAACTCGTCTCGCGCTCTCCGAATTTCACCGCGGTCGCGCGCCCCCGCATTTTCGCCTGTGCCGCCGGAATGTCCGCCAGCGTCCGGATGGCCTCCAGATCGATCATTTTGCTCTCCCAACCGTCGTTTCGACTTGAATTAGATAGAATACTAAGCAAATGTTTGGCCAGCCCAAAAATCGAGAGGATTGGCCTTGTTCGACCACCCCATATTGCCGACGACGATCGTCGGAAGCTACCCCCAGCCTGACTGGCTGATCGACCGCGAGCGGCTGAACGCCAGCCTGCCCCCGCGCGTGCGCGCCGAGACGCTGTGGCGCATTCCCGAACCCTGGCTCGCGGACGCGCAGGAAGCGGCGACGCTGATGGCGATCCGCGACCAGGAAGAGGTCGGCATCGACATCGTCGGCGACGGCGAGATGCGCCGCGAAAGCTATTCGAACCGGCTCGCGACCGCGCTCTCGGGAATCGACCGCGAGAAGCACGGCACCGCGATCGACCGCACGGGCAACGCCAACCCGGTGCCGCTCGTCTCGGGCCCGATCCGCCGCGTCGCGCCGATCGAGGCGCAGGATGCGGCGTTCCTGCGCCGTCATTCGACCAAGCCGGTGAAGCTCACCCTCCCCGGCCCGTTCACGATGACGCAGCAAGCCGAGAACGGATATTATCCCGACGCGCGCGCGCTGGCGATGGACTATGCCGATGCGGTCAATGCCGAGGTCAAGGATCTGTTCGCGGCGGGCGTCGACGTCGTCCAGCTCGACGAACCCTATCTGCAGGCACGCGCTGCCGAGGCGAACAGCTATGCGATCGAGGCGATCAACCGCGCGCTCGACGGCGTCGGCGGCACCACCGCGCTCCATATCTGCTTCGGCTACGCAATGGTGCATCACGGCGCGGGCGCGACGGGACCGAAGCCCAAGGCTTATGACTTCCTTGCCGAACTCGAAGCGTCGGCGATCGACGTGATTTCGATCGAGGCCGCGCAGCCCGGACTCGACCCCGCGATCCTCGCCGAACTGCCGACCAAGACGATCATGTACGGCGTGCTCGACCTGTCGATCCCCGAGGTGGAGACGCCCGAAGTCGTCGCCGGACGCATTCGCGAGGCGTTGCGTTATGTCGACGCCGAGCGCCTCTGGATCGCGCCCGATTGCGGGATGAAATATCACAGCCGCGAGCATAGCCAGGCAAAGCTGAAGGCGATGGTTGACGGGGCGGAGCTGGTGCGGGCGGAGCTAAGATAAACTCACCTCGTTATTCCCGCGAAAGCGAGAACCCAGCGAGCAAGCGTCGCCACTGGGTTCTCGCTTTCGCGGGAATAACGAAGGTTTATTGGTCGATGAAGGCCGTCAACAGCGGCACCACCACCTCGGGCACCTCGACCGTCGGCAGATGCCCTGCCCCCGCGATCACCTCAAGCCGCGCGCCGGGGATCGCCTCCGCGATCTCGTCATGGTGCGCCCGGCTGGTGATTCCGTCCTTTTCGCCCCAGATCAGCAACGTCGGCACCGCGATCTCATGCAAACGCGGGCGGCTGTCGATGCGCGCCATGATCGCGCGCTGCTGCGCGAGGAAGGTATCGGCGCCGGTATCGGCCGCCATCTGCCGCGCGATGCCGAGCAGGCGCTCGTCGCCGCGCTTCTCTTCGGGAAACAGGATCGGAATGCGTTCCTCGACGACCTGATCGAAATTGCCGCTCTCGACGAGGTCGATATAGCCCTGCCGCCGCGCGGTCTGCGCGGGGCCGTCGGCGGAGGCGAGCGTCGAAATCAGGACGAGCTTCGCGACACGCTCGGGCGCACGGCGCATGACCTCGAATGCGATAAAGCCGCCCATCGCATGGCCGACCAGCACGAATTTCGGCGGCGCATTGTCGAGGAGGCGCTGCGCAAAACCCTCGATCCTATCGTCGCTGCGGTTGTCGGCGACGATCACCTGCCGGTCGCCCCACGCATCGAGCAAAGGCTGCCAGACGGCATTGGTCAAAAGCTGGCCGGTGATGAGGACGATGGGAAGCGACATTCAGACCACCTGATGGAGGAAGGGTTCGCCAGCGGCGAGCCGGCGGCAATTTTCGTGCGCGACCGTCAGGCTGCGAACGAGCGTTTCGGGGGTGAGCCATGCGATATGCGGCGCGAGCACCGCATTCGGCAGTCCGAGCAGCGGATTGCCGCGCGGTAGCGGTTCCTCGGCGAAGACGTCGAGCCCGGCGCCGTGCAGATGGCCCGAGGTCAGCGCGTCGACGAGCCGAGCCTCGTCGACCAGCTCGCCGCGCGCGGTATTCACCAGCACCGCGCCCTTCTTCATAGCAAAGGGGTCGATGCTGGCGCGCGTGTCGTCGGTCAGCGGGATATGCAGCGATACGACGTCGCTTTCGGCGAGCAGGCGATCGAGCGGCCAATATTCGTAGGGCACGTCGCGCTCGCTCCGCGCCGTATAGACGACTTTTGCGCCGAGCGCCGAGAGCACCGGCGCCAGCAATTGTGCCGAATTGCCGAAACCAACCAGGCCGATCGTGCGACCGGCGATTTCGCCGACCTGATCGAGCTCGGACGGATCGGCGGTCCAGCCCTCTCCGCTACGCGTTCGCGCGTCGAAGAAGCAGGTGCGGCGCAGCACCGCCATCATCAGCGACAGCGCCATTTCGGCGACCGCCTGGCTGTTGGTGCCGGGCATGTTGCACACCGCGACGCCAGCCCCATGCGCCGCATCGAGCGCGATCGTGTTCACCCCGACGCCGAGCTTCTGGATCAGCTTCAATTTGGGTGCCGAAGCAATGAACTCGGGGGTCACCGGGGTCAGCACATGGAGCAGTGCGGTGATGTCGGGGGCTATCTCATCGAGCGGCGCGGCCTCGTCGATATGCGTCACAACGCCGGCGCCAAAGATCGCATCGACCGCGTCGCGAAAACCGGGGCTGGGACGCGCGTGGAGGACGATCATGCCGCCACCCGTCCGATCGATCCGGTAAAGGCCGAGAAGCCGGCGAACACGGCATCGCCGCCCATCGCTTCCTCGATCCGCAGCATCTCGTTCCACTTCGCCATGCGTTCCGACCGCGTGAAGCTGCCGACCTTCAATTGCCCGGCGTTCCAGCCGGTCGCGAGATGCGCGATCGTGACATCCTCGCTCTCGCCCGAGCGCGCCGAAACGATCGCGCCCCAACCGCGCGCTACCGCCGCGTCGAGCGCGGCTTTCGCCTCGGTCACGGTGCCGACCTGATTGACCTTGATCAGCGCCGCGTTGCACACCGCCGCCTCGCCCGCGCGCGCGACGCGTTCGGCATCGGTGACGAGCACATCGTCGCCGATGATCTGCACCGTATTGCCGATCGCCGCGGTCACCGCCGCCATCGTCGTCCAGTCGTCCTGCCCCGCCGGGTCCTCGATCGACAGGATCGGATAGCGCTTCGCCCATTCGACGATGCGCGCCGTCATTTCCTCGCCCGACAGGCGCCCTTCGTCGAGCGCGAGATGATAGCCGCCCGCGTCGCCGAGTTCGTTCGCCGCAATATCGAGCGAGATGAAGACCTCATCACCCGCACGGTGCCCGCTCGCCTCGATCGCCTTAGTCAGCGTATCGAGCGCATCCTCGTTCGACGCGAAATTCGGCCACCAGCCGCCTTCGTCGGCCACCCCCGACAGAGGCCCTTTCGCTTCCATCAGCTTGCCCGCGGCGCGATAGACGTCGTCGGTGATCTCGAGCGCGCGGCGAAAGCTGCCGGCCTTCGGGCACATCACCATGAAATCCTGCACATCGGTGCGCCGCCCGGCGTGCGCGCCACCGCCGAAAATCTGGATCTCGGGCAGCGGCACTCGCACCTTGTGCCCGCCCGCGAGATAGCGCCATAGCGGCTCGCGCGCATCGGCGGCTGCGGCATGCAGCACCGCCATCGACACGGCGACGATGGCGTTCGCACCAAGCCGCGCCTTGTTCGCCGTATTATCGAGCGCACAGAGTGTCGCGTCGACCGCCGCCTGATCGCGCGCGTCCATCCCGGCGATCGCGCCCGCAATCTCCGACCCGATCCCGGCGACCGCGCGGTTGACCCCGAAGCCGCCGAACGCGTCGCCCCCATCGCGCAGGTCGATCGCCTCATGCGCGCCGCGCGAGGCGCCCGCGGGGGCGATGGCGCGCCCGATGGCGCCCGATTCGAGCTGCACCTCGGCCTCGACAGTGGGCCGGCCGCGCGAATCCCAGAGCTGGCGGCCAGTGACGGAGGCGATACGCGAAGTCATGGGAGGTTCCTTTTCCAGTTGGCGACCATTTCGCCCAGCGGCGACGGGCGGGCGATCAGCGCCCGCGCCTGATCGCGCACGATGTTTTTATGTTCGGGGTCGGTCAGATAAGGCGCCGGCGACTTGCCCTCGACCCGGGCGAGAAGCAGCGCAGCGGTCAATTTGCCCGCGCGCAGCATCAGCCCGTCGGCGTCTTCCCAGTCGATCCCCGTGCGATAGGCGCCGACCAGCGCCGCCGCAGCTTCGTTCAGCCGCGCATCGCCCGACCACACCGCCTTGAGCAACAGGTGCGTGGTGCAAAAGGCCAGATCGAAAGCCGGATCACCATAGACGGCGCATTCGGCGTCGAGAAACACCGGACCATCGGCGCTGACGAGGATATTCTTCGGGCTGACGTCGCCATGGGCTAGCGCGATCTTGCGCCCCGAAAGATCGTCGGCAAGCGCGGTGAGCACGGGCGCGAGTTCGGCGTCGTGTCGCGCGACATGGAGCAGAAAGGGATCGACGCGCAGCGCGCGGAACATCTCGTCGTTGGGAAAGGCGGCGCGGTCGCGATCATTATGCGCGGTTGCAGCGTGCACAACGGCGATCCCCTGCCCCACCTGCGCCGCAAATGCGAGATCGATACGCCCCGCCATCAGCTCGTCCTTCCACACCGGGCAACCGGGGAGGAAGCGCATCGCGAAGGCGTGGCCCGGCAATTCGGCGAGCACCTCGGGCGCGATATGCGGATCGACACCGCGCGCGCGGCGCAGCCAGCGCACCTCGCTCGTCCCGCGTTCGACCGGCGCGAGCCATTCGGCCGCGACGCGGAGCTGCGGCAGTGGGCGTTTGACGACGATCGGCCCCGACGGCGTTTCGACCTTCCACACATCGCACGACACACCGCCGGTGAGCGGTTCGAGGACGATATCGCCCTCGCCAGCCAAGCCGGCGCCGCGCAACCCGTCCACGATGTCGGCGTCCACCGTCACGTCACAGCTTCTCCCGGATCCATGCGCCGACGAGGTCGGCGGCATTCTGCCGTTCCTCGATCGAATCCTCGAAATAATGCGCCCCGGGGATCAATTCGAGCTTCTTGTCGCTGCTCCCCAGGAAATCGAAGATCTTGCGCGCGTCGCTGGGGAAAACGCCGGTGTCCGCCGTTCCCTGCACGACGAGCGCGGGCGTATCATGTTTGGCGAGGTGCGGCTGCCCCTGGCACGGCGAGGTTTCGAGGCTCCACATGTTGAGCCAGGTCTTGATCGTGTTAGCGCGTCCGATGCTCGGCGTGCGGTTCGCGACCGCCGGATCGCCGCGATAGCACCAGTTGGGTTTGCGGTCCGACGGATCGATCGCCGGATCGACGCAGCGGATGTCGCCCCAGCAACGGAACATCGGAAAGATGCGATCGGGGATGCCCGCATCGTTGAGCCGCTTCAGTTCGGCTTTCGCCCAGTCGGTGATGCGCTGGTTGCGCGCGCGCTGCGCGGCGCGGTATTTTTCGATGAACGCATCCGAATAGGGCGGCCCGTTGTCGGGGTTGAACGGATCGAGTTCGGGATCGGTCAGCGTCGGATCATTCTCGTCGATCACCGACGCGTCCATCCAGTCGGTCAGCACTTCGGGCCGCCCCTGATGCGCGTTGAAGCTGATGTAGAGATCGCCTTTGACGAGGTTCGCAAGCGCGTCCTGTCCGACCGATGGCAGGCGATCGGTGAGCGTCGGCGCGATCGCCTCGGCCTGATAGGCACCCATCAGCGAACCGCCGCCCGAATTGCCGAGAATGACGATCTGTTCGACGCCCGCCTCTTCCTTGAGCCACTTCATCCCGACGCCGATGTCGAGCACCGCATGTTCGAGCAGAAACTGGTCCTCGACGCCTCGATAACGCGTGTTCCAGCCGAGGAAACCGAACCCCTGCCGGGCAAAATAGGGCGCGATATAATGTTCGGAGAAATCGACGTTGTAATGCGTCGCGATGATCGCGACCTTCGGCCGCTTGCCGCTTTGGGTCCAATAGATACCCTGGCACGGATGCCCGCCCGCCTGGATGCGCGGCGCCGTCGGCGACACTCGCCCGATAAATTGCGCGTCCAGTCCTTCGATCCCGTTCGGGTCCATCATCGTCTCTCCTGTTTGTAATTATGTCAGCGGGTGACTTCAAAGGGCAGCTCATAGCCTGCCAGCCCCGCACGGATTGCCTTCTTGTCGATCTTGCCCGTCGGCCCGAGCGGGATATCCGCGACGAACAGCACGTCGTCGGGCATCCACCAGCGCGCGATCTTGCCGTCGAGAAAGTCCTTGAGGTCGTCGGCGGAGGCGCTGGCGCCGGGCTTCAACTGGCACAACAGAATCGGCCGCTCGTCCCATTTGGGATGCGCAACCCCGACGACCGCGGCGTTGGCGACCGCCTCATGCCCCATCGCGATATTTTCGATCTCGATCGAACTGATCCACTCGCCGCCCGACTTCACGACATCCTTCGCGCGATCGGTGATCTGCATATAGCCTTCGGCGTCGATCGTGCTGACGTCGCCGGTGTCGAAAAAGCCCTCGTCGTCGAGCACCTCGCCGCCCTCGCCGCCATAATAGGCGCCCGCGATCGTCGGCCCCTTGATCATCAGCCGCCCCGGCGTCGTGCCGTCGTGCGGCAGGCGATTTCCCGCGTCGTCGATTAGCTTCATCTCGAGCCCGCAGAGCAACCGCCCCTGCTTGAGCTTGTACGCCATCTGCGCGTCATCGCCCTTCGCAGCAACCGACGCATTGGGGACCGACACGGTCCCGAGCGGCGAGGTTTCGGTCATGCCCCAGCCCTGGACGACGTCGACGCCATAGTCGTCGCGGAAGGTGCGGATGATCGATTCGGGGCACGCCGACCCACCGATCGTCACGCGCTCCAAAGTCGTGAAACGCTTCCCATTTTCCTGCATATAGGTGAGCAGCATCTGCCATACCGTCGGCACCGCGGCCGAGTAAGTGACGCCTTCCTGCTCGATCAGATTATAGATCGATTCGCCGTCCA
Organism: Sphingopyxis sp. PAMC25046; assembly: GCF_004795895.1. NCBI lineage: Bacteria > Pseudomonadati > Pseudomonadota > Alphaproteobacteria > Sphingomonadales > Sphingopyxidaceae > Sphingopyxis > Sphingopyxis sp. PAMC25046. The sequence goes on from NZ_CP039250.1 coordinate 2,836,259, forward strand.
TCCGCTGCCCGGGCAGCACGAGCTTCGCGCCGACTGCGGGCGCCGAATAGACCACGCCCCACGCATTGGCATGATACATCGGCACGACCAGCAGCACCGTATCGCGCGCCGACAGCGCGAGCGCGTCGCGCTGCAAGGTCATCAGCGCGTGGATATAATTGGAACGGTGCGAATAGAGCACACCCTTCGGATTGCCCGTCGTCCCGCTGGTGTAGCAGAGCCCGCACGCCGCATTTTCGCCGAACCCGCCCCAATCATATTCGTCGCTATGGCCCGCGATCCAATCGTCGAACGCGACCGCGGCAAAGCTGGTTTCGGGCATCGACGCAGCGTCGCAAAAGAAGATCACCTTCTCGATGCTCGGCACCTGCGGCAACAGTTCTTCCACCAGATCGGCGGTCGCCGGATCGGCGATCAGCAATCGGTCGCCGGCATGGTTCGCAATATAGGCGATCTGTTCGGGAAACAGCCGCGGATTGAGCGTGTGAAGCACCGCCCCCATGCCCGCGGCGCCATACCAGGCGCCAAGGTGCCGCGCGCCGTTCCACGCCATCGTCGCGACGCGGTCGCCCGGCTTGATCCCCTCGGCGGCGAGCGCATTCGACACGCGCTTCGCGTCGGCATGGACGTCGGCATAGGTGGCGCGGGTGACACGCCCCTCGGCATCGCGCGACACCACCTCGCGCGCGCCGTGCCAGGTCGCCGCATGGTCGATGATCCGGTCGACCGTCAGCGGCACATTCTGCATCAACCCGTCCATGCGGCACTCTCCCTCGTCGTTGAATAGGTAGTATACTAAGTATTTTACCTTTGCAACGCCGCCCGGCCTTGCTTCGCCCGCATCGCTCTTCTAGCGTGACGGCGTCGACACCCGCCGGCAACAGGGGCACAACATAGCGTCATATGCGCACAAACCAGCTTATCATCGCGCTTTTTCAACGCTTCTGCTGGCTCGACGAAGGGCTGCAGGCGCGGCTTCACGATCATGGCTGGCCCGATGTCAATCGTCCGCAATCGATGATAATGACCAATATCGTCAGCGGCGTCGTGCGCCCGTCGGACATCGCGCGCAATCTCGGCGTGTCGCGGCAGGCGGTCCACAGCACTATCAACCAGATGGTGAAGCTCGGCATCGTTCGGCTCGACGTCGATCCCGACGACCGCCGCCACATGATCGTGTCGCTGACCGACCTTGGCGCACGCATGCGCAAGGATGCGCAGCGATCGATGGACGCGCTCACCGCACAGATCGCCGACCGCCTCGGTCAGGACAAGTTCGACGCGCTGCTCGCCGCGCTCGAGGCTGACTGGGGCGACAATATCGCGCGCGCGGCTTCGCGCACTCGCTAGACGGCAAGCGCCTTCGCGACAGCGACCAGCCGCGCGGCGGTCATATCCACCAGCGACGCGGGCAACGGCTCCTTCAGACTGCCATCGTCGGCAAAGGCCGCGTGCGCGTTCGGCACCAGCACCTGTTCGGGAATCACGAGCATCTGGATCGTCGACAAAATCTGGCGCAGGTGCATCAGCCCGCGCAGCCCCCCAAAGGGGCTGATCGACGCCGACATGATCGCCGCCGCCTTGCCGCGATAGGCGGAAAGCGCGACAAGGCTCTCGTCGCCGGTGGGCCGCGATGCCCAGTCGATCGCATTCTTGAGCAGCGGCGACAGCGAACCATTATATTCGGGCGACACGAACAGCAGCCCGTCCTGCGCGGCGAACAGTGTCTTGAGCTTCAACGCGCCAGGCGGAAAGGCGCCGGCTTCGAGCGCCGCCGAATAGACCGGCAGGTCGAAAGCCGCGAGATCGACCCGCGTGACGCTTGCGCCCTGCGCTTCGAGGCTCGCGGCGGCGAGTTCGCCCAAGGCGCGATTGAACGACCCCTCTCGGGTGCTCCCGACGATGACGGCGATGCTGGTCATTTTCCCTCCCGGACAATATAATTAGAATACTAACCTATTGTCCGGTCGCGGCAAGATCAAGCGCTCAGGCCTTGATGTCCGAAAGCACCGCGAGCTTGCGCGTTTCGTCGGCGAGATTGTCGATCACGCGGCGCATCAGCCCCTGCAGCACTTCGACCTCCTCGTCGCTCATGCCCTTGGTCGCGATCTCGTGAATCTCGGCGTTCATCGGCGCGAGGATCAGCTCGAGCTTCTTCGCATGCGGGGTCAGATGAATGAAGGTCTTGCGCCGGTCGTCGGTCGTCTTCTTGCGCGTGATCAGCCCTGCCTTTTCCAGCCCTTTCAGCGCGACAACGGTGGTCGGCTCGCGCATCCCCACGCGTTCGCTCAGTTCGCGCTGGGTAATGCCGTCCTCGCGCCAGAGCTGGCGCAGGAAACGCCACTGCCCCGCCGAAACGTCGTGCGTCAGCGTGCGGCGTTCGAGCAACCGCGAAAAGGAACGGAAGACGACGCGCGCGAGGTAGCCGATGCTGTTTTCAGGATCGGTATAATATTCGGCGGGATGCCTATAATCCTTTGTTTTCTTTATCAAAATCCTGCTCCCCTGTCGCAGCGCCGGGTGCCGACCCCACCGCGTGTCAAATCTTAGGACGCGAAGGTTCGCGCGGCAACCATCTTCGTCGCCGCGTCCTGTCCTGTCACCGTTCCAACCCCGCGATAATGTTGGACAAGATTCGCCAATCAATATACTTAGAATACTAAGCTAATGGAGGCGATGTGCAAAGATTCATTCGGACGAAAGCGGTCGCGGCGCCCTTGCCGCTCGCCAATGTCGACACGGACATGATCATTCCCGCCGAATATATGAAGGCGCTGACGCGTTCGGGCCTTGGTCGCCATCTCTTCCGCGAGTTGCGCTTCGACGGGAATGGCCGTGAACGCGGGGATTTTATCCTCAACCGGCCTGCCTGCCGCGACGCGCGGATTCTGGTCGCCGACCGCAATTTCGGCTGCGGCTCGTCGCGCGAACATGCCGTGTGGGCGCTCACCGATTTCGGGATTCGCTGCATCATCGCGCCGAGTTTCGGCGATATCTTTGCCGGCAATGCGCGCAAGAACGGCCTACTGCTCATCCGCTTGCCCGACGATAGCTGCGCCCGCCTGCGCAGCGAGATCGAATATACCCGATATGCGCCCATCGAGGTCGACCTCGAAACGCAGCGCATCCGCCTCGTCTCGGGTGAGACGATCGCTTTCAAGGTCGATCCCGACGACCGGCGCATATTGATGGAGGGGCTCGACGATATCGCCCGCACGCTGCGTCACGCCGACGCCATCGCGCGGTTCGAGGCCGCAACCTAGTCGAGCATCGTCGGCGACGCGACGCAGCCCGCTATCGCACTCGCCGCCGCCAGCGCCGGGCTCATCAGGTGGGTGCGTCCGCCGCGCCCCTGGCGATTCTCGAAATTGCGGTTCGAGGTCGCGGCGCAGCGTTCGCCGGGTTGCAGCCGGTCGGCATTCATCCCGACGCACATCGAACAACCCGGTTCGCGCCAATCGAAACCTGCGGCGCGCAGCGTGTCGGCGACACCCTCCGCCTCGGCCTGCCTTTTGACCAGCCCCGATCCCGGCACGACCATCGCGCGGACGTGCGGCGCGATGCGGCGTCCGCGCACGATGTCGGCGGCGATGCGCAAATCCTCGATCCGGCTGTTGGTGCAGCTGCCGATGAAAATGCGGTCGAGCCGCTGGCCGGCAATCGCCCGCCCGGGGGCAAGGTCCATATAGGCGAGCGCGCGCTCGGCCGCGGCGCGCGCGTCGGGATCGGCCAGCGCCGCCGGGTCGGGAACGGGATCGTCGATCGCGACGACCTGCGACGGATTGGTCCCCCAGCTCACCATCGGCCGCACGTCGCGCGCATCAAATTCCAGTTCGCGGTCGAACGCCGCGTCGGCGTCGCTCGCCAGCGCCGCCCAGCGCGCCACGGCCGCATCCCACGCGTCGCCGCGCGGCGCCGCCGGGCGCCCGTTCAGATAGGCGAGCGTCGTCGCATCGGGCGCGACCAGCCCGGCGCGCGCGCCCATCTCGATGCTGAGGTTGCACAGCGTCATCCGCGCTTCCATCGACAGCGCGCGCACGGCCTCGCCGGCATATTCGATGACATGCCCCCCCGCGCCGTCGACGCCGATCGCGCCGAGCAAATGAAGCGCGAGGTCCTTGGCATGGACATGCGGCGCCAGCGCGCCCTCGACGGTCACGCGCATGTTGCGCGAGCGGCGCTGGCGGATCGTCTGCGTCGCCAGCACATGTTCGACCTCCGACGTACCGATCCCGAAGGCGAGCGCGCCGAACGCGCCGTGGGTCGAGGTGTGGCTGTCGCCGCAGACGATCGTCATCCCGGGCTGCGAGCGCCCCTGTTCGGGGCCGACGACATGGACGATCCCGCCGCGCGGATCGCCCATCGGGAAATTCTCGATGCCGAAGCGGCCCGTATTTTCGACCAGCACCTCCAGCTGCGCCCGCGCCTCGCGGTCGGCGACGCCGGCGGGGCCTGCCGCCTGCCCCGCCGTCGGGACATTATGGTCGGACAGGGCCAGCGCGCGCTCGGGACGCCGCACCGCCCGCCCCGCGGCCGCAAGGCCGGCAAAGGCCTGCGGCGACGTGACCTCGTGCAGCAGATGCAGGTCGATATAGAGCAGGGTCTCGCCATCGTCCTCGGCGACGGCGTGCGCATCCCATATCTTGTCGTAAAGCGTGCGCGGGCGGGTCACAATTTCCCCAGCGTCTCTTTCCGGGGCCCCAGATAACCGAAGAGATAGGCTGCGACTTTCCGCATCTGGATCTCTTCGGCGCCTTCGGTGATGCGATAGCGACGATGGTGGCGGTAGATATGTTCGAAGGGTTTGTGGCGCGAGTATCCGATGCCGCCATGGACCTGCATGGCGCGGTCGGCGGCTTCGCAGACAAGGCGGTTCGCCCAATAGTTGCACATGCTGACCTTGTCGGACAGCGTGCGCTCGATTTCCTTGTGCGGCGTGTTGTCCATGTCCCACGCGGTTTTGCGGATGAGCAGGCGCAGCATCTCGGCCTGCGTTGCCAGCTCGACCAGCGGGAACTGGATCGCCTGGTTCTTCGCCAGCGCCTCGCCGAACGGCTTGCGCGTCCGGGCGTATTTCACGCTTTCCTCGATGCAGTAGACGGCGGCGCCCAGCGAGCTTGCCGCCTGGCGAATGCGATTCTGGTGGACGAAACTTTGCGCGATCGCGAGCGCGCCGCCCTCGGGGCCGAGCCGCGCGCTGTCGGGCACCCACACATCGGTGAACGTCATGCGCGGATGGTCGGTCGGCATGTTGAACGTCCACATATATTCGTCGACGCTCATTCCCGGCGTTCCCGTCGGAACGAGCAGGCAGGTGATGCCCTTCGCCTCGCCGTCGGCGCCGCTCGTGCGGCAAAAGGTCGCGCAGTGCGTCGCGACGTGCATGCCGGTGATCCACATCTTGCGCCCGTCGATGCGCCAGCCGTCGACGCCATCGCGCGTTTCTCGCACGCCGCGCGTCTCCATATGCGTCGCGTCGCTGCCGTGATCGGGTTCGGTCAGGCCGAAGGCGGTGCGCCGCCTGCCCTCGAACCCGCCGAGGATGAACTCGGCCTTCTGTTCGTCGCTGACCCCGAACTGCTCGAACATCTCCACAAAGGGGAAGTTGCCGACGATGCTGTGCTCGTTCTGAAGGTCGTTGTGGAGCCCCAGCCCCTTCGCCGCCAGATGCTCGCGGATCACCGCCATCCAGAGGTTGCTACCGTCCTTGCCGCCATATTTCTTAGGCGCCGAAAAGCGCCAGTGGCCCGCGGCGTCGGCTTTGCGCGTCGCGGCCTTGAGCAGCTCTTCCCACTCGTGCCGCGGCAACCCCTGATTGTCCCAGTCGGTGCGCGCATGCTCGCGGCGATGGTCGAAGAAGCGGATATTGTCGTCTGCAAGCTCGAGCGGCTTGATCTCGGCCGCGATAAAGCGATCGAGTTCTTCCAGATAGGCCGCAAGGTCGGCGGGCATCGCAAAATCCATCGTCTCTCTCCCTGATCTATCTTATCCGCGCCACGCCGCGCGCGCCGCGGCCAGCGGCGCGTATTTGGGGCTGTCGACCGCGCATTTGCTCAGCACATCGCGCCGCAGCTTTGCGAGCAGCGCGGGTTCGGACAGCGTCCGCTCGCCCGACAGCAGCGCATCCGCGAGCGCCTTGTCCTCCGCGCGGCATCCGGCGCCCAGATCGCGCAGCACGATGCCGAGCGCGTTCATCGCCACCACCGCCTCGAACTTGGCATGGCCTTGCGCACCCGGTTTGATCGCGCCTTCGATCCAACCCCGCACCGCCTCGACCATCTCGGCGTTCGTCGGCTCGCCCGTCGGCGCGTGTGCGGCCTCCGGCGACGCGGGAAGTGCCCGGTCGCGCTCGGCATCGGGCGCCTCCACCTCGAGCAGCCGGACAAGGTCGAGCTCCTGCTCGGCCGTCCGCCGCCCGACGACAACGCGCTCGATCGTCCTGTCGGCGCCGCTCCGCCATGCCTGCCCCATCTGCAGGCACCCAAGCGCCCACCAGAGCGTCCGGTAGATCAGCCAGAAGCGGAAGCGGTCGCGGTCGACCTTCACGCCCCCCGCGCCCTCATAGGCCGCAAAATAGTCATCGAGGCTGCCGAGCCCGAACGCCGGCCGATCGAGCTGCCCGAAGCGCCACACGCTCATGCAGCCGAACGCCAGATCCTCGTGCGCGTCGCCGCGGTGCGCCAGCTCCCAGTCGAGCACCGCGGCCAGGCCATCCGGCCCCGCCATCACGTTGCCCATCCGGTAGTCGCCATGCACCAGCACCGGCGGCGCCGGGTCGGGCAGATGATCCTCGCACCAGCGGATCGCGAGCGCGATCGCCGGGCGGTCGCCGCCGTAAGACAGAAAGCGCGCCTTGAGCTCGGCGAGCGCTGCGCCCGTGTCCATCAGCGGGATCGCGTCGGGAACCGTATCCAGCGGAATGGCGTGGATATGCGCCAGCTCGCGGCCGAGATCGCCGAGCAACGACGCGGGCGGATCGGCCAGTATCTTCGCCGGCGACACCTCGCCGACCACCCGCCGCATGACATAGCCGGTGCCGAGAGCGTCGCCCGGCTCCAGCGCCCCCACCACCTCCGGCGCCCGAACCCCCGCCGCAAAGGCCGCCATCACCAGCGCCGCCTCGTCGCGATGGCCGAACGGACGATCGGCCATATAAGCGGCCGATGGCGCGCGGCGCAGGACATAACCCGCCGTCCGGCCCTCCGCCTCCCAGTCGAACGACCAGCTCTCCATATTCGCGCCGCCCGAAAGGCGCGATAAGCCGGAAAGCGCGCCGGCGCCAACGATACGCAGCATCAACAGGGAAAGCAGATCGGAGAAATCCGTCACAGGGCCGGCGGCCGGCGCAGCATCGGGTTTCGTCGGTATCTCGCGCATAGCCCTTGCTTCCCACCCCCGTCGCCCGACACTTTACTTAGTATGCTAACTATAAGCGAGGAATCGGTTCGCGGCAAGCCAGCTCGACAGGCCGAATAACAGATTTGGCGTCAATCGACGAAGCGCGGTTCGGTTTCGCCCGCGACTGCGCCGATCCGCTCGACGCGTGGGACAGCCTCGCCCGGCCTCGGTGCTATTCGCCGTCGAAGGGCGGTTCGGCCCGCGAATAATTGGCTGCGCCCTTCGCCGTGCCGATCGACGACAATATGATCAGGCCGATCGCAAACCATTGCGTGAACGAAAGCAATTCGCCGAGAAGGAAGAAACCCATCAGCGCCCCGACCGCGGGTTCGGCGCTGAGCAGCGTGCCGAAACTGTTCGGCGGCAGGCGGCGCAGCGCGACCATTTCGAATCCGTATGGAATCGCGCTCGAAACGAGGCCGACGACCAGCCCCAGCGCCAGTATCTCCGGCTGGAGCAATTCGGCGCCGGCCTGGATGACGCCGACTGGCGCCGCGACGACGGCCGCGACGATCGTGCCGCCCGCCGCCGCAGCGGGCCCGTGCTGCGCGCCTGCGCGCTTGCCGAGCAATATATAGGCGGCCCAGCAGAGGCCCGCGAACAGCGCCAGCGCGACGCCCCGCCAGTCGAGATGCGCCGTGCCCGCACGAATCGGCAGCAGGAGCAGCAGGCCGAACACCGCGATCCCGATCCAGAGGAAATCCGCGCGCCGACGCGAGGTCAGCACCGCGACGCTGAGCGGACCGATGAATTCGATCGCGATCGCGATGCCGAGCGGAATATAGCTCAGCGCATTATAGAAGCTGAGGTTCATCGCGCCGAGCACGACGCCATAGGCAAGGATCGAGCGCCAGCCCGCACGATAGTTCAGCCGCCACGGGCGGAGCACCGCCGACAGCAGGATCGCGCCGAAAATCAGGCGCAGCGCCGTGGTCCCCGCCGGCCCGACCAGCGGGAACAGGCTCTTCGCCAGCGCCGCACCGCCCGTCACCGACACGAGCGACAGGAACAGCGCGCCGAGCGCGAGCAAATCGATCGTTCCGCGGGCGGGAGTCCTGGGGTCGGAAAAGGTCATGGCCGCTTGTCGTTGGACAAGACCGGGTCAATTCGCAAGATGCGTTCGGCGTGACCGTGGACACCGGCCGGACCCGCAACGGAAATGTTCCGTCTGGGCCATCAAGCCATTCTTTCGGCGCCTCGAACAGGATGGTGCTGGAAGATTCGAACATCTCCGCGTAAGGCGCGACTTTCATGTCCAAATCCGTCCCGGGATCACCGCCGCGAGCGCCGCCACCGCATCGGCGGGCATGTCGCTGTCGCTGCGCGGCGTCGCGCGTGAGGTTCGCTTCGTCACCGCGCACAGCCGCTGCGGCGCCGCGCTCGACATCGACTGGTCTTCGCTGGCGCGCGGTGGATCGACCCTCGCCTTCTACATGGGCTGCGAGGCCGCGGGCGAAATCCGGCGCGGCCTGATGCGGGCGGGGATGCCGGGCGAAATGCCGGTGATGATCGCATACGAGGCCAGCGGCCCCGGCGAGCGGCGGCTCGTCACCCGGCTCGATCTTCTCGACCTTGCGACCAAATCCTTCGCCGCCGGCGCCCCGACGCTCATTCTGGTCGGCGCTGCCGTGATGGTCGCCGGCGGCGCCGCAGCGCTACCCGCGAACAGCTCGCTCGCGGCCTATGGGCAATAATTGGCGTCCGCGCAGTCTGCGCCGCCGGGGTACATGATCTTACCGCTCATCGCCCCAAAGCGGATATCACCTTAGCACGCCTTTCGACGTCTGCGCCCGAGCGTAAAGGAACAGTGCGATTACGATGACCCAGATCACCGCGGTGAAGATCATCGGGAAAGTCCCGAACATCCGCTCCAGATCGGAATAGTGCATCCCGAACTGATAGATGCTGCTGATCGCGAGGCCGACAAGCGACAGTAGGAAAGCGGTTACGGCGTGACGACTGCGCGCGAGCAGCAGAAGCGATCCAAGTACAGATCCCCACACTCCCAAAGCCCAGCCGACATTGGCCCACAGCGGGAAGCTGGTGAAATAGGCCTGTTGTTCGGGCGTAAAGGCGGCCATATATTCGGCATTGCCCATCTTGGTCATCACATAGTCGAACGCGCCAAAAGCGTTCCACAGCAGCGATACGACGCCGACGGCCCACAGGTGCCACGGTGTTTTCACGGCTTCGGTCATAATCACCTCCCCCTCCAGAAAGATCAGGCGAAACTATCATCCTTTGCCGTCGCCAGCAATATGGTGATATAGTCGCGCAATACAGCGATATTGCGGTCGAAATAGCCGATGTCGCGATAGGTGCGCGCCTGCATCACGGCGCCCTCCATCACCGTCAGCACGAACTCGCCGAGCGCTTTGCGGTCGGTGCGCTTGGGCAGGCGGTCGGCGGCCGCCTCGAAGCAGTTCGCGATCGCCGCCGACCAATTGCTGAAATTCGCCGCCATCAGTTCGCGCACCACCGGATCGGGCTCGTGGATTTCGAGCGCGAGACTGCCGATCGGGCAGCCATAGGTGCAGTCGGTGACGATCAGATGCGTGCGATAGCCCGCGAGCAGCGCGAAGATGCGCTCGATCGGATCGTCGACACCCGCCCAATTGGGTGCGAGCAGCATCGCGTCGATGCCGTCGCGATAGAGTTCGAGCACGCCGACGAGCACGTCCTGCTTGCCCGGAAAGAAATGATAGAGGCTGCCCGAATGGACCTGGCTGCGCGACAAGATGTCGGCCACCGAGGTCGAGAGATAGCCCTTCTCCCAGAACAGCTCCATCGCGGTCATCAGGATGCGCTGGCGCGTGTCGGCGGCGTTCATGCCTATCCCGCCCGGTCATAGGCGGCGCGGAGCCAGCCGGCGACATCGCCTTCCGCATCCTCACCCGCCGCGATCCGCACGCGATGCGACACCATCGCGTTCCAGCTTCCCGCCAGTTCGAGCTTGCCTGCCGGCTCCTCGCCCTTGAGCGCGAGGCCGATGTCGAAGCGATCCTTGGTCGAGGGCTGGAGCAGCGCGAACTGCTTCTTGCGGCGGAGGCTCACATAGCCCTTCTTCGGCGCCAGCTCGACGTCATCGCCGAAACCCTGCACGAGCAGGATCAGCCGGTCGTAGAGCGGCCGCCAATGCGCCTTCGCGCCGTCGAACGCCGCTTCGACCAGCGCCTCATCGTCCTGCGACAGCGACGAGGAGGCGTTCGCGGCATGAACGATCATATTGGCATAGCCGTGGCCAAGCCCATGTTCGGATTTGAGATGGTTCACCAGCGCCATATGGCCGGCGATTCCCGTCGCGCGCGCGGTGGCGACCCATTCATCGAGTCCCTTGCCGGTCTTCGCCCGCAAATTCTCGCCCATCTTCTCGAATTCGTCGGCCATGGCCGTCCTCCCTCGTCAAGATGAGTTGATTGAACATTCAACCAAGCATTTTGTCAAGAGACTTGGCAACCGCGCCCCACAACCCGATATGCGCCCCATGTGTGTCGTCGCCCTTGCTCACCGCGTCCATCCCGACTGGCCGCTCATCCTCATCGGCAACCGCGACGAGTTTCACGAACGCCCCGCCGCGCCGCTTCATGAGTGGGACGACGGCAGCGGCCTCGTCGCCGGGCGCGACCTGCAGGCTGGTGGCACCTGGCTCGGCGTCCATCGCCCGAGCGGCCGCGCCGTCGTCGTCACCAACGTCCGCGGCGCAATGCCCGATCCCGCAAAGGAATCGCGCGGCGCGCTCGTATCCGACCTGCTGCGCGGCGAAGGGCGCTTCGCCGATCCGGCTGCCGAAGACATGCCGCGCTTCAACGCCTTCAACCTGTTCGCCGTGGACGGCAGCGCGGCGCGGCTGCTGACCAACCGGCCTGTCCCGCTGATCATGCCGCTCGAACCCGGCGTCCACGCGCTCGCCAACGAACCCGTCGACGCCCCCTGTCCGCGTGCCGAGCGCTTGCGCGCTGCGCTCGAAGCTACGGTCGAGGCGAGCGCCGATCCCGCCGGCCTGCTCGACACGCTGATGGCCGAGGACGACCCCGCGCTGTTCCTGCGCGGCGACGTCTATGGCACGCGCGCCTCAACGCTCGTGCTGATCGCGGCGAATGGCGCGGTCCGGATGACCGAGCGCCGATATGAAGCGGGCGGCCGTCCCGCTGGAACGACCGCCCTCGAATTTCAACTCGGCTGAGCCGGCGAAACTTATTTCGGCGCGAGCACCATCAGCATCTGGCGGCCTTCGGTGCGCGGGTGCGCCTCGACCTTCGCAACTTCGGCGGTCATCTCGGCGACGCGCTGGAGCACGTTGAGGCCCAGCTGGGTGTGGCTCATCTCGCGGCCGCGGAAGCGCATGGTCATCTTGACCTTGTCGCCTTCCTCGAGGAAGTCGAAGACCTTCTTCATCTTCACGTCGAAATCATGATCGTCGATGTTCGGACGCATCTTGATCTCTTTGATTTCCTGCGTCTTCTGGCTCTTGCGTGCGAGGTTCGCCTTTTTCTGCGCCTCGTATTTGAACTTGCCGACGTCGAGGAATTTGCACACCGGCGGATCGGCGTTTGGAGATACTTCGACCAGGTCGAGCCCGACCTCGGCCGCCTGCTCGATCGCCTCGGCTGTTAGCATGACGCCCAGATTTTCGCCTTCCTCATCGATCACGCGGACTTTGGGAGAGGCGATGAATTCATTGTAACGCGGGCCGTTCTTGGGCGGCATCGGCGCCATCGGGCGACGGGTCATGGGCGGTGGTATAGCTGTATCTCCTGAAACATATTAAACGCGCGCGCGGAATCGACGCCGATACACGCGCGACTGTCATATAGTGATCGCGCGGCGGGCGTAAAGGCCGCCGCGCTTTTCCGATAGCGGTTTTCGGCCGACTGTGGCCGGTCTGCCACGCTCAATCGCGGCTCACCATTTGGTCGGCGCGGCGTCGATAACGCGGAAGCCGCCGGCCCCGATTTCGCTGACCTCGAGCGCGCGCTCGGCGATGCCGCGGTTGCTGAAGCGAAAGATGCCGTCGATCCCGCCGAAGCCGTCGGCGGCGAGCAGGCGGCTCGTCGGGAAATTGCTCCCCGGCTTCCAGTCCCGCGCGATGCGCACCGTCAGCAGCACCGAATCATAGCCGAGGCTGGCGAGCCGGTAAGGCGGCCGGCCGAAACGGGTGCGATATTTGGTCGCGAGCTGGCCGTAGAGGCCGTCGGAGACGCTGGCGAACCATGCCCCGCGCATCGCGGCATTGCTGCCCAGCGCCGCGTCGGTGTTCCACAGCTCGGTGCCGAGGATCTGCTTGCTCCCCGTGCCCTTGATCACCGGCACGGCGCGAATGGCATTGCCGCCGCTGTCGGCGATGAGCACCGCGTCGATCGCGCCCGCGTTGGCGAGCCGCCGCGCCGCACCCGACAGCGCGGTCGCGCTGCGGTCATAGCTTTCGACCGCGACCAGCGTGCCGCCCGCCTTGGCGACCGCGGCGCGGAACGAGGCGGCCGAACGGTCGCCATAGACATTCTTGGGCACGAGCGCGCCGAAGCGCTGATGGCCTTTCGATCGCGAAAAGGCGACGATACGCTCGACCGACTGGCCGGGGACAAAGCCCATGATGAAGACGCCGTTGCCCGCGACGCTGCTGTCGTTCGAGAAGCTCAGCACCGGAACCTTGGCCGCGCGCGCAACCGGCGCAACCGCCGAGACATCCTCGCTGAGCAGCGGGCCGAGGATCAGCTTGTTGCCGTCGGCGACCGCCTGCCGCGCCGCCGCGGCAGCGCCGAGCGCGGTGTCGTAAGTCGTGATGCGCACGCGCTCGGTGCGCGTATCGAGCAGCGCCAGCGTCGTCGCATTGGCGATCGCGTTGCCGACGTCGGCATTGGCGCCCGTCTGCGGCACGAGCAGCGCGACGCGGTGACGATCGGTATCGGTGGGCAGCCCGGGGCCGACATTGTCGGTCGGGTCGGTCGGTGGCGGCGGAGTCGCCGGGCCGCCGGTCTTCGGCACCACCTGGCACGCCGCGAGCAGCCCCGCCATCGCCATCACGCCGAGCCCGCGCAGCATCGCGCGACGCGGCGACGCATTCGCCTGGCGCGCGCCACCATGGCAGTCTGGGGCAGTTTCTGCCATTTTCGGCGTCATGCCAGATTCGAACATCTCAGATTCTCCCTTGCCCGGTCTCTATATCGTCGCGACGCCCATCGGCAACCTCGGCGACATCGGCGCGCGCGCGGCCAGCACGCTCGCCTCCGCCGACGTGATCGCCGCCGAGGATACGCGCGTGACCGCGAAACTGCTGTCGCATCTGGGTTTGCGTGTGCCGATGACCCCCTATCATGATCACAGCGACGAACGCACCCGCGCCGCGCTGGTTGCGCGCATGGAAGGGGAAGTTGTCGTTTTGGTGTCGGATGCGGGCACGCCGCTGATTTCGGACCCCGGTTACAAGCTCGTCCGCGACGCGCGCGCGGCGGGGCGCCATGTCACCACCCTGCCCGGCCCCTGCGCCGCGATCGCGGGCATCACCCTGTCGGGTCTGCCGAGCGACCGCTTTCTCTTCGCGGGATTCCTCCCCAACAAGGCAAAGGCGCGCGCCGACACGATCGCCGAATTCGCCGCCCTGCGCGCAACATTGGTCTTCTACGAAAGCGGCCCGCGCCTCACCGCCGCGCTCGCCGCGCTCGCCGAGGGATTGGGCGACCGCGAGGCCGCGGTCGCGCGCGAGATCAGCAAGATGTTCGAGGAATGCGTCACCGGCACGCTAACCGAGCTTTCCGCGCGCTATGCCGACGCGCCACCCAAAGGCGAGATCGTCGTCATCGTCGGCCCGCCGGGCGAGGCAAAGGCCGAAGACGCCGACGACGCGACGCTCGACGCCGCGCTGCGCGAGGCGATGGCGGACAAGCCCGTCGCACAGGCGGCCAAGGCGGTCGCCAAACGCTTCGGCCTCGACCGGCACGACATCTACGCCCGCGCGCTCGCACTAAAGGAACAGGCTTGAACCGCGCCGCCGCCGAAGCGCGCGGGCGCAAGGCCGAACGTCGCGCCGCCTGGTGGCTGCGTCTTCACGGCTGGCGCATAATCGGCGAGCGGCTGCGCGTCCCCGTCGGCGAAGTCGATCTCGTCGCCCGGCGCGGGCGGATGATCGCCTTCGTCGAAGTCAAATGGCGCGACCGCGCGGAAGACCTCGACCTCGCGATCGACCCGTACCGCCTCCGCCGCGTCGCCGCGGCCGCGGAAATGCTCGCCCCGCGCTTCGCGGGCCCGCGCGACGACATCCGGATCGACGTGATGCTCCTTGCACCGCGCCGCCTGCCGCGCCATCTGGTCCACGTCTGGCAGCTGTGAGGACGCCGGCCTTGAAGATGGAGAAAAGCATGACCCTGCGCGCCGCGGTACAAATGGACCCGATGGACAATATCAATATCGGGGGCGACAGCAGCTTTGCTTTGATCCTGAAGGCGCTCGAGCGCGGGTACGAACTCTATCACTACGACGTCCGCGGCCTGACGTGGGAGGCCGGGCGGCTGACCACCAAGGCGCACCGCATCGTCGAGGCAAAGCGCGAGGCTGGCGATCACTACCGCTTCGGCGACCCGGTGACGCTCGACCTTGGCCGCGATATCGACGTCGTGTTGATGCGGCAGGACCCGCCCTTCGATCTCGGTTACCTCACCGGCACCTGGCTGCTCGAACGCATCGCGGGCGAGACGCTGGTCGTCAACGATCCCGTCTCGGTCCGCAACGCGCCCGAAAAGGTCTTCGTCCTCGACTTTCCCGAGTTCATGCCGCCGACGATGGTCACGCGCGATCTCGACGCGGTGAAAGATTTTCAGGCGCGCCACGGCGCGGTCGTCGTCAAGCCGCTGCACGGCAACGGCGGCAAGGCGGTGTTCCGCATCGACGCCGACGGCGGCAATCTGGGCGCGCTCGTCGAACTGTTCGGACAGGTGTGGCCCGAACCCTTCATGGTCCAGCAATTCCTGCCCAGCGTTGCCCAAGGCGACAAGCGCATCGTGCTCGTCGACGGCGAGGTCGCGGGGGCGATCAACCGCAAGCCCGGCGAAGGCGAGTTCCGCTCGAACCTCGCGGTCGGCGGCTATGCCGAGGCCGCCGAACTCACCCCACGCGAACAGGAAATCTGCGACGTGCTCGGGCCCGCCTTGCGCGAACGCGGGCTGGTCTTCGTCGGCATCGACGTGATCGGCGGCGAGTGGCTGACCGAGATCAACGTCACCTCACCCACCGGTATCGTCGCGATCGACCGTTTCAACAACAGCGATACGGCGGGAATGATCTGGGACGCGATCAAGCGACGCATCGGCTGACCGCGCGAAGCGTTGCTCCCCCATGACCGATTTCATCCTGAACCTGATCCAGAGCTGGGGCTATGCGGGGATTTTCATCCTCATGTTCATCGAGAACGTGTTTCCGCCTATCCCGTCCGAAGTGATCATGGGGCTGGGCGGGATCGCCGTCGCGCAGGGCCGATTCGATTTCTGGACGCTCGTCGCGGTCGCGGTCGCGGGCACGACTGCCGGCAACTGGATTTGGTACGCGATCGGGCGCTGGATCGGGTATGAGCGGCTCAAACCCTTCATCGACCGCCACGGCCGCTGGCTGACGCTCGACTGGGACGAAGTCGAACGGATGCACAATTTCTTCCTGAAATATGGCCCGGCCATCGTGTTCATCGCGCGTTTCATGCCCGTCGCGCGAACGATGGTATCGCTGCCCGCGGGCATGGTGCGGATGAACCAGCTGAAATTCCTGATCTGGACCGCCGCCGGGTCGACGATCTGGATCGCCGCGCTCGCCGGCGCGGGCAACTGGTTCGGCGGGAAGTTCGCCAATCTAGACGCGTTTGTCGGCCCGGTGGCGCTAGTCGCGATCGGCTCGCTGATCGCGCTCTATATCTACCGGGTCGTCACCTGGAAGTCGAAAACGAAGGGCGAATGACTGGCCTTTTGCCGCAGCGGCGACGGCTGCTATCGGTTGTTAGCGGCCATCGCATCCCGATCGGCCGTGATCGACCAAAACGGGGTGGAAAGCGGGCGTAGCACTCCTAGCTAAACCGGCTCAAATCTACGCTGCGAACTACGCCGCTAAATTCGCGCCCGCTCAACTGTTTCCGTCATGACCTCACGCTCGACCTCGCCACCGGCTTCGGTCTTCGTTTTTTCAATTGAGATCGTTCGCTTCCAAACTCGGCCCTGCGCATTCGCTCTCAGGATCACTTCGATCGTGCCGGTAACCTGTTCAGCTTTTCGTTTCGCGTATGCCTCTTCAAAGGAGATTGGCTTCCCCATGATTTTACCAACGATGACATCGCTTTGCGCGTCAGCACGATGAAAATAATCCTCGTTAGCAGCCATATCGACGGAGAATGTATGGCTCTCGCCATCGACACTTTGAAGCCGGCCAGAATCGATGGCTGCGGGGTGGCTGAAGGTCGCCCCTTCAATTAAATGATCCGGCTGAATCTTGATGGCCCGGATCGTTTCCAGGATGGCATCGGGATCGCATTCCACCTGGAACGCATTCCAGGTGAAGTACCAAGTGCCACACGCATCCACGGGAATTTCAGCGGCTTTGAGCCATGCGTCGCGACGCTCTTCTAACTCGCCTCGATTGAGAAGCTTCATGCTACCATTGCTGGCCTCAAAAATGCGCACCGGAAATTGCCAGTTGATGAGGCGTGCTTTGTCGTCAGGCTCAGCTATTTCATAGAGCCGTTCGACTCCGTTGTCGCGGAGAGCCAAAATCTGTTCGAGATATTCATGCCCGCCGCTGCTGCTCGAGGATGAACCGTTCTCTCCCTTACTCTCAGATTGATGGAACAAAGTAATTCGAAACTGATCGCCAATCTTCTCGTCTTGCGCCTGCCCCCAAACTGGCGCCGACAGAAAGACCAGAAGAACGCATAGTGTTGCAAGTTTCATCGTCGGAACGTTATGTTGGTTCACTCCAATTTCCAAGGTTCATTCCTCTCCGATGCGAGCGTCCGCAACCGACCGGAAGAGGGCATTCCCATTACCGTCACCCCGGGCTTGACCCGGGGCCTGCCTTGCCTTTTCGCCGTCGTCAGGAAGAAAAGGCGGGTCCCGGGTCAAGCCCGGGATGACGAAAGTGAGAGCATGCAATGGCAGCCCCCCACCTCAAAGCGGCTCTCACGCCCGCGGATGCGCGCTCCGATAAATGTCGAGCAAATGCGCGGCATCGACCGCCGTATAGACCTGCGTCGAGGCAAGGCTCGCATGGCCGAGCAATTCCTGCAAACTCCGCAGATCGGCGCCGCCCGCGAGCAGGTGCGTCGCGAAGCTGTGGCGCAGCGCGTGCGGCGTCGTGCGTTCGGGCAGGCCCAGCGCGCGCCGCGCCGACCGCACGCTCGCCCGCACCACGCCCGGCTGGAGCGGCCCGCCACGCGCGCCGAGAAACAGCGGCGTCTCCTTCGCGATCGGGTATGGACAGGCCGCGACATAGCGCGACACGGCACTCGCCACCGCGGGCAGGATCGGCACGATGCGCGTCTTCGCCCGCTTGCCGGTGACGCGCAGCGTATCGCCCAACGGCAGCACCGCGCCGGTCAGCGACAGCGCCTCGCCGATGCGCAGCCCCGCGCCATAGAGCAGCAGCAGCAGCGCGAAATCGCGCGCACCGACCCAGCCCTCCCGCGCATTGTCCTCGACATCCTGCGCCAATTGCAACGCCTCGGCGGGCGCCACCGGCCGCGGCAGGCCCTTCTTGACGCGCGGCCCACGCATCTGCGGCACGCTGGCGTTCGATCCGCCGACGAAGCGCAGGAAGCTGCGCAGCGCCGAAAGCTCGCGCGCCGCAGACGCGTTACCAAGGCCTTCGGCGCGGCGCTCGGCGAGATAAGCGCGCAAATCGTTCGGCGTCAGCGTCTTCAGCAAACGCGCGTCGACCGCCCCGCCGCGATGGCGCGACAGGAAAGCGCGAAAGCGCTCGGCGGTCGCGATATAGGCGCGGCGCGTATGCTCCGACCGGCGCTTTTCGTGCGCCAGGTGGGCATCCCAGTCGCGGATCATGTCTTGCGCCACCAAAGCTCCCTCTAGTCCCGTTCGTGTCGAGCGAAGTCGAGACACGCTGGCGCCTCATGCCAACGGTGGACAGAGATTAGTGGGTTTTCACCACCTCGGAAAGGATCGAGTCGAGCAGCAATATACCCTCGTCGGTCACCGCCAACCGGTCGCCCGCGCTGCGCATCAGCCCCTGTCCCGCCTGCCGCGCCACCGCATCGGCATCGATAAACGCCGCGCGCCCCAGCCCGCTCCGCGCCTCGATCCGCGCCAGGTCGACACCCTCGTTCAGCCGCAGCCCCATCAGCATCGCCTCAGTCGCGCGTTCGTGCGGCGGCAGATCGGCCTCGACTTTCAGCCCATGGCCGTTGCGCGTCACCGCCGCGATGAAATTCTCGGGCTTCTTGTGCCGTTCGGTCGCCTGTCCCAGCCGCCGGCCATGCGCGCCGGGCCCGACGCCGGCATAATCGGCATAGCGCCAATAGGCGAGATTGTGCCGGCTTTCCTGCCCGATGCGCGCATGGTTCGACACCTCGTAGCGCGGCAGGCCGGCGGCGCGCGTCATCGCCTGTGTCGCGTCGAACAGGTCGGCGGCGGCATCGCCATCGGGGATGGTGAGGTCGCCTCTGGCCGCCAGCGTGGCGAAACGCGTGCCGGGCTCGATCGTGAGCTGATAGAGCGAGAGATGATCGGTGCCGAACGCGAGCGCATCCGCCAACTCGCTTTCCCAAGCGGCGAGCGACTGGCCCGGCCGCGCATAGATCAGATCGAAGCTGACGCGGTCGAAACTGGCCTGTGCCGCGGCGATCGCGCGCCGCGCCTCGTCCCCGCTGTGCGCACGCCCCAGAAATTCAAGCACTTGCGCATCGAAGCTCTGGACGCCGATCGAAACGCGATTGACCCCCGCGGCGGCGAGATCGGCGAAATTGGCGACTTCGACCGAGTTGGGGTTCGCTTCCAGTGTAATCTCGACATCGCCGGCGAGCCCCCACAGCGCCTCCGCCTCGGCTATTACCGCCGAGACCGTTGCGGGCGGCATCAGGCTGGGCGTGCCGCCGCCGAAGAAGATCGAGCCGACCGTGCGGCCGGGCAGCAATGCGGCTTCATGCCGCAAATCCGCCAGCAACGCGTCGCGCCACGCCGCCTGATCGACGCGCTCGCGCACATGGCTGTTGAAGTCGCAATAGGGGCATTTCGACACGCAAAACGGCCAATGGACATAAAGGGCGAGCGGTTCGGCCATGGGCAGCGATATAGGGGCTGCCGCGCGGATGTCAGCCGCCTTGGAGCAATCGCACGATATGGGCGCGGATATCGGCGGGCCATTCGGCGATCGACGCGGCAAAGCCCGCATCATCGTCGCGGTAAAGCGCGCGCAGAGCCTCCTCATAACCCAGCCGGTCGCCGCAGACGTGGCTCATGAAATGATAAGCCGCGTCGCGGCGCTGCTTCGTGTCGGGTTCGCCCTTGCTCGCGGCTTCGACCAATCGCCGCAGCGCCGCCGACGCGCCGCCCGGCTGCGCGGCGAGCCAGTCCCAATGCCGTGGCAATAGCGTGACTTCGCGCGCCTTGACGCCCAGCCGCGGGCGCCCGGCCGCCGGCGCGGGCGTTCGCTGGGCGGCATCCCAATAGTCGAGGTCGGTCAAGCGGCCGCTGCGATCGTCGAAAACGAGGACCGCGCCGAGATCGGCGGGATAGCGATCCTCGAGCGTGCGGGTGACGCTTTGGCGGCTGCCCGAAGCGAGTTGCGCGTCGCCAAGGAAGGCGGTGACGGTGGCAAGATCATCAATCATGCCTGCCATTTATACCCGGGTAAAACTTGAGTAAATATCACCCGGGTAAAATTACCGCAAATCGAAGGCCCCCGCCACCAGTTTGGCGAAGGCATCGGCCCGATGACTGATCGCATGCTTCTCTGCCGGACTTATTTCAGCATAAGTCAACGTGTTACCTGACGGAACGAAGACTGGATCATAACCAAACCCCAGCTTCCCGCGCGGCGGCCAGGTCAGACTACCCTCCGCGGCACCTTCGTAAACATCGGCATGCCCGTCAGGCCAGGCGAGGGCCAGGGTACAGACAAAGCGGGCGCTGCGATCGACCTCGGTCCCCTGTTCGGCGAGCAGGCCCTCGACCTTGCCCATCGCCATATACCAGTCGCGCCCGGCGTTGCCCTCGAACCATTGGCGTTCGGCCCAGTCGGCAGTGTAGACCCCCGGCCGCCCGCCAAGCGCTGCGACCTCGAGCCCGCTGTCGTCGGCGAGCGCCGGCAGGCCCGCCGCCGTCGCGCTCGCATGCGCCTTCAGCAGCGCATTTTCGCGAAAGGTCTTCCCCGTCTCCTCGGGCTCGGGCAGGTCGAGATCTCCCGCCGACACCGGCTCAATCCCAAGGGGTTCGAGCAGCGCGCGAATCTCACGCACCTTGCCCGCGTTATGGCTGGCGATGACGAGCTTGCCGGGCGCGAGCTTACGCGTCATCAGCGCCCCGTCGCCTTATCCTGCGCCGCAAAAATCTCGCCGCAGCCGATGCGCGCGAGGCGGAGCAGGCGCAGCAGGCCCTCTTCGTCATAGGTCGCGCCCTCGGCGCTCGCCTGCACCTCGACGATCTGGCCCTTGCCGGTCAGCACGAAATTGCCATCGGCCTCGGCGGTCGAATCCTCGTCGTAATCGAGGTCGAGCACGGGCGTTCCGCGATAGATGCCGCACGAAATCGCGCCGACTTTGTCCTCGATCGGATCCTCGGCCAGCATCTTCGCCGCGAGCAACTTGTCGACCGCGAGCCGCATCGCGACCCAAGCGCCCGAGATCGAGGCGGTGCGCGTGCCGCCGTCGGCCTGGATCACGTCGCAATCTATGATGATCTGGCGCTCGCCAAGCTTTTTCATATCGACGACAGCGCGCAAGCTGCGGCCGATCAGGCGCTGGATTTCCTGCGTGCGGCCCGACTGCTTGCCCTTCGCGGCTTCGCGGCTGCCGCGCGTGTGCGTCGCGCGGGGCAGCATGCCATATTCGGCGGTCACCCAACCAGCGCCCTTGCCGCGCATCCACGACGGCACCTTCTCGTCGACGCTCGCGGTCACGAGCACCTTCGTATTACCGAAGCTGACGAGCACGCTGCCCTCGGCGTGAATGGTAAATTCGGTTTCGATGGCGATGGGGCGCATCTGGTCGGGCGCGCGGCCGGAAGGGCGCATGTCGGGATTCTCCTGAATGTGTGCGGCGCGCTTAGCCGCGCAGACCCCGCTTGGCCAGAGCATAGCTTGCCCTCGCTCGCGCGAGTCCCTAGATCCACAGCATGGCCACGCCCCCGATCACCGAACTCACCACGCGCGCGCGCGATGTGTTCCGGCTGGTGGTCGATGCCTATCTGGAGACCGGCCAACCGGTCGGGTCGCGCACCTTGTCGAAGCTCGCGACGCTCAACCTCTCGCCCGCGTCGATTCGCAACGTGATGCAGGATCTCGAGGAATATGGCCTGCTCGCCAGCCCCCACACCAGCGCGGGGCGGCTGCCGACCGAACAGGGCCTCCGCCTCTTCGTCGACGGGATGATGCAGGTTGCCGAGCCCAGCGCCGAAGACCGCGCGCAGATCGAGGCCAGCCTGTCCGAAGGCGGTCCGATCGAAAGCGCGCTCGCACAGGCGACCTCCGCTCTTTCCGGGCTGTCGGCATGCGCGGGCCTCGTGCTCGTTCCCAAACATGAGCGGGTTCTGAAGCAGCTCGCCTTCGTGCCGCTGTCGGCGAACCAGTCGCTCGTCGTGCTCGTCGCGGGCGACGGGGCAGTCGAGAATCGCGTGATCGACATACCCGCGGGCCTTGCCCCGTCGGCGCTGGTCGAGGCGGGCAATTATATCTCGTCGATGCTCAGCGGGCTGACGCTGACCGAAGCGATGGCACGGGTGCGCCACGAGATCGAAGCCGAGCGGATCGCAATCGACCGTGCGGCGCAGGACCTTGTGAGCCGCGGCCTCGCGATATGGTCGTCCGACGGCACGGACCGTCCGGTGTTGATCGTGCGCGGGCAAGCGAACCTGCTCGACGAGAGCGCGGTCGGCGACCTCGACCGCGTCCGCCAATTGCTCGACGAGCTCGAGACCAAGCAGGACATCGCGCAACTGCTCGACAGCGCGCGGGAGGGCAGCGCGACCCGGATTTTCATCGGGTCGGAAAATAAATTATTCTCGCTTTCGGGCTCGTCCGTGATAGCGGCGCCCTATCGCGGCGCGGACGGGCGCGTGGTGGGCGTGGTCGGGGTGATCGGCCCCACGCGCTTGAACTATGCCCGGATCGTTCCCATGGTGGATTTCACCGCACAATCGCTCTCCAGACTGATACGATAGGTTTATGACGAACATTGAAAACGACACGCCGGTCGACGACGGCGCGAACACCGAAACCGCCGAAGGCGCCGCGCCCACACAGGGCGAGAATGAAGAGCTGGCGCATCTCGCCGAACAGGTCGCCGCGCTTCAGCAGGACCTGCTCTATGCGCGCGCCGAGGTGCAGAATGTCACGCGCCGCAAGGACAAGGAAATCGCCGACGCGCACGCCTATGCCGCGACGAAGTTCGCGCGCGATATCCTGTCGGTTGCCGACAATCTCGGCCGCGCGCTCGCTGCATTGAGCGAGGAACAGCGCGCCGACGAAGCGATCAAACCGCTGATCACCGGCCTTGAGGCGACCGAGCGCGAATTGCTTAGCGTTTTCGAGCGCAACGGTATCACGCGCATCGCCGCGATCGGCCTGCCGCTGGACCCCAACCAGCATCAGGCGATGCTCGAAATCCCGAGCGACAAGGAACCCGGCACGATCGTGCAGGAAATGCAGGCGGGCTATATGCTGAAGGACCGGCTGCTGCGCCCCGCGATGGTGGGCGTTGCGAAGGCCGGATAAAACGCGCCGCACATTGCAGACAAAAGAAACCCCGGCTTTCGCCGGGGTTTTTGTTCGATCAAGCCGCCTTGCGGAGCTTCGCGAGCTTCTTCAGCACCATCTCGCGCTTCAGCCGCGACAGATGGTCGATGAAGAGAATGCCTTCCAGATGGTCATGCTCGTGCTGGATGCACGTCGCCATCAGCCCGGTCATGCGTTCCTGATGATGCTTGCCGTCCTCGTCCTGCCAGTCGACGGTAACCTCGGCGGGGCGCGTCACATCGGCATATTGCTCGGGGACCGACAGGCAGCCTTCGGAATAGATGCTATGCTCTTCGCTCTCGTCCGAAAAGACGGGGTTGATGAAGACGCGCGGCTCGCGGATGACCTTCTTGCCCTCGGGGTCCTCGGGATCGGCTTCCTGCAGATCGATGACAAGGATGCGCTTCGCGACCCCGACCTGGATCGCGGCGAGCCCGATGCCGGGCGCGTCATACATCGTCTCGAACATGTCAGCGACCAGCGTCTTCAGCTCAGCATCGAATGTCTCGACGGGCTTCGAAATGACGCGCAGCCGGGGATCCGGGGTCTCTATGATGGGTAGGATGGCCATGGCGTGCAGGTATGAACTCCGATGCTCGACGTCAACCCACCGGTCGACGCGCCCTCAGCGCCTGCGCCAGCGTCCCTTCGTCGAGATAATCGAGCTCGCCGCCCACCGGCAGGCCATGTGCGAGCTGCGTCAGTCGCACCGGATAGCCCTCCAGCCGCTCGGCCAGATAATGCGCGGTCGTCTGCCCCTCCAGCGTCGCATTCATCGCGAGCACGACTTCGTCGATCCCGCCTGCGGCGACGCGCGTCACCAAAGCGTCGATACTGAGATCCTGCGGGCGAACGCCTTCCAGCGCCGAGAGTCGCCCGCCTAGGACGTGATATTTGCCAGGAAAGAGTCGCGACTTGTCGAGCGCCCAGAGGTCGGAGACTTCTTCGACGACGCACAGGCTGCGCGCGTCGCGGCGCGGGTCGGCGCAGATCGCGCAGGGATCCTGCGTGTCGACATTTCCGCAGATCCCGCAGGTAACGAGCCGTTCGGACACCGTCTGGAGCGCCGCGAGCAGCGGCGCGAAGCTGCTTTCGCGCTTCTTCATCAGGTGCAGCACCGCGCGCCGCGCCGAACGCGGGCCGAGCCCCGGCAGGCGGGCTAGTTGCTGGACGAGCGCTTCGATTTCGGTTGAGGCCATGCTCCGTTGGTAGTGGGTGTGCAAACGCTGCACAATATCCCTCCCTTGCCCCACTTTCGTCATCCCGGACTTGATCCGGGGTCCAGCTTTCCGCCGTCGCCGAGCGGGATCCCGGATCAAGTCCGGGATGACGAAAGTGGGGAGCGTTGACCTTGCGCCGCGCCGCATCCTCCGCCAAAGCGCCGCCCATGCGCATCGCCTTCATGGGAACGCCGCCCTTTGCGGTGCCGACGCTCGCCGCACTCCACGCGGCGGGGCACGACATCGCGGCGGTCTATAGCCAGCCCCCCCGCCCCGCGCAGCGCGGCAAGAAATTGCAGAAAAGCCCGGTGCAGGTCTGGGCCGAGGAGCAGGGCCTCCCCGTCCGCACGCCGAAGAGCCTGAAGAGCGAGGAAGCGCAGGCCGAATTCGCCGCGCTCGATCTCGATGTCGCGGTGGTCGCGGCCTATGGCCTGATCCTGCCGCTAGCGGTGCTCGATGCCCCGCGCGAAGGCTGCCTCAACGTCCATGGTTCGATCCTGCCGCGCTGGCGCGGCGCCGCGCCGGTGCAGCGCGCGATCCTCGCGGGCGATGCCGAGACGGGCGTGACGATCATGCAGATGGACGCGGGGCTCGACACCGGCGCGATGCGGCTGATCGAGAAGACGCCGACCGGACGCAAGAGCGCAGGCGTGCTCACCCACGAACTCGCAGAAATGGGCGCGCTGATGATGCGGCGCGTGCTGAGCGACCTCCACGCCTTCCCACCCGTACCCCAACCCGATGAGGGCGTCACTTACGCGGCGAAGATTGACAAGAGCGAGGCGCGGCTCGATTTCCTGACCAGCGCGGTGCAGGTCGAGCGGCAGGTGCGCGCGTTCAACCCGGTGCCGGGCGCCTTCTTCGAACTCGAAGGCGAACGATACAAGATGCTGGGGGCCGACGTGGTCCATCCGTCGGATACGGTCGCGGGTGCCGCGCCCGGCGTCACGCTCGACGACGCGCTCGCCATCGCCTGCAACCCCGGCGCGATCCGTGCAACGCGCGTCCAGCGCGCGGGAAAGCCCGCGATGGACGCCGCCGAACTGCTGCGCGGCCGCGCGATTCCCGCTGGAACTCGCGTCGCATGACCCGCTTCGCCCTCACCATCGAATATGACGGCCGCCCCTATATGGGTTGGCAGCGGCAGGCGCATGGCCCCAGCGTCCAGCAGGTGATCGAGGAAGCGATCCACCGCTTCACCGCCGAGGACGTGCAGGTGCTGAGCGCGGGACGCACCGACGCCGGCGTCCACGCCATCGCGATGCGCGCGCACGTGGATATCGAAAAGCCGCTGACCCCGTTCAAGCTGACCGAGGCACTCAATGCGCAATTGCGGCCGGCGCCGGTCGCCATCGTCGGGTGCGAAGTGGTTGCCGACGACTGGCACGCGCGCTTCGCGTGCATCGGGCGGTCCTACGAATATCGCATCGTCAACCGCCGCGCCCCGCTGACGTGGGACAGGGGCCTGTCCTGGCAGGTCGCACGCCCGCTCGATACCGACGCGATGCACGCCGCCGCGCAGCAACTCATCGGCCTCCACGATTTCACCACCTTCCGCTCGGCGCACTGCCAATCGCAAAGCCCGGTGAAGACGCTCGACAAGCTCAGCGTCAGCCGCCACGGCGAGGAAGTGATCGTCGAGGCCGCGGCGCGCAGCTTCCTCCACCATCAGGTGCGCTCGATGGTCGGCAGCCTGACGCTGGTCGGTCACGGCAAATGGTCGGCCCGCGACCTGAAGGCCGCGCTCGACGCGGCGGACCGGCAAGCACTGGGGCTGAATGCGCCGCCCGACGGGCTCTATTTCATGAGCGCTACCTATCCCTGAACGAAAAAGGGCGGCCCTACCAGACCGCCCTTTCCTTCATCGCAGTGGACGCGATTAAACCTTTTCGGCGTAGTAGAGCGGCGCATGCTCGTTGAGGATCTGGAGGATCTTCGCTTGCGCGGTCTTTTCGTCGCTCTCTTCCATCGCGGCGAGTTCGCGCGCGAGCCGGCTCGACGCCGCTTCGAAGATCTGGCGCTCCGAATAGCTTTGTTCGGGCTGGTCGTCGGCGCGGAACAGGTCGCGGGTCACTTCGGCGATCGACACGAGGTCGCCCGAATTGATCTTCGCTTCATATTCCTGCGCGCGGCGCGACCACATGGTGCGCTTGACCTTCGGCTTGGTAGTCAGGACCTGCAGCGCTTCCTTCAGCGTCTTGTCCGACGACAGTTTGCGCATGCCGACGCCTTCGGCCTTGTTCGTCGGAACGCGAAGGGTCATTTTTTCCTTTTCGAAGCGGAGAACATAAAGTTCCAGCTGCATGCCGGCGATTTCGGATTTTTGCAGCTCGATGACGCGCCCCACGCCATGCTTCGGATAAACAACATAGTCACCGACTTCGAAAACGGGAGTGCTTGCGGACATTCAAGTTCCTTTCAGTGGCCTTGCCGGGGAGACGGGGAAGCGCGTGAACAGCTCTGTATCCGGCCCTCTATCGGAGGGGGATTGGGCTGGTAGGGCGGCGCTAGCCAATCAGCGTGACAAGGAATGGGCTCCATCGGAAACGCCAAGCGTGCCCCAGCCCAAGCGGCGGGAAGAGGCACAATGTCGGCGTGTTGATATTTATTATAACAGATTCGCAACAAAATTGCCACCCCCGCGCGGAAATGCGCGGGTCAGCGCCTTGACGGCTCCTCACACCCGTTTCAGGTTGAAACGAAATCATAGATGGAGAGCCGTTATGAAGGATCAAGTCTGGTGGGTCACCGGGGCGTCGTCGGGCATCGGCGCGGCGCTCGCCAAAGCGCTGTCGGCGCGCGGCGCGAAGCTGATCCTGTCGGGGCGCAATGTCGCCGCGCTCGAAGCCGTCGCAGCCGAATGCGCGACCGAGACGCTGGTCCTGCCGTTCGAGGCAACCGACTATGCCGCCCTCCCCGCGATCGCCGAGCAGGCCTGGGCGTGGCGCGGCGGTGTCGAAGGCCTCGTCAACAACGCCGGCATCTCGCAGCGCAGCCTGGCGATCGAAACCGACTTTTCAGTTTATGAGCGGATCATCGCGGTCGACCTGCTCGCCCCCATCGCCCTCACCCAGCAATTGCTGCCGCGCATGGTCGAGGCAGGGGGCGGACAGATCATCGCGATCTCAAGCGTTGCGGGCATCGCCGGCGTGCCGCTGCGCAGCGCTTATTCGGCGGCAAAGCACGGAATCATCGGCTATCATGACGCGGTGCGCGCCGAGAATGAACATCTGGGGCTGAAAGTGCTCGTCGTTGCGCCCGGATCGGTGCGAACCAACGTCAGCCGAAATGCGCTCAACGCCGACGGCAGCACACGCGGGCAAAGCGACGCCGCGATCGAGAACGGCCTGTCGCCCGACGATGCAGCGGCGCAGATGCTCGCCGCGGCCGATGCCGGCGTACGCGAACTGGTGGTCGCCGAAGGCGCCGAGGCGGCGATCGCGGCGATGCGTCGCGGCGATCCCGACGCGCTGTTCGACCGGATGAGCGCGATGGTGCAGGCGGGCTATGCCCGGCAGATGAACGCAACCTCGGCATCCTGAAGGACGGCTGGCGAGCGGATGCGGATGCGGATCAAACTGGGGTGCTGATCGCGATGGCCAACCTCGACAATCAATGGAGCCTCTCTAACCCGGGACGTGACGAGCTTTTGTTGTGGCTTGAACCATGGGCCGAAGAGTTTGTCATACCGGCTAGATCAACCGTCGCCATGAGACCGTCCGGTGGGCGCCCCCTTGGTGAGGTTGAATGGACACCCGATCATCTCATCGTGTGGGCAAGTGCTCCAACCGTAGAGGTTTTCATCGACGGTTTGCTCCAAGATTCCGGGTCGGCAACTATCGCTGTTCCTGAAGATCTGACCAGGGGAATGCTCAACGTCGTCTTTGCTGGTCAGCCCGCCGCTCGTCTTGGCGGCACTCCTGTAAATGGGAATGAGCGATTATCCCTGTGGGGCCATATCAAGCATCGCTTGCGCTGGTAGATTGCGGGCACAGGCATTTGTGCGGGCCTCAATCGTCAACATCCGCTCTCTAACGCCACAGCCGACAAGAAAGGCCCCGCCGGATCGCTCCGACGGGGCCTTTTTTACCCGAGAGCAGTGCAGCTTACGCCGCGCCGTGCGCCAGTGCCGCGAGGAGCAGGATCGCCACGATATTGGTGATCTTGATCATCGGGTTGACCGCCGGACCCGCGGTATCCTTGTACGGATCGCCGACAGTGTCGCCGGTGACAGCGGCCTTATGGGCCTCGCTGCCCTTGCCGCCGTGGTTGCCGTCCTCGATATATTTCTTGGCGTTGTCCCACGCGCCGCCGCCCGAGGTCATCGAGATGGCGACGAACAGCCCGCCGACGATCACGCCGAGCAGGAGTGCGCCGAGCGCCTCGAGCGCGGCGGCCGGACCGGCGACCGCGCGGATCACGAAGAACACCACGATCGGTGCGAGCACCGGCAGCAGGCTGGGCACGATCATTTCCTTGATCGCCGCCTTGGTGACGAGGTCGACGGTGCGGGCATAGTCGGGGCGGCTGGTGCCGTCCATTATGCCCTTGTTGTTCGCGAACTGGTCGCGGACGTCCTTCACCACGTCGCCCGCGGCGCGGCCTACCGCGGTCATGCCCATCGCCCCGAAAAGGTAAGGCAGGAGCGCGCCGAGCAGCAGCCCGACGATGACATAAGGCGACGACAGCGAGAAGGTCAGCGGCGCATCGATGCCGAGCTTCGCCGAATATTCGGCGATGTCGGCGGTGTAGGTGCCGAACAGCACCAGCGCCGCAAGCCCCGCCGAACCGATGGCATAGCCCTTGGTCACCGCCTTGGTCGTGTTGCCCACGGCGTCGAGCAGGTCGGTCTTTTCACGAACCGAATCATCGAGGCCCGCCATTTCGGCGATGCCGCCGGCGTTGTCGGTGACAGGACCATAGGCGTCGAGCGCGACGACCATGCCCGCGAGCGCGAGCATCGCGGTGGCGCCGAATGCGATGCCGATGATGCCGGCGGTCTGATAGGCAACGATGATGCCGACGCAAATGACGAGCGTCGGCAGCGCGGTCGATTCAAGGCTGATAGCGAGGCCTTGAATCACGTTGGTGCCGTGTCCCGTTTCCGACGCCTTGGCGATGCTGCGCACGGGGCGATAGTTGGTGCCCGTGTAATATTCGGTGATCCAGATGATCAGCCCGGTGATGACGAGACCGAGCAGCGAGCAATAGAAAAGGTCGCTGCCGTTAAACTCGGTGCCCGTGATGTTGCTGGTCATATCACCGCCCAGCGCATAGCTGGTCGAGAACCAGATTGCCGGGATCGACAGGACTGCGGTGACAAGGAAGCCCTTGTACATAGCACCCATGACGTTCGTCCCGCTGCCGAGACGCACGAAGTAGGTGCCGATGATCGAGGTAACGATGCACACGCCGCCCATGAGCAGCGGCAGCGTCATCAGCGGCAACAGCATGTCGCCGGCGCCCTTCAAGAGCAACGCGATCAACACCATCGTGGCGCCGACGGTGACGACATAGGTTTCGAAAAGGTCGGCCGCCATGCCCGCGCAGTCGCCGACATTGTCGCCGACGTTATCGGCGATCACCGCGGGGTTGCGCGGATCGTCCTCGGGAATCCCGGCCTCGACCTTGCCGACAAGGTCTGCGCCGACGTCGGCCGCCTTGGTGAAGATGCCGCCGCCGAGGCGCGCGAAGATCGAGATCAGCGACGCGCCGAAAGCCAGCGCGACGAGCGCGTCGACGACGGTACGGTCCTCACCGCCGACGGTGTAGCCGCCGGGGCCGATCAGATACCAGAAGAAGACGGAGATCGCGAGCAAGGCAAGGCCCGCCACGAGCATGCCGGTGATCGCGCCGGCGCGGAATGCCATGGTGAGGCCCGCCTGCAACCCGGTCTGCGCCGCGGCCGCAGTGCGGACGTTCGCTTTGACCGAGATGTTCATGCCGACGAAACCGGCGACGCCCGACAGGACGGCGCCGATGACGAAGCCGGTCGCCGAGATCGGGCCGAGGAACAGCCCGACCAATATGGCGACGACGACGCCGACGATGGCGATGGTACGATATTGGCGGCCCAGATAGGCCTTGGCGCCTTCCTGGATGGCGCCGGCAATTTCCTGCATCTTCTCATTACCCGCCGATGCGCTGAGCACCTGCCGCGAGGTAATGAACCCATAGAGCACAGCCAAAAGGCCGCACGCTATCGCGATCAAAACCGGATTCATGCGTGTTGCTTCCTTCCCATGAGAAGGGCGACGCAGAAGATAGCAGTCGAGCACGTCCGACTTATTGATGCCGGTTCGCTCTCTCCCCTGATGCGACCGCCCCAAATTTGGACGCCGAGTTATGGGAAGAAAGATTGCCAAGGGCAAGCCCGGTTATTCGGCGCTCTTGCGCGCTTTCGGATCAGTGCATGAAGCCGAGGCGCTCGGGCGGGGCGATGCGCTGCGCACGGTGGGTGAGCGCGATTCCCGCACCCACCCCGGCATGGCCGAGCGGGGTCACCGCAACATTCAGCCCGTCCGCGATATCCCTGATCTGTCCAGCCACACCCGGGTCGGCGGCGAACAGGAGCTGGTAATCGTCCCCCGCGCTGGCGGCGGCGAGCCGCGTGTCGAGCACATCGGGCCGCACCGCGAGCAGCGCCGCCGACAGGGGGATCGATTCGAGCATGATGCCGATTTCGCACCCGCTCGCCGCGGCCATCCGCTGCGCATCGATGAGCAGACCGTCGGACACATCCATCATCGCATGGACGTGGTTTGCGACCGCCTGTCCGAACCCCAATTGCGGCTCGGGCCGGTTGTAGGCCGTCAGGCAGGTTTCGTTCGCATCCTCCTGCCCGAGCCGCATCGCGAGCCCGAGCCCGGCATTGCCGATCGTCCCGGTCACCCAGATCTGGTCGCCGGGTCGTACACCATTTCGGGCAGGCGCGCCGGTGGCGGGCGCTTTTCCGACGGCGGTCAACCCGAAGGTTCGCGGCGTACCCGCCGGAACGCCCACCGTATCGCCGCCAAGCAGCGGCACCTCGTATCGGCGCAGCACTTCGCCGAGACCGCGGACGAAAGCTGCGTCCCAATATTCGTCGCCGGTCAGGCTATACCCGACGAGCACGCCGAGCGGACGGGCACCCTTGGCGGCCAGATCGGACAGGTTCACCGCGACGAGTTTCCACGCGACATCCTGCGGCCGCTCGTCGGGAAGGAAATGGATGCCCTCGACGATCATGTCGTGCGTGAGGACGAGGTCGCCCAGCACCGCCGCATCGTCGGCAAGCCCGCGCGCGGCGGGATGGGTCGCGATGGCGCGCAGGCGGGCGATGAAATCGGCTTCGCTCATATTACCCTCTCGTTCGAGGGATGCTCTCTGTCCGTTCGTGTCGAGCGAAGTCGAGACACCCATCGCCGTAGCGCCAAGCCGAGGGGCATCTCGACTTCGCTCGATGCGAACGGATATCTTATGCGCCGGTTCCCCGCACATCCTTACCGATCGCGTCAAGCAGGCCGTTCGCGAACCCCGCCTCGCGCTGGTCGAAGAAGGCCTTGGCGACATCGACATATTCGCTGACCACCGCGCCGACCGGCACGTCGCCGCGCGCGATCAGTTCATAGGTGCCCGCGCGCAGGATCGCCTTCATCGTACGGTCGAGCCGATCCATCGTCCAGCCGCTCGCGAGCCGCGCGACGATCGCAGCGTCGATTTCGTCCGCGCGCGCCAGCACGCCCTTCACGATATCGTCGAAGAAGGGAATGTCGGCGTCGGCATATTCGGCGTCCTCGATGATCGCGCCGATGCGGTGCTGGTGGAACTCGTGGATGAGCTGCGCAACCGGCGTCGCCTCCATCTCGTGCTGGTAGAGCGCCTGCACGGCGGCGAGGCGGGCGGCGGAGCGGGATTGGGCGCGTTTGTTCATGGCTTTTCTACTTTAATCGATTCTGGACGCTGAGCGCATGGGCGGGAAGCCCCTCGGCACGCGCGAGCGCGACGGCGGCGGGGCCGATCGCGGCCAGCGACGCTTCATCGAGCGCGAGGAAGCTCGTGCGCTTCATGAAGTCGGTGACCGACAGCCCGCTCGAAAAGCGCGCGCGGCGGCCGGTGGGGAGGACATGGTTCGGCCCCGCGACATAATCGCCTATCGCCTCCGGCGTCTGGCGGCCAAGGAAGACCGAGCCCGCGTGGCGCACCTTGGCGAAGAGCGCGTCGGCCTCGGCGGGATCGACCGCGAGTTCGAGATGTTCGGGCGCGAGCCGGTCGCACAAGGGAATCGCGTCGGCGAGGCTCGGCACGACGATCACCGCGCCATTGTCGGCCCAGCTCGCCTGCATCGTCGATGCGGTGCTGAGCGTCGGGATGACATGCGCGACCGCCGCCGCGACGGCATCGGCGAAATCGCCGTCGTCGGTGAACAGAATTGACTGGCTCGTCGGATCATGCTCGGCCTGACTGAGCAGGTCGGCAGCAATCACATGCGGTTCGTTCTCCGCGTCGGCGACGACGACGATCTCGCTCGGTCCCGCGACCATGTCGATGCCGACGACGCCGTAGAGTTGGCGCTTTGCCTCGGCGACCCACGCATTGCCCGGCCCCGTTACGACATCCACCGGCGCGATGCGGTTGGTACCATAGGCGAGCGCCGCTATCGCCTGCGCGCCGCCGACGCGCCAGATCTCGTCGACCCCGGCAATATGCGCCGCGGCCATCACGACCGGGTTGGTCTCGCCGCCCGGCGTCGGGGTCATCATCACGATCCGCTCGACCCCCGCGACCTTGGCGGGGAGAATGTTCATCAGCACCGACGAGGGATAGGCCGCGCGCCCGCCGGGGACATAGACACCCGCCGCGTCAACCGCGCGCCAGCGCGCCCCAAGGCGCGCGCCCGCGGTGTCGCGATAGTCGCGGTCTTCGGGAAGCTGTGCGGCGTGATAGGCGCGGATGCGGGTCGCGGCGAGGTTCAGCGCATCGCGCAGCCCGGGCGCGAGCGCCTCATAGGCTGCGGCGCATTCGGCTTTCGAAATGCTCCACCCGCTCGCGCCCAAATCGAAGCGGTCGAACTTCGCGGTATAATCGGCGAGCGCCACGTCGCCCTCGGCCTTTACCCGCGCGATGATCGCCGCGACGTCGGCCGACACGTCGGACGCGCTCTCACGCCGGTCGTTGACCAGCGCGTCGAACTCGGCCGCAAAGCCGGGATCGGAAGCGTCAAGCCGCCGCATCGGCTGCGGCCTCGCGGAATTTCTCGACCAGCGCCGGCACTTCGGCCGAGCGCAGCTTGAACGCCGCGCGGTTGACGATAAGCCGCGCCGACACCTCGCTGATGATCTTCTGCTCGGCGAGCGCATTTTCGACGAGCGTGCGCCCGGTCGAGACGAGGTCGACGATGTGCGACGCGAGCCCGAGCTTCGGCGCGATCTCCATCGCGCCGTTCAATTTGATGCACTCGGCCTGGATGCCCTGCGCCTCGAACCAGCGGCGCGTCGTTCCGGGATATTTGGTCGCGACGCGGATATGGCTTTCGCCGAGCCCCGGCGGCGCGCTGCCCTCGGGTCCCGCGAGCGACAGGCGGCAGTGGCCGATACCAAGGTCGACCGGCGCGTAAAGTTCCGAATAATCGAACTCGTCGACGACGTCCGACCCGACGATGCCGAGCTGCGCCGCGCCATGCGCGACGAAGGTCGCGACATCGAACGCGCGCACGCGGATCAGCGAGATATGCGGCTGATTTGTCCCAAAAACTAACGCCCTGCTTTTCTTGTCGAAAAACTCGTCGGACGGTTCTATCCCGACGCGCGCAAGCAAGGGCAACGCCTCATCGAGGATACGCCCCTTCGGGATGGCAAAGATGATCGGTTCGGGCATAAGCTTGCGCGCCCATAAGCGGCGAGAGGAAAAAGGGCAATGAGCGAGCGTTACGAGTTCATTGACATGAACGAAACGGGCCCGAGGGCCGTCCGCACCGCTTTCGCCAACCAGGTCGCCTATTGCCGCGCCAATGATGCGCGCGTGACCGCGCGCGTCGTCGCCGCGCTCGCATCACTGCTCGATAAGCCCGAAAGCGAATTCGCGCGCCGCATCGCCGGGTGGAAAGGCGCTCCGCTCGCCGACGCCCTGCCCCTGCGCGCCGCGGGCGGCATCCATGCGCTCCACCTGTCGGAGGCCGCGCACGAACTCGCCCCCATCTACGCCGATTCAGAGGATATCAATGACGAAGCCGTCATCGCGGGCGTCGTCCGGCGGCACGACGCCGTGCTCCTCCCTTGGCTCGCCGGCCCGCCACAGACGAACGAGGCGGGGCGCTCTTCGAACTTCATCGCCGCGATGCTCTGGCTCGCCGACCAAGGCCTGCCGCCGCGCTTCGAATGCATGGAGATCGGGTCTAGCGCCGGGATCAATCTGATGATCGATCGCTATCATTACGATCTTGGCGGCGTGCATGTCGGGCCGCAGCCGGGCGCGATCGCCTTCGCTCCCGATTGGCGCGGCAACCATCCGCCCATGCACAAGATCGAGATCGCGAGCCTGAAGGGCTGCGACGTCGCACCCGTAGACCTGACCGACCCCGCGCAGGCGCTGCGGCTCAAAGCCTATATCTGGCCCGAGCATGAAATCCGTTTCGCGCGGATCGAGTCCGCGATCGCCGAGGCGCAAGAGGCGAAGCCGAAATTGGCGCACGCCAACGCCGCCGATTTCGTCGAAGCCGAGCTCGCGAAGCCGCAGGCCGCGGGCACGACGCGTCTGCTCATGCACTCGATCGTCTGGCAATATGTCCCCGCCGACCAGCAGGCGCGCGTCACCGCCGCGATGGAAGAAGCCGGCGCGCGGGCGACGCCCGAGCGTCCGGTGGCGTGGGTCGCGCTGGAGGCGAACCGGACGGTGCACCACCATGAACTGGTGGTGCGATATTGGCCGGGGGGCGAGGCGCCAAAGAAGCTGGCCCACGCACATGCGCATGGCGCGTGGGTCGAGTGGCTAGTGTAGTTCCGAACACGGGATCAGCTTTGGCGTGGGAAGCGGATGCTCCCCAATATTCGTCATCCCGGACTTGATCCGGGATTCATTCCTTCAACGCTGCGAGAATGGATCCCGGATCAAGTCCGGGATGACGATATAAGGGACGGCCACTAACGGCCGTTAGCTGCCGTTCGCAACCCGCGTCCAATGCTTCAAAGCCGCGCCTCCAGCCGCGCCAGCAGCGTCTGCACCGGCGTCACCGCCGGCGCTTTCCAGCCGGCCTCCAGCACCGCGATCCGCTCGAACAACCGCTCGCTGGCGGCGATGATCCGGCGGATCGAGGCGTCGAATCCTTCGCAAACACCCCAGTCGGCCGCGACCGGCTCACCGATGCGCGCCGCGCTGTCGTGCGGCCCGGCGCCCGGATCGCCCGCGAACATCGCGCGGCGGTGGAGCAGCCAGGCGATGACGTGCATCAGCCGCGTCGTCGTCTTCAGCGATTCACAGGCCAGACCGATCTGCGCCGCCGCGTTGCCGCGAACGCTGCCGAGGTCGCGCTGCGCGGCAAAGGCCGCGTGCGCCTCGTCGGCGAGCAGCATCGCCTCGACATAGAGATTTTCGACTTGCGCGCGCTGCACCGGCACATCGATCGCCATCATGTTCGTGTCCCCGCCGATCATGACCGAAGCGATGCCACGCATCGCGGCGGGTCCGCAATCGCGGTAACCATCATTTGCCGCGGCTGTCCCGTTTTGATTCAGGCGGTTGGTTCACGCGATGATGTCGGGCAGCAGCTGATCCTCGCACCAGGCGATCTCGTCGCGCAGCTTGAGCTTGCGCTTTTTCAGCCGCGCGATCTGTAACTGGTCAGCGGCCGTCCCCTCGCCGAGCGCGATGATCGCGGCGTCGAGATCACGATGCTCGACGCGAAGCAGTTCCAGGCGCTGGCTAATTTCCTCGGGGCTCACATGGCCTCCCTGCCACGTTCACCACTGGTCCGCAACGGGGACCGTCTGAGCGAATCGTCACGACATCGCGGCGGTTTCATGTTTTACTTCGCCCTGCCCATCGAGTCGAAAAGGAGAATGCCAATGAGCACGTCGCACCTTTCCACCCTGAAGTCCCGCCACGCGGACCTCGATGCGAAAATTGCGAATGAAGAGCGCCGTCCCGCCCCCGATACCGGAGTCGTCGCGCAGCTCAAGAAGCAGAAACTGAAACTCAAGGAAGAGATGCTCGCGATCGGCTGATCGCCGGCACTATCGCCCCGCTGATGCTACCCTGTTCAAGGACGCATCAGCGCCGGCGATAGAGTGGCCCCCTCTCGAGACCCGTGCGCCGCAGATGCGGCGGCAAATCAGACTGCAAGACCACCTGACGACGAACCGCCTGCGGATCGATCGCGCGGTCGAAGGCAATGCCAAACTTGCCTTCGCCGACCCAGATAACGCGCCCGGCTACCGGGCCGATATTACGCAGGTTGACCTCGATTGCCGCCCCTTGCGCGACCGTAACCTTGCCCTCGGCAAGCATCCCGCCGGGCGAAAGGTTGCGTACGCGCACGGTGACGGACGCACTGCCTGGCTGCGCCAGCTCGGCCTGCATGAACAGGCTGTCGCGATCGGCGGCGCGCGACAGCGCCGCGACTTCCTCGTCCACCGATGTCGGTCTTTGCGAATCCATTTGCGCCCCGTTTCGTTCGTATCGAGGCGCGGAATCTAGGGGCCAGCGGTTGCCGAATCGTAAATGGATACAGGACCCTGCGATCAATCTTCGCGTGAAATCCGCTCGTTACGCTCATGGCGCTCCTGCGCCTCCAGCGTCATCGTCGCGATCGGCCGGGCCTGCAGCCGCGCGAGCGAGATCGGCTCGCCAGTCACCGCGCAATAGCCATATTCGCCCTCTTCGATGCGGCGGATCGCCGAATCGATCTTGGCGATCAGTTTTCGTTGACGATCGCGGGTGCGCAGCTCGATCGCCCAGTCGGTCTCGCTCGAGGCGCGGTCGGCAAGGTCGGGCTCGCGCAGCGGGCCATCCTGCAGATGCGCCAGCGTCGATTCCGATTCGGACAGGATCGATTTTTTCCAAGCGAGGAGCAGGCCGCGGAAATAATCCTGCTGCCGCTCGTTCATAAACTCTTCGTCGTCGCTGGGGACATAATCCGAATCGAGATTGGACCTGGCTTCACGAAGCGCGTCTGCGCCAACATCGGCAATCTTGGTCGGCATGAGGGGCTCTCGCGTCCTTTCCTGTCACCCGGCAGGCCGCAAGCGGCTCGGGGAGTGGCGCGCCTATACCCAGCCACCGGCAACGATACAAGCGCCGAAGCTGCCGATAGCGACAAGGCGTGAAGCGGCGATGAACCGTCCTCGCACCGGTAGTGATTCCGACACGCGATCAGCTTCGCGATCACGGTCGGAAAGAGGCGCGATTTAGGTCCGGAAGTTAACCAACGGCGCAGAATCACAGCATATTCCGTGCTGTTTTGGGACAGAGTGTGCGTTTTTTGTTGATTCCGGGTGTCTTTTCCCGCTCTCGGACAGACAAACGCGGTTAACGGAATTGCCGCATTCACAAAGCTTTGGCCTTTTGGGTTATAGCGAAGGTGATTGGGGGGTGTCGGTCGCTGGCGCTTCGCACCTGCAACGGGAAAGAAAGAGAAGCCTATGTCTGTCCGAATGGCCCTTGCCAAGCTTTGCGCCTGCACCTGCGGCGGGGCGATCATCGGTAGCGGCGCGATGCAGATCACCGACGTTCCGAAGGCGCGGGCGCAAGTGCAGTCCTGCTCGCCGTGCGTCGCCAAGAAAAAGGTCGTGCGCAAACGCCACGCGGCGCGCAAGCCCGTGAAGCGCGTCCGCCGCGTCGTCACCACCAAGAAGGTGATCCGCACCGCGACCCCGCAGACGCAGGTGGTGACGCAGACGATCCCCCTGCCCCCGATCCCCTACGCGCCCTTCCCGCAATCGGGCTGGGAAGGCGGCGGCGGTAGCGGCGGCGGCGTGACGGTCATCGGCGGCGGTTTTGGCGGCGGGTTCGGCGGCGGCTTCTTTGGGGGCTTCTTCGGCGGCAGCTCGGGCGGCGGCAGCAGCGGCAGCATCGTCGTCACGTCGACGACGACGGGCGGCGTCTCGACCTCGACCAGCACCTCGTCGGGCGTTTCGACCTCGACCGGCAGCGTCTCCACCTCGACGGGCGGCGTCTCGACCTCGACCGGCGGTGTCTCGACTTCAACCGGCAGCGTCAGCACCTCCTCGGGCAATGTCTCGACGTCGACGGGCAGCGTTTCCACCTCGACCTCGTCGGGCAACGTGTCGACCTCGACCGGGAGCGTGAGCACGTCATCGTCGAGCAGCAGCTCGTCGTCGAGCTCTTCCTCGTCGTCTTCATCTTCCTCGTCGAGTTCCTCATCGTCGGGCGGCTCGTCAAAGGGCAGTTCTGGCTGGGGCGGCTCATCGCACGGATCGTCGCATGGCTCTTCGGGGGGCTCGGGCGGTTCGGGCAGCAGCTCGTCGTCGAGCAGCTCATCCTCATCGTCGTCGAGCAGCAGCACGTCGAGCGGCGCGACCGGCGGCAGCAGCAGCTTCGGGTCCACCGGCAGCACCAGCTCGTCGTCCTCCTCGTCGAGCAGCAGCTCGTCGTCGAGTTCCTCTTCGAGCTCGGGCGGCAGCAGCAGCCATGGCTCGTCGGGCGATCCAACCCCTGTTCCCGCGCCGCCGATGATGCTATTGTTCGGCGCAGCAGCAGCCGCGCTCGTCGCGCGTCGCCGCGCGGCGAATCGCAACGACGACGACGCCGACGCGGCTTGAGAAATCCACTGGCGGTCAGGGGGGCTAACCCGGACCACCGAACTAAGGGCTGCCCCCGTGGGGCGGCCCTTTTTTAACGCCTTCGCTAATTAGTTTGCCAAATAGAAAACTATTTCTATAGTTCACCATATTGCGAACCAACAAACAGCCCTCGATACCGTTTTCCATGCGCTCGCCGACCCGACGCGCCGGGCTGTCGTCAGCCGGCTGCTCAAAGGTGCCGCCCCGGTAAAGCGGCTGTCCGAACCGTTCGAAATGGGCCTTCCCGCCTTCCTGAAGCATCTCTCGGTTCTTGAAGCGTCGGGGTTGATCCACACCGAAAAGCGGGGCCGTGTCCGCACCTGCCGCATCGATGCCGCGCGGCTCGCGGCGGCCGAGGGCTGGCTCGCGGAGCAACGCGCCATCTGGCATGGCCGCACCGACCGCCTCGCTGCCTTCGTCGAATTGCAAAATCCCCCGGAGGAAAAATCATGAGCAAGAGCGAACTCAGCATCGCGCGCCAAATAGCCGCGCCGCCATCGACCGTTTGGGACGCGTGGAGCGACCCCGCCAAGCTTGCGCAATGGTGGATCCCCGCGCCGATCGAATGCAGTCGATAAACTCGACCTCAAACCCGGCGGCGGTTTCGTGACGCGAATGCGCGAGGGCGGCGGCGACTTCCAGCCGCATGTCGATGGCTGTTTCCTCGAAGCGATCCCGAACGAACGCCTCGTCTTCACGACGGTGCTGACCGAAGGCTGGCAGCCCGTCGACCCATGGCTCGCTTTGACCGCGATCCTGACCTTCGAGGCGAAGGACGGCGGCACGCTCTATTCGGCGCGCGTGCTGCACAAGAACCCCGAAGACAGCGCGAAGCACAAGGAAATGGGTTTCCACGAAGGCTGGGGCATGGCGATCGGCCAGCTCGCGGTACTCGTCGAACGCTAAGACGGGCTTGCGCCGCGCGGGCGGCCCCGCCATAGCGCGGCGCATGCACGATATCCGCCTGATCCGGGACAATCCCGCAGCTTTCGACGCCGGCCTCGCGCGCCGCGGCCTCGCCCCCCTATCCGCCGAGATCCTTGCCGCCGACGCATCGCTTCGCGCGCTCCAGACCGAAATTCAGGGTGCGCTCGCGCGCCGTAACGAGGCGTCGAAGCTGATCGGACAGGCGATGGCCGGGGGCGACAAGGACAAGGCCGAGGCGCTGAAGGCCGAGGTCGCCGAATTGAAGACCGCGCTTCCCGCTAAGGAAGAGGCCGAGCGCGAGCAGCTCGCCGCGCTGCAGGACAGGCTCGCCGCGCTCCCGAACCTCCCCGCCGATGACGTTCCGGATGGCGAAGACGAAGCGGGCAATGTCGAAATCTCGCGCTGGGGCACGCCGCGCAGCTTCGACTTCAACCCAAAGGAACATGCCGACTTCGCGCCCGCGCTCGGGCTCGACTTCGAGACTGCAGCGAAGATGTCGGGTGCGCGCTTCGCGTTCCTGAAAGGCCAGATGGCGCGGCTCGAACGCGCGCTCGGCCAGTTCATGATCGACAGGCAGACGGTCGAGGCGGGCTATACCGAATGCGCGACGCCGCTGATGGTACGCGACGAGGCGGCGTTCGGCACGACGCAGCTCCCGAAATTCCGCGAGGACCTGTTCCAGACCACCGACGGCCGCTGGCTGATCTCGACGTCCGAGATGAGCCTGACCAACGCGGTGCGCGAGGAAATCTTGCCCGAGGCCGATCTGCCGGTCCGCATGACCGCCCTCACCCCCTGCTTCCGCTCCGAGGCCGGATCGGCGGGACGCGACACGCGCGGCTATATTCGTCAGCATCAATTCTGGAAGGTCGAACTCGTCTCGATCGTCCGCCCCGAGGACAGCGAGGCCGAACTCGAACGCAAGACGCGCGCTGCCGAGGAAATCCTCGAAGCCCTCGAACTCCCCTATCGCAAGATGCTGCTGTGCGCAGGCGACATGGGTTTCGCCGCGCGCAAGACCTATGACCTCGAAGTCTGGTTGCCGGGACAGGACAGCTACCGCGAGATTTCGAGCTGCTCGAACTGCGGCGACTTCCAGGCGCGCCGCATGAACACGCGCTTCCGCCGAGAGGATGTAAAGGGCAACGAGTTCGTCCATACGCTCAACGGCTCGGGCCTTGCGGTCGGCCGTACGCTCGTCGCGATCCTCGAAAACTACCAACAGGCCGACGGCAGCGTCGATATTCCGAATGTGCTGCTGCCCTATATGGGCGGGATCACGAAACTTATCCCTGCGATTTAACATTTTCGTCATGCCAGACTTGATCCGGCATCCATTCGGCGACGGCGTCATGGACCCCGGATCAAGTGCGGGGTGACGAGCAAGGAAAGTCACAATAATGCGCATCCTCCTCACCAACGACGATGGCTACCACGCCCCCGGCATGGCGGTGCTGGAGGCGATAGCGCGCCAGCTTTCGGATGACATCTGGGTCTGCGCCCCGTCCGAGGAACAATCGGGCGCCGGCCACTCGCTCACCCTCTCACGCCCCGTCCGCATCCGCGAGCATGGCGAGCGTCGCTGGTCGTGCAGTGGCACCCCGACCGATTCGGTGATGATGGCGATCGGCAAGCTGATGCCCGAAAAGCCCGACCTGATCCTCTCGGGGGTTAACCGCGGCGCCAACCTCGGCGACGACGTCACTTACTCGGGCACCGTTTCGGCAGCCATCGAAGGCGCGCTCGCGGGCATTCCGGCGATCGCGCTCAGCCAAGTCTATGCGCGAGAGGGCATGGGCGACAGCGTTCCCTTCGAAGCCGCCGAGCAATGGGGCGCAAGGGTGCTGCGCCCGCTGCTCGACATGGACATGGCGCCGCGCACGCTCATCAATATCAACTTCCCGGCATTGCCC
Source organism: Sphingopyxis sp. PAMC25046 (assembly GCF_004795895.1). NCBI lineage: Bacteria > Pseudomonadati > Pseudomonadota > Alphaproteobacteria > Sphingomonadales > Sphingopyxidaceae > Sphingopyxis > Sphingopyxis sp. PAMC25046. Next base: position 2,878,418 of record NZ_CP039250.1, read on the forward strand.
GCCGCCGAGGTCAAGGGCATTCGCGTTACAAGGCAGGGTTTCCACGACTATGGCCGCGGGTCGATCGTCGAGGGCACCGACCCGCGCGGATACCGCTATTATTGGTTCGGCCTGCACGGCATCGAACACAGCCTCGGCCACGACAGCGATCTCGAAGCGATCGACGACCATTATATCTCGGTCACGCCGCTCCAGCTCGACCTGACCCACGACGCCTCGCTCGCCGCGCTGCGCGGCGCGTATGGCGGCTAGCCTTAGGTGCGCGGCTTTGGCACAAGGGCCGCGATGAGCAAGCGGCCGAACCCCAAGCTTCAGATCCAGAGCGGTTTCCACCTGCTGAAGCGCGCGAGCAAATGGCCGGTCTGGGCCGACCTTATCACCCGGCTTGGCGTCGCCTTCCTGTTGATCGGCGTGGTCGTGCTCGTCCACTGGATCGATCGCGATGGTTTGGTCGACCATCATGATGGCAAGATCAGCTTCCTCGACGTCGTCTATTTCACGATGATCTCGGTCACCACGACCGGGTTCGGCGATATCGCCCCGATATCGGACCGGTCGCGGCTGATCGAAGCCGTGATCGTCACGCCGATCCGCATCGCGGTCCTCTTCATCTTTGTCGGCACTGCGTATAATTTCGTTATCAAGCGCACTTGGGAAAAATGGCGTATGGCCCGCATTCAGTCCAAACTCACCAACCATATCGTCGTACTCGGCTACGGCGTCAGCGGCGGCGAGGCCGTGCACGAACTGATCGAACGTGGCACCGACCCGTCATGCATCGTCGTGATCGATCAGGCACGCAACCGAATCAATGCCGCCGAAGCCGCGGGTTGCAATGTGCTCGAGGGCGATGCGTCGAACGACGACACACTCGTCGACGTGCGGATCAACGAGGCGCAATCGGTGCTCGTCTCGGCGGGACGCGACGACACCTCCATCCTGATCGTGCTCACCGTCCGTCATCTTGCGCCGAACGTGCCCATCAGCGTCGTCATCCGTGCGCAGGACAACGAACTGCTCGCGCGGCAGGCGGGCGCGAACAACGTAATCAACCCGGTCAGTTTCACCGGCCTGCTGCTTGCCGGTTCGGCACAGGGTGCGCATGTCGCAGAATATATGGCCGACCTTGCCAGCATCGGCGGTCGGGTCCAGCTTCGCGAACGGCGGATCACAGCCGAAGAGGTCGGGCTTAGCATCGACCAGCTCGCCAGCGGCGGGCGCGGCCTGCGCATCTATCGCGGTGGCAAGCCCTATGGCTTCTGGGAACCCGAAGCACAGCAACTCGCGCATGGCGACATGATCGTCGAGGTCGTCCGCTGCGAAGACAGCGAAGCGAGCGTTCCCGGCGGCTAGGCTGGCGCTAGCCCCGCCAGTAGAGCCAGCCGGCCCACAGCCAGCCGATGATAAGCAGGCCGCCGCCGATCGGCGTCACCGCGCCGAGCCAGCGCGGCGCGCCCAGCGCCATCGCATAGAGGGTGATTGCAAAGATCGCCGCACCGGCCAGCAGCATGATTGCCGGCCCGCGCGCGAATCCCATGATCGCTAGCGCCGCGACGGCGTGGACCAGCTGATAGACGCCGCCGGTACGCAGCCATTCGGCTTCCTGCGGCCCTGACGCGCCATGCGCACCGAACGCCCCAGCGGCGACCGCCATCGCTGCCGAAATCGCTGCAAATGCTCCGATCGCCATATGTTCACCCTTTTTGTCCGAACCGCGCGCTCCATGCCCATAAGCGCCGCGCGTGACAAGGGCTGCGAAATCGACTATGGGCGCCGCCAATCATGACAGTCAAAACGCTCCCCACCCAGCCGAAGGTCGGCATGGTTTCGCTCGGCTGCCCCAAGGCGCTCGTCGACAGCGAACGGATTCTGACCAAGCTCCGCGCCGACGGCTATGGCCTCTCGCCCGATTATGCGGGCGCCGACGTCGTGCTCGTCAACACCTGCGGCTTCCTCGACTCGGCAAAGGAAGAGAGCCTCGAGGCGATCGGCGAAGCGATGGCCGAGAATGGCCGCGTCATCGTCACCGGCTGCATGGGCAACGAGGCCGAGGTCATCCGCGCGCGTTTCCCCAAGGTGCTCGCGGTTACCGGCGCGCATCAATATGAGCAGGTCGTCGACGCCGTCCACGACGCCGCGCCGCCGACGCAGGGCCCCTTCATCGACCTCGTCCCTGAGGGCGGGCTGAAACTGACGCCCCGCCACTACAGCTATCTCAAGATTTCCGAAGGCTGCAACCACAGCTGCTCGTTCTGCATCATTCCCGACCTGCGCGGAAAGCTCGTCAGCCGCCGCATCGACGCGGTTCTGCGCGAGGCCGAAAAGCTCGTCGCCGCGGGGACGAAGGAACTGCTGGTGATAAGCCAGGACACCTCGGCATATGGCGTCGACATCCGCCACGACCCGCGCCAATGGCGCGGCCGCGAAGTGCGCGCGCACATGACCGACCTCGCGCGCGAACTCGGCCAATTGAAGACCAGCGAAGGCCGCGCCCCGTGGGTGCGCCTCCATTATGTCTATCCCTATCCGCACGTCGACGCGGTGATCCCGCTGATGGCCGAAGGGCTGCTGACGCCTTACCTCGACATCCCCTTCCAGCATGCGAGCCCGAGCGTCCTCAAGCGCATGAAGCGCCCCGCGAACGAAGCGAAGGTGCTCGAACGGCTGAAGGCGTGGCGGGACATTGCGCCCGACATCTCGATCCGCTCGAGCTTCGTCGTCGGCTTCCCGGGCGAAACCGAGGAGGATTTCCAATATCTCCTCGACTGGCTCGACGAAGCCCAGCTCGACCGCGTCGGCGCCTTTCGCTTCGAACCCGTCGCCGGCGCGCAGGCGAATGCGCTCGACGATCCGGTGCCCGAAGAGGTCAAGGAAGAACGCTACCGGCGCATCATGGCGAAAACCGCGGCAATCAGCGCCGCGAAGCTCGAAGCCAAGATTGGCCGCACGCTGCCCGTGATCATCGACGAAGTCGGCGAAGCGGATGACGACGGCAGCATCGGCGCCACCGGCAGGTCACAGGCCGACGCGCCCGAGATCGACGGCCACGTCTACCTCCGCGACGTCGCGGCGACGCTGAAAGCAGGCGATCTCGTCGACGTCGAGATCGAGGACGCCGACGAGCATGATCTGTTCGGGGTCGTGACGAACTGACGCATCCGATGGGAACGGCTTTACCATTTCGATGTTATCCCAAGACATCGAACAGGGGCCGTTCATGCGTATATCGACGCTTGCCGCACTGATCTTGCTCGGATCGCTTACCGCCTGCGACCGCAAAACCGCCGTCGAACCGCCGCCACATGCGACCGACATGGCGCCCTCCCCCAAGCAGACATCGCTGATCGCGGTGCCGATCCACGCCAGCACCGCCTCGCTCAAGCAGACGCTCGAACGCACGGTGCCGAAAACGCTGTGGACGATCAACAAGCGCGAGCGCGCATGCGTCAAGCCGCAGCGCGTCAAGCTCTTCAAAAAGAAGGTCAAGGTCACGCCGCCGATCGCCTGCACTATCGTCGGACAGGTGACGCGCGGGCCGCTGCGGCTGCGCGGCGAAGGCAAAGAAATTGTGGTCGACGTGCCGCTGAATGCCCGGATCGCCGCCCGCGACGTCGGCGGGGTGCTGAAAGGCGAGACCGCGACCGGCGCGGCGATGGCGCATGCACGCGTCCGCATCGACCTGACCCCCGACTGGCGCACCCAGGGCAAGGCGCGCATCACCTATGGCTGGACCAAGGCGCCGGGGATCGATTTCCTTGGGCGTCGCATCACCTTCACCGATGAGGCCGACGCGAAGCTCAAACCCGTGGTGGCGAGCGTCGAGCGCGAGGTGAATCGCGAGGTCGCGAAAATCGATATCCGCAAACAGGCCGCCGACATCTGGCAGCAGGCCTTTACGTCGCTCGAACTCAACCGCGAAAACCCGCCGGTGTGGATGCGCATCACGCCGCAGCGCATTCTCTATGGTGGCTACCGGCTCGACGGGCAGCAGATCAACCTCAACCTCGGGCTCGAGGCGATTACCGAGACCTTTGTTTCGGGACGCCCCGCCGATCCCTCGCCCACGCCGCTCCCTCGCCTCGTGCGCGAAACGCCGAAACCGCATTTCGACGTGCGCGTGCCCGTGATCGCCGACTATGCGCAGTTGCGGCCGGTCGTCGACCGCGCGCTTGCCAAGCGCGCGGCGCGTCCCTTCGAGCTGCCGAAAGTCGGTCCGATGACGGTCAAATTCGGTAAGTCGACGATCTATGGGGCTCCCGGCGGACGCATCGCGGTCGGCGTCGACGTCGACGCGAAACTGAAAGCGCGGACTGGCGCGCCGACACGCGGACGCATCTGGATGACAGCGATTCCTGTCAACGAGCCGGGTTCGGCCGAAGTCCGCTTCACCGGCCTCGTGATCAACGGCGATACCGACGGTGTCGGCGGCGACCTGCTCATCCTGCTCGGCCGCAGCCCTGAATTCGCCCCGCTGATCGCCGCGGCGCTGACGCAGAACTTCACCCACGACCTGGAAGAGTTGCAGGGCAAGATCAAACGCGCGGTCGACCGGCGGCGCGAGGGCGCCTTCGTCATCCGCACACGCATCGACCGCTTCGAAACCGGCGCGATCAAGGCCTATGGCGACGGCCTCTATCTGCCGGTGCGGATGGTCGGCGGGGCGAGCGTCGATTATCGACCCGCGAAATGATCAGAAGAGGCGCGTAATCGCATAGAAGACCGCGGCGACGATCGCGCTTGCCGGGATGGTGATGAACCACGCCGCGACGACATTGCCCGCGACGCCCCAGCGCACCGCACTCGCGCGGCGGGCGACACCGGCGCCGATGATGCTGCCGGTGATCGTGTGCGTTGTCGAAACCGGAATGCCCAGCAGGCTCGCGGTGAACACCATGATCGACCCCCCGGTCGAGGCGGCGAAACCCTGATGGTGCGACAGCTTGGTGATGCGGCCGCCCATCGTCTCGATGATCTTCCACCCGCCCGAGAGCGTGCCCAACGCGATCGCGATATAACAGGCGAAGGCGACCCAGTGCGGGACGTGAAACTCGCCCGACAGATAGCCTGTTGAATAGAGAAGCACCGCGATGATCCCCATCGTCTTCTGCGCGTCGTTGAGTCCGTGGCTAAGCGAATAGGCGGCCGACGAGAAGAGATGGAGAGTACGGAACGTGCTCTCCGCGAACTTTGCGGTGGCGCGGCGGAGCGCCCAGCTGCTGATCAGCATCACCAGCATCGCGAGGAACATGCCGAGCATCGGCGACAGGAAGATCGCGATGACCGTCTTGTTGAGCCCGGTCCACTGGATGCCCTCGAACCCTGCATGGGCCACGCCCGCGCCGACGATGCCGCCGACGAGCGCATGACTCGACGACGAGGGAATGCCCTTGAGCCAGGTCACGACATTCCAGAACATCGCGCCGACGAGCGCGCCGAACACGACCGCGGGGGTTACCAGATCCTTGTCGATCAGTCCGGCGCCGATCGTCTCGGCGACCTTGTGCAGCGCCGGAAAGGCGAGGCTCAGGAAATAGGCGGCGAAGTTGAAGAAGGCGGCGAACAGCACCGCCTGCACCGGACGCAGCAAACGCGTCGCGACGACGGTCGCGATGCTGTTAGCGGCATCGTGCAGACCGTTCAGAAAGTCGAACGCCAGCGCGAGAACGATAAGGCCGGCGAGGAGCGGAAAAGCGAGTTCGTGCATGAAGAACGCCCCCGCTTATGCGTGGTCGATGACCAGGCCGTCGATTTCGTTCGCGACATCCTCGAAACTGTCGGTGACGCGTTCGAGATGGCGGAAGAGTTCGCGCGCGATCAGGAAGCGCGTTGGATTCGCCTCGCCATGTTCGCGGAACAAACGCTTGAGCCCCGCGGCGTGGATTTCGTCGGCATGGCCCTCCATCCGCACCAGCCGTTCGGTGAGTTCGTGGAGCCGCGCGCCGTTGGCGCCGATGTTGCGGAGCAGCGGCAGCGCCTCGGCGGTCAGGCGCGCTGCATCGACGATGATGCCCGCGATGTCGCGCATCTCGGGCTCGAACTCTGTGACGTCGTAGAGGTCGACCGCGCCCGCGGTCTTCTGCATCTCGTCGATCGCATCGTCCATCGAGGCGATGAGGTCGGTGATCGCACTGCGGTCGAACGGGGTCAGGAAGGTGCGACGGACGGTCTGAAGCACTTCGCGCGTAATCGCGTCGGCATCATGCTCGCGCTCGATGATTTCCTGGACATGGTCGGCCATGCCCTCGCCGCCCTGCAACATCCGCGACAGCGCGTTCGCCCCCGCGACGAGCGTCGCCGCGTGGCCTTCGAACAATTCGAAGAAATTTCCCTGTCGCGGCAGCAAACGCTGAAACCATGCGAACATGCGGCTTACCCCTGTCTTGTCACTTATGTTCTGAACCACGTCGCGTGGCTGCGCGACGGCACGGAACCCGCTGTCGCCGAACGACCGGATCAGCGCCTGCAGATCGGGTTCGTCAACCGCCGACGCCGCATCGCTGAACGAGAACCATTTGCGATCGCGTTCGTCCATTTCCTTCCAGTCGGCCAGTTCATTGGTCACGGCGAGCGGAAAGACTTCGACATTGTACATGATCGACGCGCCGTTCGCGCGGCGCTTGCGATATTCATAGCTGCCGATCGGCGTCGGGCAGACCGCGCCGATGACGCCCGCCTCTTCCTCAGCCTCGATCGCCGCGGCGGCGTGGCGCGTCATCCCGTTGAGCGGATTGCCTTTCGGCACCACCCAGCGTTTCGTTTCCCGCGACGTGATCAGCAGGATTTCGGTCGGGCCGTCCTGCGCGGGACCACCGAATCGATAGGGAAGAACCGCGATCTGACGCATTTAGATCAATCCTTTCCTACAGTTGATACGGCGCGATGCCAAAATGATGACAATTGGGTTTCGCCCCTATGACAATAATGTGACAGCCACAAGGGACGGAGCCTCCCAAGTCCCTACTTTCAGGGCTGTCAATTCGATTGCAAAATGCAACGCTGTGCGTAAGCTACCTCCCAAAGACAAACGGGAGACGAGATGATGGCAGGCACGGCGACGATGGAACGCCCCCTAGGCGCGAAGGCTGCACCGATCGATCAGGACGTATTGATCGTCGGTGCCGGCATTTCGGGCATTGGCATGGCCGTGCATCTTCAGATGAATTGCCCCGATCGCAGCTTCGCGCTCGTCGAACGCCGCGAACAGCTTGGCGGCACATGGGATCTCTTCCGCTATCCGGGCATCCGTTCGGACAGCGACATGCACACTCTCGGCTTCATCTTCGAACCGTGGAAGCATGAAAAATCGATCGCCGACGGCCCGGCGATCCTCGAATATCTAAACCGCATCGTAGACGAGCGCCATATCCGCGAACGCATCCGCTTCGACCGCAAGGTGATCGGCGCCGATTGGGACAGCGCCGGCGCGCGCTGGACGGTGACGATGGAGGACAGCGAAGGCAGGACCTCGACGACGACCGCGCGCTGGCTTTATCTCGGGTCGGGCTATTACGACTATGACGAGCCTTTCGACGCGCAGTTCGCGGGGCGCGAGGATTTCCAGGGCCAGATCATCCACCCGCAATTCTGGCCGAAAGATCTCGACTATCAAGGCAAGAAGGTCGTCGTGATCGGGTCGGGGGCGACCGCGGTGACGATCGTCCCTTCGATGAAGGGGGCGGCGCACGTCACGATGCTCCAGCGCACGCCGACCTGGTATTTCATCCGCCCGGCCAAGGACGGCTTCGCCAACTTCCTGCGCAAAATTTTGCCCGAAAAGCTTGCTTACAAGATCACGCGCTTCAAGAATGTCCGGCTGCAGGACATCGCGTTTCGCCGCGCCCGCGAGAAGCCCGAGAAGGTCAAGGAGTTCCTGACCAAGAAGCTGAAGGCGAGCCTTGGCGATCATTATGACGCGCAAGCCTTCACCCCGCCTTACAACCCGTGGGAACAGCGGCTCTGCCTTGTCCCCGACGCCGATTTCTTCGAAGCGATGAAAGCGGGCCAGGCATCGGTCGTGACCGATCATATCGAGAAGTTCGACGCCTCGGGCATCCAGTTAAAGTCGGGCAAGCATCTCGACGCCGATATCATCATCACCGCGACGGGCCTGAAGCTCACGGTCGCGGGCAAGATTCCGGTGCGCGTCGACGGCGAGCCGGTCGATTGGCACGATCATTTCTATTACAAGGCGTGCATGTTCTCGAACGTCCCGAACTTCTCGGCGGTGTTCGGATATCTCAACGCGAGCTGGACGTTGCGCGCCGACATCGTATCCGAATATGTCTGCCGCGTGCTCAACCATATGCGCGATACGGGGACGACTGTTGCGACCCCCGCGCTCGCCGATCCGGCCGGCCTCGAAGAGGAAAATGTCTTCGACTTCTCGTCGGGCTATATCCAGCGGTCGCTACACATCATGCCTAAGAGCACGGCGTCGCTGCCGTGGCGCCTCAGCCAGAATTATGTGCAGGACCGCGTCGACATGCGCACCGGCGCGATTGCTGACGGCGTGCTGACCTTCAGCAACGCGAAGGCCGCGGTGACGGCAGCCCCCGCGGAGCTCGAAGCCGCCGAATAATCGCTAGTCAGCGTGCTCGGGCTTGCCTTTGGTCGTGCCCTTGGCGAAATCCTCGAGCTGCTTTTCGGTCATGCTGTCGACCATCTTTTTCGACGCGCCCTTGAGTTTTGACTTGGGCGTGTCGCCGCGCTTGGCGCTCAATGCGGCGCCTGCGGCTTTCTGCTGGGCTTTCGATTTGGCTGGCATGGCGTTTCTCCTTTGCCGCCCCACTAGCCATTAACGATTGTGCCGCCGTTGGGATGCAGCACCTGACCCGACATATAGCTGCTGTCGTCGCAGGCGAGGAACAGGAAGCAAGGCGCGACCTCATTGGGCTCGCCCGGCCGTTTCATCGGCGTGTTTTCGCCGAAGGTGGCTACTTTCTCGGCAGGAGCGCCGCCGCGCGGGTTGAGCGGGGTCCAGATCGGGCCGGGCGCAACGCCGTTCACGCGAATGCCCTTTTCGATCAGATTTTCGCTCAAGGAACGGGTGAAGGCGGTGATAGCGCCCTTGGTGGCGCTGTAGTCGAGCAGACCCTTCGAGCCCTGATACATCGTCACGCTGGTGCAATTGACGATCGTCGCGCCTTTCCTAAGGTGCGGTAGCGCTGCCTGCACCAGATAGAACATGCCGAAGATATTGGTCGCGAAGGTCTGTTGCAGCTGATCCTCGCTGATGTCGCGGATATCCGCCGCCGGATGCTGCTCTCCAGCGTTGTTGACGAGGATGTCGAGACGACCGAGCTTCTCGACCGTCTGCGCGACGATCCTTTCGCCGGCCTTCGGCTTGCCGACATCGGCCTTGATCGCGATCGCGCGGCGCCCTTCGGCCTCGACGATCGCGGCGGTTTCGACGGCATCGGCCCGGTTCTTGAGATAGACGACCGCGACGTCGGCGCCCTCGCGCGCGAACAGCGCGCATACCGCACGGCCGATGCCGCTGTCGCCGCCGGTCACAATCGCCACCTTGCCGTCGAGCCGGCCCGATCCCGGATAGCGCGGCTGCCATTTCGGCGCGCGATCGAGGTCGGCTTCACGGTCGGACGGCGGCTTGGCGATCGTCTTACCGCTGCCCACGTCGCGGCGCAGCTTCGCCGCCGCGCTTCGCTTGCCCTTCTTTTCCTTCGCGCTTTCGCCGACTTTGCCGGCTTTGGGCTGCTTCGCCATGGCTTGTCCTTATTCAGTTGATGGGGAGAAAGTCGCGCGCGAACTCGTCTTTCCCGACCTTGACGAGCGCGCCCGTCATCGGGACGTTGATCTTGTAGCTCCCCTCGGCATAGGCACCGATCTCATAAGGCGCGATCGCGATCGTGAGGCGGTCGAGATAGCGCCCGTCCGACGAGCCGAGCCACACCGTCTGCGCCGACGCCGGCGGGCATTCGGCAAAAACGCTGTCGGGCGCTTCCTCGATGCCCTTTGCCGCCTTGGCGCGCTTGATCCCGGCGCAGAAGGAGCCGCGGATCGCGGCGTCGAATGCCGCGCTGCTCTCGAACAGGTCGACCGGCTTCATCCGCTTGCGCCGGTTACGGTCCCAGATCAGCGTATCGAAGGTCTGCATGCCGTGTGCGCCGCCGGCATAGGTTTCGATCTCCGCCGACAGGCTCAGAAAGCGCGGGGTGCTGGTGACGCGCTGCCAAGTCTGAAGGTGGCTATGCTTGCGATAAGGGAAGCCTTCCTTTTCCGCCGCATCCTTGTCGCGCCGCGCCGCCGCGATCAGCGCCTCGCGTTTCGTCGCCCGGTCCTCGTCGAGCATTTTCGCCAGTTCGGGAATCCGCGCGGCGTCGGCGGGATAGGCGTATGCGAATTCGATGAGGTCCGTATTTTCGCTGACGTTCGACGCTCCCGCGCCCTTCGCCACTTCATCCGCGGCGGCGTCCGGCGGCGCGCCGGGCACCGATGCAGCCGCAACTTTTTCGGCTTTCGTCGGCTCGTCTTCGGAACAGCCCGCCAGCAACAGCGCGCCGGCAAGGATTGGGATGGCGTTTCGCCAATGTAGGTCGATGATCATGCTGGCATAACGCCGGGAATCGACAAAATATCCACGGCGGCCTAGCACGGCCCGTATGACCGACTATTCCGACCTGATCCAGCCCGACAAGGGACAGGATGCCCGCACCATCCATCTCGTCGACAAAAAGGGTTATGACGAATGGCTGAAAGGCCGCAGCGCTCGCGAACGCGCACATCTGGCGGCGGTTGGTTTCAAACCCGATGCGTTCGTCCACGCGATCCTGCCCGGCGACGATCCCGAGAAATGGGCGGTGGTCACGACAGTTGCCAAGGTCGACAGCCTGTCGGCCTGGTGTCTCGCGAAGCTGGGGCAGATTTTGCCCGAGGGCCGCTACCGGCTCGAAGGCCAGCAGCCAGGCAAGGCGCTGTTCGGCTGGATGAGCGCCCAATATCGCTTCGACGCCTATAAATCGAATGCGCCGGCGAAAGGTCCGCGCGTTCTGCTGACGACCGACGTCGGCGCGATCGCGCCCCTGGTCGCCGAGATGCGTGCGGTTGCGCTCGTCCGCGACCTCGTCAACACGCCCGCCGCCGACATGGGACCCGCCGCGATCGAGAAAGCCGCCGAGCGCATCGCCAAAGCGCACGGCGGCCAGCTTACCGTCACCAAGGGCGAAGGCCTCGAACAGGGCTATCCGATGATCCACGCGGTCGGCCGCGCCGCCGCCAAACATCACGCGCCGCGGCTGATCGAGATCGAGTGGGGCAAGGAGGGTCATCCGCGCGTCGCGCTCGTCGGCAAGGGGATCAGCTTCGACAGCGGCGGGCTCGACATCAAGCCCGCGGCGGGAATGCGGCTGATGAAGAAGGATATGGGCGGCGCCGCGCATGTGCTCGCGCTCGCCGAACTGGTGATGGCAAGCGGGCTGCCGGTGCGCCTCCACTGCCTCGTCGCCGCGGCGGAAAATGCGATCTCGTCCGACGCCTTCCGCCCCGGCGACGTGCTGAAAAGCCGTAAGGGTTTGACGGTCGAGATCGGCAACACCGATGCCGAAGGCCGGCTCGTGCTCGGCGATGCGCTCGCGAAGGCCGGCGAAGGCAAGCCCGAGCTGATCGTCGATTTCGCGACGCTGACGGGCGCCGCGCGCGTCGCGCTCGGCCCTGACCTGCCGCCGCTGTTCGCCAACGACGACGATCTGGCCGAGGAGATGCTCGCGGGCGGGATCGAGCGCGACGACCCCTTGTGGCGCATGCCGCTGTGGGATCCCTATGCCGACCTGCTCGAAACCGACATCGCCGACCTCGGCAATGCGGGCAGTTCGCCCTTCGCCGGCTCGATCACCGCCGCGCTGTTCCTCAAACGCTTCGTCCCCGAAGGCACCGCCTGGGCGCATCTCGACACCTTCGCCTGGCGCCCCTCGGCCAAGCCCGGCCGGCCCAAAGGCGGCGCGGCGCTTGGGTTGCGCGCAGCGTGGGCGATGCTTCAGGCGCGCTACGACCGGCGTGCGAAAAGCTGATCATTCTTGATAATGCAGGCCCTGCTGGTCTAATGGCCCGCGATTGTCCGCGTCCGGCGGACCTCGGGTTTCAACAGGACGGCAAGTGACAGCAGATAGCGGCGAACATTCAGCGGCAAATCGCGTGCGCATGGGGCGTCCCGGCGCCGTCGGCGCAGGCCGTGACCGGTTCGGTTTGACCGGAACGTCGCAGGATTTCAATCCGCGCGTCGTCGCGATCCGTCCCGACCTCGCCGATATTGCCGTCGCCGGCACGCATTTCGCCCCGCACTATGCCGCGCCAATGATGCGCAGCGGCGCTCTGCCGGCCGCGCCCCTGCGGGCTTCGCCGTCGGTCGATGCCGACCAGACGAGCGAATTGCTGTTCGGCGAAGGCTTTGCCCTGCTCGACCTCACCGGCGGCTGGGCGTGGGGCTATTGCCTCGCCGACCATTATGTCGGCTACCTCGCCGCCGAAGCGCTGGCCGCGCCGATCGCGCCGACGCACCGCGTCGACATGATCGAAGCGATGCTCCACAGTGCGCCCGATGCCGCGAGCGGAGGCCCCGCCGTGCTGCCGCGCGGTGCGCTGGTGATGGGCGAAGTCGAGGGCGAATGGCTCGCGACCTCGCACGGCTATCTACCGCTTGCCGCGCTCGCCGACGTGGCGGCGGAGGACCGCGATCCCGCCGAGCTGGCGGAGCAGATGATCGACGCGCCCTATCTCTGGGGCGGACGCACGGCGAAGGGCATCGATTGCTCGGGCCTCGTCCAGCTCGTGTGGGGCGCGGCGGGGGTTCAATTGCCGCGCGACAGCGACCTCCAGCTTGCGGCCCTCGGCCCCGACAAGGATGTCGATCCGGCGACGCTCGCACGCGGTGACCTCGTCTTCTTTCCCGGCCATGTCGGCATCATGGCCGACGAAAAGAATATCATCCATGCCAGCCGACGATGGATGGCGGTAAAGGCCGAGCCGCTGGCCGACGTCATCGCGCGTTCGGCCGCGAAGGATCATGATCCGCCGGTGAGCGGATATAAAAGACTGCGATAACATATGACACAGACGGTTTTCATCGACGGCGCGGCGGGAACGACGGGCCTCGAAATCGCCGAGCGCCTTGCAGGGCGGAGCGAATTTTCGCTAATCGCGCTGGACGAGGCGCGCCGCAAGGATGCCGCGGCGCGGCGCGAGGCGCTGAACGACACCGATTTCGTCATCCTCTGCCTGCCCGACGACGCGGCGCGCGACGCGGTGGCGATGATCGGAAACGATCGCACGCGCGTCATCGACGCATCGACCGCGCATCGGGTCGCGCCGGGCTGGGTCTATGGCTTTCCAGAAGTCAGCGGCCATGACGCCGTCGCGGAGGCGGCGCGCGTGTCAAACCCCGGCTGCTATTCGACCGGCTTCATCGCGCTCGTCGCGCCGCTAGTGCGCGCGGGCCTGCTTCCCGCCGACTGGCCCTATATCTGCCACGCGGTCAGCGGCTATTCGGGTGGCGGCAAGGCCTTGATCGAACGGTTCGAACAGGACCGGGACATCGCATGGCGCGGCTATGCGCTGACGCTCGGTCACAAGCATGTCCCCGAAATGCAGGCACAGTGCGGCCTGTCGGTCGGCCCGCTTTTCTCGCCCGCCGTAATCCCAGCGCATCGCGGCATGGTCGTCGAGGTGCCGCTGCCGCTGAACGCGATGCCGACCGCCGCGGCACCCGACGCGTTCCGCGCCGCGCTCGCCGATTTCTACGGCGCGAGCCCCATCGTCGTCATGGGCGCCGCGCCCGAAAGCGGCGAAATGCTGCTCCGCGCGTCTGACCCCGGCGACGACCGCATTGAATTGTTCGTGCTCGCCAATGCAGACGCCAGCCAGGCGCGGCTCGTCGCGCGGCTCGACAATCTGGGCAAGGGGGCGAGCGGCGCGTGCGTCCAGAATCTCAACATCATGGCGGGCTTGCCGGAGACCGCGGGCCTGCGGCTGTAAAGTCCTAGTGCACCGTGTCGAGGACATCCTCGACCGACAAATAGGTGATCAGCCGCTCGATCTGGCGCCAGCGTGCGAAATGGAGATGATTGCCGAGCGCGCGATATTGCTCGGCGCGCGCGGCAGCCGCGAACCCGGCTTCCTCGCCATGCAGGGTGATCAGCGCATGGGCATCCTCGACCGCGGCGCGATCGGCAAGAAAGGGGGCTGGCAGGTGCATCGGTTCCTGGTCCGTTACTCGAACCCTTCTCCTACGCGCCGCACCTCACCGCGTCGTTCCCAACCGTGATAAACGGGCAGGTAAGGTTAATCGTAGGGCCTTGCCGGTTAACCCTTCGTCCGCGCGCGCTATCCCTTTGACGCCGCGCGCCGCCCGTGTAGACAAGACACCATGCGCAAGATCCTGAGATATGCCGCCCTCACCCTGCTGCTCCTGCTGATCGCCGGCGGCGTCACGCTCTATGTCATGTCGCGGCCCGATGTGGCGCGCTTCTCGACCGCCGAACTCAGCGGCCGCGTGCCGGTGATGGCGTCGCAGCGCACCGAGACATTTCCTACGATCAATGTGCCCGAGGCGACGAACTGGCCCGCGGGCCAGGCGCCGCGCGCCGCACAGGGGCTGACGGTTGCGCGCTTTGCCGACGGGCTCGACCATCCGCGCACGATCCTGGTGCTGCCCAATGGCGATGTGCTCGCCGCCGAATCGCAGAGCCCGCCGCGCAAGGACGGCGGCGTGCAGGGCGCGGTAATGAAGAGCCTGATGGGCAAAGGCGGCGCGGGACGCAAACCGTCGGCAAACCGCATCACGCTGCTGCGCGACGCCGACGGCGACGGCAAGGCCGAGGTGAAGACCGTCTACATCACCGGTCTCAACTCGCCCTATGGCATGGCGCTGGTGGAGGGCACGCTCTATGTCGCCAACACCGACGCGCTGCTCGCCTTTCCCTATGTCGAGGGTGAGACGAAGATGAGCGGCAAACCGGTGAAAGTCGTCGATCTGCCCGCGAAGGGCACGAACCGCCACTGGACCAAGAGCCTCGTCGCGGCGCCCAATGGCTGGCTCTATATCGGCGTCGGCGCCGATTCGAACATCGGCGAGGCAGGCATGAACCGCGAGTTCCGCCGCGCCAGCGTGCTCGAGGTGCGGCCCGAGAATAAATATATGCGCACTTTTGCCGCGGGCATCCGCAACCCCGTCGGCCTCGCTTTCTACCCCGGTTCCGACCGGCTGTGGACTGTCGTCAACGAACGCGACATGCTCGGCAGCGACCTCGTCCCCGACTATCTGACCGACCTCGACGAGGGCGATTTCTATGGCTGGCCCTGGTATTATTGGGGCGGCTTCATCGACCCGCGCGTCGAGCCCGAGGCGGAGGATCGCCGGCAATATGTAAAGCGCCCCGAATATGGCCTCGGCGCGCACACGGCGCCGCTCGGTTTCACCTTTACCGAAGGTCTCGACCTCGGCGAACGCTGGGCCAACGGCGCGTTGATTGCGCGCCACGGTTCGTGGAACCGCGAGCCCGTCACGGGCTATGATGTGGTGTTCGTCAAGTTCGGCGCCAACGGCAAGCCGGTCAACGCGCTGCCGGTCACCTTGCTCGACCAGTTCCTCGGCAAGGATGGCGAGACCACTCGCGGCCGCCCGGCCGACGTCAAGGTCGCAAAGGATGGCAGCGCGCTCGTCGCCGACGACACCGGCGGCGTGATCTGGCGGGTCGCGAAGGCCGGATAAGAAAAGGCCCCGCAGTCGCGGGGCCTTGTCCGTTTCACGCAATGGCGGGCCGTCAGACCCGCATCGGCATCAGCACATAGAGCGCCGGGCTCTTTTCACTCTCGCGGATCAGCGTAGGCGCGTTGGCGTCGGCAAGGTGAAGTTCGACATTGTCGCCGTCGACCTGTCCCAAAATGTCGCTGAGGTAGCGGGCGTTGAAGCCGATCTCCATCGCGTCGCTGTCATAACCCGCCGCCAGCTCTTCGGCCGCGGTGCCATTCTCGGGGCTGGTAACGCTCAGCGTGATACGATCCTTGTCGAGCCCGACCTTGACCGCACGCGTCTTTTCGCTCGCGATCGTCGAAACGCGGTCGACGCCCTGAAACAGGCTCTTCGGATCGACCTTGAGCAACTTGTCGTTCGCAGTCGGGATCACGCGGCTGTAATCGGGGAAAGTGCCGTCGATCAGCTTCGAGGTCAGCACGGCGTGGCCGAGCTGGAAACGGATCTTGCTGGCCGAAAGGCTGATTTCGACATTGCCTTCGGCCTCGTCAAGCAGCTTGCGGATCTCGCCGACGCATTTGCGCGGCACGATAACGTCGGGCATCGACGCGGCGCCGTCGGGGCGCGTGACGGTATAGCGCGCGAGGCGGTGACCATCGGTCGCCGCGGCCTTGAGCACCGGCCCCGTCGCATCCTCGGCGACGTGGAAGAATATGCCGTTCAGATAATAGCGCGTTTCCTCGGTCGAGATCGCGAAACGCGTCTTGTCGATGATCTGGATGAGTTCGGCGACGGGCAGCTCGAAATTGGTCGGCAGGTCGCCTTCGGCAATCACCGGGAAGTCGTCGCGCGGCAGCGTCGGCAGGTTGAAGTTCGACCGGCCGGCCTTGACCTGCATCTTGCCCTCGGCGGCTGCCAGGCTGACCTCGGCCCCCTCGGGCAGCTTGCGTGCGATTTCGAAGAGCGTGTGCGCCGACACCGTCGTCGTGCCCGGCGTTTCGACCTTCGCGGCGATCGTTTCGACCACCTGCAGGTCGAGGTCGGTCGCCATCAGCTTCAATTGACCCGACGCGTCGGCTTCGATCAGGACATTCGAGAGGATCGGGATCGTGTTGCGCCGTTCGACCACCGACTGGACGTGGCCGAGGCTCTTCAACAACACTGCGCGTTCGATCGTCGCTTTCATTCTAAATCGCCATCCCTGTGCTTTCCGCGGGAAAAGTCCCTGAGGGACAGACCGTCGGAGGCGATTCGCACCCCGATTCTGGCCCCTGAAAATGTCCACCTTCCTTAACGCACGCATCGGCGGGCGCAAGCCATGCTTGCAAAGCGGCGGCAATCGCGCGAACGAAGCGCGATGCGGCGGTGGGGCATTCTTTTCCTGATGGCGATGGCGACGCCCGTCGCGGCGCTCGCCGCGCCGCCCGTTGCGCTGGGCATTTTCGACGGCTGGGGCGCCTTCCGCGATCCCGCCACCCCGCGCTGTTACGCCCTCGCCGCGCCCGCCGCGACAGTGGGCAGACCGCAGGTAAAGGCCTATGCCAGTGTCGGTTATTGGCCGAAGTCGCGTATCCGCGGCCAATTCTATGTCCGCCTGTCGAAAACGCGCGCGCGCGACCGCGAGCTACGCCTGACGATCGGCAGCCGCCGCTTCATCCTGACCGGCAACGGCGCGCACGGCTGGGCGAGCGACGCGCGCATGGACGCGGCGATTGTCGCCGCGATGCGCTCGGCACCGAGCATGAGCGTCGAGAGCGGCACGCCCGACGGGCGCGCAATCGCCGACACCTATCGCCTGCGCGGCGCCGCAACGGCGATCGACGCCGCGGCGCTGGGGTGTGCCAGGCTGCGCTGAGGCGACCTAGCCCCGTCCCAGCTTCGCAAGTTCGGTCGCAAGAAAGTCGAGAACCAGCCGCACCCGCGGAACATGGCGCAGCCGTTCGTGCGTCAGCAGCCACAGCCCCGTACTATCTTCGCTTTTCGGCGGGAGGCAGCGGATCAGGTCGGCTTCGCGATCGGCGAGGAAGGCTGGCAGGACGGTGAGGCCCATGCCGGCGCGAACCCCGGCGAGCAGGCCCGACGCCGTGTCATATCGCATCACGACCGACTCCTCGAGCCCATATTGGCGCAGCCAAGCCTGATAGGGTTCCCACACCCCGCCGCCACCGCCGATGAAGGGATGGGCGGCGAGTTCGTCGCGCGTGTGCGGAATACCATGCCGGTCAGCATAGTCGCGGCTGCAATAGACAGTCCAGGGATTGTCCGCGATGCGCCGCCCGACGAGGCCCGCGCCGGTCGGCTGCTTGCTGCTGCGGATCGCGATGTCAGCCGCGCCGGCGGCAAGCTCGCGCGGTTCGTCCGAGGTGTCGAGATGGATATGGATCGCCGGATGCGCGGCGCGAAGGTCGCGGAGGATCGGCGGCAGGATCGTCACGGCAAAGATTTCCATCGTCGTCAGGCTGACCGTCCCGCCCGCATCGCGCGACCGCGCGCCCGCCGCCTCGCCGAAGCGGTTGGCGGCATCGCGCACCGCAATCGCGCTCGCCAGCATCGCCTCGCCGACAGGGGTCAGCGCGTAGCCCGCCTGCCGCCGCTCGAACAGGTTCAGACTTGTCGCCGCCTCCAGCGCCGCGATGCGCCGGGCAACGGTCGTCTGACTGACGCGCAGCGCCTGCGCGGCGGACAGGGTGCTGCCCGTTTCCGCCACCGCCAGAAAGGCCTTGAGGTCGTTCCAATCATACATGACGCCTTGTGCGTCATAATCGCCCCGGCCTCATTCTGCAATTTTGCAGAATGCCTCGGCAACATCGTTGCTCCTTTCACCCCGGACGATCGCTTATTTTTATCTGACCGGCTTCCTCCCCTCCTCCCCGAGCCGGACGATGGAGATACAAGATGCAAAAGCTTCTGATCCTCGCCGCCCTCGCTGCCGTATCGACCGGCCAGCCCGTATCGGCGCAAACCGCCCCTGCGAACCCCAGCGTCGCCGTCGCACATCGCGACCTCGACCTCAGGACCGAGGCCGGCGCCAAGACGCTCGACCGCCGGATCTGGCGCGCCGTCGTCGCGGTGTGCGGCACCGCCCCCGATTATGACATCGAAGGAAAGAATGAGGTGCGCGAATGCAGGCGCGACACGCGGCGCGTCGCTTCCGCGCAGGCCGATCTCGCAATCGCCGATGCGTCGCGCGACCAGAACATCCAGGTGAGTTCGATCCGCAAATAATCTGCGGGCCCTTGTTGCAGGTCCCCGATAGCTGGGACGGCGATCCGGGCACGGTCGCCGTCCCGGCGTTCTGTCCAGCTTCCGTATAGCTGCGGCGTGGATACGGCGCGACTGTTTTGGAGTGAGGCGTGGCCTTAAGCTCCTCCCTATCGCGAAGCGATGGGGAGGTGGCAGCGCGAAGCGTTGACGGAGGGCTTATGACTCGACGTCTCTGCCCCTCCACCACCGCTTCGCGGCGGTTCCCCTCCCCACGGCTTCGCCGCAGGGAGGATTGAGCGTCCACTACCGGTCGAAACCGGACTGTGCGGATCGCCGAGAAACCCGCTTGACTCAAAATCGCTTGTGTCCGATATTTCTGTTATGACAGAAATTAAAGAACCCCCATCTAAACTGCCTCCCGCCGCGACCGAGTTCATTCTCCACTGGGGCAATCTCGGCGGGCAATGGGGCGTCAACCGCTCGGTGGCGCAGATCCATGCGCTGCTCTTCATCTCTGACCGTCCGCTGCATGCCGAGGAGATTGCCGAGATGCTCGGCCTCGCACGTTCGAACGTTTCCAATTCGATCAAGGAACTCCTCGGATGGCGGCTGATCGAACGCGTCCCCCTGCTCGGCGACCGGCGCGACCATTTCTCCGCCGAGAAAGACATATGGGAAATGGTCACCCGCATCGCCGCGGGGCGCAAGGCGCGCGAGATCGATCCCGCCGAAGCCGCGCTGAAAGCGTGCGTCGCGCGCGCGGCGGACGACCCGCAATTGAGCGCGGGGGCCAAGGCGCGGCTTGCCGACATGCTTGACTTCGTGACGACGATGGGCCGCTGGCACGACGAGATGCTCGGCGTACCCAAACCGGCGCTGATGCGGCTGATCAAATTGGGCGCGGGCGTGACGAAGCTGATCAACTGGCGCCCTGGCAAGGGCAAGGGCGCGGGATAGGAGGAGGGCGATGCGTGGCACAGCGAAAAGACTGATCCAAGCGCAAGCACGCGCTGTGCAGGACGACGAGGATACGCTCTACGACTATCGCTTTCGTCGCCTCGTCGCGCCCGCCGCATGGGAGGCACTCCCGCAGGATGTCCGGCGCCGTTTCAGCAAGCGTCTTACGGGCACCACGGTTGCAACCTACAGCGGCGAGATCGTCTGGACGCGCCTGTCCCGCTCAGGCTGGCTGCTCGCGCAATTCTGCCGCCCGATCGGCGCGCCGCTCCCGCTCGCACCGAGCGGCCCCGCTCCCGCAACGGTCGCGGTGAGCGAGGATCGGGCGAACGGCGGCCAATGCTGGTCGCGCCTCTATGGCCGCGCGAGCGGGCATCCGCAGGTGATCCATAGCGCCAAAAGCTTCGCCGGCCCGACTGGACTCGAGGAGCATATCGGCGGTGGGTTCGGCATGGCGCTGACCGTGCGTGCCGAGGCCGACGCGTTGATCTTCACTTCCGACCATTATTTCTGGCAGCTCGGCCGCGCCCGTTTCCGCCTTCCGCGCTGGTTGACGCCGGGGACCACGATCGTGACGCACCAGCATCTGGGCGCCGGCCGCTTCGCCTTCGATCTCAGGGTGACCCACCCGCGCCTGGGTGAACTCCTCAATCAGCACGCCTTGTTTCGTGATGGCTGACGGTCCGGTCATCCTGTTCGACGCCGCATGCGTCCTCTGTTCGGCGAACGCCCGCTTCATTCTGCGCCACGACAAGACGGCACGGTTCCAGCTCGCCTCGGTCCAAAGCTTCGCCGGCGCAGCGATCTGCCGCCGCCACGGCGTCGATCCCGAGGATCCGACGACGCTCCTCGTCGTCGAAGGCGCACGGGTGCGCCGCGACAGCGATGCCATCCTCGCCATCTATCAGGGGCTCGGATTTCCATGGGCACTCGCCGGCGTCTTCCGTCTGATCCCCGCCGCGCTGCGCGATCGCGTCTATCGCTGGATCGCGCGCAACCGATACCGCTTCTTCGGCAAGCGCCAAAGCTGCTGGACCGCCCCGCCCGAATATAGGGACCGCATATTGTGACGATGAGGATATTGATTCTCGGCGGCTATGGCGTCTTCGGCGGGCGGCTCGCCGAATTGCTGGCCGATCGCCCCGACGTCGACCTGCTGGTCTGCGGCCGCGACCCCGTCCGCGCCGAAGCCTTCTGTGCCCGCTACCAAGGCAATCCGCGCGTGGTTCCCTGCGTCCTTGACCGGCGCGACATCTCCGACGCCCTGCGACGCTTGAAACCCGATCTCGTCGTCGACGCCTCGGGCCCGTTTCAGAACTATGGCGCCGGTCGTTACCATGTCGTCGAGGCGTGCATCGCGGCGGGTATCGACTATCTCGACTTTGCCGATGGTGCCGATTTCGTCTTCGGCATCGATCGCTTCGATGCGGCAGCCAAGGCACGGGGCGTCTTTGTCCTGTCGGGGGTCAGCAGCTTCCCAGCGCTGACCGGCGCGGTGCTGCAGGAAATGGCGCAGACCATGGATATTCGCAGCGTCGAAGGCGGCATCGCGCCGTCGCCTTTTGCCGGTATCGGCCTCAACGTCATGCGCGCGGTCGTCGGCTACGCCGGCGCGCCGGTGAAGCTGCGCCGCGGGGGAAAGGATTCGCACGGGATCGGCCTCGCCGAAAGCATGCGCTTCACCGTCGCGGTGCCCGGCCGTTTGCCGCTGCGCAATATTCACTTCTCGCTCGTCGATGTCCCCGACCTCCAGCTTTTGCCGCGCGCCTATCCGGCGATGACCGATATCTGGATGGGTGCGGGACCGGTGCCCGAAATTTTGCACCGCATCCTCAACCTGCTCGCCAAGGCTCGCAGGCGCTTCCACCTGCCGTCGTTCGAGCCATTTTCGCGCCTCTTCTATGCCGTGCTCAACCGGATGCGCTTCGGCGAGCATCGCGGCGGCATGTTCGTTCGCGCATATGGCGTCGCAGACGGCCGAACAGTCGAACGCAGTTGGCATCTTTTGGCCGAAGGCGATGACGGCCCCTATATTCCGTCGATGGCGATCGAGGCGATCATCCGCAAATGGCTCGCCGGTGATCGTCCCCCCGCCGGCGCGCGGTCGAGCGTCGATGCGCTGACGCTGGCGGATTATGACGCACTGTTCGCTGGCCGCTCGATCCACACCGGCTTTCGCAGCGAAGAGCCCGACGCGCCGCTCTATCGCCGAATACTCGGTCCCGCTTTCGACACGTTGCCGCCGCGGCTGAAGGAACTGCACGGCAGCAAGGCCGCGCGCCGGTGGCAGGGCCATGCCGAAGTCCGCCGGGGCACCGGCCTGCTCGCACGGATCGCGGCCGCAACGATGCGCTTTCCGAAGGCGACCGAGCGCGCGCCCCTCAACGTCGCGTTCGCCCCCGAAACCGGCGGCGAACGCTGGACCCGCGATTTCGCCGGCAAGTGCTTTTCGTCGCACCAATCGCGCGGCAGCGGCCGGAACGAATATCTGCTGGTCGAACGCTTCGGGGTACTGTCGTTTGCGATGGCGCTGGTCGTCGAGCGGGACCGGCTCCATCTGGTTCCACGGCGCTGGTCGGCTTTCGGCGTACCAATGCCGCGCTGGCTGATGCCGTACGGTACGAGTTTCGAGACCGAAACCGGCGGTCGGTTCGGTTTCGACGTCGAAATCGCCACGCCGCTTACCGGATTGATCGTTGCCTACCGCGGATCGCTCGAACCCGCGTGACGCGCACTAAATCCCTTGCCCACCCCTTGCCGATCCTTACATACAGGCGCACGAATATTTCCTTGCAGAAAAATGAGGTCGCCTTGCCATGCCCCGTAAAAGCTTGTCCGCCCCGCTCGCGCTGGTTGCTCTTGCCATGACGCCGACGGCGGCCCAAGCGGCTGAAGCGGCGGCGGCATCGGCCCCCGCCCCGGCGCTCATCTATCCCGACACGGCACGCGGCGATACGGTCGACCCGCAATTCGGCGTCGACGTCGCCGATCCCTATCGCTGGCTCGAGGATGATGTCCGCGTCAATCCGAAGGTCGCCGACTGGGTCGCGGCGCAGAACGAGGTCACCGACGCCTATCTCGATACGCTGCCCGGCCGCGACGCGTTCAAGGCGCGGATGACCGAGCTTTACAATTATGAACGCTTCGGCCTGCCGACCAAGGCGGGGTCGCGCTATTTCTACAGCCGCAACGACGGACTGCAGCCGCAGTCGGTGCTTTATGTCCGCGAAGGACTGAAGGGCGAAGGCCGCGTCCTCATCGACCCCAACCTCTGGGCCAAGGACGGCGCGACCGCGCTCGCCGAATGGGAGCCGTCGGAGGACGGCAAGCATCTCCTCTATTCGGTGCAGGATGGCGGCACCGACTGGCGCATCGTGCGCGTCAAGGATGTCGCGACCGGGCAGGATTTGGCCGACGAGGTGCGCTGGGTGAAATTCTCCGCGCTCGACTGGGCGAAGGACGGCAGCGGCTTTTATTATTCGCGCTTTCCCGAACCCGAAGCAGGCGAGGCCTTTCAGTCGCTCAACGAAAATCACAGCGTCTATTTCCACAAGCTTGGCACGCCGCAAAGCGAGGATGTGCTGATCCACGCGACCCCCGACAAGCCGAAGCTCAACAACAGCGCGATCGTCACCGACGACGGCAAATATCTGCTCGTCGTCTCGTCCGAAGGCACCGACGAACGCTATGGCCTGACGCTCCACCCGATCGGAAAGCCCGGCGCGAAGCCGATCACCCTCGTCGACGATTATGCGAACAACTGGGAATATGTGACCAACGCGGGCACGCGCTTCACCTTCCTCACCAACAAGGAGGCGCCGCGCGCACGGATCGTCTCGTTCGACATCAAGAAACCCGGCGAGCTGACCCAGATCGTCGGCGAAAATGACGCGACGCTGGTGGGCGCGTCGCGCGTCGGCAATCGCATCATCCTCTCCTATCTGGGCGACGCGAAGTCGGAAGCGCGGATGGTCGCCTTGGACGGCAAGCCGATCGCCAACATCAACCTCGCCGACATCGGATCGGCGTCGGGCTTCGGCGGCAAGTCGAGCGATCCCGAAACCTTCTACGCCTTTTCGAGCTATGCGCGGCCGACGACCATCTATCGCTTCGACACCCAGACCGGGAAGAGCGAGATTTTCGCCGAGCCGAAGCTGACCTTCAAGCCCGCCGATTTCACTGTCGAGCAGCGTTTCTACAAGTCGAAGGACGGCACCGAGGTGCCGATGTTCGTCGTGATGAAAAAGGGGCTCGACCGCAGCAAGGGATCGCCGACGCTGCTTTACGGCTATGGCGGCTTCAACGTGTCGATGACCCCGGCCTTCTCGCCGACGCGGCTCGCCTGGGTCGACAAGGGCGGCGTACTCGCGATCGCAAACCTGCGCGGCGGCGGCGAATATGGCAAGGCGTGGCACGACGCCGGCCGCCTCGACAAGAAGCAGAATGTCTTCGACGATTTCATCGCCGCGGGCGAATATCTGATCGCCGAAGGCATTGCGGGCAAGGGCCAGGTCGCGATCGAGGGCGGGTCGAACGGCGGCCTGCTCGTCGGCGCGGTGACCAACCAGCGCCCCGACCTGTTCGCCGCGGCGCTGCCCGCGGTCGGCGTGATGGACATGCTGCGCTTCGACCGCTTTACCGCGGGACGCTATTGGGTCGACGATTATGGCTATCCGTCGAAGGAGGCCGATTTCAAGAACCTCCTCGCCTACTCGCCCTATCATAATATCAAGGACGGAACGGCCTATCCGGCGGTGCTGGTGACGACCGCCGACACCGACGACCGCGTCGTGCCGGGGCACAGCTTCAAATATACCGCCGCGCTCCAGCACGCCGACGCGGGCGACAAGCCGCACCTGATTCGCGTCGAAACCCGCGCCGGCCACGGCAGCGGCAAGCCGACCGACAAGATCATCGCCGAAGCCGCCGACAAATATGCCTTCGCGGCGAAGTGGACCGGATTGAACGTCGAGTAATGAGTTACGCCCTCTCCTTCTCGGCCACCGATCCCGCCGAATTATGGGCCGAGGCGGGAGACGCCGCCGCATCGCTCGTCGCGGGCGAGCGCGACGGCGTCGCCAATATGGCGAATGTCGCGGCGCTGATCTGGCAGGCAATCCCTGACCTCAACTGGGCGGGCTTCTACCGCTTCGACGGCAGCGAACTCGTGCTCGGTCCGTTTCAGGGCAAGGCGGCGTGCATCCGCATCGCGCTCGACAAGGGTGTGTGCGGCGCTGCCGCGCGGCTGCGTGCGACGCAGCGCGTCGACGACGTCCATGCCTTTCCCGGTCATATCGCGTGCGATGCCGACAGCCGCAGCGAACTGGTCGTCCCGGTGATCGCCGACGACCGGCTCGTCGGCGTGCTCGACCTCGACAGCCCTTCGCCTGCGCGCTTCACCGCCGCAGACCAGGCGGGCGCCGAAGCGCTCGTCGCACGCATCGCGGCGGCGCTTGCCTCCTGACCCAAAACGGGACGAATTCTTCAAGGTTAACGGAATCGCGAAGGCGCGTCATTTTTGCTAACAAACTGTTAACCAATCGGTTCGGGCCGAGGGAACAGGGAGCAAATCATGCGCACGTTCGTGTTGTTGGGATTGGCCGCAGGGTCGCTGTTGCTGGCGGGGCATGCCCGCGCCGAACAGCCGGCGCTCGACTATGGCATCCCCGCCGATCCCGATACGCGCGTCTACACCGGCTATCCCGACCGCGTACCGAGCGAAGTCGACTATCGCACCGTGAACGGCGCCTATGACGCCGACGGCCGCTGGACCGGCACGTGGGACGGCACCTATGAAGCGCCCGACGGCCGCGTCTACGAAGGCCGCTATGAAGGCACGGTCGAGGGCCATGGCGCCGGCTATCCGCCGCCGCCCGCATATGATCCATATTATAGCGGCGGGTACGACCCGCGTTACGAAGCGGAAATGGAACGCCGCTGTGGCCGGGGGGGCACAGTAGGCGGCGCGGTTGTCGGCGGGCTCGTGGGGGGTATCGCCGGCAACCGCATTGCCGGACGCGGCGACCGCACCGCCGGCACGCTGATCGGCGCCGGGGTCGGCGCCCTCGCAGGATCGGCTATCGGCAGTGCCGCGGACAAGAAGAAATGCGAACAATGGTGGTCGAGCCGCAGCGCGCGCTATCAGGATGGCTATTATCAGGGCGGTTATTACGCCGGCGGCACTTCGACGACCTATCATCACGGCGGTTACGGCTACGGCTATTATACGCCCGGCGTCGTCGTCACGACGATCATCAACGGCCCGCCGGTGGTGACCGAAACGGTCGAGACATCGACGCGCACCTATTATGAAAATGTGCCGGTGCGGAAACGCTATGTCGCAAAGAAGAAATGGAAGCCGAAACCCAAGCCGGTACCCCGCTGCGTCTGCTGAAGTTCATGAAATAGGTCTGGTCACCTGTAACTGGTCTCAAGGCCCGTCATCCACTGGATGGCGGGCCTTTCCCTTTTGCCCCATGCTTTTTCGCCTCCGCTCAAAGGCCCGTGAGATGAACGCCAGCAAAACCAAGGCTGAACGCCAGATAAGCGCCGGGTTCAGCACCGCGTCACGGCCGGTTCGCTAGAACCATCCTCAACAGGCTGCCCCATGCCGCCTGCGTTGTTTGAGGAGACCGAACCATGGCTATCAAGACCAACCTGACCAAGGCCGCAATTGGTGCGGCCACCGCCGGCGCGATGCTGATGAGCGCCGCCCCCGCCGCAGCGCGCGACCGGTATGACCGCGACGGGATCAGCGCGGGCGAAATCATCGCCGGTGCCGTCGTCCTTGGCGGCCTCGCGGCGATCCTGTCGAGCGGCGACAACGACCGCTATGATCGTTATGATGATCGCTATCGCGGTCGCTATAACGACCCGCGCTACGGCTATGGCTATGACTACAACCGTTACGGCAACAGCCGCAGCGCAGTCAGCCAGTGCGTGAACGCGGTCGAACGTGGCAGCCGCCGTTATGGCCGCACCGACGTCACCCAGGTGACCGACATCGACCGCAAGCGCGACGGCTATCGCGTCAAGGGCCGCGTCGTCGTCAACGACGGCTGGCGGGGCCGCTGGGGTCGCGGCGGATCGTATGACAAGGGCAAGTTCACTTGCGACATCCGCTATGGCCGCATTCACGACATCCGTTTCTCGGGTTTGCGCTAACACCCCGGAATGCGACAATCGGCCCGCCCGTGCTCCGGCACGCGGCGGGCCTTTTGTTGCGCCCGACGCCCGTTTACCGCATCGGATACCGACTCCGGCCTTGCCATCGCGGGCATATACCGCAAAAATCAGGTTTTTCCTCAGGGGGATCCCGAGCCCATGCGTCGCCGTACACTTCTCGCCGCCGTTCCCGCCGCCGCGCTATTGCCGACGGCCGGCCTCGCCGAGGGCACGAAGCCCAAGACGGCGCCCGCCGCCCCCAAGGCGAATGCTTCGATGCCGCCGGTCTGGGAAGCCGGTGCCGACCGCTTCGTGCGACCCGACGTCCAAAGCGGCGACCGCCCCGTCGGCGCCAGCTTCGCGTCGCGCACCGCCGCTTATGGCCTCAGCGGCGCGGCGGGAACCGCGCATCCGCTCGCGACACAGGCGGGGATCGACATTTTGAAGCGCGGCGGCTCGGCGGTCGATGCGGCGATCGCAATCAACGCGTGCCTCGGCCTGCTGGAGCCGACCGCGAACGGCATCGGCGGCGACGTCTATGCGATGATCTGGGACCCGAAGACCAAGAAGCTCGCCGGGCTCGCCGGATCGGGCAAGAGCCCCCGCTCGCTCGACCTCGCGACGGTGCGAAGCCGCGCCAAGGGCGGCACCCTGCCCGCCTATGGTGCGATCAGCGTGTCGGTGCCGGGCACCGTCGACGGATGGTGGACGATGCACCAGCGTTACGGCAAGCTGCCGTGGAAGGAACTGTTCGAGCCGGTTATCGCCCACGCCGAGGCGGGCGCGCCGGTGCCCGACATGATCGCTTATTATATCCGCCGCAGCCTTGCCGGCTTCCGCCAGCCCGGCCGCGGGATCGAAGAAATCGACAATGCGATCCGCACGTACGGACTGAACGACGGCAAAGGCCCGGCCGCCGGACAGATCTTCCGCAACCCCGACCTCGCGCGCACCTTTCGCCTGATTGCCGAAGGCGGACGCGACGTCTTTTACGAAGGCGAAATCGCACGCACCATCGACGCCTATTTCAGACGGATTGGCGGCTGGCTGCGCTACGAGGATCTCGCCGCGCACAAGTCCGAATGGATCGAACCGTACAAGACCGGCTATCGCGGCACCGACATCTATGCGCTCGGCGCGAATACGCAGGGCATCGCCACCTTGCAGATGCTCAACATTCTCGAGCATTTCGACCTGAAGGGCGCGGGCTTCCAGTCGGCGCTGTCGATCCATCTGCAGGCCGAGGCGAAGCGCCTCGCCTATGAGGACCGCGCGCGTTATTACGCCGATCCGCATTTTTCGAACGTGCCGGTCGAATGGCTGATTTCAAAGGAATATGCGGCCGAACGCGCCAAGCTGATCCGCCCCGACCGCCTGCTCACGCCCGTTCATCCGGGCCAGGCGCCGAGCCGCGGCGACACCACCTATTTCAGCTGCGCCGACAAGGACGGCATGATGGTGTCGATGATCCAGTCGAATTTCCGCGGCATGGGGTCGGGGCTGGTCGCCGACGGACTGGGCTTCATGTTTCAGGATCGCGGGCAATTGTTCAGCCTGCAGGACGGGCATCCGAACATCTATGCGCCCGGCAAGCGGCCGTTCCAGACGATCATCCCGGGCTTCGCAGCGCGCGGCGACGTGCCGTGGATGAGCTTCGGCGTTATGGGCGGCGACATGCAGCCGCAGGGACAGGCGCAGATCGTCATCAACCGCGTCGATTACGGGCTCGAAATCCAGTCGGCGGGCGATTCGCCGCGCTGGCACCATGAGGGGTCGTCCGAAACGATGGGCGAGGATTCGCCGGATCTCGGCACGAACGGCATGTTGCGGCTCGAAAGTGGCGTCCCCGAAGCGACCCGGCAACGGCTCGCCGATATCGGCTGGACGCTGGGCGAACCCGATGGCGGGTTCGGGCGCTACCAATGCGTCGAGCATCGCATCGACGGGGACACGCGCGTCTATGCGGCGGCGAGCGAGATGCGCGCCGACGGGTGTGCGCTCGCCTATTGAGGCACGCGGGCGACCAAATAATTCCGCATAATTATCAAACACGATATACGAAAATTTACCTTCCCTGTTTAGGACTCGCCCCCGGGACCAATAAGACAACCGTCCGAGGTGGGAATCGGGCGGCAGATATTTGAGTCGCGCATGTCGAATCCCGAGGCGTCCCCTGCCTCACCGGCCCCCGATGAAAAGCGCCAGCCGCGGCAGTCGCGTCTGGTCAAGGCCGCGCTCGCCTGTCAGAGGCTCGGCCGGTTCGACGTAACCCTGCGAAACGTCTCGTTGACAGGCGTCGGCGGGCAGGGTCCCCATATCTTGCAGATCGGCGAGCGCATGACGCTGTTCCTGCCCGGCCACGAGCCCATGCTCGGAACGGTGCGGTGGGTTGCGGGAACGCGTTTCGGCCTTCAGACCGACCGCGAAATCCAGACCATGCGCCTGCGCGCCGCGCATAACGACACGATCATCGCGGCCGACAGCATGGCCGATTTCCAGATCGTTCCTCCGCCGCGCGTCGACACCTGGCGCCCCGGCCTCACCCGGGCAACCGCCCTGCCGGGGCAATTCGGACGCAAACGGTAACCCTTTACCCGCGCGCGTCGAAGGCCGATCGCGCCTTTTCGATCCGGTCGAGATTGGTTTCGGCCCAGATCCAGACGCCGCAAAAGGCTTCACCCAGGCTGTGGCCGAGATCGGTCAGGCAATATTCGACCTTCGGCGGGACAACGGGATGGACCGTGCGCACCAGCAGACCGTCGCGCTCCATCGCCCGCAATGTCTGCGTCAGCATCTTTTGGCTGATCCCGGGAACGAGCCGCGACAATTCGGTGAAGCGGCACGTTCCATGATCCTCCAGTTCCTCGAGGACGAGGAGCGTCCATTTGTCGGCGACTCGGCCGATGAGTTCGTTCACGAGCGCCTCGACGCGCGGATCGACGGGCGCATGCGGATCATATGAAATTTTTTCAGGCGCGGGCATGACAGAAAATCCAATTCTCTCTTTCGGGTAACTATGGCACTTTTGGGTGCCTTCTTTCTTCTGGAGAGTATAGGAATATCTAGGCCTCCTCACCACCCCCAAGGAGAAGCGCCATGAAGACCAGCGGCAACACCATCCTCGTCACCGGCGGCGGCTCGGGTATCGGCCTCACGCTCGCGCAGCGCTGGCAGGACGCGGGCAACAAGGTCATCGTCACCGGCCGCAACGCCGTCAAACTCGACGCGGCGATCGCCGGACGCCCGAACATGTCGGCAATGTCGCTCGACGTCACCGACGCCGACGCCATTGCGGCCTTTGCGAAAGAGATCGTCGCCAAGCACCCCGACCTCAACATCCTCGTCAACAATGCCGGCATCATGAGCGCGGAGGATGCGAGCGCGAAGCGCGACCTCGCAAGCGCGGAGGCGACCGTCATCACCAACATTCTCGGCCCGATCCGGCTGATCGACGCGCTCGTCGATCATCTCGCGGCGCAGGCCGACAGCGCGATCATCAATGTGACTTCGGGGCTCGCCTTCGTCCCCTTTCCCAAGGCGCCGACCTATTCGGCGACGAAGGCGGCGATGCACAGCTATTCGGTCGCGCTCCGCATCCAGCTCGAGGGCCAGGTCGAGGTGATCGAACTCGCGCCGCCCGCGGTGCGCACCGAATTGACCCCCGGCCAGTCGACGCGCGAGCATTATATGCCGCTGGGCGACTTCGCCGACGAGGTGATGGCGTTGTTCGCGAAGACGCCGACGCCGGAAGAGATTCTGGTGCAGAACGTCCTGCCGCTCCGCACGGCCGAGGCCAGCGGCACCGTGCCGCAGATGCTGGCAATGCTGAAGTCACTGTAATCGGCCAAAAAGGGCCGTTTTTCGCCGGGACTGGCGCAAACGACCCTTTGCCACTATATGGCCGCGCATCATGCAGATTCCCGGCCATATCGATCCCGTCACGACGGGCACCGTCCCGCTGCGCGGCGGCAACCGCATCGACCTCGTCGGGCTAACGCGCGACGCGGTCGGCGGCGTGCTCGTCGAGGCCGGACTGGATGCAAAGGCAGCGAAGCTGCGCGCCAAGCAGATCTGGCATTGGATCTATCACCGCGGAGTCACCGATTTCGAGGCGATGACCGACATCGCCAAGACGATGCGCCCCTGGCTAACCGACCGCTTCATCATCGGCCGCCCCACCGTGCGCGAGGCGCAGGTGTCGAGCGATGGCACGCGCAAATGGCTGCTCGCCGCCGCCGATGGCCAGGAATATGAGATGGTGTTCATCCCCGACGCCGATCGGGGAACGCTGTGCGTGTCGAGCCAGGTCGGCTGCACATTGAACTGCCGTTTCTGCCACACGGGTACGATGCGCCTCGTCCGCAACCTCGGCGCGGGCGAGATCGTCGGGCAGGTGCTGCTGGCGCGCGATGCGCTCGGCGAATGGCCCAAAGGCACGATGGCGGGCTTCGGCGCCGATCCCGAGGACGAGGATTATGATGACGAGGCCGGGCACTATACCGCCGACGGCCGCATGCTCACCAACATCGTGATGATGGGCATGGGCGAACCGCTCTATAATTTCGACGAGGTCAAGGGCGCGCTCAAGATCGTCATGGACGGCGACGGGCTCGCGCTGTCGAAGCGGCGGATCACGCTGTCGACCAGCGGCGTCGTGCCGATGATGGCGCGCGCGGGCGAGGAGATCGGCGTCAATCTCGCGGTCTCGCTCCACGCGGTGAACAAGGAAATCCGCGACGAAATCGTGCCCTTGAACCGCAAATATGGCATCGAGGAACTGTTGCAGGCGTGCGCCGACTATCCGGGCGCCAACAATGCGCGGCGCATCACCTTCGAATATGTGATGCTCAAGGACAAGAACGACAGCGACGCGGACGCCCGCGAACTCGTGCGGCTGATCAAGCAATATAATCTTCCCGCCAAGGTCAATCTGATCCCCTTCAATCCCTGGCCCGGCGCGCCCTATGAATGTTCGACGCCCGAGCGGGTACGCGCTTTCAGCAACCTCATTTTCAAGGCCGGCATTTCGGCGCCGGTGCGCACCCCGCGCGGGCGCGACATCATGGCGGCGTGCGGGCAATTGAAGAGCGCCGCAACCAAGCCGACGCGCGCCGAACTCGACCGCATCGCCGAGGAAAAGCAGGCCGGGCTGGGCTGAGCGCCCTTCGCCCCCGAGTTTCGCTTCATTGAAACAGTTGGAAGTCTGCGGTTTCGCGGAAGGTATCCTGCATAGCTATTCTATACCGTGTGGTAAAAATAACACAGGTAAGAAAATTGTCACATTCTGAACGATCCATTCATTGAAGCGACAGGCGCCGACGCCATTTAAGGGCCGGGCCGCGACCCAAAGGGCGTGGTCCGTTTTGAATGAAGGAACGAAAAATGAAAAAATTCGCAGTTGCAGCCGCTCTCCTCTCGGCCGTCGTCGCAACCCCCGCCCTCGCGGCCCCCGCTGGCGAAGGCCGCGTGGAAGTTCGCGGCGGTCTGATCACCGGCAACGGCCAGGACGAAGCCACGCTCGGCGCCGCCGCCGGTTATGACTTCGACCTCGGCAGCTCGACCTTCGTCGGCGCCGAAATCGCGGGCGACAAGGTTCTCGTCGACGGCGCGAACGTCCAGTTTTCGGCTGGCGGCCGCGTTGGTGCCAAGATCGGCGCCAGCGGCAAGCTTTATGCCACCGGCGGTTACACCTTCGGCGACGTCGACGATCCCTATGTCGGCGCCGGCTACCAGCACAAGCTGACCCAGAATGTCTATGCCAAGGGCGAATATCGTCACCAGTTCATCGACAACTTCGGTGACTTCGACACCTTCGTCGTCGGCCTCGGCTTCGCTTTCTGATCCTTTCGGACTAGCGAGACGAAGAGAGGGGCGGCCCATCGGGTCGCCCCTTTTCTTTTGTCCGCGATCTGGCCACGGTACGCCGATGACGGCTTTTGCATATATCGGCGCGGCGCTGGCGGAGATCGCGGGCTGCTTCGCCTTCTGGGCGTGGCTGCGGCTCGACAAGTCGGTGTGGTGGGTCGTGCCCGGGATGGCATCGCTCGCACTGTTTGCCTGGCTGCTCACGCTCGTCGATGCCGAGCATGCAGGGCGAACCTACGCCGCTTATGGCGGTGTTTACATCGTCTCGGCGCTGCTGTGGCTGTGGGCGGTCGAGGGTGCGAAGCCCGACCGCTGGGATCTGATCGGCGGCGCCGTGTGCCTTGGCGGAGCGGCGATCATATTGTTCGGGCCGCGGGGTAGCTGAATCCTCAATCCTCCCTGTGCCGTAGGCATGGGGAGGTCGCAGCGGCGCAGCCGCTGACGGAAGGGCCAATGGCGCAACCTCGCGGCCCCTCCACCACCGCTTCGCGGCGGTCGCCCTCCCCATCGCTGCGCGACAGGGAGGATCTTATTATTCAGCGCCCGGCAGCGCCTGTTCGACCAGCGGCGCCAGCCCCTCGGCCACGACCTTCACCCCCTTGGCATTCGGGTGGAGATTGTCGCCCAGCATCAGCGATTTATCGGTAACGACATTGTCGAGGATGAAGGGATAGAAACTCGCCTCATATTTCGACGCAAGTGCCGGATAGATAGGGTTGAACTTGTTCGCATAGTCGCTGCCAAGGTTCGGCGCCGCCATCATGCCGGTGAGCAGCACGGGGATGTCGCGCTTCTTGAGTTCGGCGAGCATCGCATCGAGATTGGCGCGCGTCTGGTCGGGGCCAATCCCGCGCAGCATGTCGTTCCCGCCAAGCCCGAGCACGACGAGCGCGGGCTTGATCTTGGCATTGTCGAGCACATAGGTCAGCCGCTGGCGCCCCGCCGCGGTCGTATCACCCGAAACGCCCGCATTCTGGACGCGCGCGACGACGCCATCATTGGCAAGCGCGGCCTGCAATGCTGGCGCGAGGCCCTCTTTCGGTCCGAGCTGGTAACCCGCATAAAGACTGTCGCCGAAAGCGATCACGAGCGGCGCGTCGGCGGGGATCGCCGCCGTTTTGGGAGCGGCCGCCTTGTCGTTCGTCGATGCTGATGGCGCCTCCGCCGACCCGCACGCCGCGAGCGGTTGGCAAAGCGCAATCACGCAACCATATATCAAGGCAGAACGCCATCCGGCCGTTTTCATTCCAAAGGGTCCTCTCCTTGCCCGACACCCCACGACAATCGCCCGATCTGGCGATCGCCGCCCATAATGTGACGCTGACTTTGGGGAGCGACAAGGCCCCCGTCGAAATTTTGCGCGGAGTCGACCTGGAGGTTGCGGCGGGGACGTCGGTCGCGCTGCTCGGCCCCTCGGGATCGGGCAAAAGCTCGCTGATGGCGGTGCTCGCGGGGCTCGAGCGCGCCAATGGCGGCAGCATCCATGTCGCGGGGCTCGATTTTGCGGCGATGGACGAGGACGACCTCGCGCGCGCGCGGCGTGGCCGCATCGGCATCGTGCTCCAAGCCTTCCACCTGCTCCCGACGATGACCGCGCTCGAAAATGTCGCGGTGCCGCTCGAACTCGCGGGGCTACCCGATCCGTTCGGCCGCGCCGCCGCCGAATTGGAAGCCGTCGGCCTCGGCCACCGTCTCACCCATTATCCCGGGCAGCTTTCGGGCGGCGAGCAGCAGCGCGTTGCGATCGCACGCGCGATGGCAAGCTCGCCCGCGATCATCTTCGCCGACGAGCCGACGGGCAATCTCGACACCGCGACGGGACACGCGATCATCGAGCTGATCTTCGCGCGCCGCGCCGCGCTCGGCGCGACGTTGCTCATCATCACCCACGACCCCGAACTCGCCGAACATTGCGACCGGGTCGTCGTGATGCACGATGGCAAGATCGAAGAGCGGGCGGCCTAGGTGCTCCCCCTCGCCTCCCTCTGGCGGATTGCGCGGCGCGACCTTGCGACGCGCATCCGGGGCCTGCGCCTGCTCGCGGTCTGCCTGTTCCTCGGCGTCGCGACGCTAGCGGCGATCGGTAGCTTGACGCGCGGCATCACCTCCGAACTCGAGGTGCGAGGGCAGACGATCCTCGGCGGCGATATCGAATTCAGCCTGCCGCAACGCGAAGCGAGCGCCGAAGAAATGGCGGGCTTCCGCCGCGCCGGCACGCCGTCGTCGACGATCAGGTTGCGCGCGATGGCGAACGATCCCGACGGCGAGGCCTTGCTCTCCGAGCTGAAGGCGGTCGACGGCGCCTATCCGCTCTATGGCACGATGCGACTGGAGAGCGGCGCGCGCAACGGTCCGCCGCCATCGGGCGCAATCTGGATCGGCAAGGACCTCGCCACGCGGCTCGAGCTCGATGTGGGCGAGCGCGTAAAGTTTGGCGAAAAAGCGTTCCTTATCGACGGCATCATCGCCGAGGAGCCCGACCGGCTGGGTGAGGGCTTCACGCTGGGTCCAGTCGCGATCATCGGCCTCGCCGACCTGCCCACGACGCAGCTGATCCAGCCGGGCAGCCTCTATGAAAGCAAATATCGCATCCGCTTGGCCGAAAGCGCGAACCCCGAAGCCGTCGGCAAGGCGCTGACTGCCGAGTTTCCCGACGCGGGCTGGGACATCACCGACAGCAGCAACGGCGCACCCGGAACGCGGCGCTTCATCGAACGCATGGGACAATTCCTGTCGCTCGTCGGGCTGGCAGCACTGGTGATCGCCGGGATCGGCGTCGGCAATGGCGTGGCGAGTTACCTTGCGGGCAAGCGCCCCGGCCTTGCGACGCTGAAAGTGCTCGGCGCCGACAGCGGCACCGTCGCGCGCATCTATGGGTTGCAGATTCTGGCGGTTGCGGCGGTGTCGATTATCGCCGGGCTGATCGTGGGAGCGCTCGCCCCCGCGATCATAGGCTGGATCGCGGGCGATGTGCTGCCGGTCAAACCCGGCATCGCCATCTATCCGCTGCCGCTCGCCGTCAGCGCCGCCTACGGCCTGCTCATAGCGATCGCCTTCGCGCTGCCCCCGCTTGCGGCGACGCGCCATGTCCCCGCCGCAGGCCTCTACCGCGCGACGGTCAGCGGCGCGGCGCGGATTGACCGGCGCACCGTCATCGCGGTTGCCGCCGCGCTCGCCGCGATCATCGCGCTCGCCGTCGGCACGGCGCGCGAGCCGCTGTTCGCGCTCGGCTTTATCGGCGCGGCGATCGGGCTGCTCCTGATCCTCGTCGCGCTCGGCTGGCTCGTGCGCCGCACCGCGAGCCGCCTGCCGCGCCCCCGGCGCCCGCTGTTCCGCCTCGCGCTCGCGAACCTGCACCGCCCCGGCGCCGCGACGGGTGCGCTCGTCGTTGCGCTCGGGCTCGGCCTCACGCTGTTCGTCACGCTCGCGGCGATCCAGACGAGCATCACCGCCGAAATCCGCTCGACCGTTCCGCAGCGCGCGCCGAGCTTCTTCGTGCTCGACGTGCCGCGCGTCGACGCCGCACGCTTTCGCACGCTCGTGACCGGCGCAGACGCCAAGGCAGAAATCAACATGATCCCCGCGCTGCGCGGCAGCATCACCGAATTTCGCGGCCAGCGCGTCGATGAACTCGCCGAACTGCCCGAAGGCGCATGGGTGCTGCGCGGCGACCGCGGGCTGACATATAGTCCCGTCCTGCCGAACGGCAGCGAACTGGTCGGCGGCGCATGGTGGGCGGCCGATTACCGGGGACCGCCGCTGGTCAGCGTCGAGCAGGAGGTCGCGACCTCGCTCGGGCTGGGGCTTGGCGACACGCTCTCGGTCAATGTGCTGGGGGTCGAGGTGCAGGCGAAGGTCGCCTCCTTCCGCACAGTCAACTGGGACAATTTCGGGCTCAACTATGTGCTCGTCTTCTCGCCCGGCACCTTCGACGCGGCGCCGCATAATATGGTCGCAACGGTCGCGGTGGGGCCCGAAGCCGAAACCGCCCTGTCGCGCAGCATCCCGCGCACCTTTCCTTCCGCCTCGCTGATCGCGGTACGCGATGTCGTGAGCCAGGTCACCACCCTGCTCACCCAGATGAGCCAGGCGATCGCCGCCGCCGCGAGCATCGCGATCTTCGCGGGCATCGCGGTGCTGATCGGCGCAATCGCCGCGAGCCGCGAGCGGCGCGTCTATGACAGCGTGATCTTGAAGCTGCTCGGTGCAACGCGCGGCCAGATTTTGGGCGCGCAGGGCATGGAATATGCGGTGCTCGCGGGCATTCTCGCCGTGCTCGCACTCGGACTCGGCCTCGCGGGCGCCTGGTATGTCGTGACGCAGCTGTTCGAATTCGACTTCGCGCCTGACCCGCTGGTCGTCGGACTGACCTTGCTTGGCGGCGCGGGCCTGTCCTTCCTGATCGGCATCGCGGGAAGCTGGCCGTTGCTCTCGGCCAAGCCCGCGCAGGCGCTGCGCAGCCTCTAGTGCAAGAGGCGCACCACCGCCGACACAGCCGCGACGCCGAGCACGACCGCGACCATCGCCTGCCAGATATGCGGCGGCACGCGGCCGAAATGGCCTGCTCCGACATGGTTGCCGAGCCACATCGGCACGAACAGCAGCACCGCCATCAGGAACAGCCGCCAGGTCGCGATGCCGAGCCACAGCGACGCGAGCGTCCCGGCGATCGCGGTCATGAAAAAGATCATCAGCATCGACGCCCGCGCGACCTTCGGGTCGATCCGGCGGCGCAGGTAAAAGGGCACGACCGGCGGCCCGGGCATAGCTGCAAAACCGGTAAGGATACCCGATGTGATGCCCGTCCCCGCGACGGCAAGCCGCCCCGGGCGATGCCCCTCGGGCTTTTTCGGCAGCAGGACGGCGACGAAGGCCCCCACAGCGGCGAGCGTGATCAGCAGCCGCGCGATGTCGGCGGGGGTCAGGTCGAGCACATACATGCCGATCGGCGTCGTCGCCATCGCTGCGAGGCCGATCGGCAGCGCGGTCTCGCGGTCGGCGTCGGCGATGATATGCCCGATCCCGACGGGACCGATCAGCAGTTGCAACAATATGCCCATCACCACCGCCTCGCCCGGCGGGATCAGGATGCCGAGCAGCGGCACGAGGATGATCGCCATGCCGAACCCGGTCAGCCCGCGCACATAGGCGGCGCCAAAGGTCATCGCCGCCGCGCCGACGAGCGTCAGCGGCGCGAAGCCGAAAAGATGCGGGGTATCGATCATCGGCGCGGATCTTTCGGTTCCAGCGTGATCAACCACGCGTCGGGCAGGGTCAGATAACGGAGCGGCAAGAGGCTGGTCCCGAGCCCCGCACCGACGAAGACGCGCTGGCCATCGTCATTGATATCACCGCAAGCGAAGCGGTCGCCGTAGCGCGATACATAAGTCAGGGCCCCGATGAGGGGGAAGCGGATCTGGCCGCAATGCGTATGTCCGGCGAGGATCGCCGCGACCGGTCGCTTCACCGCCGGCACGATGTCGGGGCTGTGCGACAGGATCAGCGGGATGCCCTTGCCCAGCCGGTCCATCACGGCGAGCGTCGCGGGCACATCGTCATGCCCCGAATGTTCGTCATCGACCCCGCCGACGATCAGCGGCCCGAGCTTGACCGCCTCATTCTGCAAGACGCGAAGCCCATGACGTTCAAGCGCGCCGCGCAGCGCATCGGGTTCGAACCAGTGATCGTGATTGCCCGGCGCGGCGACAACGCCGAGCGGCGCTTGCAGCCCGGCAAGCGGCGCAACCACCTCGTCGGCGGTATAAATATGGGTCGCGATCCGCTTCGCGCTGACCAGATCGCCGGCGACAAGTATGATATCGGGCCGCAGCCGGTTGAGTTCGCCGACGATGCGCGCCAGCCGTTCGGGCGGCATGTCGGGCCCGGCGACATGCGTGTCCGAAATCAGCAGGACCTTCAGCGGCGCCTGACCCGCGGGCCAGTCGGCGACCGCGACCGTCGCGGTGCGGACGACCGGATCGCGCGTCGCGTTCCAATAGCCCTTGGCGAGCAACAGCAGGCAGAACAGCGCGAGCAGCGCTGCCCAGCGCAGCCATCGCCGCCGCGGCTTCGCGCTCAATCCTTGAGGTCCGGCGGCGTCGCTTCACCCTTCAGCATCGCGATCGCCTCGGCGAGCGGCATGATGCGCTGCCCGTCCTGCCCGAGCGTGCGGATCGCGACCGTCCCTTCCTCGGCCTCGCGCTTCCCGACGACGAGCAGATAGGGGACTTTTGCAAGACTGTGTTCGCGAACCTTGTAATTGATCTTCTCGTTGCGAAGGTCGCTGTCGGCGCGGATGCCCGCCGCAGTGAGCTGCGCGACCGCATCCTTCGCATAATCGTCGGCGTCGCTGACGATCGTCGCGACGACCGCCTGCACCGGCGCGAGCCAGGTCGGGAAGCGGCCCGCGAAATGCTCGATCAGGATGCCGATGAAGCGCTCATAGGTGCCGAGGATCGCGCGATGCAGCATCACCGGGCGATGGCGCTCGCCATCCTCGCCGATATAGCTCGCGTCGAGCCGTTCAGGCATCACGCGGTCGGACTGGATCGTCCCGCACTGCCACGTCCGGCCGATCGCGTCGGTCAGGTGGAATTCGAGCTTGGGAGCGTAGAAGGCGCCCTCGCCCGGCAATTCTTCCCAACCATAATCCTCGTTCGCCATGCCGGCGCGCGCGACCGCTTCGCGAAGTTCGGCCTCGGCCTTGTCCCACATTTCGTCGCTGCCGAAACGCTTTTCGGGGCGCAGCGCGAGCTTCACCGCATATTTCTCGAACCCGAGCTGGCGATAGACGCGGTCGAGCAATTCGCAGAAAGCGCGCACTTCCTCGACGATCTGGTCCTCGCGGCAAAAGATATGGCCGTCGTCCTGCGTGAACTGGCGCACGCGCATGATGCCGTGCAGCGCGCCGTGCGGCTCGTTGCGGTGGCAACAGCCCATTTCGGCCATGCGCAGCGGCAGGTCGCGGTACGACTTCATGCCCTGACGAAAGATCAGGACATGTGCCGGGCAGTTCATCGGCTTCAATGCCATCCACTCGGCATCGTCGGAGACGATCGGGCCCTCATCCTCGATGTTCGGGATTTCGTCGGGGATGACGAACATATTCTCGCGATATTTGCCCCAGTGACCCGACTGTTCCCACTGCTTGGCGTCCATCACTTGCGGGGTCTTTACCTCCTGATAGCCCGAACCGTCGATCGCGCGGCGCATATAGGCCTCGAGCTCGCGATAGATGCGATAGCCCTTGGGGTGCCAGAAGACGCTGCCATGCGCCTCTTCCTGCAGGTGGAACAGGTCCATCTCGCGCCCGATCTTGCGGTGGTCGCGCTTCGCGGCCTCCTCGAGCCGAACGAGATGTTCGGCGAGCTGCTTCTTGTTGAGCCAGCCAGTGCCGTAGATGCGCGAAAGCTGCGCATTCTTCTGGTCGCCGCGCCAATAGGCGCCCGAAACGCGCGTCAGCTTGAACGCGGCGGGGTCGAGCTTGCCCGTCGAGGCGAGGTGCGGGCCGCGGCACATGTCCATCCAGCCATCGCCCGAGCGATAGACGGTCAGTTCCTCGCCCTGCGGCAGTTCGGCCGCCCATTCGGCCTTGAAGGTCTCGCCCTCGGCCGCCCATTTGGCGATCAGCTTGTCGCGCTCCCACACTTCGCGCGTGAGGGGAAGATCGGCGGCGATGATCTTGCGCATCTCCTCCTCGATCAGCGGCAGCTCGTCGTCGCGGAACGGGCCATGCTCGGCGGCCGGCGCAAAGTCGTAATAGAATCCGTCGTTCGTCGACGGGCCGAAGGTGATCTGCGTGCCCGGAAACAGCGTCTGCACCGCTTCCGCCAGCACATGCGCATAGTCGTGACGCACGAGTTCGAGCGCGTCGGCCTCGTCGCGGCTCGTGACCAGCGCGAGCTCGGTGTCGCCTTCGAACGGGCGCATGATGTCGCGGAGCTCGCCGTTGACGCGCGCCGCGATCGCGGCCTTGGCGAGGCCGGGACCGATCGCCGCCGCGACATCGGCCGGGGTCGAACCGGCGGGCATTTCGCGCACCGAGCCATCGGGAAGGCTGATTTTCAGCATCTCACTCATCGAAATCCGTCTTTCATCGCTTTGGTCCGCGCCATGGCACAAGGCGGCGCGCACCGGAAGAGGCCGCGTCCAGCTTTCGAAAATTCGGATGGAGGGACGCCGCGCCACCCGAACCCGGGCGGCAGCCGGCGCGGGCTCAGGCCGCGGCCGACCGCCCCCGACATGCGGGGGTAGTGGTGGTCCGGGTCGTGATCGGCGTCCGCGTCATTCCGTCCACATAGGCGGCGCAAAAGCCTTTGTCATCATCCGGCGGAAACCTATGCTGACCTTCGGCCTTCCGGGAGTTTCATCATGTCCCACGCACCGACGCACAGCATCGCCGCCATTCTCCCCTGTAGCGACCTCGACGCCAGCACCGCATTCTACGAAATGCTGGGCCTGAAAGTCGTGAGCGACCATGGCACTTATCGCCTGCTCGCCGACGGCAAAGGCTGGCAATTGCACCTGACAAACGAATCCGGCCCGACCTGGCCCGAGCGCGACCAGAATCCCTTCGGCCTCTACCTCTATACCGAACAGGTAGCCGAACTCGCCGAACGAGCGCGCGACCGCATCCTCGATCGCGAAAAAGCGCCGACGCACAAGCCATGGGGCATGTATGAATTCGCGCTGTCCGATCCCGACGAGGCGCTGGTGCGCGTCGGGTGGCCCAGCCATCTCATCGGCTAAACCACCAAGCACCCTTGTCACGATGTAAATGACGCTTGACTCTCGGATCACTTTATGTCAATGTTACTTTACTAATTAACAAGGAAGCTTGACCGATGTCGCCTGTATTCCGTGCCCTGCTCTGGGCTATTCCCAGCTTCGCCGTCGCCCTCGGCTGGATCGCCGACCTTATTCCGTCGCCGCTTGCCAGCACGCTCCTTCTCGTCTTGCCCATCGTTATGCTCGCAACCACGCCGCGCGCGGTCTGCCGGAAAGCCTGACCGATGGCGACGAACCCCGCACAGCGCCGTTACGTCGGCCGCATGATCCCGATTTCGATCGCCTATATCGCGGCGGTGATGCTGGCGAGTTGGATCATTCCGGATAACGCCGCGGCGACGCCACTGACCGTTGCGGTAGCTTTGGTTCCCGCGCTCGCTACCTCGGGGTTTATCTGGGCAATGGCGCGCTATCTGGCCGAGCTCACCGACGAATATGTGCGCATGCTTGAGATCCGCAAGATTCTGGTAGCCACCGGGCTTACGTTGGCGCTGGCAAGCGGCTGGGGCATATTGGAATTGTTCACCGACGTGCCGAAGGTGCCGCTTTTCTTTGTCTTCCCGGTCTGGTGCCTCGGGCTGGCGGTCGGATCACTCGTCAACAGACTGACCATCGGCGACGCCGGACCTTGCGCGTGAAGAACCGCCTGAAAGTCCTGCGCGCCGAGCGAGACTGGAGCCAGCAGGATCTCGCCGAGCGGCTGGAGGTGTCGCGCCAGTCGGTCAATGCGATCGAGACGGGCAAATATGACCCGTCGCTCCCTCTCGCCTTCCGCATCGCCGACCTGTTCGGCCTGCCGATCGAATCGATTTTCCTGCGAGAGCAATAATCGCGCGGGCGAGCCTTGCAGGCCGCCTCCGCGCCCGCTACGGCGGCGGCAGCCGGAAAGGAGCCCACCGCCATGTTCAAGCGCCTGTTCGTCGACCATCCGAAGAGCGTCGATGAAAATTACATCGAACATTTCGGCGTCGCGTCGAAATTCGGCGTGACGATGATCTGGGGCGGGCTCTGCGCGCTGGTCCATGCGGTCGTCCCCGGCTGGTGCATCACCACGGGCAGCGACACGATCCAGCGGCTCAACCACATCATGGTCGAAAAGCGGCGCGCCAAAGGGCAGGCCGTGATGCAGATGAGCACGATCGACTGGGTCATCTGATCGCGGTGGACGCCGTTCCCGAATATCTCGAACGCTCGGGCCGCCCGCGGCTCGCCTATCGCCATACGCCGGGCGCTGGCCCGACGATCGTCTTCCTGCCCGGCTATATGTCCGACATGGCGGGCGGCAAGGCGACGGCGCTCTTCGACTGGGCGGCGAGCGAAGGCCACGCCTGTCTGCTGCTCGATTATGCCGGATGTGGCCTGTCGGACGGCCTTTTCGCAGACCAGACCCTCCTCGACTGGCGCGGCGATGTGCTCGACCTGATCGACGCGAAGGCCGAAGGGCCGGTCGTCCTCGCCGGATCATCGATGGGCGGCTGGCTGATGCTGCTCACCGCGCTCGCGCTCGTGCAGCGCGACGGGCCCGGCCGCGTCGCCGGGCTTGTCGGGATCGCGGCGGCACCCGATTTCACCGACTGGGGCTTCACGCCGGAAGAAAAGGCGGTCATCCTCGCCGAAGGCGCGCTAATCGAGGAAACGCCCTACAGCGACCAGCCCTATGTGACGACGCGCGGCTTTTTCCAGTCGGGCGAAGCGAACCGCCTGCTCGACGGCGAAATCCCCCTCGCCTGCCCCGTGCGCCTGCTCCACGGACAGGATGACGGCGACGCTCCGTCCGACATCAGCCTGCGTCTGTCGGCCGCACTCGCGAGCGAGGATGTGCAGGTCACGCTAGTGAAGCGCGGCGACCACCGCCTGTCGCGCGATACCGATATCGCGCTGCTGATCGATACCGTCGCGCGCCTCGCGACAAACTAGAAAC
Source organism: Sphingopyxis sp. PAMC25046 (assembly GCF_004795895.1). Taxonomy (NCBI): domain Bacteria; kingdom Pseudomonadati; phylum Pseudomonadota; class Alphaproteobacteria; order Sphingomonadales; family Sphingopyxidaceae; genus Sphingopyxis; species Sphingopyxis sp. PAMC25046. Next base: position 2,922,016 of record NZ_CP039250.1, read on the forward strand.
CGTCGCACGCCTCGCGACGAATTAGAGGAACATCATGGCCCGCAGCGACTTCAAGTTCCACGTCACCAAGCGCGTCCGCTATGCCGAGATCGACGCGCAGCGCGTCGTGTTCAACAGCCGCTATCTCGAATATTTCGACATCGGGATCACCGAATATTGGCGCGCCGCGGGCGTCTATGACCGCTGGCCCGACCACAGCAGCCCCGAATTCCACGTCGCGCGCGCCGAGGTCGATTACAAGGTTCCGATCCTGCTCGACGAAGAGATCGACATTTGCGTGCGCGCGTCGCGCGTCGGAAAAAGCTCGATGACCTTCCTGTTCGAACTGCACGGCGCAGGGAGGGACGACCTGCGCGCCGCAGGACAGCTCGTCAACGTCCATGTCGCCGAGGCGCAGGGCGCGCCGGCGCCGGTGCCGGACGAATTCCTATTCCTGTTCGAAGCGTTTGAAGCGCGGCCCCTTCGCGCCTAAATAGGACGCCATGACCAGATATCTTCACACGATGATCCGCGTGTCGGATCCGCAAGCCACCGTCGACTTCTTCAAGCTGATCGGGCTGGAAGAAACGCGCCGTTTCGACAATGAGGGCGGCCGATTCACCCTGATCTTCCTCGCCGCGCCCGGACAGGGCGACGTGGCCGAGGTCGAGCTGACCTATAACTGGCCGCCCGCCGACGGCAGCGCACCCGAAGCCTATACGGGCGGCCGCAACTTCGGCCACCTCGCGTACAGGGTCGACGATATCTACGCGACCTGCCAGCGGCTTATGGACGCCGGGGTGACGATCAACCGCCCGCCGCGCGACGGCCATATGGCCTTCGTGCGCTCGCCCGACGGCATTTCGGTCGAGCTTTTGCAGGATGGATATCTCGACCCCGCCGAGCCCTGGGCGTCGATGCCCAACACGGGCAGCTGGTAAGCGCCGCGCGATGCCGGGCCTGTTGATCAACATCGACGTGCCCGACCTTGCCGCCGCCGAGCATTTCTACACCGCGGCGCTCGGCCTGTCCGCCACGCGCCGGTTGGGCGACGATATCGTCGAGCTGACGGGATGCGAAATCCCGATCTACCTGATCGCCAAGCCCGCCGGGTCGATGATCGGCCCCGACAGCGAAGATTTTCGTCGCTACAACCGGCACTGGACGCCGGTGCATCCCGATTTTTCGGTCGAAAATCTCGACGAAGCGATCGCGACAGCCATCGCCGCCGGCGCGGTGCAGGAGAGCGAGACATTGGACCTGCCCTATGGCAGACAGGCGATGTTCGCCGATCCGTTCGGCAACGGATTCTGCCTGATCGCGTTCAACGAACGGGGCTATGACGCCCTTCTGACCTGAGCAGGAGAACCAAGGCCCGCTGGCGCCCGCTCCGTCTTGAAAGAGCGAGACGCTGGAAAGGAGATGAAATGGCTGCGCTGGACATCGTCCGAATTCCCGTCCTCAGCGACAATTATGTCTGGCTGGTCCATGATCCCGCCAGTCAGGCGACGATGGTCGTCGATCCCGCGCTCGCCGAGCCGGTGCTGGAGGCGGCCGCGGCGCGCGGCTGGACGATCACCGACATCTGGAACACACACTGGCACCCCGACCACACCGGCGGGAATACCGCGATCAAGGAAGCCACCGGCTGCACGATCACCGGCCCCGCGGCGGAATATGCGCGCATCCCGACGCTCGATGTCCAGGTGAAGGGCGGCGACAAGGTGAAGCTCGGCGAACATGTCGCCGACGTCTGGGACGTGCCGGCGCACACCGCGGGCCACATCGCCTACCACTTCGCTGCGGACGCTGCGATCTTCGTCGGCGACACGATGTTCGCGATGGGCTGCGGCCGGCTGTTCGAAGGCACAGCCGAACAGATGTTCGCCAATATGCAGAAGCTCGGCACGCTCGACGATGCGACCCGCGTTTACTGCGCCCACGAATATACGCTGTCAAACGCGCGCTTCGCGGTGACGGTCGATCCCGATAACGACGCGCTCGCGGCCCGGCTGGCGGCGGTCGAAGCGGCGCGCGCGGCGGGTGAAGCGACGGTGCCGACCAGCATCGGCGAAGAACGGGCGACCAACCCCTTTTTCCGCGCGCCCGACGCGGCCGAACTCGCGCGTATCCGCGCGCTGAAGGACGGCCTGATGCCGCTTCAGCGCCCATTCATCTGCAACGGCGAAAGTGGCCGATCTCAAGGAGCGATTTCATGGCGAAGCTGAACCTGATGGTTGCCGCGCTGTTGACCGCGGCCATGCCGCTGGTCGCCGGCTGCGCACCTGCGGGGTCGAGCGAGCCGGGCGCCGCCGCGCTCACGCCCAAACAGGCCGAACGGCTCGACAAGCAGCTCGCCGGCAAGGTTCCGGGCAAGCCGATGAAATGCTTGCCAAGCTATCGTACCAACGAAACGATCCGCGTGTCGGACAGCATCCTGCTCTATCGCTCGGGCGGCAATCTGGTGTATCGCAACGATCTAAAGAGCAGCTGCCCGGGCCTTGCGCGCGACAGCGACATCATGGTGGTGCGCCAGTTCGGGTCGTCGACCTGCGAAGGCGATTTCTTCCATCTCGTTGACCGGTCGAGCGGCATTCGCGGACCGACATGTGTGTTTGGCGAGTTCGTCCCCTATCGCAAACCGGAGGGGGACAAAGGCTGAGCCGCTGGTTCAGTCGCAGGCGGGGCCCGGTTTGCGCCGAGCTCTTCGGGTCGCACCCCCGCCTGCTATAGATGAACCGTCGCCCCCGCGAAGGCGGGGGCCGCCGGTCTACGCAGCGATGCCGGAACAGGCCTCCACGGACCTCCGCCTTCGCGGGGGTGACGATCAGGGCTTTACAGCTAAGCCTTATACAGCGCTGCTATCTTGTCTTCATAAACCTGTTTCAGCACATGCCGCCGGATCTTCATCGACGGCGTCATCTGTTCGTTTTCGATCGTGAAGGCTTCGTCGGCAAAGTCGAACTTGCGCACCTTTTCGATCACCGAAAGCTGGCCGTTGACGCGATCGACCGCGGTACGGATGGCGGTGCGGAACTTCTCATGCTCGCGCAGCAGCTTCAGATCCTTGGGCAGTCCTTCAGTCTCGGCCCATTCGGTCGCCCATTCGGGATCGGGGACGAGGATACCGACGAGGTGCGGGCGCTTGTCGCCATAGACCATCGCCTGCAAGATTTCAGGCTGGAGCGTCAGCATTCCCTCCACCCGCTGCGGCGAGACATTGTCGCCCTTGTCGTTGACGATCAGATCCTTCTTGCGGTCAGTGATGACGATCCGGCCCTTGTCGTCGATATGCCCGATATCGCCGGTGTGGAGCCACGGCCCGGCTCCGGGGTCGGCAGGGTCGGCGATCAGCACGCGCTCGGTCTCGGCATCGTTGCGCCAATAGCCCTTCATGACGAGCTCGCCCCGCACGCAGATTTCGCCATCGTCGGCGATGCGCACTTCGGTATTCATCAACGGCGGGCCGACCGTGTCCATCTTGATCCCCGCGCTCGGGCGGTTGCAGCTGATCACCGGCCCCGCCTCGGTCTGCCCATAGCCCTGAAGCAAGGTCAGCCCGATCGAATGAAAGAAGACCCCGATTTCGGGATTCAATGGCGCGCCGCCCGACACCAACGCCTTCATCCGGCCGCCGAAGCGCTTGCCGATCTTGGGCCGGAATAATTTGTCGAGGATCAGGTCGACCGGCCGGTCGAACACGCCCATCCGCCGCTCATAATCCTTCTCGCCGACGCGCAGCGCCTGATTCAGCATCCAGTTCGCAAGCTTGCCCTGTTTTTCGACCGCCTTGATCATCCGCGCGCGGATCACCTCGAACAGGCGCGGCACGACGACCATGATCGTCGGGCGCGTCTCCTCGATGTTCGAGACGAGTTTTTCGAGCCCTTCGCTATAATAGATTTGCGCGCCGACCATGATCGGCAGGAATTGGCCGCCCGAATGTTCATAGGCGTGGCTGAGGGGCAGGAACGACAGGAACACCTCTTCCTCGCCGATGCCGAAATCGTTGACGAGCACTTCGGCGGCGCCCGCCGCATTGTGCAGGATCGCGCCATGATGCTGCATCACGCCGCGCGGCGCGCCGCCGGTACCGCTGGTGTAGATGAGGCAGGCGGTGTCCTCGCGCTTGACGCCGAGCCCGCGCGCCTTGGTTTCCTCGACGTAAGCCTCGCCGCCTTCGACGAGCGGCGCCCAGTCGTGCACCGACACCTCGCCCTGCTGGCCGACGCGCAGACTTTCCATCGTGATGACGATATGCGCCTCGGACCGCATCACTGCAGGCATCAATGTGCGCGCAAGTTTCGCGGTCGACACGATCACCGCCTTCGCGCCGCTATTGTCGAGGATGTGCTGATGATCGCGTTCGGTGTTGGTCGTATAGGTCGGCACGGCGATACAGCCCGCAGCCATGATGCCAAGGTCGGCGATGCACCATTCGGGCCGGTTCTCGCTGACCAGCACCACCCGATCGCCTTCCTTGAGGCCGAGTTCGCGCAGATTGTGCGCGAGCGCAGCGACCTGATTGGCGACCTGCCGCCAGCTCAGCGGCTGCCACGCGCGATCGGCCTTGCGCCACAGGAAGGGATCTTCGCCGCCGCGCCCCGCGCGGTCGAAGAACATCGCGACCAGACTCGGAAAATGGTCGAGATGGGGATTTTCCAGCCTCATTCTGCCTCTCTCCAGGGAGATTTCGATGTTTCTTTTGTTATCGTTGATCAATTCTGTGCCGGAGCGCCGTCGATCGACGAGCTGCCGGGGCCGCGCGGATCGGCGGCGCCCCGATAGCCCGCCGCGGTGTGCTCGACCGCGTTGAGTTTCGACCCGAGCCCGGTGGCGGTGAAGCTGTAACCGAACGGTTTCATCTTCGCGGCGATCGCCTGCCCCGCTTCATTATTTTCGATCAGCACACCGGCCTTGCCGAAGAAAAGATTGGGCAGTTCCATCGCCGCCTTTGCATCGAGCCCCCAGTCGAGCACGCCAACCAGCACCTTGGTCACGTGCATGATGATGCGCTTGCCCCCCGCCGAACCGACCGCGAGCACGACCTTGCCGTCGGGGCCGTAAACGATCGTCGGCGACATCGACGACAGCGGGCGCTTGCCCGCCTGCACACGGTTCGCGGTCGGCACACCGCCCTGCGTCGGAGCGAGGTCGAAATCGGTGAGTTCGTTGTTGAGGAAATATCCGCCCGCGATCAGCTGGCTGCCGAAAATGCTTTCGACGGTCGAGGTCATCGACACGACATTGCCCGCCGCATCGACGGTGACGAAATGCGTCGTGCCCTGTTCGGGAATCGCGGGCGCCGCGGCGCGCGGCTTCGCGCCGGGCGGCGTGCCGGGTTCGTAGCGGCCCGCGGCGCGATAGGGCGAAATGAGCTGGCGGCGTTCCGCCAGATAGCTCTTGTCGAGCAGCCCCTTCACCGGAACGTCGACGAAATCGCCATCGCCGAGATAGGCGGCGCGGTCAGCGTAGCTGAGCTGCATCGCCTCGGCGAGCAAATGCCAGCTCATCGGATTGTCCTTGCCCATCGCTTTCATGTCCCAGCCCTCGATCATGCCGAGAATGCCGAAAACGGTCGTCGCGCCCGATGAGGGCGGGCCCATGCCGCAGACCTTGTAGACGCGATAGCTGGTGCAGACGGCGGGGCGTTCCTTCGCCTGATAGGCGGCGAGATCCTTCGCGGTGAGCGCGGCCGTGTTGCGCGGCGCCTTTGCCACTGCGTCGGTGATTGCCCTGGCATTGGCGCCCGAATAAAAGGCGTCGGGGCCCCGCTCGGCAATGGCGCGCAAGGTTGCGGCATAGGCGGGATTCTTGATCCGCGTACCGACGGGTGCGGGCTTGCCGTCCACATAATAGATCGCGCGCGCGTCGGGAAAATCCTTCCACATCGGCTCGAATTCGATGAGCCAGTTATGGAGCACAGGCGTGACGATGAAGCCTTCTTCGGCAAGCTTGATCGCGGGCGCGAACAGCGCCTTCCATTCGAGCTTGCCCCATTTCTTATGCGCCATTTCCATCAGGCGCATATTGCCCGGCACGCCGACCGACAGCCCGCCGGGAATGACGTCCATATAGCCCCGCGCCGTGCCGTCGGGGCCGAGGAAGCGTTCGGGCTTCGCCGCTGCCGGCGCCATTTCGCGGCCATCGATCGTCGATATGCTGCCGTCCTTCGCATTGTGATGCAGCATGAAGCCGCCGCCGCCGATGCCGCTCGACTGCGGCTCGACCAGCGTCAGCACCGCGACCATGGCAACGGCTGCGTCGGCGGCGGTGCCGCCTTGATGCAAAATCTCGCGCCCCGCCTCGGTCGCGCGCGGATCGGCCGACGAGGTGACGCCCTGCGCAGCGGCGAGCGATGGGAGGGTGAGGGTGACGAGCGCGGCGAGCGGGAGGAATCTTTTCAACATGGCCGCGACATTGGCGTGGCCCTCGGGCCAACGCAACCCCGTCAGTGCGCGGTGCCCACCGCATCGGCTACGCGCGCGAAACCTTCGCGCGCGGCGAGCTTTTCAAGGCCATGTGCGATCCGCGCCGCGAGACCCGGGCCTTCATAGACCATCGCCGAATAGATCTGCACAAGACCGGCCCCGGCGCGGATACGCCCCCACGCGTCGTCCGCCGATGCGATCCCGCCCGCAGCAACCAGCGGCAATCGGCCGCCACTCGCAATGTGAAAATCGCGGACGCGCCGAAGCGCCAGTTCGGCAAGCGGCGCGCCCGACAGCCCGCCCGCCTCCCCCGCGTGGCGCGAAGCGAGGACCGGGCGCTCGATCGTGGTATTCGATACGATGACGGCGGCCAGCCCTTTGTCGAGCGCGACCGCGACGATGTCGTCGATGTCGGCGGGTTCGAGGTCGGGGGCGACTTTCAGAAAAACCGGTTTCGCCGCCCCGGCGGGCTGCGCCGCCGCGACGCCGTCGAGCAGCGACTCGAGCGCGCCTCTGTCCTGCAGCGCGCGCAGCCCCGGCGTGTTCGGCGAGCTGATGTTAACCGTCAGATAGTCGGCGAGCGGCGCCATCGCCGATGCGCCCTTCGCATAATCGGCGATGCGGTCGGCGCTGTCCTTGTTCGCGCCGATATTGATGCCGAGCGGCACCGGCAGTCCGAAACGGCGAAGGCAGCGTATCCGCTCGGCCGCCGCCGCCTGCCCGCCGTTGTTAAAGCCCATGCGATTGATCACCGCACGGTCCTCGACCAATCGGAACAGCCGCGGGCGCGGGTTGCCCTCCTGCCGCAGCGGGGTCAACGTGCCGACTTCGACGAAACCGAAGCCGAAGTGGGGCATCGCGTGCGCGACGCGGGCATCCTTGTCGAAGCCGGGCGCGAGACCGACGGGATTGGGAAAGTGGAGCCCCGCGAAATCGGTCGCCAGCACCGGGCTCGTCAGCGCATGGCGGGCGCGCGGCAAGGGCGCGAGCGCATTCAATGTCAGATTGTGCGCCGCCTCGCCGTCGGTGGCGTGAACGATCGGGCGGACGAACGCATAGGCGGCATCGGTGAGCGAGGCGAAGAGCGACATGGCCCGCCATTGCGCCGAGCCGGACGCTATGGCAAGCCCCCGCGGGCCAGCATAAACGCATCGGAAAAACCGGGAGAAAATCGTGTCGCACCTTCGCCTTGCCGCCAGAATGTCCACCGGCCTGCTGCTGCTCGCCGTGGCGGGCTGCGCCCCCGCCGCGATCGATCAGGCACCCGCGACTGCCTCGACGCCCGCCGCGACGACGCCTTTGGAGGTGCCCGCCGGCGCCCCGCTCGCCGAATTCTTCGAGAAATATGACGAGGCGCAACTATCGCTGTCTCCGCAGACCAAGGCCTATCGCGGCATCCGCGACGGCGACTACGGCAAATGGGACGATGTAAGCGACGAGGCCGAGGTCGCGCGAAACAAGCTGCAACAGGCGACCGCCGCCGCGATGCGGGCAAGCTACGACCCCGCCAATCTGTCGCCCGACGATGCGCTGTCGTTCGAACTGTTCAACGCGCAGGCCGCGCGCGAAGAAAGCCTCTTTCCCTATCGCCACCATGATTATCTGTTCAACCAGATGCGCGGCGCGCAGAGCCAGATGCCGGCGTTCCTGATCAACATCCACCGCGTGTCGAACGTCGCGGAGGCCGAAGCCTATGTCGAGCGCATCCGCGGCATGGGTCCGGTGATCGACGCGCTGACCGCGCAGTCGGCCGAGCGCGTGACGCTGGGCATTCAGCCGCCCAAATGGGTCTATGCCTATGTCATCTCGGACATTCAGAATCTGCTGAAGCCCGACAATGCGCTGATCGAGGATATCAGCACCAAGGTCGGCAAGCTCGACATCGTGGCCGCCGAAAAGGCGCGCCTCCTCGACGCCGCCAAATCGGCGTGGTCGACGAGCGCCGGTCCGGCCTACACGCGTCTGCTCGCCGAGATGAAACGCCAGCAGCCCGGCGCGCCGACCGCCGACGGCGTATGGCGGCTGCCCGATGGCCAAGCCTATTACAAGGCGCTGCTCGCCAATTACACGACGACCGACATGACCGCGGCCGAGATTCACGAACTGGGCCTCGCTGAAGTCGCGCGCATCCACGGCGAGATGCGACAGATCATGGCGAAGGTCGGCTTCAAGGGCAGCTTGCAGGAGTTTTTCGTTCACCTGCGCACCAGCCCGCAATATTTCCACACCTCGCGCGAGGCCTATCTCGCCGAGGTGGATAGCCGTGTGAAGGCCATGGAGGCGCGCCTCCCCGCCTTCTTCAACACGCTCCCCAAGGCGCATCTGCAGGTGAAGGCAGTCGAGGCGTTCCGCGAGAAATCGGCAGGCAAGGCCTTTTACCAGTCGCCCTCGCCCGACGGCTCGCGCCCCGGTACTTACTATGTGAACCTCTACGATCTGCGCGACATGTCGAAGAACGAGCTCGAGGCGCTCGCTTATCATGAAGGCGTGCCGGGGCACCATCTCCAGCGCGCGGTGCAGACCGAACTCACCGGCCTGCCGCCCTTCCGCCGCTTCGGCGGTTTCACCGCCTATACCGAGGGCTGGGGCCTCTATACCGAGGAACTCGCCAAGGACATGGGCTTCTACACCGACCCCTATAGCGATTTCGGCCGCCTCGGCATGGAACTGTGGCGCGCGTGCCGCCTCGTCGTCGACACCGGCATCCACGACAAGCGTTGGAGCCGCGAACAGGCGATCCAGTATCTGAAGGATAATACGCCCAACCCCGACGGCGACATCGAAAAGGCGATCGAACGCTATATCGTCTATCCCGGACAGGCGACCGCCTACCTCATCGGCAAGCTCAAGATCATGGAACTCCGCGGCCGCGCGCAGGCGGCGCTCGGCGACAAGTTCGATTTTCGCACCTTCCACGATGTCGTGCTCGAATCAGGGCCGGTGCCGCTCGACGTGCTCGAACGGCGTGTCGACGCGTGGATCACGGCGCAGAAGGGTGAAGAAAATTGACGATTGGCGCTTGACGCGCGGGACTGAAACGCAAATGATTTATCCCAGATAAATGAGGCGCCGGGTCACGGTGGCCAGAGGTCTGGGTCTGATGTCGCAATCTTCTACCTCGCCTGTGGGCGTGGACGGCAGCGCGCCGTTCGAACTACATTATTTTCCGCCCGATCCCGATCTGGCGGAAATGGTGTCGAGCCTGTATTTTGCGCGCGTCAACATGCCGCGGTTCGACGAATATGAACGCGCCGACCGCCCGCAATTCCGCTTCGTGACCGCCGCCGACGGCGAGTATATTTTCGCCGACGGCCATCATGCGCCGGTCTGCAAGGCCAATATCGTCGGCCCGACCAGCGGCCGCGTGCGCGCGATCAGTAATTGCCCGACGCAGATGTTCGGGTTCGGCATGCTCCCCGCGGGCTGGGCGGCGCTGATGGGCGACGACGCCGACAAGCTGACCGACCGCGCGATGGATGCCGCCGACCTGTTCGGCCCGTGGATCGAGGACGTCGCCGCCGCGCTCGAAAAGGCCGCGACGGTCGAGGAAAAGCTGGTCATCGGCAATAATTTCGCGCGCGAGGTGCTGACGCGCAACGAACAGCCGCCGATGTGGTTTATCCGCACGGTCGACGAATGGCTGACCGCATCGCCCTCGCCGCAAGTGCCCGAACTGGTCGGGGCGACGGGCATGTCGATCCGCTCGGTTGAACGGATGACGAAACATTATTACGGCCTGTCGCCGCGGATGCTCGCGCGCAAATATCGCGCGGTGCGCGCCGCTTCGGCGCTCGCGCGCGGCGAAGGGCTCGACGCGGCGCAGCTCGGCGACGCCTTTTATGATCAGTCGCACCTGATCCGCGAGATCAAGCGCTTCGCCGGCGCGACCCCGGGCCAGCTCGGCAAGCCGACCACCTACACCGAAGCGACGACCAAGGGCCGCAAGCAGCTCGCCGGCAAGGTCAGCCCGATCGTCTCCGAGACGTGAGCCGCTATTAACCTTCAAAAATTGCGCGCCCGGTCGTTTTGGCGTTTCCATACAATCGCGAATCGGCGCGGGGGAATAATTCCCCCTTGCGACCCAGAAGAGCTCATCCTCTTACGAGGACTTGAGACCTTCATCTTGGCACTCATTTGGCTTCGGCCGGATGGGTGCCTTTTTTTTGGCGCGTATCGGGCAGCCGCTTTGGGGTGGAGAGCTGTAGTTGCTCTTCTCCACTTCCGTCATCCCGGGCTTGATCCGGGATCCCGCTTTTTGGGGCGTCGACCGGTCTTCGGCATCAAGCGGGACCCCGGATCAAGTCCGGGGTGACGAATAATGAGACGGCAGCAAACGGTCGCAACCGGCCGCCCCACCCTCATCTTTACCCCGCCCAACCACGGCTTGCTTGCACCTCGCTGGCCTCTCGCTTATATAAGTGGAGTAATTTACTCCAGTTAAGAATCGTTCGCAATTGCGACGGAAAAGAACATGCGCCTGTCCAACCTTGCCGATTATGCCGTGGTGCTTATGAGCGCCGCTGCCCGCCAATGCGGGTCCCATTACGGTTCTGGGCCCATCCACGCGGGCATGCTCGCCGAGCAGACCGGCATCCCGGGACCGACGGCGCAGAAGCTGGTGAGCCAGCTCGCACGCGCCGGGCTGCTCGTCGCGTCGCGCGGCAGCGGCGGTGGGGTGCGACTCGCGCGGCCCGCGGCGGCGATCAATGTCGCCGACATCATCGAAGCCGTCGAAGGCCCGATCGCGCTCACCTCCTGCGTCGCCGAAGGACGCCATGACTGTTCGCTCGAGGGCAGTTGCAAGGTGCAGCCGCATTGGGGCGTCGTGAATGGCGCGGTGCGCGGTGCGCTGGCGAACATCAGCCTTGCGAGCCTTGCCGCTGCACCCAAACTCTCCTTCACCCCGCCTGCCCCGGCGCTTGCCGGCGACGAGATCAGAATATGACCGACAACACCGAACTCCCCGTCAAGGACCAGGCCGCGCACGACGCCGCGGCGAAGGTTGCCGATTACGAGCATGGCTGGTCCTCCGCCATCGAGACCGACTTCGCGCCCAAGGGGCTGACCGAGGATACGGTCCGCTTCATTTCGGCCAAGAAGAACGAGCCCGAATGGATGCTCGATTGGCGGCTGAAGGCGTTCCGCCACTGGCAGACGATGGAGACCCCCGACTGGGCGAAGCTCAACGTGCCGCCAATCGACTATCAGGACGCTTATTATTATGCGGCGCCCAAAGCGAAGCCGAAGCTGAGCAGCCTCGACGAGGTCGATCCCGAAATCCTCGAGGTCTATAAAAAGCTCGGCATCCCGATCGAGGAGCAGAAGGTGCTCGCGGGCGTCGAGGGCGCGCGCAAGGTCGCGGTCGACGCGGTGTTCGACAGCGTCAGCGTCGCGACGACCTTCCGCGAGGAGTTGAAGCGCGCGGGGGTGATCTTCCTCTCCATCTCCGAAGCAATCCGCGAATATCCCGAGTTGGTGAAGAAGTGGCTCGGCAAGGTCGTGCCGATGCACGACAATTATTTCGCGACCCTCAATTGCGCGGTCTTCTCCGACGGCACTTTCGTCTATGTGCCCGAGGGCGTGCGCTGCCCGATGGAACTCAGCACCTATTTCCGCATCAATGCCGAAAATACCGGTCAGTTCGAGCGCACGCTGATCGTCGCCGACAAGGGCGCCTATGTCTCCTACCTCGAAGGCTGCACCGCGCCGATGCGCGACGAGAACCAGCTCCACGCCGCGGTGGTCGAACTGATCGCATTGGACGATGCCGAGATCAAATATTCGACGGTGCAAAACTGGTATCCGGGCAATGCCGAGGGCCAGGGCGGCATCTATAATTTTGTGACCAAGCGCGCGCTGTGCCAGGGCAAGCGCAGCAAGGTGTCGTGGACGCAGGTCGAAACCGGCTCGGCGATCACGTGGAAATATCCGAGCTGCGTCCTCAACGGCGACGACAGCGTCGGCGAATTCTACTCGGTCGCGGTCACCAACAATTTCCAGCAGGCCGACACCGGCACCAAGATGATCCACAATGGCAAGCGCACGCGCTCGACCATCGTCAGCAAGGGGATCAGCGCGGGCAAGTCGAACAACACTTATCGCGGCATCGTGCGCGTCGCGCCCAATGCCGAGGGCGTGCGCAACTTCACCCAGTGCGACAGCCTGCTCCTCGGTAGCACCTGCGGTGCGCACACCGTCCCCTATATCGAGGTCCGCAACCCGAGCGCGACCGTCGAGCATGAAGCGACGACGAGCAAGATCAGCGACGACCAGCTTTTCTACGCAATGCAGCGCGGGCTGGGGCAGGAAGAAGCGGTGGCGCTGATCGTCAACGGTTTTGCCAAGGAAGTGCTGCAGCAGCTTCCGATGGAGTTTGCCGTCGAGGCGCAGAAATTGTTGGGGATCAGCCTTGAGGGGAGCGTGGGGTGAGAGCGGCTTTCGCCTTCATTTTCATTGTCACCGCGTGTTCCGATGGCGAAGCCGAGGTGCTGGCAGACATGTCGCTCTCGGAGCGCACATCTTACGAGACAATCAAGACGTTCAACAAATGCATGCAACCGCACATCGCTTTGGCAAAGCGCGGGCCCGCTTTGTCTGATCGTCAAATTGACGAGTTCGGGCAGAAATGCCCCATGGAGTTGGAACAGGTCGCCCAATCCATGGCTAAACGGCCTCTGTCGAGTTTCCGCGGATCGATCTCGAATGACGAGTGGATCCCCGATTTTGACGGGCGCCTTGCACATTATCGGAAATCATTTGCGGGTTCCTTCAGTTGCGAACTGAGCCCCGGCGGCTGTCCGGTTCTATAGGAAATATGATGTTGAAGATTGAAAACCTCCACGCCACCGTCGCCGACAAGCCGATCCTGAAGGGCCTGTCGCTCGACATCAACGCGGGCGAAATCCATGCGATCATGGGGCCGAATGGCGCGGGCAAGTCGACCCTCTCCTATGTCCTCGGCGGGCGCCCCGGTTATGAGGTCACCGAAGGGTCGGCGACGTTCGACGGGCAGGATCTGCTCGACATGGACCCGCACGAGCGTGCCGCGGTGGGCCTGTTCCTCGGCTTCCAATATCCGGTCGAGATCCCCGGCGTGTCGAACGTCCAGTTCCTGCGCGAGAGCCTCAACGCCCAGCGCAAGGCGCGCGGCGAAGAGCCGTTGTCGGGCGGCGACTTCCTGAAGCTCGCGCGCGAGAAGGCGGGGCTGCTCAAGCTCGACATGGATATGCTCAAGCGCCCGGTGAACGTCGGCTTTTCGGGCGGCGAGAAGAAGCGCAACGAGATGGTGCAGATGGGCATCCTCGACCCCAAGCTCGCGATCCTCGACGAGACCGACTCGGGCCTCGACATCGACGCGCTGCGCATCGTCGGCGACGGGATCAACGCGATCATGCGGCGCCCCGACAAGGCCGTGCTGCTGATCACACATTATCAGCGCCTGCTCGACTATGTGCGGCCCGATTTCGTCCACGTCCTCGCGGCCGGCCGCATCGTCAAGTCGGGCGGTCCTGAGCTGGCGCTTGAGCTGGAAGAACATGGTTATGCGGAGATTGCAGCGTGATGAGCGCGCGCGCCCTACTCCCTTCTCCCTTGAGGGGAGAAGGATACGCAGCCTTGGCGCCGAAGGCGTCTAGGCGCAGTTGGATGAGGGTGGGCGAGCCTTTGGCTCGCGCGATCGCATGGCGATCGCATACCCCTCACCCAGCTTCGACTAGCGAGCAAGCTCGCAAGTCTGCGCAGCCCTCTCCCCCAAGGGGCGAGGGATCATGACCACCCTCCCCACGCGCCGCGACGAAGCCTGGCGCTATAGCAATATCGACGCGGTGACCGCGGCATGGCCGCTGCCCGCGCCCGAGAGCATCGTCGTGCCCGCGGGCAGCGACTTCAAGCGCGCGATCGTGCAGGATGCAGGGACGATCCAGCAGGTCGAGATGAGCATCGGCAACGGTGCGACCGCGTCGCTGCATATCCTCAACATCGGCGGTGTATACGGCCGCATCGAACTGAACGTCACGCTGCACGAAGGCGCCGACTTCACCCTCGGCGCCGCGCAGATCGGCGGCGGCGAACAGACTCTTGAGATCGTCACCACCGTCACCCACGCCGAACCCGGCGCGACCTCGCGGCAGATGATCCGCTCGGTGCTCGGCGGCACTGCGACCGGCACTTATCTCGGCAAGGTCGCCGTCGCGCGCGACGCGCAGCAGACCGACAGCGAGCAGGACGTGAAAGCGATGCTGCTCGACCGCAGCGCGACCGCCAACGCCAAGCCCGAGCTCGAAATCTTCGCCGACGATGTCAAATGCGCGCACGGCTGCGCGATCGGCGAGCTCGACGCGATGAGCCTCTATTATCTCCAGTCGCGCGGCCTTCCGCCCGCCGAGGCGAAGAAGATATTGCTGCAGGCCTTCGTTGCCGGCGTCTTCGACGGCGCCGAGGACGAGGAAAAGCTACAAGCGCTCGCGCTCGCCAAGCTGGGAGAGTTGGTGTGAGCAGCCTCTCTTCCCCGTTCGTCCCGAGCGAAGTCGAGGGACGCGAAGCCGGGCGCCAGCGTGTCTCGACTTCGCTCGACACGAACGGGATCAGGGACCAGTTCCCCGGCCTGACGCCAGGCTGGCACTATCTCGACACCGCCGCGACCGCGCAGAAGCCGCAGGCGGTGATCGACGCGACGGTGAACGCAATGGGCCGCGACTATGCGACCGTGCACCGCGGCGTCTATGCACGCTCGGCCGATATGACGCTCGCCTATGAGGCGGCGCGGCGGCGGATCGCGGGCTTTATCGGCGCGCGCGAGAATGACGTGACCTTCGTGCGGGGCGCGACCGAGGCGATCAATCTCGTCGCCTACTCGCATCCGAAGAAGGGCCGCGTACTGCTGTCGATGCTCGAACATCACAGCAATATCGTGCCCTGGCAGCTCGCGGGCTGGCAGGTCGATGTCTGCCCGCTGACCGCCGACGGCTGCATCGACCTCGACGCCGCCGAGAAGCTGCTCACCCCCGATCACACGATGGTCGCCTTCGCCCATGTCTCGAACGTGCTCGGCAGCCCGCTCGACGTTGCGCGCGCCGCCGAGCTCGCGCACCGTGTCGACGCCGAACTGCTGATCGACGGCTGTCAGGCGGTTCCGCGCCTGCCCGTCGATGTCGCGGCATTGGGCTGCGACTATTACGCCTTCTCGGGCCACAAGCTCTACGGCCCCACCGGCATCGGCGTGCTGTGGAGCGACAAGCTCGACACGCTCCCGCCGTGGCAGGGCGGCGGATCGATGATCGACCGCGTGACCTTCGCCAAGACGAGCTACGCCCCCGCCCCCACCCGCTTCGAAGCCGGCACTCCGGCAATCGTCGAAGCGATCGGGCTCGCCGCGGCCGTCGACTATGTCGAGGCGCTGGGCATCGACAGGGTCCATGCGCATGAATGCGCGCTCGTCGGGAGCTTGCGCGAAGCCCTCGCACGCAAGAACAGCATCACGCTCTATGGCCCTGAAAATAGTGCAGGAATCGTCAGTTTTTCGATGACGGGGGTTCATCCGCACGACATCGGCACTATCTTGGACGAAAGCGGGGTCGCGATCCGCGCCGGGCACCATTGCGCGCAGCCGCTGATGGAGCATCTGGGTGTACCCGCGACCGCGCGCGCGAGCTTCGGTGTGTACAACAATGACGACGATGTGGCGGCGCTGATCGACGGCCTCGCCCGCGTCGAGAGGATTTTCGGATGAGCGACGAGGACCGCATGATCAAGGTCGAAGAAGTGACGAGCGTCGACGCGCCGCCGAAAGCGCGCGTCGAAGATATCGAGACCGCGCCCGAGAAGCTCGAGCGCAAGCGCGACTATCTCGAAGGCTTCCTCGCGGCCAAGCCCGCCGACGTAGCGCCCGGCGCGGTCGGCGGCGACCTTTATGAGTCGGTGATCGACGCGCTCAAGGAGATTTTCGACCCCGAAATCCCCGTGAACATCTACGACCTCGGCCTGATCTACAATGTCGAGATCGACGAGGGCCATGTGCTCGTCACGATGACGCTGACCACGCCGCACTGCCCGGTCGCGGAGTCGATGCCCGCCGAGGTCGAACTGCGCGTCGGCGCGGTGCCCGGCGTCGGCGACGCCGAGGTCAATCTCGTCTGGGACCCGCCGTGGTCGCCGCAGAATATGAGCGACGAAGCGCGGCTCGAATTGGGGATGCTGTGATGACCGATACCAAGACCCGCGTCCGCCCGGCAGCAGTGACGCTCACCCCCGGTGCCGAGGAACGCATCGCGAAACTGATGGCGTCGGCGCCGGAGGGCACGATCGGCGTGCGCCTGTCGACCCCGCGCCGCGGCTGTTCGGGGCTCGCCTATTCGGTCGACTATGTAACCGAAGAGGTGAAGTTCGACGAGAAGATCGAGACCCCCGGCGGCGTCTTCTACATCGACGGCGCGTCGGTCCTGTATCTGATCGGCAGCGTTATGGACTGGGTCGAGGATGATTTTGCCGCGGGCTTCGTCTTCGAGAATCCGAACGCCAAGGGCGCGTGCGGCTGCGGCGAGAGTTTTACCGTCTAAAGGGCGCTTTTCCGCAAAAAACATGCTATGATGGCTCCTCCAAAGAAGGGGCAGCATCATGATCCGTGCCTTCTATCTGGCCTATGCGGCCATCTGCTATGCGATATTCTTTGCGACATTCCTGTACCTTATCGCCTTCGTCGGCAATCTGCCCGTCGTCGAGCCAACGGTCGATTTCGCGCGCGAAGCGCCGCCCGGGCGAACGGTATTGATCGATGCCGCGCTGATCGCGCTGTTCGGCGTTCAGCATAGCGCGATGGCCCGCCCCGGGTTCAAGGCGGCATGGACGCGTATCGTCCCTGCCCCCATCGAGCGTAGTACCTATGTGCTGCTCGCCAGCCTCACGCTGATCGTTCTGATGCTGTTCTGGCACGAACTGACCACACCGGTGTGGATGGTAACCAATGTAGCGGGCGCCGCGGTCCTGTGGGCACTCTTCGGCCTCGGCTGGCTGATCGTCCTCACCAGTACCTTCCTGATCAACCATTTCGAGCTGTTCGGTTTGCAGCAAGCCTGGTTCGCCGTGCGCGCGAAAGCGGCCGCGCCGCCGGTGCTGCGCCAGCCGCTTTTCTACAGGTTCGTGCGGCATCCGTTATATGCGGGGTTCTTCCTCGCCTTCTGGGCGACGCCCGTGATGACCGCCGGCCACCTGCTGCTCGCCGCCGGCCTTTCTCTCTATATGCTGATAGCAATCCGGTTCGAGGAGCGCGACCTGATCGATGTCTTCGGCGAAGCTTATGTAAGCTATCGTCGGCGCGTCGGCATGCTCGTCCCGCGGATCGGCGGCGGCCGCTAGCGGCAGACCGTCCAGCCCGCGGTCCGTGCCGCCATGTCGAGATGGAAATGGTCGGCGTGCGCGCGGTTATAATCGGGTGACAGGACAGTGCTGAACAGGCCGCAGCTTTCGTCGCGAATGCCGTGCAAGAATTCGCTGCGGTTGTCGCCAGGCGGCCAGTCGTTGATCAGAGCAATGCGTGTCCCGTCGGCGAGGATAAAGGCCGAGATGTCGATCGCGTTCGCGGTCGAATGCTGGCTTTGCGCCTGCTCGCCAGCGATCTTGCGGCAATTATAGCTGCCGAGATTCTCCATCTCGATCACTTTCTGTCCGAAATATTTTCGCGCGAGCGGCTGAACCACGTCGCGATTCCATAGCGCCATCGCGGCGGTTACCGCGCAGCCGGGCGCCGCATTGGCAGGCCGCATCGTCGGCACGAAACGATCGCCGGTCAGGATCATGCGCTGACTCGCCCGGCAAATCCCGTTACCGATGGGCGGCCGTCGCAGATAGCCCACGCCTGCGCGGTCGAGGACGGCGAAACAGGCCGCGTCGTCGCTCGCAAGTGCGACGAGCTTGCTGTGCGTCGCCCATCCCTGTGGATGCGCGAGTTCGAAACGCGCGCCGGGGAAATGTTCGGGATGATCGCGCACCCACTGCATGCCGAAGATCGCGCCGATCGTCAGCAGCACCGCGACAGCGAACCAGATCAGATAGGGGCGTATGCTCTTCACGGCGCCTTAGTGACGCGCGGAGCCTTTTCACACAACCCCGCCCGATCATTAGGGTCAGGCGAGTTGAGTGGCGTCGCGATCGCGGCGCCCGTCCCTTTCCGTCTCTTCGCTTTCGAGCGCACCGAGCCGCCCTTCGGCGCGCGCCTTGCGGCCATAGACGATTTCGAAGAGGGGCCCTGCCATCACCGTGGTGATGATCGCCATCAGCACCATGATCGCGAACAGCGTCGGGCCAATGATCCCCTTTTGCAGGCCGATGTTGATGATGATCAGTTCCATCAGCCCGCGCGCGTTCATCAGTGCGCCGATTCCCATCGCAGTGCGATTATCCTCGCCAGCAAGCCGCGCAGCAAGCCAGCAGGCGCCGAATTTTGCCGCGATCGAGACGAGCAATATGCCGAGCGCGACGCCGAGGATTGACAGGCTGTTCACCGTGGTGAGCTGGGTATTGAGGCCCGAGTAGGTGAAGAACATCGGGAGAAGGAAGACCACGGTCATCGGCTCGACCTTCTTCCTGATCTCCTCGGTCAAAAGGCCGCGCGGCATGCAGGCGCCGAGCAGGAAGCCCCCGAACACCGCGTGGATGCCGACCGCGTCCATGAAGAAGGCGGCCATGGCATAGAGCATCAGCACCACGGCGAGCAGCGTGTGCGTCAGTTCGCCCTTCGCCTCGACCGCGCGGCCGAGCCGGATCAGCAGCTTGCGGCCGACGAAGAACATGAAGAGCGCGAAACCGATCCCGCCGACGATCGCGAGGAGCGCGATACCCGGCCCGCCCCCAAACGTTGCCAACACGATCGCGAGCACGCACCACGACACCGCGTCGTCGAACGCACCAGCCGTGAGTGACAGGGTGCCGAGCGAGGTATTCGCAAGCCCGCGCTCGTTGATGATGCGCGCGAGCATCGGGAAAGCGGTAAGCGCGATGCACGCCCCCATGAACAGCGTCGCGCCGCCCTGCCCCAGCCCGTCGGCAAACAGGCCGGGGATATCGAGCAGCCAGGGCGTGATCAGCGCCGCGAGCAGGAAAGGCGCGGCAATGCCGGCGGCCGAGACGCCGACCGCGCTTTTCGCCTTCGACTGGAAATGGTCGAGACGCAGCGTGGTACCGACGAGGAACATGTAAAGGCCGACGCCGAATTGAGCGCCGACATAAAGGATATTGCGCGTTTCCTTGGGGAACAGCGCCGCCTGAAACTCAGGGAAGAGGAGGCCGAAGAGCGAGGGACCAAGCACCACGCCGGCAATCATCTCACCCACGACCTGCGGTTGCCCCATGTAGCGGTTTGCAATCCAGCCGACGACGCGGCAGACGAACAGGATGACCGCGATCTGGAGGAAGAAATGGATACTTAAATCGGTCGGAGTGTAGCTGGCCGTGACGCTCATCGCCGGACCGTGTGCGCCCATGACGTCACCGATTGACTGAATCAGCTCATCGAACATATTCAATACCAATTCCACATTACCCTGCCGCCCTGATGCGGACCCCAGGCACGCCCCTCTGTAAACCCGGCACTACTGAGACACGATCGGATGGCGAAAGCAACAAAAGTCTGTAACTGGTATTATTGCAGGATGCCCGGCCCCCGCGCGCAACCGACTCGTCCATTGTCATGGCACCGGGCCATTCAAACAATATAGTCCTATGTGAACGCTCTCATAGGAGATTTTTGCCGGACGCGATAGGCTCGCGCATCATCGGCAGCCGTCAGCATCGAACGATCCGCCGTTTCCCTTCATTGTCCCGCGGGAGGGCCGGCGAAGCAGCTAGCCGAGCGGGACGAAGCGCACCGTCAGCCCATCCTTCGGCCGGGGGATCGGCAACACCTGCCATTCGGGCGCATAGCCGTCGGCGATGGTGATGCGGTGCGTCGTGATGACATGGTGGAAGAAGATTTTCGCCTGCATATAGGCGAAGTGCAGTCCGAGGCACATATGCGCCCCCCCGCCGAAGGGGACCCACGCATATTTGTGCCGCTCACGCGCGACCTCGGGCGAGAAGCGCATCGGATCGAACTTCTCGGGCTGGGGCCAATGCTCCTCCATCATGTGCGTATAGGCGGGGCTGACGCCGACCGAAGTGCCGGCGGGGATGCGATAGCCGCCATATTCGAAATCCTTGAGCGCGCGGCGCGGGAAGCTCGGTACCGGGGGCACGAGCCGCAGCGCTTCCTTGAACGCCCATTCGGTCATTTCGAGCTGGCCGAGGCTGTTGTGCCCGACCCCCTCGCCCGCAGGCGCAACGCTCAGCATCTCCTCGCGCAGCCGATCCTGCCATTCGGGATGGCGCGCGAGCTCCCAGACGAGCGTGGTGATCGAACTCGTGATCGTGTCGTGCGCCGCCATCATCAGGAAGTTCATGTGATCGACGATCGCCTCGACCGACATATACTGACCGTCATCGTCCTTTGTCCGGCATATCTGGCTGAACATGTCCTCGCCGCTTCCCTCGCGCCGTTCGGGGACCATCTTGCCGAAATAATCGACCAGATAGGCGCGCCCCTTCGCGCCGCGCCCCATCGCGGTGAAGGGCAAAGGCACGCGCACGACGCCGATCGACGCCTGCACCATGTCGACGAAAGCCTTGTTGACCTTGTCCGCCTCGGGACCCCACGGAATGCCGAGGAAGCTCGTGGCGGCGAGGTCGAGCGTCAGTTCCTTGATCGCCGGATAGAATTTGAACGTCTTGCCGCTCCACTTGCCGATGCGGTCGCGGATTCCCCGGTTCAGCGATTCGGCATAATGGCGCATCGGTTCGGGCTTGAACGCCACCGACAATATCTTGCGGTCGGCGCGATGCTTTTCGAAATCCATCAGCATCAGCCCGCGCGGGAAGAGCAGGTTGAGCACCGGCCCCCAGCCCTGTTCGGACGAAAATATCTTCTCGCGGTCGAACATGACGAGTTCGTTCGCCTCGGGCCCGTGAAGCGCGACGCTGCGCCCGCCGAAGCTGTTGTTGCGATAGACGCGGCCATATTTGGCGACCATCCGGCGCGTGAAGGCGGGATAATCGCGAAGCTGCTCGAGCGTATTGCCGAGCAGCGGCATGCCGTCCTCGCCCGGGATATGGTCGATCGCGCTATCCGGGTTGCGCGGCAGCCAATGCAGCGTTTCCGGGCCGAAGCGCTTTTCGGACCACTCACTCTTCGCAGGCTGCATATTCGTCGGCGCGTTCATCGGGTCGATCCTCGTCCATCATGTCTCGACCCTAGGCGTAACCAACTACTGACATCGATGCAAGTAACGCCTTTTCGGGCGCGAGGCACCATTCACCGCAAATTCAACTCGACTCGTGCAATTTGCCGATCGAATGACGGGTCGCAACCGTTGGCCCTTAAAGGAAAAAGCCCATGGCGAAGAGTTTGAAGCGTCCCTTTTCCATCGCACTCGGCGCGCTCGCCGCGACTACGCTCGGCGGCTGCTATTACGGCGATGTTTATGGGGCGAGCTATGCGTCTGGCGGCGATTGCGCCGCGCGCTATGGCGACGCCTATTACGACTATGACGGCTATGCTTATGGCGACGGCTACGGCTATGACTGTTACGACGCGTCGGACTATGGCAGCGGTTTCGTGAACATCGGCTTCGGTGGCGGCTGGTATGACGATTATTATTATCCCGGCTACGGCATGTGGATGTTCGACAATTACCGCAACCGCTATCCGCTCCGCGGCCAGTATCTCAACTATTGGGGTGGGCGCCGCGCCTGGTGGAAGCATCATGGCGGTCGCAAGGACTGGAAGCCCGGCCGGCCTGGCTGGCATCGCGGCGACCGCGACGGCAGGCCGGGCGACGGCCGCCCGGGCCGCCCCGGCGGCTGGCACCGCGGTGACCGCGACGACGACGGCCCGCGCGGCACGCGCCCGGGGCGTCCGGAAAGGCCGCCGGTCGCGGGCAATCCGGGACGTCCCGATCGCGGCCCCGGCGCGGTTCGCCCGCGCCCGGGCCGTGATATCTCCGCACCGTCGCCCGCGCCCTCGGCCCGGCCCGACCGTGGCCCGCGCCCGGCACCGGCGGTTCGCAGCGCGCCCGCACAGCGCGCGACATCGACGCCGCCGGCCGGCCGCTCACGCAGCGATCGCGCGAATAAAACTCGTCCCGACTGACCTCAGGCCGACGGTGCGGGCTGCGCCGCCGGACCATCCTTCACGCCCGCCGATACCACCGTCGCTGCGACCAGATCGCCAATGACATTGAGCGTCGTGCGGCACATGTCGAGGAAACGGTCGACGCCGAGGATCAAGCCGATTCCTTCGGGCGGCACGCCCACCGAGGCGAGGATCAGCGCAATCACGGGCAACGAACCCGCGGGCACGCCCGCGGTCCCGATCCCGCCGAGAATGCAGACGAGCATCACGACGATCTGCTGCTGAAGCGTCAGGTCGATACCGAAAAATTGCGCGAGGAAGATTACGGTCACCCCCTCGAACATCGCGGTGCCGTTCTGGTTCGCCGTCGCCCCTATGGTCAACACGAAGCGCGCGACCCGGTCGGGCAGGCGCAGCCGGTCGTGCGCGACGCGCAGCGCGGTCGGCAGCGTCGCGTTCGACGAGGCGGTCGCAAAGGCCATGACGAAGGCCTCCTGCGTCTCGCGGAAGAAGGCGACGGGCGATTTTCGGGCGAGCGTCTTGAGCAGCACGGGGAAAACGACGAACATCTGGAGCGCGAGCGCGAGCAGCACCACCCCGACGAACGCCGACAGGCGGATGATCAGATCCCAGCCGAATTGCGCGGCGAGGTTGAACATGAAGCAGAAGACGGCGATGGGCGCGAGTTGGATGACGAGGCCGATCAGCTTCATCACCACCTCGAACACCCCTTCGATCGCGGTCTTCAACGTCTCGGTGCGCGGCGTGCTCACCAGCATCAGCCCGATGCCGAAGAAAAGCGCAAAGAACATCACCGCGAGCACGTCGTTCGCGCCCATCGCGGCGAAGATATTGTCGGGGACGATCGCGACCACCGCGTCCATCCCGGATTTCGATTCGCCCGCGCGATCGGCGATCGCCTGCGCCCCCGCGGCGCCTTCCGCCATCAGCGAGCGCGCCAGCGCGGGATCGACCCCGGCGCCCGGCTGAAGCAGGTTGACAGCGAGAAGGCTGATGACAACCGATATCGTCGATACTGCGATCGTATAGACCAGCGTGCGCAAGCCGACCGATTTCAGCGCGCGCATCTCGCCCATTTCGGCGACCCCCACGATCAGCGCCGAAACGAGCAGCGGAATGACGAGCATGAAAAGCAGCCGCAGGAATATCTGCCCGAGCGGCCCCGTCACATAGGTGGTGACGGTTTCGACCCACGCCGCGTCCGGCGCGCCATAATGGACCGCCAGCCCAATGGCGAGGCCGGCGAGGAAGCCGACGAGCATTCGCCAGCGGAGCCGTCGGGCGCGCGCCTCGTCACGCTCGGCTTCGTCGATTGCCGCTGTTTCGGCCATGGCTCGGCTCCTTGCTCGCCCCCATGGGGCGGCCGGCAGCTCGCGCGCTAGGCGTTATCGGCCGCTGGCTTATTATCCCCCGCGTCATTCGTATCACGAAGATCGAGCCCGCGGGTTCCATGATGCGGCGTATGCGCAGGCGCATGCGGACGTTCGGCATCGGCGGGTTCGGGCACTTCGAGCATGCCTTCCCATTTGGTGATAACGCTCGTCGCCACCGCATTGCCGACGACATTGGTCGCGGTGCGGCCCATGTCGAGGAAATGGTCGATCGCGAAAACGAGCGCGACGCCCTCGACCGGCAGGTCGAACATCGCGAGCGTCGCGGTGATAACGACGAGGCTGGCGCGCGGCACCGCCGCGATACCCTTCGACGATACCATCAGCGTCAGCAGGATCAGTATCTGGGTGCCGATCGACAATTCGATGCCATAGGCCTGCGCGATGAAGATCGTCGCGAAGCTCGCGTACATCATCGACCCATCGAGGTTGAAGCTGTAACCGAGCGGCAGCACGAAGCCCGAGATGCGGCGCGGTACCCCGAACCGGTCGAGCTGTTCGAAGAGCTTCGGCATCGCGGCCTCGGAGGAGGCAGTGGAAAAGGCGATCAGCAGCGGTTCGCGGATGTAGCGGATCAGCTGAATGATGCGTCCGCGCAAAAAGATCGCGCCGGCGGCGAGCAACAGCACCCAGAGCAGCACGAGCGCGATGTAGAATTCGGTGAGCAGTTCGGCATAGGTCGCGAGGATGCCGAGACCCTGCTCTGCGACGACCTTGGCCAGCGCCCCGAACACCGCGAGCGGCGCGAGGCGCATGACATAACCGGTGATCTGCAGCATCAGTTCGGCGAGCGCCTCGGCGCCGCGCACCAGCGGCTTGCCCTTTTCGCCGAGTGCAGTCAGCCCGACGCCGGCGAAAAGCGAAAAGACGAGGATCTGAAGAACATTATTCTCCGCCATCGCGGCGATGACATTCTTGGGGAAGACATGTTCGATGAACTCGAACATATCGAGCTTCTTGACCTCGCCCACCGACTGGGCGGAGGCGGCCATGTCGATGCCGACGCCGGGCTGGAGCAGGTTGACCATGATCAGGCCAAGGCTGATCGAGATCAGGCTGGCGACGATGAACCAGGCGATCGCGCGCGTGCCGATGCGGCCGAGCGCCGAGCTGTCGCCCATATGCGCGATACCGGTGACGAGCGTGCCGAGGATCAGCGGCGCGACGAGCATCTTGATGAGGTTGAGGAAGATGGTGGCGAGCGTGCCGAAGCTGCGCAGCCAATATTCGAACGCCTGGCTGTCGGCGGGCACGGCGATGCGGACCGCATATCCCACCGCGATCCCGAGCACCATGCCCGCGAGAATATATAGTGTAAGCTTGCGGTCCATGCGGCCGTCCCCCGAAAATTCATTATTGGCGCGCCGTGACCGGCCGGATTCTCCGCCCCCTTTGACCGACCGCGAGCCGCAGCGTCAAGGGGGCTGGCAGTTCGGCCGCTATGCCGTCAGGTTATGAAGAAGGCGATCGCGAAACAGGTCGAAATGCCGGTGATGATGTTGAGCGGCACCCCGATCTTCACGAAATCGACGAAGCGATAATCGCCCGCGGCATAGACGATCGTGTTCGTCTGATAGCCGATCGGGGTCGCGAAGCAGGCCGACGCGCCGATCATCAGCGCGATCACCAGCGGACGCGGATCGACCCCGAGTTCGGCGGCGATCGCGAGTGTCACCGGCGTCATCAACGCCGCGACCGCATTGTTGCTGAGTAGTTCGGAGAGAATGAGTGCGAAGAAGTAGATGCCGAAGACGAGCACCCACATCGGCTGTCCTGCCAGCACCGGCTTGACCCAGCCGACCATCATTGCGACCGCCCCGCTCTGTTCGAGCGCGAGCCCGACCGCGAGCATCGCGAAGATCAGGACCAGCACGTCGCCGTCGATCGTGCCCCATGCTTCCTCGCTATCGATACAGCGCGTCACCAGGATCACGCCGATCGCGATGATCGCGGCGACACCGATCGACATGATATCGAGCGCGGCAAGCGCAACGACCGAAAACATGCACAGCATGGCGATCCACGCCTTGCCGCGGCGAAAGGCGCGCACCTTGGCCAGATCGGCGCCGATCAGGTGCGGATTGTCGCGCAGCGCCTCGACCTCGCCCGGACCACCAGCGACGAGCAGGCGGTCGGCGGGGCGGATACGCACGCTTGCAAGGTCGGGGCCCGGTTCGTGCGCCGGACGGTCGAGGCCGATGATCCGCGCGCGGACCTTTTGCAGGAAAGGAATGTCAACCAGTCGCTGACCGATCGCCGGGTGGTTCGACGCGATCATCGTCTCGACGACCATGTCATTCTGGTCCGGATCGCCGCTGCCGATGCCAAGCCGGAAACGCCCCTGCTCGCGCCAGGTCATCAAGGTCGCGCCATCGACGCGGAGGATGATCCGGTCGCCGGTTGCGAGCGTCCAATGCTCGAGTTCGGCGCCGTGGACGACCACCGAACCGCGGCGGACTCCGACGACACGGCCCGAGCGCGGCAGGTCGCGGAACGCCTCGACCGTCATGCCGACGAGATAATCATCCTCTTCCAGCACCAGCTCGGTCAGATATTGATGCGCGTCGTGCGTCCCGGCGGGCCCCTTGATCGGTTTGTCGGCCGGCAGCAGCCACCACATCAGCGCGAGGCCGATCATCCCCGATGCGGCGGTAACGAGGCCGATCGGTGTGATCTCGAAAATGCCAAAACGCTCCATCCCCGCCTGACGCACGATGCCGTCGACGACCAGGTTGGTGGATGTGCCGATCAAGGTCAGCGTGCCGCCGAGCACCGCGACGATCGACAGCGGCATGAGCAGCTTCTTGGCACTGACGCCTGTCACCTCCGCGAGCTTCATCATGATGGGGATGAGCACCACCACCACGGGCGTATTGTTTAGGAAAGCCGACGCGAAAAGCGCGCCGACCAGGACTTCGACGATCGCAAGCCGCGGGTGTTTCTCGGCACGCTTCATGATCGCATCGGCGACGCGCTGGATCACGCCGGTGCGGATGAGCGCACCCGACAACACGAACATCGCGCCGATGACGATCGGCGCCGAGTTCGAAAAAACCGAATAGAGCCCGTCGGCATCGAGGATGCCGAGCGCGAGGTAGGTGCAGGCGCCGAGGATCGCGATGACGGTCGCGGGCAGCCGTTCCATCAGAAAGCCGACGAACATCGCGGCGAGAATGAACAGCGACAGGACCGCCTGATGCGCCTCGATGAATGCCCGGATCGCTTCGATCATGTCAGCCGTTCTGCGCCCGGTGGAGCAATTTATGATCGGCGAGGACCAGCGCCATCATCGCCTCGACCACCGGTGCACCGCGAATACCCACACAAGGGTCGTGGCGGCCCTTGGTGACGATGTCGGTCGCTTCGCCTGCCTTGTTCACTGTCGGGACGGGCGTGAGAATCGAGCTGGTCGGCTTGAAGGCGACGCGCACGACGACCGGCTGGCCGGTCGAGATGCCACCGGCGATACCGCCAGCGTTGTTCGAGAGGAAATCGGGCCGATTGCTGCCATCGCTTGCGGGGCGCATCGGGTCGGCATTTTCTTCGCCGCGAAGGCGCGCCGCGTGGAAACCGGCGCCGATCTCGACGCCCTTCACCGCATTGATCCCCATCATCGCGGCGGCAAGGTCGCTGTCGAGCTTGGCATAGATCGGAGCCCCCCAGCCGGCGGGAACGCTGCTCGCCGCGCATTCGATGACGGCGCCGAGCGAACTGCCCGCCTTGCGCGCGGCATCCATCAATCCTTCCCAGCGCTGCGCCGCAGCGGGATCGGGACAGAAAAAGGGATTGCGATCAATTTCTTCGAGGTCAAAGTTGGCAGGATCGATCGCATCGCCGCCAATCTCGGCGACCCAGGCGTGGATCTGCACCTCGGGGATCACGAGCCGCGCGACCCCGCCCGCGGCGACGCGCGCCGCCGTCTCGCGCGCGCTCGACCGGCCACCGCCGCGATAGTCGCGAATGCCATATTTGGCGTCATAGGCGTAATCGGCGTGACCGGGGCGATAGGCCTGGGCGATCTCGCCATAATCCTTCGACCGCTGGTCGACATTCTCGATCATCAGGCTGATCGGCGTGCCCGTCGTCTTGCCCTCGAAGGTGCCCGACAGGATGCGCACCTGGTCGGGTTCCTGCCGCTGCGTGGTATGGCGCGACTGACCCGGACGGCGTTTGTCGAGAAAGGGCTGAATATCGGCTTCGGACAGCGACAGGCGCGGCGGACAGCCATCGACGACCGCGCCGAGCGCGGGGCCGTGGCTTTCCCCCCAAGTCGTGAAGCGAAGAACGCGTCCGAAGCTGTTGAAACTCATTGCCCTATCCCATCCGGCCAAACGCAGGCGCGTAATCCGCGCGTCCGCCTAGCGGCCAAGCCGCGCCCGAGTCCAGCATCATCGCCATGAAATGCGGCCCCGCGAAGGGCGATGCGAAGTGTGCAGCAAGATCGGGCGAATAACCGAAGCGCGGATAATAATCCGCATGGCCGAGAACGAAGCCGATGGCCACGCCCTGCGCGCGTAACTCTTCCAGCCCGGCACGGATCAGCGCGCCGCCTATGCCTTGTCCCTGCCGTTCGGGCGCGACCGAGACAGGCGCGAGGCCCGCGCCGGAAAGCGGCGTGCCGTCCGCCTCGACATCCATCCGGCTGAACAGCACATGCCCGGCGATCACGCCCTCCCGCTCGGCGACCAGCGATACCAGCGCATCGCCGTCGGCCTTGATCATCCGGACGAGCTCGGCTTCGCCCTGATGACCGAATTCGGTGCCGGCAAAGGCCGCGCGAATGACGTTGTCGATGGCTTCGGCATCCTCCGCGCGTGCGGGACGGATGACGGGGCCGTCAGGCAAGTGCGATGTCCGGGGCGTCTTCCTGCTTCATTCCGACCGTGTGGTAGCCCGCATCGACATGGTGCGTTTCGCCCGTCACCCCACTCGCAAGGTCGCTCAAAAGATAGAGCGCCGAGCCGCCCACGTCGCCGATCGTGACGTTGCGGCGCAGCGGGGCGTTAAATTCATTCCATTTGAGGATCAGGCGGAAGTCGCCGATTCCCGACGCCGCGAGCGTCTTGATCGGGCCCGCCGAGATCGCGTTCACGCGCACCCCCTGCGGACCATAATCATTGGCGAGATATTTGACGCTCGTCTCCAGCGCCGACTTGGCGACGCCCATGACATTGTAATGCGGGATGACCTTCTCGGCGCCATAATAGCTCAAGGTCAGCAGCGAACCGCCGCCCTTGCCCGTTTCGGGATCGAAGGGCGTCATCATCGCCGCCGCGCGCTGGGCGACCGCGGTGAAGCTGTAGACGCTGATATTCATCGTCATCAGAAAATCGTCGAGCGTCACATCGGCATAATGGCCGCGCAACGCTTCCTTGTTGGTATAGCCGATCGCGTGGACGACGAAGTCGATCGTCGGCCAGCGCGCGACAAGCGTCGCGAACGCCGCGTCGAGATTGTCCATGTCGGCGACATCGCAATCGATCAGGAAATCGCAGCCAAGCTCGTCGGCGAGCGGCTTCACACGCTTCAGCATCACATCGCCCTGATAGGAGATCGCGAGTTCGGCGCCGTGCGCGTGCAGTGCCTTGGCTATGCCCCAAGCGAGCGATTTGTCGTTCGCGAGGCCCATGATCAACCCGCGCTTGCCCTTCATCAGACCCGTCATTTTTCTTCTCCGGCCTTTTCCGATTCGACCATGATGTCGTCCACGCGCCCAATAGCGTCGTGGCCCAAATCCTCAACCTCGACGAGTGCGGCGTTGAGTTCGGCGCCCATCACCATACCCAATCCGACGAGGTAGAAAAAGAAAAGCGCGACCATCACACCCGCAAGGCTGCCGTAGGTTGCGTCGTAGCTGAGCAGGCTCGCGAGCAGCGGCGGCAGCGCGAGAGTGACCCCGATCCACCACAAGGTCGTGAACAGCGCGCCCGGCCATTTGGGGCATTTCTTGAGCCGCCGGTATTTCGACGGGGTCAGGCTGTAGAAGAGCATGTAGATCGCGAGGAACAACCCCGCGCCCGACACGCCGCGTGAGATCAGCACGACCCCCCACGCCTGATATTGCTCGGGCAGCACGCGGGTGACGAACTGTTCGATGCCGACGATCAGCACCTGCATACTGAACGACAACAGCATCAGAACGACCGCGCCGGTGATGATGCCGATCGACATCAGCCGGTAGTGGAAAAAGCCCTTCGAGAAATGCGTGCCGTATGCGCGGCGGAGGATGTCGCGCACCGTTTCGATCAGGCTTCCAACCGTCCACAGCGCGACGAGGGCGCCAAGCCACAGAAAGATACCGGTGCGCGCGGTCATCACCTCGCGGATCGGCCCCGACAGTGCCTTGGCGACCGTCGGCGGCATGGTGGAAAATACCGCCTCGACCGCCCGCTCGCCGCCGACGCTGCCGCCAAAGATCGACAGCGCGGCGGCGAGCAGGATAAAGAATGGAAAGAGCGCGATCAACGCGAGATAGGCGAGATTGCCGGCGTGGATGAAGCCGTCGGTATAGGTGCCGACAACGACACGGCGGACAATATGATAGGCGCGCGTGCCGGGACCGAGCTGTTCGCGCCCGCGCTCGATCAGCCCCTCGGCGCGAGTGCGCAGCTTGACACGCTTGGCGCGCTCGGCACGCGCTTCCGGCGAATGCGGCGAATGGCCCTCGGCCATAAATTCCTTGCCGACCTCGTCGGCGACCTCGCGCTCGAGCGCGGCGACGATCTTCTTTTCGTGGGTTTCAGCCACGCATCACACGCCGAGATCCGCCCGCACGTTCCGCGGATCGGTCCATTCGCTGAGCAGTGTGATCAGTGCCGCATCGTCGGCGGGCAGGTCGACCATCAGCCGCACGAGCTGGTCGCCGCGGCCGCCGCTTTTCTGACTAAAGCCCTTCCCCTTGAGGCGCATGACCTTGCCCGACGAGGAGCCAGCGGGGATCGACAGCATCACCGGGCCGTCGACCGTCGGCACCTTGATCTTCGCGCCCTTGACCGCCTCGTTCAGCGTCACCGGCAGGTCGAGCCGGATGTTGGCGCCCTCGCGCTCGTAGAAGGGATGGTCCTTGACGGTGATCGTGACGATGCCGTCGCCGGTGCCGCCCGGCCCCGCCTGCCCCTTTCCGGCGAGCCGCATCTGCGTTCCCGTCTCGACCCCGGCAGGTAGTTTCAGGTCGATCGTACCCCCGTCGGCAAGCGTGATACGCTGCGGCGCCTGCGTCGCGGCGTCGATAAAGGAGACCGACAGGCGATAAGCAACATTGGCGCCCTTTTGCGGCGGCGCGCTGCGTCCGCCGAAGCCGCCGAACGGCCCGCCACCGCCGCGCCCGCCGAACAGCCCTTCGAAAATGTCGCCGAAATCGGCACCCTCGTTGCCGAAACCGCCCTGCCCGCGCGGATCACCACGAAAGCCCCCTCCTCCGCCATAGCCGAAGGGCATGGCAGGATTGCCGTCGCCGTCGATCTCGCCGCGGTCATATTGCGCGCGCTTGGTCTTGTCGGACAAGAGGTCATACGCCTTGGTGACATCCGAGAATTTCTCCGACGCCTTCGGATTATCCTTGTTCTTGTCGGGATGCAGTTCCTTGGCGAGCTTGCGATAGGCGGACTTGATCTCCGCTTCGCTTGCAGTCTTCGCAACGCCCAGGGTGGAATAGGGATCGGCCATTTTGCTCCTGTAGCCCGATAAGTGACTGGCCGTGAAGGCCCATTGGTGCGCCATGTGGTAATGTGCCGGGGAACGGTCAAGTTCCACATAGATCCCGCTCGACCGCGAACGCAGCGCGCATTATGAACGCGCGCATGACGGACGATCCCTTTGCACTGTTCGACGGCTGGTTCGCCGAAGCGCGCACCAGCGAACCCAATGACGCCAATGCGATGGCGCTCGCCACGGCGACGCCGGACGGTCGGCCATCGCTGCGCATGGTGCTTTTGAAAGGTCATGGCCCCGACGGCTTCGTCTTCTATACCAATCTAGACAGCCGCAAGGGCGGCGAACTCGCTGCAAACGCCCATGTCGCCTTGCTCTTTCACTGGAAGTCGCTGCGCCGGCAGATTCGTATCGAGGGCATAGCGACCCCGGTCGACGATGCCACCGCCGACGCCTATTTCGCAACGCGTAGCCGCGACAGCCAGCTCGGCGCCTGGGCGAGCGACCAGTCGCGTCCGCTGGACCGCCGCGAAACCTTCGAGGCACGTTTCGCCGAGATGCAGGCGCGCTTCGACGGACAGGACGTGCCGCGTCCGCCGCGCTGGTCGGGCTGGCGCGTTAATCCTTCGGCTATCGAATTCTGGCAGGACCGGGCCCACCGTCTGCACGAACGCACGCTGTTCCGGCGCGCCGGCGACAGTTGGACGAGAGGATATCTGTATCCATGAGCGCCGCCCGCCGCCTTCCGATCACGCAGGTCGACGCCTTTGCCGACCGGCCCTTCACCGGCAACCCCGCGGCGGTGATGCCGCTCGAGGAATGGCTCGACGACGCGACCCTTCAGGCAATCGCGGCCGAGAATAATCTCGCCGAAACCGCATTCCTCGTGCCCGACGACAGCGACGAGGCCGATTACGAGTTGCGCTGGTTCACGCCGACGATCGAAGTCGCGCTCTGCGGCCACGCGACGCTGGCGAGCGGACATGTGCTGCTGTCGGCGGCGCAATGGCGGAGCGAAATGCGCTTTCGCACGCGCAAGGCCGGCATCTTGCAGGTCAGGCGTGACGGCGATGACGAAGGCTATCGAATGAAGTTGCCCGCTTATCGGACAGAATCGAAGCCGCTACCCGATATCGCGGACGCGATGGGCGGCGACGTCGTCGAAACGCTGTGGCACGAGGGCGGCTATGCGCTGATCGTCTATCGTAGCGCCGAAGAGGTCCGGACGCTGACGCCCGATCTCGCGACGCTCGGCAAAGGCGACATTCTCTATATCGCGACGGCACCCGGCGCCGGCGATCCGTCGGCCGCTGACGTAGTGAGCCGCGCCTTCGCGCCCGGCGCCGGCATCCCCGAGGATCCCGTTACCGGGTCGGCGCACAGCGTGCTGACGCCCTATTGGACGACGCGCCTCGGCCGCGACGCGTTCGCGGCCTATCAGGCGAGCGCGCGCGGCGGCCATGTCGGTTGTCGCCTTGATGGCGACATGGTCGAGCTTACGGGCAGCTGCGTCACCACTGTCGTGGGCGACTTTCTGCTATAAGCTTTCGGTCAGATCGGCGAGATGTCGCCGCAATTCGGGAAATTGCTCATCGGTCGTCACCCCGAGCCGGACGATCGTTACCCGCTGCGACGGCGAGACGATGATATATTGGCCCTGATGGCCGATGCAGGCGAAGAGGTCGTTCGGACCACGATCGGGCCATAGCGCCGGCGTGACGCCGGCAGGACGCTTGCGGTTCAGCCAGATATGGCCGCCATAGCCCGCATCATTCCGCGATGGCGTCAGCATGAAACGCATCCAGGTTTCGGGGAGCAGCCGCTGGCCGTTAACCACGCCGCGATTGCGCAGAAATTCGCCGAACCTTGCGTAATCCCGCGCGGTCGCGTGCATGATCGACCCGCCGATCATCGTGCCCTGCGCGTCGAACTCGGGGGTCAGGCTGGCCATGCCGAGCGGCTCGACCAGCCGTCCGCCGATAAAGTCGCGCATCGCATCGCGCCGCGCGTCGGGATTCGGTGACGGCGTCAGCGTGTCGGCGAGGATGTCCGAGAGGATGACGCTGGTCGCCGAGCTGTAGTTGAAGACCTCGCCCGGCTGCGCCGCCGCGGGTTTGGCTTCGGCAAAACCGGCCATGTCCGCCGCGCCGTCGCCGAATAGCATCGCGACCGTATCGCCCTGCCAGATCGGGTCGCCATTTTCGATATGCTCGAGTCCCGACGACATGTGCAACAGGTTGCGTAGCGTAATCGCACCGCGCGGATCGCCGCTGCGCTGCCACGCCCCCACCGGCGCCGGCCCGTCGAGCGACAATTGGCCGTCGGCGACGAGGAAGCCGGTGAGCACCGCGGTGATGCTTTTCGCCATCGACCAGCTGATCAGCTTGGTTTGGGGTCCGAAACCCGCGCCATAGCGTTCGTAAATCAACTCGCCGTCGCGGAGCACGAGCAGCGCGCGTGTCTCCCCGACACCGTCGGCATCGGCGAACAGCGCGTCGGCACGCGTCCTGATCGCGGCGGGCAAGGCGGGCGGCGCACGACGCGTGTCGGCCGAGGCCAGATCGTCCAGCGACACACCAAATCTGGGCGTCGGCGATGCGGGCGCCATATTGCCTTGCCCCGTCGCTTGGCCGAGCGACCAGACGCCGAGCATCGCAAGGGCGCCACTTGCCAGCAGCCGTTTTTTCGTGATCATGGTCTGGGTGAATAACATCAATCCGACCAACCCTTCAACGGGCGAGACGCCCACCCCTGCGCCGCCGCCCGCGGACGCGTCGCCGTCGCCGTCGCCGTCGCCGAAGAAACCCGGCCGCTGGGGCGGCTGCCTGCCTTGGGCGATCGTCGCCGCGGTGCTGCTTGCCGTCTTCACGATCTGGAAGTTCCCCTCTTTCAAAGCGCAGGCCGAGCTGGGATCGGCCTATGCCGCGCGTGTCGGTTGTTCGTGCCGCTATGTTCAGGGCCGCAGCATCGAAAGCTGTCAGAGCGATTTTGAGCCGGGGATGGAGATGGTGTCGCTCAGCGAAGATACGGCGACCAAGACCGTCAAAGGCAGCGTCCCGCTGCTCGCCTCGCGCAGCGCGCGCTATGCTGGGGCGAGCGGCTGTTTGATGCGACCCGAAAATTAGCGGCTGAAACTATGCGCGGCGAATGCAACCGCCGCGGGGGCGCCGAAGACGAGCAACCAGATCAGCGCTTCCTCTGCCCCGCCAGCAGCATGACGGCGGTGTGTGGCATCCCCTATTCCTCCCCGTTTGCCGGCAGAATAGCCGATCGGTGACGGCGTCGCCACTCGCCGGGCGACATGCCGACTTTGCTCCGGAAGGTCGCGCACAGATGGGCGTGGCTCGAAAATCCGGTGGCAAAGGCGATTTCGGCGATCGACAGCGGACGGTTCATCAAGAACCAGCAGGCGCGGCGCAGCCGCTGGCGCAGCACATATTGCGCCGGTGTGCGCCCGGTCACGCTGGCGAAATGAACGATCAGGCTGTTCGCTGACATGCCCGCCTCGGCCGCCATATCCTCCACCGTAAGCGGCGTTTCGAGCTGCGCCTGAATGAAGATCATCAATTGGTTGATCCGCTGAATCATGGCCGGGGATTCGGCGCGACCGATCATATGGTCCAGCGTCTTGGCCAGGATCGCAACGAGCGGACCGGCGGCGGAGGAATCGCCCGCCACGAGCGCGCGGACGAGTGCTGCAATCGCGAGGTCGTAATGTGCCGCGAGCGCCCGCGTATGGGGCGCAATCGAAAGCAGCGGCAGGGGAATCTCGACTTCGGTGTAGCGAACCGCGCCCCCTTTCGCCGTAGCGCGGTACACAAGCCCCGCCGGGACGAGCCACATCTCGCCCGGAAGCGGGTCGCCGAGCGACGTCTGCATCGCGCCCAGCCAGGTTTCGAGCCAGTGATAACTCCCCGCTTCGTAAAGTATCAGCGCATGGACATCGCGTTGGATCGTCCAGTTCGAAGGGCCATCGATCCGGTCGGTGATCGAGGCAACCCTGAGTCCACCCACTTCCATGACCGAAGTATGGCAAGAATGGGAGAATGTGAAAGCCTGCTATATTCGCCGATAATATGGTTAAATCGCCCCACCTAAAAACCCCTGACCTCGGTCGCTGTCGGGGAAAAGAGGGTGTGGACGACAATGTTTGCGTGCCCCAAAACACGCAGCGACAGACCCCTCTAAAAGGCGGGCGGCGCCATCGCCGCCCGCCGCTTTTTTTGCGGCGAGACTGTTGGCTCAACTTTGCGAGAGGAAATCATCCATCGCACGATTGACGGCTTCGGGCGCATCCCAAGGTACGAAATGGCCGCAATCGGGAACCTCGACGATCGTTACGTGGGGCACGAATTCTTCCATTCCATCGAGATTGCATGGCGGCAGCGCGACATCGTCGAGTGCCCAGATGACGAGCGTCGGGATGGCAAGTTTCGGAAAGGCGACGGCGGGCGGTTCGGCATAGGGTTCGTCCATTGCGGGCACGGTGATCGGCGATCCGCGATACCAGTTGATCATCGCGCGGCACGCGTCGCGATCTTCCCAATCCTTGAGCAGCCGCGAAATTTCGTCGGCGGGCTGAAGGCCGCCGCTCGGCACGCGCCCTTCAAAGGCGTGGGCGAGGATGCCGGCGACGCCATAGTCTTCGATGATCGAGTCGCTCGCGGGATCGCGAAAGGTCCGGATATACTGGCTGGCCGCGCGCTGCGCTTCGTTCGTCGCGAGCAGGCGCTGAAAGATGCCGGGGTGCGGCGCGTTGGCGATCACCGCGCGCGTCACGCGCCCTGCCCACGCCGGATGCAGCCCGCCAGGCTGGCCGCCGAGTGCAACCCCCCACGCGATCGCCCCACCCCAGTCGTGACCGATGATCGTGAATTTATCGACGTCGAGCGCGTCGGCGAGCGCAAAGATGTCGGCGATCAGTTTGTCGGGCGTGTAGGATTCGACGTCCTGTGGTTTCGACGAACCGCGATAGCCGCGCTGGTCGGGCGCAATACAACGGAAACGCTCGGCGAAATGCGGCAACTGATGGCGCCAGGTGCGGTGCGATTCGGGAAAGCCGTGCAGGAAGATCAGCACCGGAGCATCGCGCGGCCCCATGTCGACGACGTCGAGTTCGACCCCGGTCGAAAGCTTTACGCGCTGCTGTTCGAAATCGCCGATCATCCACCCTGCTCCTTTGGTTTCGTTTCGAAACCAAGTTGGCGCGGATCTGGGCGGCTGGCAAGCGGCGTTGTGATCGCTTTGGTACGGCGGTTCCGCGATCGATAGTCGCGTTTGGAAGTTGACGAAGTTGACGCCCCATCGCGCGCACGAGAGGGTAATCGCTGTCGCAGAAACGGATCGGGGCGGCACGGAGGTGGTGGGGTCATCCGGCAGGGTAGATCAGGGCCGGATTTTTTAGGAAAGGGATTTCTGCGGCGAAAAATGAGATAATGGCAACGGCCGGTAGCTGGCATGGCCGCATAGGCGGCTTCGAATAAGATTCGCGCAGAGACGCAGAGAGCGCAGAGGTGAAAAGCTTCCCTCTTTGCGATATCTGTGCCTCTGCGCGAAATATTCGGAAGACGGCATTCGACCGATGCCAGTCATTTGTTGCGGCTCGTGACGCCCCGGAGAGCCGTCAATGACGAGAAGAACCTGTTTGTCCGGCAGTCGCCGAATAGCAAATTCGGGTGGAGCGCAGGCCAACACGACCGCAAACCGACTGACTTCTCAGATCATGCTTTGCTTTCGGCAAGTCGCACTAAAGCCCTATCGACAGTC
Organism: Sphingopyxis sp. PAMC25046; assembly: GCF_004795895.1. Taxonomy (NCBI): domain Bacteria; kingdom Pseudomonadati; phylum Pseudomonadota; class Alphaproteobacteria; order Sphingomonadales; family Sphingopyxidaceae; genus Sphingopyxis; species Sphingopyxis sp. PAMC25046. The sequence continues at coordinate 2,959,407 of NZ_CP039250.1, forward strand.
GCCTGCATTTCGTCCGACTTGCCTTCAAATAGCGACCCCACTTCCTCAATTGCGAAGCGAGCGTCAATCTGAAAATCAGACAGATTTTTCGGCTTTCGCCATTCATCCTTAGTTTGGCGCTTGGATGAGAGCTTACCAGATGCTTGCAAGCGAAATTCCTCGGCTTGCAGATCGACGTTGAACGTCAAGATCAGTTCAGAAACGGCGTGCTCGAGAAATCCGCCGTACTCATACGCCGATAATCCATCGCGTTCACGAAGAGTTCCAATGCATGGTCCTTCGAATTTGATAACAGAAATGTCGCGTTCGAAACAATCAATTACAACACCACCTGGAATGTAGAGAAATATGTGCGGCCCAGTTTGGGAAACGCTGCCGGTCTCTGGTGTCAATCTAAACAGGTTAATGCCGAAGTTAAAAAAGCGGAGCGAGCTATAATCATGACTTAAGTCGGGCCGGCTTGCCACTGTTACACTGACGTTGTTGGATTTCATCATCGAACTTTGGCTTCTGCGTAAGCCAGAGCGTTATGGCAGTTCCACCAGATCCGCAATGATCACCGTCTGCCGTGTCAGATTTTTCGCCGGAAACCGCTCGACTGCTCTCCACCCCAAAGCCGCCAGCGGCGCAACCGCGGACAACGCCGGTGCGAGCGACAGGCTCAGGGATAGCTGACTGTCTTCGGCACTTCGGGGATGGGTATGAATTCCTTGCTATCGCCGGGAACGAGCGGAAAATTGCCGTCCTTCCAGTCGTGCTTCGCGGCGTTGATGCGCTCGCGGCTCGAACTGACGAAATTCCACCAGACGTGGCGCGGGGTGGTGAAGGCCTCGCCGCCGAGCAGCATCACCCTGGCGTCGCTCGACGCGCGCAGCGTCATCGCCTGCCCGGGTTTCAATATATAGAGGCTATGGCGATCGAGCGCCTCGCCGTCGAGGCTCGCGTCGCCCAGCGCTACCAGCACGGCGCGCTCGTCGGCCTCGGCCTCGATCGGCACGCTCGCACCCGCGTTCATCAATATGTCGGCATAGATCGTCGCGGCGTGCTGGGTGATCGGTGAGGTCGCGCCCCACAATTGCCCCATGATGACGCGCGCCGACACGCCATCGTCCTCGATCAAGGGCAAGTCGTCCTTCGCGGCATGTTCGAACGCGGGATCTATCTCCTCCTTGCCGTCGGGCAGCGCGAGCCAGGTCTGCATGCCCGAGATCGGCGAGCCGGTGGCGCGCTCGGCCGCCGGCGTGCGTTCCGAATGGACGATGCCCCGCCCGGCGGTCATCAGGTTGCACGCGCCGGGGCGGATCGTCGCATAGGTGCCGAGGCTGTCGCGATGATCGATCGCGCCTTCGAAGAGATAGGTCACGGTCGCGAGGTTGATATGCGGATGCGGGCGGACGTCCATCCCCTGCCCGATGTCGAAACGCGCCGGGCCGAACTGGTCGACGAAGATGAACGGACCGACCATCGTGCGCGCCTTGTTCGGCAAGGTCCGCCGCACCGCGAAGTCGCCGAGGTCGTGGGTCGAGGGGGTGATGATGTCCATCGGTCAGTCCAGCCTTTCGAGCGTCTTTCGCGTTTTGCCGGTTTCGACATTGCCGGTGTTCAGCGTCGAATTGGGTTCGAGCAACACGACATGGCATTCGCCGTTCAGCGCCTCGGGGCAATGCTCGACGCCATGCGGCACGATGATGAATTCGCCGGGCTCGACGATGACGTCGCCGGTCCGAAGCCCCATCTTCATCCGCCCCGCGACGACGAGGAACAGTTCGTCCTCATGGTCGTGGTGATGCCAGTCGAACTTGCCGTCGAGCTTGACCAGCTTGACCTGAAAATCATTGATGTCGCCCGCGACGCGCGGGTTCCATGCGTCGGTGATTTTGGCGAAGGCTTCGGCGAGATTGACCTTGTAGGGCATCCTCATTCCCCCGGCGCGACGGCCTTGATCGCGAGCGCATGGACGCGCTGTCCCGGCAGGTCGCCGAGCGCCTTGTTGACCGTGCGCTGGCGTGCGACGCGGTTCATTCCGGCGAAGCCTGCCCATTCGATCGCAAGGCTGAAATGCGACTCGCCGCTGCCGTCGTCGCCCGTATGGCCATGGTGGCTGGCGCTGTCGTTCCTGAGGGTGAAATTCGCGTCGGGAAAGGCTGCGGCGAGCAGGCTTTCCATCTCTTGCTGTACGGGGCCTTTGTTGCTCATGGGCTTGACCATAGGCCCTTCATCGCCAAATTATAAGGCCTTCCGGCTACCAACGCCCCACGCCGATTCCGAAAGCCCGCTTTGCCGTCTTCCGCCCGCCCTTCCCGATTCCATGGCCGCGTCCCGCGCGAAGAGCGCTGCGCCGCGCCCGGATGCGCCGAGGCCGGCGAATTTCGCGCCCCCGTCTCGTCGCACCGATCGCCCGACGGGCCGCCGCCGTACCGCTGGCTCTGCCTCGACCATGTGCGCGAATTCAACGCGGGTTATAATTTCTTCGAGGGGATGAGCGCCGACCAGATCATGGCGGCGCAATCGCCGACCGCCGGCTGGGAAACCGAAAGCCGCGCCTTCCGCCCCGCGGGCAGCGCCGACCTGCCGCCACGCTGGGCCGATTTCAAGGACCCGATGGACGCGCTCGGCGCGCGCTTTCGCCAGCGGATGGACGAGGCGCGGCGCGAAGCGGCAAATCCCCGCCTGTCGCGTGAGGAACATGACGCGATGCAGTTGATGGCGCTGCCCGCCGACGCCGACCGCGCGGCGCTCCGCCGCCGTTACAGCGAACTCGTCCGCAAATATCATCCCGACCGGAATGGCGGCGATCGCAGTTTCGAAGCGCGGCTGGGTGCGGTAGTCGAGGCCTATCAGTTGCTCAGGAAGAGCAAGGCGTTCGCATAGGAGAGCCGCAATGACCGACCTGGACGAAGCACGGATCGAGGTGGTGCGCCGCCACATGGCGCTCGAGATCACGCACGACTGGGACGGCGTCCTCGCGACCTTCGACCATCCGCGTTACGAACTGATGGGCCCCGGGACGATCTTCGACGGCGAGGCCGCGGTGCGCTCCTATTTCGCGTCGTCGCGCGAACCCTTTCCCGACCAGGCGAACGAGGTCATCGCGATCGCCGCCGACGCCGCGACGAACACCGTGCTCGTCGAATTCTGGCTGACCGGCACGCACACCGGCCCGCTCAAGCTTGGTCTGCGCACGATCGAACCCACCGGCAAGGCCTTCCGCATCCGCATGGCGGCCAGCTTCGAATTCGCGCCGGGTGGCGACAAGATCGTTTGTGAGCGCCCCTATTACGACCAGTCGGCGGTGATGAAGGCGCTCGGCCTCTTCTGAAAAGGCGTTGCAAGGCGCAACCCGTCGCTATACCGCGACAGCCGAAGCGCCGCCCCGCGGCGACTCTCCCCATATCCCTCTCCCCTTGGGGGAGAGGGTTGCGAAGACTTGGCAGCTTGCTGCCTAGTCGAAGCTGGGTGAGGGGTATGCGAGCCTCCGGGCTCGCGCGAAGCTCCGCTTCGCCCACCCTCATCCAACTTCGACTAATCGCTTCGCGATAAGGCTGCGTATCCTTCTCCCCTCAAGGGAGAAAGGAATGAGATTTGAAAGCGACGAAGATGACCGATATTCCGAACAGTCTTCCCGATCACCACGGCTCGACGCTGCTTGCGGCGCCCGACGTCGAGGTCGACGCGCGCGAAGTCTTCGGGGTCGATATCGACATGAAGGTACCGGCGTTCAGCGAGGCCGACGAGCGCGTGCCCGACCTCGACCCCGCCTATGTCTTCGACGGCGACACGACGCTCGCGATCCTCGCCGGCTTCAAATACAACCGCCGCGTGATGGTGCAGGGCTATCACGGCACCGGCAAGTCGACGCATATCGAACAGGTCGCCGCGCGACTCAAATGGCCGTGCATCCGCGTCAACCTCGACGCGCATATCAGCCGCATCGACCTCGTCGGGCGCGACGCGATCGTGCTGCGCGATGGTCAGCAGGTCACCGAATTCCGGGAGGGCCTGCTGCCCTGGGCGCTGCAGACGCCGACGGCATTGGTTTTCGACGAATATGACGCGGGCCGACCCGACGTGATGTTCGTGATCCAGCGCGTGCTAGAGACCGAGGGCAAGCTCACGCTGCTCGACCAGAACCGGGTGATCCGCCCGAACCCGCATTTCCGCCTCTTCTCGACCGCGAACACCGTCGGGCTGGGCGACACGAGCGGACTTTATCACGGGACGCAACAGATCAACCAGGGCCAGATGGACCGCTGGAACATCGTCGTCACGCTGAACTATCTGCCCGCCGCGACCGAAAGCGCGATCATTCTCGCCAAGGTGCCCGATACCGACGAGGCCACCGTCGCCAATATGGTGAAGGTCGCGGATTTGACGCGGCAGGGCTTCATCAACGGCGACATCTCGACCGTGATGTCGCCGCGCACGGTGATCAGCTGGGCGCAGAACACCGCGATCTTCAATAATATCGGCTTCGCCTTCCGCCTCTCGTTCCTCAACAAGTGCGACGAGGCCGAGCGGATGATCGTTGCCGAATATTATCAGCGCGTATTTGGCGAAGACCTGCCCGAAGGCGTCATCGGCAAGTGATACGCAAGCGCCACCTTCTGGTGGCGTCCGCCGCTCTGTCGCTCGGCGGCTGCAGCATCGCGGCGGTCGATTATGGCAAGATCCGCCACGCCGAATATGTCGCCGACCCGCGCTGCACCGCGCAGCCGGGCGCGGCCGTCGATGGCGAAGCGCTGCCCTATTTCTTCGCGACGAGCCGCCTGCCCGATTGCCGCACCAGCGAGATCGAATTGCTCCGTCATCGCGGCGACCGCATCCGCTATGGCCGCTTCAACGCACCGCGCGAGGTCGTTGTTGGCAAGAAAAAGCGCTTCCTGCCCCCACTCGCCTTCCAGACGCCGGCCGACTGGTGGCGCGCGCTGCAGGCCGAGACCGACCGCAGACAGGGCCGCGTGCTGCTTTATATCCACGGCTATCGCGAAAATTTCTCCACGACGTCGAAGGACGCGGCGCAGATCGCGCGGATGACGGGTTTCGACGGCCCGATCATCGAATATAGCTGGCCGTCGCAAGGCAAGTTTCTGAGCTATGTCGTCGACGAGACGAACATGTATCACGACGTCCGCAATTTCCGCGATTTCCTGAAATCGCTGGCCGAGCAGAGCTGGGTCAAGGAAATCGTCGTCGTCTCGCACTCGCTCGGCGCGCGGCTGGTGATCCCCGCCATCGCCTATGTCGACCGCACTTCGAGCAGCGCCGACAGCAGCAATATTTCGAACGTCATCCTCGCCTCTCCCGACATCGACCGCGAGACGTTCGAGCGCGATATAGAGGACGAAGTGCTGTCGGCGCGGCGCGTCGCGGTGGGTCGCCGGATCACCGCCTATGTCTCGCGCGCCGACAAGGCGCTCGCCGCCTCGCGCGCGATCCATGGCTATCCGCGGCTCGGTTCGCCCTATTGCTTCAATCCGTTCGAGGCCGACGAGTTGAAGGCGAAGGGACTCCCCGAGCGCTGTTACCCCGTCTCGCGCCCGGGCTTCACCGTGATCGACACGACCGACGTGTCGCGCGGGTCGACCGGACACAGCAATTTTCTGCGCAGCGCGGTCGTGTGCCGCGATTTCATCGACGTCGTTGCGAACAAACAGGCCCGGCCTGAACGCGTCGCGACGCATCTCACGCATGTCTTCCGGCTGGTTCCCGATCCCGCGGTGCCGAAGGGCGGCGACGACGTGATCTGTCACCGGACGCCCGAGGCCGAAGCGCCGGAATAGCCCCTAAAAGCCGCACATGATCGCGAAGTTGGTGAGCCAGACGACCGGCCCTTCGCCGGTCCAGAGCCACAGCCCGCCGAGCGCGACAGCCACGAACAGCGCTAGCGCGATCCAGTCCTGCCGTGCGAGCTTCATGCCGATTGCGGCCGTTTGACCGGCGCGTCGGCGATCGGCAGGTGGACGAGCCCCGCGAGCAGCCCGAGCGCGATCGAGAAGCCCCAGGCGATATTGTAGCTGCCCGTGGCGTCGAAGATCAGCCCCGCCATCCACGCGCCAAAGAAGCTGCCGAGCTGGTGGCTTAGAAAGACGATGCCGTAGAGCATCGAGAGGTAGCGAATGCCGAAGATGCGCCCGACGATGCCGCTGGTGAGCGGCACGGTGCCGAGCCAGAGGAAACCCATGGCGCCCGCAAAGACGAGCGCGCTCGCGTGGCTCAATGGCAGGAACAGGAAGAGCGCGATCACCGCCGAGCGCGCCGTATAGAGCGCCGACAGCACATATTTCTGGCGCAACAGATCGCCGGCGCGGCCGAAGACGTACGAGCCCAGGATGTTGAACAGGCCGACGAGCGCGAGCACTTGCGCGCCGATCTCGATCCCCAGCCCCTTGTCGTCAAGATAGGCGGGGAGATGCGTCGCGATGAAGGCGATGTGGAATCCGCAGACGAAGAAGCCCGCGTTGAGCAGCCAATAGCCGCGGTGCGTCGACGCTTCGCGCAGCGCATCGCGCGCGGTCTGCTCCTCGGCCTGCATCGTGCCCGGCGTGTCGGTGCGCCCCGCGACACCGATCGCGAGCAGCCCGCATAGCGCGACGAGGCCCGCCATGATCCACAAGGTCTGGTGATAGCCGACGTCGCCGAGCAGCATGGACGCGAGCGGCACGACGAGGAACTGGCCGAGCGACCCGCCCGCGGTGACGATGCCGAAGGCGCCGCTGCGCTTTTCCGGACTCACGACGCGACCGACCGCGCCCAAAACCACGACGAAGGTCGTTGCCGACTGCGCCATGCCGATGAAGATACCGAAGCTGATATGCAGCCCGATCGCATCGGTCGCGAAGGCGGCGCCGATCAGCCCGAGCGCATAGAGCAACGCACCGAAAAAGACGACGCGCCCCGCGCCATGCTTGTCGGCGAGCGCGCCGACGAACGGCTGGACGAGGCCGAAAAGCAGGTTCTGGAGCGCCATCGCGAGCCCGAAGTCGGAGCGGCTGATGCCGATATCGACGCTCATCTGCGGCAGGAAAAGTCCGAACGACTGACGCACGCCCATCGCGAGCGTGACGATGAAGGCGGCGCAGGCGATGACGATCCACGGGCGCTTCATGGGGGAGAGTGCGGGGGAGTTCATGTCGCGGCGATGCGCCCACCTTCCGTGCCCGTCAAGCGAGCATAGCTATGGTCGCGCCCATTCGCTCTTTCGTCACCCCGGACTTGATCCGGGGTCCATGGCTTCACCCGCGGAACGGACCCCGGATCAAGTCCGGGGTGACGATTGCAATAAGCCTTGCTCTTCTCTTCCTTCCCGCATCAAAGCTGGTTAGAGCCGAGTCGAAATGTCTGCCCAATCTCCCCTCGACGATTTCAAGGCCGCGCTGTCGAGCGTTGCGCGCGCGGTCACCCGCGATGCCGAGGTCGAGGTCGGCTTTACCGCCGACGCCCCGGCGCAGATCGGCAAGGCGATCAAGGTACCGACTCCGTCGCGCACGCTGCCCGCCGATCAGGTCGCCGAAGCACGCGGCTTTGCCGACTCTTATGCTTTGCGGATGAAGCATCACAGCGACAAGATCCACAATGCCGCGCGCCCCGCCGAGCCGATTGCGGCCGCAGCATTCGACGCGATGGAACGCGCGCGGATCGAGGCATTGGGCGCGCGCCACATGGCCGGGATGCGCGGCAATCTGGCCGCCAGCCTGATGATGCGGATGCGCAGCGACCCGATCAGCCGCGCGCAGAACCGCGAAGACGTACCCATTTCGAGCGCGCTCGAATTGATGCTGCGCGAGGCGCTGACCGGCGAGCAGGCGCCGCAGGGGACCGAAACCGGCCTGTCGCTCGTGCGCGAATGGATTAGCAAGGAAGCGGGCGGCGACCTCACCGCGCTGTCGATGCAACTCGACGATCAGGCGGCCTTTGCCGAAACCGCGAAGCTCGCGCTTCGCCACCTCGACCTGATCCACAGCGACGAACCGCTCGAAGAAGGCAGCGAAGACGGCGGTGAGCGGGACGAGACCGAAGCCGAAGAGAGTCAGGAAGAGCAGGAAAGCGAAGACGGCGGTGCCGGCGAAAGCCAGGTTGACGCGCGCGCAGAAATGGCGGGCGATCAGGCCGACGATGGCGACAGCGACCCCGACGCGCAGGAGATGGAAGCCGACGGCGAGCCCGAAATGGGCGGCGAAGGCGACGAGGGCATGCTGCCCGTGCGCCCCAACCGCCTGCCGAGCGACATCCCCGATTTCAACTATCTGCGCTTCACCGAAAAGCATGACGAGATTATCGCCGCGACCGAGCTGTGCGACGCCGACGAACTGACACGGCTGCGCGCCTATCTCGACCAGCAGATGTCGCATCTGCAGGGCGCGGTGACCAAGCTCGCGAACCGGCTCCAGCGCCGGTTGATGGCGCAGCAAAACCGCGCGTGGGATTTCGACCAGGAGGAAGGCCAACTCGACGCCGCACGGCTCGCGCGCGTGATCGTCTCGCCGGGCCAGTCGCTGTCATACAAGATCGAGCGCGATACCGATTTCCGCGATACGGTCGTGACCTTGCTCATCGATAACAGCGGCTCGATGCGCGGGCGACCGATCAGCATCGCGGCGATCAGCGCCGACATCCTTGCGCGCACGCTCGAACGCTGCGGCGTGAAGACCGAAATCCTCGGCTTCACGACGCGGACGTGGAAGGGCGGACAGAGCCGCGAGGACTGGCTCGCCGCGGGACGCCCCGCCCACCCCGGCCGCCTCAACGACCTCCGCCACATCATCTACAAGCCCGCCGACGAACCCTATCGCCGCGCGCGCAAGTCGCTGGGCCTGATGATGCGCGAGGGGCTGCTCAAGGAAAATATCGACGGCGAGGCGCTGATGTGGGCGCATCAGCGGATCATCAATCGTCCCGAGGAGCGCCGCATCCTGATGGTGATTTCGGACGGCGCGCCCGTCGACGATTCGACGCTGTCGGTGAACCATGGCGCCTATCTCGACCAGCATTTGCGGCAGGTCATCGAATGGATCGAGAATCGCTCGCCGGTCGAGCTGTGCGCGATCGGCATCGGTCACGACGTCACGCGCTATTACAGCCGCGCCGTCACGATCATGGACGCCGAGCAACTCGGCGGCACGATGGTCGAACAGCTCGCGGGATTGTTCGACATCGATTGATCCTTAATGGGTCGGGGTGACAAGCCCTTTGCCCCTCGTTACAAATCCTTCCCGATGCAGCAGGGACTCGCGGCCTATGACGAGCGCCGCTGCAACGGACATGATGCTGAGGGGTCGCCGGCATGACTTGGGGCCGCACCGATGGGGTGCGAGGCTGGGGGGCGACTGTAGCATGAAAAAAGCATCCGACCTGTTCATCGAATGTCTCGAGGAAGAAGGCGTCGAGTATATTTTCGGCGTTCCGGGTGAAGAAAATCTCGATTTCCTCGACAGCCTCTCGCGCTCGAAGACGATCAAGCTGATCCTGACCCGCCACGAACAGGGCGCGGGCTTCATGGCCGCGACCTATGGCCGCCACACCGGCAAGACGGGCGTCTGCCTCGCAACGCTCGGCCCCGGCGCGACCAATTTCGTCACCGCGGCCGCTTATGCCCAGCTTGGCGGCATGCCGATGATGATGATCACCGGGCAAAAGCCGATCAAGAAATCGAAGCAAGGCCGGTTCCAGATCCTCGACGTCGTCGCGATGATGGGGCCGATCACCAAATATACCCACCAGATGGCCTCGTCGGACAATATCCCGAGCCGCGTGCGCGAGGCCTTCCGCCTCGCCGAAGAGGAAAAGCCCGGCGCGGTGCATATCGAACTGCCCGAGGATATCGCCGACGAACACACCGACTCGACGCCGCTGAAGCGCAGCCATTCGCGCCGCCCCAACGCCGATAGCAAATCGATCCGCGAGGCGGTGAAGGCGCTAGAGAATGCGAAGTCGCCGGTGCTCGTGATCGGGGCGGGCGCGAACCGCACGATGACCAGCCGCATGCTGCTGCAATTCATCGAGAAGACCGGCATCCCCTTCCTGACGACGCAGCTCGGCAAGGGCGTGATCGACGAGCGGCATCCGAAATTCCTCGGCTGCGCGGCGCTGTCGTCGGGCGATTTCGTCCACCGCGCGGTCGAAGCGTCCGACTGCATCGTCAATTTGGGTCACGACGTGATCGAGAAGCCGCCCTTCTTCATGCAGCGCGGGGAACCCACAGTCATTCATGTGTCGACCAAGACCGCAGAGGTCGACCCCGTCTATTTCCCCGAAATCGAGGTGATCGGCGACATCGCCAATGCGGTGTGGCAGATGAAGGAGGATATTGTCCCCAACGGCGGGTGGAAGTTCGACCATCTGCTCGCCTATCGCCAAGCCGAGGTTGAGCATACTGCGCCGCTGGCGAAGGACGACCGTTTCCCGATCTTTCCCCCGCACCTGGTCCAGTCGGTCCGCGACGCGATGCCCGACGACGGGATCATCTGTCTCGACAATGGCGTCTACAAAATCTGGTTCGCGCGCGGCTATACCGCGTGCAAGCCGAACACCGTGTTGCTCGACAATGCGCTCGCGACGATGGGCGCGGGGCTGCCGTCGGCGATGATGTCGGCGATGCTCTATCCGGAGCGCAAGGTCATGGCGATCTGCGGCGACGGCGGCTTCATGATGAACAGTCAGGAGATGGAGACCGCTGTGCGCCTCGGCCTCAACATCACCGTGCTGATCCTCAACGACAACAGCTATGGCATGATCCGCTGGAAACAGGCGAATATGGGCTTCAAGGATTGGGGCCTGACCTATGGCAACCCCGATTTCGTTAAATATGCCGAAAGCTATGGCGCCAAGGGGCACCGCGTCGAAAGTGCGGCGCATTTGAAGGAATTACTCGCGCATTGTTGCAACACACCGGGCGTCCACCTGATAGATTGTCCAGTGGATTATTCCGAGAATGATCAGATTTTGAACAACGACATCAAGAAGCTGTCGAAGCAGTTGTAAAGCTGTGCCCCCTCCCGCAGGCGGGAGGGGTCGCGAGGCTTGCTCGCTAGTCGCGGCGGGGTGGGCAACCGCACCGCTGCCGGCCCACCCCCAACCCCTCCCGCTTGCGGGAGGGGGGAGAACGACATGAAACTCAAGGACGTCTATCCGCTCTACCTCAACAACAAGGCGGTGCAGCCGAACACCGACCTGAAGGTGATCGACAAGTTCACCGGCGAGGTCGCGTTCCGGACCGCGCTCGCGACCCCCGACGTGATCGACGAAGCCATCGCCGGCGCGGTGTGCGCCGCCGAACCGATGGCGCGGCTCGCGAGTTTCGAGAAGCGCGACGTGCTGACCCATTGCGTCGGGCGCTTTCAGGAACGGTTCGACGAACTCGCCTATGCGCTGTGCGTCGAGGCGGGCAAGCCGATCGCCGATTCAGAGGGCGAGGTCACGCGCCTGATCGACACCTTCCGCATCGCGGCCGAGGAAGCGACGCGCAACTATGGCGAGGTCCAGCCGCTCGACATTTCGGCGCGCGCCAAGGGCTATATGGGGATGTGGAAGCGCGTGCCGATTGGGCCGTGCAGCTTCATCTCGCCGTTCAACTTCCCATTGAACCTCGCCGCGCACAAGATCGCGCCGGCGATCGCGATGGGCTGCCCCTTTGTGATGAAGCCCGCGTCGCTGACGCCATTGGGCGCGATCATCATGGGCGAGGTGCTCGCCGAATGCGACATCTTGCCCAAGGGCGCGTTCAGCATCCTGCCCGCGACGCGCGACGGCGCCGACCTGTTCACCACCGACGAACGGCTGAAATTGCTGAGCTTCACCGGCTCGCCCGGCGTCGGCTGGGATTTGAAGGCCAAGGCAGGCAAGAAGAAGGTCGTGCTCGAACTCGGCGGCAATGCCGCGGTGATCGTCGACAAGGACGCCGACCTCGACCATGCGCTCGCGCGGATCATCTTCGGCGCTTTCTATCAGTCGGGCCAGTCGTGCATCGGCGTCCAGCGCATCATCATCCACGCCGACATCTACGACAAGTTCCGCGACATGCTCGTCGCAAAGACCAAGACGCTGGTCGCGGGCGACCCCAAAAGCCGTGACACCTTCATCGGCCCGATGATCTCCGAAAAGGAAGCCGCGCGGCTCGACGACTGGATCCAGACCGCGGTCGCAGGCGGCGCGAGATTGCTCGTCGGCGGCAAGCGCGAGGGCGCAATGCTGCAGGCGACCCTGCTCGAAGATGTCGATCGCAGCGCCGATGCCTATCGCGAGGAAGCCTTCGGCCCGCTCGCCATATTGTCGAGCTTCACCGACTGGGATGAAGCGCTTGCCGAGATCAACGACAGCAAGTTCGGGCTGCAGGCCGGCCTCTTCACCAGCGACATCCACAAGGTGCTGGAGGCGTGGGATCATCTCGACGTCGGCGGCATCGTCGTCAACGACGTCTCCTCCTACCGCGTCGACAATATGCCCTATGGCGGGGTCAAGGACAGCGGGCTGGGCCGCGAAGGGATCCGCTTTGCGATGGAAGATATGAGCGAAATCAGGAATTTGGTGATCCGGCGAACCTGATTGGATCATGGTTAACCGGATATGTGTCAAATAGGCAATGTCACCAAAGCGCCTTCAAACTTTCTTCAAACTGTCGCGAGTTTGAATCGCACGCTGTAACAAAACTCCTGTCTAGGCCGTGGGCAGCCAAAAGCTGTTTACGGAGCACGACATGGCCTCGATTTCGACCCTGCCGATCCCCGCCCGGTTTCCCGACCCGTTCACCACCGATCCCCATATTCCCGAGCGCGTGATCGGCGAACGCCGCAGCTATCGCACCATATGGGTCAGCGACATCCACCTCGGCACGCGCGGCTGCAACGCGCCGCTGCTGATCGATTTCTTCGACCATGTCGACTGCGAGACGCTCTATCTCGTCGGCGACATCATCGACGGCTGGCGCCTCAAGAAGCGCCACTTCTGGCCGCCCGAACATAATGACGTCGTCTGGCGCGTTCTGAAGCGCGCGAAGCGCGGCACGCGCGTCGTCTATGTCCCCGGCAACCATGACGAGATGGTCCGCCCGTTCGACGGCTTCGATTTCGGCGGGGTCGAGATCCGCCGCGAGGCGATCCACGAAACCGCCGACGGCCGCAAACTGCTCATCGTCCATGGCGACGAATTCGATGCCGTGATGCTCGCGCACCGCTGGCTCGCCTTCGTCGGCGACGCCGCCTACACCGCGCTGATGAAGTGCAATGTCGTGGTCAATTGGGTCCGCGGCAAGCTCGGCCTGCCCTATTGGTCGCTGTCGATGGTCGCCAAGCACAAGGTCAAGAACGCCGTCCAGTTCATCGGTCGCTACGAAGAAGTCGTCGCCCACGCCGCGCGCTCGCGCGGGGTCGACGGCGTCGTGTGCGGTCACATCCACAGCGCCGAGATGCGCGAGATCGAGGGCACCGAATATTATAACGACGGCGACTGGGTCGAGGGCTGCACCGCGCTCGTCGAACATCATGACGGAACGATGGAAATCCTGCACTGGGCCGAGGAGGTCGCGGCGCGGAGCGCCCCGACGAAGCTCGCGCTGCCCGCCGCCGCATGAGGATATTGATCGTCACCGACGCGTGGGAGCCGCAGGTCAACGGCGTCGTCCGCACGCTGCAGGCAACGATCGGCGAACTGCGCTCGGCGGGGCATGAGGTTGGGGTGATCTCGCCCGATCTCTTCCGTTCGGTTCCCTGCCCCTCCTACCCCGAGATCCGCCTCGCCTTTGCCGGCCGGCGCGCGGTGGGACGCCGTATCCGCGCCTTCGCCCCGCAGGCGATCCACATCTCGACCGAGGGGCCGCTCGGCCTGGCCGCACGGCGCTGGTGCCTGCGGAACGGCTTTCCCTTCACCACCGCCTATCACACGCGCTTCCCCGAATATGTCGCGGCGCGGCTGCCGGTGTCACCAACGCTCGTCTGGCGCTTCATCCGCTGGTTCCATCGCCCGGCGGCGCACATCATGGTCGCGACGCGCAGCCTTGCGCGCGAACTCGCCGGGCAGGGTCTCGACCAGACAATGATGTGGGAGCGCGGTGTCGATCACAAGCTGTTCCGCCCCGACCGCGCGCCGCATCCAGCGTATGACGGACTCGCGCGGCCGATCCAGCTTTATGTCGGCCGCGTCGCAGTGGAAAAGAATATCAGCGCTTTCCTCGACAGCGATCGCTCGGGTTCAAAGGTCGTCGTCGGCGAAGGGCCTGCGCTCGCCGAACTCAAGGCGCGACATCCCGATGCGCTGTTCCTGGGCAAGCTGGGCGGTGAAATACTCGCGGCCGCTTATGCCGGCGCCGACGTCTTCGTCTTTCCCAGCCGCACCGACACCTTCGGGCTGGTGATCATCGAGGCGATGAGCTGCGGCACCCCCGTCGCCGCCTATCCGGTGCCCGGGCCGGGTGACATCGTGCGCGACCGAGCCGGCGCGCTCGACGAGGACCTGGGCCGCGCAATCGACACCGCGCTGCTATGCGACCGGAAAGACGCAGCGGCGCTCGGCGCGCGCTACAGTTGGCCCAATTGCACCGCGCAGTTCGTGAAGGCGCTGACGTTCTTACCGTCGGTGCCGGCAGTCGACATGGTCTCCACCCCGCACCTCGCCTAAAGCGCGATAGAAGGACGCGACCGGTTGCGGGATCATCTGGGGACTCCGAAATCCAGCTTCTCGCCGGCCGCATAGGCATTCCATGCCTGGCGCGTGCGAAAGCCGCCCTGTCCCTTGTCCCATGCCGAACCCGAAAAATAGACGAACGGCTTTCCGGGCGCGACGCGTAGCAGGACGAGTTGATTGTCCGCGTCGGCGCGTATTTCGGCGATCATCGCGGGATCAACCCGAATCGCGATCGCCATCCGTCCATGATCGCCGTCCGCGGGTCCCCACCACGAAAGCAGTCCTTTCGCCCGGTCCACCGTGAGTTCGCCGGCGCCCTGCCCCGTGGTCCGCTTGCCGATGCCGATCCCGACGAGCAACGGCTCGTCGCTGTCGGACGAGATGGTCGAGACCATGCGGGTGAAATGCGTTCCGAGCGGAAGCGTGAAGCGGCGCGTCTCCCAGACCTTGCGATCCACGTCGACCGGCCAGGGCGCATAATCGACGGTGAAATCGGCGGCCTGCCCACTTGCGGACAGGATGCGGTGGCGGACGTAGTTGCGCGACGTCCACAACTTGTTGTCGTGCCAGATGCCGAGCCCGCCGGCGCCGCGCGTCGAACCGACATTGTAGAAGTCGAGGCCCTCGCCGCGATAGCTGTGCTGGTCGCCGCTGCGCAGCTGGCGATCGGCGAAGGGCCAGCGCACGTTCTTGCCCCACGAATCGATTCCCGAGCCCGAGGGCGGTTCCGCCGCTTCGAGCGCATGGCCGTAAATCCGGTGCGCGGTGCGATCATTCTCCCACAATAGGTCGTCGTAGCGATAGTCGGCGCGGACGACCGCGGCCTGAGCTTCCCGGTCGGGTGGCGGCGGGAGCGGCCCCGCGACCGCCGGCATGTCCGGCGTCCCGGCCTCTTGCGCCGCAGGCATCGCCGGCGCCACCGCAAGCAAGAAGGCCATAGTCGCCGGGGCTCGCCCCTTTTTCCAGATGGTCGAAATCCGCGTCATATCTTTCTCCCTGGCAGCGATCCGATCGGGCGACGAACCCGCCTTATGTCACGCTGTGCGACGATGAGGCACCCTTGCAGCCATGACTCGTGGCCTGATGGACCAAATTTTTAAAATGAAATGAAATTATTTAAGTTGTCATATGACTTATAATCGCTACACTCAAGCGGATATGGCGCACAATGTGCCGAAAACGGGAGGACGGGCGCGTGAGGCAGGCTGGCAGCGACGCTGTGCATGACGACAGGCTTGCGCTTCGCAAACGGCGGCCGTCCCTCGTCGACGCCGCGTGCGAGCATATCCGCACCAGCATCATGTCGGGCGTGCATCCGCCCGGCGCCCAGCTCCCTACCGAGGCCGAATTCGTCGATGTGCTCGGCGTGAGCCGGACGGTGATTCGCGAAGCGATCGCCCGTCTCGCGGCGGCGGGACTGGTCGAGGCCCGGCAGGGGAAAGGGCTCTTCGTCAGCGAGACCGCGCGTTACCAGGCTTTCCAGGTCACGCGCGACGAGGTCGAGAATCTCAGCGATGTGATACAGCTCCTCGAACTCAGGCTCTGCGTCGAAACCGAGATGGCGGCGCTGGCGGCCGAGCGGCGCACCGAGGTCGACGTGATGAATATGCGCCAGCAGATCAGGATTCTGGGCGAGGCCGCGGTCGGCCTTGAGGATTCGGTCAAGGCCGATGTCGAATTCCACAACGCCATCGCCCGGGCGAGCAAGAACACCTATTACGCCAAGCTGATCGACTTCCTCGGCGTCCGCCTCGTTCCGCCGCGCTCGCTCTATCTGCGACAAGGCCAGGCCTATATCGGCGACAGTTACAAGGCGGTGATCAGCGCCGAGCATGAGGCGATCCTCGATGCCATCATCCACCGCGATTCCGACGCCGCGCGGGTGGCGGCGCGAACCCATATGAGCGGCAGCTTAAAACGGCACCGCGAACTTCACGACTTCATGTCGTCCAACAACCCGACGGGCTGAACCAGACCAAAACACAGACCTGCAGAAGAAACTCAGGCGCCGAATTACGTCCGGCAGAATAATCAGATCAATCTGCCAAACTTGTATGATGTCTTATAGGGAGAGGTCCATTGAAGGTCAGTCTTCGCGCCTCCGTGGCGCTGATCGCATTCGTATCGGGTGCACCCATGGCAATTGCGCAAACCGCGCCAGCCGCCGATCCGGCCGCGGGTGAAGGGCAGGACACGTCGGGCGACATCGTCGTCACCGGCATCCGCCAGAGCCT
This sequence comes from Sphingopyxis sp. PAMC25046, assembly GCF_004795895.1. Lineage (NCBI taxonomy): Bacteria > Pseudomonadati > Pseudomonadota > Alphaproteobacteria > Sphingomonadales > Sphingopyxidaceae > Sphingopyxis > Sphingopyxis sp. PAMC25046. The sequence continues at coordinate 2,976,251 of NZ_CP039250.1, forward strand.
TTCGCGCGCCGCCGAGATCAAGCGCGAGTCGACCGCGGTGGTCGATTCGATCGTCGCCGAGGATATCGGCAAGCTTCCCGACCTCACCACCGCCTCGGCGCTCCAGCGCGTACCCGGCGTGCAGGTCGTCGTCGGCGGCAATAACGAGATTGTCGGCGCCCGCATTCGCGGCCTCGACGACATCGTCACCACGCTCAACGGGCGCGAGATTTTCACCGGCGTCGGCCGCGGCTTCTCGTTTCAGGATCTCCCGGCCGAAGCCCTTGCGGGGGTCGATGTCTACAAGTCCAATTCGGCCGAACGGATCGAAGGCGGCGTCGCTGGCGGCGTCAATATGCGCCTGCGCCGCGCGCTCGACTTCAAGGAGCTGACGATCGCGGGCAGCGCGCGCGCGACTTATCTGCAGGAAGCCGGTTCGAAGAACACGATCAATCCCGCGCTGAGCCTGCTCGTCGCCAACCGCTGGGCCGCGGGTGAGGGCGAGATCGCGGCGATGGTCGGCATATCCTATCAGCGCAACAAATATGCCCGGCCGATCGCGTGGAACGATTGGACACGCGCCACGAGCGCGGGCCCCGCGGGCTCGCCGCAGAATTTGCACGCGCCCACCGGCTTCGCCGCCGCCATCGAATTCGGCAAATATGAGCGACCGCAGGCCAATTTCTCGCTCGAATGGGCGCCCGACAGCGACACGACAATCTACGCCGAGGGGCTGTTCGCGGGCTATCGCGGCGACGTCTTCCAGGCGCGCCCGACCTTCCGCGCCTTCACCGGCACCTCGCTCGAGGCGACCGCGGGCGACACCTGTGAGGATTTCGCCGTCGGCCCCGACGGCTATTATTCGGGGAATGTGCGCAGCCCGGACAACCCGACGGGGACCGGCACGATCCGCGAACTGTGCAACGCCACAGGCTATACGGCGCGCAATATCGAATATTACACCGCGACCGTCGCGAACAAGTCGAGCACCGACATCTATGTGATCGCCACTGGCTTCAACAAGGAGATTGGCGCGCTCACCTGGAATACCGACATCTCCTATGAATCCTCGACCAACCGGAACGACAGCTTCCGCGTCGATATCGGCAAGCGCATCGACGAACTGGTCCTGGTCCGCGACGTCAACCATGAGGTCGAGGCGACGATGCCAGGCAATCCGATGAACGATCCCGAAGGCCTCGCCTTCGCCAACGGCATGAGCGAAAATATCAACCGCAGCCGAGGCACTTTGTGGGCCGTCATGAGCGACGCCAAATATGATTTCGACGGGATCCTCGACTATGTCCAGGCGGGCGTGCGCGTTGCGAAACGCAAGGCCGCGTTCGAGCAATATCTTGGCGGTCCGCCGGCCCCGGGCGGCTCGTTTGTGACGCCGCTCGACGGCGCGGGTCTTCCCGGCGATATTCTTTCGCAGGCCCCCGGCGTTCCGCAAATGAACGGCGGCGCCTCCTTCCTGCAGCTCGACCCCGACTATCTGGTTCAGGAATCGATCAAGCGACAGCTCAGGACGCTGTACGGCATCTCGCCCGACACGCCGGCGTTCGACCCGACGCGCGACTATGATGCGCAGGAAAAAAGCTATGCCGGCTTCCTGCAGGCGGGTTACGACATCGCGCTGACCGATACGATTTCGATCGACGGCATGGTCGGCGCGCGCCTGACCCGCACCGATCGCAACATCGCGGGTTCGGGCCGCGTGACCGATCCCGCGACCGGCACATCGCGCGTCGAACTCGTCCGGCGCTCGACCAGCGACACCGACCTGCTGCCCAACGCCAGCGCGCGCATCCAGTTCGGCGGCGGCCTCCAGTCGCGCTTCAACTATTCGAAGACACTTTCGCGGCCCAGCTTCGGCCAGCTCAACCCGGGCCTCAGCTATGTTGTCTCTTACGTCAACACGATCCAGAATTCCGGATCGGGCGGCAACCCCGACCTGCGGCCGCAAAAAGCCGACAGCTTCGACGCATCGCTCGAATATTATTTCGGCCGCAGCAACTATGTTTCGGTCGTCGGCTTCTATCGCGACATCAAGGACCGGATCATCAACGGGACCGAGGTCCGGACGATCGATGGTTTGCAATATGTGATCTCGACACCTCGCAATCTGGGTTCGGCCAAGATCAAGGGCGTCGAAGTCGGCGGCCAGCTGTTCCTCGACTTCCTTCCGGAAGGACTCGACGGCGCAGGCGTGATCGGAAACTTCACGGTCATAGACAGCGAGGTGACGACCCCCGGCGACCGGCTTCAGGGCCTGCCGCTGCTCGGCGTCTCCAAATACAATTACAATATCGGCCTGATTTACGAGAAATACGGCATTTCGGCGCGGATGATCTATACCTATCGCTCCCGATATTTCGACGGCGACATTACCAACGGCCTCTCGCTCCGGCCGGTTTCGATTCCCGTGGGACTCAACGGCATTCGCGCCGCCGGACGGCTTGACTTCGGCCTGAACTACGACGTGGCGCCGGGCATCACGGTTAGCCTCGCCGGTACGAACATCACGGGCCAGAAGACGCGCAACTTCGAATCGCGTGAGGATTTCGTTCGCGAAGTGCGGAACGACGACACAACCTACTCGCTCGGCGTACGCTTCAACTTCTGAGCCTGAACGTGAATGCCGGCATAAAAAGGAGGATGACTTGAACAGAAAACGGATGTTCGCGGCGCTCGGGCTAGCGACGGCTTTGACCGCCGGCAGCTTTGCCCTCGCAGGTGCGGCGCAGGCGCAGACGGCGGCCACGATTCTCAACCAGCCCGGCAAGGCATTGCCCGGCGGCGTGCGCGCCACGCGGACGCAGGATTCGGTGACGATAGACTGGCCGTCGGCGCAGGATGAGCGAGCGCAGCTTGTCCTGTCGCTCGATCCGGGCAAACCGCTGATCGAAGCGGTCTCGATAGCCGGCAGGCCGGTGCTCGGCGGCCTCGATCCCGCCGGTGTCGTAACCGTCGGCACCCGCGACCTCAAGCAGGGCTGGACGATCTTTTTCGACAACCCCCGCAAGCGGCCGTTCGAAAGCTTCCCGCTCACCTTGTCGCGCAGCGACATCAGCGTCCGCGCGGAGGGCGGCAATACCAAGGTGATCGTCGGCGGCGCGGCGGCCGGCCCCTTCTCGGGCACCTACGAATTCACCATCTATCCGGGCTCAAGGCTCGTCCGCGCCGCGATGGTGATGTCGACCAAGCGCGAGGCCACCGCCTACACCTTCGATGCCGGTCTCGGCGTCGCTTCCTCGGCCGCCCTGCCGTGGCGCTCGATCGCCTTCACCGACACCAGCGATACGATGGTACGCAAGAAAGGCGATGCTTCGCGGGGGCCCGCGATCTCGCCCAAGGTGCGTGCGCGAATGATCGTCGCGGAAGGACCGTCGGGCGGATCGTTGGGCATCGTCCCGCCGCCGCACCAATTCTACTACCCGCTCGACTATGCCAACAACGACAATTCGGCGTGGTACGGCAATGATTATCGCAACCTCGACGGCCGCACGAGTTTCGGCGTACGCCAGACTCTCGAAGGCGACCGGCGCTATGTGCCGTGGGTGAACGCGCCGCCCGGCACGATGCAGGACATGGGCGTGTTCCTGTTGCCCGACAGCGGAGATGCGGCCAGCGTCACCAAGGCTGCGCTCGCTTATACCCGCGGCGATCGCTTCAAGGCGCTCGACGGGCACCGCACCTTCACCAGCCACTATCATGTCGAGCACACCGAAGCCTATCTGAACACGCAGCGCTTCCAGCAATCGACGAGGGTGCCCGACGGGCTCGAGGCGCCCGAGTTCGTCAAACGCTTCAAGAACATGAACGTCGAGATCGTCCACCTGGCCGAGCTTCACTTGGGGCGCGAGGCGCTCGATCGCGCCGGCGACCGGCTGACCTTGCTCAAGACGATGCACGCGGAGACCGCGCGGCTGTCGGACGACAAGCTGCTGTTGCTCCCGGGCGAGGAACCCAACGTCCATCTCGGCGGGCACTGGATCAGCTTCTTCCCCAAGCCGGTCTATTGGACGCTCGACCGCAAGGAAGGGCAGCCCTTCGTCGAAAGTGATCCCGAATTGGGCAAGGTCTATCATGTCGGCTCGCAGGCGGATGTCCTGAAGCTGATGCAGGACGAGAAGGGCCTGATGTGGACCGCGCACCCGCGGATCAAGGGCTCGCTGGGCTTCCCCGACAAGCACAAGGACACACCCTTCTTCAAGAGCGACCGCTTCCTCGGCGGCGCGTGGAAGAATATGCCGGTGGACTATTCGCAGCCGCGCCTCGGCTGGCGCGTGCTCGATACACTCGACGACATGAACAATTGGGCGACGAAACCGTCCGAGCGCAAGTTCACCCCCGGCGAGGTCGACGTGTTCCAGCTCTCCGAAGAGAGCGAGCTCTATGCGCATATGAATATCAACTACCTGCGGCTCGACGGGCCGTTGCCGCGCTATTCCGATGGCTGGCAGAGCGTGCTCGACGCGCTGCGCGGGGGGCACTTCTTCACCACCACCGGCGAGGTACTGATCCCCGAATTCACGATCGACGGCGCGAAGAGCGGCGGGGAAGCCGCCTTTGGGCGGAATACGACGGTGCGTGCGAAGATCGAATGGACCTTCCCGCCCGCCTTCGCCGAGATCGTCAGCGGCGACGGCAGCAAGGTCTATCGTGAGCGCATCGACCTCACCGGCGCCGCCCCTTTCGGAAGCCGCACGATCGAGAAGCGCCTCGATCTCAGCGGCCGCAAATGGGCGCGCATCGAAGTGTGGGACGTCGCGACGAACGGCGCGTTCACGCCGCCGGTCTTCCGGAAAACGAAATAGCCCTCCCCCCTGCCCGTGCAGTCGTCAGCGCTTCGCGCTCTGGCGACTGCACGCGGCCCTTTTGAATCGGACCGGGCTCCCGGTGCGCCGGCCCGGCCCTTCTTTGGAGCAGTCATGTTCGATCGAACCTATTACGCCACTCATCCGGACATGATGGCGTGCGTGTCCAATGACGAACTGCGCGATCGCTATCTCATTCAAAATTTGTTCCGCCCAAACCGGTGCGTGCTCAACTATACGCATGCCGACCGGCTGGTGATCGGCGGCGTGCTGGTCGAGAGCGGGAGCGTCAAGCTACCCGATCAATCGGAGCCCCCTTCGGCAGCCGGCCACCCGTTCCTCGAGCGACGCGAACTCGGTATCGTCAATGTTGGCCGGATCGATGGAACCGTGACCGTCGACGGCGAGCTGTTCGTGCTCGGCGCGAAGGATAGCCTGTATGTCACGATGGGCGCGAAGAACGTCAGCTTCTCCGGCGACGGCGCCCGCTTCTATCTCGCCTCCTCCCCCGCGCATCGTGCCTTCGATACACGCAAACTGCCGCTCGCCGACGCCAAGATGCTCGAGCGCGGCAGCTTGGCGACCGCCAACGACCGGACGATCCACCAGCTCGTCATCCCCGGCGTGTGCGATAGCGCGCAGCTGGCGATGGGTCTTACGATCCTCAAGCCGGGAAGCGTGTGGAACACGATGCCGCCGCATGTGCACGAACGCCGGAGCGAGATCTATTTCTACTTCGATCTCGACGATCCCGAACAGGGCCGCGTGATGCACTTCATGGGGCAAGGCGACGCCACGCGTCATATCGTAATGACGGATGGCGAGGCCGTGATCTCTCCGCCCTGGTCGATCCACATGGGCGTGGGGACCAGTGCCTACGCGTTCATCTGGGTCATGGCGGGTGAGAACCAGGACTATGACGACATGAACATCCTCGACATCTGCCAACTTCAGTAGGGGCGGCATTCGCCGACCGTTCCGGCGACCCTAATCGACGCGGCGGAACCGGATGGCCGTGCCGCCGCCCGGCGCGAGGCGCAATGTCAGCGTGTCGGCGCTGGTGACCATGCGCTTTTCGATCGTCAGCGCGCCCGGGTTGCTGCGATAATCGGCGCCGGGGCCGTCGGCGTAGATTTGCGCCTCGTACCGCGCGCCCGGCGCGAGGAAGGCCAGCGGCTGCCGCAATTCGCGCGCCTCTTCGTCGCCGATCGCGCCCAGATACCAATCGGTTTTGCCGCGCTGCTGCCGCGCGACGACGACATAGTCGCCGATCGCGCCCTGCAGCGTCCTCGACTGTTCCCAATCGGCGGGGACGTCGCGGATGAACCGGAAGGCGTCGGGGCGCGCCTCGTAATTTTCGGGGAGGTCGGCGGCCATCTGGATCGGCGAATAGATGACGACATATTCGGCGAGCTGGGTCGCAAGCGTCGATTGCACGCGCCGCGTCAGATCGATGCCGCCGCGCGCGATGTCGAAGATACCCGGAGTATAATCCATCGGCCCGCCGAGCATCCGCGTGAAGGGCAGGATCGTCATATGCTCGGGCGGATTGGTCGGATTGCCCCAAGCGTTGAACTCCTGCCCGCGCGCGCCCTCGCGGCTCACCCAATTGGGCCAGGTGCGGCGCAGCCCGGTATCCTTCACCGGCTCGTGCGTGTTGATCGCGATGCGACGCTCTGCCGCGCGCTTCACGACGTCGAGATGGTGGCGCACCATATATTGGCCGGCGAACCATTGCATCCCGCCGTCGCCGTCGACGATCGTCCCACTGTGGCGGACATAGCCGGTCTTGATCAACGACACGCCATGGTCGGCATAGAGTTTGAGCGCAGCGCCCAGCTGCCGCGCATAATTTTCGACCCCGCCGCCCGTTTCGTGATGGCCGATCAGCTTGACGCCCTTCGCCTTGCCGTAGCGGGTGATCTCGGCAAGGTCGAAATCGGGATAGGCGCGGGTGAAGCTGAATTTGTCGCCATTGGCGATCCAGTCGCCGTCCCAACCCTTATTCCACCCTTCGACCAGCACGCCGTCGAAGCCGTATTGGGCGGCGAAGTCGATGTATCGCTTCACATTCGGGGTGTTCGCGCCGTGCTTCGGCCCGCTGCCCCAGGTCGACTTCTCGAGATGCATTTCCCACCAGATGCCGACATATTTGCCCGGCTTGAACCATTGGCCGATGGTCGGAACCTGGCTCGGCTCGTTGAGGTTAAGCGTGATCCGGCTGTCGACGAGCGCACCGGGCGTTTCGCCGACGAGCACCGTGCGCCACGGCGTTGTGAACGGTCCCGTCTTTTTCTCGAGCACGCCATCGGGCCAGGGCATCAGCCACGCATCATAGGTGCCCGCGCCGTCGCCCCGAAGCAGCATCGAGGGAAAGTCGACGAGCGCGGCCTCGTGAAAGCTGAGATAGAGGCCGTTGTCACCCTTCAGCGTCAGCGGGGTTTCGGCCAGCGTGACGCGCCGAGCGTCGGTCTGTTTATAGAGATATTCGTCGCGTTCCTGTCCCAGCCCTTCGTACCACCAGGCCTGATAGGCGCCGACGGTGCGGAACTGGCTGTGGTCGGCGACCACCGACACCGCCTGCCCGGCAGGGATCGCGCCATAATCATAACGGAAGCCGAAGCCGTCGTCGAAGAGGCGGAAGGTCACGCCGACCGCCCGGTTGAGCGGCGTGTCGCCCGCGAGCGTCACCGACAGCTGATTGTGACGGTCGCGGATCAGCCTTTGCTCGCCCCACGGCTGTTCCCATGTCGTATCGACCGCGCTTCGCCTGGCGGCGCCGAGGCCCGCGAAGCGCGGATCGGCCTCGCCCGCGAAGCGCAGCCCGAGCCGCGACGGCGCGATGACCGTCACGTCGCCGCGCGTCACCCGATAAAGCGCCTCGCCATTTTCGACCGAAACGCACAGCTCGAGTATCTTGCCAGGGGACTGCGCACATTCGCGCGCCGCGGCGGGCGAAGCCATCGCGAGCATCGAGAGGCCGAACATGGGAAGCGTCTTCAGGATCATATTGTCTCTCATGCTGGGGGGAAGGTCGTTATGTCCGGAAAGCGGCGGTCAGCTGCCGCCGAAACGCCACGCGCGCGTCGGGGCGCATCGCGCCGAGCGCCCCGCGGAGCGCCTCCGGGATATGCGCCGCCGACAGTTCGGGATCCCCGAACACATGGGTGTCGAACATCGCCCGCCAGTAAGCGCGTTCGCCCGGCGGCAGGTCCCGAAGCGCGAGCAGCGCCGCGAGGAAGACATTGTTCGGCTTTTCAACGCCAATTGCCGCATCGCCCCACCAATAATTGACCATCGCATTATAGGGGTCGAGCGAGGCGACATGGTGCCACCAGTAGCGGGGGATGAAGATCGCATCGCCGGGATCGAGCATCGCGACGCGCGCGGCGGCGAGCGCCTCGCGAAACCGCGGGAAACGATCGAAATCGGGGTCTTCCGGGTCGACGAGCGACAGCGGCGGCGGATTATCGAGCGGCCCGATATAAAGGTTCGCGACCTGATCGGGCGGGAACAGGAGGAAGCGCCGCCGCCCCGCTATTACGCAGGCGAGATTATGATCGCGGTCGTTGTGCGTCTGGGTCTTCACCGCGCCGCCGAGCCACAGTTTGGGACCGACATCGGCGGGCAGCAGCGGCATCGGGTTCTGGCGGACGAAATCGGGCAGCGCGTCGGCTAGCGGCAGCATCTGGATGGCGAGCGTCGGGACATCACCACGTCCGATCAATCCTTCGATCCGCGCCAGCGTATCTCGCAGCGGCGCCTGCCGCTTGGTGAAGGTGAATTCGCGCAGGTCGGTGCGATAGGCGAAGCGGCCGCGCGCCCGCGCGGGCGCCTCCATCACCGGCACGGGCAACCCGCGGTCCATGCCTGCCAGATAGGTGTTGAGGCGGCCGGGCGAATGGCGCCCGGCCGCCAGCGCGACCCAGTCGTCGAACAACCCCTTGACGACGGCAGGCGTTTCGGACGCGACGAGCGCGGCGAAGTCGGTGGGCGCGGACGCCCCGCGCGCCCCGATGCGCGGCAAAGGGTCGAGCGGCGAGCGCGGCGCCATAGAGCGATCGAGGCGCGCAGGTTCAACCATGCGCGGGCTGCAAGATGAGCGCGAGACAGGCATCGTGCGTCGGCTGGCGCAGCACCGCTTCGCGCACAAAACCGAGCATCTTGCGGAAATGCGCCTTCACTTCGTCGGGGGGCAGCCGGTCGGCGGCGGGACGCCAGCTTTGGGGCATGATCCCGTGCCCGACGAGCAGCGCGCGCCAGCTGTCGGGCGGCAGGCTTTCATCCTCCAGCGGCGGAAGTTCGCCGCGTGCCGAGAAGAGGTCGATCCGGTGCGCGAGTTCGTCGGGCATCGGCAGTGCGCGCGCGCTGTCCCAGAAGGCCCCCGAATAGCGCTGAAGCGCATGATGCGCCGCCTGAAACTCGGCGACGCGGGCGAAATGCGAGCGCAAGACGCGGTTATATTCGGCGCGCCGTGCGGCATAGCCGGCGCCGTTGGCGGGATAGGCGGCGAGCAGATGGACGATGCCGAGTTGGAGCCCATGCAGCGCGAAGCCGTGGGCAGGATCGAAGACGCACGCCGCGTCGCCGAGGGCGATGACATTGTCCGTCCATGGCGCCGCCGCGACGCCCGCCGCGAACGGGCGGATCGTCACCGCGTCGAGCGGCAGGCCGCACGCCGCCTCGGCGGTTTGCCGCGCCGCCTCATCGGTCGTCGATGCATGCGAAAAGACATGCTCGACATGAATATGCGTTAGGCTGGGGAACAGGCCGGTCCACCCCCCCGCGCTCGCGCGTATCTCGGCATAGGCGGGGAGCGCGGCGGGGCGCGGCGCGAGCGCGCGCAATAGCCGGTCACCGGGCGTGTCCCATGCCTCGAAACCGCGGCTGCCGTGCAGCATGCGCTCGCGCGTCAGGTCGGCGAACAGCGCGCTCTCGATCCGCCTTTTGTCGTCGAGGCGCAGCGCCGCGATCCCGTCGTCGCCGCGCTCGACCGCGATCGTCGCCGTCTCGAAAAGTTCGACGCCGAGGTGCCGCGCGATCGCCTTCAGGCTTTTGGCGTAAGCGGCGGCGGGGAGATGATAGCCATAATCGCTGCGGCCGTAGACTTCGCTGTCGGTGTCGGGGAAGAACATCCGCCCGCCGAGCGCCGCGCTCGCGGTCAGCGAGAAATCATCGAGCCCGACGCCAAGGCCATGATGGCGCGCCTTGACCCAGTGCGGGAAGAAATCGCCACCGTTGATCCCGGTGCCAAAGGCGCCATAGCTGTGGAGGAAGGACGGTCGCCCCGCGCCGCTCGCGTCGACGAAATTCTGCCCGAGCGTGAACGCGCCGCGTGCGCTCCGCAGCAACGCCGCCTCGTCGATGCCGATCTGGACGTGCAGCGCCTCAATCGCAGGCAAGGTAGCGTAGACGTCCGCCACGCCCGCCTCCGCCGGCAATTCGACCGCGCGCACCGTAACGCCCGCAGGCGCGAGCGCGCGCCGCAGCGCCGCCGCCGCGATCCACAGCGGCGCGTCGCGGCCGACCAGCGTGATGGCGCGCGCGCCGCTCATGCCGCGCTCGTTGCGGGCTGGATCGCGGTTCCGGCCGCGCAATAGCCCGCGATAAAATCGGCATGCGGCGTCATGTCGTCGGCGTTGACCGCGATCCGTTCCGCCAGATCGTCGAGCCGCGCCTGCAAATCTGCCGCCGGCAGACGATGGGTTAGCGGACTCGCCGCCGACGGCAGAACGCCCTGCCCCTCGAGCACCGACAGCCAGCTGTCGCGCGAGAAAAGGCCAAGCTTGTAATCGGGTGCCGCCGCGCTTTCGCGGAACAGCGCGATCTTGTGCGCCAGGCTATCGGGCAGCGCCATTGTCCGCACATGGTCCCAGAGCGGTTCGCCGGCGCGCGCGTTCGCGGTGTAGTGGAGGATGAGGAAATCGCGCGTGCGGTCGTAGTGAATTTCGAACAGCCGGTTGAATTCGCGCGCCATGCGCGGATCGACGCGCTCGCTGCGCCGCGGCATCAGCGCGGCGAGGTCGACCGTCGCGGCCTGGATGAGGAAGATGCTCGTCGATTCGAGCGGTTCGAGAAAGCCGCTCGCGAGCCCCACCGCGATGACATTGCCAGCCCAGCCCGCCGCGCGGCGCCCCGCCTGAAAGCGCAGCAAGCGCGGCTCGTCGAGCGCCTCGCCGTCGAGCGCGCCGAGCAGCGTCCGCCGCGCCTCGTCCTCGCCGCAGAAGGCGCTGGAAAAGACATAGCCATTTCCGATCCGGTGCTGAAGCGGGATGCGCCACGTCCAGCCGCCGCGCTGCGCCGTCGCGCGCGTATAGGGGGTGAGCGGTTCGACGCTCGCGCACGGCACCGCCAGCGCGCGGTCGCAGGGGAGCCACGCGCTCCAGTCGAGCCACGGCACGCCCATCGTCTGACCCAGCAGCAGCGAGCGGAAACCCGAACAGTCGATGAAGAGATCGCCCGCAACCTCGGCGCCTGAGGCCAAAGTCAGGCGTTCGACGTCACCGTTTTGCGCATCGCGCACGACATCGACGACCTTGCCCTCGAGACGCCGGATGCCGCGCGCGGTCGCCCAGGTGCGCAGAAAGGCGGCGTAGAGTCCGGCGTCGAAATGATAGGCATAGCTGTAGGTCGATCGGATCGATTTGGGATCGGTGTTCGGATGTTCGAAGCCGTTGGCGCGCGCCGCGGCGACCGCGAAGCTATAGTCCTGGAGCGAGCGGCTGTCTGTCCCCGAGAGCCGCGCACGTGCCCAGTGATGCTGGAAGTCGGCGCCTCCCCACCGATCGCCGAAGGTACCGAAGGGGTGGATATAGCGCGCACCCTGGCGCAGCCAGTCGGTGAATTCGATGCCTAGCTTGATGGTGCCGCGGGTCGCGCGCATGAACTCGGCCTCGTCGATGCCGAGCATGTCGTTGAAGCTTTTGAGGTGCGGCAGCGTCGCTTCGCCGACGCCGACGGTGCCGATCTCATCGCTTTCGATCAATGTGATGTCGTAATCGGACGCCGCCAGCAGGCCCGCAAGGCCCGACGCGCACATCCAGCCCGCGGTGCCGCCGCCGAGGATCACGATGCGATAGGGTTCCGCCATGGCCGTTCGGTCGCTCCCGCAGAACCGGCCGGAAGAGCGACCGCTCGAACGAGCGGCCGCGCTTCCGCCGGGCTATCAGAACTTCACGCGCGCGCCTAACTGGAAGCGGCGGTCGACACGGCCCCAGTTCGCATCGCGATAGACGGGCTTCGCCCCCGGGGTCAGTGGCGTGTCGCCGAAGATCTGCTGCTGATAGACCGTCGTCGTGTTGAGCAGATTCTGACCCTCGACCGACAGCTCGAGCCACGGCGTCGGCGAGATGCGGAGCGACGCGTCGAGGAAGCCGACCGATTTCTGGAACACCGGCAGCCCGATGCAGCAGTCGAGGTTGTTGGTCAGGAAGCGCGAGCGCCAGTTATACGCTACGCGGAAGGCGACCGGGCCCTTTTCGTAAAGGCCGACGAGGTTGAAGGTGTGCTTCGATATGCCCGCGAGACGGTGCGAGTCCATCACTACGCCGCGGCCGCCCGATACGTCGAGCCCGGCGCCGAAGCCGCCGGTGCCGCCACCATCGAGCGCGCCCTGCGTCACCAGATTCGAGTTGCTGATCCCGCTCTGCCGGACGTGGGTGTAGTTCGCCTGCGCGCCGAGGCCGCTGAGCAGACCGGGCAGGAAGTCGAAGAAGGTCTGGAAACCCGTTTCGAAGCCGTAGAGCTCGCCGCCGTCCTTCACGTTGCGCGGTCCGCGCATCAGCACCGTCTGTTCGGACCCGTTGTTGGTGAAGACGCGCTCGAATTCGCCGTAAGCCACGGTGTTCCGGAGTTTTTTATAGAAAATGTCGGCGTGGAACGAGGTGCTGCCGGCATAATGTTCGAAAGTGAGGTCGAACTGGTCGGCAAGGATCGGCTTCAGCCCGGCAAAGCCCGATTCGGCGCGGAAGGTGAAATTATAGCCGGTGATGTTGCCCGCCCCGTCGCGGACGATGTTCGGGCTGTCGGCGGACGCATCGAACGACGGCGTCTGGATCGCGACGAAATTCCGGAGCAGGCCGAAATCGGGCCGCGCCATCGCCCGCGAATAGGCGAAACGGATGAAATTATTGTCGTCGAGCCCCAAGCGAACGTTGAAGCTGGGCAGGACCGTCGTGTAATCGGCCTTCAGATTGTTCGGCACGGCCGCCCCATTGGCAAAGGCCAATATCTCGGGCGTCAGGAAACAGGCCGGGTTGACGACGTCGCCCGGTGGCAGCGGCGTTCCGCACGGCCGGTTGAGCACCGGCGTGAAGATCGACGATTGCGGGAAGCCGACATTGCCGACGCTGTCGATGTCGGTGCGGACGACGCGCACGCCGATATTGCCGCGGACGTTCACCCCGCCCAGCATTGCATTGTCGCCGCCGAAGCCCAGCATCGCATAGGCCGCTTTGGTCTTTTCGGTGACCTCCATCACCTCCGACGGGGTGAAGCAACCGACCGTCGCTTCGGTCCTATCGCATATCGGGGTCCAGCCCGGCAGGATCGGCGGGCTGACGTTCGACCCGCGCAATCCTTCGACGAGCCGGTCGCGGTCGCGCAGCGCATCGCGGCTCAGATAGACGAGTTCGCCATTGTCATAGACACTGCCGTTATAGAAGCCGCCGCCGAGGTTCACCGGTTCGAACAGCCCCTCGCCATAGCCGTTGAAACCCGGACGCGCGCCGCATCCGGCGGGATAGGGCGCCGCTGAACTGTTATCGACGTTGAACCCCGGCCCGTTGCAATTCCATGGCTGCGCGATCGGCGTCCAGTTGAAGGTCGAATAGCGGACATTCTGGTTCCGGTCGGCGTAGCGGACGCCGACCTTCAGCGAATCGATCCAGTCATTGCCGTCGAAATCATATTCGGCGTCGGCCTTGAGCGCGAGTTCCTCGGCGTCATTGTCCTCGAGGTGCGCCTGGATGAAGGGCATCCAGTAATTGTGCGGATTGGCGAGGCCGCCGTCGGCATAGTTGATGTTGGTGCCGGGTAGCAGCTTGATGTTCGGGGTGCCGTCCTTGTTGACGCTATATTCGTAATCGGCGGCCGACGCGGTCGCGACGAGGATGTCGTCGTTCGTCGTCTTGGCCTTGATCCATTGCGCATCGAAATTGAGCTTGAACCGGTCGGTCACGTCCCACTGGATGTTTGCCGACAGGTCGCGCGTGCTTTCGCGATGGTCGAAATTGCGCGCCTCATTCTCGAAATAAAGGCCGTTGCGGTCGGGAACCGCGCAAGCCGAGCCGGGGCCGCAATAATTGACGAAGGGCAGGCCGGGTACCGCCGAGCCAGTGTCGATCATCTCGGCCTCGCTGCCGAAGCTGCCGCGCCAGCTGCCATAGCCCTGACTGAGCGTCGCCGAGCGCAGCATGCCGTCAGGGCCGAAGGTAAAGCCCGCATTGCCCGTCGGCGTGCGGAGGATCGTCGATCCGACGGGGTTGAACGCCGGCGTGCCGTAATAGGTGCCCTCGAGCTTCGCGTGCGAGACATTTTCGAGCCACGCATTGTCGTAGGAGGATTTGATGAATTGCACCGTCGCGCGGACGTCGCCCGCCGGGCTTTCATATTGCCCCGCGAGCGCGATCCCCTCACGCGTGCGGTCGTAATCGACCTGCGAATAGCGGATGCCGTCGGGAAGATAGGCCCAGCCCGTCCCGCCGAACGGGTTCGCGGTGCAAGCGACGCTGCCGTCGGGGTTGACGATCCCGTTGCCTTCGGCATCGACCGCGCCCGCCGAGCAATAGGTGCGGATCTTGTCCATGATCACGCTTTCGGTCCGCGTGACGAGGTGGCTGCGCGCATAGTCGGCCATGAGCCCGAAGCGGCCGATGTCGGTGTCGAAGGCCTTGCTGACCAGCACCGAAAATTCACCGTTCCACTTGTCCGACCGGTCGCCATAGGTCGCTTTCGCATTCGCCGCGACGACCAGCCCTTTTTCGTCGAGCGGCAAGCGCGTGCGCAGGTCGACGGTGCCGGCGATGCCGCCTTCGATCATGTCGGCAGTCTGGTTCTTATAGGCATCGACGCGCGACATCAGTTCGGGCGAGATGTCGTTGAAGTTGAGCCCGCGATAGCTGTCGGCCGAAAAACTGTCGCGGCCGTTGATTTCGGTCCGCACGAAGGTGAGCCCGCGGATCAGCACGCCGGCGGGCTCGCCCGAGGGGTGGGTGCTGTCGTCGGTCGACTGCAGCCGCGAGACGGTGATGCCGGGAACGCGCTGAAGCGCGCTCGCCACTGAATTGTCCGGGAAAGCGCCGATGTCGGTCGCGGTGATCGAATCGACGACGGTCAGCGCGTCGCGCTTGCGGTCCTGCGCGTCCTGCAGCGCCGCGCGGACGCCGACGACGACGATCTCGTCACTGGCCGCCGCGCTGTCGTCGGCAGGCGGCACATCCTGCGCCAGCGCCGGCGACGCCATCAACAGGCCGGCGGCCACCACTGGCAGCGAAGCGCCCCGCAGCATGCGCTCCCGACAAATCGCGAATCCCTTGAGCCTCATCTCTCTCCCCTTCCCATGGCGCCTCCTTTTGCGGAGGCTTCCGTTGCCGACGGCGAGAAGCGTCCCGCTCAGCATTTGCATAATTTTGCTCATTGTTGCACAAATGGCAAGCACCTTTTGCGAGAGGCATATGCTGGAGAATATATATCTAAATCAGCTATTTAATGAGATTTGTAGTGCGGAACAGGTGCATTGCGAACAAAGGCCGCATACGTTTGCGCGCGGTTTACTTTATGCAAATTATTGCATAAAGCAGCGAAGCGAACGGACCGAAGATCAGGATCGCGAGGCGGGAATCGCCAGGGCAGCGAGCGCGGCGGCGCCGAGAAAAAGGGCGGCGAGCGCTAACGCCGGCGCCGGCTGGCCACCGAACAGATGCTGCACCGCGGCGCCGAGGCAGATCGCCGCGACGAGCTGGGGTACGACGAGAAAGATATTGTGGATGCCGAGATAGACCCCGACCTTCCCGGGCGGCACGGCGTTGACGATGATCGCATAGGGCAGCGACAGGATCGCGGCCCAGGCGATACCGATGCCCGCCGCGGCGACCCACAGCCACTCCGCGCCGGGCACGAGCACAAAGCCCGCCATCCCCGCCGCGCCGCACAGCAGACAGAGCGCATAGGCCCGGCGCTCGCCGGTCCGCGCCGCCAGCGCGGGCAGCGCGAGCGCGCCGATCGCGGCGACGCCATTATAGGCCGCGAACAGGATGCCGACCCAGTCGGCCGCCGCGGAATAAGCGGCGGAGGCCGGGTCGCTGCTGCCATAATAGCGGCTCGCGACGGTCGGCGCCGCGTAGATCCACAGCGTGAACAGCGCGAACCAGGTGAAGAATTGCACGAGCGCGAGGCGTTTCAGCGCTGCGGGCATATGCGCATAATCCTCGCCGATCTGGAGCAGTCCGAGCGCGTCGGCACCGCGCGCCCGGCGCCATGCCGCCGCCATCTGTCCGGCCCCGATCATCAGCGCCGACGCCCCGAGAACTAGCACTTCCCAACGCCAGCGCAGCACGATGCCCACCAGCAGCAAGCCCGCGCCGGCAAAGACGAGCAGGCGGCCGCTCGCGGGGTCCGCCCGGCCATCGACCCGCGCATCGGGCTGGCGGCCGCCCGGCGGCGCTGCAGCGAGGCTCACCGGCCGTTCGCGGGTCGAGGCCGCAGTCCAGAAGACCGAAAGCAGCAGGCAGGCGCTGCCGATGTAAAAGGCGTAGCGCACCGCGGGGGGCAAGGCGCCCGGCGGCGCGGTTCCCGATACGCCAAACCAGTTGACGAGCGCCCACGGCAGCGACGAGGCGACGACCGCGCCCGCGCCGATGAAGAAGACCTGGATCGCATAGCCCCTCGCGCGCTGCGCCTCGGGCAGATTGTCTGCGACGAGCGCGCGCGCCGGATCCATGCTGATATTGTTCGAGGCGGTGAGCAGCCAGAGCGCGGCGACCGACGCCCACAAGGTCGCGGCATTGGGCATGATCAGCAGCGCGAGCGCCGTCAGCAACCCGCCGGCGATCAGGAAGGGGCGCCGCCGGCCGAAGCGCGATCGCGAGCCGTCGCTGAGATGGCCGACGATGGGTTGGACGATCAGCCCGGTGATCGGCCCCGCGATCCACAGCGCGGGGAGCGCGGCGACGTCGGCGCCGAGCGTCTGGAAAATCCGCGTCGTGTTGGCATTCTGGAGCGCCCAGACGATCTGGATGCCGAACAATGCAAAGCACATGTTCCAGATGTGCAAATTTGCCCGGTGAGCGCTGCGCGAAACTTCATTCCCTTGACGCTTCCGCGGGTTATCGACATGCAAATCTTGCATTCCTTCCCCCTAATCGTGCTAAACGCATGTCGGCGTCGAACATGGATGGCAAGCTTATGAGCACCAACAATACGAGATTGGAAGACTTGGCAAGGATGGCCGGCGTGTCGATCTCGACGGTATCGCGCGCGCTCAACGACCATCCGCTGATCAGCCTCGCCACCAAGAAGAAGATCTGGGCGCTCGCGCGCGAGCATAATTATCCGTTTCGCAGCCATATGTCCGCCGCACCGGTCGGCGCCGAAGGTTCGATCGTCGTCGTCACGCCGCATATGCAAGGCCGCCCGCTGCCGCTGTCGCATCCCTTTTTCCTCGAACTGCTCGCGAGCATCGGCGAAGCGGCGCGCGCGCGCGACTGCGACTTCACCGTCAGCCACACCGCGCCGCGCGACGTCGACGACCTGCTGACGGTGATGAACAGCAGCCGCGCCAATGGCGTGATCTTCCTCGGCCAGGCGATGCTCCACGAAGGGTTCAACCAGCTCGCCGACGCGAACAGCAATTTCGTCGTCTGGGGCGCGCATATGCCGGGGCAGAAATATCGTTCGGTCGGGTCGGACAATGTGCTCGGCGGGCGCCGCGCGACGCTGCATCTCGCGCGGCTGGGGCGGGGGGCGATCGCCTTCGTCGGGTCGAGCGATCCCGAGGCGATGCAGCGCCGCCAAGGCTATCTGGAAGCGCTCGATGCGAACGGACTCGACGCCGACCCTGCGCTCGACGTGCGCGTCGATTTCGGCTTCGAATCGGCCGAACGCGCGCTCGGCCAGCTTCTCGCGCGCGGCCGCCGGCCCGACGCGATCTTCGCGTCGAGCGACCTGATCGCGCTCGGCGCGATCCGCGCGCTGCGCAAGGCCAATCTGTCGGTGCCCAAGGACGTGTCGGTCGTCGGCTATGACGACATGCTGCTCGCGCGGCTCAGCACCCCCGCGCTGACGACGATCCAGCAAGACACGCTGGAGGCGGGGCGTCGGCTGGTGTCGCAGGTCATGGACCCGCACGCCGAACAATATCTTGATTATTTGCCGACGCATCTGATTGTGCGCGAATCCTGCGGCGCCTGACGCGCCGCCCGATCGCCAAGGAGATGGTCCGTTGAGTGTCGCCAGCATTGCCCTGCCCCGCATCCTTCGCATCGGCGGCGGCGCGTCTAAACAGCTGCCCGAAGTGCTCGCGAGTCTTGGCCTGTCGCGGCCGCTGATCGTGACCGACACCTATCTCGTCAGCAGCGGGCGCGCCGCCGAGTTGACCGGCGGGCTGGCGGCGGCGGCAATCGCCGCGCGTGTGTTCGCCGATACCGTGCCCGACCCGACGGTGGCGTCGATCGATGCCGGGGTGGCGTTCCTAAAGGAAGGCGATCACGACTGCGTCGTCGGCTTCGGCGGCGGCAGCCCTCTCGACAGCGCGAAGGCGATCGCGCTACTCGGCCAGCACGGCGGGGCGATGGCGGATTACAAGGCGCCGCATGTTCAGGACGCGCCGGGGCTGCCGGTGATCGCGATCCCGACGACCGCGGGCACGGGGTCGGAGGCGACGCGTTTCACGATCATCACCGACGAGGCGACCGACGAGAAGATGCTGTGCCCCGGGCTCGCTTACCTGCCGGTCGCGGCGCTGGTCGATTATGAGCTGACTTTCACGAAGCCGAGGCGGCTGACCGCCGATACCGGGATCGATTCGCTGACCCACGCAATCGAGGCCTATGTCTCGAAGCGCGCAAACCCGTTCAGCGACGGCATGGCGCTGCTCGCGATGCGCGCGATCGCACCCAATTTGCGACGCGTGTGTGCCGACCCGATGGACGCAGCGGCGCGCGAGGCGATGATGCTGGGCGCGACGCAGGCGGGGATCGCTTTCTCGAACAGCTCGGTCGCGCTGGTCCACGGGATGAGCCGGCCGATCGGCGCGCATTTCCATGTGCCGCACGGGCTGTCGAACGCGATGCTGCTGCCCGCGGTGACCGCTTGGTCGGCGCCTGCCGCGCTCACCCGCTATGCCGACTGCGCGCGGGCGATGGGAGTCGCCGATGAGGCCGAGGGTGACCAGTCGGCGGTGGCGCGGCTGCTGGACGAACTGGCGGCCTTGAACCGCGAACTCGAGGTGCCGGGACCGGCGGCGTGGGGGATCGACGCGGCGCGCTGGGACACGCTGGTCCCGACGATGTGCGCACAGGCGGCGGCGTCGGGATCGCCCGCAAACAACCCGCGCGTGCCCGATGCCGAGGAGATGGCGGCGCTCTATGCGCAGGTCTGGGCAAGCTAGCGATGGAAATCCGGCGCTATGCGGCATCCGACTTCGACGGGGTGAAAGCGCTTTGGGAAGAGGCGTTTCCGAACGATCCGCCGTGGAACCGTGCCGACGTAGCGATCCCGGCCAAGCTCGCTTTCCAGCCCGACCTGTTTTTCGTCGCGGTGGACGGGGGCGCGGTAATCGGGTCTGTGATGGCAGGTTACGACGGACATCGCGGCTGGCTCTATTCGGTGGCGGTGCGGCAGGCGTGCAAGCGCGGTGGCGTGGGAACGGCGCTCGTCCGCGAAGCTGAGCGGGCGCTGCGCGCGCTCGGATGCGAAAAAATCAACCTGCAGGTCCGCGCGGCGAACGAAGCGGTCGTCAAATTTTACAGCTCGCTGGGATATGCGGTCGAGGACCGCATCAGCCTAGGGCGGCGGCTTTAGCGGGGGTTCAGTCGCCGGGCGCCCGCTTTACCGGATTGCGCTGGTGCTCGGGCAGCGGAAGGTCGAGCCAACCGTGCCGATGCTCGGCCCAGACCGCCTGTTCGGGCATCGGAAAGCCGGAATCGGCAAACGCCCCCGCCGCGACGCCGATCAGGTGCGGAAGCCGGTCGGGCTCCCACCACAGCGACGATCCGCAGTCGGAGCAAAAATAGAAGGATACGTCGCGGCCGCTCGCCGACGGACGCTTGAACGCCTTGGCGCCCGCGACGGGCAATTTCACACGCTCACGGGGAAAAAAGGCCGCGACGCTGAAGAGCGATCCGGTTCGCCGCTGGCAATCGAAGCAATGGCAGAGCGATACCTTCGCCGGATCACCGGTGCAGGTGAGGACCAGCTTGCCGCAGTGACAGGAGGCGGTGCGTTCCATGACGCGAAGGCATATCATCGCGCGGCAAGCAAACAAACCTCACAGCATCGCCGAAATTTGCTATCCGTTCATTGACCGGAAAGCCGGGCCCTGCTTAAGCGCGCTCGCCCCGCCTCCCGCTCTCCTACGTCTCGATGTGGAGGCGGGGCATCTCTTTCAAAAATCTCGTCATTGCGGGTCCGGCAAACCGTCAGGCGTAGCCGTTATGGCAGCCGCTCTCCCATCGCGATTTGCAGCACCGCATACCATTCGGCGCGCGTCCAGCGCGGAATGAATGCCTGCGGGATTTCCCTGATCCGTTCGGCCTTTTGCGTGCCGACGATCGGGATCGGACGCGCGGGGTGCGCCATTACCCAGCTATAGGTCGCCGCAGCGCGCGAGACGCCATGTTCAGCGGCTTTCGCGTCGAGCAGCGCGGCGACCGCCTGACCACGTTCGTCGGCCGGATCGCCAAGGCGGCCGCCGCCAAGCGGCGACCAGGCGAGGAAGGCCATGCCCTGCTCCATCGACTGGTCGAAAAGGCCATCGAAGAGTGGGGCGAGGTGAAGCGGCGAAAATTCGCTCTGGTGGCTGACCAGCGGGACGGGAAGGAAGCGAGCGAGCGCCGATGTCTGCGCAGGCGTGAAGTTGGAGACGCCGATCGCCCCGATCTTTCCAGCGCGGTGCGCCTCTTCGAGTGCGCGGGCGACCTCCTGCGGGTGGGCGAGCAGGTCGGGGCGGTGGATCTGCCACAGCTCGACCCGGTCGGTACGCAGGCGGCGGAGCGAAGCATCGATCGCCGACGCCAGATAGGGCGCGCTGCTGTCATAAGGCACGCCCGGGATGATCCCGCCCTTCGTTGCGAGGACCATCGCCTCGCGCAATCCGGGAGCGTCGGCGAAGACCTCGCCTAGCAGGGTTTCGGCCGAGCCGAAGCCGCCGGGCGTGTCGGAGCCATAGATGTCGGCGGTGTCGAACAGCGTCACGCCCGCCTCGAACGCCGCGTCGATGCGCGCGCGGGCGGTCGCAAGATCGACGCCGGCGAAGCGCCACATGCCCCAGGCGATGGGCGCGACCGCGTGCCCGGCGATATCCACAGCGGCGGGCGCGGGAAGATGGACCGACATCGGTCAGAGCCCGAGCAGCTTGCGCGCGTTGCCCGAGCGGATTTGCGCGCGCTCCGCGTCCGTCAGGTCGAGCTTCGCGAAGGCCTCCAGCGTCTTGGGCAGCGAAATTTGCGGGAAATCCGAAGCAAGCAGCACATGGTCGACGCCGACGTTGCGGATCGTCCAGACATATTCCTCCTCGATCGGCGAGTCCGCCGCGAGGATCACGCTCGCCGAAATGTCGAAATAGATATTGTCGGCGAAGAGATTTTCGGCGGTGCGCGCGAGCGCGAGGATATTCCAGAAACGGAAACCGAGCCCCCCCATATGGCCGAAAATGAACTTCGTCTTCGGCGCCGCAAGCGCGAGGTTGAAGAGTTTCTCATTGTCGCTGGGGACGATGCTGGCATTGTCCATGATGACGATCATGCCCTTGTCGCCCGCATGCTTGACGAGCGTGAGCACACGCGGGTCCGCAGCGTCGAATTTCTGCGTGTGCGGGTGGATCTTGAGCAGGCGGACACCGCGAGCGGCAACGCGGTCGACTTCGGCGAGCGCAGCGTCGCCGTCATAGGGGTGGACCGTCGCGATGGCGATCATGTCGGGATTCTTCGCCGCCAGCGCGATCAGCGCGTCGTTGCGCTGGGCTATGTCGGCGGGATTGCCCGCGAGCGCCTGATTCGGGCCACCGAACCACATCGCCCCGAAGGCGTCGACCGATTGGTTCGCGGCTTTCAGTTGCGCCCGATATTCGGCGAGCGACGCCGCGCCTTTGTGCAAGTGAACATGGGTGTCGACGACGGCGTTCTGCGCGAAGGCAGATACCGAGGGCGTAAGCAAGGCGATCGAAAGCAGCAGGGCTCGCATGATGTCTCCAGTGCGCGAGGGGAGGAATGCCCCGACCTGCCACAAAGGACGTGAGCCGCCAATTACCCAGCAGGCAGCTCTGTTCGCTTTTTCTGCGCCGGCCCGGCTTGTCTCAATTGGTCCAATAGATATAATCTTGGCCATCCTTCCACGGCGCGTTTAGCGGCACGTCGATACGCACCGGCCCTTCGACGAGACCCGGCCAGATCGGTTTCGCCATCCCCTTGTTCTGCTCCTCGATCAAGCTTCGGAGCGCAGCGACGCGTTGCGGTTCGCTTGCAGCGAGATCTTGGCGCTCGGTCGGGTCGTCGGCAAGGTTGTAGAGGCGCGCCTTTTCCGGGCGCTTGGTCACCTGCAATTTCCAGTCGCCTGCGCGCACAGCGCGATAATCGCCCGAGCGCCAGAACATCGCGGGACGCTTCGCGGGCCCGGCGAGGACATCCTCGCTGTCGATCGTCCGATCCTGCGGCAGGGTCGCGCCCGCCGCCGCGGCGATCGTCGCGAAGATATCGAGATGCCCCGTCACATCGGCGCGCTGCGTCCCCGCTGCAATCCCGCCCGGCCAGCGCATGAAGAGGGGCGTGCGGATCCCGCCCTCGAAGAAGGTCGCCTTCCAGCCGCGGAAAGGCGCGTTGAGATCGGGCATGCCATTATACCAGGCACCGCCATTGTCGCTGGTGAAGATGACGAGCGTATTGTCGTCGATCCCGGCTTCTTTCAGCTTGGCCATCACATCGCCGATGCGGCGGTCGAGCTGCGCGATCATTGCGCCATAAACCCGCGTCTTGTGATCCTTGATCTGGGGCAGCTTGTCATAGTCCGCCTTCGTCGCCTGCAGTGGTGTATGTGGCGCGTTGAAGGCGAGATACAAAAAGAAGGGACGGTTCTTGTTCGCTTCAATCGCCTCGATCGCCTCATCGGC
Organism: Sphingopyxis sp. PAMC25046; assembly: GCF_004795895.1. NCBI lineage: Bacteria > Pseudomonadati > Pseudomonadota > Alphaproteobacteria > Sphingomonadales > Sphingopyxidaceae > Sphingopyxis > Sphingopyxis sp. PAMC25046. Next base: position 2,999,369 of record NZ_CP039250.1, read on the forward strand.
GAAATAGTCGGTCATATGCCCCTTGGGATGGAAGCGCTTGCGGCCGTTAAAGGTGACCGCGTGGCGGAGGTTCGCCCAGAGGAAGCGGTCGATCGGATCCCACGGCAGCTTGGCGTTGACGCTGTCCGGATCGTCCTCGGGCAGGAACATCGCGGCGCCTGCAAGGATCGCAAGGCTTTCGTCGAAGCCCTGCGCTTGCGGCTGGAGCTGCGGCGCCTCGCCCAGATGCCATTTGCCGATGTGGAGCGTGTGATAACCCGCCGCCTTCACCGCCTCGGCGATCGTCACTTCGTTCGCCGGGACGCCCATGTCGGGATAGGCGGGAATGTCGGGGGTGATCAGCTCGTCGTGGAAGATCGCGCGGTGCGGCCCGACGCCCTCGCCATGCGCCAGATTTTCGGCGAACTCGACGGGCACCGCCGTATATTCGAAACCAAAACGCGTCGGATAGCGCCCGGTCATCATCGCGGCGCGCGACGGCGAGCAGGTCGCGTTCGCGGCATAGGCGGTGGTGAAATCGACGCCTTCGCGCGCGAGCGCATCGATGTTCGGCGTCTTCACGACCCCCGCCACCCCGCCGCCGTTCAGGCTGATGTCGTTATAGCCGAGATCGTCGGCGACGATCAGGATGATGTTCGGCGGGCGCTTTCCTTCCGGCGCCTTCGCCGGGCCTTGCTGCCAAGCGATCGCACGGTTCGGCTGAACGGGATCGTTCCAATCCTGAAGGATGCCGGGGAGGCGATATTTGTTCGCCTCATACGCCCAATATCCGCCCGCGCCGGCGAGTAGCCATGCGGAGAGGGCCGCCCATCTCTTCTTCATCATCTTCACCCATATCGCGTGTCAAATTGCCACAAAACAATTGACACTATATGTGTCACTATATTGACCGGGACGCAAGATTGTTTGACGCCGGCGTCAAGTCGGGCCAGCAGGGGTGCCATGGCGACAGAGCTGGAAAAATCGAGCGCGCACGAGGTCGCATCGCCGCGGGTCGACGGGCGCCGCGAACGCGGGCGGTCGAGCCATCGGCGCATCGTCGAGGCGATGATGGAGCTGATCGTCGGGGGCGACCTGTCGCCGAGCGCGGCGCGCGTCGCCGAAGAGGCAGGCATTGGGCTGCGCACCGTGTTCCGCCATTTCGACGATATGGATGCGCTGTATGCCGAGATCACCGCGACGATCACCCAAGAGGTGATGCCGATCGTGATGGCGCCCTATCCCGACCAGCCGTGGCGTGACAATATCCGCGAGCTCGTCGGCCGCCGCGTCCGGGTGTTCGAAACGACGCTGCCCTTTCGCCTCGCCGCCAATATCAAGCGCTATCAGTCTCCCTTCCTGATGGGGCAGTATAGCCGCGTCGTGATGCTGGAGCGCGAGTTGATCCTGCGGCTGTTGCCGGCGGCGGTGCGCGCCGACCGGATCGGCGTCGAGGCGCTGTGCGCTGCGCTTTCCTTTCATAGCTGGCGCACGCTGCGCCACGACCAGAGCCTGTCGGCCGAGGATGCGGGAACGGTGATGGAGCGAATGGTCGAGGCACAGATGGCGGCGATCGCCGCCGATTGAAATGCCTATCTGCGTGCGCGGCGCCGGCGGCGCAGAGCCCAGATCAGACCCGATAGCAGGAGGGCGAACGCGCCCACCCACAGACCGAAGCGGATCAGGCGCGGCTTGCCCTGTTGTTCGAAGGCGTAGCGGTTGATCTGTTCGTCGGCGGTGTAGCTCGCGGGCATGTCGAGCACGCCGTTCGCCTTCGCATAGGCGCGATAGTCGGCCATCATCGTCTTGAAGCGGTCGGGTTCGGCGGCGGCAAGGTCCCGCGTCTCGCCGGGATCGGCCTTGAGGTTGAAGAGCCGCCACTCGCCGTCGCCGGTCGGCGCGAGGTTGCGCACCAGCTTGTAGTCGCCGCGGAACAGTGCCGCATTGCCCGACAGCTCATAGCCGAGCGGCGCGTCGCCATGGACGCTTCCCGCGCCGCCCTTCAGCATCGGAACGAGGCTGCGACCGGTCACGGGCTCGACCGCCCTGCCCCGCCAGCGTCCGCCGTGGCCGGGCACCCCGGCAAGCTCGGTCAGCGTCGGCAAGATGTCGGTGACGTGCGCGAGGCCGTCGCTGATGCCGCCCGCGCGAATGACGGCATGGCCGGGCCATGCGATGATCAGCGGGACGCGCAGGCCGCCCTCGGTCGCGCTGAACTTGTAGCCCGAAAGCGGCGACGCCGCCGCGCTCGCCCACCCCGGCCCGATTGCGGAAAAGCTTCCGCGCCGGCCGATGTTCGCGATCGACAGGTCATATTGCATGCCTAGGAACAGCCGGTTACGCAGGCTATTGAACGGATTGGTCGGCTCGGCGCCATTGTCCGAGAGGAATACGAAGATCGTATTGTGATAGTCGCCGGCCGCCTTGAGGTGCGCGACGAGGCGGCCAACCTCGCGGTCCATCGCGGTCGCCATGCCGGCATAGGCCTGCATCACGCGCACCGCCGCGGCGCGCTCTTCGTCGCCCAACTTCTTCCAGCCGGGCGTCGTCGGCATGGTGACCATCGGCACACCCGAAGGCACGATGCCGAGCGCCGCCGCGCGTTTCGCGCGCGCTTCGCGGAGTGCGGTCCAGCCGTCGCGATACATCGCCGAATAGCGCGCGATGTCGCTGTCGGGCGCCTGCACCGGAATATGATTGGCGAGGAAGTTGATCGAGGCGAGGAAGGGTTTGCCGCTCGCGCGCCCCTCCTCGATATAATCGATCATCCGCTGGACGACGAAGCGCGACGAATAATAATCGCTCGGTAGAGTCGCGGGTTTGCCGTTCTCGGTCCAGTTCGCCTTGTCGTACATGCCCTCGATCGGACGCTGTTCGAAATTGTCGGCGCCCGCGTCGGCCAAGCTGAAGGCGCGATCGTAGCCGCGCGCGTGCGGCAGCCGCGTGGCGTCGCTGCCGAGATGCCATTTGCCGGTAAGATAGGTGCGATAGCCCGCCGCCTTCAAAAGCTCACCGATCGTCACGACGCGGTGATTCATCACCGTGTCGTAACCGGGCTTGCCGCGATGTTCGTCGGGGATCGTCTCGGGCATGTTGCCGAGGCCGTTTCGGTGGTTCATCACCCCCGTCTGCAGCATGGCGCGCGACGGCGAGCAGGACCCCGCGACATGGAAATTCGAGAAGCGCATCCCGGCATAAGCGAGCGCGTCGATATTGGGGGTCGCGAATTCGGCGCCGAAGGAGCCGACGTCCGAAAAGCCCCAGTCGTCGGCAAGCAGGATGACGATGTTCGGACGGCCCGGCGCAGGCTTTTCAGGTTGCGCCTGCGCGGGCGCCAAGGCGATCAGCGCGCTGATTGCGATGATGGCAGCACGCCGGGACCCGCCTAAGCGACCCAGCATTTAGTGGTCCTCCTGCGTACTGCCATCACTCCCACCCCCTCGGGATGTGACACTTACTATGTCAATATATTGGGGAGTCAATGGGGCGATGCGAGCGACCTCGATCTCAACGTTCGCGATAGTCCGGCGCGCGCTTTTCGAGGAAGGCGGCGAGCGCCTCGCGATGATCCTCGGTCGCCGAGAGGATAACCTGCTGCCGGTCCTCGATCGCCATCGCGGCCTCGAGGCCGGGCGCGTCGATGTTGAGATTGAGCGCCTGTTTCGAGAGGCGGAGGCCATAGGGCGAGGTCGCGAGCATCTCTTCGGCGAGCGCGAGCCCGCGGTCGAGCAGCGCCTTTTCCTCGACGATCTCGCTGACCAGCCCGGCGCGCAGCGCACGTTCGGCGTCGATAAAGCGGCCGGTCAGGATCATCTCGGACGCGAGGCTAACGCCGACGAGGCGCGGCAGGAAATAGCTGGAGGCCATGTCGCAGCCGCCGAGGCCGATGCGGATATAGGCGGCGTTGCAGCGGAACGACGGCGCCGCATAGCGGACGTCGGACGCGAGCAGCAGCGACAGCCCGCCGCCGCACGCCGCGCCGTGGCCGAGCGCGACGATCGGCTGCGGGCAGGCGCGCATCTTGCGATAGATGTTGCCGATGCTGGTCTGGGTGCGCAGCGTGCGCAGCACCGGCGTCTCGTCGGACGAACGGTCCTCCTGGATGTCGAGCCCGGCGCAGAAGCCGCGCCCGGCGCCGCGCAATATGACGACGCGAACATCGGTGCGTTCGGCAAGCCCGCCAAAATAGGCATTGAGTTCGTCGACCAGCCCTTCGTTCAGCGCATTGAGCCGTTCAGGCCGGTTGAGCGTCGCGATTTCGACTGCGCCGCGGCGTTCGACCAGCAGCTCTCTCACAAGGTCTGCCCGTCGTCGACGGTGATGACGCTGCCGGTGATGCCGAGCGCGGCATCCGAACAGAGCAGGAGCAATGGCGCGTGGAGATCGCTCGGCGGGCGCATCCGCTGGCGCGGGAAGCCCTTCACCATCGCCGCGCCGGCTTCGCTGTCGAACAGTTCGGCGGTCATTTCGGAATCGAAATAGCCCGGCTGGATCACATTGACGCTGATCCCGCGCCGCGCCCATTCGCGGGCGAGCGCCTTGCCCAGATGGCGCACCGCCGCCTTGGTCGCCCCATAGACCGAGGTCGCGGGAAACACCTTCTCGGCCGTGATCGAGCCGATGAGGACGATGCGGCCGTGCTGCCTTTCGCGGCTGCCCGCCTTGTCGAGACGCTTCGCGCCTTCGGTCGCGGTCAGGAAGACGCCGCGGACATTGGCGGCGAGCAGGAAGTCGACTTCGTCGACCGACAGGCCCATCGCCATCTTCTCGGTCGCGACGCCAGCGTTCGCAACGACAGTATCGACCGTGCCGAACGCGGCCTCGGCGGCATCATAGGCGGCCTTGGTTGACGCTTCGTCGGTGACGTCCATGCTGACGGCAACCGCCTGCCCGCCCGCGGCCTGGATCGCGGCTACCTGTTCGGCGAGCTTGTCGGCGCGCCGCGCGGCGAGCACGACCTTCGCCCCCGCAGCGGCGAGCGCTTTTGCAAAACCTGCGCCGAGCCCCGAGGAAGCGCCCGTCACCAGCGCGACGCGCCCGGTCAGATCGAATTTGGGTTGCTCGGACATCATCTTCCCTTTCCTTCGCTTGCTATGCATTTGGTCGCGATTGACGTTCACGTCAACGGGCAGGGCCACGGGGAAAGGGAGATACGGGGTTGACGAAGCTGCTTTGTTCTCTTAATGTTCTTCTTGTGCACAACGAACCTCATCCCCCGTCGCGGCTGCCGAGCGTGGCGGGCGGGGGATAAAGGTCCGGTCGACGCCCTTCGCCGGGCACGGCGGCGGCGCGTCAGGGCGTATGACGGGCGGTCGACAGCGAATAAGGCCGTGCGTCCGCCGCCTTCCCCCACGCGGCATCGGGCTTCGCCTGCATCGTGAAGCGGAGGGTGCCGCCCGCGCGGATCTCGGCGTCCGAAATCCAGCTGCGCGTCAGCGGCTTGCCGTTGAGCTCGACCCGGCCGACATAGGGATTGGCGTCGGACAGACCTTCCGTCTCGACGGTGAAACGCTTGCCGCCGGGCAGGCCCAGCACCGCACGATCGACGAAGGGGCGCCCGATCACATATTGGTTCGACCCCGGCGCGACGGGATAGAAACCGAGGCCCGTGAAAACGAGCCAGGCCGACATCTGGCCGAGGTCATCGTTGCCCGACAGGCCGTCGGGGGCGGGCTTATACTGGCTGTCGACGATCTGCTTCAGCCGCTCCTGCGTCCGCCACGGCGCGCCAGCGTAAGCGTAGAGATAGGCGACATGGTGGCTCGGCTCGTTGCCGTGGATATATTGGCCGATCAGTCCCGCGATATCCTCGGCATGGCTATAGTCGAGCTTCGAAATATCATAGTCGAACATCGCGTCGAGCTTGGCGATCGTCTTGGCATCGCCGCCGAGGATGCGGAAGAGCGCGGCCTGATCCTGCGGGACGAACCAGCTATATTGCCAGGCGTTGCCCTCGGTATAGTCCGAACCATAGTTGATCGCGGTCGGGTCAAAGGGGGTGCGGAAGCTGCCGTCAGCCTTGCGCGCGCGGAGCCAGCCGGTCTTAGCGTCGAAGCTGTTCCGCCAGTAGCCGGCGCGCTTGTAGAAACGGTCGGCGATGTCCTTGCGGCCCATCTTTTCGGCCATGCGCGCGATCGTCCAGTCGTCATAGGCATATTCGACCGTCTTCGACGCCGCCTCGGGCTCGCGGTCGATCGCGACATAGCCGAGCTTCATATAGTCGTCGAGCCCGCCATAGGGAGCATATTCGGCGCTCGCGACCATAGCGTCGAGCGCCTCGTTCGCGTCGAAATCGCCCACGCCCTTCATATAGGCGTCGGCGATCACCGGGACGGCGTGATAGCCGATCATCGTCCAGGTTTCGCGGCCGTGGAATTGCCAGACGGGTAGGATGCCGTGCGGGCTCGCCTTGCGGCTCGCGACAAGGGATTTGACGATGTCGGTGTTCGTCTGGCCGGGCGCGACAAGCGTCAATAGCGGGTGCTGCGCGCGGAAGGTGTCCCAGAGCGAGAAGGTCGAACGGAAGGTGAAATCCTTGGCACTGTGGACCGCATCGTCGGGGCCCCGGTAGCGCCCGTCGACGTCGCTCCATACGCTCGGCGCGAGCAGGCTATGGTAGAGCGCGGTGTAGAGGTTGGTGCGCATCGGCGCCGGCGCTTCGATCTGAAGCGCGCCCAAAGCCTTGCGCCATTCGCCTTCCGTGCGCGCACGGACGGTATCGAAGTCGGCGCTTTCGGCGTCCAGGTTGGCGACGGCGCCCGCCTCGTCGACGCCGGAGAGCGCAACACGCACTTCGAGCGGACCGGCGAGTTCCCCGAAATCGAGCCGCGCTTCGAGCGCCTTGCCGAGCTTTTCGGCGAGCGCATCGCTGCCGCGGCCGGGGGCCTGAAAACCCTTGTAGGGAATTTTTTCGTCGCGATCGAGGAAGGCGTGGGATTTAAGCGGCGCGGAGAAGCGCATCGCGAAAAAGAGCTTGCGCCCCGGCGCCCAGCCGCGCGTTTCGCGGAAACCGGTGAGCGTGCCGTCGGGACGAAGGTGCAGGCCCGACCAGAGGATCTTGCCCGGATAATCGTAGAGCGACGAGCGAAGGTCGAGAAGCAGATGTGCCTGCTTGCCCGCCGGGAAGCTATAGCGGTGGATGCCGACGCGCGTGCCCGCGGTGAGTTCGGCGCGGATGTCGCTGTCGGCGAGCGTCACGGCATAATAGCCGGGGCTCGCCTTTTCTGTGTCATGGCTGAAGCGCTGGCGATAGCCCGCGCCCGGCTGCTTCGGGTCGCCCGGATCGAGCTTCACTTCTCCGACCTGCGGCATGATGAGGATGTCGCCAAGGTCCGAATGGCCCGCGCCCGAGAAATGGGTGTGGCTGAAACCTTGGATCGTCGGGTCGTTGTAGCTGTAGCCCGCGGCATGATCGTAGCAGTCGCGGATCTGGCAAGTCGCGTCGGTGTCGGGCGATAGCTGGACCATGCCGAAGGGCGCGGTCGCGCCGGGGAAGGTGTGTCCCTCGGGGCCGGTGCCGATCATCGGATCGACGAAAGCGAGCGGATCGGGCGCCGGTTGTTCGGCGAAGGACTGGATCGGCAAGAGGGCGAGCAGCGCGGCGGTCGTCAGGCGTTTCATCGCGCCCGTGTGCCGCGAAGGCACCGCCCTGTCCAACGGCGCGGCGCTCGCCCTGCTCACGCTGCGACCCCGACCGCGTCCATCGCGAGCGCGATGGCGCCGAGCGGCCCCGCCATCGTCCCGAGTTCGGGCGCGATGACATAGGCGCCACCGCCGGGGACCTGCATATAGCCCGCGAGGCTCGCCTCGAGCCGCGCGTTGATCCGCGGGAGCAATTGCGGCTGGCCGGCGAGCACGCCGCCGCCCATCGCGACGCGCATCGGTCCAGTCGTGCAAGCGAGCGAATGGACCATCGATGCCAGCGTGTGAATGATCGGCTCCCACACCGGATCGTCCGCCGCCACGTCGGCCAGCGACCGGCCGCCCAGCCGGGCCTTCAATGCGGTGCCCGAGGCGAGGCCTTCGACACAATCGTCGTGGAAGCGGCAGACGCTCGGCACCTCGTCGCCCGCGAGGCGCGGGACGAGGATATGACCGATCTCGCTGTGGCTGAAGCCGCGCGTCGGCTTGCCATGGACGACCAGCCCGACGCCGACCCCGGTTCCAACAGTGACATAGGCGAAATCGTCGAGGCCGCGGCCGCTGCCCCAGCGAATTTCGGCGAGCGCGGCGCCGTTGACGTCGGTGTCGAAACCGATCGGAACGGGAAAGGCCGATTTCAGTGGACCGAGCAGGTCGGCGCCTTCCCAATCGGGCTTGTTCGTAGCGCCGATGCGGCCATAGTCGGCCTTGGCGGGATCGACCCGGATCGGACCGAAGGACGCGACGCCGATACTGCAAAAACCGGGCGAGCGTGCCCAGCCATCCAGCACCGCCAGGATCGCGGGCAGCGTTTCCGAAGGCACGGTCGTCGCGATCGTGCGCTGATCGCGGATGTCGCCCGGACCTGCAGCGAGCGTGCAGATGCATTTGGTGCCGCCCAGCTCGATGCCGGCGAACAGGCGCACTTCGCCGCAGTCTGTTACAGGGCTATCCATCAGCGCCACCCCTTCGCCCGATCGGCCCGGCTTGTGGAGGGCGCCGGGCTGCAGCGCAGGCCGAACATGGCGGGATTTGGAGAGATTTCACAACGCATTCCGTTCTTATCATTTTCTTTTCGCTATCAAAAACTTGTCGCAAATTTGCGTCATGCGGGGGCCGAGCCGAAGGAAGGCGGGCGGGCGACCTTCGCGGTGCCGAATTGCGACGGCTTGGCGCCCATCTCGAAGACGAGTTCGCCGCCACCGATCAGGTCGGAATGCGCGATCCAGTTCTTGCTCCACGGCTTGCCGTTCCAGGTGACCGCCTGGACATAAGGACGATCGGGGCCATTGCCCTCGGCGCGGACGGTCAGCGTCTTGCCCGCGCCGACCGTGACTTCGGCCACATCGAACAAGGGCGAGCCGAAAACATAGACTGCGCTCACCGGATCGACCGGGTAGAAGCCGAGCGCCGAGAGGATAAACCAGGCGCTCATCTGGCCGCAATCGTCGTTGCCGATCACCCCGTCCGGGTCGTTCTTGTACATTTCGGTCAAGAGCCGCCGGACCATCGCCTGCGCCTTCGCGGGCGCGCCGCAATAGGCGTACATGTAAGCGACATGATGGTTCGGCTCGTTGCCATGCGCATATTGGCCGACGAGCCCCGAAATGTCGGGCGGCGCATTGTCGGGCAGGGTCGAGGGCGCGTTGAACAAGGCATCGAGCTTTTTCTCGAACGCCGCGTCGCCGCCGAAATGCTCGATCAGGCCGTAGACGTCATGCTGGTTGAGGAAGGTCGCCTGCCAGCCGTTCGCCTCGGTATAATCGCGCCATTTCTTGACATTGTGGCCGATCTGGACCGGATCATAATCCTGCCACCAGCTTCCGTCCTTGAAGCGCGGGCGCGCGAAGCGCGTTTCGGGGTCGATGACGCCGCGGTAATTCTGTGCGCGCTTGCGCAGCGCCGCTGCATCTTCCTTGGCGCCGACCGCGTCGGCGAGATGCGCCATCGCCCAGTCGTCATAGGCATATTCCTGCGTCCGGCTGACCGACTCCCATATCTCGTCGCACGGAATGTAGCCGAGATCATAGTAGAAGCCGCGCCCGAGCGTGCTGTCGATATCCTTGTAATCGCGGTCGAAAGCGCGGCGGCGGATATTGGGCCAGGCGGCGGCATAGTCGGCCTCGATGCCCTTGGCGTGCGCCTCGGCGAGCACCGAGACGCCGTGCCAGCCGATCATGCACGCAGTCTCGACCCCCTGCAGCGGCCAGACGAGCGGGCCCGCTGGGCTTTGCGCCGTCTGGCGGCAGATATCGCGGGTCAGGAGTGCAGCGCGATCGGGATCGATCAGCGTCAAGAGCGGGTGGAGCGCGCGATAGGTGTCCCACAGCGAATAGGTGCTGAACGCCTCCTCGCCTTTCGCGGCCTGATGCACCTGCCGGTCGAGCCCGACATAGCGACCGTCGCGATCGGTGAAGAGCGTCGGCGCGAGTTGCGCGTGATAGAGCGCGCTCGCCATGATGACGCGCTGCGCCTCGGTGCCGCCCGACACGCGGACGCCGCCGAGCGCCTTCGTCCATGTCGCGCGCGCGGCCTTCACCGCGCCATCGAAATCCCAGGCGGGCGCCTCCTGTTCCAACGCATCGCGCGCGCCCTTCACGTCGACCGCCGAAAGGCCGGTCTTGATCATGATCGGCGGACCACCGGCATCGTCGAAGAAGAAGGCGACCTTGAGCTTGTTGCCCTTGATCGACTTCGCCCCGTCGGCGGCGGGCTTGCCGTCGTCGCCGAAGAATTGGACGCGGTCGGGCCTCCGCGACATCCGCATCGCGAAATGGATGTGCCGGCCCTTGGCCCAGCGATTGACCTGCCGGCTGCCGGTGAGCGCCCCGTCCTCGCCGATGTCGAGCGACGCCTTTTCGACGACAATGCCCTTGTCCCAGTCATCCTCGATCGCGTGCGCGAAATCGATCAGGATATGCCCTGCCCCTTGCCCGAAATGATAGCGGTGCAGCCCGCAGCGTTCGGTGACGGTCAGCTCGGCGAGCACGCCCGTCTCGAGCTTGACGCGATAATAGCCGGGCTCGGCATGTTCGTCCGAATAACGCTGGCGAAAGCCCTCGCCCGGCTTTTCGATCGTGCCCGGTTCGAGCTTCAATTCGCGCCGCGTCGGCACGACCAGCACGTCGAGCATGTCGCCGATGCCGGTGCCCGAGAGGTGCGTATGGCTGAACCCCATGATTGAGCCATCTTTCTGGTGATAGCCCGAACAAGCATCCCAGCCGTGGGTATTCGTATCGGGGCTCAATTGCGCCATCCCGAACGGCAGCGACGCGCCCGGGAAGGTGTGGCCGTGCCCGCCGGTGCCGATGAAAAGATTGGGCTTGCCGACGGCGAGTTCGCCGCCCCCGCCCGCGACGCGCGAGCAGCCGGCCGGGATCGCGCCGCCGAGCGCGAGCAGGCCGGTGGTGGCAAGAAGCTGGCGGCGGCTGGTCGTGATCATCGTCGCCCCTCCGCTCACAGCGGCCGCGACAGCAGCGCGGGGCGCTTGTCGGCGACTTCGACGATCAGCTGGCCGAACAGCGCGTTCGCCCAGGCGAACCAGCTGCGCGTGAAATTCTTGGGATCATCCTTGTGGAAGCTTTCGTGCATGAAGCCGGTGCCGCCGTGCGTCGTCTTCAGCCAGCGCAGGCATTGCAGGATCGTCGCATCGTCGTCGGCGTTCATCGCCCGGGTGATGATCGACATCGGCCAGATCATGTCGAGGCCGATGTGCGGGCCGCCGATGCCCTCGGCCGCCTTGCCCTTGAAAAAATAGGGGTTGCGGTCCGACCAGGCGAGTTCGGCGGTGCGGCGGAACAGCGGGTCGTTCCTGTCGACGACATCGATCAGCGGCAGGCCCGACAGGCTTGGCACATTGGCGTCGTCCATGAAAACATAATTGCCGAAGCCGTCGATCTCATAGGCCCAGACCTGACCGCCCCTGCCGTCGTCGATCAGCGCATGCGCTTTCAGCGCCGCCTCGACCTCGGCGGCGAGCGCCTCGGCATCGGTCGCCGCCGCATTCTCGCCGCGCGCTTCGCGGTGGACGGCGGCGACCTTGCGCAGCACCGAAACCGCGAACAGGTTCGACGGGATCAGGAAGGGATAGAGGCAGGCATCGTCCGACGGGCGGAACATCGAGTGGATCAGCCCGATCTTCTTCGTCGGTCGGCCATAGCCGCCGAGCATCAGACTGTCCGACGGCTGGAGCGCGGGGCGTTGGAATTTATATGGCCCGGGCCCGTCCTTGCGCTGCTGCTCGCGGAAGGTCGCGACCGCGAGCTTCATCGCCCGCGACCATGTGTCGTCGAACGGCGCCTTGTCCTTGGTGCGCGTCCAATATTCGTGGGACAGGCGCATCGCATAACAGAGCGAGTCGATTTCCCATTTGCGCTCGGCGACGCCGGGCTTCATCTCGGTCTTGTCGGTCTGCGACCATTCGAGCTTCGACGGCGCGGTCGGATCCTTGTCGAAGGCGTTGGCATAGGGATCGATCAGGATGCAGCGCGCTTGCCGCTGGATCAGCCCCTGGAACAGCCGCTTGAGCTTGGCATCCTTGGCGACGAGATGGATATAAGGCTGCACCTGCGCCGAGCTGTCGCGCAGCCACATCGCCTCGATATCGCCGGTGATGACGAAGGTGTCGGGGCGGCCGTCGAGCGTGCCTGTCTGGACCGTTGTGTCGAGCGTGTTCGGGTAGCAATTTTCGAATAGCCACGCGAGTTCGGGGTCGGCGATCTTCGCCTTCACGCGCGAAATCTCGGCCTCGATCGCCGGGCTGGTGAAGGCGCGCTCGCCGGGCGCGGGGCGCTTGCTGGCGAAGCTGCGGGCGGCAGCGGCCCGCGCGGCGGCCGGCATCGCCGCGGCGAGCGCGAGCGCGCCGGCGCTGGCCATGATTTCGCGGCGATTAGGGGTCATGCTCATCTCCGAATTCATTTGGAAGGCGCGCTGATCGAGAAGGGTGCGTCGGCAGGGGCGGTGCCCCATTGCTTGTTGGGCTTGGCACCCATCACGAAATCGACCGTTCCGCCCTCAGACAGCGCGCGGTGGGTGAAATAGGTCCTGGTTTGCGGCTTGCCGCCGAGCGCCACCGACTGAAGATAGATGTTGGCGTCACTGTTGTTCTTCGCATTGATCGTCAGCGTCTTGCCATTGGGCATCGTCAGCTCGGCTTTCTGGAACAGCGGGCTGCCGATCGCATATTCGCCCGTCGCCGAGGCGACCGGATAAAAGCCCAATGCCGAGAAGACATACCAGGCCGAGGTCTGGCCATTATCCTCGTCGCCCGGATAGCCGTCGGGCGCCGACGAATAGAGCTTTGCCATGATGTCGCGCACATGATGCTGCGTCTTCCACGGCGCACCCGCCCAATTATAGAGATAGGGCATGTGCTGGATGGGCTGGTTGCCATGGGCATATTGGCCCATGTCGACGATCTGCATCTCGCGGATCTCGTGGATCACCTGCCCATAATAGCTTTCGTCGAAGATCGGCGGGGTGGTGAAGATCGCATCGAGCCGCTCGACGAATTTCTCGCGTCCGCCCATCAGTTCCATCAGCCCGTGGACGTCCTGCATCACCGCCCAGCTATAGTGAAGCGCATTGCCCTCGGTGAAGGCGTCGCCCCACTTATAGGGATTGAACGGCGTCGCCCACGAACCGTCCTGATTGCGGCCGCGGATCCAGCCGCTCTGATTGTCGTAGAGCTTCTGGTAGTTGAGCGCGCGCTCCATATATTTCTTCGCATCGGCATCCTTGCCGAGCAGCTTGGCGAGCTGCGCGATCGAGAAGTCGGCGGTCGCATATTCGAGCGTGCGCGCGGCATTTTCGTTGATGTCGACGTCATAGGGGACATAGCCGAGGCGGTTGTAATATTCTGCGCCCTCGCGCCCGACGGCGGCGATGACCTTGCCCGCCTTGTCCTTCGGGCGGCCCTCGCTCGTCGTCGCATTCTTGATCATCGCTTCATAAAGCGTCTCGACGTCGAAGCCGCGCACGCCGTTGTAATAGGCGTCGGCGATCAAATTCGCCGAGTTCGAGCCGATCATCACGTTGCGATAGCCGGGGCTCGCCCATTCGGGCAGCCAGCCGCCCTGCTTGTAGGTGTTGACCAGCCCCTGCATGAACTGGCTGTCGCGTTCGGGATACATCAGCGCGAAGAAGGGGAAGACCGCGCGCCAGGTGTCCCAGAAACCGTTGTCGGTGAACATGTAACCGTCGTGCACCTTGCCGTCGTACGGGCTGTAGTGAACGATCTTTCCGTTCGCGTCCTTTTCATAGAAGGTGCGCGGGAATTGCAGCATCCGGTAGAGCGCCGAATAGAAGGTGCGGATCTTTTCTGCGTCGGGGTCGGTCACGCGGATGCGCGAAAGTTCCTTCTCCCACTCCGCCTTCGCCTTGGCCTGCGTCGTGTCGAAGCTGTCGTTGCCGATTTCGGTGCGCAGGTTGCGGAGCGCCTGTTCGGGGCTGATGAAGGAGGAGGCGACGCGGACGTGGACCTTGTCGCCCTTCTTCGTCTTGAAGCTGAACACCGCGCCGACATGGTCGCCTTCGCGCGCGAGCTCGTTCGTCGGCGCATTTTCGCCTGCCCAGGTGCGCGCGAGGGTGAAGTCGCGGTCGAATTCGGCGACGAAATAATTGTGGAAATTGTCGGGCACGCCGCCGTGATTGTTGCGGACATAGCCGGTGATGCGGCGGTTCTTGACGTCGACCTTGACCATCGAGCCGCCCGCGAGCCCGTCGAGCAGGATGTGCGAGTCGTCGCTTTCGGGGAAGGTGAAGCGGAACTGCGCGGCGCGCATCGTCGGCGCGACCTCCGCGGTCACATCATAGTCGGCAAGATAGACCTTGTACGAATAGGGGCGCGCGACCTCGGCCTTGTGGCTGAACCAGCTGCCGCGTTCCTGCTGCTTGACCTTCACCGGCCCGGTTTCCGCCATCAGCGCGAAGGCGGCATAGTCGTTCATCCACGGGCTCGGCTGGTGCGTCTGCTTGATGCCGCTGATCTTCTCGCCATCATAGGTATAGCCCCAGCCGCTGCCGGGCTCGCCGGTCACGGGGGTCCAGCTGTTCATACCGAAGGGCACCGCGACCGCGGGATAGGTGTTGCCGTAGGACAGGCGATAGCTCGAATCGGTGCCCATCAGCGGGTTGACGTAATCGACGAGCGCGACCTGGCTGGCGGTCGATTGTGCGAGCGCCGCGGGCGCGCTGACACTGGTCAGCACGAGCGCGCTTGCGGCGGCGCCCAGCATCATCTGGCGGATCGTCTTCACTTCGTCTCTCCCCTGTTCGCCTCTCGGGCCGGCAGCGGGCGCGCGGCGACGCCCTCGTTCGTCATTTTTACCGGCGCGATCGTGCCGTCGGCGTTGAAGATCATGCGGTCGATCGCGAGCTGGCGCCGCTCGCCCGAATCCTCATCGAGCGGGCGGCGGTGATAGGCGATGTACCAGTCGTCGGTGCCGGGCACATTGACCACCGAATGATGGCCCGCGCCGCGCGCGATCTTGAAATCCTGCTGAAGAATCTTGCCCATCGGCTTGAACGGCCCGGTCGGCGACGGACCCATCGCATAGGCGACCGAATAGTCGGGACCGGTCCAGCCGCCTTCCGACCACATCAGATAATAGACGCCCTTTCGCTTCACCATGAACGAGCCCTCGACATAGCCGGGGGGCGTGATTTCCTTGAAGGTCGTGCCGTCGGAGAAGGGGACGATCGAGGTCAGGTCGTCGCCCAGCCGGACGACATTGCAATGCTTCCAGCCGCCATAATAGAGATAATGCTGCCCGTCGTCGTCGCGGAAGACGAACTGGTCGATCGGCTGCGCGCCATTGTGGAAGGCATCGATCAGCGGCTTGCCGATCGCGTCCTTGAACGGTCCTTCGGGCCGGTCGCTGACCGCGACACCGATGCCGCCGAGCTGATCGTCCGACTGGATGTCGTTGGCGCCGAAGAAGAGATAATATTTTCCGTCCTTCTCGATCGCCGACGGCGCCCACACGGCATAGGCGGCCCACGCCACATTCTCGATGTCGAGGGCGTGGTCATGCTTTGTCCAGTGAACGAGATCGGGCGATGAAAAGACGTTGAAGAAGGTCTGGAAATGATAGGAGGGCCGGACCGTCTTCTGTTCGCGCAGCTTTTTCTGCTGCTCGTTGAAATGCTCGGACAGATCGGGTGTCTCGCCATGGTCCGAATAGGTCGGATAAATCCAGTAACGATCGCCGAAGACGCGGATTTCGGGATCGGCGTACCAGCCGGGGACGATCGGATTCTCCGCCGCGGCTGGACCGCCCGTCAGCAGTGCCATGCCCAGAAGCAGCGATTTCAACCCGACACGCACTTCGCGTCCCTCCCCCATTTTCGCGTTACGAACCACCGAAGCATTTTCCAGCTCGCCCCGAAAGAGGCGGGTGGCTCCTTGCGGAGCCACCCGAGGGGGAGAGCTGGGCTATGCGCCCCATCAGAACTTGTACGAAACGCCGACGTAAGCGCGGCGGCCGAAATAGTTGCTGCGGACGAAGCGCGCCTTGGTGTCGTTGCCGAGGTGCTGACGCTCTTCCGACTTTGTCAGGTTGATGACCGAGGCGGTGAGCATCAGGCCGTCCATCAGCTCGTACGACGCGTTGATGTCGACCTGTTCATAGGGGTCGGTGTAGACGTTAAGGCCCGAGGCGAGCCCGCCGACGACTTCGCCGCGGCGGTTATACGAGGCGCGGACGAGGAACTTGTCGGTTTCATAGAAGACCGAAGCGTTGACCTGCGTCTTCGCGCTGCCGACGAGCGCCGACTTGCCGACCGTCTCGCCATCGAGCGTAATGTCGGCGACCGACGTGTCGTTATAGGTGAAGTTCACCTGCGCGCCGAGGCCGAAGTCGAGCGTATGCTGGGCATAGACTTCGACGCCCTGCGACCGGGCGTTCGACCCGTTGGCGACGGTCGAATAGGGCTGGATCAGCACCTGTTCGCCATTCACTTCGCGCGTCACGTCGAGCACGAGCGGGACGACGAAGTCGGACACGTCCTTGCGGAACAGGCCAACGCCGAGCACCGAGCCGCGGTCGAAATACCATTCGACGCCAAGGTCGTACTGCCACGCCGAGAAGGGCTGGAGGTCGGCGTTACCGCCGCTGCCCGACCAGCCTTCGAATTCACCGAACTGGCCGCGGTCGAAAGCGTAGGCGGCCGAACGATAAGTCAGCGAACGCTGCGACCCCAGATCGTTGAACGAGGGACGCGAGATCACCTTTGCGACCGCGCCGCGGACGACGACGTCGGGCACGACTTCATAGACGACGTTCAGGCTGGGGAGCCAGTCGGTGTAGCTCTTCGACTGATCGATGCGCGTGTTGACGATCTCCTCGCGCTCGTCGAGCGGCCGCACCTGGCAATTGCCGTCGGGGCCGAGCGGCACATCGGGGTCGAACGGGCCGCCGGGACCGTCGACGCAATAATCGTTGAGATATTGCAGGCGATCCGAGGTCACGCCCGACTGTTTGGTGTGCGCAACGCGCAGGCCGATATTGCCGCGCAGCGGGCCGCTTTCAAAATCGGCCTGCACATAGCCGGCGAACACCTTTTCCTTGAGGTCATAGGTGTTGTTCGGCTCGGGCACGCGCACCGACGGACCATAGGTGTCGTTGATATAGTCGAGATAATTTTCGAAATTGATGCCCGGGAACAGGTTCGCATCGAACCCGCCGGCGATGTTGCCGATCGGATTGTCATAGAAATATTCGGGCCGCGCGACCGCGCCCTCGGGCGTGTCCTGATAGCGCCGCTTGGTCGCCGGGTCGGCATACCATTCGTTGCGGCCGGTTTCGCGGTGAATGCTCATCTCGCGCCATTTGCCGCCGACGCGGAAGGCGCTCAAAAAGCTGTCGAAGCGGCGGACGAGATCGAGCTGGGCGTAACGCTGCGAAATCGCGCTGTTGGTGAAGCCCGATCCGGTCGAGCCGACGTCGATCTGGGCGATGCCGTTCTTGATATTCTCCTGCAGCTCGGGCGAGAATTCCATGTTGAGATTGCCGCCGGTGAAATCCCAAAAGCTCAGAAAGTTGCCGTTCTGCTCCTCGCCCGTCACCGTCAGGCGCGGCTTGGCGGCGACGCCGAAGCGCATCGACGGGCCGCCGGTCGCGCGCGTCTTGCCGAACTTCGCCACAGCGTCGAAATTATCGGTGTTCCACGCGACCTCGGTCTCGAACGTGTTCGAAACCTGCTTTTCGCGGCTGTAAGTCCCCGCGATCTGCGGCGTTTCCATCGTGCAGGGCGGCGTATTGACAAGGCAGCCAGTTCCCGCCGCAGGCACCTGGAAATTGGCCGACTGGAAGATCGTGCCGCTCTCGTCGAAAGTCGGGCCGGTGAAGAAGTTGCCGTAACCCCATTCGGGGATCTTCAGCACATTGCTCTGGAAATTGCTGCTATAGTCGAAGCGGAAATAATTGGCGGTGACGGTCAGATTGTCGAACGGCCGCATCTGCGCGGTCGCCTGGATACCGAGGCGCTTGCGATGCTGCGAGAAGACTTCGGCGTTGACCGACTGCGGCGCCCAATGACCCGAATAATGCGTGCCGTCCTGCGCGGTCACGCCCTCGCCTGGCCAATAGGAGATCGCGTCGTCATTTTCGAACGGATTGCCGTTGACGTCGGTCGCCGGGGTCAGGATGTTGCCGTCGTCATCGCGATCGCTCCACCAGCGCCAGGTTTCGGTCGAGCCGCGCAGTTCGCGGTTCGAGCGTTCCTGATAGGTCGCGCCGACGAGGAAGCCGAGCCGTTCTTCGGGGTCCTTCCACGAAATCTGGCCGGCGATTTGTGGATCGAATTTCTTGGTGGTGTCCGAATAGGTGCCTTCGGCCGAGACGAAGCCCGACCAGGCCGGGAGGTCGAACGGACGGCGGGTGTTGAGAATCACCGTACCGCCGACGCCGCCTTCCTCGAGCCGCGCTTCGGCCGATTTATAGACTTCGGTGCTGGCGATGAAGTTCGACGGCAGCAGGACATAGTTGAACGAGCGCGACGGATCGCCGCTGTCGGCGCCCGCGATGAAATTGCCGTTGAGCAGCGTGAGCGTCAGATCCGACTGGAGGCCGCGGATGCTGACGCGGCTGCCCTCGCCGCCGTCGCGGGTGATGATCACGCCGGGGACGCGCTGCAGCGCATCGGCGACATTCTTGTCGGGGAATTTGCCGATATCCTCGGCGGTGATGACTTCGATCAGCGAATTGGCTTCGCGCTTCTGCTCAAGGCTCTGTTCGATAGACTGGCGATAGCCGGTGACGACGATCGCGTCGCCGGGTGCCTCCGCTGCCGCGTCGTCCGCGGGCGGCGCTTCGGGGGCTGCCTGTGCATGCGCCTGCCCCGCACCACATAATGCGGCCATCGCGCCCGCGCTCAGCATCAGCTCGCGCACCAACGCCGCACGCCGATTCGTCTTCGCTGAATGGATTTGTCCTGCCTTCATCACATCGACCTCCCTGTTCGAGGGGCTGTTCGCCCCCGCTTGTTATCCGGCGCCCTCAAGGTCACCGAGCCGCGGATCGTCCGACCCGTTGAGCCTCTATCAGAATATAAAAAACAATTTGTCAAAATAAATTTTTCAAGCCGGGAGCGAGACGCGATGAACCGTTGCCAACCCATCAAAAATCCGCAATTTTTCGTGGTTTCTTGCCGCCGGATAGGCTGCCCCACGACTCGACATCCGCCATCCCCGGCCCGGGATGGCGGATGCCGTCTCGCTCTTCGCTCGTCGCCCGTCAGTCGGGCGCCGGAGTCGTCCACAGCGGCGCGGCGATGTCCGCCAGCGCCTCCGCCGGCGCTTTCGGCACCGCGCGGTCGTAGGTCAAAAGCCCGTTGATCTCGTCCTCGACGTCGGTGGTCTGGGTGTAGACCGAAGCGCTGAGGCCATTTTCCTTCGCCTGGCGGATCACGCTCTCCATCTTGCGGCGGAAGCGAACGAGATATTCCTTCTCGTCCTTCGCGACCTGATAGCTCCAATTGTCCTTACCCGGCTTCCAGATATGGCCCGGCACGGGGAAGCCGACGCCGCCATATTCGCCAAGCACCACCGCGCGGTTCGTCTGGAGCGGCGGCGTCCGTGGCACGTCTTCATAGGTGTGGATGTCGAGCATTTCCGATACGCCCGGCGCGACGTCGACCCAGCCCGAATTGGCATTGACCAGCCGCGAGGGATCGAGCCCCTTTACGAAGTGCGCGAGCGTCGCCGAATCATATTGGCCCCACCCCTCGTTATTGACGACCCAGGTGACGATCGACGGAAAGGCGCGGAGCTCGCCGACCATCTCGGACAATTGCTTCTGCTGCTCGGCGAGCGTCTCGGACGGGAAGATCGCCTGATACTGGCTCGTTCCCGCGAGATACTGGTCCTCGCCCCCTCCCGAAGGCATGTCCTGCCAAATCAGCATGCCGAGCCGGTCGGCGTCGTGATAATAGCGCGCGGGTTCGACCTTGATATGCTTCCTCAGCATGTTGAACCCTGCCTTCTTCAGGAAGACGATGTCGCTCTTCATCGCCTCTTCCGACGGCGGCGTGTAAAGCCCGTCGGGCCACCAGCCCTGATCGAGCGTGCCGTGCTGAAAGAGCGGCTTGTTGTTGAGCAGGATCGCGGGCTGCCCCGCGACGCGGCCGGGTCCGATCGACACTTTGCGCATCGCGAAATAGGCGGCAACGCTGTCGCGCGGCGCGCCCTGGACCTGCGCCTTCGCATAGACGCGGCTTTCATGGTCAGTGAAGCGCGAGTCGTAGGCCTTGCGGTCGCGCTCGGCCTCGCCCGCATAAGGGTCCGCGATCGTCACCAGTTCGGCCTTGAGGTCATAAAGATGCGGATCATCGGGCGACCAGAGATGCGCGTTCGGGATCGCCAGCGTCGCCCGCCGGTTGGCGCGGATGATCGTCGAGGCGATCGCTTTGCCACCCGCGCTCGCGGTCAGCCGCACCGCGTCGGTATCGTTCGCCCAGCCGCTCAATGCCACCGCGACGTCGACGGTGCCGCGATCGATGTCGGGCGTGGCGCGCACTTCGGCAATGTGAAGCTTCGGTACCGGCTCGATCCACACCGTCTGCCAGATACCGCTGACCGCAGTGTACCAGATGCCGGCGGGGTCGAGGATCTGCTTGCCGCGCGGCTGCGTCCCCGCGCTCGTCGGGTCGAGCACCTCGACGACGAGTTCGTTCGCGCCGTCCTTCAGATAGGGGGTGATGTCGAAACCGAAAGCGTCGAAACCGCCCTTGTGCGAGCCGACGACCGAGCCGTTGACGTGCACCGTCGTCTCATAATCGACCGCGCCGAAGTTGAGCATGACATTCTCGCCGCGCCAGTCGGCGGGGACGGTGAAGCTGCGGCGATACCAGACGCGGTCATCGGGCGTGACTTTGCGCGCGACGCGTGAGAGCTTTGATTCAACCGGGAAGGGCACGAGAATCTTCCCGTCCATCGCCTGCGGCTGGTCGGCCGCCTTGGGGGCGATCGCATAATCCCACAGGCCGTTGAGGTTGACCCAGCGCTCGCGCACCATCTGCGGGCGCGGATAGAGGCGCCACGCGTTTTCGGGCGTCACCTCCTTGCCCCAGCGCGTCATGAGCTCGCCGTTGTAGACGGCGTCGCCCGCGGGCGCCGTGGCGGGCGCTTCGGCGGTTTGGGCCTGCGCCGCGAGCGGCGCGAGGACAAGAAGCGATGCGGTGATCGGAAGGCTGCGCATGGTATCTCCTGTTGAAGAGGGGAGCCCGGGACCCAAGGGGGAAGGCGGATCCCGGGCTCGCGCCCCCGCGGAGGACACGGGGGCGAGGGGCTCGTTTAATCAACGTTTTCGAGACATCGAAGGAGGGGCGGCGCCGGGCGCGGCACCCCACGCCTTGTTGGGCTTGGGGCCCATGGTGAAAACGAAGGTCGCGCCGTCCTTGACATCGTCGTGGCGGAACCACGGCTTGTTCCACGGCTTGCCGTCGAGCGTCGCCGACTGGATGTACATATTCGCGTCCGAATTATTCTTCGCGACGATGCGCAGCGTCTTGCCATTGCCCATGTCGAGGCTGGCGTCGTCGAACAGCGGGCTGCCGATGATATAATCCTGGCTCGACGGATCGACCGGATAGAAGCCAAGCGCCGAAAGCGCGTACCAGGACGAGGTGGCGCCCTGGTCGTCCATCCCCGGATAGCCGTAACCCGCGGCGTCGCTGGCGTAGGTTTTTTCGAGGATTTTGCGGACGAGCGCCTGAGTCTTCCACGGCTGCCCGCTCCAATTGTAATAATAGGGGGCCTGCTGGTCGGGCTGATTGCCGTGGACATATTGACCGATCACGCCCGTGCAGTCGCGACAGATGCCCGTCGGATTATAGGGTTTGGTGAAAAATTCGTCGAGCTTGGCGTTGAACGCGTCGCGTCCGCCGAGCAGGCCGACCAATCCCTGCACATCGTGCGGGACGAGCCACAAAGTCGACCAGCCCGATGCCTCCTTCATCATGAAGTTATAATAGGGCTCCTGTGGATCGAAGGGTGCGATCCATTTGCCGTCGGCGGTGCGCCCGCGCATGAACCCGATCGATTTGTCGAAGACATTGGCGTAATTGCTCGCGCGCTTCAGGAACATCCGGTAGTCGGCATCCTTGCCGAGCTTCTTCGCGTAGAGCGCGAGCGCATAATCGTCCCAAGCATATTCGAGCGTCTTGTCGGCGCCCGCCTTGCCGCCGGCATAGGGCGGGCTGGGATTGTGATCGGGCACGATGTCCGAAATCCAGCCCTGCTTCATATATTCGGCGAGATAGCCGCGCGGTCCCTTCGGATCGGTCGCATTCTTGCGCAAATATTCATAGGCGGCTTCGTAGTCGAATTCGATGCCGCGTTCCCACGCGCCGAGGAAGAGGAACACCGCATTGTCGCCGTGGAAGGAGGTGTTCATATAGCCCTTCTCGCGCGCCATCGCGAGTTCGGAGGCCATGATATTCTGGACCGCCTCGGGCTCCATCAGTTCGAGCAGCACGATCTGGTTGCGCCCCGTGTCCCAGAAGGGAACCGGGCCGTAGCGGTCGTGCGTCGCGGTCTGGACCTTGCCGTTGGTGTCGGCGAATTTCTCGCCCTTCTGCGCGATCAGACGCGGCGAGGCGAAGGACTGGAACAGCGTCGAGTAAAAGAGCTTCCGCTGCTTGTCGGTGCCGCCCGTCACGCGGACGCGGTTCAAGAGCTGCGCCCAGGTGTCGCGCGCCGCCTTGTGAACACCGTCGAAATCCCAGCCCGGCACTTCGGCGGCGAGCCGCTCGGCCGCCTGTTCATAGCTGGTGCCGTGCGCGATCTTCATCAGCACCTGCTCGCCTGCCGTCGTTTTGAAGGTCACGTAGCTGCCGGCATAGCTGCCCGTCATCTCGCGCCCACCGGGCTGCACGTCGCTGGTGCCGATGCCCCAGCCTTCATTGTCGCCGGGCGATTTGCGAAAGGTACCGAGCGCCGCGAAGGGCTTCGAGAATTCGGCGACGAAATAGGCGCCGTCGGTGCTGCGCTTGTCCTTCGATATGCCGCGTATGACGCGGTCGCCAACGACCTCGACCGAGCCGCCGTGGCGCGGCAGGTTGACGATGATGTTGGACCGCTGGCTTTCGGGGAAGGTAAAGCGCATCACGCTCGCCCAGCGCGTCGCGGTCAGTTCGACCTGCGTGCGGAAGGTGTCGAGATAGACCGAATAATAACCCGGCGACGCTTTCTCGCGCGACTTGTCGTACCAGGACTGGCTGTAGGCGGGCGGCGGCGACCAATCGCCGACCACGGGCATGATGATTGGCTCGGCGCCGCCGCCATAGGTCGAGCCGCCGCCGCCGGTGAAGCCGATCATCGTCGGGTTGGTGTAATAATAGGGAACGGGGACGCCGTTCGGATAGAGAAGTTCGATATTGTTATTGACCGGCGCTGCCTCGACCGAGCCGTGCGGCAGGCGCGCCCCCGGCGACGTCTGCCCCGAATAGACAGGCTCGCCCGGCGGCGGCGCATTGCCGATCACCGCCGGATCGTCGAGCGGCGCGGTGCCGACGAGCGGGTTGGCGAGATCGACCGGCGACTGCGCCGTTGCGGACGAAAAGGCCAGTATCGCGGCCGACGACGCCATGACGCTCCCGATCCTTTGCAGACGACGCTGCCAACCGCTCGAAACCCCGTATTTTTTCATTGCGACCCTCTTCCCTGACAATCTTTCGTTGATTGCGCCTCAGTGAGGCGCGCTTTGCAGCACTCCGTTTCGCGCCGGCGCGCGCGCCGCGAACCAGCCGAACAGCGCGATGACGAGGTAGCAGGCCATCGGCACCAGAAAGGCGAGGAAGCGGCTGCCGCTGGCGTCGGCGACCTGCGCGAAGGCGAGCGGCACGAGCGCGCCGCCGACGATCGCCATGCAGAGCAGCCCTGAGGTCGCCGACGCGGGCGCGGTCGAACGCTCGATCGTCAGCGAGAAGATCACGGGGAACATGATCGAGTTGAACAGCCCGACCGAGATGGCGAGCACGCCCGCTGCGGGCCCGCTGATCTGGCTGATCGTCAGGCAGAGCAGCGCCGCGGCGACCGCCGCCACCGCGAGCAGCGGTCCCGCGGGTAGTTTGTAGAGGAGGCCCGAACCGATAAAGCGGCCGATCATCGCGCCGAGCCAATAAAGGCTGACGAAGCTGCCCGCCTCGACCGCGCTGATCGCGAATACGTCGGGCTGTTCGAGGAAATTGACCATTGCGCTGCCGATCGCGACCTCGGCGCCGACATAGAGGAAGATCGACAGCGCCCCCGCAAGCGCCCAGGGTGAGGCAAAGGCGCTCGTGATGCGCGCGCTCTTTTCGGGCGGCGGCGCGGCGGCGGCGATCTCGTGCCGGACGCGATAGAGGAAGACCGCGAGCACCGCGATCACCGCCGCGATGAAGACATAGGCGACGTCGATCCGGCCGAGCGAATAGGCGATCTTCGCCTCGGTCACCGGCCCATCCTCGAACAGTCCGCCCTGGAGCAGCGTCCGCGCGGCGAGATAGGGCGCGACGACGGTGCCGAGCGAATTGAACGCTTGGCTCAAAACCAGCCGGAAATGCGAGCGTTCGGGGCGGCCGAGCGAGGCCGAAACCGGATTGGCAGCAACCTGCAGCAGCGTGATGCCCGAGGCGATCACGAACAGGCCAACGAGCACCATCGCATATTCGCGCACCACGGTCGCGAGCGGCATGATCAGGCAGCCGACGATCATTGTCGCCAATGCCACAATGATCGAATTGGCCGCGCCGAGCCGCCCCATCAGCGCCGCCGCGGGCAGCGAGACGACGCCATAGGCCATGAAAAAGGCGAATTGGGTAAGGAAACTTTCGGTATCGCTGAGCGCGAAGATCGCCTTCACCGCGGGGATCAGGATATCGTTGACCGCAGTGACCGCGCCCCAGACGAAGAAAAGCATGGTGACATAGGCGAAGGTCCAGCCCGTGCCCGAGCGGCCAGCGGTCATGGCAGGCGCCCCTCTCCCGGATAGGCCAGCAACAGGTCGGCGCCCGCGTCGGCCGCGATCTGCACCGTGCCGGTGAGCGTGAGACATTCGCCCGCTGCGAAAGCCACGCCGTCAGCCAGCCCGTTTCCGGCCACCGGGATCAACCACGCGGTGATGCCATCGGGGAGCGCGATCGTCCGTGCCCCGCCCGCGAGCCGTTCGAGCACGAACTTCGGACCATCGACCAGAATCTCGCGGTCGTCGTCGACGCGGCCCGGCGAGGGATAAGCTGTATAGGGCCGCGGGTCGGCAACCGCGACGCCGTCATCGAGATGCAGCTCGCGCGGACGACCGTAATCGTAGAGCCGATAGGTTGTTTCGCTGTTCTGCTGCACCTCGATCAGCGTCAGACCGGCCCCAATCGCATGGACGGTGCCCGAGGGGACGTAGAAGAAATCGCCCGCCTTGACGGGTTTCCAGTCGAGCAATTGTTCGATGCTGCTGTCGAGCGCGGCCGCGCGCAACCTCTCCCCGTCGACGGGCGCCTTCGTCCCGAGCGCAATGGTCGCGCCGGGCTCGGCGCCAAGGACCAGCCAGCATTCGTCCTTGCCGCGCGGCAATCCGCGGGCATGCGCCTGCGCGTCGTCGGGGTGGACCTGCACCGACAGTTTTTCGCTGGTGAACAGATATTTGATCAGCAGGTCGGGCGCCGCATCGCCGGGCGCCTGGAACCATATTTCGCCCACCGGCTCGCCGCTCGCAGGCGAATCGCAAAACGGAGCCCGCAATTCGCGCCGCCCCCAGGGCTTTTCCACCCGGTGAGTCGCAAGCAAGGTCGCTGGCACCAATCCCCTCCTTCATTGCCCCGCCCGCCTTTCCGGGTCGGGAGCGCCGCCACCCGAAGGCATTCCGGCGGCCGATTTTTCGCAGCCTGCCCCGTGCACGCCGTCGGCGTCAAGATAATAATGAAAATTAATTTATTTGATCGAAGGTGCGTTTGTGGCATGTCCAGGCGAAAGAGGACGGCGCCGACGTCGATCCTGCGGGAGAGAAAAATTGACGGATACGCCCGAGAGCGCAGCCTTTTCCGGCGCTGACGCGCAGCCCCGTGCACGCCGAGGCGTCCTGGCCGCTGCGATCGGAACAGCGGCGCTCGCCGGACTCCTCTTCGGATTCGATACCGCGGTCATCGCCGGCGTGACCGGCGACCTCACGCGTCTCTTCGCCCTCACCCCCGAAACGCTCGGCGTCACCGTGTCCGCCGCGCTCTGGGGAACCTTGGTCGGCGCGTTGTTCGCGGGCAAGCCGGGCGACGCCTTCGGCAGCCGCGACAGCCTGCGCGTGCTCGCCGTCCTCTATTTCGTCGCGGGGCTCGGCTGCGCGCTCGCGCCCAGCTGGACGGCATTTCTCGTCTTCCGTTTCATATGCGGGCTGGCGATCGGCGGTTCGTCGGTGCTGGCGCCCGTCTATATTGCCGAGATCGCGCCGCCGCGGCACCGCGGCTTTCTCGTCGGCCTGTTCCAGCTGATGATCGTCACCGGCATCCTCGTCGCCTATCTGAGCAATGCGACGATCGCGGGGCTAATCGGCGGCGAGGCGGCGTGGCGCTGGAAACTGGGTGTGACCGCCGCCCCTGCCCTGCTCTTCTTCATCCTGCTCTTCGCGATTCCCAACAGCCCGCGCTGGCTGATAACCAAGGGGCGCCGCGGCGAAGCGAGCTTGGCGATGGCCCGCATCGGTGCACCGAGCGCCGAACTCGACCGGATCGAAGAAGCGCTCGAACGCGATCCGCCGGGCGAGAAATTGTCGTGGCGCCGGCACCGCCGGCCGATGCTGCTCGCCATCCTGATCGCGATGTTCAACCAGCTCGCGGGCATCAACGCGGTCCTCTATTATCTGAACGATATTTTCGCGCGCGCTGGGTCGCTATCGCCCGACCGGCAAGCCGTGATGATCGGCATCGCCAACCTCGTCTTCACGCTCGCCGGCATGGCCCTGATCGACCGCCTCGGGCGCAAGACGCTGCTGCTCGCGGGCGCGGCGGGAATGACGCTGTGCCTCGCCGCCGCGGCCGGGGTGCTGTTCGGCGCGCTCGGCACGGGTCTGATGCTGCCCGCGCTGATCGGGTTCATCGCCTTTTTCGCGACCAGTCAGGGCGCGGTCATCTGGGTCTATATTTCGGAGATTTTCCCGACCCCGGTGCGCGCACGCGGCAGCGCGCTCGGCGCCAGCACGCACTGGCTGATGAACGCGCTGATCGCCGGGATATTCCCGGTGCTGATCGCCTGGTCGCCCGGCGCCCCCTTCGTCATCTTCGCCGCCGCGATGGTCGTTCAGTTCGTCGTCGTCGCGGCGGTCTTTCCCGAAACGAAGGGCGTCGATCTCGACGACATGGCGCAGCGGATAGATTAGGGCCCGATCAGCGCCCCGCCTGCATCAGGATCGATTCCGACGGCAGGATATGGTCGAGGAAGGGGATGATCGCGGCGCCGATCGCCGAGGCGTCTTCGGCCGCGCCCGCCCGCCGTACAGGCGCTACGGCCGGAAGCTGGCGCCCCGCCATCCGGGCGTTGAGCCGCTCGACGAGACCGTCGACCAATTTGCCGGGGAGCCGCCCCCCGATCAGGATCGCGGCGGGATTGATCAGGCAATTGACCGCGATCAGCGGCTGGACGAGCGCGTCTGCGGCATCGTCGAGCCATTTCAGGATCACCGCCTCGGCATCGGGCGAACTGCCGAGCAGCGCGTCGGGCGCCTCGATGCCATGCCCGGCGGCTTCGAGCCGCGCGTAAAGCGCCGACAACGAAACCGTGTCCTGCACATTCGCTCCGTCGCCGCGTTCGGGATCGGGCATCGCCCAAATCTCGCCTGACCGCGAGTCGGCGCCGCGGACATAGCTGCGGTCGATGACGAGACCCCCGCCGAGGCCGGCGCTGATCAGCAGGTAGAAGAAGCTCGGCAGCGCGATGCCATTGCCGAGATGGACTTCGCCGAGCGCCGCCGAAGCGGCGTCATTGTCGGCATGGAGCGGCCACGGGAGCACCTCGCCGAGGAGCGCACCAAGATCGATTCCATCCCACGCGTCATATTCCGTCGGCCGATGCGGCAGCGCGATGCGGCCGAGGTCGTCGGGAAGCGCCACCCCGACGCCCAGGATGCGTGCCCGGTCGACCCCGCCCTCCTCGAGCAGACCGGGCAATATTTCGCGCACATGGTCGACGACCGTTCCAGGAAGCGCGAACGCGATCTCGCGCGTGTGGCGGCTGCGAATCTTGCCGGCAAGGTCGAGTGTCACCAGCGTGATATGATCGCGGTCTATGTTGAGCCCGATCGCGAAGGCGCCGTCGGGATCGATGACGATCCGCATCGCGGGCTGGCCGCGCTTGCCCTGCAGGCGCCCCGCGGGCTTGACCAGACCGAGGTCGATCAGCCGCTTCGTGATGTTGACGATCGTCGGCGGCGTGAGGCCGGTCACGCGCGCGAGGTCGCTGCGCGTCGTCTCTTCGGTCAGGCGGATCGCCTGGAGCACGATCCGCTGGTTATAGTCGCCGGCGCGCTCGAGATTGGTGCCCGACAGGCTGAGCGTCAGCCGCGCGTCGCGCGCCTCGGGGCCGCTCGTGGCCGATTGGCGGCGGTCGCGACCCGGAAGGTTGAGACTCATTGCAGGACTGTCCTCCAAGCTTGTTCGAATGCCCGGCGCCCCCCGCCAAACAGACTCATGCCATAAATATATATGCTTTAATAATTAGATTTTAGATAAAGCGAAGCGCCGCCCCGCTGTCAATCGGCTGGGTATCGAAGTTCATCGCTTCGTCGCGATATAGGTACCGACCTGTTCCTCGAGGATGCTGAGCGGAAGCGCGCCTTCGCCCAGCACCGCTTCGTGGAAATCGCGAATATCGAAACGCGGTCCGAGTTCGCGTTCGGCGCGCTCGCGCAGTTCGGCGATCTTCAATTGCCCGACCATATAGCTCGTCGCCTGCCCC
Source organism: Sphingopyxis sp. PAMC25046 (assembly GCF_004795895.1). Classification (NCBI taxonomy): domain Bacteria; kingdom Pseudomonadati; phylum Pseudomonadota; class Alphaproteobacteria; order Sphingomonadales; family Sphingopyxidaceae; genus Sphingopyxis; species Sphingopyxis sp. PAMC25046. The sequence continues at coordinate 3,028,401 of NZ_CP039250.1, forward strand.
GGCCAGTTGAAATAGCGGTCGACCTCGCGCGCGATGTCGGTGTCGGCGACCGAGCTGTTCGCGCGGAAATAGGCGATCGCCTGCTCGCGCGTCCACCGTTTCGAATGGATGCCGGTGTCGAGCACCAGCCGGATCGCGCGCCATACCTGCAGCGACAACATGCCGAACCGGTCGTAGGGATTCTTGTAGACCCCCATCTCGTTCGCGAGCCGCTCCGAATAGAGCCCCCAGCCCTCGATATAGGCGCCATAGCCGCCGAACTTGCGGAACTTCGGGATGCCGGCCAGTTCCTGCTGCCGCGCGATCTGGAAATGATGGCCCGGCGCGCCCTCGTGCGCGGCGATCGCCGCGACCTGAACCTTTTGCGTCTGGTTCATGTCGACGAGATTGACATAATAGATGCCCGGCCGCGACCCGTCCGCCGAGGGCGGATTATAAAAAGCGGTCGATGCGGTTGCCTCACGCCATTTCTCGACCGCGCGCACCTCCAGCGCCGCCTTGGGCAGCACGCTGAAATAGCGCGGCGCCGCCGCCATCGCCGCGGCGATCACCGCGCGCGCATCGGTCAGATAGGCTTCGCGGCCGGCGGCGGTGTTCGGGTATTTGAGCTTGGGGTCGGTGCGGATATGGTCGAAAAACTGTTCGAGCGTGCCCGTAAAACCGACCTCACGCTTGATCGCTTCCATTTCCTGTCGAATCGCCGCAACCTGTGTCAGCCCCAGCTCGTGGATCTGGTTGGCGGTCAGGTCGGTGGTCGTCGAATTCTTGAGCCGGTCGGCATAATAGGCCGCGCCGTCGGGCAGGCTCCACACGCCGAAATTGCCCTTCGACTGGGGTTCGATCTCGTCGATCGCGGCGATCAGCACGTCATAGCCGTGCTTGAACGGGCCGGTCAGCGCCGCGGTCGCATCGGCGATCAACTTCGCCTTGACCGCATCGGGCGCATCGAGCGCGCCGACCTTTTTGCGGAAATCGGCGAGCAGCGTCGAATCCGCTCCGCCGTCGAACGGCGCGCCGACGAGGATCTTCTTCGCATCAGCGCGCGCGGGCGCGAAATTGACCTTGTTAGGCACGGCCCCTGCGGCCGCCTGCTCGCGCATCGTTGCGGCGACCTCGCGCATTACGCGGTCGGTGTCGCGAAGGCGTGCGATATAGGCCTCGGCATCGGCGACGCTATCGACCTTGTGATTGTTGATCAGCAATACCGGAATATCCCCCGCCGGGCTGCCGTTGGTCGTCACCGGGAAGCGGAGCTTGCGGAAAGGGAAGGATGCGCGGCGGCGCTCGACGTCATATTCGAACAGGCGATAGCTGACGCGCGCGCTCGCGCCCAATTGTTCGGGGCGAAAGCGCGCGTGCATCTCCTTGAGCTGCTGCTCGAGCAACGCCTGCTCGCGCACTGCGGCGGCGTCGGTATAATCGTCGAGCCGGTCGTAATCGGTCTTGAGCCCGAGATGCGTCTGACTTTCGGGCTGGAGCGCGATCCGCGTATCGAATGCGTCGTCGAGAAAGCGGAGCAGCGCTTCGTCCTGCGTCGCCGCCGGCGAGGTCTCGGCCATCGCCGGGGCGGGGAGGACGGCGAGCGGCAACAGCGGCATCAGCATCAGAGCAACGGCGAAACGCATGAAAATTCTCCTGTCGAATGCGTTGCTTGTACCCGCCGCCCGCTTCCGCGCAATCACTACCACTCGTTGATCGATTGCGGACAGGGAGCGGTCCGGCTAGCGAACCGTGCATGATCAAGCCCCGCTCCCGCCGCCTCGCCGTCATCGCCGCTATTGCCGCGCTCGGCCTCGCGCCGTCGCCGACGGCAGCGTCCGAAGCGACGCTTTATACGGGTGCGACCGTCATCGACGGCACCGGCGGCGCGGCGCGCGCCGGTCAGGACATATTGGTCGAGGGCGAGCGTATCGTGGCGATCGGCGCGCATGATGCGCTGGCGTCGCGGGCCGGAACGGCCCGGCGGGTCGACCTATCGGGTCGCTTCGTCATCCCGGGACTGATCGACAGCCACGTCCATCTCGCGACGCCGCCGAACCGGAAACGCGCCGAGGCGATCCTGCGCCGCCAGCTTTACGGCGGCGTCACCGCGGTGCGCGACATGGCCGACGATCTGCGCGCGGTGGGCGATCTGGCGCGCGCTTCGCTCGTGGGGGAGATCGCCGCGCCCGACATCTATTATGCCGCGCTGATGGCGGGTCCGCCCTTTTTCGAAGACCCACGCGTCCTGTCGGTCAGCCGAGGCTTCGCGCCGGGAACCGCGCCCTGGATGCAGGCGATCGATGCGGACACCGATCTGCGCACCGCAGTGACGCTGGCCCGCGGCACGTCGGCGACCGCGATCAAAATCTATGCCGACCTTCCGGCAGAGCGCGTCACCGCGATCACCGCCGAGGCGCACCGCCAGAAGATGATGATCTGGGCGCACAGCGCGATCTTCCCCGCCCGCCCCGCCGACGTCATCGCCGCGGGCGCCGACGTCGTCAGCCATGTCTGCTATCTGGGCTATGAAGCGCAGCCGCAGATGCTCGCGGCCTATGAGGACCGCACGCCGGTCGACGAGACGCGCCTCGCGCCGACGGGCGACGACCCCGTCGTCGCCGGCCTCTACCGGGCGATGGCGAAGCAGGGCACGATCCTCGACGCGACGGGCAGCTTGTTCGTGAAGTTCGAGGCGGCGCGCAAGGCCGATCCAAAGGCGAAGCCGCTGCGTTGCGGCGGCGCGCGCACGATCCGCCTGACGCAGCAGGCGTGGCGCGCCGGCATTCCGATCGCAACGGGCACCGATTTCGTCGACCCCGCGAGCAACCCCTGGCCCGAAGTCCATGCCGAGCTGCGCTATCTGGCGCACGATGTCGGCATGCCGCCGCTCGCCGTCATCCATTCGGCGACGCTGGTCGGCGCGCGCGCGGCCGGGCAGGATAAGGATATGGGGTCGATCGAGCCGGGCAAGCTCGCGAACTTCGTTGTGCTGGCCGCCGACCCGCTGGCCGACATCGACAATATCGAACGGATCGAGATGACCGTGAAGCGCGGCCGCGAATACAGGCGCGCCGATTATGTTGCACCGACGCCGAGCGAGCTGGGCGACGAGGATTGACCCAACAAGCGGGGTCGGACCGACCGGCGGCTAAAATGCGACCGTAAGGCTCGATGCACCGTCCTCCGGGCGCGATGCAGTGCCAGAAGGGATACCGTCGAAAGCTTCGGCGGCTTCGGATCCGGGCAGCGGCAAACGTCGCCACCGCTCCGAAATCTCGACCGGTTCCCAAAGACCGGGGCCGACGAACGATAGTGCGCTGCCCGCACTCGCGCAGAGAAAGAGGATCGCCGAGAGCAACATGACCAGCGGGGTCGCGTCGCGCGGCGAAATCGTATGGAACATTTGGTGGAGCCTGACCGCCACCAGCCAGGCCACGGCGAGAAGCGACAGACCTGTGGCGCGCAGGCCGAAATTGGCTGCGGCACTTTCATGCCATTTCGTCATTCGATCCTCCATCGGGAGGCCGCTCAATTACGCACGGCCGCATAGGAAATCGAGATCGGGAAAAGGGGATGGGCGTTGAGATCGCGTAGGATTGGCGATGGTCGAAATCGCAGGCCGAATTCCAGCAGGCGGTGTCAGAAGGAACGCGACCGGCCGCGTCCCCCACAGTGTTTTCATATGTTCCAGCGCGACGGTTTGCCATCCTCCGCCAACGCGTCGTTGCCGAGCCGCAGCCGATAGCCGATACCAAGCTCGTTGCTGATGATCCGCGGCTGCTGCGGATCGGTTTCGAGCTTCTGGCGCAGCGTTCGCACGAGCACCCTCAGATATTCGACATGATGTTCATGCTCGTGCGGCCAGACCTCCGCCATGATCTGCTTGTGCGTGATCACCCGCCCCGGAAATTTCGCGAGCTGCGCGAGCACGCCATATTCCTTGGGGGTCAGATGGATCTCCTGCCCAGCCTTCGTCACGGTGCGCGCCACGAGGTCGATCGTCACATCCTCGACCGCGAGCGCCAGCGTTCCCCCGTCGCGGGTCAGCCGATTGCGCAGCGCGACGCGGACCCGGGCCAGCAGCTCGTCGGTATCGAAGGGTTTGGTGAGATAATCGTCGGCGCCGAGGTCGAGCGCGGCGACCTTTTGATCGGTCGCGTCGCGCGCCGAAACGACGATCAGCGTTGTGTCGGATTGCTGTTTGAACAGCGGTACTAGTTCGAGCCCGTCGCGATCGGGAAGCCCGAGATCGAGCAAGGTGATGTCGGGACGCTCGGCTCGAAGCTGCTCCAGTGCCCCGCGCGCGGTCTCGGCCTCGACGATCGCATAGTCGTTCCTCGCCAACGCCGCTTGGATGAGGCGCCGGATGTGGAGTTCGTCGTCGATCACCAAGACCTTGTGACGCACTTTCATGGGATTTCCTTGTCACTCATCGGCGCGATGATCAGCACCTCCGGTATCTGGATCGTGAAGCGCGCGCCGTGCGGCTCCTCGTTGTTGCCCGCCTCGACGGCGAGCCCCATTGCTTCGGCGAAGCCCTTGACGATCGCGAGCCCGAGGCCGGTGCCATGCTTGGCCCGATCGCTGCCCTCGAGCCGGGTGAAGGTCTCGAACACCCGCTTTTCGTTCCCCGGTGCGATGCCCGGGCCTTCGTCGATGACTGAAAGAAGGATGGCATCGGACGTGCGCTGCGCCCGGATGACGATCGGCGTGCCGGGGTCGGCATAGCGCCCGGCGTTATCGAGCAGGTTGATGAGGCAATGGTGCAGAAGCACCGGATCGACGCGGACGAGCGGGACATTGGATGGAATGTCGACCTTTACCTCGTGCCCGGTGAGCGAGGCGCGCGTGTCGTGCGCGGCGCTCGCGGCGGCATCGAACAGGTCGGTCGCCTCTGCCTTCATCGGCAGCGCGCCCGCCTCGACGCGCACCATGTCGAGGAGGTTCGAGACGAAACGGTTGAGCCGCCGCGCTTCGGCCTCGATCGTTTCGGCGAGGCCCGGCGAGGGCTGGCGCTGCATCTCCTGCGCCGCCGACAGGATCGTCGTGAGCGGGGTCCGAAGGTCGTGACTGACCGACGAGAGCAGCGCCGATCGCAGCCGGTCGCGCTCGTCGATCTGCCGTGCGTGCAGCGACGCTTCCTCGAGTTCCATCCGGTCGAGCGCGATAGACGCCTGGTCGAGCAGGCTCATCAGCAGCGGCACCTGATCCGAACGGACGGGCTCGCGGGCATCGTCGCGCGTCAGACCGAGCACGCCGAGCACGCCGCGCGTCGTGCGGAGCGGGTGGAACAGCCAGTCCGATGCGGTCAGCGTCGACGACCCGCGCCCGGCCGGCTGGTCATTGTCCATCGCCCATTGCGCCGCGGCGCGCTCAATTTGCTCGAGCCGGTCCTCCGGCGGCACTGCGGCGCGTAGCATGGGCCCATCGGCGGACGGGAGCAGCAACGCAGTGCGGACATCGAGCAGCCGGCCGACCTCGGCGCAGATAGCGTGCATCAACGCATCCTGATCGGGCGCAACGGTGAGCTGGCGCGAGAAGCTTGCGAGCGCGGCATTCTGGCGCGCGCTCGACTGCGCCAGATTGGCTTGCGCGCGCACGCGTGCGGCGAACTGGCTGGTGACCACGGCAACGCCGAGCAACACCAATATACTGACGACATTTTCGGGATTGTTGACGGTGAGCGTGCCGGTTGGCGGCAGGAAGAAGAAATTATAGGCAAGGCTCGATGCGAGCCCCGCGAACAGCCCGGCGCGCAGACCGAAGCTCGCCGCGGCGAACATCACCGGGATCAGATAGAGCAGCGCGATATTGCCGAGATCGAGCGCGGCGCGGAGCAGGCGGCCGAGCGCGGTCATCGCCGCGACCATCGCCAACGACCACAGATAATCCGCGGGCTCGCCCCACCGTCCCGGTGCGCCGGTTCCGCTACGCCGCGCCGTGCGCGCGTCGGGCTCGCCCGGCAGGACGTGCACCGCCACATCGTCGATCGTCCGCACCAACTGGTCGACGACCGAGCCGTGGCGCATCTCGAACCACCAGGGACGCGCCGATTTGCCGATGACGATCTGGGTCGCGCGTGCGTCGCGCGCGAAGGCATGCAGGCCTTCGACCACGCTGGCCGCGGGAACGGTCGCGGTGGAGGCACCGAGCCGCGAGGCTAGTGCAAGCGTGTCGGCGAGCTGCCGGCGATCCTCGTCCGAGATGCCGTGGCTGCGCCGCGTCTCGATATGGACCGCGCTCCATGGCGCTTTCAGCGCATCGGCGAGCCTTTTTCCCGCGCGGACGAGTTCGGCGGCGACGGGGAGTTCGCTCACGGCGACGACGATCCGTTCGCCGACCGCGAAGCTGCCCGCCAGCGCATGGCTGCGCACGTGGTCGAGCATCTGCGCATCGACCGCCTGCGCCGCGCGGCGCAGTGCCAGTTCGCGCAGCGCCGTCAGGTTCGATTTGGAAAAGAAGTGCGTGAGAGCGCGCGTGGCTTCCTGCGGAATATAGACTTTCCCCTCGCGCAACCGCTCGATCAACTCGTCGGGCGGGATGTCGACGACCTCGATCTCGGCATTTTCGAGGATCGAGTCGGGCACCGTCTCGCGCACGCGGACGCGCGTGAAGGAAGCGACGACGTCGTTGAGACTCTCGACATGCTGGATGTTGAGCGTCGAATAGACGTCGATCCCGGCGTCGAGCAATTCCTCGACATCCTGATAGCGTTTCGGGTGCCGGCTGCCCGGAGCATTCGTGTGCGCAAGCTCGTCGACCAGGACCAGTTGCGGCCGCCGTTCGAGGATCGCGTCGATATCCATCTCGCCAAGGCTGTGCCCTTGGTGATCGACCTCGCGACGCGGAATGATTTCCTGCCCTTCGGCAAGCGCTCCGGTTTCCCGGCGACCGTGCGTTTCGACCACACCGATCACGACGTCGACCCCGGCCTCGCGCTTCTGCCTGCCGCCGGTCAGCATCTCCCACGTCTTGCCGACGCCGGGTGCGGCGCCAAGGAAGACCTTGAGACGGCCGCGGCCTTCCTGCGCCGCCTGACGCAGAAAAGCCTCGGGTGATGGTCGGTCGGTTTCGATCACGCGGAGGATTTAGCCTCAAAGGCATCGAGTCGTCGATTGAGCTTGAACACATTGATGCGCGGTTCGCCGAGAAAGCCGAGCAGCGGTTGTTCCACGCTCTGGTCGACAAGCCTTCGAACGGCCGCCCGATCGAGGCCGCGGACGTCGGCCACCCGATCGACCTGGAAAAAGGCCGCTTCGGGGCTGATATGGGGATCGAGCCCCGAAGCGGAGGTCGTCACCAGGTCGGCAGGAACGGGTTGGCCCGGCGAGGTTCCGGAAAGCCTTGCGACATCGCCTGCCACGCGACCGGCGAGCAGCTCTGAGGTCGGTCCGAGGTTCGAACCCGACGAGGCAAGCCCGTCATAGCCATCGCCCGCCGCCGACGGGCGGGTGTTGAAATAGCGTTCGGAGGCGAAAGCCTGGCCGACGAGTTCGGAGCCGACGACCTGGCCATTCTCACGCACCAGGCTGCCGTTGGCTTGGCTCGGGAAGAGCGCCTGCCCTATTCCGGTGAGTGCGAGCGGATAGGCGATGCCGAGCAGCGCCGCGAAGAGCAGCGTCATCACAAGCGCCGGACGCAGCGCGCTGATAAAATCCTTGTTCATTTCGGTTTCCTCAGACCAGACCCAGGCCGCCGACGGCGAGGTCGATGAGCTTGATGCCGACGAAGGGCGCGACGAGGCCGCCGAGCCCGTAGATGGCAAGGTTGCGGGCGAGCAGCGGTCCCGCACCCATCGGACGATAGGTCACGCCCTTAAGCGCCAGCGGCACGAGCAATGGGATGATCAGCGCGTTGAAGATAATCGCCGAAAGAATCGCGCTCTCGGGCGTCGCGAGACCCATGACGTTGAGCACGCCGAGCCCCGGATAGAGCGCGACGAACATCGCCGGGATGATCGCGAAATATTTGGCGACGTCGTTGGCGACCGAAAAGGTCGTGAGCGCACCGCGCGTCATCAACAGCTGCTTGCCGAGCCCGACCACCTCGATCAGCTTGGTCGGATCGCTGTCGAGGTCGACCATATTGCCCGCCTCGCGCGCCGCCTGCGTGCCGGTGTTCATCGCCACGCCGACGTCGGCCTGCGCGAGCGCGGGCGCGTCGTTGGTGCCGTCGCCGCACATCGCGACAAGCCGCCCGCCCGCCTGCTCCTTGCGGATCAGTGCGAGCTTGTCCTCGGGCGTCGCCTGCGCAAGGAAATCGTCGACCCCCGCCTCGGCGGCGATCGCCGAAGCGGTGAGCGGATTGTCGCCGGTGATCATCACCGTGCGGATACCCATTGCACGCAGCTCGCCGAAGCGTTCGCGGACGCCCGCCTTTACGATGTCCTTCAAAAAGATCGCGCCGAGCAGCTCGCCGTCCTTCGCCACCGCCAGCGGCGTGCCGCCGGCGCGGGCGATCTCGTCGGTGATGCGGCGAAGCTCGGTCGCCGCGGCGGTCGTGCCCGCGCCCGGGTTGGCGCGCAGGATCGAGTCTACCGCGCCCTTCTGGATCATACAGTCGCCGATCCGGATGCCCGAAATGCGGGTCTGCGCGGTGAAGGCGATGATCTCGGCGCCCGCCGGCAGGTCCGCCGTCCGGCCAAATTTCTCGCGCGCCAGCACGACGATCGAGCGTCCCTCGGGGGTTTCATCAGCGAGACTCGCGAGCAGCGCCGCCTCGGCGAGCTCGGCCGCCGAGCGACCGCCGACAGCGCGGAGTTCGGTCGCCTGCCGGTCGCCGACGGTGATCGTGCCGGTCTTGTCGAGCAGCAGCACGTCGACATCGCCCGCCGCCTCGACCGCGCGGCCCGATTTCGCGAGCACGTTGAAGCGCACGAGCCGGTCCATGCCCGCGATGCCGATCGCCGAGAGCAGGGCCGCGATCGTCGTCGGAATGAGCGTGATCAGAAGCGCCGCAAGAATCGCGACGGGGATGCTGCCGCCCGCATAGCTCGCAAAACCCGGGATCGTCCCGACCGCGATCAGGAAGATGATCGTAAGACCGACGAGCAGCAAGGTCAGCGCGATCTCATTCGGCGTCTTTTGCCGCTCGGCGCCTTCGACGAGCGCGATCATCCGGTCGAGAAAGCCTTGTCCCGGATTGACCGTAACCTGCACCTGGATTTCGTCCGAGATAACGCGTGTGCCCGCAGTGACCGCGCTGCGGTCGCCGCCCGCCTCGCGGATCACCGGGGCGCTTTCGCCGGTGATCGCCGCTTCGTTGACCGATGCGACGCCCGCGACGACCTCGCCGTCGGAAGGAATGAGGTCGCCGGTTTCGACGAGCACGATGTCGCCTACCTTCAGCGCACTCGCGGGCACATTTTCATGGGCCTTGCTTTCGCTCTTCAGGCGCTTGGCGGTCAGTTCGGCCTTGGTCGCGCGCAGCGATGCCGCCTGCGCCTTGCCGCGTCCTTCGGCGAGCGCCTCGGCAAAGGTACCGAACAGCACCGTCAGCCACAGCCAGATAACGAGCTGGAGCTTGAAGCCGGTCGCAAGACCGTCCTGCCCGACCATCAGCAAAATGGTCAGCAGCGCGGCGACGACCGCGGTCGTGAACATCACCGGGTTGCGGATCAATTGCCTGGGATGGAGTTTGCGAAAGGCATCGCCGATCGCCGCGACGATCAGATCCGCCGTGAACAGCGACCTGGTTTCAGACCGAGCCATATGCGTTAATCCTTAGAAAAGCTGGCCGCGGATCATCGCGAGATGATCGGCGATCGGACCGAGCGCGAGGCCGGGAAGGAAAGTCAGGCCGCCGACGATCAGCACGATGCCGACAAGCAAGCCTGTCCACAGCGGGCCAGTGGTCGGGAAGCTGCCCGCCGTTGCCGGGGTATATTTCTTCGCAGCCAGACTGCCCGCGATGGCCAGCATGGGAATGATGATGAAGAAACGGCCGAGCCACATCGCGGCACCGAGCATTCCGTTGTAGAAGGACGTGCCCGCGGTCAGGCCGGCAAAGGCCGACCCGTTGTTCGCGACCGCGCTCGTAAAACCATAGAGGATTTCCGAAAAGCCGTGCGGCCCCTTGTTGAGCGGTCCGGCAAGCCCCGCCTCGGTGACCGACGCGATCGCCGTGCCGCCGAGAATGATCAGCGGCAGCACCGCGATCGCAAGCACCGCGAGCTTGACCTCGCGCGCCTCGATCTTCTTGCCGACATATTCGGGGGTGCGCCCGACCATCAGCCCCGCGACGAACACCGCGAGGATCGCGAAGAGGAGGAAGCCGTAAATGCCCGCGCCGACGCCGCCGATGACGACCTCGCCAAGCTGCATGTTGAACAGCGGGATCATGCCGCCCAATGCGGTGAAGCTGTCGTGCATCGCGTTGACCGCGCCGCACGAAGCAGCCGTCGTGACCGCTGCAAACAGTGACGAGGCGGAGATGCCGAAGCGGACTTCCTTGCCCTCCATATTGCCGCCGGCGACGCCGAGCTGGTGGAGGATCGGGTTACCGGTCGCTTCCTGCCAATAGACGACGCTGACGCCCGCAAGGAAGATGACGAGCATCGCGGCGAGGATCGCCCAGCCCTGACGCTGGTTGCCGACCGCTTTGCCGAAGGTCCAGGTCAGGCCGAAACCGATCGCGAAGATTGAGAGCATCTGGACGAGGTTCGTGACCGCGTTCGGATTTTCGAACGGATGCGCCGAGTTGGCGTTGAAGAAGCCGCCGCCGTTGGTGCCGAGCATCTTGATCGCTTCCTGCGACGCCACGGGGCCGAGCGTGAGCGTCTGCTTGACGCCCTCGAGCGTCGACACCTCGACCGAACCCGCGAGCGTTTGCGGCACGCCGTTCGCAATCAGGAAAATCGCATAGACGATGCAGATGGGCAGCAGCAGGTAGAGCGTGACGCGTGTGACGTCGGCCCAGAAATTGCCGAGCGTCGCGGCGCTGCGCCGCGCGAAGCCGCGGAAAAAGGCAAAGGCGAGCGCAATGCCCGTCGCTGCCGACAGGAAATTCTGGATCGTGAGCCCGACCATCTGACTGAGGTTCGACAGCGTCGCCTCGCCCGAATACCATTGCCAATTGGTGTTGGTCGCAAAGCTGATCGCGGTGTTGAACGCGCCATCCGTGCCGACCCCTTCATAACCGAGAGGGTTGAGCGGCAGCACGCCCTGCAGGCGCAGCACCGCATAGGTGAAGAGCAGCAGCACGGCGTTGAAAATCAGCATATGGACCGCGTAACGGCGCCAGCTCTGCTCCTCGTTCGGGTCGATGCTCGCCAGGCGATAGAAACCCGCCTCGACGGTCCCCAGCAGGCGGTGCAGCGGCGTGCGCTGCCCGTCATAGAGCGCGAAGAGCCAGCGGCCCATCGGCTTGGTGATCGCAAGCAAAAGCCCGACGAAGACGATGATGAGAAGCCATCCCTGAAAGGTCATGGCGCCGCCTCCCCTAAAAGCGTTCGGGCCGTGCGAGCACGGCGACGAGATAGACGAGAAGGCCGATCGCGGTGGCGCCGGCGAGCCATAGGTCGAGAGTCATGGCGTTACCTCACGCGTCGTCGCAAAGGCGCGCATAGCCGAGGCTTGCCGCCAGAAGCGCGAGGATGATGCCGATCCAGAGAATATCCTGCATGATTTGCTCCAGCAAGGCGCCCGCCACAAAGGTGGCGCGGGTCGTCTGCGGAGCATCAATTAGTTCAGGCGCGCGTTTGAATTCGAGAGAGTGAAATCACCCCCTACATAGTGTTTGCATATGATTTTGCGAAAATGGGCGTCGGCCGTGGCGTCCCGTCAACTCCGGGCCAGTTCGCGCGCATAGCCCTTGAACCCCCATGTCAGGATGATTGCGGCGAGCGGGAAAGCGACCGCCGCGACGACGGCGATCGAGTAGCGCAGCGCGGATTCGTCTTGGAAAAGATTGTCGGTCAGCAGTGCCATCAGCATCGGACCGAAGCCGAGGCCGACCAGATTGACGACGAAGAAATAGAGCGCGGTCATCCGCGCGCGATATTCGTTCGGCGTGATCAGTTGCAAGGCGACGCCGCCCACGCCGTGCATCGTCAGACATGGGAAGGCCAATCCCAGCATCGCGAACGCCAGCGCCGGATCGGGCATCAAGGCCATCGCTGCCAGCGGCGGACCGCCGAGCAGGATCGACAGCCGCATCACCCGCAAATGCGCATCACCCACCCCTTTGACGAACAAACGGTCGGCGAGCGCGCCCCCCGCAATCAACCCGACGGCGCCGCCCACCGCCATGATCACGCCGAACCACAGGCCCGCTTGCGCAACCTCCATGCCGTAGCTGCGCGCGAAGAAGGTCGGTATCCACGCGATCGCGCCATACATGACAAGACCGATCAGCGACATGCCGCCGAACAGCGCACCGAGCGCCGCCCGCTGTCCGCCGATGTGCGCGACAAGACCGGGTGCGTCGGCCGGCGCATCCGGCATCACCGCGGCGGCCGCCCGCCCGCGGCGAAAAGGCTCACGCACGGTCAGCATGAGCAGCGCGACCAATATTCCCGGCGCCGCCACCCAGACGAAAATCAACCGCCACGCATCCATCGGACCATAGAAGGGGACATCGACCGTCGGCGCGGCCAGCACCGCCTGAACGACGAAGGAGCCTAGGATCATCGCGACGCCCGAACCCAGCGGGACGCCGATCGAATAGACCGCCATCGCCCGCGCCAGCCGGTCGCGCGGAAAATAGTCGCTGAGCATCGAATAGGCGGCGGGTGATAGCGTCGCTTCGCCCACGCCGACGCCCATGCGCGCAGCGAAGAGCGACGCATAGCTTCCCGCAAAGCCGCAACCGGCCGTCATCACGCTCCACACCGCGATTCCCGCGACGATGAGGTTCCGGCGGTTATAGCGGTCGGCGATCCATGCGAGCGGCAAGCCGAGCAGCGTATAGAAAAGGGCGAAGGCCAGTCCGATGAGCAGACTGACCTGCGTATCCGAGATATCGAGCGCGGCGCGGATCGGCGCGACCAGCAGGCTGAGGATCATGCGGTCGACGAACGACAGCGTATAGGCGAACAGAAGGATCGCCACGACGTACCAGCTATAGGCCGGACGCGGCCAGGGCGGCGGTTCCCGTTCCCCAGCACTCGCCTGTCTGGTCGCATCGCCGCTCGCTCGCTCGGTCGCCATATCCTCTCCCGGCTTTCGCTCCACCCGCAGCCGCCCCCTTGCACCGCGGGGCGTGCTGCGATATGAAGTAGATACTTAGCTAACTAAGTATTTGACAGTGTCAGTCAAGCAGGAACTCACGAACGCGACAACGAAAAACGAACTTAAAATAATGGGAGAGCGATTCATGGTCAGAAAAATACTGAACCCGTCGTCACGGCTGTTGGCAGGGATTGCCCTGCTGACGATGCCCGCCATCGCCGCGGCACAGGATAACGAGGAGAGCGCCGACGGCGATATCATCGTCACCGCCCAGCGGCAGGAGCAGAAGCTGCAGGACGTTCCGGTATCGGTCACCGCTTTCGGTTCGGAACAGCTTCGCGCGAACAATATAGAGACCGTCGCCGACATCGCGCTCCGCACGCCGGGATTGGCCGCAAGCGCGGTCGACCCCATCAACACCAATTTCGCGATGCGCGGTATCGGCAGTGCGCCGGGCATCAGCCAGAATGCCGGCGGCGATCCCTCGGTCGTCGTCTTCGTCGACGGCGTCTATGCGGGTCGCGGCAGCACCCCCGATCTCGACGCCCTCGACCTCGAACGCGTCGAAGTGCTCCGCGGTCCGCAGGGAACGCTGTTCGGCAAGAACGCCATCGGCGGCCTGATCCAGTTCGTCAGCCGCAAGCCGTCGGCCGACACCAGCTTCTATTTCGAGGGCACTTACGGCAATTACGACCGCGTCGGCGTCGTCGCGCGCGGCAATATGGCGCTGACCGATAAAATCTATCTGTCGGCAGGCCTCTCGCACAAGCAACGCGACGGTTTCGAATTTAACGAGACGACGGGCAATGACGTCAACGACCTGAACCTGACGACAGGACGCCTCGCCTTGCGGCTGGTGCCGACCGACACACTCGACATCATACTTCGCGCCGACATCTCGCGGCAGGACCAGAAGGGCAATCCGCGCCACAATAATTGCGACGCCAGTTTCAACGGCGGCGTCCACTGCGTGGGCATCAACCCCGATCCGCGCGTGGTGAACGCCTATATCGACGGCATGATCAAGCGGACGATCCAGTCCTATTCGGCCGAGATCAACCTCGACCTGCCCTTCGGCACGCTCACCTCGCTGACCGCGCTCCGCAAGGTCGATTTCCAGTTCGAAACGCCCTTTTTCAGCAATCCGGTCAACCCGCCGAACCAGATCGAATCGACCGATTTCGGCGACGAGGACAACACGCAGTTCAGCCAGGAATTGCGGCTGGCGTTCGATGCGTTCGACGGCCGGCTGAACGGCCAGACGGGGCTTTATTATCTGAAAGAGGACACCGATCGCATTCAGGGACAGATCCAGGATTTCGCGACGCCCGCGATCAGCGGCATCGGCATATTTCCGCAGTCGGTCAACGCGCGCAGCTTCGCGATCTTCGGGCAGCTCGATTACGAAATAGTCCCGTCGCTGACCGCCACGTTGGGCGCGCGAATGACATGGGAGAAAAAGAGCGGCCGGTTCGCGGGCTACAAGGGCGACAACGGCCCCGGCGTGCCGCCGCCGCTCGGCACGCCGGCCGGCTATGACGTGACCGCGAGCCAGAAATGGAAAGCTTTCACTCCGCGGTTCGCCTTGAACTGGAAGGCGACGGACGATGTGTTGCTCTATGCGTCGGCGGCGCGCGGCTACAAGAGCGGAGGGTTTCAAGGCCTTTCGGGCACCGCAGCGGGCGCATCGACCCCCTATGACCCCGAATTCGCCTGGGGGTACGAGGTCGGTGCCAAGACCGAATGGTTCGACCGGCGACTGCGGTTCAATGTCGCATTGTTCCAGACCGATTATTCGGATCTTCAGGTGTCGCAGCTCGTCCCGCTCTGCTGCGTCGTCGTCAGCAACGCGGCGAAGGCGAAAATCAAGGGCGCCGAGGTCGAAGTCCTCGCACGCCCGTTCGAAGGCTTCCAGCTTGACGGCAGCTATGCCTGGCTCGACGCGAAGTTCACCGAATATTCAATCCCCGGCCAGGCCTATACCGGTAATCGCCTGCCCCGATCGCCGAAGAACAAGTTCAACGTCGGCGGGCAATATGAAACACCGATCGGCGATTTGTCGGCCAAGCTCCGGGTCGATTACAGCTGGGTCGACGACGCCTTTTTCGAAGCGTCGAACATCCCGCAACAATTGTGGCCGAGCCACGAGAATCTCGACGCGCGCCTGTCGATCGCGGGTCCCGACGAACGGTGGGAGCTTTCGCTGTGGGGCAAGAACCTCACCGACGAGCTGGTTCCGACCTACGTCACCTATTTCGGCCCATACCGCCAGATACTGACACCCTATGCGCCGCCGCGCACCTATGGCGTCACCATGGCATTCAAGATCTGATCCGCGGCGCGGCGGGGAGGACTTCCCCGCCGCCCCCTCCCCCGTTCAACGAAAGGATTGATGATGGACCAGCCCGAGTTCCGCTACCTCTGCTCCTATCGCGCCACCTTCACCGAACCCCAGCAGCAGATCGGGACCGCGCATTTCGGCCGCCGTATGATCGCCGCGCTCACCGGCGGCGAAGTCGAAGGCGAACGGCTGCGCGGCCGCGTCATGCCGAGCGGCGGCGACTGGGCGACGATCGACGACAGGGATACGCTACGCCTCGACGCGCGGATCACCTTCGAAACGCACGACGGGGCGCTGATCTATATATCCTATCGCGGCGTGCTGCGGCCGCTGTCGGTGGCGCATCGGCATGCCCGAGGCGGCGGTCCGCAAACCGCGGCCGAGCGCAAGGAGATCTATTTCCGCACGACCCCGATGTTCGAAACCGGCGACGAGCGCTATTCCTGGCTCAACGACATCGTCGCGGTCGGGCTGGGCGCAAGCGTCGGCGGAGCCGTCCGCTATGATGTGTTCGAGCTTCTGTAGCGGGGCCGGGGACCGGGCTTTGGCGAGCCCCCGATCAGATCGGCGAATGCTGATGCAATACCAGTTTCCAGGCCTCGGGACGCCGCACATAGGCTGAACTGACAAGCGCGGCATAGGGCTCACCATCGGCACGCGTCACATCCGCGCGGTAGCTGATGATCGCAAAATCGTCGCCGCCGTTCAGAAACTGGCGATTTCCCATCCTCAGGTCACGCCAGCGGTTGGCGTTGGTGGCGGTTGCCGCCACCTCCTCGCGCGAATGCACGCCGTGCATCTCTCCCGCTTGCGGAAAGGCGAGCAGGCACCGGACATCGACATGGGTCAGAAAATGCTCTTTCCCGTCGAGCCAGAATCCCTGCTCGATGTCGTAAAGCTCCTCCTCTAGTGCCATCGCATTCTCCTTCCGAACGGAAGCTGATCAACCACCTTCCTTCTGTGCGCGCGCCGCCTTGACCCCCGCCAGAAACTGTTTTTCATTGACCTTCACCGCCAATCCCTTCTTCGATATGAAAAAGGCGGCGCGCGGCATGGTGATATTGCCTTCGCTGGTCGCCAGCACCGCGCCCTGCGGCGCCACCGCCGCGACCTTGCCGAGCACCGCTGCTCCATCGGCGCTGCGCACTTCCGCGCCCGGCTTCAAGACGCCCTCGACCGCCGCCGCATCGGCCTCGGCCTGCTTCAGCACCGCAACGATCTTCGCCTTGGGTGCCTTCAGCGCCGGGCCCTTGGCGCCCTTCACAAAGGCCTTCTTCGGGACGACCAATCCATTGCCGTCGATCGAAACCGCAACCCTGTCTCCCGACACTTTGGCGATCTGGCCGACTTCTTCGCCATCCTGGTCATAGACTTTGGCGCCGGCAACGAGCGACGCGGCGGGCGCGGCCTCTTGCGCATGCGCGGCGGGACCGGCGATCGGGATCGCGCTCGCAAGGCACAGCGCGGCGATAGGGCCGAAGAATTTGGGCATGAAACACTCCTGTCGAACAAGAATGACCGCCCGTGCCGCATCGCGCCGCGGCACACCAAATGCGATATTGCCCGGCCGTGCAGCGGACGCGGCGAGCCGACGTTTGCTAGCGGTAGTCGATCGCCAGTTTCTCCGCGGCGGCAGCGGCAGCGGCGCGGGCGTCGTCGGCCGTACCGCCCGCCACTTTGGCAAGTGCCACGCCCATCCGGCGCCAGGGTCGCGTCACCGGCTTGCCGAAGATGCGGACATCGACCGAGGTTGCAGCATTCGGTGGCGTCAATGCGTCGCCGATCCCCGTGATCGCGAAATCGGACGC
Source organism: Sphingopyxis sp. PAMC25046 (assembly GCF_004795895.1). Classification (NCBI taxonomy): domain Bacteria; kingdom Pseudomonadati; phylum Pseudomonadota; class Alphaproteobacteria; order Sphingomonadales; family Sphingopyxidaceae; genus Sphingopyxis; species Sphingopyxis sp. PAMC25046. Next base: position 3,045,701 of record NZ_CP039250.1, read on the forward strand.
GTCGCGGTCGGCGAGGAGCACGGCGCTGGCGCTCGCGTCGGGAACCGCGATCGCGGGGATCGGCAGGCCGAGAATCGCGCGCGCGTGGAGGTCGAATTCGGAGAGCGATTGCGAGATCAGCGTCACCATGCCCGTGTCGTGCGGGCGCGGGCTGAGCTCGGAGAAGATCACCGTGTTGCCCTTCACGAAAAATTCGACCCCGAAGATGCCGTGGCCGCCGAGCGCATCGACCACCTTGGTCGCCATATCCTGCGCGCTCGCCAGCGCCGCGTCCGACATCGCCGCGGGCTGCCAGCTTTCGCGATAATCGCCGCGTTCCTGCCGGTGGCCGATCGGCGGGCAGAAGGCGACGCCGTCCTTGTGCCGCACGGTGAGCAGCGTGATTTCGTAATCGAAATCGATGAACGCCTCGGCAATCACGCGCAGCCGGTCGCCGCGCATCCCGGCGGCAGCATAGTCCCACGCCGCATCGACCCCGACGGCGTCCTTCACCGTGCTCTGGCCCTTGCCCGACGAGGACATCACGGGTTTGACGACGAGCGGGAAGCCGATGCGCTCGGCCGCAGCCTGCAATTCCTCACGCGTCTCGGCATATTCGAAGGTCGATGTGGTGAGCTCAAGCTCGCTTGCCGCGAGATCGCGGATCGCGTCGCGGTTCATCGTCAGCTGCGCCGCACGCGCCGAGGGAACGACGTGGAAGCCTTCGGCCTCGACTTCGGCGAGAATCTCGGTGCGGATCGCCTCGACCTCGGGGACGATATGATCGGGCTTGTGCTTTTCGATCGCGGCGCGGAGCGCATCGCCGTCGAGCATCGAAAAAACCTCATATTCGTCGGCGACCTGCATCGCGGGAGCGTCGGCATAGCTGTCGCACGCGACGACATGGCAACCGAGGCGCTTTGCCGAAATCACGAATTCGCGGCCGAGCTCGCCCGAGCCGAGGAGAAGTATCTTTGCGGTGGGGGTCATAGGGACAGCTCCGAATCTGAAGCGCCTCCACAGCCGATATTGCGCCGCCGCGCAATGCACGTTTGTTCAACGCGTCCGGCCGCCCCCGCATTAGAATGGATCGCGCCGGACACAGGAGAAAGCCGATGAACGCGATTGCCGAGCTTGAACGCACGATACCGACCGAGGCGCTGTTCGACCGATATCATGTCGGCTGGGAGACAAAGGATGCCGACCTGATCGCGTCGCTGCACTCCGCCGACACCATTTTCCGGCTCCACGACGGATCGCCCGCGGTCGAGGGACGCGAGGCGCTGCGCGCGCATTGCCGGCATCTGTTCGCGACCTATGATTTTTCGATGCTGATGGGCAAAAGGATCTTCGGCCGCGATTACTGGACCTTCGACTGGACGATGGTCCTGACGCTCGCGATGCCGGGCGGCACTGCCTTTGTCGCCCACGTCGGCATGCTCGACGTGATCACGGTCAATGCCGAGGGCGAGGTCGCGAGCAAGCATGTCTACCCCGACATCGCGCGGATGGAGTCGGCCTTCGCGCGGGCGGGAATCGCGCGCTAGATGGCGTCGCCGCCATGCTTGCGCGCCGACCCCGGCGGGTGAATAATCGCCCCCATGCCTGACCCGGTGGCGCCTTTCCTCACCAGCTGTTTTCCGGTGGGGACGCGCGCGCTCGCGCCGCATGCCAATCTGGTGACGGCGGTGCTCGCCGGCCGGTCGGGGCCGCTGCGGCTCGAACGCGGCGGCCTTTGGGTCGAGGGCGATTTGCTGCTCGTCCGGCCGGGCATCGTCCACGGCGTCGCGCTCGCCGAGCGCGGCGCCGACGTCCTTTACCTCAACGGGCTGGCCTTTCCGTTCGATGCGCCGCTCGCCGTGGCGCTCGACGGCGCGTTGGCCCGCGTTGCGCGTGCTGCGGTTGACTGCGATGCGGCGGCGATTGCCGAGTTGCGCGATCGCCTCGCACCGCCGCGCGAGCCGGCATTGCCCCCCGACATGGCGGCGGTGGTTCGCGCGATCCACGGCGACCCGATGTGGCGGATGTCGCAGGACGATCTGGCGCAACGGCTCGGCATGGAACGGACGCAGGCGCTGCGCACGTTCCGCAGGTCGACAGGACAGGGCTTTCGCGAGTTCAAGCTGTGGTCGGCGCTGCAATTTGCGGCGCAGCAGATGGTGGGCGGCGCACTCGTCCGCACCGCCGCGATGGATGCCGGTTTTGCCGACACCGCGCATTTGTCGCGCGTGTTTCGCCATGTCTTCGGCCTCACGCCGAGCGAAGGGATCGCGGGGCTCGCCATCGCGCCCATCATCGCGCGCGATCGGGCGCTTCGCACCGCGACGCTTATGTGATAGCCTTCGTCCAACGCTGCGTAACAACCATGAGGTTGATTATGACGGACGATTGGCGAGTGGATGACCTGGCGCTGTGCATCAGCCGGCACGAGCGCTACCCGCCCGAGGTTCGCCCGGGCGCCGTCTTCACGGTGCGCACCGTGTGGACAGATATGCCCGACCTTGTTGGCGGGACGTCCGGCACCGCGCTGAAGTTTCGCGACGTGCCCGACCTCGGCCCGCGCGCTGCCTATTGCGCGCGCCGTTTCCGCAAGATCACGCCGGGTGCGCCCGACGATTTCGATGCCGAAGTGATCGATTTACTCGCGGGCGCGGATTTACTCGCGGGCGCGAAGGATGTCTGCCGCTGATCGCAGTTTTGCGCGAACTACGCGCTTTGATCGAGTGAACCGATAAGTGTGCCCAGAAAATTGGGGTTGAGTGCGGACGCCCGTCCTTATAGCTGGCACCTGCAAATCATTTTGCAGTGCAGCAAACAGAAGGAAACACTCTCCCATGGGTATCATTGGAAGCTCGATCAAGCCGTTCAACGCCACCTCGTACCATCAGGGCAAGTTCGTCCCCGTGTCGGACGCCGACACCAAGGGCAAGTGGGGCGTTTTCTTCTTTTACCCCGCCGACTTCACCTTCGTTTGCCCGACCGAGCTCGAAGATCTCGCCGACCAGTATGAAACGCTGAAAGGCCTCGGCGTCGAAGTCTATGCCGTGTCGACCGACACGCATTTCAGCCACAAGGCATGGCACGACAGCTCGCCGGCGATCGGCAAGATCAACTATCACATGCTGGGCGACCAGAACCACGTCCTCGCCAACAATTTCGGCGTGCTGCGTGAAGATTCGGGCCTTGCCGACCGCGCGACCTTCGTCGTCGATCCCGACGGCGTGATTCAGGTGATGGAAATCACCAGCGAAGGCGTCGGCCGCAACGCCGAGGAACTCGTCCGCAAGATCAAGGCCGCGGTCTATGTCCGCGCCAACCCCGGCCAGGTCTGCCCGGCGAAGTGGGAAGAGGGCGCCGAAACGCTCGCGCCCTCGATCGAACTCGTCGGCAAGATCTAAGCCGAATTGCAGGACCGGGCGGGCGGCGCTCGCCCGGTCTTCGCTCCCTGAAAATATAAGATTCTGACGCCGCTTCCCGTGGCGAACCCTTGCCCCTGTCCGAAAGGCTCTCCCCATGCCGATGCTCGACGCCAACACGACCGCCCAGCTCAAAACCTATCTCGGCAACCTCCGTCGCCCGATCGAGCTGGTCGCGAGCCTCGACGCCTCACCCAAGTCGGCCGAGATGCGCAGCCTTGTCGAAGAGGTCGCGGCGCAGTCGGACCTCGTCACCGCGCGCTTCGACGGCGACGACGCCCGCCGCCCGTCCTTCGCGATCCGCGCCGATGAGGGTCGCGCCGAAGCGGTGTTCGCGGGGCTGCCGATGGGGCATGAATTCACCTCGCTGATCCTCGCGCTGCTCCATGTCGGCGGCCATCCGCCCAAGGAAGACGCCGAGCTGCTCGGCGCGGCGCGCGCGCTCGAAGGCGACTTCGTCTTCGAAACCTTCTTCTCGCTCTCGTGCCAGAATTGCCCCGACGTCGTGCAGGCGCTCAACATCATGGCGGCGCTCAATCCGAATATCCGCCACACGGCGATCGACGGCGCGCTGTTTCAGGAGGAAGTCGAGCGGCGTCAGGTGATGGCTGTTCCGGCCGTCTTCCTGAACGGCGAACCCTTTGGGCAGGGCCGCATGGACCTCGCGCAGATCGTTGCGAAGCTCGACACCGGCGCGGTCGCGCGCGCGGCCGAAAAGATCGGCGCGAAGGAGCCGTTCGACGTGCTCGTCGTCGGCGGCGGCCCCGGCGGCGCCGCGGCGGCGATCTATGCCGCGCGCAAGGGCATCCGCACCGGCATCGTCGCCGAACGCTTCGGCGGGCAGGTGCTCGACACGCTGGGGATCGAGAATTTCGTCTCGGTCCAGCACACCGAGGGGCCGAAGCTCGCGGCGCAGCTCGAGGCGCATGTGAAGGACTATGACGTCGACGTCATGAACGTGCAGGAAGCCGCCGAGCTGATCCCGGGCGGCGCGCACGGCCTGCACGAAGTGAAGCTCAAGAGCGGCGCGAGCGTGAAGGGCAAGACGGTGATCCTGTCGACCGGCGCGCGCTGGCGCCAGATGGGCGTCCCCGGCGAGGCCGAATATCGCAACAAGGGCGTGGCATACTGCACGCACTGCGACGGTCCCTTGTTCAAGGGCAAGCGCGTCGCGGTGATCGGCGGCGGCAATTCGGGCGTCGAGGCGGCGATCGACCTCGCCGGGCTCGTCGCGCATGTGACGCTGATCGAGTTCGACAGCCAGCTTCGCGCCGACGCGGTGCTGCAGACCAAGCTCAAGAGCCTGCCCAACGTCACGGTCATCACCTCGGCGCTCACCACCGAAGTGCTCGGCAATGGCGAGAAGGTCGTCGGCCTGCGCTATCGCGACCGCAACAAGGACGAGGAGCATCTGGTCGAACTCGAAGGCATCTTCGTCCAGATCGGCCTCATCCCGAACACCGAATGGCTCGGCAATGCGGTGGCGCTCAGCGATCGCGGCGAGATCGAGGTCGATGCGCGCGGCGCGACGAGCCAGCCCGGCATATTCGCCGCGGGCGATGTGACGACTGTGCCCTACAAGCAGATCGTCATCGCAATGGGCGAAGGCTCAAAGGCATCGCTCTCGGCCTTCGATCACCTGATCCGGTCGGGCGCCTGACGAGCCCAAGCAAGCTCACGCCTCCGGCCACCTCTCCGTGTCATGGTCTGGATGCTGGTGGTTGCTTGCCTTGATCGCGCCGACATAGGCGGCCATCGTTTCCTCGGTCGTGCCTTCGGCCTTGATCGGCAGATTCTCGAACAGCGATAGCTGGCCTTCGAGGCCGAACTGCACGCGCGGGGGGAATTGCGACGGCTCGTCGAACGATCCGGTGGTCAGGTTGATATGCTTGCTGTCGAAATAATCATAGGCAAGCGGTGTGCCGCATGTCCGGCAGAATCCGCGCGCGGCCTTTTCGGAGCTTTTGAACCATGTCGGCGCGCCGCGCGTCCACGTGATCGCATCGCGCGGCACACCAATCAGCGCGATGAAGAAATTACCCGCAGCCTTCTGGCACATGCGACAATGGCAGATGTGCGACGTGTCGAGCACGGCGGTGACATGATAGCGCACCGTGCCGCACTGGCAGCCGCCCGACGCCTGTGTTTCGATCCTGTCCATGACGCATTGCTATCACAAGGCGGCGCGCGCTCACAATGGCGCGCGCGGGGAGTGGTTGCGCGGCGACGATGCGCCGCGCAACCGCCCCATCAGGCACCGTAACGCTCGACCACCTCGGCGAGCGGAACATGGCCGAGACAGACGCCGCTGCCGACCGCGCTTTCGCCGCTTTCGAGCGCGGTCGCATAGACGACCGCCGGATCGGCCTCCAATCGCGCGCGCAGCGCCGCGAGTTTCGGCCAATGCACGGGCTCGGCGACCTCGTGGAACTCGAGCCAGCGCGCGATTCCAACGAACAGCGCGTCGGCCAGCGTCGGCCGGTCTCGGACCAGATAGGGACCTTCGCCGACCATTGCTTCGAGCTTGTCGTGGCGCCCGATCACCGCCTCCTTGCCAAATTCGCGCAATGATGCCTGCAGTGCCGGGCGCGGCGGGTCCATTTCGAGCGCGACCCACAGCGGGGTGAAGGCACCAGTGAAGCCGGTGTTGATGAACGCCATGATCTGCCGCATCCGGTCGCCTTCGGACGACATCGGATCGGGGCTGATCCGCCGTTCATCGTCGCGCGCGGCGAGCCAGTGCGCGATCGCCATCGTTTCGGTGAGCACCTTGCCCTCGTCCGTGATCAGCGCCGGCGTTTCGTGCCGTGGGTTGATGCGGGCATAGGCCGGCTCGCGCATTTCGCCGAGCATGTCGACGCGGCACAGGCGATAGGGTTTGCCCAGCCATTCGAGGGCCGCGACAAGCCCCATGGAACTTCCCAGCGGGAAGCCATAGATAAGGATCGGTTCCAATGTATTGCTCCATCGTCTTCTTGAAGGGGGGAGCTGCGCAGCGGTTTGAGATATAGGGCGCCCGGCGCCCGCGTAAATTACGCACCTTTTTGTAACCATGGGGACGATGATGAAGGATCTGGTTTCGCGTTGTCCGATCGAGGAAGTGATGCAGCTATTGAGCGGCCGCTGGCCGACCTTGCTGATCTATTATCTCAGCGACGGGATGAAGCGGTTCAGCGACTTGCGCCGCGACAATCCGACGATCTCGCACAAGATGCTGACGCTCGAGCTGCGCAAGCTCGAGGATGCGGGGATCGTCCGGCGCACCGAGTTCGACGGCTATCCGCGGCGTGTCGAATATGATCTGACGGTGGACGGCGAGCGGCTCGTTCCGCTGATCGACGCGCTCGGCGACTGGTGGGATACGGTCACCCCTGCATCGGCCGTCGCGGAGGCCATCGCCCAATGATCGTCCGCCGGCTGGGAACGGGCGACGTCGCGGCGGCGCGCGCGCTCAACACCGTCTACGCCGCCGCCTTCGACGATCCCGTCACCTACCGCGCCGACCGGCCCGACGACGCCTGGCTCGCACGCCAGCTCGGCCGCGACGGTGTCATCATCCTCGTCGCCGAGCGCGACGGTGTCGTCGTCGGCGGCCTCACCGCCTATGATCTTCCCAAGATCGAGGCGGCGCGCAGCGAAATCTATCTTTACGATCTCGCGGTCGACGAAGCGTACCGCCGCCGCGGCATCGCCACCGCGCTGATCGCCGAACTCCAGCATATCGCCGCCGAGACCGGCGCGTGGGCGGTCTTCGTCCAGGCCGATTATGTTGATCCGCCAGCGATCGCGCTATACACCAAACTCGGCACCCGCGAAGAGGTCCTGCATTTCGACCTGCCGCCACGCCCGCGCGGCTGAGAAGAAGAAAGCGGGAACATCGCGCTAGGCCGTCCGCGCCGCCGCTGCTACACCCCGCGCCATGTCCGAGAAGAATCATCTCTATCTGGTCGATGGCTCCAGCTACATCTTCCGCGCCTATCACCGCCTGCCGCCGCTGACGAACCCCAAGGGCGTGCCCGTCGGCGCGGTCTATGGCTATACGACGATGCTGTGGAAGCTCGCGAAGGATCTGCACGACGCCGACGGGCCGACGCACCTCGCCGTCATCCTCGATCATTCGAGCCAGTCGTTCCGCAACGAGATTTACGACCAATATAAGGCGAACCGCCCCGAGCCGCCCGAGGATCTGCGCCCGCAATTCCCGCTGATCCGCGACGCGACGCGCGCCTTCTCGCTGCCGTGCATTGAGATGGAGGGTTTCGAGGCCGACGACCTCATCGCCTCTTATGCCGAAGCCGCGGTGCGCGAGGGCTGGGACGTTACGATCGTGTCGTCGGACAAGGATTTGATGCAGCTGATCCGCGAACCCGCCGAAGGCCCGCAGGTCGACATGCTCGACACGATGAAGAATGTCCGGATGGGTTTGGAAGCGGTGAACGAGAAGTTCGGCGTCACCCCCGATCTGGTCGGCGACGTGCTTGCGCTGATGGGCGACAGCGTCGACAATGTTCCCGGCGTACGCGGCATCGGCCCGAAGACCGCGACCAAGCTGATCCAGGAATATGGCAATCTGACCGCCGCGCTCGACGGGGCGACGACGATGAAGGCGTCGAAGCTGCGCGACAATCTGATCGAGCATCGCGCAATGGCCGAATTGTCGCGTATCCTCGTCGACCTCAAGCGCGATTGCCCGCTGCCCGACGCGCTCGACGCATTGAAGCTCGGCGCGATCCCGCCGCTGCCGCTGAAAAGCTTCCTCGACGAGCATGGTTTCCGTTCGCTTTCGGCCAAGCTCGACCTCGGCGGCACGCCGGGCGGACCGCCGACCCTGCCGCGCGCGAGCGCAGCGCCGGCGGCATCCGCAGCGGGCCCATCGACCCCTACCCTGCCCCCGATGCCCGCCATCGACCGCGCCCTCTATGAAACGGTAACGACGATCGAGGCGCTCGACCGCTGGATCGAGGAAGCGCGCGCCGCGCATGTCGTCGCGATCGACACCGAAACGGCGAGCCTCGACAGCGTCACCGGCACGCTCGTCGGCGTCAGTATGGCGACCGGCCCGGGGCGCGCCTGCTACATCCCGCTCGGCCATGGCGGAACCGACATGTTCGCCGAAAAGCCCGAGCAGGTACCGCTCGCCGACGCGATCGGCCGGCTGCATGCGCTTTTTTCGGATGAAGCGGTGCTGAAGGTCGGGCACAACCTCAAATATGACATCGGCGTGCTCGCGCAGCACGGCATCACCATCGCGCCTTATGACGATACGCTGGTGATGAGCTTCGCGCTCGACGCGGGCAAGCATCAGCACGGGCTCGACGAGCTGGCGAAGCTGCACCTCGACCATGTCTGCATCTCGTTCAAGGACGTGTGCGGCACGGGCAAGTCGCAGATCAGCTTCGCCGAAGTGCCGCTCGACCGCGCGACGCAATATGCGGCCGAGGATGCCGAGGTCGCGTGGCGGTTGTGGAAGCTGCTCAAGCTCCGCCTGCCGATCGAGGGCGGCACGCGCGTCTATGAAATGGTCGACCGTCCGCTCGCCGCCGTCGTCGAGGGCATGGAGCGTGCCGGCATCATGGTCGACCGCGACTATCTCGCGCGCCTGTCGGGCGAGTTCGCGAACGACATGCTGCGCATGGAAGGCGAGATTCACGGACTCGCGGGACAGCCCTTCGCGATTGGCAGCCCCAAGCAGCTCGGCGAAATATTGTTCGACAAGATGGGCCTGAAAGGCGGACGCAAGGGAAAGTCGGGCGACTGGTCGACCGACCAGAGCGAGCTCGAACGGCTCGAACGCGACGGCGTACCGATCGCGCGCAAAATCCTCGAATGGCGCCAGCTCGCGAAGCTCAAGTCGACCTATACCGACGCGCTGCAGCAGCAGATCAATCCGACGACCGGCCGCGTCCACACCAGCTACAGCCTCGTCGGCGCGCAGACCGGGCGGCTGTCGTCGACCGACCCCAATCTCCAGAACATCCCGATCCGCACCGAGACCGGCCGCCAGATCCGCGACGCCTTCATCGCGGCGCCCGGTCATGTCCTGATCGCCGCCGATTATAGCCAGATCGAGCTGAGGCTAGCGGCGCATATGGCCGACGTCCCCGAACTCAAGACCGCCTTCGCGCAGGGGCAGGACATCCACGCCGCGACCGCGATCGAGCTGTTCGGCGAGGTCAACCGTGACACGCGCGGCAAGGCAAAGACGGTCAATTTCTCGATCCTCTACGGCATTTCGCGCTGGGGCCTCGCGGGCCGGCTCGAAGTGACGCCCGACGAGGCGCAGGCGCTGATCGCGCGCTATTTCGAGCGTTTCCCCGGCATTTCGGACTATATCACCGACACGCTCGAGAATGCGCGCGCCAAGGGTTATACCGAAACTTTGTTCGGGCGGAAAACCTGGTTCCCGCGTATTAAGGCCGCGAACCAGAACGAACGCGCAGGCAGCGAACGCGCCGCGATCAACGCGCCGATCCAGGGTACCAGCGCCGACCTGATCAAACGCGCGATGGCACGGATGCCGAATGCGTTAGCGGATGCGGGGCTTTCCGACGTCCGCATGCTGCTGCAGGTTCACGACGAGCTGGTGTTCGAAGCACCCGAGGACAAGGCGGCGGCGGCGGGCGACGTCATCCGCGCGGTGATGTCGGGCGCCGCCGAACCGGCGCTCGAGCTGTCGGTTCCGCTGGAGGTCGAGGTCGGCACGGGGAAGAGCTGGGGCGAAGCGCATTGATCGGCGCCCTGCTGTTCGTCGCGGCGCTCGCCGCCGAGCCTGCGGCTGTGCCGCAGGAGACGGCGGCGTCCCCCGCCTCTACGCCCGCGCGCCCGTCGCCAATCGCCGACACCGACCTGCGCGAATTCGCCGCGATCGCGGGACGCAAGGTCGCCGGGCGGCCGGTCGAGGGCCCTTATGCGAACGCCGACAAGGTGCTGCTGATCCGCCGCGACGACAAGGGCTATCCGGTCATAGTTGCGAGCATGGGCTTCCCGGTGCGCCAGTCGCTTCCCGCGCCGCCCGTCGGGACGCTGGCCGTCGTCCGGCTGCACCAGCGGTCCGAAACGGTGGTTCCCGGCCCGACAACCGACGACCTTGCCTTCGTGAAGGCGAACCGGCTGCCGCTGTTCGTGATCGGCGAATGGGCGCGCCCCGCCCCGATGTGGGAGGTTGCCTGGATCGACGGCGCGGTCCGTTTCCGCACGATCGGCGAGGTCGGCGAAATCGGCCCCTGGCGCGATTGACTGGCACAAAGGCACGTCGCGCCGACCGCGCCACCCTTTCGCCCTCACGACTTTGCCTCTATGACGGATCGATGACATGCGACCGGCATTTTTGTGACGGCCGGAACAAAGGATCCCCATGAGCAAGTTCGAACCCGTCGCCAAGGCGCCGGTCCGCATTCAGCAGAATATCCTTGCGCGCAGCGAGCGCCGCCTTCTCAACTGGCTGTGCGCGCGCCTGCCCGCTTGGGTCACGCCCGACCAGCTCACCACATTGGGGTTCGCCGGCGCGGTGCTCGTCGCGGCGGGCTATCTGCTCAGCTGGTTCGACAGCGAATGGCTCGGCCTGTCGCTCGCCGGCTATATCGTAAACTGGTTCGGCGATTCGCTCGACGGCAGCCTCGCGCGCTGGCGCGGCATCGAACGCCCGAATTACGGCTATTTCCTCGATCACAGCGTCGATGCGATCGCAACCTTGCTGATGATCAGCGCGATCGGCATGAGCCCCTATATGCGGCTCGACGTCGCGCTGATGGGGGTGATCGGCTATTTCCTGCTGTCGATCCACACCTTCATTTCGGCCAAAATCCTCGGCGAATTCCGCCTGTCCTACATGGCGGGCGGCCCGACCGAGCTGCGACTGATGCTGATGGCGATGACGATTGCGATGCCGATCATCGGCGGGGCCGACATAAAAGGCACCAATTTCTCCGTCTTCGACCTGTTCGCGATCGTCGTCTCGAGCATCCTCGTCACGCTGTTCATCGTTCAGACCTCGGCAACCGCGCGGATGCTCCGCCGCCGGGGCAACTGAGATCGAAACAGCGGCGCCGACCGCCGACGTTCAGGGACGAGTCCGCGCCTGTGCATAGGTGCCGAGCAGGCGCAGCGACTTTGTCTGGAAATCGAGCTCCTCAAGCGCGCGGTCGATCCGCTCGTCGCCCGGCGCGCCAACGATGTCGGCATAGAATTTCGTCGCCGCAAAACTGTCGCCGGTCTGATAGCTTTCGAGCTTGGTCATGTTGACGCCGTTGGTCGCAAAGCCGCCGAGAGCCTTGTAGAGCGCGGCGGGGATATTCTTCACCTCAAACATGAAGGTCGTCATCAGCGGCCCTGGAATCGCCGCGAAGTCGGCGAGCGGTTCGCGCGCGAGCACGACGAAGCGCGTCGTATTATGGTCGGCATCCTCCATGCCCGTGCCGTGCAGCGTCAGGCCATAGAGTTCGGCCGCGTGGGGCGGCGCCAGCGCAGCGAGCCCCACTTCGTCGCTGTCGGCGACCCATGCCGCCGCGCCCGCGGTGTCGCTGTGCGCGACGGGCGCGATATTGTTCGCGCGCAGCCAGTGGCGGCATTGCCCGAGCGCCTGTTCGTGGCTCATCGCGCGCGTTACCGGACCAAGGTCGCGGCTCATCAGGCCGTAACGGATCGGGAGGAAATGCTCGCCGACGATCGACAGGCCCGATTCGGGAAGCAGGAAATGGATGTCGGCGACGCGGCCGTGCAGGCTGTTCTCGATCGGAATGATCGCGCGATCGACGCGGCCTTCGCGCACGGCGTCGATCGCGTCCTCGAACGCATAGCAGGGCATCGGCAGCGAATTCGGGTCATATTCGCGCGCGGCGAGATCGCTGTTCGCGCCAGGCGCGCCCTGGAAAGACAGTCCGCGTCCGGGCTCGGCGAGCGCCACTGCCCGCATTTCGTCGACCAGATGCTGCGCCGAAGCCGAATAGCTGCCCATCGATTGCCTTCCCAGGGTGGAGCCGCGGCGCATAGCCGTCCCGACTGCCGCGCGCAACCGGACCTGCGGCATTCGGCTCGTCGGGCGATTTCATCCCCTTGCGCCGCCGTCGCCGCGCCTTTAAGGGAGCCTCCAAATCAAATATGCGTCCGGCTAGCGGGCGCCAGCTAACGGGGCTGCTAGAGCATGGACGATCGCAACAATACTATTGCCGGCTGGGTACTGTTCGCCGGCATTTGCGCACTGGGCCTGACGATCGGGTCGCAGATGTTGTTCGCCAGCCACGCCCCCGAAAAGCCCGGTTATCCGATCGAAGACGCAGAAGCCGGCGCCGGTGGCGGCGATTCGGCCGTTCCGCTCCCCAACCTGCTCGCCGCCGCCGACCCGGCCAAGGGCGAAGCGGTGTTCGCGAAATGCGCCGCGTGCCACACTGTCAATTCGGGCGGCGCCAACGGTATCGGCCCGAATCTGTGGGGCGCGCTCGGCAAGCCGCACGGCCATGTTCCGGGCTTCGACTATTCGGCAGCGCTAAAGGGCGTGCCGGGCAATTGGGACTTCGCCGGCATGAACGAATGGCTGAAGAGCCCGCGCAAATATGCGCCGGGCACCAAGATGTCGTTCGCGGGCCTCAGCAGCCCCGAAGATCGCGCCAATCTGATCGTCTATCTGAACAGCCAGGGTTCGAACCTGCCGCTGCCCGCCGCCGAAGCCGCACCCGCGACCGAAGAAGCGGGCGCCGCGCCGGCCGAAGGCGAAGCGGTCGCCGCCGCGCCGGCCGAGGAAGGCGCCCCCGCTCCGGCTGCGGACGCAGCAGCCCCCGCCCCGGCCGAAGCCAAGAAATAATGCGGATCGCGCCCTTGCTGCTGGCGAGCGCACTGGCGCTCGCCAGCTGCGGCAAGGGCGAAACCCCCGCCGACGACGCGGCCGCGAGCGGCGAAGCCGCGGTCGAAACCCCTACCGTCGCGCCGACAGCGGCGATGGGCGAACAGGTCTTCCGGCGCTGCGTCGCATGCCACACCGTCGAAAAGGGCGGGTCCAACGGCATCGGCCCCAATCTGCACGGCATCGTCGGCGCGACCGTAGCAGCGAAGCCCGATTTCTCCTATTCGGGCGCGATGAGAGCGAAAGGCGGCGTCTGGGACGAAGCCGCGCTCGACGCCTATCTGACGGCGCCGATGAAGAATGTCCCCGGCACGCGAATGGCCTTTGCCGGGGTGATCGACCCCTCGGATCGCAAGGCGCTGATCCTGTTTCTGGAAGAACAGAAATAAATCGTCGTCCCCGCAAAGACAGGGTCCGACGGAGGTTTAACGGCATTGCGGTTTAAGACCGATCGCGGCCCCCGCCTGCGCAGGGGCGGCGACGTCTCTCAATGATGCTCGTCGATGCTCGCGTAGAAATCGGTGATGATCTTCCACGCCTCGTCGGCGGTCTCGACGAACCGGAAGAGTTCGAGATCGCGCGCGCTCACCACGCCCTCTTCGACCAGCGCCTCGAAATTGACCACGCGTTGCCAGAATTCCTTGCCGAACAGCACGATCGGGATCGGCTTGATCTTGCCCGTCTGGATCAACGTCAACAGTTCGAACATCTCGTCGAAGGTGCCGAAGCCGCCAGGGAAGACGCAGACCGCGCGCGCGCGAAGCAGGAAGTGCATCTTCCTTAGCGCGAAATAGTGGAACTGAAAGCTCAGCGACGGCGTCACGAAGCGGTTCGGCGCCTGTTCGTGCGGCAGCACGATATTGAGCCCGATGGACTCGCGGCCCTCGTCGTCGGCGCCGCGGTTCGCAGCCTCCATGATCGATGGCCCGCCGCCCGAGCAAACGACGAAATGACGACAACCCTTGTCGTCGCACGGATATTGGCTCGCGAGACGCGCGAGCGCGCGCGCCTCGTCATAATATTTGGCTTTCGCTTTCAGCCGGCGCGCGATGTTGCGCTGCGCGTCGTCGGTCGCCGCGGCTTCGAGCCCGTCGGCCTGCGACGGTTCGGGAATGCGCGCCGAACCATAGACGACCAGCGTCGATTCGATCCCGGCCTCGTCGAGCAGCAATTCGGGCTTGAGCAGTTCGAGTTGGAAACGGACGGGGCGCAAATCTTCGCGCAGCAGGAAATCATTGTCCTGAAATGCCAGCTTATAGGCGGGGTGAGCCGTCTGCGGGGTGGTGGTCGCCTGTTCGGCGAACTGCGCGTCGTCCTTGGCTTTATGGAAACGCGAACGATGGGGTTGTTTATCTTCTGCCATTAACGAGCGGCTACCCGTTTCATATGGCTTTGCCAAGACGCGCCGCCCTCTAGCGACAGTAGCCGTTGCCGCTCATGTCGAAGTGAAAATGATTATAGTGCGCCGCGTTGTAATCGGGGCCGAGCACGGTGCCGAAACGGCGGCAGCCCGATTTATGGAGCGCGCGGAGGAAGTCCTGCGACGGCTTATCGCCGTCCCAGCCGCCGTCGAGCATGACGCGGCGCCCGTCGGCGAGGATGAAGCCCGACACGTCGATCGCGTTCGAATAGGCGTGCTGAGACAGTCGGCCCGAACGCCCGCCATAGATGTTGCGGCAGCTATAGGTGCCGAAGGTCTCGATCTTCACGACCTCGGTGCCGAAATATTTCCGCGCCGCGGGCTTCACCGCATATTGCGCCCAGGCGGCGAAATTCTTTGCGAGCGGACAGGTCATCGCGCCCAGCCCCGACACCGGAACACCGACGTCGAGCAGTTTCACCGAATCGATCGAGGTGCATCCCCCGCCATGATCCTGATTGGGGAGCGGTGTGAATCGCACGCCGGCCTGCTTGAGGTCGAAGGCGCATTGCTGCGCTTCGGCGCTGGTGAAGGAGGGTGTGCCGACAGCCTGCGGGCGGCCAGGCTTGCTCGCCGACGTCCGTTTCCCGCCGCTGTTCTTCATCGCCTCGGGCGTTCCGAAACATGCGGAAAGTGCGAGCGCCGCGGTAGCGGCGATCAGGATCCGGGGCTTCAGGAACGTCGGGATCGGCATGGCCGTCAAAATACCGACGAAATGGTTAACAAGCTGTATACTATTTTCTCCACTCGTCGAAAATTTCGCGCGGTCCGTGCAATTTGTTTGACAGCCAGCGCGTCCGCCCTAAACGCGGCGTCGGGCCACGCGGTCCCAACGCCGCGCGAGCTCTCTGCAAGGAGAGACTATGATGAGTGAAGTGACGACGCCACAGGTGCGCCCGACGCGCCCCTATTTTTCTTCCGGACCCTGCGCCAAGCCGCCGGTCTGGTCCCCCGAAAAACTGAACACCGAATCGCTGGGCCGCTCGCATCGCGCCAAGATCGGCAAGACGCGCCTCCAATATTGCATCGACCTGATGCGCGAGATGCTGCAGCTTCCCGACACGCACCGCATCGGCATCGTTCCGGGCTCCGACACCGGCGCCTTTGAAATGGCGATGTGGACGATGCTCGGCGGCCGTCCCGTCACGACGCTTGCATGGGAGAGCTTTGGCGAGGGCTGGGTTACCGACGCCGCCAAGCAGCTCAAGCTCGACCCGACCGTCATTCGCGCCGATTACGGCCAGCTTCCCGACCTCTCCAAGGTCGACTGGTCGAACGACGTGCTCTTCACCTGGAATGGCACCACCAGTGGCGTCCGCGTCCCGAACGGCGACTGGATCGCCGACGATCGCGAGGGCCTGAGCTTCGCCGACGCGACCAGCGCGGTGTTCGCCTACGACCTGCCGTGGGACAAGATCGACGTCGCGACCTTCAGCTGGCAGAAAGTGCTCGGTGGCGAAGGCGGCCACGGCGTGCTGATCCTCGGCCCCCGCGCGGTCGAACGGCTTGAGAATTACACCCCCGCCTGGCCGCTGCCGAAGGTCTTCCGCCTCGTCAGCAAGGGCGCGCTGGCCGAAGGCGTGTTCAAGGGCGAGACGATCAATACCCCGTCGATGCTTGCGGTCGAGGACGCGATCTTCGCGCTCGAATGGGCGAAGTCCTTGGGCGGTCTCGACGGCCTGAAAGCGCGCAGCGACGCGAACGCCGCGGCGCTCGACAAGATCGTCGCCGACCGCGACTGGCTCAGCCACCTCGCCGCCGATCCCGCCAGCCGCTCGAAGACCTCGGTCTGCCTGTCGGTCGCGGGCGCCGATGCGGATTTCATCAAGAAATTCGCTGGGCTGCTCGAAAAGGAAGGCGCGGCCTATGACATCGCGGGTTATCGCGATGCACCTCCGGGCCTGCGCATCTGGTGCGGCGCGACCGTCGACACCGCCGATATCGAGGCACTCGGCCCGTGGCTCGACTGGGCTTACGCAAGCCTTTCGGCCTGACGCCTCCCCTCTTCCGTTCGCCCTGAGCTTGTCGAAGGGCGGCTCTTTTCTTCCGACGTCCAAAAGAAGAACTGTCCTTCGACAAGCTCAGGGCGAACGGAGTTTTTGAAAGCAATTCCAATGACCGCTCCCAAAGTTCTCATTTCCGACAAAATGGACCCCAAAGCCGAAGCGATCTTCAAGGAACGCGGCATCGACGTCGACGTCATCACCGGCAAGACCAAGGACGAGCTGATCGCGATGATCGGCGCCTATGACGGCCTCGCGATCCGCTCGGCCACCAAGGTCACCGCCGACGTCCTCGCCGCGGCGACGAATCTCAAGGTCGTCGGCCGCGCCGGCATCGGCGTCGACAATGTCGACATTCCCGAGGCGTCGAAAAAGGGCGTCATCGTGATGAACACGCCTTTCGGCAACAGCATCACCACCGCCGAACATGCGATCGCGATGATGTTCGCGCTGGCGCGCCAGATCCCCGAAGCCAATGCCGGAACGCAGGCGGGCAAATGGCCGAAGAACGACTTCATGGGGGTCGAACTCACCTCGAAGACGCTCGGCCTGATCGGCTGCGGCAACATCGGCAGCATCGTCGCCGAACGCGCGCTGGGCCTCCGCATGAAAGTCGTCGCCTTCGACCCCTTCCTGACCCCCGAACGCGCGATCGAGCTGGGCGTCGAAAAGGCCGACCTCGACACCTTGCTCGCCAAGGCCGATTTCATCACGCTGCACACACCGCTGACCGACCAGACGCGCAATATCCTGTCGAAGGAGAATCTCGCCAAAACCAAGAAGGGCGTGCGGATCATCAACTGCGCGCGCGGCGGGCTGATCGACGAAGCCGCGCTGAAGGAGGCGCTCGACAGCGGCCATGTCGCGGGCGCGGCGCTCGATGTTTTCCAGGCCGAGCCCCCGGCCGCCGACCACCCGCTGTTCGGCACCCCGAACTTCATCTGCACGCCGCACCTCGGTGCATCGACCGACGAGGCGCAGGTCAATGTCGCCATCCAGGTGGCCGAGCAGATCAGCGACTATCTGCTCACCGGCGGCATCACCAACGCGCTCAACGTCCCCAGCCTGTCGGCCGAGGAAGCGCCGAAGCTGCGCCCCTATATGAGCCTCGCCGAAAAATTGGGCAGCCTCGTCGGGCAGCTCGCGCACGACAATCTAACCACCATCTCGATCGAGGTAGAAGGGGCCGCCGCCGAGCTCAATCTCAAGCCGATCACCGCCGCGGTGCTGACGGGCCTGATGCGCCGCTATTCGGACAGCGTGAACATGGTCAACGCCCCCCATCTCGCGCGCGAGCGCGGCCTCGATGTACGCGAAGTCCGCCATGATCGCGAAGGCGACTATCACACGCTCGTACGCGTCACCGTCGCGACCGAAGCGGGCGACCGTTCGGTCGCGGGCACCTTGTTCGGTAACAACGAACCGCGCCTCGTCGAAATGTTTGGGATCAAGGTCGAGGCCGATCTCGACGGCGATATGCTTTATATCGTCAACGAGGACGCCCCGGGCTTCATCGGCCGCATCGGCGGCGCGCTGGGCGATGCAGGCCTCAACATCGGCACCTTCCACCTCGGACGCCGGGCCGCGGGCGGCGAAGCGGTGCTGCTGCTCAGCCTCGACTCGCCGATGCCCGAACCGCTCCTGTGGCAGCTCTGCCAGCTTCCGGGCGTGAAGACGGTGAAGGGTTTGAAATTCTGAGCCTGTTCTGCCCTCCCCTTCAGGGAAGGGCAGCGAGACTTGCCAGCTTGCTGGCTTAGTCGCAGCAGGCGGGGGACATCGGCCCTGCAAAACGCCGCGAGCCCCTACCCCAACCCCTCCCCTGAAGGGGAGGGGCTTTCGTTTGCGGCATTCACCGCGTAGGAGAGCCACCCATGACCAAGGCCCCCGCCCTGCTGCCCGAAGGCCTCCGCGACCGCCTCCCCCGCCAAGCGGAGGCCGCCTCGCGCGTCACTCGCGCGCTCGTCGATGCGATGTGCGCGCACGGCTATGGTCGCGTATCGCCGCCGCTCGCCGAGTTCCGCGAAACGCTCGGCGGCGACGACGAACGCTCGACGCGCGACCTGCTGCGTTTCACCGACCCGGTGTCGCAGCGCACGCTGGCGCTACGCCCCGACATTACGCGGCAGGTTGGCCGCATCGCCACCTCGCTGCTCGCCAGTGCGCCCCGCCCGCTACGTCTCTGTTATGCGGGGCAAGTCGTGAAGCTTCGCGCCAGCCAGCTCCGCCCCGCGCGCGAGATGCTGCAGGTCGGCGCCGAACTGATCGGCAGCGACAGCGTCGCCGCGGCGCGCGAGATCGTGACGGTCGCTATCGACGCGCTCGAAGCCGCTGGTATCGGCCCGGTCACGATCGATTTCACCCTGCCCGACGTCGTCGACCTGCTCGCAAGCGGACCGCTGCCTGTCGAAGCCGACATCCAGCAATTACGCGACGAACTCGATGCCAAGGATGCCGGCGCGCTGACGCGGATCGGCGCAACCGCCTATCTGCCGCTGCTCCGCGCGACCGGCCCGTTCGATCAGGCGATCGCCGATCTTCGCTCTTTCGATACCGGCGGAGTTCTCACCGCCCGCATCGACGCGCTCGAAGCGATTGCCGCGCCGATCCGCGATCGTGTGACGCTGACGCTCGATCCGACCGAGCGCCACGGCTTCGCCTATCAAAGCTGGTTCGGCTTTCAGGTCTTCGTGCCGGGACAGGGCGATGCGGTCGGCCGCGGTGGCGGCTATTCGATTCCCGTCGGCGAACAGGAGGAATCGGCGGTCGGCTTTTCGCTCTACCCCGATCCGCTGATCGACGCCGGACTTGGCGCCGAGAATGATCGCGAACGCCGCATCTTCCTGCCGCTCGGCCACGACGCGGCGCTCGCTGCAAGTTTGCGCGCGGACGACTGGCAGACAGTGGCGGCGCTCTCCGACAGCGACGACGCCCGCGCGCTCGGCTGTGGTTTCATTCTCGGCCCCGAAGGGCCCGTGGAAGTTTAGAAGTCCGCGCCGCCGAAGCGGGCCATGCCCTGATTCGCTCCCGGAGGGTCGAGCACGGTGACGTCGAGATCGATCGGTTCGCCGATCCAGCGCGCAAGGCTGGTATGGTCTGCAAGGTCGTCGTCGGTCAGCGGGTGAACCAGCGCGCGCAGCCCTGTCGGCTCGATCGCCGCGATAACGGCATCCTGCGACCGGGCCAGAAAATGCACCTCATATTGCGCGATCGGGTGTGGACCGACCGCGCGGTCGGTCATCGCCCCGACGAACAGGATCGCGGGATCGCGGGTAAAATCGTCGCGCAGCGCCGCCGCAGCGGGGCGCTCGGCGAGGTCATAATAGATATGGGCGTGATAGCGGGCGTCGAGGTTCGTCATCCCCCCTCCCTATCGCAACGATCAGCGAGCGAACAGCCGTTTCAGCCAGGCGTCGACCGCTGTCGTGGGCGCATAGGATGGGTCGCCCAGCCGCCGGTTGATTTCGGCATGCCCCTGCAACCCCTCGCCCGGAAAGCTGCCATGCTCGACCCGGCTCCCACCCGCTTCCAACGCCGAGCCCAGCGCCTTCGCCTGCCGCACGCCATCGGGGCGCTGGACGTAGAGGAGCAGGAATTGCGGGGCGTTGGGCGCCCCAGCGTGCATTGCCGGCGACAATGTTTTTTGCCGCGCGGGATCGGTCCCGAACGCCTGCTTGTATGTCGCCTGCATGATCGGCGGTCCGTCCTTCATCTGCGCAGGCACGTCATAGGCCGCGCCGTCGATCGGGAGCACTCCGGCGATATCGGAGAACGACAGTCCCGCGCCGCGCAGGTAGCGCTCGTCGGTCCCGACCAGCGCGACGAGATGTGCGCCCGCGCTATGCCCCATCAACGCGATGCGCCGCCTATCGATACCGAGCGTGCCGGCACGATCGATGAGCGCCCTGACCGCCGACGCAACGTCCGCCGCCTGTTGTTCGACGGTCGCCGCCGGAACCAGCCGGTAATCGATCGACGCGAAGGCATAGCCCGCCGCCGGATAATGTTCGGCCTTGAAGCGTCCGGTCGCATTGTCCTTGCTGCCGCGTTTCCAACCACCGCCATGAACGAATATCACCAGCGGCGCCGGCGACTTCGTACCCTTCGCGCGCCAGACATCGAAGCGCTGCAACGCGTCATCGCCATAGGCGAGCGTCTCGCTCCCCGGCACCTTCGATCCCGTATCGGCGCCCATGCGCTCTGCCATCCGCTCGCGGATCCGCTCGCGCACCGTCTCGCGCGCATCGGCAAAGGGGCTGGGCACGGCGAGACTCGCCACTGCAAAGACGGCGACGCCCGCATACTTAATCCATTTTCGCTTGTTCATCGGCGCTCTCCGCTATCCCTGCACATGCGCTTCTCGCCCGGATTTGTCGCAAAAACTTGCCACCATCCCTTGCCTCTACGGCCAAATCCGCTAAGGCCGCGCCGGGCCGAAAGGCGCCAATCAGCAGGACAGCATCATGGCAAATGTTACCGTCATCGGGTCGCAATGGGGCGACGAGGGCAAGGGCAAGATCGTCGACTGGCTCGCCAGCCGCGCCGACGCCGTCGTCCGGTTCCAGGGCGGTCACAATGCCGGCCATACGCTGGTCGTCGGCGAGCAGGTCTACAAGCTCTCGCTGCTTCCCTCGGGCATCGTCACGGGGACGCTGTCGATCATCGGCAACGGGGTGGTGCTCGATCCATGGGCACTGCGCGACGAGATCGCCAAGCTGCGCGGTCAAGGCGTCGAGATCAATGCAGACAATTTCGCGATCGCCGACAATTGCGCGCTGATCCTTCCCTTTCACCGCGACCTCGACGCGCTGCGCGAAACCGCCGCAGGCGCGGGCAAGATCGGCACCACCGGGCGCGGCATCGGCCCCGCTTATGAGGACAAGGTCGGTCGCCGCGCGATCCGCGTCTGCGACCTTGCGCATCTCGACAAGCTCGAACCGCAGCTCGACCGCCTGACCGCGCATCACGACGCGCTGCGCGCCGGCTTCGGCGAACCGCCGATCGACCGCGAGCGCCTGGTCGCCGACCTCCGCGAGATCGCCGACTATGTGCTCGAATATGCCCAGCCCGTCTGGAAGCGTCTGAAAAAGGTCCGCAAGGCTGGCGCACGCATCCTGTTCGAAGGCGCGCAGGGCGTGCTGCTCGATATCGATCATGGCACCTATCCGTTCGTCACCAGCTCGAACACGGTCAGCGGCACCGCGGCGTCGGGCTCAGGCCTCGGCCCCTCGGCGGTCGGCTTCGTGCTCGGGATTGCCAAGGCCTATACGACGCGCGTCGGCAGCGGCCCCTTCCCGACCGAGCTTGAGGACGAGACCGGCCAGCGTCTTGGCGAGCGCGGACATGAATTCGGCACCGTCACCGGCCGCAAGCGCCGCTGCGGCTGGTTCGATGCCGTGCTCGTGCGGCAAAGCTGCGCCGTGTCGGGCGTCACCGGCATCGCGCTGACCAAGCTCGACGTGCTCGACGGGTTTGATACGATCCGCATCTGCACGGGATATCGCCTTCGCGGCAAGATTCTCGACTATTTTCCGGCGCACGCCGCCGATCAGGCCGAGGTCGAACCGATCTACGAAGAAATGGACGGCTGGCACGAATCGACCGCGGGCGCGCGCAGCTATGCCGACCTGCCCGCGCAGGCGATCAAATATATCCAGCGCGTGCAGGAGCTGATCGAAACGCCGATCGCGCTCGTCTCGACGAGCCCCGAACGCGAGGACACGATCCTGATCCGCGATCCGTTCAGCGACTAGAACGATCCTCCCTGTGGCCAAGCCATGGGGAGGTGGCAGCGCGAAGCGCTGACCGAGGGGCTTTGGCGCCGACGTCGCGGCCCTCCACTACTCCCCACGCCCACGGCGCAGGGAGGATTATTTGCCAGCCGCTGCCACATCGCGAATTGCCGCGACGAAGCCCGCCGGGTCGTCTTCCTGGATGAAATGTCCGCCCCTCAGCGTGCGGTGCGCCATGCCCTGCGCGCCCGGCACCCGCGCCGTGAACAGCGCATCGCCGCCGCGCGTGATCGGATCGCCGTCGGAAAAGCAGCAGAGGAAGGGCTTGTCGAACGCCTCGAGCGCCGCCCATGCGCGCTTCTGGTCCGGAACCGCGACATTGTTGCCAAGCGGCACGAAGGACGGATAGATGCGCGCCGCGACCTTCGATCCGCGCGTCGGGAACGGCGCGTCATAAGCCGCGATCTCGGCAGCGCTCAGTTCACGCTTTGCGCCGGCCCCAACGATCCTCCCGATCGGGAAGACCGGGCTGTAGCGCGAAAAGGCGCGCCAGATCGCAAACGCGCGCGGGGCGGGCTGGCCTTCGGGCAGGCCGCCGTTGGACAGCGCGACCCCGGCGAACCGTTCGGGCATTTCGGCAACGAGCCGCAACCCGATCAGCGAACCCCAGTCCTGACAAGCGAGGATCATGTTTTTGAGGTCGAGCGCCTCGACCCATTGCCGCATCCACGCGACCTGCGCCGCATAGCTGTAAGCGCCGCGGTCGAGCGGCTTGTCCGACCGGCCGAAGCCGATCAGGTCGGGCGCGACGACGCGAAAGCCCGCCGCGGTCGCCGGGCCGATCATATGGCGATACAGATAGGACCAGGTCGGCTCGCCGTGCAGCATCAGCACCGGCTGCGCATCCTTCGCCCCTTCATCGACATAATGAACGCGAAGCCCGTCGGCGATCTCGACATATTCGGGCGCATAGGGCCAGTCGGCCAGCTCCGCAAAACGCTCGTCAGACGTACGATAGACACGCATCATATTCTCCCCCACCCATGGTCGATTGCAGCTTAGGCGGCTTCCGTTTGGGCACAAGCCATGCCAGATTGCGGCATGACCCGACATATCCTCATCTTCTACGGCAGCTATCGCCGCGACCGGCAGGGCATCACGCTCGCGCGCTGGCTCGTCGATGCCATCGATGCGCGCGGCGACAGCGCCGAACTGATCGACGCGAAAGCGGTCGGCCTGCCGATGCTCGACCGGATGTACAAGGAATATCCGAAGGGCGAAGCGCCCACGGCGATGGAGGAACTCGCGGGGAAGATCCGCGCCGCCGACGGCTTTCTGTTCGTTACCGGCGAATATAATTGGGGGCCGCAGCCGGGGCTCAAGAACCTCACGGACCATTATCTCGAGGAATGGTTCTGGCGCCCCGCCGCGATCGCCTGTTATTCGGCGGGCCCGTGGTCGGGGGTGCGCGCGATGATGGGCTGGCGCGACACGCTCGGCGAGATGGGAATGGCGGTCACGTCATCGATCCTGCCGGTTGGGCGGATCGGCGGCGCGTTCGACGCCGAGGGCAATCCGACGGGCGACGACGGCGCGCGGCTGGAGAAGAGCTTTCCCCGCTTCGCCGAAGACCTCAATTGGTGGATCGACGCCGCCAAGGCGCAACGCGCGAAGGCCGATCCGCCCTACTGAGTCGGTGCTAGCCCGACTTGAGTTCGGAGGCGAGCAGCAGGCTGGCGCGCCAGAAGAAGAAAGCGGGGATGAGGCCGAGCCACGCCGCGCCATAAAGAACGTAGCGCACGCTTTCCTCGCCATAGGCGGGCGCGAGTGCGTCCGACAGCACGCCAAAGAGGAAGGGGCCGAATCCGAGCCCGATCAGATTCTGACCGAACAGCATGATCGACGCCGCGACCGCGCGCGCCTGCGGCCGCACCAGCCCCTGAACGCAGGCATAGGCGGGGCCATAATAGGCTGAATTGAGGATGGTCGGGACGATGAGCAGCGCCACCGCGACGCGCCAGTCGTCCATTTGATAGCCGAGAAAGAGGATCGGGGCGCCGACGGCCATGCCATAGGCGGGCAAGGTCAGAATATGTCGCTTGTCGCGCTTGCCGAAAATGTCGGCGCATTTGCCGCCGAGCCAAGTACCGAATACCCCTGCCAGCCCCAGCACCACCGCCATCGACAGCCCCGCTTCGGTGGTCGACAGGCCGTGGCTGCGGATGAAAAAGCTGATCGTCCACAGCGCCTTGCCATAACCGAGGAAGGCGGTGACGGACGCCGCGATCAATATGTAGAGGAACGCGCGCGACGAAAAGATTTCGCGCATCGCCTCGCGCGCGGGAAGCTGTGCCGGCGCAGCCTCCGCCGTCGTCTCGACGGGTCGGTGATGCCGCGGTTCGCGCATCACGAACAGCACCGCCAGCGCGAGCAGCAGACCGGGCGCCCCGACGAGCATCAATGCGATGCGCCAGCCGTAGAGATCGTTGACGATGCCGCCGAGAATCAGCCCGAGCAGCGAACCGATCGGGACGCCGAGGCCATAAAATGCGATCGCCGACGAGCGCTTTTCGGGCGCAACACTGTCCGAAATCAGCGAATGCGCGGCGGGAGTGCACCCTGCCTCGCCCACGCCGACGCCGATGCGCGCGAGGAGCAATTGCACGAAGTTCTGCGCCAACCCGCACACCGCGGTCATCGCCGACCAGATGGCGAGCGCGAGGGCGATCAGCCGGACGCGGTTCGTCCCCTCCCGGTCGGCATAGCGCGCGATCGGGATGCCAAGCAGCGCATAGAAAACGGCGAAGGCGGGGCCGGCGAGCAGGCCAAGTTCGGTATCCGAAAGGCCGAGGTCGGCCTTTATCGGTTCGGCGAGGATATTGACGATCTGCCGATCGAGAAAGTTGAAGATATAGACGATCAACAGGATCCACAGCATCGTCCGCGTTTGCGCGGAAATGCCATCGGCTGACGGCGAAGCGATACCCGGGGCCGGCGAGGCTTTGTCAGTCATTTATATCTCCCGCCGCCATGGGAGCAGACCCGAGGGACCGGTGTCAACGTCCATCCGTCGCGCCGGAAATGCCCGCTCACAATTGCCGTTACGGCGCCTGCCGTGCAGCGCGTGGAAATATTTTTCGGCCGGTCAGGGGCGATCGCGCCGCGGCTTCCGATCCCGGCCCTCCAGCTCCAGCAATTCCATCGGGACATGGATCGCGCGTACCGCCAGCCGGACCTCGACGAGGAACAGGATCAGCGAGACGAGCAGCAACAGCATCGCCGCCGCAAAAGCCCAGGAGGCGGCAACGCCGAGGTTGGCACCGGTAAACGCCTGGGTGAACAGCAGCGCCACGAGCAGGCAGACCACGATCCCGCAGGCGACAGCGGAGAGGATCGAATTGTTGATAATCCCCATCCTTCGGTCGGCGATGCGCAGCTCGGCCACGATGCGCTCATGCTCGAGGCCTTCGGTCTCGGCCCAGCGCTCCATCAGATTGCGTGAACGATCGACGACGCGCGCTAGGCGGCCCGCGATGACATTGAGCAGACTCCCGGTCGCGACCAGCAGGAACACCGGCGTGACCGACAGCTGGATCGTCTGCGCGATGGCACTCGCGTCCGGCGTCACTTACGCGCCGCCGCCTGCCGCGACCGACGGTGTGTTGACGCCGTGCATGGCGAGGAATTTGCGGATGTTGCGCGCGGCCTGCCGGATGCGCTGTTCATTCTCGACCATCGCGATGCGGACATAGCCTTCGCCGTCCTCGCCATAGCCGACGCCCGGCGCAACCGCGACCTTGGCGTGGGTCAGCAATTGCTTCGAGAATTCGAGGCTGCCCATTTCCTTGAGCGCGGGCGGCAGCGGCGCCCAGGCGAACATAGACGCGGGCGGGCTCGGAATGTCCCAGCCGGCGCGCGCGAAGCTCTCGACCATCACATCGCGGCGCTTCTGGTACAGCTCGCGGTTCTTCGCGACGATGTCCTGCGGCCCGTTGAGCGCAGCGCAAGCCGCGGCCTGGATCGGGGTGAAGGCGCCGTAGTCGAGATAGGATTTGACCCGTGTCATCGCGGCGATCAGTTTCTTGTTGCCGACCGCGAAGCCCATGCGCCAGCCTGCCATCGAATAGGTTTTCGACATCGAGGTGAATTCGATCGCAACGTCCTTCGCACCCGGCACCTGCAGGATCGAAGGCGTCGGATTGCCGTCGTAATAAAGCTCGGAATAAGCGAGGTCGGACAGGACCCACACCTTATTCTCCTTCGCCCATGCGACGAGCCGCTCATAGAAAGCGAGGTCGACGGCTTCGGCGGTCGGGTTCGACGGATAGTTGACGACGAGGATCGAGGGCCGCGGCACCGTGAACGCCATCGCGCGGTCGAGCGCGCGCCAATAATTCTCGTCGGGCGTCGTTGGCACGCTGCGGATCGTCGCGCCGGCGATGATGAAACCGAAAGTATGAATAGGATAGCTCGGGTTCGGCGCGAGCACGACGTCGCCGGGACCGGTGATCGCGGTCGCGAGGCTCGCGAGCCCTTCCTTCGACCCCATGGTGACGACGACTTCGGTCTCGGGATCCAGTTCCACGTTGAAGCGGCGGCCGTAATAATTGGCCTGCGCGCGGCGGAGGCCCGGAATGCCCTTCGACTGCGAATAGCCGTGCGCATCGGGCTTCATCGCGACTTCGCAGAGCTTCTCGATCACATGCGCGGGCGGCGGCAGGTCGGGGTTGCCCATCCCCAGGTCGATGATGTCCTCTCCCGCGGCGCGGGCGGCCGCACGCATCGCATTCACTTCGGCGATGACGTAAGGCGGCAGGCGCTTGATGCGATAGAATTCATCTTCGGACATGGGAAACTAGAACAACTCCTTTGCGTTACATATTGAATTGACGCGCGCGGCAATCTCGCCAGCCGCATCACGGCTTGTTATAGGCATTATATCCGCACTGACCAGCAGGAACGAGCATGAGCGACACGGGTAAGGACGACACGAAAGAAGCACCGAACCCCTTCATGCCGTCGCCCGATGACCTGCAGCATTGGGCCAGCGTCATGGGCCGCGCGCAGCAGATGATGCTCGAATATGCGCTGGGGCAAGCCAATCAGGGCAACAGCGCCGCAGCGGGTATGTTCGACCCCGCGAGCTGGCTGCAAAATCCGACCACCCAGCTGTGGGCCGAACAATCCTCGAAGCTGTGGGAACAGGGCGTCGCTTTCTGGACCTCGCTCGCGACGATCCAGCCGTCGTTCGCGCCGGACGCCGATGCGCCGAAAGACAAGCGTTTCGCCGATCCCGACTGGACCGCCAACCCGGTCTTCGCGCTTATCCGCCAAACCTATGGCCTGCTCGCCGAACAATTACTTACGACCACCCGCACGATGCAGGGGCTCGACGAGCATGCGCGCGCGAAGATGGAATTCGCCGCGAAAAATATGACCGACGCGCTGTCGCCTTCGAACCTTGCGATCACCAATCCCGAAGTGATCAGGCGTGCGGTCGAGACGCGCGGCGAAAGCCTGCTGAAGGGGTTGAAGAATATGCTCGCCGACCTGTCGCGCGGGCAATTGAGCCATGTCGACCCCGACGCGTTCGAAGTCGGGGTGAATATCGCGACCACACCGGGCAAGGTGGTCCACGAAACCGATCTCTATCAGCTGATCCAGTACAGCCCGACGACGAAGGAGGTTTTCACCGTCCCGCTCGTCATCTTCCCGCCGTGGATCAACCGCTTCTACATCCTCGACCTCAACCCCGCGAAAAGCTTCGTCGCCTGGGCGGTCGAACAGGGGCTCAGCGTGTTCATGGTGTCGTGGAAGTCGGCCGACGCGTCGATGAGCGAAGTCGCTTGGGACGATTATGTCGCGGCGCAGGTCGACGCGATCGATACCGTGCGCGATCTGCTGGACGTGGCGCATGTCCACACCATCGGCTATTGCGTCGCGGGCACGACGCTTGCCGCAACGCTCGCGATGCTCGCGGCGCGCGGCGAGGCGGACAAGGTCAAGTCGGTGACCTTCTTCACAGCACAGGTCGACTTCGAGCTTGCGGGCGACCTCAAGATGTTCGTCGACGAAAGCTACCTTACGCTCCTCCAGCAGCTTTCAGCCGGCGGTTTCCTCGACGGGCGCTATATGGCCGCGACCTTCAACAGCCTGCGCGGGCGCGACCTCATCTGGAACTATGTGGTGAGCAATTATCTGCTCGGCAACGACTATCCGCCGTTCGACCTTCTCTACTGGAACGGCGACGTCACCAACCTCCCCGCGAAATGGCACCGGCAATATCTGGTCGACCTCTATCGCGACAATCGCATGGTGGTCCCCAACAGCCTGAAGGTGATGGGCACGCCGATCGATCTCAGAAAGATCGAGACCCCCGCCTATATCCAGGCGGGCCGCGAGGATCATATCGCGCCGCTTGCGAGCGTGTGGCGGCTGATGGAACACCTGTCGGGGCCCAAGACCTTCATCCTCGCGGGCTCGGGACATATCGCCGGCGTGGTCAACCCGCCCGCGGCGGGCAAATATCAATATTGGACCGGCGACAATGGAGCCGCGTCGCTCGACGATTTTGTTGCGGGCGCGTCCGAGACCAAGGGCAGCTGGTGGCCGCACTGGATCGGCTGGATCGCGCAGCAGGATGATGAAAAAAGCGCCGTCAAGGGCGCGCGGATCCCCGGGAAAGGAAAGAAAAAGGCGATCGAGGACGCCCCGGGACGCTACGTCAAACAGCGGTAATATCTCACGAATATATTGCCCGCGGGCCGGTGCTGCGATTATTTTTGTGCGCTGCACAAATTTTTGCTTGAAATCACCGATCCACTCCTATATTGTGCAGTGCAACATAAAGGAGTTGTCCCGATGGCTACCAAGATGGATAGTGCCGAAAAGGCTTTCGAAGCCGCGACGCTGGAAACCGCCGCCAAGCCGGTGGCTGCTCCTGCCGCTCCCGCCGAAGCTGCCCCCGCAGCGAAGGCCGCGGCGCCCGTGAAAACCAAGACTGTCGCGGCGAAGGCCAAGCCGGTCCAAAAGAAAGCCGCAAAGCCGGCATCCAAGAAGGTCGCCCCCAAGAAGGCGACTGCGAAGACCATTGCCTCCAAGCCCGCGAAAGCCGCGCCGAAGCCGGCCGCCCTCGCAACCAAAGGACTGAAGACCATGAACGACACCGTCAAGAAGTTCGCCGACGAAGCGAAGACCCGCGCCGAAGCCATGACCGCCGACTTCAACGAGAAGGCCAAGGAAGCGTTCGCTAAGTCGAGCAAACTCGCCGAAGAAGCCGTCGAATTCAACAAGGCGAACGTCGAAGCCCTCGTCGAATCGGGCAAGATCGCTGCCAAGGGCATCGAAACGCTCGGCCAGGAAGGCGTCACCTTCGCTCGCAAGAGCTTTGAGGACACGACCGCCGCGCTGAAGGGCTACACCGCCGTCAAGACCCCGGCCGACTTCTTCAAGCTCTATGCCGAAAACAGCAAGAAGGCGTTCGACGCCGCCGTTGCGCAGACTTCGAAGACCAGCGAGCTCGTCGTCAAGCTGACGAACGACAGCTTCGCGCCGATCTCCAACCGCGTTTCGGTCATCACTTCGAAGATGAAGGCCGCCTAAGCGACCTCTCTTCCATCGTTGGCGCGGGCAACTCCCCTCCCTCTCCCCGCCTGCGCCGACACACCAGGGCCGCTCGCTTCTTTTCAGAGGCGGGCGGTTCTTGCTTTGCGCGACCCGCTGGCGAACAAGAGGTTAAAATCCACGACCGCGCCCCTTGCGCTTCGGCAGCGGCTTGCGATATTCCTGCGATGATGTTTCCAGTTTCGACCATCCAGCCGGTCCGCGCCATGGCGGAGTCAAAGAATGTCCGCGCCATGGCGGACAAGGACGAAGGCTCGTCCGGCAGCCCGGGCGTCGGCATCGCGACGCGCACCCGCGCCAAGGCGAAGAAGCCGTCGATGTACAAGGTGCTGCTGCTCAACGACGATTATACGCCGATGGAATTCGTCGTGATGGTGCTTCAGCGTTTCTTCAACATGGATATCGAACAGGCGACGCAGGTGATGCTGCACGTCCACCAGCAGGGCGTCGGCGTATGCGGCGTTTTCAGCTACGAGGTCGCCGAAACCAAGGTGAACCAGGTGATGGACGCGGCGCGACAGAACCAGCACCCGCTGCAATGCACGCTGGAAAAGGCCTGATCAGCCAGATTTTGCGGCCTGCTCGGCTTTGAGCGCCGGCGAGGGTTCGCCCTTCAGATCGCCATAGCCCAGCGCGGCGCCGCACCCCGGGCACACCAGCGCCGTCCCGACGTCTGCGCCGCACGCGCGGTGAATGTAGCGCATCGCGGGCCCGTCGCCGGTCTCGCCATCCTGATACGCCCAGCGCTCGGCCCAGCCACGCATCGCGTAGAGCACGCCGAACAAGTCCTTGCCCTTGTCGGTCAGCCGATATTCGTGGCGCCGCGGACGGTCCTGATAGGCGTGGCGCTCGACCACGCCCTCGCCCTCGAGCAATTTGAGCCGCGCCGAAACGAGCTGTGGCCCGAGCCCGGTATTCGTGGCGATCGCCTCAAACCTCCGTCGCCCGAAGAACAGATCGCGCAGGATCAGTAGCACCGCACGGTCGCCGAGCAGCTCGGCCGACCGCCCGACGGGGCAATATGTATCCGACAGATCGGCGCGTTTTGGCACGTGTCACCTTATCCTCTTGTCACTATGATTATCATAGTTACTATGTAGCACAAGAGGAGAGTCGATCATGCCCAATCCCGCAGCCGTCATTATCGGCGCCGGCGACGCCACCGGCGGCGCGATCGCGCGCGCCTTCGCCGCCGAAGGCCTCACGGCCTGCGTCAACCGCAGGACAAGAAACGCCGAGCAACTCGAAGCGCTCGCGCAGTCGATCCGTGACGAAGGGCATCGCGCCCACGCCTTCCCCGCCGACGCGCGCGACGAAGAGGCGATGATCGCGCTCTTCGACCAGGTCGAAGCCGAAATCGGGCCGGTCGAGGTCGCGGTGTTCAACATTGGCGCCAATGTGAATTTCCCGATCACCGAAACGACGCTGCGCGTCTACACCAAGGTCTGGGAAATGGCGTGTCTTGGCGGCTTCCTGATGGGCCGCGAAGCAGCGAAACGCATGATGCCGCGCGGCCGCGGCACGATAATCTTTACCGGAGCGACAGCATCGCTGCGCGGCGGCTCGGGCTTTTCAGCCTTCTCGGGCGCCAAGGGCGCGCTCCGCATGCTCGCGCAGTCGATGGCGCGCGAGCTGGGGCCGCAGGGCATCCATGTCGCGCACACCGTGATAGACGGCGCGATCGACACCGAATTTATCAAAGGCCGCCACCCCGATTTTGACAATGCGAAAGCACAGGATCTGATCCTCAATCCCGCAGCCATCGCCGCCAATTATGTAATGCTCCATAAACAGCCGAAAAGCGCGTGGACGCACGAACTCGATCTTCGTCCGTGGGGAGAAAAATGGTGACCAAAACGCTCGAACTCATCTTCGACTTCGGTAGCCCCAACGCCTATCTCTCGATGAAGGCGCTTCCCGACCTGCTCGATCGCACGGGCGCCGACCTCGTCATCACCCCCTGTCTTTTGGGCGGCATCTTCAAGGCGACGGGCAACAAGGCGCCGATGATCCAGTACGCCGACGCGCCCGCGAAGCTCGCATACGAGAATCTCGAAATGCGCCGCTTCATCGCGAAGCACGGCCTCGTCAAATTCCGCATCAACCCGCATTTTCCGGTCAACACGCTGCTCATCATGCGCGGCGCGATCGTCGCCGAGGAGGAGGGCAATCTCGACGATTATGTCGACGCGGTGAACCGCGCGATGTGGGAAGAAGGCCTGAAGATGGACGATCCGGAGATAATCGCGCCCTACCTCTCGGCGAACGGCTTCGACGGCCCGGCTTTGCTCGCGCGCACGGGAGAGCCCGCGATCAAGGCAAAGCTGGCCGCAAATACCGAAGCCGCGGTCTCGCGCGGCGTTTTCGGTATTCCGACCTTCTTCGTCGGCGGCGAGATGTTCTTTGGCAAGGACCGGCTTGCGCAGGTCGAAGAAGTGCTCGGCCAAGCCAAAGATTAGGCTTGCGCCGCCGGCGGCGGGCGCCCGGCGACGAGGATGCCGGCAACGATCAGCGCCAACCCGGCGACATGAAACAGGTGCAACGCCTCGCCGAGGAACAGCATCGCAAGCCCCGCGCCCATCAGCGGCATGACATTCATATATTGCCCCGTCCCCGCCGACCCGATCAGTTCGACCCCGCGATTGAAAAAAAGATAGGCGAGAAAGGACGGGAAGATCGAGACATAGGCGATCGCGAGCGCGCTCCCCATCGCCGGAACCATCAGCCGCCCCGACCAAAGTTCGTGCGCGTAAAAAGGCGCGATCACCGCGACGCCGACGACCATCGACGCGGCGAGGAAACTCAGCGGATGCACCTCAGGGCGGCGGCGGAGCAGCACCGAATAAAGCGCCCAGAGCAGGACCGCCATGCTGATGATCGCGTCCCCGATATTGAGCCGGAGGCCCCACAGCATCGCGGGATCGCCGCGCCCGATGATCGCGAGCACGCCTGCAAGCGAAATCAGCACCCCCGCAACCTGCCGCAAGCTGGTGCGATCGCCCATAACCAGCGCTCCGGCGATCAGCACGAGCGCGGGCTGGGCCGACTGGATCAGCATCGAATTGAGCGCGGTCGTGCTCTGCAGCCCCGTATAGAGCAGAATGTTGAACGATCCGATGGCGAGCGCGCCGAGCAGCGCGACGATCGGCCAGTTTGCGCGCAGCACCGGCCAGTCGCGCTTCAGATGCGGCCATGCGAGCGGCAGCAGCAGCAAAAGCGCGAAGGTCCAGCGCCAGAAGGACAAGGCAGCCGGCGGCACCAGGTCGCGTGCGGCGCGCCCGACGATCGAATTGCCCGCCCAGAACAGCGCGGTTACCGTCAGCAACGGATAAGCCCGCGACCAAATCGCCGCGGCCGCACCGCCTTCCTTCATCATTCCGCCGCTCCGCCTTCACCCGAAATTCGTCACCCGAATAGCGGGCGCCCGCCTCCTGTCTAACTGAAGTCGAGCTGGATGATCTGCGTCGGCGTCGCGCGGCAATACATTTCGATCTGCTTGGTGCCATCGGGATAGGTGGCGGTCATCGCCGCGCGGATGCGCCAGCCGCCATTGCCCTGCTCGAGGTGGACCAACCGGTCGTACGACAGCCGCGTGCCGCCGGTCACCCCGATCTGGCGCGCCGCATCGTTCATGCAATTCTGCACCGATGGCCGCGCCGCGCTCAGCAAGGACGAAAGATTGGCGCTGAGCGTCGCGGGGGGACCCGCCGGATAGGTCGGCGTGGCCGTGTCATCCTGCACCGGCTCGCCGGCCTCGGCCTTCTTCTTCTTGCCCTGGCTCGCGAGCAAGGCGAGCAGCCCGCCCGCGACGACGATGCCGCCGATGATCAGCCCGGTGCTCGGTCCCTTGTCCTTGTCCTTCTCGGGCGGCCGGACGTTGCGATAGCCATAGCCGAAGTCGGCGCGGCATCCGTTGTTCACCCAGACATAGCTCGAGGTGTAGCCCCATTGCCGCCCGGCGTTGCAGCGCCCGCCGAGCCGGCGCACCAGTTCGACGCGGTCGTTCGTCGCGACATTGCACTGCTGATAGCGGTTGCTGCGCGACTCGCAGCGGATCGTCCCCGCATAATCGTCGACCGGCTGCGGCAACGGCACCGGATTGCCGCCATTATTGGCATAGCCGTAGCGGAACTCGGCGCGGCACCCGCCCGACACCCAGATCTGCGTCGCGGTGAAACCCCAGTCGCGCCCCTTCGAACAGCGCCCGCCGATGACCCGCATCAATTCGACGCGATTGTTCGTCCGGACGTTGCAGCGCTGGACCCGGTTGTTCCGCGATTCGCAGCGAATCGTTCCGGCATGGCCATCGCCATAGCCGGGGCGCGGCGGCTGGATCTGCGGGCCGCCGGGTGGCGGATAGGGCAAGGTCGTGGCTTGCGGCATCGCGGGCACCACAAGTTGGCTGGCAATCAAAGTGGCCGCAGTCACGACCGTGACGACATTATTCCGCATGACCTTCTCCCCTGTGAAAAGTCGTTTTACGTAAACGCTGCGATTGTCGAGGCCCGATATGGGCACGAATAGTTTCACATTTTCCATGGGAAAGCCACGACGAAAGCTATTCGCTCGTACCGCAACTTAACTATCCTCGCGGCACCGTGCGGCGGCCGCCATCGCCGGCATGGCCAGTCCGCTTGCGCGGTCCCGCGCATGCGCTAAAGACAGCCGATGGATCAGATCGTCATTCGCGGCGGCCAGCGACTCAAGGGCCGTATCCCCATCTCCGGCGCCAAGAATGCGGCGCTTACCCTGTTGCCCTGCGCGCTGCTCACCGACGAGCCGCTTACGCTCAGGAACCTGCCGCGGCTCGCCGACGTCGACGGATTCGGCCATCTCTTGAACCAGCTCGGCTGCTCGACGACGATCGAGGGATCGCGACCCGAGGATTTCGGCCGCGTGATGACCGCGCGCGCGACCACCCTCACCTCAACCGTCGCCCCCTATGACATCGTGCGCAAGATGCGCGCCTCGATTCTGGTACTCGGCCCGCTGCTCGCGCGCGCGGGCGAGGCAACCGTGTCGCTTCCCGGCGGCTGCGCGATCGGCAACCGTCCGATCGACCTGCACCTCAAGGCCCTCGAAGCCTTCGGCGCCGAGATCGAGCTCGCGTCGGGCTATGTGAAGGCGAGCGCGCCCGGCGGCGGACGCCTCCCCGGCGGCAAGTTCACCTTCCCCGTCGTGTCCGTCGGCGCGACCGAAAATGCCGTCATGGCGGCAGTGCTCGCCAAGGGCACCTGCGTGCTCGAAAATGCGGCGCGCGAGCCCGAGATCGTCGACCTGTGCAACTGCCTCGTCGCGATGGGGGCGCATATCGACGGGATCGGCACCGAAACGCTGACGATCGAGGGCGTCGACCGGCTTCACGGCGCGACCTATCGCGTGATGGCCGACCGCATCGAGGCGGGCAGCTATGCCTGCGCCGCGGTCATTACCGAGGGCGATGTCGAGCTGGTCGGCGCGAAGGCCGACGAGATGGACGCGACGCTCGCCGCGCTGCGCGACGCCGGTGCGACGGTCGAGGAGACCAAGGCGGGCATCCGCGTCGCGATGTCGGGCCGCGCCGAACCCGTCACGCTCTCGACGGCGCCCTACCCCGGCTTCGCGACCGACATGCAGGCGCAGTTCATGGCGATGGCAACGCTCGGCAAGGGCGCTTCGCTGTTCACCGAAACGATCTTCGAAAACCGCTATATGCACGTCCCCGAGCTTGCGCGCATGGGCTGCGACATCCAGGTCAAGGGCCGCACCGCGATCGTCCGCGGCGTCGACCATCTCGTCGGCGCGCCGGTGATGGCGACCGACCTGCGCGCCTCGATGAGCCTGATCATCGCGGGCCTGGCTGCCCAAGGAACGACCGAGGTCAATCGCGTCTATCACCTTGATCGCGGTTACGAGCGGCTTGAGGAAAAACTCCAGGCCGTCGGCGCCGATATCGAACGGATCAGCGCTGGGTAAGTCTCTCCGCGCGGCCATATGCCCCGCTTGCGCTGCCCTTGATCCAGTCCCCGAGCAGCTTCAGATAGCCGTCGGTGATGCGGGTGATCGTGCGCGATCCATCGGCGGCGGTCGTGAACTCGAACATGCCGTGATCGGTGCCAGGGAAGAGATAGACGTCGAACGGCTTGCCTTCCTTCGCCAGCTCGAGCAACGCGCCGCGCGTGGTTTCGATCGGCGCCTCGCGGTCATCGCCCGCAAGCACCCACAGCAAGGGCGTATCGAGTTTCCGTAGCGCCGCAACCGCGTCATAGTCCCAGATCAGTTCGAGGTTGTCGAAGCGCGCCCGCCCGATCCGCTTCAGCTCCTCGTTCGGCATGCGCGCGATCGCCCCGCTATACTCGCCCTCGATCTTCGCCGCCCATGCCTTGTCCGCCATCTCGCGCCGTACGGCGTCCAGCGCTTCGTAGCCGGTGTCGAAATCCGACAGCAGCAGCCCTGCGGTAGCCTGCGACAAGCGGTTGACCAGCGCCTCGGCATCCTTGCCCAGCCCAGCTGCGCGCACTTCGGACACCATCTGCTCGCGGTCTTCCTCGATCGGCGATGCAACGAGCCCGAAGCCGACGGTCACATAGTCGGCCTTTGTCAACGTCGCCGCGAGCGGGGCGACCCAGCCGCCCTGGCTGCCGCCGAAAAAGCCCGCGCGACCGAACCGGCCCGCCGCCATCTCCCGCGCCTTTTCGAGCGCATGCGCCG
Organism: Sphingopyxis sp. PAMC25046; assembly: GCF_004795895.1. Lineage (NCBI taxonomy): Bacteria > Pseudomonadati > Pseudomonadota > Alphaproteobacteria > Sphingomonadales > Sphingopyxidaceae > Sphingopyxis > Sphingopyxis sp. PAMC25046. The sequence goes on from NZ_CP039250.1 coordinate 3,082,396, forward strand.
CATCGGTAGCGAGCAGTTCGAAATTCTGCGTATACTCGCCATCGGATCCCCCCGTTCCGCGCTTGTCATAGACGAAGACCGAAACACCCTGTGCCGCCATCGCATATCCATAGAGGCCCCCGATCGGCGAACTTCGTTCGGACCCATGCACCATCACGACGAGCGGGCGCATCGGGTCCGCGCCCGGCGGCTCGATGAGCATGCCCGCCATTTTCGTGCCGACGCTGTCAAAACTCGCCGGCGTCTCGCGGAACGCGACCGGTTGCCAGGCCGTGTTTTTCACATTCACCCGACCGGCATCGCAAGCGAGTGGCGCATCCGGGTCCGATGTCGCGCCACGCCGCCCATCGCGGAACAGGTAGCGCAGCCCCGGCGCCTGGATCGACGGGAGCTTCGCAAGTACCACGAAATCGCCATCGGGGGCCGCATAAGTGCCGGGCTGGCAAGCGCCTTGCGCGAAAGCCGGTGCGCCCGGAAGCGCGGCGAGGAGCAACAACGTGCTGGCAAACATTTTCACATCACCGTATTATTACAGCAATACAGCTATGGCAACCGGTCTTCTTGCTGCACCGGCATCGATACCGTATTTCCGCTGACCGACGGCCGCTCGGGCCGCTTTGCGACCGCGATAACCAGCCCAATCAACGCGACGATGCCGCCGGCGATCGACAGCGCCGCCCAATGATAATTTTCGAATACGGTCGAAAACCCCATCGCGATGATCGGGATCAGTACGCTCGACCAGGCCGCCTGCCCCGGCCCGACCGCCCGGATGACGTTGAAATAGAGCGGAAAGGTCACCGCGCTCGCAATGATGCCGAGATAAAGCACGCCACCAAGATAGACGGGCGTGGACTCGATCACCGGCGGGCCGGTGGTGATCCACGCATAGCTGCCGTCGGCGAGTGCGCCGAACAGCATCGCCCAGGCGATCATCACCACCATCGACTGCGCGCGCGCGAAGACCGTACCTTGCATCACATTCGCGGTCGACGCGCTCATCACGCCAGCAAGCGTCAATGCGGTGCCGAGCAGGACCTCGCCCGCCCCCACCGCCGCCGCGCGATATTCGTGCAGGATCATCAGCCCGACCCCGACGATCGCGATGCCCGCCCCCGCGAGGAAGCGCCCTTCGAGCGGCGTCTTCAGAAAGGCGCGCCCGAGCAAGGTGTTGGGCACGATCAGCAACGCGAAGAGCACCGCGACAAGGCCCGAGGTTATGTGCTGCTCGGCGCGATAGACGAAGTTGAAGTTCAGCGCGAACTGCGCGGCACCGAGGACCGCCGCAAAGACCATCGCGCGGGCCCCGATCCATATCTGCTCGCGCCGCATCGCGGCAAAGACGAACATCGCGATCGCCGCGACAGCGAAACGATAGGTCACCGACCAGCTCGGCGGAACGACGCCGAGCTGCCCCTTGATTACGATCCAGGTCGACCCCCAGATCAACGTGACCAGCGCGAAGGGCAACAGGACGCGGGGGCTGAGCAGCGTCGGCTGCTCGTCGCTCATAGCTGGCCGATCGCCGCCGCCAGCGGCGCGACCGCTTCGGCATCCTGATCCCAGCTGACGACCAGGCGCGCGGCGCCTTCGCCCCAGTCGTAGAAATCGAACCCGGCGGCGCGCAGCTTGGCGGCCTCTTCTGCGGTCATACGGACAAACAGTTCGTTCGCCTCGACCGGATACATCAAGCGGTTGCCGCACGCCGCCGCCAGCTTCGCCGCGCCGGCATTGGCGGCGCGTGCATTGGCCAACCACAGATCGTTCCGCAGCATCGCGCGGATCTGCGCTGCAACGAAGCGCCCCTTGCTGAGCAGGTGGCCGCCGCGTTTCTTGAGCTCACGCACACCGGGGCCGCCGCTGCCGCCGAAAAAGACGATCGCCTCGGCCATCATCGCGCCGTTTTTGGTGAAGCCGAACGACAGCGCGTCGACCCCGGCGCGCCATGTGACGTCGGCGGGCGCGCAGCCGAGAAAGGCGACAGCGTTGGCAAAACGCGCGCCATCCATATGCAACTTCAACCCTTTACCTTTCGCGATCGCACTGATCTCGCCGATCTCGTCGGCACGCCACGCGAGGCCATATTCGGTCGCGTTGGTAATGCTGACCGCCGCCGGTTGAACCTGATGCACGTCCTGACGGATTCCCGCGATCCGCGCCTTCAGGGCGGCGGCATCGATCTTCGCGCCGCGCCCCGGCAGCGGCATCAGCTTCGCGCCTCCCGAATAAAAGGTCGGCGCGCCGCATTCATCGACCTCGATATGCGCCTCTTCGTAGCAAAGAATGCCCTGCCACGGCCGCACGAAATGCGCGAGGATGATGCTGTTCGCTGCGGTCCCTGTCGGGATCCACACAACCTCGCAATCCGTCTCGAAAAGTTCTGAAAAGGCCGCGTCGAGCGACTGGCTGAGCGCGTCGCCGTCATAGGCCGTATCAACCCGATTGGCGGCGGCCATTGCCTCCATCACCGCCGGATGGACGGTCGCGGCATTGTCGGAGAAGAAGCGGGTCGCGGTCATGTCGCGCGCCTTATCGGCCCTGTTTCGCGAGCAATTTCAAGCGCAAGGCGTTGAGCTTGATAAAGCCCGCCGCATCTTTCTGGTCATAGGCGCCGGCATCGTCCTCGAACGTCACATGGCGTTCGCTGTAGAGGCTGAACGGCGACTTGCGGCCGACGACGCTCGCGTTGCCCTTGTAGAGCTTGAGCCGCACGGTGCCGGTGACATTTGCCTGGCTATGATCGATCGCTGCCTGCAGCATCTCGCGCTCGGGCGCAAACCAGAAGCCGTTGTAGATGAGCTCGGCATATTTCGGCATCAGCTCGTCTTTCAGGTGTGCGGCGCCGCGATCAAGGGTGATGCTTTCGATGCCGCGATGGGCGCGGGCATAGATTTCCCCACCGGGCGTCTCGTACATCCCCCGCGACTTCATGCCGACGAAGCGGTTCTCGACCAAATCGAGGCGGCCGATGCCATGCTTGCGGCCAAGGTCGTTCAACGCCGCAAGCAACGTCGCGGGCGACATCGCCCGACCGTTGAGCGCGACGCCGTCGCCCTTTTCGAAATCGATCGTGATATATTCGGGCGTGTCGGGCGCGTCCTCGGGATTGACGGTGCGCGAATAGACATAGTCGGGGGTCTCTTCCCACGGATCCTCGAGCACCTTGCCTTCGGACGAGGTGTGGAGGAGGTTCGCGTCGGTCGAGAAGGGGCTTTCGCCCCGCTTGTCCTTGGGCACCGGAATCTGGTTCTTCTCGGCGAAGTCGATCAACGCGGTGCGGCTGGTCAGGTCCCATTCGCGCCACGGCGCGATCACCTTGATGTCGGGGTTGAGTGCGTAGGCGCTGAGTTCGAAGCGCACCTGGTCGTTGCCCTTGCCTGTCGCGCCATGCGCAACCGCGTCGGCGCCCGTCTCGCGCGCGATCTCGACGAGCCGCTTCGAGATAAGCGGTCGCGCGATCGACGTACCGAGCAGATAATCGCCTTCGTAACGCGCATTGGCGCGCATCATCGGGAAGACGAAGTCGCGCACGAATTCTTCGCGCAGATCGTCGATATAGATGTGCTCGGGCTTGATCCCCATCAGTTCGGCCTTGGCACGCGCGGGTTCGAGTTCCTCGCCCTGCCCGAGGTCGGCGGTGAAGGTCACCACCTCGCAGCCATAGGTGACCTGCAGCCACTTCAGGATGACGCTGGTATCGAGGCCGCCCGAATAGGCGAGGACGACGCGCTTGAAGGACTCGGACATGGTGCACCTTTGGCGAGGGAAAGACGCGGGCGCGGCTAGCAGGGAGCCGGCGAACGCGCAACCGGCTTGGCGCTCCGCCGCGCGCAGACTATCGTCGGCGCCCGGGAGAAACGCCATGACCAAAGCCGAAATCAAGACCCAGGCGACCGAGGTTTCGGTCGCCGATTTCATCACCGCGGTGCCCGACGCGAGGCGCCGTGAGGAAGCCGCCATCATCGATGCGATCCACCGACGCGTCACCGGCCAGCCGCCCAAGATGTGGGGTCCGTCGATCATCGGCTATGGCAGCTATGACTATGTCTATGATAGCGGCCATTCGGGAACGATGTGCCGCGCCGGCTTCTCACCCCGCAAGGCCGCGACGACGCTCTATCTGATGGGAAATTACTGCGATCGCCAGCCCGAGGCCGACGCGCTCCTTGCCAGACTCGGCAAGCACAGGGCGGGCAAATCCTGCCTTTACATCAACAAGCTCGCCGATGTGGACATCGACGTGCTCGAACAGCTTGTTACGCTGAGTTGGGACGTCATGAACGAGCGCTACCCGACATAGCCTCGCTCGGCCTCGCCCATATAGTCGCGGGTCAGCGGCAGCGCATGGCGACTACGCGCGAACTGGATCTGGTAATTGCCCATCCCGCCGCTTTCGAACGCCGATGTCGCGCCGGCGAGATAGAAGCACCACATGCGAAAGAAGCGAACGCCCATCGTCGCCACGATCTCGTCCTCGTGCGCAAGCGTGCGCGCATACCATTGGCGCAGGGTGAGCGCATAATGCAGGCGCAGCGTTTCGATATCGGTCGCAATAAGCCGGCTCTTCTCGCTCGCCGCCAACGTCTCGCTGAGCGCGGGGATATAGCCCCCGGGGAAGATATATTTGCGGGTGAAGGCGTCGGTCGATCCCGGCTTGCCGAAACGCCCGATCGTGTGGAGCAGCATCACCCCTTCGGCGGTCATCAGATTGGCGGCGGCCCGAAAGAAAGTGTCGAAATTGGGGGCGCCGACATGCTCGAACATGCCGACTGACACAATGCGATCGAAACGCCCCGCCTCGCGCGCGGCGAGGTCGCGATAGTCGATCAGTTCGAAGGTCACCCGGTCGGCGACCCCCGCCGCTTGCGCGCGCTGACGCGCGAGCGCCAGCTGCTCTTCGGACAGGGTAATACCGAGGACATCGACCTTTTCGAGTTTCGCCAGCGTGATCGCCATCCCGCCCCAGCCGCAACCGATGTCGAGGATGCGCTGCCCCGGCGCGAGCGCAAGCTTCGCCGCGATATGCGCCTTTTTCGCGACCTGCGCCTCCTCCAACGTCATGCCGGGCCGCGGCCAATAGGCGCAGCTATATTGCATGTCCTCGTCGAGGAAGAGGCGATAGAGATCGTTGCCGATGTCGTAGTGATGCTTGACGTTGGCGCGCGACTGGCGCCGGCGGTTGATCGAGCCGATCCGCGTTTTCACCCACTCGGCGCGCCGGCCCAGCCACGTCTTGTCGTGCAGCTTCGCGCCGCGGTCCCATGGCGTGTTCGAGCGAATGAGCGCGACGAGTTCCATGATGTCGCCCTCGACCAGCTCCATCTCGCCATCCATGAATGCTTCGGCGGCGCCGAGGCGGGGGTCGAGAATGATGCGGTGCATCCCCTTGCGACTCGTGAAGCGGATCGTGACATTTGGGAGACCGTCGGCCGGCAGGCCATATTCCTCGCGCGAGCCATCGGGAGCGACAACGACAAGCCGCCCCTGACGAATGATCCGGGAGAGAAACGGACGCAGAATCGACATATTTATGCGCCGAATATTTGCACCGCGACGGGGCCGAGGTCAAATTCCGGCATACCATTCATAATCGATGCGATCCTCCCAATAGCCGCCCTTGCCCGCGCCGACGCCGTCGAGGCTCGCGACCGCCTCGATCGCGTTCACATATTTGGCGTGCTTATAGCCGAGCTGACGCTCGATGCGCAGGCGCAGTGGCGCGCCGTTGGCGATCGGCAACACCGCATCGTTGAGCGCCCAGGCGAGAATCGTCTGCGGATGCAAGGCATCTACCATGTCGCAGCTTTCATAATAGGGCGCGTCGCCGAGTCGGTCGGCGCAGCGGAAGACGATATAGCGCGCGCTTTCCCTTACCCCGGCCGCTGTGAGGATGCGGCCAAGCTGGACTCCCGTCCATTGTCCGATCGCGCTCCAGCCCTCGACGCAATCATGACGCGTGATCTGCGTGCGCTGCGGCATCGCGCGGATGTCGGCCATCGACAGCGACAGCGGACGCGCGACGAGACCGGAGACCCGAACGCGCCAGTCGGTAAAGCCGCTGGCGGCATGGGCGGCATAGTCGGCTCCGGCGGGGAGGCGCGTACCGTTCGGCCGGAAATAGGGCGACAGGTCGGCGCGGCTGAATTCGCGCGCGAGCGCATCGCGATCGATCAGCGCGCGCTGGCTAGCGCGATTCATTTCCTCACCCATCGACAATATCTTGCGGACGACCGGCGCGTCGTTGATCGCGTCGCAGCCCGACAACAACGGCAGCGCCGCTGCGGCCAGTCCGCCGGCGCGCGCGATGAGTTGGCGGCGCGGGAGGATGATATCGCTCATGCGCGCTCATCCTTCTCGGGTGGCAGGCGAAACCATCCGGTGATCATCGAGCGCAGTTCGTTGACCGGCCCCGCGAGCAGGACCATCGCGATATGGACGACGAAAAATGCCACGAGCGCCCACGCGATGATAAAGTGGATCGAGCGCGCCGACTGGCGCCCGCCGAAGATATCGAGCAGCCACGGCCAGGCCGCGTTCATTCCCGGCGACATGGTGAGCCCCGTCGCAATCATCAGCGGCAGCGCGAGAAAGATCACGCCGATATAGCTGAGCTTTTGCAATATGCCGTAACGCGCCGCGGCCTCGCCCTTCGGGAAGCGCAGCCGCGCATGCTCCTTCACATCGTGCCAGATGTGGCGCGGCGACCATTCGGCGCGGCGGACGTGCAGGTCCTTGCGCAAGTGCCCGGCAAAGAGCATCCACAGCATATAGAGCGCCAGCCCGACCGACAATATCCACGCGAACAGCAGGTGCCAGCGCCGCCCGTCGGCGAGGCTGTAGCTCGTCGGGATCGTCGCCCAGCCCGGAAAGGCCCAGGTCTTTTCCACACCCGCGGCATTGGTCCAGCGGCCGAGCACGCCAGTCGTATCGATCTTCCAGTCACTGATGCGCAGATAGCCCGTGTCGGCGGTCGATCCGATCGTGAACCATGCGCGATCGAAATTGGCGCCATAGTCGCCCCAATAGAGGCGCGGATGCGCGTTGAAGATCATCAGCCCGCTCATCAGGAGGATCAGCAGCGTGGCGGCGTTGACCCAATGCCAGATGCGCGTCGGCAGCCGGTGGCGATAAACGCGCACCGGCTGGGGCTTTTCGGGAGCGACGGGAGTTTCAGCCTCGGCCATGGTCCCGGTTCGCTTCCTTCCTTAGATTGGTTACGCGGCAACCTCCGCAGCATATTCGTCGCGATAGCGGTTCCGCAAGCTGACCTTGTCGATCTTTTCGCTGCCGAGCTTGGGCAGCGCGTCGTTCGACATCCAGATCTTGCACGGCACCTTGTACGGCGCCAGGCGCGCGCTGAGGAAGGCGACCAGATCCTCGGCGGTCACGCTGCTGCCCGGCTTCATCCACACCACCGCGCCGACGCATTCGCCGAGCCGCTCGTCGGGAAGCCCGAACACCGCGCATTCGTTCGCCTCGGGATGCTCGTAGATCGCGGCCTCGACTTCCTGACAGCTGATATTCTCGCCGCCGCGAATGATGATGTCTTTCTTGCGATCGACGATGAACAGATAGCCGTCCTCGTCGAGATAGCCGAGGTCGCCCGAACGGAAATAGCCATTGTCGAAAAAGGCCGCCTTCGTCGCCGCCTCATTGTTCCAATAGCCCTCGAAATTGGCGACCGACCGGATGCAGACTTCGCCGACGCCGCCCTGCGCCACCGGTTCGCCATTGTCGTCGAGGATCGCAAGATCGACGAGCGGCTTCGACGCGGGGCCAGTCGACAGCGGCTTGTCGACATAATTCTCGTTTATGATGCCGCAGCCGACCGCATTGGTTTCGGTCAGACCGTAACCGAGCAGCGGCTTTGCCTCACCCATTTCGGACGCAAGGCGCCGCACATGTTCAGGCGGACGCGGCGCGCCGCCGCCGGCGTAGCTCTTGCACGTCGACAAATCATAATTTTTGCGGTTCGGGCTGACGAGAATCTCATAGCTCATCAGCGGAACGCCCACGAAATAATTGACCTTCTCATCCTGGATCAGCCGCATCGCCTCGTCCGCATTCCACTTGGGCATCAGAACCAGCTTGCGCCCGATCGCGATGCTCTGGAGGAATACCGGAATTTCCGCGGTGACGTGGAACAGCGGGGTGCAGATCAACGTCGCGGGCTGGATGTCCGACATCAGCCCGTCCTGCGTGAGCAGATGGACGATGCTTGCGGTTTGGGTGACATAGTTGAAGATCGCCTGCACCACCGCATGATGGCGAGAATAGGCGCCCTTCGACTGGCCCGTCGAACCCGAGGTAAAAAGGATCGTCGCAAGATCGTCGCCGGTGAGGGCGGGCAAGGCCGTCCCGGCGCTGCCGCCCGCGCTCGTGATCGGGGCGATCGCTTCGTCGATCGGCTTTGAAAGATCGAGGGTGATGACCTTGGCGCCATGGCTGACGCCCGGTTCCGCGAGCCGCGCCGCGCGCTGGACGTCGGCGATAACCAGCTTCGCTTCGGCATCCTCGATGCCCGCGGCGAGCTCACCGCCCTGCCACCAGCCGTTGAGCAGCGTCGCGCAGCCGCCCGCCATCAACACGCCGAGGTATGAGACGCACCAGGCATTGGCGTTGCGCATCGCGATGCCGACGCGGTCGCCCCGCTCGACGCCATGCCCTTCGACGAGCGCCGCGGCGACCTTGCGCGCAGCGGCATAGACCTGTTTGAAGCTCAGCCGTTCGTCGCCCTCGACCAGAAAGGTCGCATCGCCATGCTGCGCACAAAAAAAGGCGAAATAGTCGGCCAGATTCGTCGGCGCGTTGGTGATGACGGGCAGCTCGCGGCCAAAGCGTTCGACGGACCCGACCTGGATCGGTCCGCCCGGGCCGGTGATCAGATTGTAAGCGGCTTCCAGGCGCAAATCGAGCGCAGATGGCATCGTGTATCTCTCCTCTTGGTCTCGCTCGCCTTACCCCTTATGGGGAGGCCTCTCCTGGGGAAGGACAGCGCGACGATATGTTTCTTTTTGCAACCTTAGCCGAAGCAACGCAATATCTTAACTTTCAGGATTTGATGGGGCCGAACAGCGAGATCGCATTCAGCGTCTTCGGCCTCCCCATCCGCTGGTATGCGCTCGCCTATCTCGCCGGCATTTTCGTCGGTTACTGGTATCTGTTGAAGCTGATCGCGCAGCCCGGCGCGCCGATGGCGCGGCGCCATGCCGACGACATGATCTTCTATGCGATGCTCGGGATCATCCTCGGCGGCAGGCTCGGCTATGTGCTCTTTTACAACCTCGGCAATTATATCCAGAAGCCGCTCGAAATCTTCAAATTGTGGGACGGCGGCATGTCACTCCACGGCGGCGTCATCGGCGTGCTGGTGGCGATCTGGTATGTGACGAAGAAGGAAAAGCTCAGCTTCCTGCGCTTTTGCGACTATATCGCCTGCGTCGTCCCCTTCGGCCTCTTCTTCGGCCGCCTCGCCAATTTCGTGAACGGCGAATTGTGGGGCCGGGCGACGACCGTGCCGTGGGCGATCATCTTTCCGGGCAGCGGCACGATGGATCCGCGCCACCCGAGCCAGCTTTACGAAGCCGGGCTCGAAGGGCTCTTGATGTTCGCAATCCTCGCCTTCTTCTTCTGGCGCACCGATGCGCGCTACAAGCCCGGCTTTCTGTTCGGCATGGCGGCGATCATCTATGGCCTCAGCCGTTTCGCGGTCGAGTTCGTGCGCGAGCCCGACGTCCAGCTCGGCACCTTGTCGTGGGGGCTGACGATGGGGCAGACGCTGACCATCCCGATGCTTCTCGCCGGCGCATGGCTCGTCGCGACCGCGAAGGGGCGCCGCCAGCGCGTCGAACCGGTCGCCGGACTCGACAGCGTTGCGTGACGGGACGCCGAACCCCGAGCAGCTGATCGGCGACATCGCGGCGGCGCGAGCGATGACCGTTGCCGACTATATCGCGGCCGCAAACGCGCATTATTATGCGACACGCGATCCGCTCGGCGCCGCCGGCGATTTCACCACCGCGCCCGAGATCAGCCAGATGTTCGGCGAGATGATCGGCATCTGGATCGCCGACCTCTGGTCGCGCGCGGGCAGTCCGGCGTTCCGCTATGCCGAGCTCGGCCCGGGCCGCGGCACGCTTGCTGCCGATGCGCTGCGCGCGATGGCGCGCTTCGGATGCACGCCGCAGGGCGTCCATCTCGTCGAGACGAGCCCGGCGCTGCGAGCCGCGCAGTCGGCGCGCCTGCCGGCGGCGATGCACCACGACGACATCGCCGACCTGCCGGGCGAAGACGCGATCGTCATCATCGCCAATGAATTTTTCGACGCGCTGCCGGCGCATCAATATGTCCGCACCGCTGATGGTTGGCGCGAGCGTATGGTCGAGCGCGTCGACGGCAAATTGACGGCCGTGCCCGGTGCCGCCCCCGCCGACGATCATGTTCCGGTGGCTCTACGCGGCCGTGGCGAAGGGGATATCGTCGAAACCGCCCCCGCATCGGCGACGATCATGCAGAACTGCGCGTTTCGCCTCGTCCGTCACGGCGGCGCGATGCTGGTCGTCGACTATGGCTATCGCGGGCCCGCCGCCGGCGACACGTTGCAGGCGGTGAAGGCGCATCGATTCGCCGATCCCTTCGCCGATCCCGGCAACGTCGACCTTACCACCCATGTCGATTTCACGCCGCTCGCGCATGCGGCGCGGCGCGGCGGGGTCGTGGTGACCGGCCCGGTCGGCCAGGGCGCATGGCTGCAGGCGATGGGCATCGACGCGCGGTTGCGGGCGCTCGCGAGCACGGCACCCGGCCGCGCCGACGAGCTGAGGGCGCAACGCGACCGGCTCGTCGAGCCGCAAGCGATGGGCGAATTGTTCAAGGTTATGGCCGCCACCGCCCCCGGCTGGCCGCGACCCCAAGGCTTCGGGGCAATCGAGGAACCGGCATGACGACCATCACTCTGGCCCGCGACGAGGACGTCGGCGAGTTGACGCTGTTCGCGAGCACGGCCTTCACCCACACTTTCGGGCATATCTACGATCCCGCCGACCTTGCGGCCTTCCTCGCGGGCTGGAACCCGCCCGAACGCATACGCGACCAGATCGCCGATCCCGGCTGGGCGATTGCCTTGGCCCATGACGATGCGGGCGCGATCGCCGGCTTCATCAAGATGGGCCCGATCGATTTCGAATTGCCTGAGGGTCAGCCGGGCGACGATGCCACCGAACTCCACCAGCTTTATGTCGGAGAAGCCGCGAAGGGCACCGGCATCGCCGTCGCGCTGATGGATTGGGGCATCGAATGGGCGCGCGCGCGCGCGTCGATCCTCTATCTTTCGGTGTTCACTGAAAATCCGCGCGCGCAGGCCTTTTACCGTCGCTACGGTTTCGTCGATGTCGGCCGCAACGCCTTTCGCGTCGGCAATCATGTCGACGAGGACCGCATCTTCCGGCTCGACCTGTGACCGCGCCCTTCGTCACCGCGCCCACGCTGGACGGCGTCGCGCACGGTTTCTTCGGCCGCCGCGGCGGCGTGTCGAGCGGGGATCTCGCCTCGCTCAACTGCGGCCTCGGCTCGGGCGACGATCCGGTGCTGATTGGCGAGAACCGGCGACGCGTGGTCGATGCTGCGTTGCCCGATGCGGCACTCTCCGGCCTCTATCAGGTTCACGGCAATCGCTGCGCGATCGTCGATGCGGGCAGCGATCTCGCCGCACGCCCCGAAGCCGACGCCCATGCGACGCGCACGCCCGGCATCCTGCTCGGTATATTGACCGCCGACTGCGTCCCCGTGCTCTTCGCCGACCGCGACGCCGGCGTCGTCGGCGCGGCGCACGCGGGCTGGAAAGGCGCGCTCGCCGGGATTACCGACGCGACACTGAATGCGATGGAAAGCCTCGGCGCCCGCCGAGCCCATATCGCCGCCGCGATCGGCCCCTGCATCGGCCGCGCCTCCTACGAGGTCGACGATGGCTTCGTTCAGCGCTTCGTCGGCGACGATCCCGCGAACGAACGCTTCTTCGCCGCCGGCAAGCCCGGCCACGCGATGTTCGACATCGCCGCCTATGTCGCGGCGCGCCTCGCCGCGGCGGGCGTCACGCGAATTGCCATCGGCGGGCAGGACACCTATGCCAATCCCCAGGATTATTTCAGCTATCGCCGCGCGTGCCATAAGGGGGAAAATACCTATGGCCGCCAGCTATCGGTGATCGGACTGGCGGGAGGATAAGAGGCAAGATGACGCGCACGCGCTGGCTGGGATTGATCGGCGGGCTCGTCGTCTTCGGCATCATGCTTCTGCTCCCGGCCCCCGCCGGAATGGAAATCACCGCTTGGCGCGTCGCGGCGCTCACCGTGCTGATGGCAATCTGGTGGATGACCGAGGCGCTGCCGCTCACCGTCACCGCGCTCCTCCCCTTCCTCACCGTGCCCGCCTTCGGCGTGATGGACGCCAATGACATCGCGAAGGAATATTATTCGCCGATCCTGTTCCTGATCCTCGGCGGCGCCTTCCTCGCGCTCGCGATCGAGCGCGTCGGGCTGCACCGGCGGCTCGCGCTCGCATTGCTCAAGCGCGCGTCGCCGACCGCATCGGGCCTGCTCTTCGCCTTCATGGCGGCGACCGCGCTACTCAGCATGTTCATCTCGAACACCTCGACGACGCTGATCATGATCCCGATCGCGCTCGCCGTCGTGCGCGCGGGCGGCGTGCAGGACGGCGAGACCGAGGGTTTCGCCGGCGCCGTGATGATGGGCATCGCCTTCGCCGCCTCGCTCGGCGGGCTCGGCACGCTCGTCGGCAGCCCGACCAACGCGATCGCCGCTGGGCTGATCGAAAAGGCGCTCGACATGCGCATCTCCTTCCTCGACTGGGCGATCTACGGCGTGCCGATCGTGCTGTTGTCGGTGCCCATGGCGATGTGGATTCTCGCGCGTGTCCAACGCCTTGCCGAGCATCCTTTCGACGGTACCGCCGCAGCGACCGCGCTGGGCAATCAGGCGATCTGGTCGGCGGCCGAGCGCCGCGTCGTCCCGATCTTCCTCCTCGTTCTCGTCGCTTGGATCGCGCAGCCGTGGCTCGAACCGATGCTGCCCGACGGCGCGCTCACCGACGGCACGATCGCCGTTGCGGGCAGTCTGCTGCTCTTCATCCTGCCCGACGGCACCGGGCGCCCGCTCCTCCTCTGGAAAGAGGCCGACCGCGCGCCGTGGGGCGTCATCATGATGTTCGGCGGCGGCCTCGCACTCGCCGCAGCAATAACCGCGAGCGGCCTCGCAGCCTGGCTCGGCGCCGTGCTTGCGCCGCTCGGCAGCGTGCCGACGATCCTGCTCGCCGCGACGATCGTCGCGCTGACCATCCTGATCACCGAATTTGCCAGCAATGTCGCGACCGCGAGCGGGATCATGCCCGTGCTCGCAGCGTTGATCGCGGCGACGGGGGTCGACCCGATCCTGCTCGCGCTGCCCGTCGCGATGGCCGCCAGCTGGGGCTTCATGCTGCCGTCGGGGACCGGCCCGAACGCGCTCGCCTGGGCGACCGGCCATATCGCGCTGCCGCGCATATTGAAGGCGGGTATTGCACTCGACATCATCGGCGTTCCGCTCCTCATCGGGGTGATCTGGGCCATCGCGGCGGTCACCTGAGCCACGCAATATAGTTTCAAACGAAACTTTGCGCGCTATAAGGACCGCGACAATCAAGGAGCATTCCCCCATGGCCATGCGCGGCAAACCCAAGACGAACACGAAGAAAATCGGCAACAAGGACCTCAGCCCCGCAACGCTGATGATGGGACTCGGCTACGATCCCGTGCTCTCCGAAGGCTCGCTGAAGCCGCCGATCTTCCTGACCTCGACCTTCGCGTTCGAAAGCGCGGCGGCGGGCAAGCGCTTCTTCGAACATATCACCGGCAAGCGCGAAGGGCCCGCCGACGGCCTCGTCTATTCGCGCTTCAACGGCCCCAATCAGGAAATCCTCGAGGACCGGCTCGCGGTATGGGACGGCGCCGACGACAGCCTCGTCTTTTCCAGCGGCATGTCGGCGATCGCCACCCTGCTCCTCGCGCTCGTCGGCCAGAATGACGTGATCGTCCATTCCGGCCCCCTTTATGCAGCGACCGAAACGCTGATCGCGCGCATACTGTCGCGCTTCGGCGTCAGCTTCGTCGACTTCCCGGCGGGTGCGACGCGCGACGAACTCGACGCAATCCTCGCGCGCGCCAGAGCGCTTGCGGACGAAAAGGGTGGCAAGGTTGCGCTCGTCTATCTCGAAAGCCCGGCGAACCCGACCAACGCGCTCGTCGATGTCGAGGCCGTTCGCGCCGCGCGCGACGCCGCCTTCGCCGACGATACGAAGCCCGCGATCGCGATCGACAACACTTTCCTCGGGCCACTGTGGCAAAAGCCGCTGAAGCAGGGCGCCGAGCTCGTCGTCTACAGCCTCACCAAATATGCCGGCGGCCATTCGGACCTCGTCGCCGGCGGCGTGTCGGGCGACCAGGCGCTGATCAACATCATCCGCCCGATGCGCAACACGATCGGCACGATCTGCGACCCCAACACCGCCTGGATGTTGCTCCGCAGCCTCGAAACGCTCGAGCTGCGCATGAGCCGCGCGGGCGAGAATGCGCTGAAGGTCTGCACCTATCTTCGCGATCATCCGAAGGTCGAGGGTCTCGGCTATCTCGGCTTCATCACCGATCCGCGCCAGAAGGATATTTTCGACCGCCATTGTACCGGCGCCGGATCGACCTTCTCGCTCTTCATCAAGGGCGGCGAGGCCGAAAGCTTCCGCTTCCTCGACACGCTCAAGATCGCAAAGCTCGCGGTCAGCCTCGGCGGCACGGAAACGCTCGCGAGCCACCCCGCCGCGATGACCCACCTGTCGGTCCCCGACGAGCGCAAGAAAGCGCTGGGCATCACCGACAATCTGGTGCGGGTGTCGATCGGGATCGAGGACGCCGACGACCTGATCGCCGACTTCGCACAGGCGCTGGACGCGGTCTAACGCCCGCGCCTTGCGCGCCAGTCGACGACCTGCCAGCCCATTTTGGGCGCGAGCTGCTTGAGCCCTCGCGACGGCGTGGTGGCGACCGCCTCGTCGGCGAAATACAGCATCGGATGGTCCGAGACATGATCCGAATAGGCGCGCACATGCGCCGCCTCGCGGGTGATGTCGTTCGCGGCGAGCCAGTCGGAAATGCGCGCGAATTTGGCGTCGCCATAGCAATTGTCGCCGGCAAGCCGCGCGTGGATATGGTCGGCGCCGTCGGGCTCGTCGAGCCGCGTCGCGAGCACGTCGTCGATCCCCAGCCGCCGCGCGATCGCGTCGACATAGAGGTGGAAGGACGCCGTCGCGAGCAGCAGCCGGTATCCCGCCTCCCGGTCGGCTGCGATCTGTTCGAGCGCCGCCGGATGCAAGCCGCGCGACACCACCTTGTCGGCATAGCTTTCGGCGAGCGGCGCGATCTCGGCGCGGCGAAAGCGTTTCCCGACAAGCAAACGAAGGTTGATCGCCTTCAATCGCGACCGATCGATCAAGCGCAGCGACCAGGCCACGCCCGCGAGCGCGACCAGCGGCAGCAGCAACAGCCGCCATTGCTGACGACGCCGCGCAACATGGATGAGGAACCCGCTGTAAGTCCCTGAACGCGTTATGGTCCGGTCCATGTCGTACACCGCGACGCGATGCGTATAATCAGGAACGGCGGTGACAAGCGGATCGTCCATCCCTGTTCCTTAGTTGGGGGACATCTCACCGCCAAGACCCGACAAGCCCGACCATGGATTCGCTTGCCGTGGTGGGGCAAATAATACAATGTCGCCCGCACGATGGTGGCCAGGGCGGATTTCGAACATAGCGATGGTGCCGATGGCGCCGAAGTCCGCTTTACAGGCCGGCTGACGCTCGCCCGCCTGGGCGACGTGCCGGCGCGGCTCGACGCGCTCGGCGCGATCGCGACGCTGGACCTGTCGGCGATCGACCGGATCGACACCGTCGGCGCGTGGATCGTGACGCGCACCGCCAAGGAACATGGTTCGCAGGTCGTCGGCGCGAGCGCCGAGGCCGAGCGCCTGCTCGACGCGCTCGCCAGCGACAAGAGCGAATATCGCGTCCACCGCGACCGCCGCCCGGCGTGGATGCGGATGCTCGAACAAGTCGGGACGGCAAGCGTCGCGATCTGGCATGAACTGCTCGGCATCATCGGTTTTTTCGGCGCTATGATCGTCGCCCTTTTCAACCAGATTCGCGCACGCCGCCGTCTGCGCTGGAATGCCATCGTCACGCGCTTCCAGACTGTCGGCGTCGACGCCTTGCCCATTATCGGCCTGATGAGCTTCCTGATCGGAATTGTCATTGCCCAGCAGGGCGCGGTGCAGCTCGAACAATTCGGGCTCGAGGTGTTTACGATCAATCTCGTCGGCCGTGCCTCGATCCGCGAACTCGGCCTCTTGATGACCGCGATCATGGTCGCGGGCCGCTCCGGCTCGGCCTTTGCCGCGCAAATCGGCACGATGAAGCTGACCGAAGAGGTCGATGCGATGCGCACCATCGGCGTGTCGCCGATGGAGGCGATCGTGCTGCCCCGCGTTGCCGCGTCGACGATCACCATGCCTCTGCTCGGCTTTTACGCCAGCCTGTGCGCGATCGCGGGCGGCGGTCTCTTCTGTTGGGTCGGGCTCGACATTCCGCCGCTCACTTATATTCAGCGTCTGCGCGAAATCATCCCGATGACCGATTTCTGGATCATGCTGATCAAGGCGCCGGTGTTCGGCATCCTGATCGGCGTCACCGGATGCTATGAGGGAATGCAGGTGCGCCAAAATGCCGAAGAGGTCGGGCAGCGCACGACCTCGGCCGTTGTCGCCGCGATCTTCCTCGTCATCGTCCTCGACGCGATGTTCGCCGTCTTCTTCTCGTCGCTGGGATGGAATTGATGGCCGAAGAGACCGACATCGAAATCCGCGAGGAGCTTGCCGCCGCCGACGCCGTGCGGCCCGAAAAGTTCGAGCGCGCCATCTGTATCCGCGGACTCAAGAACCAGTTCGGCGACGCGGTGATCCACGACGGGCTCGATCTCGACGTGCGCTCGGGCGAGATTCTCGGCGTCGTCGGCGGGTCGGGCACCGGCAAGTCCGTGCTGATGCGCTCGATCATCGGGCTGCAGACGCCGGCCGCGGGCGAAATCGAAGTCTATGGCAAGACGCTCGATACGATCGCCGACGAAGAGGAATCGCGCGACCTGCGGCGGCGCTGGGGCGTGATGTTCCAGGGCGGCGCGCTCTTCTCGACGCTCAGCGTCGCCGAAAATATCCAGGTTCCATTGCGCGAATATTATCCCCGGCTCGACGCGAATCTGCTCGACGAGATCGCCGCTTACAAGGTCGAGATGGTCGGCTTGCCGCCCGATGCGGGCCCCAAATATCCGGCCGAGCTGTCGGGCGGGATGGTCAAGCGCGCAGGCCTCGCGCGCGCGCTCGCGCTCGATCCGGCGCTGCTCTTCCTTGACGAGCCGACCGCGGGTCTCGACCCGATCGGCGCCGCCAAGTTCGACGAGCTGATCCGCGAGCTGGCTGACACGATGGGCCTGACCGTCTTCCTCATCACGCACGATCTCGACACGCTTTACGCCACCTGCGACCGCGTCGCGGTGCTCGCTGAAAAGAAGGTGATCGCGGTGGGCACCATTCCCGAACTGCTCGCCACCGAGCATCCGTGGATACAGGATTATTTCAATGGGCCGCGCGGCCGTGCTGCGGCGGGCGGGAACCAAACCGCGCGCGCGCGATAGGAACAGCTGATGGAAACACGCTCGAACAACGTCCTCGTCGGCGCCTTCGTCCTCCTTTTCACCGCGGCGCTCGCGGTGTTCGTCGTCTGGCTCGCCAACGACAGCGGCGGAACGAAGCGCGAGTATGACATATTTTTCAAACAGTCGGTGGACGGTCTTAACAAGGGTGCACAGGTGCAATTCTCCGGTGTTCCGTCGGGTCAGGTGCGCGAGATCGCCCTCTGGCCCGACGATCCGCAGTTCGTGCGCGTACGGATCGAGGTGAACGAAGGCGTCCCGGTGCTGCAGGGCACGACCGCCGCGCTTGAAGGAGTCGGTTTCACCGGCGTGTCGCAGATCTCGCTCGACGGTGCGGTCAAGGGCGCGCCGCCGATCACCGACAAGGGGCCGGCGGGCAAGCCGGTAATCCCGACGCGCGTAGGCGGGCTCGGTGAACTGCTCAACACTGCGCCGCAGTTGCTTCAACGTCTATCGACGCTGAGCGAACGCCTTGCCGAACTCGCCGACGACAAGAATCAGGAAAGCTTCGCCAATATCCTGAACAATGTCGAAGCAATGACCGCGACGCTCGCGCGCAATGGCCCGGCGCTCGAACGCGCGCTCGCCGACACCCGGATCGCGGTTCAGCAGGCCGGTCAGGCCGCCGAGCAGATCGGGAGCCTCGCCGCCGCGACGCAGGGGACGATCGACCGCAACGTCGACCCCGCGATGCGCAATCTGCGCGACACGCTCGCCTCCGCGAACGAATCGATGAAGACGCTGGAGGGCGCGATTGCCGATGCGCGGCCCGGCCTAAAGACCTTCAGCGAAACGACGATCCCCGAAGCCAACGCGCTGATTCGCGACCTGCGCCGTACTTCAACCTCGCTGTCGAGCCTGACCGACAAGCTCGACCAACAGGGTGCGGGCGCTGTAATCAGCGGCAGCAAGCTCCCCGATTACAAGGAATGACGACCGCCATGATCCGCCGCCTACGCACCCCCCTGCTCGCCATGCTTGGCGCGGCAACGCTTTCGGCCTGCTTCAGTCTAGGCGGCAAGCCCCCTCCCTTCCTGCTGACGCTCGATCCCGATACGGCGCCCGCGGCGGGGGCGGCGCGCACAGCGGCCGAAGCATCGACGCTGACGATATTGATTCCGACCGCGCCTCAGAAACTGCGCACCCAGCGCATTCCGGTTCAACAGGACGACGCAAGCATCGCCTATGTCAAGGACGCGCAATGGGTGGAGGCGCCGCAGCGCCTGTTCCAGCGCCTGGTGTCCGAGACCGTCGCAGCGCGAACCTCGCGCGTCGTGCTCGACGAAGGGCAATATCTGACCGCGCCGGGCGAACAGCTTGCGGGCCAGCTCATGGAGTTCGGCGTCGATGCGCGCGCGAACGAGGCGGTCGTCGCCTATCAGGCGATGCTCGTCGCGGCGGGCGGCAAGACGGTCACCCAGCGCCGCTTCGAGGCGCGCGAGCCGATCGGCGGCAAGGTCGAGGCGAAGCCCGTCGGCGAGGCGCTGACCCGCGCCGCGAACAAGGTCGCGGTCGACGTCGCGGGCTGGCTCGGCGGCTAGGAGTCTTTTCCGTCGCCCGTATCCATTTCGATTACCCCTAAGGTAATCGCTTAGCCTTCGCCTCTGCCCTATCGTCGCTCCATCAGATCGACAGGAGGGACGGATGCACAGACGCGAAATCATGACATTGGCAGCCATCGCCACGGCGGGCGCCTTTTTCGCGCCGGCGCGCGCGTTTGCCGAAATCCCGGACGCCAAACGGCCCGCCGAGAGCTTCGTCGCCGCAAAAGACGGGACCTCGCTGTTCGTCTGCGACTGGGGCGCGGGTCGGCCCGTGCTATTTCTCTCCGGATGGGCTTTGCCGTCCGATTTCTGGGGTTACCAGATGCTCGCACTCGCGCGCAAAGGCTATCGCGCGATCGCCTATGACCGGCGCGGGCACGGCCGCTCGGCCGATCCGGGGCGCGGCTATGACCATGACACGCTCGCCGACGATCTGGCGGCGGTGATCGACGGGCTGAAGCTCGACGGCGTGACCATCGTCGCGCATTCAATGGGCGGCACCGAGGTCGCGCGTTATTTTGCGCGGCATGGCGGCCGCGGCGTCGCGCGCGTCGTGCTCATCGGCACGATCACGCCTTGCCTGGTGAAGCGTCCCGACAATCCCGATGGCATCGATCCGGCGACACTCGCTGCGGGCGCCGACCTGCTTGCGCGCGACTTCCCGGCGTGGATTGCCGCCAACACCAAACCCTTCTTCACCTCCGAGACCTCTGCTGCGATGGTGACGTGGGGCCAGAATATGATGATGTCGACCTCGCTGCTCGGCGCGGCGCAGCTCGCGCAAGCGAATTTCGCCACCGACTTCCGGACCGACGTGCGGAAAATCAATGTCCCGACGCTTGTCATCCACGGCGACCGCGACGCCTCGGCGCCGCTCGCACTGACGGCAAGGGCGACCGTCGCGCTCCTTCCGGACGCGACGCTCAGCATCTACGGGGGCGCCCCACACGGCTTGCCGCTCACGCATGTCGAACGGCTGAACGCCGAGCTCCTCGCCTGGCTGGCGAAGGGCTGAGCACGCGCCGCTTGCCTTTGGCGCACGGCGCGCCTAGAGGCGCGGCCGCGGCAGGTCGCTGCCGCTGCGTGCAGCCTCTTTCGGGTTTCCGGCTGCGCCCGTCCTTTCGAGCCCGCAGACTTGAAAGGACCATGCCATGGCGTGGGTCATCCTCGCGATCGCCGTTGTTACCGAAATCATCTGGGCGCTCAGCCTGAAATGGGCGGCGACGATCGGCAGCTGGCAGGCTTCGATCGTTCCCGTTTCGCTGAGCTTTCTCAACATGGCGCTGCTCGCTTTTGCGATGCGCGGCATTTCGGCCGGGACCGCCTATGCGATCTGGACCGGGCTCGGCGCGATCGGCGTGATCGTCGGCGGTATCATCCTGTTCGGCGAGAAGGTGAGCGCGGTACAGCTTGGCTTCATGGCGCTGATCGTCATCGGCGTCGCGGGGACGAAGCTCTTCGCCCCCGCCTGACGGGTAGGATCAGCCGGCCAGGCTTTTCGACGCCTGCTCGGTCACATCGCGCGACAGCCCGGGCTGTGCGAGGATGCGCTCAAGCTCGGCACGCATGAGCGCCTGCCGTTCCTCGTCGAACCGTTTCCAGCGGCCGAGCGGCGGGATCATCCTCGCCGCGGTCTGCGGGTTCTTCGGATCGAGCGCGATGACGAGATCGGCGATCAGCCGATAGCCCGCGCCGTCAGCTTGGTGGAACGCGGCCTGGTTGCCTGTCAGCGCGCCATAGAGCGACCGCACGCGGTTGGGGTTCGCGAGCGTGAAGTCGGGATGCCGCGCGAGTTCCCTCACCGCATCGACGGTATCGGGGCGCAGCGACCAGGCCTGCACCTGGAACCATTTGTCGAGCACCAGCGGATTGTCGCGATAACGCTGATAGAAGATGTCGAGCGCCGCTACCCGCTCTTCGCTATCGCCATGCGCAAGCGTCGCGAGCGCCGCCTGCCGCTCGGTCATCCCGTCGGCGCGGGAAAAGATGCGAAAAGCCAGCGCCGCGGCATCGTCGAGACCCGCCGCCGCGAGATAGGCGAGCGCCACACCGCGCAGGCGCCGTCCGCCCTTGGCGGCGCGCGACAGGTCGGTCGCCGCGGGCGCATCGCCCGCGAGGACCGCACGCCATTCCTTTTCGAGCGCGGCACCGATCGCAGCCTGCAACGCCAGCCGTTCGCGGCGGATCGCATCGGGATCGACCGTCACCATCTGGTCGCCGATAAAGGCTTCGCTGGGAAGCAGTACCGCTTCGGCGACGAAGGCGGGGTCGTCGGCGCGGCCCGCCAGCGTCTGCGCCACGGCTTCGATCAACGCGCCGCTGCCACCGCCCTTGCCCGAAACCCCGGCAACAAGTGTATCGAGCATCAGCTGTTGCAACGCCTCGTAGCGCGCGAACGGATCGTCGTCGTGCGCGGCGAGCCAGGCGAGCTCGCCGTCCTCGCGCGCGAAATCGACAATCACCGGCGCCGAAAAACCGCGGTTGATCGAAAGCATCGGCCGGCTGCGGTACTGGCCCAGCGGCACCGCCATTTCGGCGCGATCGAGCAGCACGAGTTGCTCCGCCTCATCGCCATCGCGGCCGTCTGGATCATAAGCCTTGATACGCAGCGGGATCAGCATCGGGGCCTTGTCGGGCTGTCCCGGCGTCGGCGGGACGAGCTGTGCCAGATGCAACGTGCGATCGCCCGTCGCCGCGTCGGTTTCGATCCGCGCGGTGATCCGCGGCGTGCCCGCCTGCCCATACCACAGGCGGAACTGGGTAAGGTCGAAGCCGGCGCCATCCTCGATCGCGCGGACGAAATCCTCGCACGTCGCCGCTTCGCCGTCGTGGCGCTCGAAATAGAGGTCGGTGCCCTTGCGGAACCGTTCGGCGCCAACCATCGTGTGCATCATCCGGATGATCTCGGCGCCCTTGTTATAAACGGTGGCGGTATAGAAGTTGCTGATCTCCTGATAGCTGTCGGGGCGGATCGGATGCGCGAGCGGCCCCGCATCCTCGGGAAACTGCGCCGCGCGGAGCAGGCGAACATCCTCGATGCGCTTGACCGGCGGCGATCCCATATCGGCCGAGAAATTCTGATCGCGAAAGACGGTGAAGCCTTCCTTCAGCGACAATTGGAACCAGTCGCGGCAGGTGACGCGGTTGCCCGACCAATTGTGGAAATATTCGTGCGCGACGACGCCCTCGACCCCGTCATAATCGAGGTCGGTCGCGGTATCGGGGTCGGCGAGGATGTAGCGGGTGTTGAAGATGTTGAGCCCCTTATTCTCCATCGCCCCCATGTTGAAATCGCCGACCGCGACGATGTTGAACAGGTCGAGGTCATATTCGCGGCCATAAACCTCCTCGTCCCACTTCATGCTGTTCTTGAGTGCGTCCATCGCGTGGCCGGTGCGACCCTCGTCGCCCACGCGCACCCAGATGCCGAGTTCGACCACGCGCCCCGACATCGTCGTGAAGCTGTCCTTGTTGACGACGAGATCGCCCGCGACGAGCGCAAAGAGGTAGGAGGGCTTCGGCCATGGATCTTCCCACAAAGCCCAGTGCGTGCCGCCTTCCCCGTCGCCCCGATCGACGCAATTGCCGTTCGACAGGAGGATCGGGAACGCCGCCTTGTCGCCTTCCAATCGAACCTTGTAGCGGCTCAGCACGTCGGGCCGGTCGGGGTGGAAGGCGATGCGGCGAAAACCCTCGGCCTCGCATTGCGTGCAGAGCATGCCGTTCGAGGCGTAAAGGCCCATCAACTGGGTATTCGCCGCGGGGTTGATCACGGTCTCGATTTCGACCGTCGCCGCGGTGCGCTCACCCAGATCGACGATCAGGTCGTCACCATCCATGCGCCAGTCGTTCCAGCTCTCGCCGTCGACGCGCATCGCGGCGGGCGTCAGCCCGTCGCCGCGCAGCATGAGCGGCGCGGGCGCATCGGCATGGCGCACGACCGACAGCGCCGCAGCGACTTTCGTTTCGTCGAGCCCCAGCACGAAATCGAGCGCGATGTCCGGAACCTGCCACTCGGGCGGGCGATAATCGCCGCGATGGATGGTGACGGGAATGGCGGGCGTGGAAGAGAGGTCGGTCATCCAATCGATCTAGGCAGGACGCCGCCGACGCGCAATAAGGCGCGCGATGAGCCATATGCTGATTTTCGGAATGGGTTATGCCGCGAGCCATCTTGCCGGACGGTTGCGCGCGCGCGGGTGGGACGTCGAAGGAACGACGCGCGACGGGCGCGCAGGCGGCATCGCCTTCGACGATGAGCGCGCAGTGCACAAGGCATTGCGCGGCGCGACGCATATCCTCTCGTCGGTCCCCCCGGCCGAAGGCGGCGATCCCGTGCTCGACCGCTATGGCGGGGCCATCGCGCTCGCGCCCGCGACATGGACGGGCTATCTTTCCTCGACCGGTGTCTATGGCGATACGCGCGGCGCGTGGGTCGACGAGAGCGCGCCGGTAAAAGGCCGCCGCGCCGACCGCAACGCCGCCGATGCGGCATGGTCGGCGTTGCGCAGCGATGTGTGCGTCTTCCGCCTGCCCGGCATCTACGGGCCCGGACGTTCGATCCTCAATCGCATCCGGGAAGGTCGCGCGCACCGGATCGACCTGCCCGACCAGATTTTCAGCCGAATCCATATCGACGATATAGCGAGAGGCGTGATCGCCTCATTCCGGGGGCCCGCGGGCATCTACAATCTTGCCGACGACGAACCCTGCCACCAGAACCGGCTCGTCGAATGGGGCTGCGCAATGCTGGATGCGCCGTTGCCGCCGCTACAATCGCTCGAAGAAGCCGGCCTTTCGCCCGCCGCGCGTGCCTTTTACGCCGAGAACCGCCGCGTCGCGAACGGCAAAGCTAAACGCTTGCTCGGCTGGACGCCGCGCTATCCCACTTTCCGCGAAGGGTTGGCGGCAAGCGCCTAGATCAACACGTCGACGGTGTGGATCAGCACCCCGACGAGCCCGCCGACAAGCGTGCCGTTTATGCGGATATATTGAAGGTCGTCGCCGACCGCATTTTCCAGCCGGTCGGTGATCGTCTTCGCGTCCCAGCCGCGGATCGTGTCCGACACCAGCTTGAGCGCGGTTTCGCCATAGCTGTCGACGATACCGACGACGGCGCGGCGCGCATAGCGGTTGAGTGTGCGCTTGATGCCCGCATCCTCGCCCAGCATCGCGCCAAACTGGGTGACAAGTTCGCCGATCCGGCCCGCGAGCATCGTGTCGGGGTTGCGCGCAGCCTTGAGCAACGCGGTGCGCCCCTGCTCCCACAGGCCGTCGAGCCAGCGTTTGACAGCCTTGTTCTCGAGCAGTTCGTCGCGAACCTTGGCGACCTTCGCCTTGACCTCGGGGTCATGCTGGAGGTCGAGCGCCATCTTGGCGAGCCCTTCCTCGACGCGGATACGCAGCGGGTGCGTCTCGTCGACCGCCATTTCGCTCAGCAGTTTCGACAGGCCGGCGACGATGCGGTTCGAGATGCTCTCGTCGAGCCCGGTGAAGCGGACGATCGCGTTACTATTGTCGTGGACCATTTGGTGGATCAGATGCTCATTGAGTTCGAGTGTCTTCGATCCCCATTTGACCATCGCGTCGAGCAAAGGCTGATGCCGCCCCTCGGCGAGCGCCGCCTGCAGCGCCTGTCCGAGCAGCGGTGCGACGTCGAGTTCGCGAAGCCGATCGGCGATCGCCGACTTGACCATGCCGCCGAGCCGCTGTTGGTCGAGCGCGCCCAAGGCATCCGCAATGATCCGCGACGCGCCGAGCCGCAGCCGCCCGCCGCCCTCGCCCGGCTCGGACAGGAACTTGCCGACCGCACCCGCGACGTCGACCGTCTGCATCTTGCGCGCGATCAGACGCGGCAGCAGGAAATTGGTGAGCAGGAAGCGCGCGAGCGTATCGCCGATGCGGTTCTTGTTGCGCGGGATGATTGCGGTGTGCGGGATCGGCAGACCCATCGGGTGGCGGAACAGCGCGGTAACCGCGAACCAGTCGGCGAGTCCCCCCACCATCGCCGCTTCGGCGAAGGCGCGGACGAATCCGATCGCGGGATGGACGTCCTGATAATATTTGGCGCCGATGAAGACGAGCGCCATCACGATCAGCATGCCCGTCGCAACGACGCGGATATTGGAGCCTTTCGCCGCGATGGCGACGCCCATCGGCCGGCTGGAAGCGATATCGGTCATGGAAACCAAATGGCGAAACAGGGCAAAGGTTGCAACCGGCGCGGTCGGTCACCGCGCCGGTTGCCGTTCATGTCACTCCGCCGGATCTGGCGCGGGCGCCGCGTGCGGCCGCGTGTCGTCGCCCGGCTTGTACGTAAGCAGGTTGCGCGAGAAGAAGCGGCCCATGCGCCTTTCGATGCTGTCGGCCAGGCTGAAGCCTGCCGGCACGATCAGCAGCGTCAGCAGCGTTGACAGGATCAGCCCGCCAATCACGACCACCCCCATCGGCGCGCGCCACGCGCCGTCACCCGACAGCGATATCGCCGTGGGGATCATGCCTGCGACCATCGCGACCGTAGTCATCACGATCGGCTGCGCGCGCTTGCGGCCGGCATCCATCAGCGCGGCGGTCTTGCCGATGCCCTTGTCCATTTCCTCGATCGCGAAATCGACCAGCAGGATCGAGTTTTTGGCCACGATACCGAGCAGCATCAGCAGGCCGATGAACACCGGCATCGACACTTCCATGCCCGTGATCAGCAGGCCGAGCAGGCCGCCGAGCGGCGCCAGCAACAGCGACGACATATTGACCAGCGGCGACAGAAAGCGGCGATAGAGCAGCACCAGCGTCGCGAACACCAGCATCAGGCCCGACACGACCGCGATCATGAAGTTCTGCAGCATTTCGGCCTGCCATTTGGCATCGCCCTGGATGACCTTGCGGATTCCCTGCGGCATTTTCTTGATCGACGGCAACGCGTCGATCTTTTTCTGCGCATCGCCCGTCACCAGCCCGGGTGCGAGGTCGGCACCGATCACGATGCGCCGCGTCTGGTTGTAACGACGAAGCTCGGTCGGCCCGGCACCGAAGCCGATCTCGGCGACCGCCTTCAGGGGGACCGTCGTCCCGCGCGACGTCGGAACCGGCAGATTCTCGATCGTCGCAAGGCTGCGCCGCGAATCTTCGGACAGGAGCACGCGGATCGGGATCTGGCGATCGGACAGCGAGAATTTCGCCGCATTCTGGTCGATGTCGCCGAGCGTCGCGATGCGGATCGTCTGACTGAGCGCGGCGGTCGTCACGCCCAGTTCGGCGGCGAGGTCCATGCGCGGATTAACGATGATTTCGGGGCGCGGAATATCACCCTCGACCCGAACCGCCCGCAATTCCTTAAGCTTGCTCATCTCATCGACGATCTTGCGCGCATGGCGTTCGAGCGCCACCGGATCGTCGCCGCCGACGATGAAAGTGATGTCGCGGCCCGAAAAACCGCCCGACTGACTCTGGAACGACACGCGCGCGTCGGGGATCGCCGCCATCTTGGGCTGCAGGCCGCGTTCCCATTCGACGCTCGTCACCGGCCGATCCTTCTTCAGCGTCAGGAACGCATTCCCACCGCCGACATTGACGTCGTAAAAGGCATTCTCGACCACCGGGTCGTTGCGCAGGATGGCGTTGATCTGGTCCGCGATCGTCTCGCTCTGTGCAAGCGTCGAGCCCGGCGGCAGTTCATAGCGGATCTGACTGTAATCGCTGTTCGTGGTCGGCTGGAACTGCTGTGGCAGGATCATGAACAGCCCGATGCTCGACGCAAAGGCGAGGATGCCGATGCCCACGATCCACACGCGATGGTCGAACAACCGCGCATAGGCGCGCTGGAGCATGAACTTCGCCCAATTGGTGAACGCAAAACCGCGCATACCCGCAGCATAAGCAAGCGCCCCGCCCAAAATCATCAACAGGCTGGTCAACAAGAATGCCATGATCGCCGACAGCGGCGTCATCAGCAGGAAATGCAGCGCCGGGTTGGGCGCATCCTGACCTGCGGGGACCGGCTGGAAATATTGGAAAGTCAAGGCCAGCACCGCGATGCCAGCCACGATTAACGGCGCCAGGAAGAAGGTCAGCCGCGTCGGAAACGCCTCGTACCCCGACTTCACGACCTTCTGCTTCGAGCTGTCGAGCGTGAAGCCGAGAATCCGTTCGTAACGATCGATCCACGGTCCCTCAGCGTGACTCTGCTCGCCCTGCGCCGACAGGAAATAGGCCGCGATCATCGGGGTGATCATGCGCGCGACGGCAAGGCTCATCAGCACCGC
Organism: Sphingopyxis sp. PAMC25046; assembly: GCF_004795895.1. Lineage (NCBI taxonomy): Bacteria > Pseudomonadati > Pseudomonadota > Alphaproteobacteria > Sphingomonadales > Sphingopyxidaceae > Sphingopyxis > Sphingopyxis sp. PAMC25046. Next base: position 3,110,004 of record NZ_CP039250.1, read on the forward strand.
GAAGACGACCGTCATCCCGAACTGGATAAAGAATTGCCCCGACACGCCGGGCATCAGCGCGACGGGCAGGAACACCGCGACGATGGACATCGTCGTCGCTACGACCGCCAGCCCGATCTCGTCGGCGGCGTCGATCGATGCCTGATAGGCCGTCTTGCCCATGCGCATGTGCCGAACGATATTCTCGATCTCGACGATCGCGTCGTCGACGAGCACCCCAGCCACCAGACTCAGCGCGAGCAGCGACAGGCCGTTCAGCGAAAAGCCCATCATCTCCATGAACCAGAAGGTCGGGATCGCGGACAACGGGATCGCGAGCGCACTGATCAGCGTCGCGCGCCAGTCGCGCAGGAACAGGAAGACCACGACGACCGCAAGCACGGCGCCCTCGATCATCGCAGCCATCGAGCTGCGATATTGCTCCTTGGTATATTCGGTGCGCGTGAACAGGATCTTGAAGTCGACCTTGGGATTGTTCTTCTTGATCTCTTCGAGCTTCTTCATCGTCTCGTCATGGATCGTGACGTCCGACGCGCCCTTCGCCTTCTCGATCGAGAAACTGAGCACTTGGCGTCCCGCGATTTTCGCAAGGTTGCGCTGCTCCGCATAGCCATCGGTGACCTTGGCGACGTCGGCGAGGCGAATCGTGCGGCCATCGCCGATCGAAATGCGCGTCTCGCCCAGCTGATACGCGCTACCCGCGTTGCCGAGCACGCGCACCGCCTGTTCGGAGCCCGCAATCTCGGTGCGCCCGCCCGCGGCGTTAACATTTACCTGCCGCAGTTGCTGGTTCACCTGGCTCGCGGTCAGGCCATAGCTCTGCATGCGCGCGGGATCGAGGATCACGCGAATTTCGCGATCGACACCGCCCGAACGGCGGACCTGGCTCATCCCCGGAATCGAAAGCAGCTCCTTCGCGATCGTATTGTCGACGAACCACGACAGCTGCTCCAGCGTCATGTCGGTCGCCTCGACCGCGAAATAGGTGATCGGGCCGCCGGCGATATCGACGCGCACGACTTGCGGCTCGAGGATGCCGTCGGGCAGGTCGCTGCGGATCTGCTGCACGGCCTGGTTGACATCATTATAGGCGCGGTCGATCGGCGTACCGATGGCAAATTGCACCATCGTCCGGCTACTGCCCTCGCTGACGTAGGACGACATTTCGTCGACGCCGCTCACGCCGCGAACCGCCGCCTCGACGCGCTGGGTAACCTGCGTCTCCAGCTCGGTCGGCGCCGCGCCGGGCTGGCTGACGATCACCTGCACAGCCGGAAATTCGACATCCGGATTGTCGTTGACGTCCATCCGGTTGAAGCTGACGAGCCCCGCGAGCAACAGCAGCACGAACAGGACGATCGGCGGCACCGGATTGCGAATGCACCAAGCGGAAATGTTGCGGAAACTCATGACTCAGACGCCCTTGTGCGAATGCGATACCGATGACCGGATTATTACGACGACTTCTGCAGTACCGGCTTCACCTTGTCGCCGACGTTGAGGAAGGCGCCGGCGAGCGTCACCACCCGTTCGTTGCCCGTGAGTCCCGACGCAATCGATACGCCGGCATCGCTGACGGCGCCGACCTTCACCGGCTTGCGCTCGATTTTGTCGTCTTTGCCGACGATCAGCACGAAATTGCCTTCGGCACCGCTCTGCACGGCGCTTTCGGGGAGCAGCGGCGCTTCCGCCGTGCCCGACACGAGCCGCGCGTCGGCGAAACCGCCCGGACGCAGCACCGATGAATAGGGAACCGCGATGCGAACCATGCCCTGGCGCGTATCCATGTTGACGACCGGAGACACCTGCCACACTTGCCCCGCGATCTGTGCATCGGTCCCGACCGGGGTGACGGTCGCACGCGTCCCCACCTTGACGCGCGCCAGATCGGCCTCGGCCATCTGCGCGAGCATCTCCATCTCGCCGCCGCGCGCCATACGGAACAGCACACCGCTGCCGGAACCGACAATCTGACCGGGTTCGACCTGCCGCGTCAGCACCAGCCCCGCCGCCGGCGCGACGATGTTGAGCCGGTCATTGCGCGCCGTCGCTTCGGCATATTGCGCCTGCGCCACGCGCACGCGCGCATTTGCGGCATCGCGGGTCGCGCGCTTGCGGTCCATATCGGCCTTTGAAATAAAGCCGCGGCCGACCAGCGCCTGCGCGCGTTCGAGTTCGGCTTGCGCGAGATCGGCGTCGGCCTGCGCGACACGGATCGACGCCGCGAGGCTTGCCGCCTGCTGCGCCTGCACCGAACGGTCGATCACCGCGAGCGTTTGTCCCGCGCCGACCCACTGGCCGGGCTCGACAAGTACGCGGACGACCTGTCCGCCCTCCCCGGCCACGCCGACCGGCATTTCCCGGCGCGCCGCGATCGTGCCGTTTGCGGCAATGGCCGCTTCGACCGATACCCGGCCCGGAATGATCACGGTGATGTTCGGAACCGCTGCCGCTTCGCCGCCGCCGGCATCGGCAGCGCCCTTGCCGCTTGAATAGGCATAGTAGGCGGCCGCCAGCGCCACAACGATCAGCACGACCGCAATGATCAGCCGCGTCCGCTTGCGTCGGCTGCCGTCGACCTCTTCGTAAAAGCTTTGCGTGCCCGCCAGGCTGTCCATCGAATCCACTTTCCGCTCGTAGTTCACGCCCAAAACCCTCCCTGCCCTGCGCGGCATCGTGACGCGGAAGGCGCGGACGCGCCTGCCCTCCCGATCCCGCACAACAGGATCAATCCTCTGTAGGTGTATTACCTAATTAAATCACCACTGGCAAGAGGCGAAACTTCGCCATCCCCCCTGCGCCCCGGAGCACGCGCCATAGACGCATTCTCGCGCGAATTCCAGTGATTGTGGGCATGAAAAAGGGCGGCCCGCCTTGCGGCGACCGCCCTCTTTTCCGCGCCGGCCCCGCCGGGGCCGGCTATCGCCGTTCGGCGGTCAGCGTACGCGTCCGCGGCGCAAGAGGTTGACGATCGCAAGCAGGATCACGGCGCCGATAAAGGCCGTAAGCAAGGTCATCGGATCGAAGGCGTCCCCACGCAGGTGGCCGCCGCCAAGAAAGCTGCCGAACAGGAAACGGCCGAGGATCGACCCGACGCAGCCGACGATGATGTTGAGGAAAATGCCCTGCTGGGCGTCGGTGCGCATCACTATGCTGGCAAGCCAGCCGATGATGCCGCCCATGATGATTGCAATAATCCAAGTCATAAGATCACCCCTACGATCGTGTTGGCGCCTGACCCTGCAGGCCTGTCATTGGTAACCCAAATATATGAAATCGCCTAGCGGAATGGCGGCGGTGACCCGCCGCCGCGCCAGTCAGCGGACGCTGCCGCGCCGTATCAGATTGATGATGCCGAGCAGCACCACCGCGCCGATGAACGCCCAGAGGAGCCCGATTGGACTGAAGGTGTCGAGGCTGGCGCCCATACCGAAAAAGCTGCCGAGAAAATTGCCGAGGAACGCGCCGACGATGCCGACGACGACGTTCAGGATGATGCCCTGCTGCGCATCGGTGCGCATGACGATGCTTGCCAGCCAGCCGATGATACCGCCGACGATCAATGTGATGATCAAACCCATGATTTTCCCTTCCCTGAACCGGCCGGGCGCGCGCCGACGGCCGGCAATTATCGAAACGTCCGGTCGTGTCCGGACATCGCTTCAGCGATAACGGGACAATGCCGTCGGGGATCGAAAGGTTCCCGGCCGGCCCGTCTGGGCGCGGCCGGGAAAAGGGGGATCGGTTCCTGATCGGGAACGTCTCCGGGTCGCGCTATGGCACTAAGCAGCCGCATTTGACGCTGGTGTGACGAACGTCACCGCCGCGAAAATAATTGAGGGGGCAACGGCTCGAGGAGCGCGTGTGTGCGGCGCGGAGCAAATTAGGAAAGAAGGCGATGCCGTGCCGCGTGACGCCGGACCGGCCGGCCATGCGAAATGGGGGCCGACATCGCTGCCAACCCCCACTATCCGGTTTTGCCCTGCCGGCTCCGTTTCGCTTCATCCCGGTCCGCTTCTCTCGCGATCAGCGGCCCGCAAAACGATGCGTCGCGATGCCCGCCGGAGCAATCCGGCGACGGTTTGGTCGGCCCCCTTTCGGGGGCCGGCCGCACCTGGAAAGCCCTTCATCATCTCTTCTTGCGTCCGCCGAAGCGGTCGCTGTCCAAGCGATGGACTGCATTTCCTGTACCCGATCGGGTTCGTATCAACTCGTGGGAATCGCTACGTTCCGTGATCAGGCTACCGGTCGATTTCCTCGTCTGTCCGTCCGTTCTCTTCCGGCTAGTCTTGCAACTACCCTTGATGTCCCGGTGGTCCGACGTCTCTATCGTCCGATGATTTGAAGCTGACATGAAGCGTTCGGGCCGCCAACAAAAAATGCGCCGAAAGCCGCCCAAAAGGGCCCACGCTTGTGGATAAGTCCGGCATTAGCAACAAGTGGATTCGCCGCAGCATTTTTGTAACAGCGCCGCAGCATTTTCGGATTCGCCGACGCGGACCGGGAAACACGAATCGGCTTGTTCATCCCGAATCGAGTCGACGACTCGCGCGTCAGGCGCGCCCCAGATCGCCCTTGCCCACCGTGCCCGACGCCATTTCGAGCATCCGGTCGAGGCTCTTGCGCGCGGCGAGGCGGAGGTCTTCGTCCATCTCGATCCGCGGCTGAAGGTCGCGTAGCGCGAGGTAGAGCTTCTCCATCGTGTTGAGCGCCATATAGGGGCAGATGTTGCAGTTGCAGTTGCCGTCGGCTCCCGGCGCGCCGATGAAATTCTTCTCGGGCAGTGCGAGTTCCATCTGGTGAATGATGTGCGGCTCGGTCGCGACGATGAGCGTGTCGCCGGGAAAGCTCTTCGCGAACTGAAGGATACCGCTCGTCGAGCCGACATAATCGGCATGGTCGACGATGTGCGGCGGGCATTCGGGGTGCGCCGCGACCGGCGCGCCCGGGTGTTGCGCCTTCAGCTTCAAAAGTTCGGTCTCGCTGAACGCCTCATGGACGATGCACACGCCAGGCCACAGCAGCATGTCGCGCCCGAACTTGCGATTCATATAGCCGCCGAGGTGGCGGTCGGGGCCAAAGATGATCTTCTGTTCGGGCGGGATCTGGCTGATGATAGTCTCGGCGCTCGACGAGGTGACGATGATGTCGCTGAGCGCCTTCACCGCCGCCGAGCAATTGATGTAGGTCAGCGCGATATGATCCGGGTGCGCTTCGCGGAAGCGCTTGAACTGTGCGGGCGGACAGCTGTCCTCGAGGCTGCAACCCGCGTCCATGTCGGGCAGGATCACGGTTTTTTCGGGCGACAATATCTTCGCGGTCTCGGCCATGAACTTTACGCCGCAAAAGGCGATGACCTCGGCATCGGTATCCGCCGCCTTGCGCGACAGCTCGAGCGAATCGCCGACGAAATCGGCGAGGTCCTGAATCTCGGGCTTCTGGTAATAATGCGCGAGAATGACGGCGTTGCGTTCCTTGCGGAGGCGTTCGATTTCGGCGCGAAGGTCGAGGCCCGAGAGATTCTCGCGGATGGGAGCAGTCATGGCATTTCCTTATATGGCTTAGCCTTGGCGCCCCCCTACACCCTGCCCCGCGACAGGGCAACGCGGTCAACCGCCAGCCAGCCGCTCCGCGAGCGCGATGACGGGGGGCGTCATCGACAGGAGATAAATGGTGAGCCGCACCGCGATGACAACCGCCGCGACCGCCTTCGTCGCCGGATGCACCCGGCCAAGCGTGCGGCGGTCGTAAAGCGCGACGATGCCGACGACGCCGAGTTGCACCAGTCCGACCGGAATGTCCGACCAGCCTATCATCAGCGGCATCGGGAGCAGCCGCCCCAGCGCTGGTTCGAGAATCACGATGGTCGCCCCGATCATCAGCCGCCGGTGCCAGTCGGTCGCGCGCCGCCGCCGGAGCGCCCACGCGACTATCGCACCGAAGGCCAACGACTCGGTCACCGTCAGCGCGAGGAAATAGGGCGGCGTGAAAAAGGGCGGGAAGCGGTTCAGGATAAGCGATGCGACGCCGGTGAAGATGCCGAGGCCGGTGATAAAGATCGCCAGCAGCCCGCCGATCCGCCCCAGTTGGCGGTGCCGCGCCAGATTATCGCGCGAAACGAACGTAGGCTGCGCGATCAGCAGCGCCAGCCACGCCAGCATCGCCACGCCGTGGACATGCACCCAAAACGGCGCCGCGACCGGATCGACGAAGCCGCGCAGCGCAAATTGCAGAAAACCAAATATGATGAATATCGCGAGGCCGATCGCCATGCGATGCCAGAAAAGCTCGACGCGCGCGGCGCCGCCTGTCGTTGTAGCCATGCCCGTTTCCCCTACCCGACCCGGCGGGAGAATAGCGTGGCCGAAAAAGCACGAAAAGCCCGGTTTTTACCCAGCCGATGCGTTGGCGAAACGCGCGGTCACCTTCGCGTCGATGCCCGCGGCCTTGAGCGGCATCGCGAAGCTCTGCTCGATCGCGGTGCGCGCGGCGCCCTGCGCGAGGCGCATCGGCGTCGTGCCCCTGGCCTGCTTGATCAGCTCTTCCTGCGCGCGCTTGCGATTGGCGGCGTCAAGCGTCTGTTCGGCGTCGGTCAGCGTCAGCAGGATTTCGCCGTCGCGATACTCGCTGATCGCATCGATATCGATCTCGGGACCCGCGAGGCGCAGCGGCGGCAGCGTGACGGTCAGCGCGTTGGTCGTCGCGTCCCAGTCGAGGTCCGACTGTTTGAGCTTACCGAGGTCGAGCTCGTAGCGGACCGTTCCCGGCATGATCAGCGTCTTCTTCGCGCTGAGCCCGAGCCGGCTCTGCGTCGAGGTCACCACCGCGACATAGCGCGCGGTGAAGGGAACCAGCACATTCTGTTCCTGCAATCCCTGCAGGCTCGCGGCGACGACGGTTTCGGGATCATAGCCGCGCTGCCAGTCCTGCCACGCACGCCAGCCGAAGAACAGCGCCAGCGCGAGGAGCACGACAAGGACCGCGCGGAAAAGGCCTTTGCTCACGCCACCAGCCTCCAGCTTTCGGCCTCGCGCGCGACGCGGCCACGATTTTCAAGATCGATCAGATGCGCGAGCACCGAACGGCCGGCTGCCCCCGTGAGCCGCGGGTCGAGCCCCTTGTACATATGTTTTACCATATCGGGGATGACGCTTGTGCCCTTTTCGAGTTCCCGCAATATCTGCCGCTCGCGCTGCTTGCGATGGCCGAGCATCCCGCGCACCAGTTGCCGCGGCTTGGTGACCGCCGGCCCGTGCGCGGGGTAATAGACGCGGTCGCCGCGATCATAGAGTTTCGACAGGCTCGCCATATAGGCCGCCATGTCGCCATCGGGCGGGCTGACCACGCTGGTCGACCAGGCCATGACATGATCGCCGGTGAACAGCGCGCCCGTTTCGACGAGCGCGAAGCAAAGGTGGTTCGACGTATGCCCCGGCGTCGCGACCGCCTCGATCGTCCAGCCGTCGCCCGAAATCCGCTCGCCGTCGGTCAGGATCCGGTCGGGCGCATAGTCGGAGTCGAACGCCGAATCGGCGCGCGGGCCATCGTCGTTGAGCGCCAGCGGCGCGCAGCCGATGATCGGCGCGCCGGTCGCTTGCTTAAGCGGCGCGGCGGCAGGCGAATGGTCGCGGTGGGTGTGGGTGCAGAGGATCGCCGCGACGCGCTGGCTTTCCACCGCGCGCAGGATGGCATCGACATGCCCCGCGCCGTTGATGTCGGCGGGATCGCCGATGCTCAGCCCCGAGCCGGTCGGACCCGGATCGATCACCGCCACATCGCTGCCCGCGCCGACGATCCACGTCTGGGTGCCGGTGAAGGTATAGGGTGAGGGGTTCGGCGCGAGCACGCGGCGCACCAGCGGCTCATGCTGTTCGCACTCGCCGGCGCGGATGCTGTCGGGCCATGGCTTTTCGTCGCTCATGCCGCCCATGTGGCATCGCACGCCGCGAAGGAAAAGGGACGAAGGCCAAAAATCGGGACGCGAAAAAGGGAGCGACATGGGCCGCTCCCTTCCCCGCCCCTGCCGCCGGCCCCACCGGGGAGCAAAGGCCGGCGTCGAAGCTGGTCGGGCTCAGTGGCCCGATTTCTCCATATCGGCCATCGCCTTTTCGAGATCGGCGGCGACCTTGGCGCGCATCTCCTCTGACATGGTGTGCGCCCATTTGGCCTGGGCGAAGCTATCGCGCGCCTTCTTGAGCGCCGACAGCCGTGCTGCCCGACTCTCCGCCGTGTCGCCGCAGGAGAACATATGGACGCTGCTGTGCTTGTTGCCGTCCGTCTCTTCCTGCTTGACGAGCGGCGCTGCCTTCGTGCCGTCGCCGCATTTGCCCATGATCACCGTCTTGCCGTCCATCGACCAAGCGACGCGCGGCATCGGCGGCAGGGGCGGCATCGGGGGCATCGGCGCCATGACCGTGCGGATCCGTTCCTTGCGCTTCGCCTCCAGCCTGTCGGCGATCGCTTCGGCGCGCTTGCCCGAGATGCCCTGCTCCTTGAGCGTCGCGAGGACATCGTCGCGCGAAAGGCTGCCGGGGGTGCGGATTTCGATACGCCGCGCCTCGTCCTTGCCATCGATGCGGGCGGACATGGCGGCGGGCGCCTTTTTGCCGTCCTCGCGGATCACGATCCGATGGACTTCGCGCTTTTTGCCGCCCTCGTCGTTCGTGACATCGTCGCGATGCTCGGTGAAGACCATGACGCCCGGGGCCTCGAGGGCTTCGGGCGGCAGCGGCGCTTCGGGCGGCGCGGGGACATCGGCCGTCTGCGCCTTTGCCACGACGATGCCCGCCGGAACGAGCGTCGCGGTCGTCGCGAGCACCGCCAGCGTCGCGCCGCCGACGAGCAGCCGGCCGACAAGGCCGCGCTTTTTCGAAATATCCTGCCGCGTCAACATCGTCAGCCTCTCCTGCAGATTGTCGTGCACCGCCATCGGTGCGGCGAGCGACAGGCGCGGGCCGACCGCCGCCTTGACGATCGCGGTCGCATAGCTCGCCGTCCGGTCGCGACCCTCCCGATCGGCCTCCTCCCGATCGACCATGCTCAGGACGCGCGCGTCGCACGCGGCCTCCTGGTCGAAGCGAAAGGCGCGGATCGCGCGCCAGGCGAAGGGGTTGAACCATTGGGTCGCGAGCAGCACGAGCGCCACGCTGTTTGCCCAAAGATCGCCGTGGCGATGGTGCGACAGCTCGTGATCGATTGCCAGCGCGCGCTCCTCGGCAACATAGCGCGCGAAGAAATCGTGCGGCACCGCGACATAGCGCTGCCACAGGCCAAAGGCGACCGGGCCGTCGACCGCATCGGACATCACCAGCCGGATGGCCCCGATGGGCTTCAGTTCGACGGCATCGTTCAGAACCTCGCGCCGAAAGCGGCGGTGCGACACCATCGCCGCGGCCAGCACGGCAGCCACTCCGGCCGCCCAAATGGCGAAGAGGAGCGGGGTCAGTTCGGCGAGCGACCAGAAGGGCTCGGCGACCGCTCCGGGCGCGGCGACCGGCAAGCCGACCGGCGCAATTTCTACCGCCTCAGCCACAGGCGCGGACATCACCATCACCGGGTCGGCGAAAGGCAGCGGCGGCAGCACCAGCCGCAGCGCAGGCACCACCCACAAGGCATAGGTCAGCCGCGGGCCGAAATGCCGTGCAAAGGGTTTGCGGATGATCAGGACCAGGAGGACGAGAACCGCCGTGGTCATCAGCGTGTCGCCCCACGCGCCCAGCAGCAGCGCGGCGCTCACGACTTGAGCTTCTTCAAGAGCGCCTCGATCTCGGCGATGTCGGTATCGGAGAGCGCCTCGCGGTCGGCGAGATGCGCGATCAGCGGGCTGACGCGGCCGCCGAACAGGCGATCGACGAAACGCTGCGATTCCTCGCCGACGGCGTCGGCGCGCTCGATCGCGGGGCTGTAGAGATAGCGCCGGCCGTCGGCCTCGGCCGTCACCGCACCCTTCTGGACCAGCCGCGCGAGCAGCGTCTTGACCGTCGCCTGCGTCCAGCCGTTGATGGTGCCGATACGCCGGGTCAGGTCGGCGGCGGTCTGCGGGGCCTTGTCCCACAGCGCCGACAGCACCTGCATCTCCGACTCGCTTGCTCGTTCTGCCATGCGGACCCCTCCCATTGGCACCCGTCGATCTGATGCGACTACAAATGTAGTCAAAGGGCTGAACGCTTGCTGAACGAAGCTGAACGGTATTGTGTCGGAATATTTGACACCGTTCGTCATCGGTAAGAAATTGCTAACCAGCGTCTTGCGCCGGAATCCGCAAAGCCCCGAAACTGGCACAGCACTTGTATATTATCATGTGTTCCCGAGTGTTCCGCTCAAATGGAGCGGTGGGGGGCATCGGTCTGGTCCCTGATGCCCCCTGCCCCCGCCCGGGAAAACCCCACTTACCCCCGATGCAGACGGGGGGCGGAGCGGCCGAAAGGCCCCGCCCCCCGGACGCTTTTTCAGCCCCTCGAAACTTCTGGCATGCCGAACAGAGCGGCCAGGTTCGCACGCTTCGAAAGGAGGTCGGCCGGACTGTAGCGGTCGAGCACCGTCATGAACGCGGCGAGCGCCTCGGCGAGCGCGCCTGGCAGTCCACACGCAGGCGACCGTCAAATCGACCGCCCCCGCGCTCGAAAAACACGGCCTCGCGATCACCACGGCGATGTACGCGCGGTTGTTCGAGAATGAAGAGATCAAAGCGATGTTCGATCGCGCCGCGCAGACGAGCGGCCAACGGCCGAAGCGCCTCGCCGCCGAGATTCTCGCCTATGAATATGAAGACGCCGAAGCCTCCTTATGTCGTCATCCACTCACCACCCCAAAGCGGACAAAAAAGCCCGCCGGAACCGAAGCTCCGGCGGGCTTTTGTTCTCCGGGAACGCCCCCTTATTCGGCGCGCGTGGGAATCCCGTCCATCAACGTGTGCAGTTCGCCTGCTTCCCACATTTCCATCATGATGTCGCTGCCGCCGACGAACTCGCCCTTCACATAAAGCTGGGGGATCGTCGGCCAGTCCGAAAATTCCTTGATGCCCTGGCGGACTTCCATGTCCTGCAGCACGTCGACGGTTTCATATGCGATACCGAGCCGGTCGAGCATCGCGATCGCGCGCGAGGAAAAGCCGCACTGGGGAAAGAGCGGCGTGCCCTTCATGAAGAGCAGCACGGGGTTGTCGGCGACCAGCTTGGCGATGCGGTCGTGAGTAGCGGGGTCGGTCATTGTCGGTCTCCGGTCAGGCGCGCCATCGCGCCCGCAAAACATCTTCCCCCTATGAGGGGATCGCGGTCGTCAATTGCAAGGCATGAAGTTCACCGCCCATGCGCCCGCCGAGCGCGGCATAAACCGCCTTGTGCTGCGCGACGCGGGTCATTCCCTGAAAGGATGCGCTGACGACATGCGCCGCATAATGGTCGTTGTCGCCGGCGAGGTCGGTGATCGTCACCTCCGCGTCGGGAAAGGCCGCGACGATCATCGCCCGCAGATCATCCTCGCGCATTCCCATGACGATCGCCTCAGTTCTGGCTGTCGATGAACTGGCGGCGCGCTTCGGCGGTCTTGTCGTTCAGCGCAGCGCGGATTTCGGCGTCGCTGATCTCGACGCTCGCGGCGGTCAGGTCGCCCGCAAGCTTGCGGATAACGTCCTCGTCGCCCGCTTCCTCGAAATCGGCCTGCACCACCGCCTTGGCATAGGCGTCGGTTTCCTCGGGGGTCAGTCCCATGCGCTCGGCCGCCCATTCACCGAGCAGCCGGTTACGGCGCGCGGTGATCCGGAACTGCACCTCCTGGTCGCGTGCGAATTTCGTTTCGAAAGCCCGTTCCCGATCGTCGAATGCGCTCATCTTGTCCTCGTGCCAATGAATCTCCCTTTGCAGATAGGTCGGCCACCCCGGCGGCGCAAGCCGCCTGTGCGGCAGATCACTTCCCTTTCGCTTACGAAGGGTTTAGGGTTTGTCGTCAAGGGAATGGGTCGTACCGCAGCAATGGAGACTGCGCCTTGCCGGCATCGCGTCGGCACGGCGCCTTCGCGCTTGTGTTTGGGGGATTGGGTAATGGCCGCTCGACGTTCGCATTTCGCGCCGGTTCTGGCTGCGCTGGCCTTGGCCGCGCCGGGAACTGCGCGGGCGCAGGGAGGCGATCCGACGCTCCGCGACAGTTTTGCGATCGGCGAACAGGGCGGCTCGCTGTGCGAGGTGCAGGCCACCGTCCAGGACCGCGTGATCGAGGGCATGTTCGACCGCGCCTGGACGATCATCTGCCGCGATGCCAGCCAGCCCGTCGGCACGGTGCGCGTGCTGCGCGCCGACGCCGATACGGCGCGCGCACGGATCGAACGCGCCCGTGCGGGCACGATCGTCTGCGCCGCCGATGGCACGTGCAAGATCGCGAACAGCGACGTCGCGTGGACGACGCGGGTCGAAACCGACGGCGACACAAGCTACAGCGTCGAAGGCTTCGCCGCCTATGACGATGCACTCAGGATCGCGCTCGAATCGGTGCGCCAGCGCCGGGTCGCCCCCGGCGTGATCAAGGTCGCGACAATCTCGGTCGGCGACAATGACGGCTTCGCGCGCACGCTCGCGGGGACGATCGACATCGACAAGGCGCTCGCCGAGGGATATCGCCGCAACCATAGCGGCGACTATGCCGAGGCCGCCGAATTTTTCGAGGCGCTGTCGCGCCGGGCGGAGGGCGAACAGGCAGCGGCCGGCATCGACCCTACCGAATTCACGCTGAACCGCGCGCTGCAACGCTCGAACCTTGGCGAATTCGCGGAAGCCGAGCGCCTGTTCGCCGAGGTCGAGGCGATCCCGACCGGCGACCCGGTCCAGCTCCGCCTCCGCCGCAATTTCCGCGCGATCAACGCGCTCAACCAGCGCGATTATGATCGCGCGGCGGTACTGCTCCAGGCGCCGATCGCCCCGCTGACCACCGGCGTGACGGTTGCAGGCGACGCGGTAACACTGACCCCCGAAATCGTCGCCGGCGTCAACAGCGGCGACAATGCCCGCCTCGTCCGTCAGGCGAACGATCGCGAGCGGCTTACCCCGACCGAGCGCGCGCAAATCATCGACGCGCAGGCGGTCCACCTGCTCGGCACCGTCGAACGGCTCCGCGGCAATGCCGAGGCCGCGAAAACCGCCCAACTGAAAGGACTCGGCGACGCGCTGGCCGTGCGTCAGGGCCGCGTGACCTCAATCATCCGGCTGCGCTCGCAGATGCTCGGCGAACTCGCCCTGGCCGAAGAAGCGATCGGCGACATCGGCAGCGCCGACGCGCGTTTCACCCAATCGGTCGACCTGCTCGCGGTCGAATATCCCGAAACCACTGCGCTCGCCTCGGCGCGCGCGCGCTATGCCGCCTTCCTCACCCGTCACGCGCAGGACGAAAAGGCGATAGGAATCTATGGCGAGGTCGTCACCGCGCTCGCGAACTCGCAGCGTTCTACCGCGGGCATGGCGAATATGATGGCACCCTATTACCGGCTGCTGGCGAACCGCGCGGCGACAGACCCGGCCGCGGTCGGCGAATTCTTTGTCGCGAGCCAGCTTCAGATCCGCCCCGGCGTCGCCGATACGCAGGCGGTGCTGGCGCGTGAACTGTCGAGTGGCAGCGACGACGGCGCGCGGCTGTTCCGTCAGGCGACGACGCTGAACCGCGACATCGAGCGCGCACGGATCGAAGACGCCCGCCTCGCGCAGCTTCCCGAAACGCCCGAAGTGGGTGCGCTGCGCGCCGACATCAGGACGCAGCTCGACAATCTGGCGTTCCAGCAGTCCGAAACCCTCGTCCAGCTGGCGGCCTTTCCGCAATATCGCGTCGTCGCGTCGGGCAAGCTCGACCTTGCCGAATTGCAGCAGGTGCTGCGGCCGGACGAAGCCTATCTGAAGATGCTCGTCGTCGGCGAGGGCGTCTATGCGCTGTTGATCGAACCGGATGGCGCGCAACTCTGGAAATCGGACATCGGCGCGTCGGAGCTCGACCGGGCGGTCGACACGATCCGATCGACGATCTCGATCGTCGAAAATGGCCGCCGCGTTACCTATCCCTTCGATGCCGCAACCTCGTACAAGCTCTACGGCCAGCTCTTCGGTCCCGTCGCTGCAAAGCTACCGGCGGTGCCGCACCTGATCTTCGAACCTGACGGCGCGATGCTGCGACTGCCGATCAATCTGCTGATCACCGCCGACACGGGGCTCGCCGACTATGAACAGCGGAAACTCGACCCCGACGCCGATCCGTTCGACATGCGCCAGATCGCTTGGCTCGGCCGCGCCACACGGCCAAGCACCGCGGTATCGACGCTCGGTTTTCGCAACGCGCGGCAAGCGCCGCCGTCCAAGGCGAACCGTCAATATTTCGGGCTCGGCGAGAATCTGCCCGTCGAGGGCCGCCTACCCTCGCTCGGCACCCGCGGCGCGGCGGACGGCAGCGTCGACGCCGACTGCCTGTGGGACGTCGCGCAATGGGGCCGCCCGATCTCGGCCGATGAGCTGATCACCGCGCGCGATGCCGTCGGCCGCGCCGCCGGAACCCTTCTCACGGGAGGCGCCTTCACCGACACGGCGGTCAAGAGCCGCGCCGACCTCGCCGACTATCGCATCATTCATTTCGCGACGCACGGCCTCGTCACCGCGCCGCGCCCGTCATGTCCGGCGCGCCCGGCGCTCGTCACCTCGTTCGGCGGCGGCGAGTCGGACGGCCTCCTCACCTTCCAGGAAATCTTCGACCTCCGGATCGACGCCGACCTCGTCATCCTGTCGGCCTGCGATACCGCCGGGGCGGCGAGCGTCGCGGCGACGCGCGAGACGGGGCTTTCGGGCGGCGGCAGCGCGCTCGACGGGCTCGTGCGCAGCTTCATCGGCGCCGGCGGCCGCTCGGTGATCGCCAGCCACTGGCCCGCGCCCGACGATTTCGACGCGACCAAAAGGCTGATCGGGGGCCTGTTCACCGCCGGCGAGGGGGCAAGCGTTGCCGACGCATTGTGGGCGACGCAGATGCGATTGATGGACGACCAGCAGACCTCGCACCCCTATTATTGGGCGGGCTTCGCGATCATCGGCGACGGCGGTCAAAAGCTGCTCGACCGCGTCACAACCACCGCGCGAAGGGGAGAGGCCGCCGGCCGCGCCGGCCGCTAATCCGATGAACGCGCCCGAAACCATCATCCCCGCCCCGGACTCGCTCGCGCAGGACGACCGGCGCGCTACGGTGCCGCTCGGCAAGCGTGTGCGGCGGCTGGTCGTACAGCTCGGTCCGTCACGGATGGCGGCGACGATCGCCTTTCTGGTCGTCGCGATCCTGATCGCGCGTTTCAGCTGGCAGATGCCCCTGATCAACGCCGCCGAGCGTGCGCTCTATGATGCGCGCGCAACGCTGATGGCGCCCAAGGTCGAACAGGACAGGCGCATCACCCTCGTCACCTATAATGACGAAACGCTGTTCAACACCGGCATCCGCTCGCCGCTCGACCGGACATTGCTCGCGAACGCGCTCGGCAATCTCGACCAGATGGGCGCGAAGGCGATCGGCATCGATATCGCGTTCGATTCGCCGCGTCCCGACGACGAAGCGCTGAAGGCGCAGCTCCGCGCGATGCGGACGCCGACATGGCTCGCCTATGCCGAACAGGCGAGCAACCCGAACACCATCTTTTACGAGCAGCAGAAGTTTCTGGAATCCTTCATAGCCGACGTGACGACCGCGAAGACCGGGCCGACGAGCGTCCTGTTCCGTACCGACGAAGACGACGTGATCCGCAAATGGCCCCATCGACCGGCAAATCTGCCCCCGTTGATGGCGAACGCGCTGGCCCCGGTCGATCCGGCCTACGCCGATTATCAGGGCGGCATCCGCTTTCTTGTCCCCGCGCGCGCCGCCGCGGGGCAGGAAGAGCCGGTGTTCGCCAACATCCCGATCGATACCTTCGCGATGCCGATGGATGCCGAAATGCGCGCGGGCTTCGCCGAATTGGTGAAGGGGCGCTATGTGCTGATCGGTGGCGACATCATCGACAATGACCAGTTCAATACGCCATTGAGCCGCTTTCCCGACGCGATCACCGGCCAGCATGAAACGATGATCGGGCTCGAGGTGCACGCGCATATGCTCGCGCAACAGCTTGATAACGCGTGGCCGCGCCCGATAGGGGCGCCGGCGCTCTGGGTGCTCGCGATCCTGATCGTCACCGCAGGCGGACTCACCAGCCTGATCGACCTGCGCGCGCGGTGGGTCGCACTGGCCTTCCTTGGACAGATGACCTTCTTCGTCGCCTTCCCCTTCTGGCTACACGGGCGCGGCATCGACACGACGACGCTGCCGACCTTCGGCTGGGCGGTCGGCTGGCTGTTCGGCTATGCCGCGGTGGGCACCGCGGCGCGCACGATAGGATCGCGCCAGCGCGCCTTCGCCCAGTCGGCGCTCGGCAAATATCTGCCCGCCGACGTCGCGGCGCAGATCTTGCGCGATCCCGACCAGCTTTCGCTGCACGGCGAGCGACGCAACATCTTCTGCGTCTTCACCGACCTCGAAGGCTTCACCAAACTGAGCCACGCGGTAACGCCGGAGACCGTCGCGCGGCTGCTCAACGAATATCTCGATCGCCTTTCGGACATCGTGCTCGACCACGGGGGGACGATCGACAAGTTCGTCGGCGACGCCATCGTCGCCTTCTGGGGCGCGCCGCTCAGCCGCGCCGACGACGGCGAGCGGGCGGCCGCCGCGGCATTGGCAATGTACGAAGCGGGCGAAAAATTCCGCACCGATCTCGCCGCCGAAGACCTGCCCCCGATCGGCATGACGCGCGTCGGCCTACATGTCGGCGACGCGATCGTCGGCAATTTCGGCGGCGAAGGGCGCATCCAGTACACCGCGCTCGGCGACAGCATGAACACCGCCTCGCGGCTCGAGGCGGCGAACAAGGGCCTGAAGACCGGCGTGCTGATTTCTGCCGAGGCGGCCGCCCGTTCGGGCCGCGACGATCTCGTCCCGATGGGCCGCGTGACGCTGCGCGGAAGGGCGCAGCCGGTCGACGTCCTCACCCCGCGCCCCGATCTTGTCCCGGAACGGCGCGCCCGCATCGCCACGCTTGTCGCGGCGCACGCGGCGGGCGATAAAAATGCCTATGTGACCGCCGCCACAGCATTGGCCGCGGAGTTCGCCCAGGACGCTTCCATCCTGTTCCTGATCGAACGCCTGAACGAGACCGAAAAGGGAGAAAGCTATGTCCTTTCCTGACTTCCCGATACGCCGCCTCGGCCTGACCGCCGCTGCTGCCGTCGCCGCCATGACCATGGTCACCGCCGCCGCCGCGCAATCGATGGTCGTCCGCTCGACCGGCCCGTCGGCCGCCAAATATCCGGCCGGCGCGCGGCTCAAATCGACCGACAAGCTGACCCTCGTCGCCGGCGACCGGATCGTGCTGATGCAGTCGGGAAAGACGCGGACGCTGTCCGGTCCCGGCACCTTTGGCGCCACCGGCACCGTGCAGGCGAGCCAGTCGCTGGGCGGCAATGTCAGCCGGATGCTCGCCAAGGGGCCGACGATGCGGTCGCGCGGCGGGTTTTCGCGCGGCCCCGACGACCCGATCCCGGCCGAGCATCGCGCGCCCAATCTCTGGCTCCTCGACTATCGCGAGGGTGGGACCTTTTGCGTCCTCGATCCCGCATTGCTGATGCTATGGCGCCCCAATATGCAGGGTGATACCGCGCTCGAGATCGAAAGCGGCGGCAAGAAGACGACCGTCGCGATCGTCGATGGCGCCAATTTTCGCAAATGGCCGACCGACGTCCTGCCGGTGCAATATGGCGCCGAATACCGCCTTTCGGGCGGCGGGCTGGCGCAGCCGGTGACGGTGCGTTTCGCCGCTGTCGAAAACGCCCCCGATACGCCCGAGGGGTCGGTCGACATGCTGATGAGCAAGGGTTGCACGCCGCAGCTCAACCGCCTCGTCGATACGATGTCGGAAGCGGAGGCGGGTTGAGCAGAGGTAAAGGCCGCGATTGAACGCGCCCTATCCGTCTGATATTATTCCCGGGAAATACCGCCTGTCGCGTGGCGGAACCTTCCCTGGGTCGAAATTCGCTGCGTCGGGCTATCGGCGGAGCCAATGAAATGGGCGCCCCGCAATCGGGTGCGCCCGAACGCAAGGGGTGGTGATGGCCGTGTCGGGGGATATGGGATTTCATGGGGCCGCAAGGTCCAGGCACGCGGCGATCCGCAGGCTATTGGCCGGCTCGGCGGGATTGATCGCGGCCGCGCTGCCTGCCCCTCTATGGGCACAGGCAACGCCGCAAATCCCGACGCGCGAAGAAATCCAGCGCCCGGCGCTGCCCCCCGCCGCGCAGCCCGGCGAACAGATCGTCGCGATCGACGACGGCATCGAACGCGCGCCCTGCCCGCTTGCCAGTCCCGAATTCGCGAATATCCGCTTCACGCTGCGCGGGGTCGAGTTTTCGCGCGTCGAAGGCATCGACAACAGCCTGCTCGCTCCGAGCTGGTCCGATCGCGTCGGACAGGAGCTGTCGATTGCCGCGGTGTGCGAGATTCGCGACCGCGCCGCGACGATCCTGCGGTCGCAGGGCTATCTCGCCGCGGTCCGCGTGCCGCCGCAGACGATCGGCGACGGCATCGTCCGGCTCGACATCCTTTCGGCGCGGATGACGCGCATCGAAGTGCGCGGCGACGCGGGCGCTAACGAAGGGCTGTTGCAACGCTATCTCGCGCGGCTCGACGACGCGCCGGTGTTCAATATCGCCGATGCCGAACGTTACCTGCTGCTGGCGCGCGACATCCCGGGGATGGACGCACGGCTGACGCTACGTCCCGGCGCGGTTGCCGGCGAGGTCATCGGCGAAGTGACCGTCACGCGCACGCCCGTAACCTTCGACTTCAATGCGCAAAATATGGGATCGCGCGACGTCGGCCGCTGGGGCGGCAATGCACGCGCGCGCTTCGCCGGCCTGACCGGCATGGGCGACCTCACCACGGTCAGCTTCTATGCGACGCCCGATTTCGACGAACAGAAAGTGGTCCAGGCGTCGCACGAGTTCCGCGTCGGCGGCGAAGGATTGCGCCTTGGCGCCAGCTACACCTATGCTTGGACACGTCCCGACCTTGCTGGCCTGCCGATCAAGTCGAATACCCAGATCGTCAGCCTGTTCGGTTCCTATCCGCTCGTGCTGACGCAGGCGCGGCGCTTGAGCGTAGGCGGCGGGCTCGACATCATCGATCAGGACATCAGCCTGACCGGGGTGCCGCTCAACAAGGACCGGCTGCGTGTCTTGGGCCTGCGCGCCGACGCCAGCTGGATCGACCCCGCCTCGATCGCTGGTCGCGGCGGCTATAACCCCGGCGAACCACGCTGGTCGCTCGCCACCTCGCTCGAAGCGCGGCAGGGTCTGGATTTCCTTGGCGCCAGCGACGATTGCGGCCCGGGCGGCACGGCCTGTTTCCTGCCCGGCGCGGTGCCGCTGACGCGCATCGAGGGCAAGCCCGACGCATTCCTCGTTCGAGCCAACGCGCTCGCCGAATGGCGGCCCGCAAAAGCGTTCACACTGTCGGCGGCGCCGCGCGCGCAATGGGCGGCCGACCCGCTGCTCGCCTATGAAGAATTTTCGGGCGGCAATTTCACCGTCGGGCGCGGCTTCGACCCCGGCACGGTGATCGGCGACAGCGGCGTCGCGGTGGCGCTCGAAGCGCGCTATGGCTCGTTCGTTCCCGCCAATACGAACGCCTTCGCCTTTCAGCCCTTCGTCTTTTTCGACGCCGCCTGGGTGTGGAACAAGGATACCGCCTTCGACGGACTCGATCCGCAAAAACTCTATTCAGCGGGCGGCGGCGTGCGTGTCGCTTATGGCAACCTCGGCCGGCTCGACGTCACGCTCGCGGTACCGCTCAACCGCGGCGGCTTCCTCACCGAACGGCCCGATCCGCGACTGCTCGTGTCGCTGACCACCCAATTCGGCGTAGGGGCGCGCTGACCATGATCTTTGCATCGAGGACCACTGCCATGCGTGCCACCGCCACCTTCTCGCCCGTCCGTAAAGGCAAGCAGCACCTGCTGACCAGTTGCGCGATCGCCGCCGGTATCGCCGCGCTTGCCCATGGCGGCCCGGCGCAAGCGCAAGTGGCCGGTTCGGGCAGCTTCGTATCGGGCACGGGCTCGATCGGCAACGATGGCGCGACCAACACGACGACGGTGAATGTCGGCGGGACGGAAAGCATCATCAACTGGGTGCCGACCGACACCGCGCCGACGGGCGGCGCGATCGATTTTCTGCCCGCTGGCGAGAATATGAATTTCGTCGGCACCGGCGACTATACCGTCCTCAACCGCTTCGTGAACGGCGGCGGCGGATCGCTCGGCCGCCAGATCGCCCTCAACGGGACGGTTAACTCCTATACGGGATCAACCAGCGGCCCGCGCGGGGGCAATATCTGGTTCTACAACGCGGGCGGCATCCTGATCGGCGCCAGCGGAGTGGTCAACGTCGGCAGCCTGCTGCTCACGACGAACGACATCGTGACGACCGGCGGCCTGTTCGGTCCCGGCGGCACGATCCGCTTCAGCGGCGCGTCGGGCAGCACGTCGGCGATCACCGTGAACGGCGCGATCAATGCGGATATCGTCGGCAGTCCCGGCAGCTCCTATGTCGCGCTGGTCGCGCCGCGCGTGGTGCAGGCCGGTGCCGTCCGCGTCGACGGATCGGCCGCCTATGTCGCCGCCGAGCAGGCGAATATCCGCATCAACGGCGGCCTCTTCGACATCGACGTGACCGTCGGCGCCGAAGGCGGTGACGCGATCACCCATACGGGCACGACCACCGGTCCGGCGCACCTCGACGCCAATGGCAACCAGAGCCGTATCTATATGGTCGCCATTCCCAAGAATGACGCGGTGACGATGCTGGTTTCGGGCGCGATCGGCTATGACGACGCACTGTCGGCGCAGGTCGATCCCGACGGTGCGGTGCGCCTGTCGGCGGGCTATAATATCGTCGGCGGCGAAATCGCCGCGGCGCCCGCCAATGCGACCGCGGCGAACATCGCCGCCAGCGATACGCTGTTCCGCAGCAATACGATCGCGCGCGCCAGCGGCACCTTTGCCGCCGGGCCGACACAGGTGCTGCCCGGATCGCCCACGCCGCTGTCAGCGGAAGGACAGTTCTTCGTCGAAGGCAGCGGGACCTTCATCGGCGACGCCAGCGCGACGGTTTCTATCGGCGCCAATCAGTCGGGCGGCGCGACGGGGACCCTCACGGTCCAGTCGGGCGGCCGTGGCGGAACGCCCGGCAACGCCGCGATAAACGTCACCGGAGGGACGCTCTCGACGCCCGGCGCGCTCACCATCTCGGCCTCGGGCACGCCCGACGCGGTCACCGGCGATGCGCAGGGCGGCACCGCCAGCCTGACGATCACGGGCGGCAGCGTGACGACCGCGGGGGTCACGGTCGAAGCCAATGGCTTCGGCGACCTCGACGCGGGCGGCACAAGCGGCAACGGACGCGGGGGCAGCGCCAGCATTTCGGTGAGCAACGGCGGCAGCTCGTTGACCGCCGGCAATATCTTCATCAACGCGGTCGGAAGCGGGGATAACAGCTTCAGCACCGCTCCCGCCGTCAACGGCAGCGGGACCGGGGGCACCGCCAGCCTGACGGTCGCGGGCGGCGGCAGCGTCGGACCGGCAGCCCTGCTTTCGCTCGACGCGAGCGGATTTGGCGGCTTCGGCCTGACCCAGTCGGGCGACGGCACCGGCGGCACGGCGCGCATCGCGGTGTCGGGCGCGGGATCCTTCCTCTCGGCAACGCAAAGCTTCGTCGACGCGACGGGCGAAGGCGGCGGGAGTTTTGGTAGCTTCCAGACCCAGAATGGCGGCAACGGAACGGGCGGGACGGCCGAAATACTGATCAACGCCGACGCGACTTCGGTCGTGTCGCTGGGCAATCTCGGCGCCTTCGGTATCGGGAGTGGCGGCAACGCTCGAGGAAGCGAGAATACGACCGGCGGCGACGCGCTGGGCGGTTCGGCCCGCTTGATCGTCGATGGCGGCGCCAACGCGCAGTTCACCCAGGTCGTGCTCGACGCGTCCGCGGCTGCCGGAACCGCCACCACCCCCAGCGGCACGACCGGCCAGTCGGGCAACGCGCGTGCGAACGATGTGACATTGACCGCGACGAACGGGTCGACGATCGGCAGCAGCGGCTTCATCAACCTTTTCGCCGTCGGCATGAACCCCTATCCGTTCAACCCCGCCGGTGAGAATTTTGGAGCGGGCACGGGCGGCAATATCGCGGTGAGCGCGACCGCCGGAGGGACGATCACCACCGGCAACCGCCTCACCGCACAGGCGATGGGCGGAAGCATGTCCGACACCGTCCGGCAAAGCGCCGGCGACGGCATCGGCGGCAATGTCGATTTTCTCGCCGATGGCGGAACGATCCAGGCCGAGGTCTATGACGTGGATGCCAGCGGCAACACAGCCAATGTTACCGGCACGGGCGGCACGGCGCAGGGCGGCACGATCGACATCTTCGCGCAGAACGGCGGACAGTTTGTCGCAACGCTCGACGCGACCAACCGTTTCGACGCCAGCGCCACGACGGGCATCAGCGCGGCGGGCACGGCGGCCACCGGCGGCACGATCCAGCTGATCGCCGACGCCGGCACGATCGACCTCGGTATCGGCGCCAACCTGTTCGCCGACGGCCGCTCGGGCGGCGCGGCGACATCCGGCGCGGCCGATCCGACCGGCGCCGGTGGCGCGATCCTGATCCGCGTCGAAGCCGATGCGACGGACAGCAGCCGCATCGACACGGGCGACCTGTTCGCGTCGGCCGGCGGCCAGACCCAGGCCGAGAGCGAAACACCGCCCGGCGTCGAACTTCCCGCGGGCAACGGCCAGGGGGGCACGATGACGGTGGAGGTCGCGGGCGGCACCCTCACCGGCGGCGTCCTCGATCTCTCGGCGAATGGCCTCGGCGGCGGCGGGGCGGACAGCGCAACGGGAACCGGCGGCAGTGCCACCTTCAGCCAAACGGGCGGGACCGTGTCGGTTGGTGACATAAGCGTTGCCGCCGACGGCTTCGGTGGCGCCGTGCAAGGCACGTCGGGAACCGGCGTCGGCGGTATCGCGACGATCGACCTGTCGGGCGGCACGATCACCGCGGCCGACATTATCGCCTCGGCCAGCGGCACCGGCGGTATCGGTGTGACCGGTGACGATTTCGACCCACTCAACATCGTCGCGAGCGGCGATGGCGGCGTCGGCCGTGGCGGCACCGCAACGATCAGCATCGACGGCACAGCGGTCGTCGATGCCAGCGTCATTCAGGCGAATGCGCTCGGCACGGGCGGCGACGGCGGCCAATTCGACAGCTTCTTCAACGGGATAGTGGGCGACGCAGGCAACGCGGGCGAGGGCATCGGCGGCGAGGCGACCGTCAATGTGCGCGGGGGCACGACGACCGCGAGCAGCGTGATCGCCGACGCATCGGGTATTGGCGGCGATGGCGGCTACAGCTTTTTCTCGGGCAGCGGCGCTCCCTCGACCGGCATCGGCGTCGGCGGCACCGGCGGCACCGGCCGTGGCGGCACCGCGACGATCGCGCTCGAAACCGCCATCGACGGCGTCGGCGCGGCGAGCAGCGTCGCGCTCGGTTCCGGCGGCGCGGGCGGCGATCACAATGTCGGCGGCAATGGCGGCGACGGCTTCGGCGGGACGGCGCAGGCGATCGTCACCGGCTTCGAGGCCGGCGACCTCGCGGTCATTATCGATTCGACCGGCACCGGCGGCAATGGCGCCAATGGTGCCGACGGCGCGGGCGGCGGCGGCGGCAACGGCACCGGCGGCACCTCGCGCATCGCGGCCGAGGGCGCGGGAGCGAGCCTGACCGCGATCCAGAGCAACCTCGTATCCGGCGGCATCGGCGGCAACGGCGGCGCGGGCGGGCTGGGTTTCAGCTCCTTCCCGGCGGCCGCCCCCGACGGCGGCAACGGCGGCAACGGGCAAGGCGGCGCGATCGAGATTGCGGCGAACGAAGGCGGCACCGTAGCACTTGGCCTCGACAGCGGCGACGACGCCGTCTCGCTATCGAGCAGCGGCTCCGGCGGCGCGGGCGGCCTCGGCAGCAACAGCAGCTTCGGTGAGGGAAATCAGTCGGGCAACGGCGGCGACGGCGGCGCGGGAACCGGCGGCACCGTTCGCCTTGCCGCAACCGGCGGGACGATCACCTCGAACGGCGAAACGGTCGATATCACTTCGAGCGGCCTTTCGGGCGAGGGCGGCAGCGGCGGCAACGGCCAAGGTGGCGGCGTGGATGGCGCGCTTGGCATTTCGGGGCAGACCACAGGTGGCCGCGTCGTGATCGAAACGGCGGTCGGCGCTTCAGGTGCCGGCCAGATCGACCTCGGCCCTACGAGCATTGCGGCGAACGGCGATTTTGCCGGGCGCATCGAATTGCGTGCGGGCGGCACGATCAGCTTCGCCGGCCTCGATGCCGAAGCTTTGGGGATCGCCGCCCCAACGAACAACGACACCGACACCGCGCTCGCGGGAATCTTCGTCGCGCCGACCGGCGGCACGATCGTCAGCCAGGGCGACGTCTCGCTGACCACAGACGGCTCCGTCGGCGTCCATGCCCAGTCGAACGGCATCGTCGATGTCGACGGCATTCTGACCATCGACGCGGGCGACCAGATCGACATCCGCCACGATGCGCGCGAAGGCGGCGGCCCGACGCTGCGCGCAAGCGACAGCCTGACCGCAAATGCGGTCACGAGCATCAGCGGCGCGCCGGACAGCCTGATCGCCGCGGGCGGCGCGCTGTCGCTGACCACCGACGGAACGATCGGCGTCGACGGCCTCGCCGGCAGCGACATCACGCTCACCAGCACCGGCGCGACGACCGTCGAACATGCCGAAGCCGTCAATGATTTCACCGCGAACGCCGCCAGCTTCGCAACCGGCCTCAATTCGATTATCACCGGCGGCAATATCGATATCACCTCGCCCGGCGCGGTCGATCTCGGCAATTCGAGCGCGGGCGGCTTCGTCCAGGTTTCGGGGCAATCGATTGCGTTCAACAATATCGACGCGGGCCTGACGGTCGGTCTGTCGGCGGACGGGACGGCGCCGGGCGCCGAGGGTATCAGCGGCGGATCGATCGCGGCCGGCGGCAACATCAACCTGTTCGCGAACAGCATCGCGCTGAGCGGCCCGGTGACGGGCGACGCCTCCTTCTTCGCCTTCGGCACCGGCGGCGCGGTTTCGGTGAACGGCGCCGACGTCGCCGGCACGATCTCGATCTTCTCCGCCGACGATCTTTCGGGCAGCTTCATCGCGGGCGGCGACATCTTTCTCAATTCGGATGGCAACATCGATGCCTCGGCGCAGGCGAACGGTGGCTATGTCGATGGCAACGGTCTCGTCACCGAAGGCAATTTGTTCATCATCGCCGCAGGCGACGCCGCGCTGACCGACAGCTCCGCGGCGCGCATGTTCGGCATAAGCGCGGGGGGCGGCGCATCGATCGACGGCGGCATCGCGGGCGAAGACATGCTCGTCGTCGCCGGAACGACCGCCAGCCTGACCGACGTCAGCGTAGGCGACGACCTCACCGTCAACGCGCCGGGAAACATCGACGCAGTCAATGTCAGCGCGACCGGCGCGGGCGCCGACACGCGTATCCTCAGCTTGTCCTCGGGTTCGGGAAGTCCGATCTTCACCATCGGCGTCGGCGACGGAAGCGGCGCCGACATCGTGATGTCGTCGACGGCGGGCATTGCGGGCGGCGGCGTTCGCGCGCTCGGGGACGTGACGCTGACGGCGAGCAACGCCATCGGTCTCACCTCGGTCCAAGGCCAGAATGTCGCGCTGACCGGCGCGACCGGCATCGATGTGGATGCGGCCAATGTGCTCGGCGCGACCAGCCTGAACAGCAGCGACGGCGATATCCGTATTGGCAGCCTGCTCGCCGCAGGCCCGATCGATGCCAGCGCCGATGCGATCCGCATCGAAGGCGGCGGCGACCTGGCCTTTGCGTCCCTCAACACCGACGTCGGCGACGCTTACGTCCGGGCGACGGGCGATCTGTCGATTGCAAGCGCCGACGTCGCCGGAACGGCCGACTTCGGAACGCAAGCCGAAGGCATGAGCATCGGCACGCTCACAGCCGCCAACGCGATCCTCGCCAATTCGGGCGGGTTCCTCAATCTCGACAGCGTGACCGTCGCGGGCAGCATCGACGCGAGCGCGCTCGCATCGCTCGGCATCACCGGCGTCGTCACCGGCCAGTCGATCGCGCTCGCCTCGGCGAACATAGCGATAGGCTCGGCGGGCCGCGTCGGCACCGCGGGCGTAACCCAGCAATTGTCGGTCGCGAACAACAATAGCGACAACCAGACCTTCGTCGGCGGCGCATCGGGCACGAGTGTCACGGGCTATCATATCGACGCCGAAGAGCTGACCCGCCTCTATGGCAGCCAGATCGAAATCTTCGCGCCTGCGGTACAGGCCGCCGGCGGAACCTCGGTCGGGTCGGCGGCCCCGCCCGACCTCATCGTCGACACTTTCACCATGGCGGGAGGTGCATCGAACTCGAATCTCGGCGCGAACGGCGCGCTGACCATCCGCACGCCGGGCAAGATGCGCGTGGTCGGCAATGCCGAACTGACCGGTCTCACCGACGCCAACACGCTCAATCTCGTCGCGGGCGATGCGCTCGAAGTCGTCCTCGGCCAAGGAAGCGTGCGGCTCGTGAACGGCGCCGGCCCCGCGGGGCAGCTCAACATGGTCTCCGAAGACGTCATCGTCGCCACCGCCGGAGCCATCGCCGATGTCGGCGCGGCCACCTCGACCAGCGCGATCAACACGCGGCTCGCACAGAATGACGGCGTCCTCCTCGACGAAGGCGCACTCTTCGCACGCGGCATCCGCGCCGAGGTAGTCGGGGGCTTCTATGTCCAGAACAGCGGGGCAGGAACCGACCTCGCCCAGCGCCGCGGGCTGACCTTCGGCACCGGCGGGCTCGACGTCGTCACCCAGGGGCGCTCGCGCATCGTCGTTAACGGCGTGCAGCTTGGCCCGAACGGCCAGGTGACCGGCCTCGACACGCTCCAGCTTCTGACCGTCGCCGGCGCGGTGCCGACCGTCGGCAGCTATGATCGGGGGTCGACGGTCAACGGCTGCCTTATCTCTAGCCCGAACGTCTGCGCCACCGTCGTTTTCGACAATAATTTCCCGGTGCAGGATGTCATCGAGGAGATCGACGGCGACGAGGACAGCGCAGGCGAAGGCAACACCCTGCCGCAGCCGCTGATCACGATGCGCGAGGTGGACCCGCTAACCGGCGCACCGCTTCTCGACGATCCGGTGACCGGCGCGGGCAACGACGATCTCTGGACGCCGCCCGCGCAGTAACAAGCGTTTCGGTTGACGTCGACCGGCGTAGCAAGGCATGGGCGCGGTCATGACCAACGCCCCCGCCCTTCCGCTCAAGCTGTTCAACAGCCTGACGCGCAGCCTCGAAATCTTCGAGTCCGTCCACCCCGGCGAAGCGCGCGTCTACAGCTGCGGTCCGACGGTCTATAATTACCCGCATATCGGCAATATGCGCGCCTATGTCTTTGCCGACACGCTCGGCCGCACGCTGTCGTACAAGGGCTACAAACTCACCCACGTCATCAATATCACCGATGTCGGCCACCTGACCGACGACGCCGACGCGGGCGAGGACAAGATGGAAAAGATGGCGGCTGAGAAAGCCCAGTCGATCTGGGACATCGCAAGGCATTACACCAAGGCCTATTGGGCCGACGTGAAAGCACTCAATATCCGCCAGCCCGCGCACTGGTCGATCGCGACCGACTATGTGCCGCAGATGATCGAGTTCGCGAAGGCGATCGCCGACAAGCATTGCTACGAACTCGAAAGCGGCCTCTATTTCGACACGTCGACGGTCAGCCATTACGGCCGCCTCGCGCGCCACGGCACCGATGAGGGCGAGAGCCGCATCGACCCGGTCGACGGCAAGCGCCATCCGGCCGACTTCGCGATATGGCGCAGGACGCCGCCGGGCGAAAAACGCCAGATGGAATGGGATTCGCCGTGGGGCAAAGGCGCGCCGGGCTGGCACCTCGAATGCTCGGTGATGTCCGAGGCGCTGCTCGGCTTCCCCTTCGACATCCACACCGGGGGGATCGACCACCGCGAGATCCACCATCCGAACGAAATCGCCCAGAACCAGGCGCACAGTTGCAGCGACGCCAGCGGCGCGCGCTTCTGGATGCACAATAATTTTCTCGTCGAACGCTCGGGCAAGATGTCGAAGTCGAGCGGCGAGTTCCTGCGCGTTCAGCTGCTCATCGACAAGGGCTATCACCCCCTCGCCTATCGCCTGATGTGCCTGCAGGCGCATTATCGCAGCGAGCTCGAATTTTCATGGGAGGGGCTTGGTGCGGCGCTGACGCGATTGAAGCGGCTGGTGATGGCCGCCGCGCCGGTTCGCGAGACCGAAGCGACCGAGGTAACCGACCGCCGCCTCGCCGATCTGCTCGACAGGTTCGACGCGGCGATGTCGGACGACCTCAACACGCCGGTCGCGCTGACGTTGCTCGAGGAAACGGCGGCGATGAAAAAGATCGACGCCGGCCAGAAACGCGGCGCGCTCGCCGCGATGGACGCGGTGCTCGGCCTCGACCTCCTTACGATCGATCGCAGCGAATTGCGCGTGCGCCCCAAGGCAGCCGCGATCGGCGAGGATGAAATCGAAGCGACCTTGAATAAACGCAAGGAAGCCCGCGCCGCCAAGGACTTCGCCGCCTCCGACGCGCTGCGCGACACGCTCATCACCGCGGGGGTCGAAGTCATGGACGGCGATCCGCTCGGCTGGGAGTGGCGGCTCGACAACTAGCTTCTCGCCCGCCATGATCGGTTGCAGAACAGAACCGAAGAGAGGCCAAATGTCGAAAACCGTTACCGTCCTGTCGGGCCTGATCCGCCCGCTCGTCGAAAACCGCCTGCCCGACTGGGTCGAACCGCGCTTTTTCGCGTCGAAGGAGGAGGCGCTCGAACTGGCGCCCGGGGCCGAGATCGGCTGGTTCGACATGTACGACAAGAAGGATATGGCCGCGGTCATCACCGCCGCGACGCAGCTCAAATGGCTCAATTCGATCTACGCCGGGGTCGACGGCATGCCGCTGGACCTGCTGCAGGCGCGCGGGACGATCGTGACGAACGGCGCCGGAATCAACGCGATCACCATCGCCGAATATGTCGTGATGGGCATGCTCACCGTCGCCAAAGGCTATCGCGACGTCGTCCGCGCGCAGGAACGCCGCGAATGGCTTATGGACTCGCCGGGCAAGGTCGAGCTGTTCGGGTCGAAGGCGCTGCTGCTCGGCTATGGCGCGATCGGCAAGTTGGTCGAAGAACGACTGAAGGCGTTCGCGGTCGACGTCACCGTGGTGCGCCGTTCGCCCGGTCCGAATACGCTCTCCCCCGATCAGTGGCGCGAACGGCTCGGCGGTTTCGACTGGGTGATCCTCGCCGTCCCCGCCACACCCGAAACCGATGGCATGATCGGCGCCGCCGAACTCGCCACGATGAAGCCGAGCGCGACGCTCATCAACATCGCACGCGGCAGCGTTGTCGATCAGGACGCGCTCGTCGCCGCGCTCGACGGCCAGCAGATCGCGTCGGCTTTCCTCGACGTCACCACGCCCGAGCCGCTGCCCGCCGACGACCCGCTGTGGAGCCTCGACAACGCGCACATCACGATGCATCTGTCAGGACGCGCGCAGGACAAGATGTTCGTCCGCTCGGCGCAGCGCTTCCTCGAAAATCTGGGTCGCTGGAAAAAGGGCGAAGCCGTCGAACCGCGCGTGGACCTCACGCTGGGTTACTGACCCGGCCGCTCGGCCTTCAACTCGCGCACCAGCGGCTGCAACCGCATGTCATATTTGGCGAGCGTCGGGCGCGCGCCCGCATTGTCATAAAAGCTGACGAGTTCGCGCCCGTTCCAGCGGTGGAGCGCATAGGCGGGCTCTTCGGCAACGATCATCGGGCGGTCGTCGGGACGATTCTCGTCGATCGGGCGAAGATCGAGCGACACCTGCGGCGCTGTCGACGAACAGATCGCTATGGTCCGCCCCTCCCACGCCACCGTCACGCTGCGGTGGAGGTGGCCACAGATCAGACCGCGCACTTGGTTGTGGCGGCGCACGACCTCGGTGAAGGTCGCAACCCAAGGTTCGTCAGGGTTGGTGTTCATCCATTCGATCCCGCTTTCGACTGGCGGATGGTGCATCACGATATAGGTCGGCTTGGCGCTATCCTTCGCAAGTTCGGCGTCGAGCCACGCCGCGCGCCTTTCGCAGAAGGCGCCGCCATGGCGCCCTTCCTCGAGCGTGTCGACGGTAACCAGCCGGAGCTCGGGAAGCTCGACCGTATATTGAACGAAGCCGTTGCCGTCGTCGAAATCCGGGAAGTGCGCGTAGAAACTGTCGCGCAGATCGTGGTTGCCGACGCTCGGCCAGACCGGGAAAGGGCAGCGCGCGAAAATCTCCGCGAGTTCGCGATAGCTTTCCCCGTCGCCGCGGTCGGTGATGTCGCCGGTCGCGAGCAGCAGGTCGGGGCGGTTCGGCCCGTCGATCAGCATGTCCAGTACCCGGTCGAGCCGCTCGCGATTATATTCGGCCGGATTGCCCGGATCGAACCCGATATGGATATCTGTGATCTGTGCGATCAGCATATCGGCCCCTGCCCCCTGCCGCCCAAAACCTATCCGCCCCGTCTGGCCCCATGCAAGGCGGGTGTGCGCCACGTCACTTCGTAAAGGCCCCGCCCCCCGGTTCCTGTGATCAGGCTCACACCATAGGTAGCGCGCAGAGGTTTATTTGTGATTGCGGTCACATTTTTCTTGCGCTGGCGCTGCGGCATCCACGGTTTGCCACCGTCCGAATGATATTCGTGACACATCGCGCACGGCGATTCGGTTGCGGTTTCGACCTTCACCAGCCGCGCGCCATTCTCGCCCACATGGCAGTCGCGGCACTGGCGGACGCCCGGCACGAGCAGGTCGGTCGACGCCTTCGACGCGGGCGCCGCGACGTGACAATCGGCGCAGGCGGTTTCCTTGTGCGCGTCATGGTCGAACCAGCCTTTTTGCAGATAGCGCGGCGTCTGGTTCACCGCCGCGACGCGCCAGCTGTTCCCGGCCTGCGGCGCGAAGATCGTATGACAATCGTAACAGGCGCCGCCCTTTGAAAAGACCGCGCGCACCGCATCTCCTGCGCGCGACGGTCGCACCGCGACCTCGTTGAAATAAATATTATAGACCTGCCCCTCGGCATAAGCGCCCGGCCGCCGCCGTTGCATCCCGCCAAGCTGGAGTGGCCGCGCCGGCGGCGCCGAGCGGTAATAAGCGGTAAGGTCCGCGACGACCTGCCCGGGGTCGCCGTGCCGCAAAGTTCGCGTCACCCCTCCCACGGTCTCGAAAGCAAGGCTGTGGCACATCGCGCAGTCGCGCTCCATCTCGACCGGCTTGACCCGCACGCCATCGGCCTCGACGCGATGGCAATTTTCGCATTCGAGCTTCTTGCCGAAATCATGGCGGCCGCGGAAGCTCGCCGCCATGCGCGCGACCCCGCCGGTCGCCTGCAAGTGCATGTCGTGCGGGAATTTAAGGCCGTTGTAATCGACGGTCCCCTTGGCCAGCGTCGTGCGCACCAGCTTGCCGCCCGGCCCGGGGCGCACGAGGGGGCGGAATTCGGGATGACTCGTCCCGAAATCACTGGCGTCGGCAAGCGTCGTCGGATGCCCGGCAATCTTGAGCCGCGCCGACATGCCGTCGTGGCAATCGGCACAGAATTTCTGCGGTGTCGCCGCCATCGGCCCCGCGCCCTCATGCTCGGTGTGGCAATCGACGCACCGGCCTTGCGGTTTGTTGAAGGTTTTGGCGAACCCAGCAAGGATGCGCTCGCCCACCCCCGGCGGATGGCGCGCGGCGAGCAGCATCGCAGTCGGTGCATTGGCGTGCGCTGCGCTCATCGCCTTGTGCTCGCCGGTGTGGCACCCCACGCACGCCTTGTCGGTCACCGCAACGAAGGGCTCGACATGGCACGACTGGCAGTCGTTCTTCAGGCTCGCGTGCGCGCTCGATAATGGGCCCGAGAGCCACGCGCTATCGGCATGATAGCCGTCGGGACGCTCGTCCACTTGCCGGTAGCTGTACCACGCCCAGATCGGCCCGACCAGGAAGGCGAGCAGCATCAACAGGCCGAACGCCCACGCCGCGATGCGCTTGCCGGGCATCGTCCCCGCGAGTGAAAAGGCCTTCGCCTCGTCGACGTCCTTCGACGATTGCGACAGTTCGTCTATCCGTTCGACCAGCAGGATGATCTTGTCATCCTCGCGCGCGATCGTCAGCCGGTGCCCCCCGAAGCGCAGTTCGGCGCCCGCCGCGCTGTCGATGTCGGCCACATCGACGCTGCGGCCGTTGAAATCGAAGCCCAGCCCCTCGAGCGCCGCGACGCGCACATGACGCCCGTCGGCGCTGCTGATCGTCGCATGGTGCGGGTTCACCGCCAGGTCGGCGACGTGGATGATATTGCCGCTCTCGCGCCCGAGCGTGATCGTGTCGCCCGGCAGCGCCTGATCGCGGACGATCTGCTTGCCGGTCTTGGTCGTCGCGATGCGGCGGAGAATGAAGCTCATCGTCCGCGCCTCACCAATAGAAGAAGACGCTGATGATGTGCGCCGACAGCGCCGCAATCAGTGCGAAGGTCAGCGGCACATGCACATAGAGCCAGATTTCGAGCAGCGCCCGGATGCGAAGATGCTTGCGCAGCCGGGCGAGCGCGGCCTGCTTCTGCGACAATAGCCCGACGACCTTTTCGCGCACCTCGGGCTCGCTGCTGCGCGACGCCGACAGGGCGCGATGGGCGGCAGCGGTCGCGCAATTGCGGTAACGCCCGCTCAGCCGGGCCCGGACGCCGCCCGCGAACGGATCCTCGTCGAGCGCGGCGAGCACCGGCGCGGTATCTTCGGGGGTCAGCGGCTGCGCGGCGCTGTGCAACTGGCGGTCGAAGGCGCGGATCGCCTCGAGCATCTGCATCTGCGTCATCTCGTCGCGATTGTTCGACAGCGCCTGCGGCAGCGTCGCATAGACGATCACGCCGTAAAGACCCGACAGGATCACCAGCATCATCAGCGCCCAGGCGAGCGTGTGGACGTTCCAGCCGAGCTGGAACCCCGTGTGCCAGGTGCCGATGACGATCAGGCTGAGCCCGAGGTAGACATGCGCCGACGTCCACGCCTTCAATGACCAGTGGCTGCTCGTCATCTTGCGCTTGCGATAGCCGAGCGCGGTCAGCCACAGGATCAGCAACGCCCCGATCGTGCCGAGCGTATAGCCGTACCAGCTGCCGCCATTATGCCGCGGCGTGACGTCGATCAGCGCGTAGGAGACAATGATCAGCAGGCACAGCCCGCCCGAAATCTTCGCCCAGCGAAAGCCCGCATAGCGAAGGAAACCCTCGTGCCGCCGTTCGCGGACACGTTCGGTCTGCGTCGCCTTGTTACGGCGTCGCTCGAAAAGCGTCGCCATCAGTCCGCATCCTCCTCGAGCCGCGCGATCGACAGGAATTCCTCGGGAGACACGCGGATCGCGGCGCCGGTCGGGCACGCCCGGACGCACGCGGGACCTCCCGATATGCCCTTGCACATGTCACACTTCACCGCGATCTTCTTGGGCTTCTCGTCGCCCAATTGCTTCTTGGTCCATTTGGCCGACGGCTCGCCCGGCCCGGGGCCGAAACCGGTGAGCAGCCAGCGCAGCAGGCTCGGTTTCTCGGGTGGCGCCGCTTCCATGCGGATCACGCCATAGGGGCAGTTGCGCATGCAGTTCCCGCAGCCGATGCAGCCGGGCTCCATGAACACTTCGCCGTCGGGACCGCGGTGGATCACGTTCGGCGGACAGTCGGCCATGCAATGCGGATGCTCGCAGTGGCGGCAGCTCGTCGGCACGTGCAGATGCGCGAAGGTCTTGCCCGCCTCGCGGTCGAGCCGCGACAGGCCTTCGTGGCTGTCGGCACACGCTTTTTCGCAATTGTCGCAGCCGACGCACAGATTCTCGTCGATCAGCAGCGCGTCGGTTGCCTCGCCGAGCCCCTCCTTCATGATGAAGCTCGCGGTGTCCGAATAAAGATCGACTACGCTCGAATAGGTCGCTTTCCGCGATTCGATGAAGCTGTTCATCGCCGCGCGCTCGGCCACCGCCGCCTCGGTCGCCTCGCGCACCTGCGGCCGCGCGGCGAGCATCTTGCGAAAGCTCTCGCCGGTCAGCTTGATCAGCTCGGCGCCGACGGCGGCCTTGACCGTGGCATTGCGCGGCGCTCCGCTCAGCACGCCCATTTCGCCGAAGAAGCTGCCCGCGGGCAGATAGCGGAGGAAGATCGGCTTGCCGCCGATGTCCTTCTCGACCACCATCGACCCCGACCGGATGACATAGACGTCGTCGCCCTGCTCGCCCTCGGTCAGCACCACCTTGCCCGCGGGCACACGCTCGACCTCGGCGGTGTCGACGACGGGACCGAGATCGTCAACCGTCAGCCCGCCCTTGAAGATCTGAAGCAATTGCCGTTCGAGCGAGATGCGGTTGATCGCGCGTTTCGCGCCCGGGACCGAGGCCATCAACTTCAAGGCCGCGGTGCGCGACACCTCGACGAAGATGCCGTCCGCACCCGCGCGGATCGTCGCGCCGCGCTTGCGGCCAGAGATCAGCCCGACCTCGCCGAATATCGACCCCTGTTCGATCGGCACCGTCACGCCCGGACCGACCTCGACCTCGGCAAAGCCGTCGGCGATCGCAAACAGCGACGATCCGGGTTCGCCCTTCTCGAAGACGACATCGCCCTTGCGGTAGAAGGCGACCGTCGAATCGAGCATGAATTCGCGCATCTGCAGCGGCGACACGTCGTTGAAGATACTGACGCGCGTGCGCAGATAGTCGAGCCACTCGCTGACCGACTTCTTCTGCGGCAGGTCGGCAAGGATTGCCGCCAGATCCTTTTCGTCCGCCGGGGTCAGGTCATTATTGCCATTGATGAACTCGACGACGTCATAGCCCTGGTTCATGCAATGCTTGATCAGCGGATAACCCGCGAGCGCGCCGATCACGAAGATCCCGGGCACCGTCGATTCAAAGGTCGGCGACAGCTTGGGAAAGGCCTCCCGATCGGGCCCGGTGAACTCGATCCCCATCGACTCGACGAAGCCGCGCGGCGCGACCGACCCCAGCCGCGCAACGATCACGTCGCACGGGATCGTCTCGTCACCGTCGGGTGTCTCGAGCGTCAGGAAACCGGGCTCGACCTTCTTCGGCTGCGTCTCGGTGCGGATGCTCATCAGCCCGTTTTCGCCCGCCTCCATCATGTCGGCGACATTCTTCGCCTTGGCGCGCGCGAAATCCTTCGAGCGGTTGAGGATCGTGACAGTGTTTTCGAGTGCTTCCTCGGCAACGCCGAGCGCATTTTCGATCCCCGCATCGCCCGACCCGACGACGGTGATATGCTTGTCCTTGAAATCCTCGGGATCGTCGACCTGATAGATGATGTGCGGCAAGTCGGCGCCTTCGCAGCGCATCCGGTTCGGATTGCCCTGCGTGCCGATCGCGAGCACGATATTTTCTGCCCGATAGACGTCGCCCTTCGTCGTCTTGATCGCGAAGGCACCCTTCTCGCCGCTCACTTCGGCGACTTCGGCGTGATAGGCGACCTCGACCTTGTTGTTCGCGGCATCCTCGTCCCAATTGTCGAGGATATATTCGCGCGCACCTTCGGCGAAGCGGCAGTCGGATCGCAGGTCGAGCCGCTCGGGGGTCGCGAGCACGCGCTTGCCCTTCTGATATTTGAAGATGGTGTCGGAGAGGTGATCGGTCTTTTCGAGCAGGATGTGGCTAAGCCCGAGCTGCCCCGCGCGCGACGCGGCGCTGAGGCCTGCGGGCCCCGAGCCGATGATCGCGACCTTGACCGCCTCGCTCATGCGGAAACATCCCCTCGCCAAGGGAGAATGATCAAGATACCGGTGAACGCATACACGGGCATCCCATTCCCCCCAATCGCTTAACCCCTAAGCGACGCTAACCACGGATGCGACCCGGACTTATCGTCCTCGCGACGAGCTATGCGCTTGAAAGCGGGAAAAGGTCAACCGCCCGGCCGCCAGAATCGGCAGTTGCGAGCCATTATCAACTATCTCGACAAGGAGAGTGGCTCAGGCGAGTTCGAACATCGCCGCGATGCGGTCGGACTGCGTTTCCTCGACGCGCGACCAGCCGTCGGGGCCGAGCTTTTCGAGCGGGCGGAAGCGCGCCTTATACGCCATGCGCGCCGACCCTTCTATCCAGTAGCCGAGATAGACATAAGGCAGCGCGGCGCGCGCCGCGCGCTGGACATGGTCGGCGATGATATAGGTGCCGAGCCCCTCGCGCATCGGATGGTGCGCGTCGAAAAAGCTGTAGATCATCGAAAGGCCGTCGCCCTGCCGGTCGGTCAAACAGCAGCCGACGAGGCGCCCCTTGCTGCCGTCGGTCGTCGGCTCGCGATATTCGATCATATAGCTATCGACGGGGGTCTGCTCGACCATGTCGGCGAAATCCTGCTCGTCCATGTCGGCCATGCCGCCGTCGGGATGGCGCGAGGCGAGATAGGAGCGGAGCAGCGCATATTGTTCTTCGGTCGCCCACGGCTTGCACGCCGTGGCGACCAGGTCGCCGTTGCGGCGCAGGTTGCGCTTCTGCGAGCTGCTCGGTGTGAATTCGCTCGCGCAGACGCGCACCGAGACGCATGCCGAACAATCGGCGCAGCTCGGGCGATAGGCGACCGACTGGCTGCGGCGGAACCCGATACGGCCGAGCGCGTCGTTCAGCTCGTTCGCGTTATTACCGCTGAGTTCGGTGAACACCTTGCGCTCGGTCTTGCCCGCCAGATAGGGACAAGGCGCCGGGCTGGTGACAAAAAAGCGCGGAAAACGGAACGGTGCGGACACGCGAAATGGACCTCCGAAATGGCGATGCGGAGCCCCCCAACGCGGGTCCGACGCGCTACTTGCACCAACTATGCCGCGCGGCGTCAATGGTGCAAAGTCCATTTACCATTTTTAAACGTCCCGTTCTGAATCACGCCGAAAATTTTGTGAATCGGCCGGTAACTTTTGTGCCGATTTGAATCGACTATGGCTGAACGATCCTCCCTGTGGCGAAGCCATGGGGAGGTGGCAGCCCGAAGGGCTGACGGAGGGGCTTATGGCGCGACGTCGCGCCCCCTCACCATTCGCTTCGCGAACGGTCCCCCTCCCCACCGCATCGCGGCAGGGAGGAACTATTTGTCAGCTATACCCGCGAAGCTCGTCGCCGGTCAGCGTCGCGACGTGGAGCACGTTGGTCGACCCCGGCGTGCCGAACGGAACGCCCGCCATCATCACGAGCTTCGCGCCCGCCTTGCAGATGCCGTGGCGCAGCGCCATGCGCTTGCCCTTGGCAATCATCTCCTCAAAGCTGCCGATGTCCTTCGTCGGCACCGCATGCGCGCCCCACAGCAGACCCATGCGCCGCGCCGCCTCGCGCTTCGGCGTCAGCACGAGCAGCGGCGCGCCCGGCCGCTCGCGCGCGACGCGGCGCGCGGTCGATCCCGACGCGGTGAAGCAGATGATCGCATCGGCGGCGATCGTCGTGATGATGCTGCCCGCCGCTTCGGCGAGCGCGTCAGCGGTCGTCGCATCGGGCACCGTCTCGGTGAAATGCAGGCGGCGAAAATAATCGGGATCGCTTTCGACCGAGCGCGCGATCGAATCCATCATGGTGACGGCTTCCACCGGCCAGGCGCCCGCTGCGGTCTCGGCCGACAGCATGATCGCGTCGGCCCCGTCGTACACCGCCGTGGCAACATCGCTCACTTCCGCGCGCGTCGGCGA
This sequence comes from Sphingopyxis sp. PAMC25046, assembly GCF_004795895.1. Classification (NCBI taxonomy): domain Bacteria; kingdom Pseudomonadati; phylum Pseudomonadota; class Alphaproteobacteria; order Sphingomonadales; family Sphingopyxidaceae; genus Sphingopyxis; species Sphingopyxis sp. PAMC25046. The sequence continues at coordinate 3,147,958 of NZ_CP039250.1, forward strand.
CGGCGAAACGATCATCGATTCGAGCATCTGCGTCGCGACGACCACCGGTTTGCCCATGCGCCGCGCGGTGGCGACGATCCGCTTTTGCAGCGGCGGCACCGCCTCGGGCGGCAACTCGACGCCCAGATCGCCGCGCGCGACCATCGCTGCGTCGGCGAGCTCGAGAATCTCCTCGATCCGCTGCACGCCCGACGGTTTTTCGAACTTGACGAGCAACGCTGCCTTGCCGCCGATCAGCCGCCGCGCCTCGGCGACATCCTCGGGCCGCTGGACGAACGACAGCGCGATCCAGTCGACATGCTGTTCGAGCGCGAAGGCCAGGTCCTTGCGGTCTTTTTCGGTCAGCGCCGCGAGCGGGACGACGACGTCGGGAACATTGACCCCCTTGCGGTCCGAAATCTTGCCGCCGACCTCGACGATCGTTTCGATCCGGCCCGGCGCCACGCTCTTCACGCGGAGCACCAGCTTGCCATCGTCGATCAGCAGGCGCGTATCGGGTTCGGCCGCCGCGAACAATTCGGGATGCGGCAAGTGGACGCGCGTCGCGTCGCCCGGCGTCTTGTCGGCGTCGAGCACGAAGGCCTTGCCCTTCACCAGTTCGGCGGGGCCGTCCTTGAACGTGCCGACGCGCAGCTTCGGCCCCTGCAGATCGACGAGGATCGTCGTCGGGCGGCCGGTCTCCTTTTCGAGCGCACGGATCGCGGCGATAACTTTGGCGTGGCCGGCATGATCGCCGTGGCTCATATTGACGCGAAAGGCGTCCGCCCCCGCGCGGTGCAGTTCGGCGATCATCTCGGCATTGGCGCTCGCGGGACCGAGGGTCGCCAGGATGCGAACCTTGCGCTGGCGGGGGGTAAAGCTCTGAACCACAAATGCTCCGATGATTATAGGGCGCTAGGGCAATGCCGCCTTGATGCTGTCTAGGCAACAACCGTATAGCTATTCAATCATTCAACGGAGGAACCATGTCCTGTAGCGACGATCAGACGACCGGCGGCGATGCGCTCGACGAGCTTGACGACGCGGTTGCAGCGGCCGCATTCCGCCGCCTCGTCCGCCTGCTCCAGCATCGCAGCGATGCCGCCAACATCGACCTGATGGGGCTCGCGGGCTTTTGCCGCAACTGCCTCGGCGACTGGATCGCGGAGGCGGGGAATATGGACAAGGAAGCGGGCCGCGCGATCGTCCACGGCATGCCGACTGCCGAGTGGAAAGCACGCCATCATACCGCCGCCACGCCCGAACAGCTCGCGCGGATGGAAGAAAGCATGGCGAAGAATCCCTGACCTCGCTAGGGACGCGCCGAGGCGATTCTCGCCTCCAATCCATCCAATCCAGCGGAGTATAAAATGAGCGAAGCCACCGTGTCCGACGAACAACTGCGCCTTTTCATCGAGCGCATCGAGCGTCTGGAAGAAGAGAAAAAGGGCATCGCCGACGACATCCGCGACACCTATAACGAAGCGAAATCGCAGGGTTATGATCCGAAGATCATGCGCCAGATCGTGCGTCTGCGCAAATTGCCGGTGCACGACCGCAAGGAAATGGAAGCGATTCTCGACGTCTACAAATCGGCGCTCGGAATCGACTGACGCCGACGCAACCAACAGGAGAGTGACGATGTTCAGCACCACCACGAACAATGTCGAGGGCCGCCCGGTCAGCGAATATCTGGGCATCGTCACCGGCGAGGTGATCGTCGGCGCCAACCTGTTCCGCGACCTGTTCGCGTCGATCACCGACATCGTCGGCGGCCGCTCGGGAAAATATGAGGATGTCCTCGCCCGCGCGCGCAAGGAAGCAATTGCCGAGATGGAAGCCGAAGCCGCGCGCCTCGGCGGCAATGCAGTGATCGGCGTCGATCTCGATTACGAGGTGCTCGGCCAGAATGGCTCGATGCTGATGGTCAGCGCGTCGGGAACGGCGGTGACGCTGGGGTGAGCCTGGGGTGAGTGCTCACGTCCGTCCAGCTGCGTTGGCCGACGCCGCGCGCTGTGCCGAGATTTATGCGCCCTATGTCATCGACAATTGGGTCAGTTTCGAATGCGATCCGCCCGGAGCGATTGAAATGGCGCGCCGGATAGAAGATTACGGGGCAAGCCATGGCTGGCTGGTTGCGGAGGTCGAAGGCCAAATTGCAGGCTATGCCTACGGATCGCCGCACCGCACGCGAGAAGCCTATGCGACCTCGGCCGATGTCGCGATTTACCTCGATGCGGCTTTCGCCCGCACGGGAATTGGACGGCAACTTTACGAGGCGCTGTTTCCAATTCTCAAGGATCGCAATGTCCATGCAGTCTTTGCCGGAATTGCCCTGCCGAATGACGCCAGCATCGGCTTGCATGAAGCAATGGGCTTCACCCCGATCGGAATCTACCGCGAGGTCGGTTGGAAAATGGGTAGCTGGCGCGATGTCGGGTGGTGGCAGCGGTTGCTTTGACGTTCGGTCCTGATGTAAGCGCGCCTCCAGTTCCTCCCAGACCCAAAGAAGAGAGCCATGGCCGGCCATAGTAAATTCAAGAACATCATGCACCGCAAGGGTGCGCAGGACAAAAAGCGCAGCAGCCTCTTTTCGAAGCTCAGCCGCGAAATCACCGTCGCGGCGAAGATGGGCCTGCCCGATCCCGACGCGAACGCGCGCCTGCGCGCGGCTGTCAACGCCGCCAAGGCGCAGTCGATGCCGAAGGACAATATCCAGCGCGCGATCGACAAGGCTGCGGGCAACGACGGCGATAATTACGAGGAAATCCGCTACGAGGGCTATGGCCCCGGCGGCGTCTCGCTGATCGTCGAGGCGCTGACCGACAATCGCAACCGCACCGCGACCAACGTCCGCACTGCGTTCAGCAAGAATGGCGGCAATCTCGGTACCTCGGGCAGCGTCAGCCACGGGTTCGACCGGCTCGGCCTGATCAACTACGGCACCGGCGCCGGCGACGCCGACACGGTGTTCGAAGCCGCGCTCGACGCGGGCGCCGACGATGTCGAATCGTCGGAGGACGGCCACGACATCTGGACCAGCGTCGACAGCCTGCACGAAGTCGCAAAGGCGCTCGAGGGCAAGCTCGGCGAAGCCGAAGGCGTCAAGCTCGCGTGGCGCCCGACGCTAAAGAGCGAAGTGGCCGACGAGAGCGTCGCGCAGACGCTGTTCAAGCTGATCGACACGCTCGACGACGACGACGACGTCCAGACCGTATGGGGCAATTACGAAATCCCCGACGCGGTGATGGAGAAACTGGGTTGATGAAATCCTCTCCCCTCGGGGGAGAGGATAGGAAGGCTTGCCGGCTTGTCTGGCTTGGTGAGAGAATGTGGCGTGGCTCTTCCCTCACCCAGCTGCGACTAGCGGGCAAAGCCCACAAGTCTGCGCATCCCTCTCCCCCAAGGGGAGAGGAAATATCATGATCATCCTCGGCCTCGACCCGTCGCTCAGTTGTACCGGCTGGGGCGTCATCCGCATCGAGGGCAGCCGGATCAGCCATATCGCCAACGGACAGGTAAAGACCGACGCCAAGGCGCCCCTGCCCGACCGGCTCGCGCACCTCGACACCGCGCTCGCGGCAGTGATCGCCGATTATGGACCCGGGTGCGCCGCGGTCGAGGAAGTCTTCGTCAACGACAATCCGCAATCGACGCTGAAGCTCGCCCACGCACGCGGCGTCGTGCTGCTCGGCTGCGCGCGCGGCGGGCTGACCGTCGCCGAATATGCGCCGCGCCTCGTCAAGAAGGCGATCGTCGGAACCGGCGGAGCGGCAAAGGAGCAAGTACAGGCAATGCTGCGCGTCCTGCTCCCCGGCGCGAAAGTCGCAGGGACCGATGCTGCTGATGCGCTCGCCGTCGCAATCTGCCACGCGAACCACCGCGGGCGCTAGGGCTCCAAGGCTACCGGCGGCCGTTCGCGCGCATTGTCCGGAACTGGATGCGCCTCGATATCGGCGATCAGCGCCTTCATTTCGCCAATCTCGCGCACCTGGGCCGCTATGATCTCGTCGGCTAGCTCGCGAACCCGCGCATCGCGAATCTGCGCACGGCTGCTCGTCAGGATCGCGATCGAATGATGCGGGATCATCGCCTTCATATAGGCGACATCGCCCACGGCTTGCTGACTTCGCACAAGCCAAAGCGAACTGGCGCCGATCAGCAGCGACGCGGTCACGATGGCGATCTTGACGCGGCGGCCCCGATACATGCGCCACATGAAGCCGATCATGACGATTGCCATGGTGGCGCCCATCAATAGCGCCATCCACATTCGCGTCTGGCTGAAATATTGATGATCGAGCGCATAGCTGTTCAGGTACATGAGGCCGAACATAACGACCGTGGATATAGCGATCATGGCGCCAAAGCGGGCGTAGCTCATTTTCGATCCTTTCGGGCTGTCCATCTCTCGAACACGCGACGAGCCCTGATCGTTCGACCAAGCGATAATGATTCCCTTTTCGTTCTCCTCGCGCTAGGCAGGAGCGCATGATCGCGAAACTCACCGGACGGCTCGATTCCAGCGGCGCTGGCCATGCGGTGATCGACGTCGGCGGCGTCGGTTATCTGGTCGAAGCATCGGCGCGCACATTGGACGCACTGGGCCCGGTCGGCGGCGACGTCACCATCCACACCGAAATGCTCGTCGGCGAGGATTTCCTGCGCCTGCTCGGCTTTGCCAAGGCCGAGGAACGCGACTGGTTCCGCCTGCTCACCAGCGTGCAGGGCGTCGGCGCGAAGGTCGCGCTCGCCATCCTCTCGGCGCTCGAAATCGGCGACCTGCAGCGCGCGCTCGCCAGCGGCGACAGCGCGATGATCGCGCGCGCGAACGGCGTCGGGCCGAAACTCGCGCAGCGCATCACGCATGAGCTGAAGGACAAGGCGGGGGCGCTCGGCGGCATTGCCGGTTCGAGTCCCACCCTGTCCGCCGCATCGGGCCCGCTCGGCGATGCGGCCGCTGCCCTCACCGGCCTCGGCTTCAAACCCGGCGAAGCAAGCGCAGCGGTTGCGGCTGCCAACGAGGAATTGGGCGCGGGCGCCAGCCTCGACGCGCTCGTCCGCGTCGCGCTCAAAAAGGCTGCCAAGTGACCGAGCGCATCCGTAACGCCTCGTGCCGCTGCGGCCAGCTCCGCATCGCCTGCACCGGCGAGCCAATCCGCGTCTCGGTCTGCCACTGCCGCAATTGCAAGGCGCGGAGCGGCAGCGCCTTTGCCGCGCAAGCGCGCTTCCCCGTCGAGAATATCCGCACAGAGGGCGAAGCGAAATTGTACCAGCACCCCGGCGGCAGCGGCACTCTCGCGGACTTCTATTTTTGCGGTAATTGCGGCTCGACGCTCTGGTTCCTGAACCGTCCGGAGATGGACAGCTACGCCGTGCCGATCGGCAATTTCGAACCGGGCCATGATTTCGAGCTGCAATTTTCGGTCTATGAGGATCGTCAGGAACCTTGGGTTTGCATCGTCGGCGAGGCAATAGAACGTTTATGACCGAGCCCGCCCTCACCACCCCCATCCGCACCCCCGAGGATGCCGACGCCGCGCTGCGGCCGAAGTCGCTCGCCGAGTTCGTCGGACAGGCGGCGGCGCGCGAGAATTTGCGCATCTTCATCGAGGCGGCGAAGGCGCGCTCGGATGCGCTCGACCATGTGCTTTTCTATGGGCCGCCCGGGCTGGGGAAGACGACGCTGGCGCAGATCGTCGCCAAGGAACTCGGCGTCGGTTTCCGCTCGACCAGCGGCCCGGTGATCGCGAAGGCGGGCGACCTTGCAGCATTGCTCACCAATCTCGAGGATGGCGACGTCCTCTTCATCGACGAGATTCACCGCCTGTCGCCCGCGGTCGAGGAAATCCTCTACCCCGCGATGGAGGACCGCGCGCTCGACATCATGATCGGCGAGGGGCCTTCGGCGCGCAGCGTGCGGATCGACCTACCGAAATTCACCCTCGTCGGCGCAACAACGCGGCAGGGGTTGCTCACGACGCCGCTGCGCGACCGCTTCGGCATTCCGGTGCGGCTCAACTTCTATACCCATGGCGAACTCGAACAGGTGATTTCGCGCGCCGCGCGCCTGCTGGCGCTGCCGATCGCGTCCGACGGCGCGCTCGAAATCGCCAAACGCTCGCGCGGGACGCCGCGCATCGCGGGCCGGTTGCTGCGGCGCGTGCGCGATTTCGCAACCGTGGCGGGTCATGCGGTCGTCGACGCGGGAGCCGCCGATGCGGCGCTCAACCGGCTCGAAGTCGACGCGCTCGGACTCGATGCGATGGACCGGCGCTACCTCACGATGATCGCCGACATCTATCGCGGCGGTCCGGTCGGCGTCGAGACGCTGGCGGCGGGCCTCAGCGAACCGCGTGACACGATCGAGGATGTGATCGAGCCCTATCTGCTGCAGGCCGGACTCATCGCGCGCACCGCGCGCGGGCGCATGCTCAACGCCAGCGCGTGGAAGCATCTGGGGCTCAATCCGCCCGCGGGGTCGCAGGACGGACTTTTCGATCAGGCGAAATAGGCGGTTTTCTGCGGCTTTCATTCCGCAAACTGCTCCCGATCTGCGACGAATCGTTTATGAGGGCTTTGCGACGAGTCGTTGCGAGGCTATCGGTCGGGACGATGGTAAACGCCCCGCCTCCCTTTGTCCCCGGCGCCTTCGTCGCGGCCGAGCATCATTACCGGGCGCGCGTCTATTTCGAAGACACCGACCTTTCAGGCATCGTCTATCACGCCAATTATCTGCGCTATATGGAACGCGCGCGGTCGGACATGCTGCGCCTCGCCGGCATCGACCAGCGCGCGGCGATGGAGAGCGGTGAAGGCGCCTGGGCGGTGACCGCTCTCGCCATCAAATACCGTAATCCCGCCCGGCTCGACGATGATTTGCTTGTCGTCAGCACCGTCGAAGCCGTGCGCGGAGCCAGCGTGATTATCGCGCAGCGCATCCTTCGCGGAACTGACACGTTAAGCGGCGAGACATTGACCGACGGGCAGGTCACCGCTGCCTTTCTGTCGCCGGGGGGCCGGCCGCGCCGCCAGCCCGCGGGGTGGGCCGACCGATTTACCGCCATCATGAATGGAGAGACTTTCCCTTGCTAGACAATATCTCGCTGGCCGCCGACGCGGCGACTTTGTCCCCCGTGGCGCTGTTCCTGCAGGCCGACATCATCGTGAAGGCGGTGATGATCGGCCTGCTCCTCGCGTCGATCTATGTCTGGGCGGTGATCTTCACCCACGGCCGCGGGGTCGGCAAGCTGATGAGTGCGTCGGAACGTTTCGAGCGCGATTTCTGGCGCGCCGACAATATCGACAAGTTCTTCGACAAGAACAGCGACGAGGACCTCCCGAGCGCGAAAGTGCTGTCGGCCGGTATCGGCGAGTGGCGCCGGTCGACCAAGGGGAAGACTATCGATCGCGACGGAACGCGCGAACGCCTCGGCATCGCGATGAACAGCGCAGTCGCGGGCGAAGTCGACCGCCTTGCCGAAAAGATCGGGACGCTGGCGACGATCGGTTCGGTGGCGCCCTTCGTCGGCCTGTTCGGCACTGTCTGGGGAATCATGCGCAGCTTCACCGCGATCGCGGCGGAAAATAACAGCAGTCTTGCCGTCGTCGCCCCGGGCATCGCCGAAGCACTGTTCGCGACCGCGATCGGGCTGTTCGCGGCGATTCCCGCCGTCATCGCCTATAACGCCTTTTCGCAGCGGCTGAATCGGCTCGAATCGCGGCTCGGCCGCTTCGCCGACGGGCTGCATGCGACGTTCAGCCGCGAACTGGAGGTCGAAGCCTGATGGCGATGTCCGGATCCTCGGGCGGCGTTGGCGGCCGGCGCGGCCGTGGCAACCGACGCGCGCCCATGGCCGAGATCAACGTCACCCCGCTTGTCGACGTGATGCTCGTGTTGCTGATCATCTTCATGATCACGGCCCCACTGCTCGCCTCCGCCGTGCCGATCGACCTGCCCGAAAGCCGGGCTAAGCCGGTTGAAACCGAGGATCAGGAGCCGATCCAGCTGTCGGTCGGTGCCGACGACACGCTCTATATTGGCGAAGAGGTGGTGCCCGAGGCCGAACTGCCTGCCCGGCTCGATGCGATCGCGCGCGAGAATGAAGGCCAGGACAAACCGCGCCAGATCATGCTCCGCGCCGACAAGGGGCTCGATTATGGCCGCGTGATGCGCGTGATGGGCGAGCTCAACCGCGCCGGCCTGACGCGGATTTCGCTGGTTACCACCGGCGCCAACGCCGAACCGGCCGCCCCAGCGGCGGTCACCGACGGTTCAGAAACCGGGACCTAGGTTAGGACGATGGCCGAACACCGGGCAGTGAGGGGGAAGGAAGGACGCGGCTTTGCCATCGCGGTGGGCGCGCATGTCCTGATCATCGGCTTGCTATCGGTCCAATGGACCGCCGGCGAGCGGCGCTTCGACAATCCGCCTATGGAAGTCGATCTGATCGCCGAAACCGCGGTTCGATCGACCGCGCCGGTGATTAGCGAGACGCCGCCCGCTGCCCGACTGGGCGAAGAGGACGATGTCGATATCGCCGCGCCCGAGCCCATGCCGACACCGCCGCTCCCCGAGCCCGTGGTGCGGCCGACTCCAGCCCCAACGCCCAAACAGGTAGCACGCCCGAAACAAGCACCGAAACAGCCCCCTGCAGCGAAAACGGCGCAGCCCAAGGCTGCTCCAAAGGCGCCGCCCGCAAAGGACCGCACCGCGCGCCCGACCGGGAGACTCGACGGCATCGCCGAAGGGCTTTCGAAGTCCCAGCCCAAATCGCCGTCGAGCAAGGGTGCTCCGGCCTCAGCCACCGCCGCCGAGGTTCGCCGCTCAATCGACGTCAGCATCAAATCGGCGGTCGCGCCACGCTGGAACAGCTGCCGGGTTTCGGGGGTCGATGTCGACCAGCTCAAGACGGTCGTGAAGTTCCGCCTGACCCCATCGGGCGCTCTCGCCGGCTTCACCAGCGTCACCACGTCGGGCGAGAACGACAGCAACAAATTCCAGATCCAGCGCCATCAGGAATGCGCGAAACGCGCGGTGGAACTCGCCGCCCCCTTCGAACTGCCCGAGGAAAATTACAGCTTCTGGCAGAATTACACGCTCGATTTCATCAAGAGGTAAGAGACATGCTTCTCCGTCCGATCAGCCTTTCGCTAGCGCTGCTGCTGACCACCGCCCCGGTGTTCGCCCAGACCGCACCGACGCCGCCCGCGGTTACGCCGACGACCACACCGCGCGAGACGATCGAGGGCACCTTGTCGCAGGAACGCACGGTCATCGGCATCCCGCCGCTCGCCACCGCGTCGGTACAGACCGTCGCGGGTTTGCGCACCGACAGCCTCGGCCGCCAGATCGCCGAAGTCATCGCCGCCGACCTCGAGCGCAGCGGCCTTTACGAACCGATCGGTCCGAACGGGGTCCGCGCGATCACCCGCGCCGAGGTTCAGGCGCCGCGTTTTGCCGAATGGCAGACGCGCGGCGCCGAGAACGTCGTTCACGGCTTCGTCGATGCCGGGTCGAACGGCAGCCTGATCGTTGGCTGCTATCTTTACGACACCGCGCTCGGCAGCGAGCTGGTGCGCAAGGGGTTTGAGATCCAGCCCGCAGACTGGCGCCGCGCAGCGCACAAATGCGCCGACGCGATCTATTCGCGCCTGTCGGGCGAAGCGCCCTTCTTCGACAGCCGCGTCGCCTATATCGCGGAGAGCGGACCCAAGGGGAACCGCATCAAACGGCTGGCGATCATGGATTCTGACGGCGGCAACCACCGCTTCATCACCAACGGTCAGGCGCTCGCGATCAGCCCGCGCTTCTCACCCGATTACAAGAAGATCGTTTACGTCAGCTATTTGAACAATCGCGTCCGCGTCTTCATCTACGACGTCGCGTCGGGGTCGCAAAAGCTGGTGACCGAAAGCTCGAACGCGACCTTCGCGCCGCGCTGGTCGCCCGACGGCACGCAGATCCTCTATTCGATGGCCGTGAACGGCAACACCGACATCTATCGCATTTCGGCCAACGGCGGCACGCCGGTACGCCTCACCAACACGCCGGGCATCGACGTTGGCGGCAGCTTCTCGCCCGACGGCAGGAAGATCGTGTTCGAAAGCGACCGGTCGGGCGGTCAGCAAATCTATACGATGAACATCGACGGATCGAACCAGCAGCGGATCAGCTTCGGCGGCGGCCGTGCCGCGACTCCCGAATGGTCGCCGCGCGGCGACCTGATCGCCTTTACCCGCATGGGCGGCGGCGAGTTCCGCATAGGCGTGATGACCCCGTCGGGCGGCGGGGTGCGGATGCTGACCAACAGCTGGCAGGACGAGGCGCCGACCTGGTCGCCGAACGGCCGCGTCATCCAGTTTTTCCGCACGACGCGCGGGCGCGAAGGCAAGTCGAGCCTGTGGCAGGTCGACCTGACCGGCGTGAACCTGCGCCGCCTGCCGACGCCGCAGGACGGATCGGATCCAAGCTGGGGTCCCGTCCTGCCTTGAGCGGCGCGGAACCAAAACGCCCGGCTCGGGTTCAAATATCGCGTCCAGCCGGTTCTTTTTGCCCGCAGAATGATTTTACCAACAACAACAAGAGGACAGAAAACATGACGATACGGAAAAGCACCGCGATGATCGCGGCGATCACCATGCTTGCTGTTGGCGCCTGCGCGAAAAAGGCCCCTGACACGCTGCCACCCGCCCCCGAAGGCACCGGAACCGACCCCGGCGCCGGAACCGGTACCGGCGTAATCCCGGGATCGCAGGAAGATTTCCTCGCCAGCGTCGGCCTCGAAGGCGACCGCGTCTTCTTCGACTATGACCAGTATAATGTCGACGCGCAGGACCAGGCGACGCTGCAGGGCCAAGCGCAGTGGCTCCAGCGCAATCCCGCGGTTCGCGTCACGCTCGAAGGCCATGCCGACGAACGCGGCACCCGCGATTATAACATCGCGCTCGGCGAACGCCGCGCCAACGCCGCGAAAAATTATCTTGCGTCGCTCGGTATCGACCCGAGCCGCATCAACGTCATCAGCTATGGCAAGGAACGTCCGGCCGAACTCGGTTCGACCGAAGCAGCCTATGCCAAGAACCGCCGCGCGGTGACGGTCGTTATCGGCCAGTAACCCAGCGCCAGACCGGCACCGCGGCGAACGCTGCGGCGCACAGGAAGACACCGAAGGGGATCCGTCGCTCGGCAAGCGACCGGTCCCCTTTTCGCTGCAAGGACAATGCCCAGCCGATCCCCCCGGCGCTGGCGAGCAGTAGCAGCAGCGGCAATGCCTGCCATCCGGTCCAGCAACCGATCGCCGCGACGAGCTTGGGATCGCCGCCGCCCATGCCCTCGGCGCCGCGCGTCCGCCCGTAAGCCCAGGCCAGAAACGCGAGCACTATTCCGCCCGCAACGGCACCGATCCAGCGATCGAACAGGGCGGCGTTGAACAGGGGCTCGGCCAATAGCAATCCCGCGACCGCCAGCAGCGCACTGAGTCGGTCGGGCAACCAGAAGTGTCGCGCATCGAGCAGTGCGAGCGGCAGCAGCAACCAGCCGAAGAACGCCCATAGCCAGCCGGTGGTCCCGGGTATCAGGGCGAGCGCGACCGCACCGATCAGCGCGGACCCCGCCTCGACAAGCGAATGAAAGCGATCGATCGGCGCGCTGCAGGTGCGGCAGCGCCCACGCGCAGCTAGAAAAGAAAGCAGCGGGATGAGATCGGGCACGCCGAGTGGCCGTCCGCACGCGTCGCACTGCGATCGTCCCGACACCGATCGGCCCGCAGGCCAGCGCAGCGCCAGCGTCGCGATGAAGCTGCCGAGGATCAGCCCGGCCAGCGCAGCAAGGGCGATGCCCATGCCGAAGGGCAAGGCATCGAGGAGGGTCACGTCAGAAGCGGCCCGCGGTCGCCAGCACGAAGCCGCCTACGCCGGCGCGGAACCCCAGCGCGGCTAGCGCCGCGGCCATTGCCGGGTCGCGGTCGACATTGATCGCGAATTGCGCGCGATACGCGCCGCTGCCGTCGAACGACAGCGTCAGCCGTTCCATTCCCGACTGGCTGGCAAGTGCAGCTTGCGCACGCCCGTTCGCACAGCTGAGCGGACCCGACAGGCCGCGCGACAGATCGAGGCCCGCGATGGGCGCGCTGACCACAAGCCGGATCCGGCCGCCGGCGACGACGCATTTGCCCGTATCGTCGAAACGCACCGTCGCGCCTTCGAAGCTGATCCTGTCCACCGGGACCGCGCCCAGCCCGCCCGCCATCGCCGTCGTGCCGCTGACATCGGACACTCCGCGCGGATCGCTGCCATGGAGGCGCCCGGCGAGCGCCCCCAATCTGTCGTCGGTGCGCGCGAAAGCCAGCTCGACATTCCCGCCGAGAAGCGCGATCGGCGAGAGGCTTGCGCGTACCGTGCCGAGCGGCAAGGCTCCGAACCGCGCTTCGACGAGTTCGCCCGACCACACCGAGCCGCGAACGTCGCGCGCCGCAACCCCCGCATCGGTCGCGCCCGACGAGGCAAGCGCGAGCCGCATCGGAAAGGTCGCAATGAGCAGCAGCAGCGCGAACACCACCCCAGCGATGACCCATCCTCTGCGCGCCGTCATCGCCCGCCCTTCCGAAGTTCGGCGGTCAACCCGACGGTGCCATCGGCGGCGGGGGTGATCGTCAGTTGATCGACGACGAAGCCCTGCGCTTCGAGCGAAGCAAGCCAATCGATCAACACCGGCGCCTTGGCGGTCGCGATGGCGATCGTCGCCTGCCCGGCGCCCCGCGCTTCGTTGCGGTCGAGCGTCAGCCCGATCTCACCCGCCGATTGCGCAAGATACTGGTCGACTGCCACGGCATCGACCGCCGTCGCGACCGATTTCGCCGGGCGTCGGGCGAGCAATTGCACCTTCGCCTTGACCCGTCCCTCGCGCTCGATCGCCGCGCGATGCCGGCTTTCGAGATCGATGAACGCGGCAACCGCGGGACGGGCGAGACCCCAGACGAGCACGCCAAGCGCCAGCACGCCCGCAACGCCGACAAGCCAGCGTTCGCGTAGCGAAAGGCCGCTCCACCAATTTTTGAGCTTGTCGGTCATGGTACCGCCCGGATCGTTATATTGGCCATCTGCTGGCCATCGCTGCCCGCCATCGGCTGCGCGGTGATGCGGTAACCGCGCGCTTGCAGCGCCAACAGCACCTGGTTGATATCCTCGACGCGCGGCGCCGCGAGCGTCGTCGTCAACGTCCCGTCGGTGCGGTGCGACAGGGTTTTGAGCGACACGCCGGGTGCATCGCTCATCGCATCGTAAAGCGCCGAGGCCGGAACCGAGAAAGCGAGCGGTCCGCCGCCGGCGGCCGCAAGGCGGCGGTCGAGTTCCGCCTCCGCTGCGGCGGCGTCGCTCGCCGTCACGCCGCCCTTTTTCGCCATCGCCACGACCGCCTCGTCGGCGCGGCCGGTATCGGAAACGAGCCGCACCGCATGGACGACGGGAATGAGCAGGCTCAAGACGACGAGCGCGATCAGCAGATATTTCGCTATCCGCAGCAGCGCCGGATCGACGGCCCAGCTTCGCTTGGGCTTCCATCCGCCGCTGAGCAGATCGAGCGGCGGCGCGGCGAGCGTTAGCAGCAGCGCCTCGCGCATCTTGTCGGGGTCTAGCGGGGCGATGTCATGGCTACCCGCAATCAGCGCGTCGAGCTCGGGATCCGAGCGATAGGCGCGGTCGGCGCTGCGCACGATCTGCTCGCCGCCGACCTCTGCGGTCCACAGCATATCGGGCTCGGGCGGCGGCACCGCGGCGGCGGCGGGGATGACGGCGACGGGCGCCAGATCGCGCGCCTTCAGCCAGTCGGTCCACGCGGCCATGGCGGCATGGGTCGTGACCGCCACCGGGACGGCCTGCCCCTCGCTCGCCGGCTGACCCGTGACGACATGCAGCGATGCCGCATCGCCCAAGCTGTCTTTCAGCACGTCGATCCGCGCCGCGGCGGCGGCTTGCGCGGGTGCGGCGTCGGGATAGTGGAGCCAGCGCAGCGGCACGTCGGCCGCGGGCGCCAGCGCGACCAGCCGGTCGTCGGCATCGTCGTCCTCCGGTTTTTCCCAGGCGCCGACCCAGCCGTCGTCCTGTCCCGAATCGACGATCACGCCATCATCGATGCGCAGCCACGCGGGGTGCGGCGCACCTTCCTCGCCGAGCGCTGCCACCGGGGGCAGCCAGAGAACCAGCGTGCGCGACATTTAGGGCATGAATCCGCATACGGCGCCGTCGAGGCGCCGAAATGGCGAAGATATCGGCTTCGCGTGGCCGCAGCGGACGGTGGTTCCGTCTGCAAGGCCGCGCGGAGACGAGATCGAAGCCATTTCGGCGTCCCTCCGGGATTTGACCGATTTTGTCCATGGCTGCGTCAGCGAGCCTTGGAATATACTCATATGCCTGCGTCTCGCTTCCTTGCCCTGAACAAAATCGCTTCAAACCTCGACGGTGCCGTATGCGGATTCATGCCCTAGTCCGCCTCGCCCCAATCGCGGCGCACGATCACCGGCGGTGTCATTCCGGCAGACGGCGCTCCGCCATTGGCATCGATCAGCGAAACTGCGGTCAAGAAACCGTCCCCCATCGTCACGTTCGTCGTCAGCGCAAGCCAGCGGCTGGTCACGCCCGCCTGTTCGGCGACATCGTTCGGCGGCTTGCGGCCTTCGAACACACTCGCCTCCCAGAATCGCACACTGCTGCCATAGCCGCCCGCGGGGCGCGCCGCCAGCGCCGCCCGTGCGTCGGCGATACCGATTTCGCCGGGCAGCAGCATCGCGACCAGCGGCGCCTGTTCGGGCGCAAGCGTATTGACGTTCAGCTTTACTGGATCGGTCACCGGCAGCACGCAGATCCAGGGCCTCAGCCGCGCATAGATCTTCGGGGTGACCCCGCGCACCGCGCGCAATTCGCTGACATCGGCCATCTTGCGGTTGGCGGGCAGATAGGCGCCCTGCATCGATCGATAGACATTATCCTCGGCGCCCAGCCGGCCTTCGTTGCTGTCGCTGTCGATCCAGTCGGCCGCTGCGCCCGCAATCGCCTGCGCCTCACCCGTTTCGATGCCGAGCAGCGTCATCAATTCGCCGAACTGGCGCATCGCGCCCGACCGCTGGCTGAACCGTCCCGGCACCGTTTCGGCAACGAGGCTGTTGAGGTTGAAGCAATTGTTCGCATCGGTGAGCTTCGCCCGCGCTTCGCCGCCGGGCAGCGGCAGCGTGAAATCGCGGCCTAGCCAATTGCCGGCGAGCGTCAGCTTGGCCGGGTCGCGCCCGACGAGATCGGCGACCCGGCGCAGCGCAATCTGTTCGGCGGCAAAGGCATAGGCACGCCCCTGATCGACCGTCGCCGCGCTGCCCGCTATGCGCGTCGCGAGCGTCAAGCGGTCGAGCGCGGTCGCCGCGATCACCGCCATCACCGCGACGAGCAGCAATACGCTGAGCAGCGCCGCGCCGCGCTCATCCCCGCTCTGACGCTTCATGGTGCCGGCACCTCGGCGGCGGGCGGCGGCGGAAGGGTCGGAGCCGTCAGGAACGTCATCGCGAGCGCCTCGCGCCCGACGCGCGTCAGCCGCACCTCGACCGCGCGGGGCAACCGGTCGCCCGGCTCCGACGTCCAGTTTTCGTTCCAAGCGCCCCGTTCGTCGCGATAGCGCACCGCCACCGCCGCAACCTCGTCGACGAGCCGGTCGCCGTCGCCGAGCGCGGTGCCGTCGAGCATCGGCTGCGTCGCGCGGCGCCACTCGCCCCCTATAAGTGCATAGCCGACACGTTCGACGTCGGGACGCGGGCTACCAGCGAGTGCGCCCGCGCCCCCATGAACGAAGGCAAACCCGTTCGACGATCCGATGAAGGCCGGAATGGCCTCGCCCGCCGGACCGCGCGTCGAGCGTTGGACGGCCTGCGCGAGATCGTTCGCCATCACTGCACGGAGCCGGTTGATCCCGCCCATCGCCTTGAGCCGTTCCTGCACCGCGTCCTGCGTGTCGACGCTGCTGCGCAGGAGAGCGACGCCCATCGCCGCGATCGCCGCGAAAATGGAGAGCGCGACGAGCATCTCGACGAGGGTGAAGCCGTTTAGCGCTGCCCCCACGTCCGTCGGTGCTGAGCGTGTCGAACCACCGTTCTTCCTTTTCGACTTCGCAAAGAAGGAACGGCCCTTCGACAAGCTCAGGGCGAACGGGAAAATAGACACGACGCCCAATCTCATCGCGACGGCCGGATGATCGTCAACGCTGCCTGTCCCCGCCCGCTTTCGGGTCGCACGAGCAGATCGATGCGCAGCAACGCGTCGTCGGCGGTCTTGGCGACGCGCTGTTCGACGCGCCAGTTGCGCCCGGCATTGGCGACGCCGATCGCGCTGTTGCCGATCGTCGGCGGCGCGGGGTCGGTCCATAACTCGACCGCGCGGTTTTGCGCGACGATGCCCGCCATCGTGCTTTCGTCGAGGTCGCCCGCGGTGCGCACCGCATAGGCGTCGAGGCGGACGAGCGCGAGTGCGGCTATGCTGATGACGCTGAGCGCGACCAGCATTTCAAGCAGCGTAAATCCGCTTTCACGCTCACCGGCCACGGCTGACCTCCCCCGTCGCGGAGACGCGGACGACCTCGCGCGCATCCCCCCCCGCGAGCACGATGGCCTGCGGCGTCGGGCTGGTGCCGACGCGGTCGAAGAGCAGCCGCGCCGCGCCGCGTCCGTCACCCGCAGCGAAGCGGACGTCGCCGGGCCAGTTTCGCTGTTCGAAGGCACGGCCCGGCAATGGTTGCCATTCACCGGCAATCCGCCGTTCGAACCCATAGCCCGAGGGCGCGAAATTGACCGCGACGCCGCGCCCCTCGATCACCGCGACATCGCGCGCCGCGGCGAGGCGCGCCGCGAGCCGGTCGGCTTCGCTGCGCACCGTGCGTTCCTCGCCCGGAATGGTGAGCACGACCGCGGTCGCGGCAAGCGCCACGATCGCGAGCACGACCATCAGTTCGACGAGGGTGAAGCCGTTGGCGTGAGGACGCGGGCGCGCCTCAGGCGTCGCTGCGAATATCCGCATTATCGTCGGTCCCGCCGGGGGCGCCGTCGGCACCGAGCGACCAGACGTCGAACGCCTTCCCGTTCGGCCCCGGCGCCTGATAATTATAGGGGCGCCCCCACGGATCGGCGGGCAGTTTCTTGATATAGCCGCCGCGGCGATAGCGTTCGGGCTGGGCCAGCGCCGGAGGCGCGGTGACGAGCGCGTTCAGCCCGTCGGTGGAGGCTGGATAGACCAGATTGTCGAGGCGATATTGTTCGAGCGCATTTTCGAGCGTCGCGATATCGGCCTTCGCCTTGGTCACCATCGCGCGGTCTTGGCTCGGCAGGACGTTGATCATCACCACGGTCGCGAGCAGTCCGATGATGAAGATGACGACCATGAGTTCGGTCAGCGTGAAGCCGCGCTCGTCCTTCTTGCGGCGGCGGTGCACGGGGGGACGGCCCCGATCCGAAAAGGATGTATCGAGCATCAGGTGGAGGAATAGCTTCATCAGCGACATTTTCATAGTCCGGCTAGATTCTGCAACTGAAGGATCGGAAGCAGAATGGCGAGGATGATAAGGGCAACGCACGACCCCATAACGACAATTATGACAGGTTCGAGAAGCGCCATCGACGCGGCCGTGAAGCGGTCGAATTCGCGTTCGAGATAATCGGCGGCACGTTCGAGCATCACTTCGAGCCGGCCCGCGCTTTCGCCGCTGGCGGTCATATACACGAGCAGCGGCGGAAAGACGCCGGCATCGCGGAGCGCGGCCGAAAGACCGCCGCCGGCGCGCACCTGATCGACGATATTGGCGGTCGCGCCGGCGAGCGCGGCATTGCGGATCGTCGGCACCGTCAATTTCAGCCCTTCGACGAGCGGCAGGCGGCTCGACACCATCGTCGACAGCGTACGCGCGAAGCGCGCCGCGTAAAGGTCGCGGAGAAGGCGTCCCAAAAGCGGCAGGCGGAGAAGGCGGGCGTCGACCGCCGCCTTGAACGTCGGACGGCGCAGCGCGGCGGTCCAGCCGAATGCGGCGGCGGCGATCAGCAGCGCGATCAGCCACCACCAATTGGCGGCGAAGCTGGAGATGGCGATCACCGCGCGGGTCAGGAAAGGCAGCTGCTGGCCGGTGTCGGTAAACTGCTCGACGACACGCGGGACGACGAAGATCATCAGTGCCGCGACCACCCCGATCGCAACGACCGCGAGCACGATCGGATAGGCGAGCGCGGCGATCAGCTTGCCGCGCACTTCGGCCTGGCGCTCGAGCAGATCGGCGAGGCGCGCGAGGATCATGGTGAGGCTCCCCGTCGTTTCGCCCGCCGCGACCATCGCGCGATAGAGCGGGGGAAAGCTGGCGGGCTGGCGCCCCATCGCGTCGGCGAGACGGCGGCCTTCGAGCAGTCCGGCGTGGACGTCGCCGATAATCGCACGCGCGCTTTCGGCCTCGCTCTGACGCGTCAACGTGCGCAGCGCCTCTTCGAGCGGCGCGACCTCGGCGAGCGTCGCGAGCTGGCGGGTGAAAAGCGCCAGTTCCTTGGCTGAAAGTTTGGTCTTGCGGAACGCGAGCAGCGAGCGGCCGGCGGGTTTCGCTCCGGCGGCTTCGACCGCGACGATGTGGAATTTCCGCCGCACCAGATCGGCGCGCGCGGCCTCGTCGTTCGCGGCGGTCAGCCGTCCCTTGCGCTCGCGGCCCTGCGGATCGATCGCCACATAGCGATAATCAGGCATCGACATCCTCGCGCCGCGCGATGCGGATCGCCTCTTCTGCGGTCGTCAGCCCCTTGGCGACCATCGACCGCGCCGCCGAGGCGAGCGTCGGCGATTTGAGGAAGGCGTGCTTGGCGATCATCGCCTCGTCGCCGCCGGCGTAGATGTAGCGGCGCACCGTCTCGTCGACCTTGATCGCCTCGAACACGCCGATGCGGCCCTTGAAGCCGGTTCCGCCGCACGCCTCGCAGCCTTTGGGGCGCCAGATCACCGTGCCGATGTCGAGGCCGAGCATCGCGGCGACGCTGTTGTCGGCCTGGACCGGTTCGCGGCAATTGTCGCAAAGTTTGCGCACAAGGCGCTGCGCTAGGACGGCGCGGAGGGTCGATGCCAGAAGAAAAGGCTCTACTTTCAAATCTTTAAGTCGCGTTATTGCGCCGACAGCGTCATTGGTATGGACGGTCGAGAGGACGAGGTGGCCGGTGAGCGAGGCTTGCACCGCGATGTCGGCGGTCTCGCGGTCGCGGATTTCGCCGACCATCACGACGTCGGGATCCTGGCGCAGGATCGCGCGGAGGCCCGCGGCGAAATCGAGCCCGACCTTGGCGTTCACCTGCGTCTGGCCGACCCCGTCGACGGCATATTCGACCGGATCCTCGACGGTCAGGATGTTGCGCTGGCCGTCGTTGAGCTGCTTCAAGGCGGCGTAGAGCGTCGTCGTCTTGCCCGAGCCTGTCGGGCCGGTGACGAGGATGATGCCATTGGGTTCGGCGAGCGCCTCGCGCAATATCTGGTCGGCGGCACCCGACAGCCCGAGCACGTCGAAGTCGATCCCGGCGCTGTCCTTGTCGAGAATACGCATCACGACGCGCTCGCCCGCGCGGCTGGGCAAGGTCGAAACGCGGACGTCGACCGCCTTGCCGGCGAGCGTCAGGCCGATGCGGCCGTCCTGCGGCACGCGGCGTTCGGCGATGTCGAGGCGCGCCATGACCTTGATACGGCTGACGACGACGGGGGCGACGTGCGGCGGCATGCGCAGATGTTCGCGGAGCACGCCGTCGGCGCGCATGCGCACGACGAGCCCGCTTTCATATGGCTCGATATGGATGTCGCTGACCCCCTGCCGCACTGCCTCCGCGATGATCGCGTTGATCAGGCGGATCGCGGGGGCATCGTCGGCGCTGTCGAGCAGATCCTCCGCGCTCGGGATGCCGAGGTCGAGATCGCCGTCGCCCATCGACCCCGCCATCGCGGCGGCCGAACTGTCGACCGCATAATGATCCGAAAGCAGCCGGTCGAAATCGGCGACGTCGGCGGTCGCGACGCGCAGCGGCTGCGCGAGATAGCGTTTGACCTCGATCAGCACGGCGGGATCGCTGCCCTCGCGCAGCGTCGCGAGCCAGACGCCGTTTTCGCCCGGCGCGATGACGACGCCATGCGCGCGCGCGAAACCATAAGGAATATCAACCGGCGCCGGGGGAGGCGCCGCCGGTTCGATGTCGGTCACGGATAGTCTCCGGCAGGGGACGCGGGCGCCTCGGACGTCGAGGGCGGAACATCGGTCGTCACCACGCTGCCATCGGGGCGGCGCAGTTCGGGCAGGTTGACCGGGCCGACCGTCACGTCGGCCGGCGTCGGGGACGACGGCGGGGTCGTCCCCATATAGTCGCGCACCAGCGTGTCGATCGCGGGTTCGACATCGGGATTCCGCTGAAGCTGGAAGTCGCGGATATAGCCGTAGCGGCGCGCGGTGAGCGTGGCATTGTCTTCGCGGCTCTTGAGGATCGTCGGGCGGATGAAGACCATCAGGTTGGTCTTCGATCGCGTCCGGCTGCGCGATTTGAACAATTCGCCGATCAGCGGAATATCGCTGAGGAGCGGGATGCGCTCGATCGTCTTGCGCTCGTCATCGTTGAGCAGGCCGCCGATCGCGAGAATCTCGCCGTCGTCGACGGTCAGCACGGTTTCGAACGCACGCTTGTTGATGATGAGGTCGCTGTTGCGCGACGACACCGGCCCCGCGACGCTCGACACTTCCTGACGGAGGAAGAGCTTGACCTCACCCGCGCCGTTGACCTGCGGCGTGACGTCGAGCTTGATGCCGACCTCTTCGCGCTGGACGGTGCGGAAGGCTTCGTCGAAATTGTCGCTGAGCGCTTCGCCCGTCGTGATCGGCACTTCCTGCCCGACGAGGAATTTCGCCGCCTGATTGTCGAGCGTGACGATATGAGGGGTCGCGAGCAGGTTCGACGTCGTATCCGATTTCACCGCGTTGATGATCGCGCCAAAGACCGTATTCTTGCCGATGTCGCCCGCGAAGCCGGCGAAACCGCCACTCGCGCCGAGCAGCGACGCGGCGGCGGCTTCCTGCAGGCTGTTGCCGAGTGCGCTCGTCGTCTGGGTAACGACGGTTTCGCCGTCGACCGTCGTCTTGTCCTCGGTGAGCTTGGTCGCAGCATAGGCGCCGCCCAGTGTCAGGATGTTCGGCTGCGCATTGCTGTAGCTGGTCGCGACGAACGGGATATTCTTGCCCCCCAGGAGGAACTGGACGCCGAGGCGCTTCGCGGCATCGTCGCCGATCTCGACGACGATCGCCTCGACGAGAACCTGTTGGCGCCGGCTGTCGAGCTGGCGGATCAGTTCGCCGAGCATCCGCTGCACTTCGCTGTTCGCGGCGACGATGATCGCGTTTGCGCCTTCGTAGCGCGTGACGATCGCCGGGCCGCGCGTCGAGATGCTGCCGCTGCCGCCTGCGCCGGTCGAGGCGGGCGCAGCGGCGGCCGGGGCGGGTGCGCTACCACCGTCCGAAGACGAGGTCGATGAGGACGCCGGCGGCAGCCCTACCTTTTGCGCCGGATCGCTGCCGCCGCCGATCAGCTGCTGGAGCGTCGGCAGCAATGTTTCGGCATTGGCGTGTTCGAGCCAATAGACGCGCAGTTCGGTGCCGCCGGCCGCCTTCGCATCGAGATCGTTCGCCATCGCGACGAAGCGCGCGACGAGCGCTTGGTCGCCCCTGAGCGCGATCGCGTTGCTGCTGTCGATCGGGACGATCGCAACCGGCGCGCGCGCGCCCTCCCCCGCCGCGGGGACAAGCGCGGCGAGCGCGGCGGCGATTTCGCGTGCCCCGGCGTTCTTTAGCGTGACGATCTGGCTGCTCGAGCTGTCGCGGTCGATGCTGCTCGCGAGCGCGCGGATACGGCGGATATTGTCGGCAAAGTCGGCGACGACGAGGCTGTTGGCGTTGCGGTTCGCGGTGAGCGAGCCTTGCGCGCTGACGAGCGGGCGCAGCGTTTCGACCGCCGCAACCGCGTCGATGTGCCTCAGACGGATGATTTCGGTGACGAACTGGTTCTGCGCCGCGCCGCCGCTGCCGATGCGGCCGGGCTGTGCCGCGGCGCCGTCGATCGGCTGGACGCGGTAGCTGCCGTTCGGGCCCGGCACCGCGACCAGGCCGTTCGAACGCAGGGTCGCGAGGAAAATCTCGAAATATTCGCTGCGCGACAGCGGCCGGTCGGTGACGACCGACACCTTGCCGTTGACGCGCCCGTCGATGACGAAGGTGCGCCCGGTGATCCGCGCCGCATCCTGGATGAAGGCGCGAATGTCCGCATCGCGCACGTTCAGCGTATATTGGGCGACCGCGGGTGCCGGGGTGGCGGAAACGAGCGCGGCGGCGAGCATCAAGGACAGTTTGAGACGCATAGAACCTAATTCTTTGAAAGGAAGATGGCGACGGGAACGACGCTGGCGCCGCGTTCGACCTCGAGCGCGAGGCGCCCGCCCGGGGCCAGTTGATTGGCGAGCCCCGCGACGTCGCTGGCCGAGGTGATCGGGCGGCCGCCGACCGAGCGGATGACGTCGCCGGGGCGGAGGCCCGCAGCGCGGAAGGTCGCCCCGTCGCCCTGCGGCTGAACCACGATGCCGGTGACGCGGCCCTCCTCGGTGCGCGGCGCAAAGGCGACGCCCGCCTTGATCGCCGCGGGGGTCATTTCCCCGCTGGTGGCCGACGGCGCCGCGCCGATTTCGGGCGTCGGCGCCGGAAGCGCGGTCCCCGCGGCGGCGACGGGCGCCTCGCCGCTCTGGTCGAGAAACAGGCTTTCGCGCGCGCCGCCACGGTCGAGGAGCACGTGGTCGAACGCAACGCCGGCGAGTTTCAGGCCCGGCGCGATCTCGTCGCCGACGGCGTAGCTCGTCTGCACCCCGTCCTCGCCCGCGATGATCGCCGAACCGCCACCCGTCGCTTCGTTGAGATTGATCCCGAAGAGGGTGAGCCCCGCCGAGGTCACGGTCGCGGCGGCGGGACCCTGGATTTGGCCGCGGAAAAAGGGATCGAGGCTGGTGAAAAGCGCGCGCCGTTCGGCGGGCGATGCGATGACGGCGGTTTGCGGCTGCCATGCGCCGAGCGGCGACAGCGGCGTCAGCAGCGTCCACAGCAGGCGGACGCCTTGCCAGACCAGGAGCGCGCCGAGCAGACCGACGAGCAGGTGCGGCCAGATTTCGCGCGGGGTCCGCCTGCGGACGCGGAGCCATGAAGGCAGCGCGCGCGGCAGCCGAACGGCCGATCCGGACATCAGCGTTGCCATGAAGTTTTCCCTGTCCCCCAAACTGAAGAAGCGGTCTCGCGAATCGCCTAGGGGCGATTGGTGACAATCAGTTGACGGCAAGATTACAGTTTTTTGTCAGCCGGGCGAGTCCGGTGCGGTGGGCGGGGTATGATCCTCCCTGCCGCAAAGCGGTGCGGAGGTGGCAGCCCGCAGGGCTGACGGAGGGGCCGTGGGGCCGCGCCCGAGCCCCTCCACCACGCGCTACGCGCGCGGTCCCCCTCCCCACCGCTTCGCGGCAGGGGGGAGGTTACGCCTCAAAATTTGATCGAAGCACTGAGCGAGAAGGTCCGGCCCAGCTTGTAGCGGTTGAAAAAGATCTTGTTGTCGCCCGACGTCTGGACTTCCTGATATTTGCGCCCCGTGAGGTTGCGCGCCTCGAACTTCAGTTCGATTTCCTTGTTGAGCAGGTTGATCCCCTGCCGCGCGACAAAATCGAGCTGGATACCGGGCTTTTCCTTGAGGTCGGGCTGGCCCGACGGACCGCGGCTGGTCACGCGCGGGCTGGCATAGGTGAAGAGCAGGGTCTGCTGCGACAGCTTGTCCTGATCTTCGAGCCCGATCTGGAAATTGACCAGATGGTCCGACTGACCGGTGAGCGGCGCGCCGTCGAAGAAGAAGTTCGCCGCATCCTGAACCACGCCGTTGATGACGGTCGTGTCGCCGTCGCCGACCTTGATCTCCGATTTGGTGTAGGTGTAGTTGCCGATCAGCACGAGACGGCGGCTCTGCCAGAAGGGCGAATCCGACAGCGTGTCGAGCGGAACATATTTCTGCACCTCGACCTCGGCGCCATACAGGGTCGCCTTCGGTGCATTGGCGTAGCTGCTGTTCACCGACGAGTCCGAAATCGAGGTATAGGTCTCGATCGGATTGTCGATCGACTTGTAGAAGCCGGCGACCGTCAGGCGCTGGTCCTTGTCGAAATACCATTCGTAACGCGCTTCGGCATTCCACAGCTCGCTGTCGGTCAACGACGGGTTGCCGCGGAACAGACGGTTCGATTCGGGGTCCTGATAGACCTGTGCCACCAGTTCGCGGAACTGCGGGCGGGCGATCGTTTTGGACCCGTTGAGGCGCAGCTGCATATCGGGCGCGACTTCCCAGGTCAGCGTGACGGCGGGGAGCCAGTAATCATTGTCGAGGTTGGTTTCGACGATCGCCGACGATCCGGTGCCGAACAGGTCGATCGGGACGACGGTCTGCTTCGCCTCTTCGTAGCGCACGCCGGCGTTGACGTTGACGCCCGCCACCAGCTCGGCCTGGACCTGCGCATAGCCGGCATGGGTGGTCAGCTTCGCATCGAAGGCCGCCGTGCCGTCCTGCGCCGAGGTTTCGAGCAGCGAGATGTCGTACAGCTGGATCGTCGCGTCGGATAGCAGATAGTCGGGGCGCAGCTGCTGCACCTCGATCGGCAGGTTCGAAGCGCGGAACTGGAAGGTGCGGCGTTCCGAAATGCGGTGCGTGTCGGTGTAGGCATAGCCGACCGTCGCCGAGATGCGCGGCGCGATTTCGTACGACAGGTCGACCCCGCCCGACCACAGATCCTCGTTGAGGTCGGAAAAAGCGATCGTCGCGTCGCCGCGGTTGCCGCCGAGGTCGTTGACGAACTTGTCGCCCACCGGGTCGCCCGGCTGGTTGGTGCGGACATAGGTAAAGCCGCGCTCATAGGGCGCCTCGCGCTGCGAATTGGCGTAGGCGCCGCGCAGGTCGAGCTTCAGCCGGTCGAATTTGAATTCGCCGACCAGCTGCGTGTTGATCAGCTGGCGCTCGTACCAGGCCGTATCCTGCTTCAGGATGTCGCGGTCCGACTGGTTGGCGTCGGTGCCGAGCGCAAGGCGCGCCTGCTTCAACGTGTCGCGGATATAAAGGTTGGTCCAGCGGATCTTGTGATCGCCGAGTTCGAGCCCGAAGCCGAGCAGCCCGTTCACCACGACGCGATTGTCGGTGATGACGCGGTTATAGCTCGTCTGTGGGTCGCCCGAGAGGTCGTCGTTGACCGAGGTCTGCTGCAACGTGTCGCGCGTGCGCCACTTGTTGCTGATGCCCGCGGTCGCGATGATTCCGAGTTCGCCATCGGGAAGCTGGATCGTGGTGCCGCCGGTGATGCCCGCCGACCAGTTCACCGGGATATGGTTGTTCTGTTGCAGCAGCGTGGTTTCGGCGTTCACCAGCTCCATCTGGAT
Organism: Sphingopyxis sp. PAMC25046; assembly: GCF_004795895.1. Taxonomy (NCBI): domain Bacteria; kingdom Pseudomonadati; phylum Pseudomonadota; class Alphaproteobacteria; order Sphingomonadales; family Sphingopyxidaceae; genus Sphingopyxis; species Sphingopyxis sp. PAMC25046. The sequence continues at coordinate 3,173,450 of NZ_CP039250.1, forward strand.
CGCTTCGAGCTGGTCCTGCGAGAAATCGGCGCCTTCGAGGATCGGCTTGCCGCTTTTCAGCGCGGCGCTCAGCAGCGGCGGAACGTCGCGCGTGCCGTCGTCGAAGCCCGTCCAGTCACTGTCGCTGCCATAATAGGTATAGCCAAGCTCGTTGGTCGTCTCGCTGTCCCAGCCGATGCCGCCCGAGAAAGTGAGGAAGGTTTCGCGCGGGGTAGCCTTGGTCGTGAGGTTGATCACGCCGCCGCCGAATTCGCCGGGAAAGTTCACCGAGAAGCTCTTTTGCACGAGCGTCGAGTCGATGACGTTGGTGGGGAAGATGTCGAGCGGAACGACGCGCTTCAAGGGTTCGGGGCTGGGCAGCGGCGAACCGTTGAGCAGCGCCAGCGAATAGCGGTCGCCGAGACCGCGGACATAGACGAAACCGCCACCGACGACCGACAGGCCGGTGACGCGCTGGAGCGAGCCCGAAATATCGCCTTCGCCGGTGCGCGCGATGTCGGCCGACGACAGCGACGACACGACTTCGGGCGTCGCACGGACGATATTGGGGGTGTAGCGCCCGGTAACGACGATTTCCTGATCGGCGCCGCCCGGAATCGAAATGTCCGCTTCTTCTTCTTCGAGCGCCGTCGTGTCGTCGGCAGCCGCGGCATCGGCGGCGGGCGGCGTATCGGCAGCCGGTTCGGCGCCGGCGTCCTGCGCGAGCGCGGCGGGCGCGACGAGCGCGGAACTAAGGAGAAGCAGGCTGGCGAAGATCGGCCGCTTTGTCATGGTGAAAATCCCCAAGGAATATGCAGGAAGGGAGCGGGCCAGCCCGTCAGGCGTGCCCGCTCCCCGTTTGGATCGCGAGCGATCAGGTCGTCGGGATGGCGCTGCAGCTGCCGCTCGACGTGCCGAAGTCCGCCGTCGCCGAATTGCAGGTCCAGCCCTGGTACCAGGTGTCGTTCGCGTCGCGGACCGCGCCGACATAGGCCGTCGTGTCGAAGAAGGCGTTGATCGTCTTGGCGTCGAACGCGGCGAAACCCGTCTCGGTCGCGCCGTTGATGAACAGGCTGGTCAGGCTGGGCGTGTAGTCGAAGCGGTTGTTCGTACCGGCGGTGAAGATCGCCTGGACTTCGGCATCGGTCACGGCCGGGCTGCCGCCGCCGCGGAACGGGCGGGCGGCGCTGCACTTCGCCGAGACCGAGAAGAAGCGCGGCGGCCCCTGTTCGTCGGTGCCCGTCGTCTGCGTCGTCGACGTGCTGTCGATGCGGAAGCACGACGTATCGCTCGTCAGCAGGCCGTTCGCGAAGGTGTAGTCGGCACCGCCGCGGATGCGGATCGCGGCCGCATTGCTGTTGGTCGCGTTGCGGTGGATGAAGGTGAAGTTCGAGATCGTCACATTCTGACGCGGAACCGCCTGTTCGTTGCCGTCCGAGTCGATTTCCATCATCGAGTCGCCGACGGTGCCGCCGGCGCGGCCGATCGCGATCGCATATTGGATGTTGCCCTTGTAACCGACGTCGGTGTCGAAGCTGTCATCCTCGGCGCCGGTGACGATCATATGCTTGAAGTTCGGGCGGCCGCCAAAGACTTCCATGCCATCGTCCGAGCTGTTGTGGATCTGGATATGGTCGAACTGGGTGCCCGAACCGACACCCGACGGGGTCAGGCCCTGAAGCTCCTTGTCGGCGCTGAGGACAAAGCCCGAAAAGCGGATCTGGACATAGGACATGCGGCCCGAATTGTCCGCCGGCTGCGCACCGCCATAGAGCGCGTTCGACGTGCCTTCGGTGTCGCGTTCGCAAGCGACGGTGCCTTCGGCGGCGCCGGGTGCGAGGCAGTCGGTGACCGGCGCACGGCCGAGCAGGACGACACCGCCCCAGAGCTGCGACGTATCGTCACCCGCCGAACCGACGACATTGCCGCGTCCAGTGAAGATGATCGGCTGCGTCGGGGTGCCGACGGCGTCGATCTTGTTGCCGCGGTTGACGACCAGATAGGACACGCCCGTCGAACCGAAGATGGTGACGCCCGGGTCGATCGTCAGCGTCGCGACGGTGTTGGTGCTCGCAGCACCTTGGTCGGTGCCGACATCGACGCGGCCGGGAAGCGAATAGATCACGCCTGCGACCTTGGGGATTGCCGTCGTCGCAGTGAAGCGCGCGGGGAAGCCGCAATTGCGCCATTCGCCACCGGGGCCGCTGATCGTGCCGAGGTTCGACAACTGGTCGGGACCGGCGATCGTCGGGCAGTTCGCGGCCGGGGTCACGCCGGTCGGCGTCGGGGTGGGGGTCGGCGTCGGGGTGGGCGTGGGGGTGGGCGCGGGAATGACAATCACGCCTTCGCCGGGCGAGGCAACGCCATCGGCACCGCAGGCGGCCAGGATAGAACAGGCCACGCCGCTGAGCATGACCAAACGAATGCGTGCGAAAGCCGCCATGAAAATCTCCGTTCCCGGTGTGCGCCGCAGCGCCCCTGATGAAAAACATGCCGCGGGCGAGCGAAACTGCCCCTCGCCCCCGGTGACGCCGCCACTAGGGTGATTCGATGACGGTCTGACGCCAGAGCGGTGACAGTTGCGTGACTCTTTTGAGTCGATTTGGTGACAAGCGCAGGACCGCGCGGCAGCGGCCACCGGCGCCGCGGTTCGCCCCCGCAAAAATAAATCGCGCCATGCTCGCTTGCATCGCCCGAAAAGCTTTGCTAGGCGCCCGCTCCTACCTGGTGCCGGACCCGATCCGGACCATCATGATGTGCGGTCGTGGCGGAACTGGTAGACGCGCAACGTTGAGGTCGTTGTGGCCGAAAGGCCGTGGAAGTTCGAGTCTTCTCGACCGCACCATATAGTCCTGCGGGACTGTCAATTCTAGCAAGGTGAAAGAGCCCAGCCGCAAAGCGGCGCGGTTCCGTGCGACTTGTGGAGTGGGCTCCAACCGATTGGGGCGAGAGACGTTTAACACCAGGCTGGCAGTCAAACCATCCGGCTGCGTGGTGTGGTTCGATTATGATCCGCACACGCTGGAGCTGGGTCCGTTCCGCTGGTTCGGAGGGTCTCCGGGAGTCGGCTTGCCGGATACCGGTGATACTGTCGCCAGACATTCGAAGGCCAATGCCTTGGGTCAGAAGAGCGAGCGATCAGGTCACCGTGTCATTCGCAAATCGAAGTTCCAGCAAGTCGATACCGTAGGCGCGCTCGTCCAGTTGCTTTTTGGTAACAAAACCATGCGCTAGGTTGATGCGCTGGCCGTTGGGTATGGGATCATATCCGCTCGCACGCCACGCAAGACCCCGCTACGACAGACCAGCCTATCGGCGAGCTTCCGTCGCCATCCTGACGGCGAGACCGGCGAGCACCGCTCCCATCATCCAGCGCTGCACGATGGCGAATGTCGGACGCCGCGTCAGAAACACGGCGATCGACGCGGCGGAGATCGCAATTACGGCGTTGACGAATATGCTGATGATGATCTGAGTCACGCCCAGAACAAGCGCCTGCCCCAATATGCTGCCATGCGCCGGATCGATGAACTGCGGCAGCAAGGACAAATACATCACGGCGATCTTGGGATTCAGCAAATTGGTCAGAAACCCCATGAGAAAAAGCTTGCGGGGGCCGTCGTGAGGCAGGCTCCTGACCTCGAAGGGCGTGCGTCCTCCGGGGCGAACCGCCTGCCAGGCGAGCCATAGCAGATAGAGCGCCCCCGCGATGCGGATCGCATCATAGGCAAAGGGCACCGCCATCACGAGGGCGGTGATGCCAAACGCCGCACAAAGCATGTAGAAAACGAAACCCAGCGCAATACCACCCAGAGAAATCAAGCCGGCGTCCTTACCCTGAGCGATGGACCGCGATATGAGATAGATCATGTTCGGACCAGGTGTCAGGACCATGCCGAGAGCGATGGCGGCGAAGGTCAAAAGGCTGGCCGGTTCGGGCATATATCCTCTCCATTTGCGATCAATACACGGAAGACCGACCGGTCTCCCTCGCGTTTCCCGATAGTCGCCGGTCATTCTGCGTCAGCAACGTTGAAAAGGCCCTTGCCCGACCCGTTTCCGGATTACGCGGCTGATCACTTTCGAAGAGGACGAAAGAATGCGCGTATGTCGTCGGCAAGCAGCTCGGGCTGTTCGAACGCTGCAAAATGCCCTCCCCGTGGCAAGCTGGTCCAGTGGACAATGTTGAAGGCACGCTCCGCCCAACTCCTCGGCGGCATGGGCAATTCGCGCGGCAGGGTCACAACGCCGCACGGCGGCAATATCTTTTCACCGGCCGCGAGATGAAACGGACGCTCCCGCGAGCCGCTATAGAAGCGCGCCGCAGAATGGGCTGTCTCGGTTACCCAATAGATCATGACGTCCGTCAAGAGATCGTCCAATGCGATGGCCTCCTGCGGAACCGATACGCAATCGCTCCACGATCTGAATTTTTCCAACAACCATGCCGCAAGCCCGGCCGGGGAGTCGGTGAGCCCGTACGCAAGGGTCAGCGGCTTGGTCGACTGAATTGCGATATAGGCGCCTTCGGCTTCGGCCCATTTACCGACCCGGTCGAGATAATCTTGCTCCTCGTCGCCGATAGGCCGGTCCGAGGAACTTATGTCCGGCCGGAAGCGGGTCGACAGATAGTTCAGATGCACGCCGCGAATGCGGTCCGGGTATTGCAACGCCAACGCAGCGCTGACCCACGATCCCCAGTCGCCCCCCTGTGCCCCGAATCGGCTGTAACCGAGCCGCTCCATCAACGTGACCCACATATCGGCGACCACCGAATAGTTCATGCCTGGTTTCGTCGGACGGCCCGAAAAGCCGTGGCCGGGTATCGAGGGAACAATGACGGTAAACGCATCTTCGGCGCGTCCGCCATGGGCCACGGGATCGGTCAGGATCGGAATGATGCCCAACATCTCCACGAAGCTTCCGGGCCAACCGTGGGTAAGCACCAGCGGCATGGGGTCTGGTCCGATTCCTCGCTCGTGAATGAAGTGGACCGCGATTTCGTCGATCTCGGTGACATATTGATGGAATCCATTGATCCGCGCCTCTTGCTGTCGCCAGTCATATCGATCGAGCCAGTATCGAACGACATCCTGCATGTAGGAGACCGGAGGACCATATTGCCATGCTTGCGCACTCACTTCGTCGGGCCAACGCGTGGCGCGGAGCCGATGCCGCAAGTCGACAAGGACATCTTCTGCGACGGTCAGCGAGAAGGGCTTTATTTCGAAGCGGGACAATGATTTATTCCGGAAGGTGAGGAAAGCATTCCGACAGCGGTCACGTTTTCCAATTCAACCACTCGCCCGGTTTCAGGATTGTTACGGCTGATCCACCGAGCCGGCTCGCATCTCGCAAGGCGCCAAGGGGATCGGGCACTTCCGAATAGCCGTCGGCGCCAATAACTCCGTAATGGATCGGCACGATCCGCTCCGCACCAAGGATTGTGGCCGCGGCAACAGCCTGTTTCGGCGTGAGCACGGCGGGTTCGTCCGTCGCAGGCTTGCGCCATGAAAAGGCAGCACCGTTGATGGGAAGAAACGCAGCGTCAAAAGAACCGAACTGCCGGCCTATCCGCCACCAGCTACCGTGCATCATCGTGTCGCCACCATGGAATATTCTGCGTCCACCGCCCGATACGACCCATGAAACCTGAAGATCGCCATAACCATCGGCTGCAGGAACCGGGGTCGCAGTAAAATCGCCGAAGATTTGCGGCTCCCAAAGGGGGCACGAGCGCTGGCGCACATTGGCCGGAAGCCCGCCGAAAGTGGGGGTGCCGGCGGCATATGCCAACGTCCCTCCACTTTTCAGCGCTGTTGCAATGGCGACGGCGTCGCCATGATCCGAATGCCTGTGGGTGATCAAAATGGTAGTTTCGCCGACCGGATCGTCCACGGCAATCAGCTTGTCGGAAAGCGAAGCACCCCAGACAGCCGGATCGATCAGGGGGTCGATGAACAATGTCGCGGCAGGCAGCTGAAGGCGCATGCCCGCCCAGGCCAGGCGTTGGACACGCAGTTGCGGCGGCGCCGCCGCGCGCGCCGCAGTGCGCCCTAACGATGCGACGGTCGCTGCCGCAGCCATCCCACCGCAGATCATTTGGCGCCGGCTTGAGCTTGCATCGATCTGGTATGGCGAGGACAAGGTCACAGGAGATTGAACCCGATCAGCCGCACGCCGATCTCCGTCCGCGGCTGGTGCTGGCTGTCGGGATCGAAATGCAGATAGGTGCCGACACCGAACCGCTGGTCGCCCTCGATAACTTCCCCATCCAGAATGAAGACGTCCTCTCCCCCGTCGCCATGATGGTCGACATGCGGCCACTCGCTGCCGGGGGCCATTTCGACAATCCATGTGCGGACGCCGGAACGCGAGGGCAGATCGCGGCGAATACACCCAGGGCCGATGACGATCGCTTCACAACTGTCGAATGATACGGGCCTGAGCCCTTTTGGCTGGAACATGAATCTCTTCTCCGATCGCCGCCATTCCTATCTATCGGGAGATCGTCGAGATAGTTTGTCAGGCGATATGCTTCTGTGTTCTAAACTCACTCCTTGCTATCGGGCTGAGGAGTAGAAGTTGTTGAATATCCCGACCTCGGAGGCGTTGATCGCGGCGATAGAGGCCGCCCGAACAGGTTCGATGACTGCTGCGGCGGAACGCCTCGGAATAACGCACGGCGCCGTCAGTCGCCGGATACTTTCACTTGAACAGTGGCTTGGAACGCCCGTGTTCGAACGGCTCGGCCGCGGCGTTCGGCCGACGCCCCAAGGCATTATCTTCCTGCGTCGCGCCGAGCGATCGCTAAGCGCGATCGAAGCTCTTCGATCCGAACTTGGCAGCCGGCGCGATCCCGGCGCCATCCGCATATCCGCACTTCCATCGATGGTCCGGCTATGGCTGATGCCACAGCTACGCCGCCTCGAACCGATCGCTCCCGCGCGCGCGATAGAAATCATTCCCGAGCATCGTATGGCGCAAGTCCAGAACCGCGATATGGACATCGCGGTGCGATATGGCACCGGATCTTGGCCCGGTGTCGATACACATCTCCTTTTCCCCGACGTCGCAATTCCCGCCGCCACACCTGAACTCGCGGCGCGGTTGGCCGGGATTTCAGCGCGGGATCTGATGAAAGAGACTTTGCTAATCGACGGTGACAGCTCGGATTGGCAGGAATGGGGTCGTCGTGCGGGGATACAAAGAGCCTTATTGGGATCGAAACGCCAATTCCTTGATCACGATGTCGCGATCGAAGCCGCCCGTCAGGAACTTGGCGTAATCTTGCTGCGCGTGCCGATGGCGGCATCGGCACTTTATGACAAAAGCCTGCAGCCGCTACCATTTCCGGCCATAGCCAGCACGCGGGGACATTATCTCGCCGTCCGTGCGGGTGAACGCCGTCCGGACATACTCGCGCTGGTCGACGAATTGAGGTCCATCGGCGCCGAAGCCACGGCGTATTTCAACGGCGCCTTCCCCGAAATTGCCGCGCAAGCTTTTGACGCGCAGGGCAAAGCAGCTTCGCAGCGCCGCCGTGCGGAAGGCGTTGGATAGACAGAGATTTGGATGAGGCCAATTGCGGACTGGTGGCCTTGTCCGCGTGACGCGGTCGAGCAAAGGGTTCGCGGCCGAACACATTAGCATGACACGGGGCCTTGGCGAATTGCTAACCCTCCGACGGAAGCGCCGAGCAATGCGCCAGGATAATCTTCCATTCGCCATCCGTTCGCAGCCAGACGCGCGAATAAGCGAATGTGCCGAAGAATTCTGCCCCGCCATATGAACCTGCAAGATCGGCGGTAACGCACACCGTGGCCGTGTCGCCATATTCGTGAACGACCGGAGCACCTGTAAAATCGATCGCCGTAATGTCGAGCAGGCCCGATCGGTGCGCCGCTATATCTTCTTCCCTCGACAAACGGTTCCCATTCTGGTCGGTGAAGATCAAGCGCTCGCCGAGCATATTCTCGAGCGCTTCCGCATTGCCTGCCAGCATGGCCAGTCGCAGTCGGCGCTCCGCGTCGTGGACATTGCCGGTCATGAATACTGCTCCCTTAATGTCCGTGAAGGAAACGATAGCCGGAGAGGCTGAGACTGAGAAGCACGCTGGCGGCAGAAGCACCAACTTTGTTGCGGCGCGGAGATCGCAGGCTGAGAGGGCGTTGGAGCTCAAAGCTCGAACGCCCTCTCTCCCATCGGACTCGAGGAAAATAGGAGCGGGTCTATCAAAACCCGAACGCGACGCCGACCCTGCCGCCGGTCGATCCCTTGACGGTCGAACCGGCAAAACCGCCGTTGACATAAACACGCGGCGCCGCGCGCACGACGACGGCGCCCGAAAAGCCCTGTTCGCCCCGATAGGTGGCGAGGTTGAACGACACCGACACATCGCTGTCGGGCACGACCATCGTGCCGCCCAGCGCCATCGCCGCCGCGATGCCGCCATTCACGCGATCGAAGCTGCGGTCGTTTGCGAGTTCGAGCAGGTCGACGCGGCCACTGAGCTGCGTCAATCCGCTGTCGAGCGCGCCGATCGCCGAACCGACATCGGCATAGCTCGCCCCCTGGACGCCGTAGCTCGGTGCCGTCATCATCCCCGTCGCGCCGTTATAGGTCGCCCCGCCGCCGAGCGCGGCGGCCGCACTTTGGCCGAGCGTGCCACCGCGCACGATCGCCGTGTCCGCCGTGCCTTGCGCCGCAGCGGCATCGGCCAGCGCACCGTCGGCCGTCGCCTGGGCTGCAGCCGCATCGACGAGCGCAGCGTTGGCGGTGGTCTGCGCCGCAGCGGAGCTTCCGTTCGCGCCGGCGACGGCTGCGTTGAGCTGGCCGACGTTGACCGCGTCGGTGGCCGCCGTGCCCGCCGCCACATTGGTGATCTGGCGTTCGGCGCCCGCTGCGCCAACCGAAACGCTGTTGGCCCGGTCGGCGACCGACCCCGCCCCGAGCGCGACCGCATTGCTCCCGCTCGCTACCGCACCGGTACCGAGCGCGGTCGCATTGTCGGCGCTCGCCGCGCTGCTCGCGCCGATCGCGATCGCACCGCTGTTGGCCACGCCGACACCGTTGCCGATCGCGATGCCGTTCGCTCCGGTAACGCTTGTTCGCGCGCCGAGCGCCGTGCCCCCTTCCGCCGCGACATTCGACGCCGCACCGACCGCAGTGCCATTGGCCACCGGTTCGAAGGCGTTACGGATACCAACGACGGAATAGGCCCCGAGCGCGAGGCCATTGTTGCCGGAGACGCGCGAGCGATCGCCAACCGCAACCCCGCCCACCAGGTCGGGAACTTCGACCGTGCTGATCGTGCCGAACTGCGTCTCATTGACACGGCTGTTCCGGCCAATGGCAACACCGCCGATGGAGGCGGTGCCCGACTGATAGCCGAGCACGGTTGCTCCTTCGCCGGCGGCGGCCGATTGCGTACCAACGACCGTCGAGCCGTCGGCTATTGCCTGTGAAGACGCGCCGACCGCGACGCCGCCCTCGCCGAGCACCAGGGTAGTCGATCCGATCGCGGTCGCCCTGCTGACGCTGTTGAACTGTCCGAAAACGCCGCCGATCCGGGAATTGGCGCCGACCGCGACGTTCCGATCGCCGTCGACGCGCGTGCGATACCCGATCCCGACGCTGGCGTCGGGAAACACGGCGCCGTTGGAGATGTTGGTGTCGCTGAAGTTGGTGTCGGGCTCGACGATGACGAATTGCCCGATCCCGATGCTGCCATTGCTGACTTCCCCGCGACCGACAACGGTCGAGCCGGTTCCGCCGAATGAGGATTCGCCGCACACGATCGTCGGCGGCGTATCGTCATCGTTGCCCGGCGAGTTGTCGGCTCCCGCGCTGCCGGCGACATATTCGCATGGCTGTGGCGCGGCGGATGCGGTGATCGGCATCAGCCCCAGTCCGGCAAGCGCAAGCGGCGCAGCCGCGACGAGGAGTTTGCTCTTGTTACCCATTGTCCTTCTCCTGGATCGATGCGCCGGGTACGGCGCGTTGAAGAGGAGCCACGGCTAGAGCGGGCGGGCGCCCGGAAAATCATAGGATCGAAGGAGCCCGCGCGGAATTTTTCCATGATGCTGGTCGCTTATGAGCATTTGCGATAAGGAATACCGCGAACGGTGGAGCGACGCGCACGATGATACGCACCAATGCCATCATGGAAACGCTGTACGACGATTTGCGCGACATCGCGCGCCGCGAACGTTTCCGCGCCGGGCAGCCGATGACGCTGCAGACGACCGCCGTGCTGCACGAAGCCTATATCAAGCTCTACAAGCGCGAGGATTGGGAAAGTCGCGAGCATTTCCTGGGCACCGCCGCGACCGCGATCCGCCATGTCCTCGTGAACGCGGCGCTTGCGCGCAAGGCGGCAAAGCGCGGCGACGGCGTGCGCGCGATGCCGATCGGCGAGGCGCACGACATCGTCTTTTCCGAAGACGATCGCGAGCTGATCGCGCTCGGCGAGGCGCTGGAGGAACTGGCGGCGCTCGACGCCGAACTCGCAAAGCTCATCGACTGCCGGTTCTTCGCCGGCCTCAGCGAAGCCGAAACCGCCGACGTCATGGGCATCAGCGAACGCACCGTGCGGCGTCGATGGACCCAGGCGCGCGCCTGGGTCCATCGCGAGATGGCGGGCGAATAGTCTCTCCCCGACTAGGCCGGGTCGACTGTGAACAGCGCCTTGTACCGCGCCCCGCCCGCCGCCATCATCGCGCTTTCGAGCTTGTAGGGCAGGATTTTTTCCGCCTTGTAGACATTGCCGCGCGTGGCGAGCGTCACCAGCCGTCTGGTAGATAGCGCGATGGTATCACTGCCGATCAAATCGTCCTGAAGATCGAGCAGGGCCGCGATCCCCGACGCGAGTTTGGGCATCACCCCATCGAGAGCCGGCCCGGCGATCTTGGAGATAATCGGACCAACGAGCGGGATGAATTGGAGCAGGAACTTGCCGACCTCGTGGTTCGTCATCACGATTTGCTCGATCGCCTTGCGGTTGCCTTCCGGGCTGCCGAAATCATGTTCCATCCCGACCACGCCGATGGTCAGCCCATAAGCGGGGCCACGATAGAGTTCGACCCGGTCCGACCGCACGGTGCGATCGTCGACCCCGTCGTACGTCTGAGACCGGAACGTCGCGACGTCCTTTTTCGGGGCGATGACCGACAACAGCATATAAGGCTCATCCGATCCCGATGACTGGTCCTGGTCGGATTCCGAATAGGCATGCATTCCTACATAGGTAACGACGATGTCGCGCAGGTCGATCGCGCCCATATCCTTCCACCAATAGATCCAGCCATGCTGAAAACTGTTGGCCCGGCCGCCTTCGTCGATGTCGCCTTCGTCGCTGGTCGGATAGCCGAGGTAAGATCGCTCCCAGCCCAGCTCGGCCCAGCGTTTGCGGATATCGCCCCAGATCGCGCAGGCGCCCGACATCGGCGACCAATAGATCGATATACCGCCGTCGAAATGATTGTAACGTCCAACACCGTCGGGCGTCGTCATCTCGTCGGTTTCGGGAAGCCATTTGCTGCCCAGCGCCTTCCACTTCGCATAGATGGCGCCCTTGATATGAAATGCCGCCTTGGCGCGGTGGTTGTAAACGAGGCACTGGTTGCCGAAATCCCAGCGGCGCCCCGCGGATATCGGCGGCGGCGGCTTGCCAAAGGTCCGCGCGCCGCCCAGCGCGTCATATTTCTTCTGCAACGCCTCGCGGGCACCCAGCACGACGGCTTTCCCCGCCACCCGGCTGAACGATACGTCGGTCAGGACCTGGCCTGTCGCCTTCTTCACCAATTTAGGCATCTTCACCTCTTCATGATCGGCAGGCTTCCGTAGCGCCGGTCGGAAGCGTGCGGCTTGGAACGCGCCGCCGCCGGACCGGCGCCCGCAGCAGCATGGGCCAGGCTGGGCCCGCTCGCCGCAGCGCGGATCATAGGTTCGAAGGAGGGACGCGCGCCTCGCCGCGCGTTTTGCCCGGCCGGCCGAGGCGGGCGTCAGCGCAGCCGGCTGCGGTGCTGCTTGACGATCAGCAGCGAAGGCCCTGCCGCCCGGCCCAGCGCGGTCAACAGCTTCTCCGCCGCATCGAGGTCGGCGCGCGCGTCATCGTATTGGCCGTCGGCTATCCGCACCGCAGCGCGCGCCCTTAAAAAAGGGGGGTTCCGATCGGCAGGCGCACCGAGTTTCGCGAAATCGGCTTCGGCACGGGCCAGACTGCGCCGCGCGTCGTCGCGACGGCCAAGGTTGGCGAGCGCCTCGACCCGCGTCGATTGCAGTGCCAAGCCGGGCGGCGACCCCAGACCGAGATATTTGTCGATCATCGGCCAGGCTTCGTCGAACGTCGCGAGCGCCTTCGCGTCCTGCCCCAGTGCCAGCTCGATTCCGCCCGCCTGCATCAGTGCGAACCCCAGCCCGGCCGATGACCCGTAGAGCTCGCGGCGCAGCGATGCGGCGCGCTCATAGCCCGCGAGCCCTCCCTTCAGGTCCCCGCGATACACCCGCGTCGTCGCGCGGTGGGTCAGGATCATCAGCCCCGGCGCGCTGGCCTCCATTCGCTCGCGCGTCGCCAAGGCCGCGCCGCGGTCCAATATCCGTTCGGCATCGTCGATGCGCCCCGACTCGATATAGTGCGCGCCCAAGTTGGCATAGCGCGTGAGCATCTCGCGCGGATTATCGGCATAGGCGGCTTCCGCCGCGGGCATTCCGTCTTCGAGCAGCTTGATCGCTTCATCGCGCTTGCCCGCGACGCGCAACATATAGGCACGCGCGCCGAGCGCATCGGCCCTTTCGGTGCGGAAGCGTTCGGGATCGGCACGGAACATGCCGTCGGCGCGGTCGAGCAGCGCTCGCGCTTCATCGGGCCGGCCGGTCGCGGCATAGGCCTGCCCCAGCCGGTGCTGGATACGTGCGGTCGCCGCAGTATCCGTCCGGCCCACGCCCGCATCCATTGCCTGGCGCAGGAAGGATTCGGCTCCTGCAACATCCTCGGTCAGGATATAAAGATCGGCGAGCGTGATGACCGCGTCGGCGGTGTCCGGATCGTCGGGGTCGCTCGTCGCGATCAGCTTTCGGGCGCTGGCATCGAGCATCTCGCGCGCCGTCACCGACCCGATCTGGCCCGTCTCGCTGGCATTGCGGAACAAATAGCTGATCGCGTTGAATGCCGCTTCGGACCGGCGCAGCTCGGCGCGCGCGATGTCGCGTTCGATCGCGGCTTGCCGCGCCTGCCACGCGATGCCGCCCGCCCCCGCGAGCAATGCGAGCGCCAGCGCGCCCCCCGCCACGACGCCCAGCGTGTTGCGCTGGACAAAGCGGCGCACGCGATAGGCGGACGATCCCGCGTGCGCGCGCACGGGGCGCAGCCGTTGGTGGCGACGGATGTCGTCGGCAAGGTCGGCGACGCTCGCATAGCGATCCGCCGGCGCGTGGCGCATCGCCTTCATCACGATGGCGTCGAGATCGCCGGCGATGCGCGGCGCGGGCACCGGGCTCTCCCCGACTTCGCGCGCCAGCTTGCTCGGCGGCACCGGGTCGTCGTGCAGCGCGCGGCGGATGATCGAGGACACCGATCCCGCGCCGGCGCGCCACGGCCCGGTTCCGGTCAACAATTCGTAGAGCACGGCGCCGAGCGCGTAGACGTCGGTCGCCACAGTGACACGCGCGTTTTCGAGCTGTTCGGGCGCGGCATAATCGGGGGTAAGCATCGCCAGCGTCATCGTATGATCGCCTGCGGCCTCGTCGGCGATACGCGCGATTCCGAAGTCGAGCAGGCGGAGGCGCCCGCCAGTATCGATCAGGATGTTGGCGAGCTTGATGTCGCGGTGCACGACCAGCCGCGCATGCGCATAGGATACCGCATCGCACAGCGCGAGGAACAGGCGCAGCCGCTCGTCCAACCCCGCCTTGGTGCGGGCGCACCATCGTCCGATATCCTCGCCCTCCACATATTCCATCGCCATATAGGCGCGCCCGTCGTCCGCGATGCCGCCGTCGATCAGCCGCGCGATTCCCGGATGCTCGAGTGTCGCGAGCAGCTGGCGTTCGGATTCGAAAAGCGATGCGCGCGCGACCGCTTCGGGGCGCAGCATCTTCAGCGCGACGCGCTGGTCGAACCCCGACCCCGTCCGTTCGGCAAGATACACCTCGCCCATCCCGCCGCGTCCGATCAACTGGAGGACGCGGAACGCGCCGACGGTCGTGCCGGACGCAAGCGAGGAATATTCGGCCGTCGTCGCCCGCTCGGCGCCGGGTGCCTGCCCGTCGAGCGGCCCCGGGCTGTCGCCGGCGCGCAGCAGGCTGCGCACCTGGTCGGCGACGAACGGCTCGACCGCCGCGCGTGCGAGTGCCGGTTCCTGCTCGTCCGCCGGCAGCGACACCAGCCGGTCGAACAGGCGCCAGATCGTGGACCACTCGGATGAACTGGGCTGCCGCATCGAGCCAACCCTATCATCTGGCACGAATTTTCCATAGCGCGCGATTATCGTCCGCCGCGCCGCCTTCGCACCGATTTCGTTCCATCGCACCCTCTCCTGCAGCCGCGCCCTCTGCTGGCGCCTTCGCCGGCGCCGCGCGTCATAGCTTTGCAGGAGAGCGAAAAATATTATCCCGCCGCTGGCCGGATTCGCGCGCGCTTCCTGTCTCGCCCTTTGCCAACCGCAGAGGAGAGAGAGCCATGACGCATCTTCGTTCGATGATCGCCGACGTCGCACCGGCACGGCCCGATGACGACGCAACCACGGCCGAACCCGTGATCATCCTGATCGACGGCGCCCGCCGCTTGCTCGACGCCAACCGCCCGGCCGCCGCGCTGCTCGACGCCGGGGCGCCGGTCGAGCGCAGCTTCGGCCGCCTCGCCGCGCCGTGCCAGCGCGACATGATCCGGATCGACCGGGCGATCGCTGCGGCGCGACGATATGGCATGGCGGGGCTGTCGCTGGCGGCCGGAGCGTTCGAAGCCGAAGTGATCCGCATGGGCGACGGCACGCCCGCACCCATTTTCATCCTCCTCGCGCGTTCGCCCGCGACGAGCGCACGCACCGGACGTGCGGCGCGATGCTTCGGGCTGACACCCGCCGAAAACCGATTGCTCGACTGCCTCGTCGAGGGGCTGGAACTCAAGGACGCGGCCTGTCGCCTCGGCGTAGCGCGGACGACGGCGCGTACGCATCTGCAACGCATCTTCGACAAGACCGGCGTGCGCCGGCAGACCGACCTGCAACGCATGATCGCGCTGTCCTAGTCAGCCATCGGCAAGCGTGTCCTACGAACGGATGATTTGCACTACGCACCCCCGGTGCATTGTCGCAACGCCAGATATCAAAGGAATCCGATATGTCTGTCCTGTCGCTTCTGCTGCCGCTGTCCGCCGCGATCGCCGGTCAGCCGACGATGACGCCCGTCGCCACGCCTGCCTATCACGCCCCGCAAAAGGCCGATCTCGCGCGGTCGGTAGAGGGCGAATGGCACGGCGACGTTACCTCCGACGTGCGCGGCTCCTCGCGCGGTAATGTGACGATAACGGTCGTTCGCATCGGCCCCGGCCGGGTAAGGATCAACTGCGACTATGCCCGCATCCCGACGGTCGAGGTGGATCTGATGACCGCAGGCGGATCGATCATGAATGCTCGGCCCGGCGTCACCTTCCTCGTCGAACCGCATCGCGACGCGAACCGTCTCGATCTCTATATCGACCAGGCCTCGCTGATCGTCCGGCGCTGACACATAAGGAGGAGCAAGTGGCAACGACTCGTTTCGACCGGCGCGCCTTTCTTTTCGCGGCGCTCGCATCATGGCTCGCTGGCGCCTCGCGCGGCGACGCCATGACATCGAATCCCGTCGCCGAGTCCGGCGGTCTTGCGAACTTCGAACGGCGGTTTGCCGGCACCGTATTCCGCCCCGACACGTCCGATTACGCGCGGCTTTCAAAAATCTACCAGGCACGGGCGACGGCACGCCCGGCGCTATTCGCGCATTGCACCTCGGCAGATGATGTCCGGCGGGCTGTGCTCGCCGCGCGGGAGGCGGCTGCCCCGCTTTCGGTTCGGTGCGGCGGACACAGCTATGCCGGGCACAGTCTCAACGACGGCGGCGTGGTTCTCGACCTGTCGGGCCTCCGCTCCATCGAGATCGCGGCCGATGGCGGATCGGCCACCGTCGGGGGCGGGACATTGGCGGGCATGATCGACCGCGCGACCGCGGCGAAGGGCCGCGCGACGACGCTCGGACAGTGCCCGACGGTGGGTATCGGCGGCCTTGCGCTCGGCGGCGGCGTCGGACCGCTGATGGGGCGCTTGGGATTGACCTGCGACAATCTTCTCTCGGCGCAGATCGTGCTCGCCGACGGCCGTGTGGTGACCGCTAGCGAGGAAGCCGACGGCGATCTTTTTTGGGCGATCCGCGGCGGCGGCGGCAATTTCGGCGTCGCCACCCGCCTCACTTTCCGCCTTCACCCCGTCACCCTGGTCACCGGCGGCTTCGTTACGCTGCGCAGCGCCGATCCGCGCGCAATGCTGCATCTTTACGCCGATTTGTGCGCAGCGGCTCCCGACGATCTCGTGATGCTCGGTATGCTGGTGCCCGATGACGAGGGGCGGCCCTTGCTGATGATCCAGGTTTGTCACCTCGGGTCACCCGAACAGGCGGCCGCAGACATCGCGCCGCTTGTCGCTTCGCCTTACGTCATCGAAAATGGTGTCGGGCGCCTGCCCTATGCCGATCTCCAAACGCAAGGACCGCCAGAAATGCCGCTTCTGCCGTCCACTAATCGCGCTGGATTCCGGGCCGCGTTCGATGAGGTGGCGATCGATACGCTCGCTCGGGCCCTTGCCGAGGCGCCTGGCCCCTATATGCATGGTCTGGTGCCGCTGCACGGCGCTGTGACCGCTACCGAGCAATCGAAGACAGCGTTTCCGTTACGCGAAAGGGGCATCGCTTACGGCCTTACATCGATAATCGCGGGACCGGAGTCGCTGTCCCCAACGCGCGCGTGGATCGCCGAGTTGAACGATTCCCTTCGAGGTTCCGGGCCTGGGGCTTATGTAAATGTGATGGGCGATGAGGGAGCCGAGGCCGTAAAGTTCGCCTATGGTGACAATTTTACGCGGCTGTTGGCACTCAAGAACCGGTATGACCCGGCCAATATCTTTAGAAACAACCAGAATATCAGGCGGGAGCCTTTCCACTGACATTGTCCGATTCCGGACGGCCTGCTCAGCGGAAGCCGGGCTCCGAAAGCAGTCGTACCAACGCCGCTCCCGCGCGGCCCAACCGCAATCATCCCGCTTGGGCAACTAGTCCGTCCCGGCATACGGGCAACCACAGCGTAACCCGCGTCCCCTCGCCCGGCGTCGATGCAAGTATGCATTCGCCGTGTAGCGCGCGAGCGCGGGCGCGCATGTTGCCCAGTCCCTTACCCGTCGCCGATTTTTGCAGCGCAAAGCCGCGGCCGTCATCGGCGATATCGATCGACACACCGTCGATCGCTCTTCTGGCCAAAGGTCGCAGGTGAATGACGATCCGGCTGGCATGCGCGTGCGTCAATATATTGCTCAGTGCTTCCTGGATGATCCGCAGCATGTGCAGCGCGTTGGCGGCATCGAGCCATTCGAGCGGCGGGCAAGGTTCGACATTCCATTCGAGCGCGACGCCGGCCTGTTGCAAGTCGGGTTCCATCCGATGCCGCAAATTGGCAAGCAAGGTCACGACGTCGCCATCGACCGGAGCGAGCGAATCAACGGTCAGCTTGAGGTCCGAGATCGCGCGCTCAAGCGTTGCGATCGTTACTGGATCTTGCTTGCGGCGGCGCGCAATGGCGAGTGCGGTGACCAGGTTCGACCCGATGCCGTCGTGCATCTCGCGCATCAGCCGCTCGCGTTCGGAATCGATCGCTCGCTCGACCTCCATCCGGCGTCGCGCGCTCTCGCTGTCGGCCAGCGCCGCCGTCGCCCGTTCGACGCGGCGCTCCAGCTCGATATTGGTCTGTTCGACCAAATCGAGCGCGCGCAGGATGCGCCGCCCGATCGAGAACAGGAACGCGGTAAACAGCGCGAGCCCGGTATAAGGCTGAGCGTGGAAGCCGAGGCCGTCCCACCACAGGATGTTGGGTATGCGACCGACGTCGTGCACCGCAAAGGCCGTCGTAACGCTGAGCGCCACGATCAGAACAAGATGCTCCATCGTGCGCCGACGAAGCCAAGCCATGAACAGGACGACGACCATCGCGATGACGATCCCCAGCGTCATCAAATTGCTCGCAATATCGGTTTCGGTCGAGCGGACGAGGAGCATGCGGAACAGGCACAGGAAGACGCCGAGCGCCAGCAGCGCGGCGATGATCCGTCGCCGCTTTGCCGGCTTCATGAATTCGACGCAAAAGCAGAGTGAAAATATGATCGCGGGATAGAGCGAATAATAGGTGATCTGCTGGAACAGCCACGGATCGAACGGCGCTTCCTCGGCGAAGAAATGATAATCGCGCACGAACCAGGCGAGCCCGGTCATTGCGAGCCAGAACAACTCCATCTCCTTACGGCGCCACAGCCACATGATGAAGATAATTGCTGAGAGGAAGATCAGCGCATAATTGGCGCCGCGCGCGCCCGCGATACGCCAGAAATAGCGATCGGCATAACGCGCGGCCAGCGTCTCGCGTGGCCCTATCGACACAGACCCGACGCCGAGGTTGAACTCTTTTCGCGACGCGACGTGAAGGATAATCTCGTTAACCCCCGGGCGTACGAGTGCGTCGGGCACGGTGATCAGATAGGGCCGGTTCCATCCCATCGCAGGAGCCGTCTCGCTGCGATAATTGCGATAGATGTCGACGCCGTTGAAATAAACGGTGAGCTTCTCGCGGTTATTTTCGGTCAGGATCGCCAGATGGTCGCCATCGACGCGGCTCCGGTCGAAACGCATACGCGCCCAGACACCGAGTCGCTCCGCTTGCAGGCGCCGCGCCTCGCCCGAAAGCCAGATCTGCGGCATCGGCCGCCGGTGCCACCCTTCGCGCGGCACAACATCCTGCGCCGCGAGGACGAAATCGGCATCGGCGAATCGGATCGTCCGCCCGTGGGCCGTGACGTCCGCCGCGGCGCCGTTGATCGCCTCGCCCTGTGCCGCACCCAAGGCCGAGGCCCCGGAAACGGCGAGCAGGACGCACAGGATAGTCCGGAACAGCTGCCTAATTGTCATCGAGCATGCCGCGAAGCGTCGCTTCGTAAACCGCCTCCGATCGTGACGTGACCTCGAGCTTGCGATAGATATGCTTGACGTGCGTGCCGACGGTGTGCGGCGAGATGGCCATGATCCCGGCGCATTCGGAATAGGTGAAGCCGCGTGACAAGAGGCGGAGGGTTTCGCTTTCGCGTTCGGACAGCTTCTCGTCCTCGTCGGCCGCAGACACCGCCGGTTGCAGCCGCTTGAGCAAGATGCGCGCGATGATCGGGCTGATCGGCGACCCGCCCCGACGAATCTCGCGGATCGCCTCGACACAATCGTCGAGCCGCTGATCCTTGAGCAGATAGCCACGCGCCCCCGCCTTGATCGCCTCGATCACCTTGCCATGGTCGGCGAACATCGTCAGCACCAATATGTCGGTAGCAGGATCGCGCATTGCGGCGTGGCGGATCAGATCGATGCCATCGCCGTCGGGCAGGCCAAGGTCGCAGACGAGGACATCGAAACCCCCATGTTCGACGATCCGCGTGCCATCGGCATAGGCGGTCGCCGTCGCGGCAACGACACAATCGCCCGACGCGCCTATCGCCGTGCCAAGCCCGGCCTGAATCAGCGGGTCGTCCTCGATGATCGCGATGCGTATCATGACCTGCCCTCCCAGCCGCATCTTTTCACAGATTGGCGGCCCGCCGTCATTATTTCGATATGCGGGTGAACGAATATTCCATGGGGGTGCCCTTGGGCATCGGTTGGAAGGTCTTGAAGCTGTTGCCGTCGCAAGTGTAGCTGACTACGCCGTCGGCTCCTGCCGCGCCCGGAAATCCGAATGGCGTCGTGACGCTATGTTTGGGCGTGCTGCCGGTCACCGCACCCGTCGTGCGGTCACCGCTGTCGAAGCAGGCGCGTACTTCACCGTTTTTTGCGCTCCAGAACCCCGTTGTCGGGGCCATCCGCCCGCGTGCCTTTCCGGTCACCGGGTCTTCGGAAGTCGTGGTCGGATCATCGGGCCGATAAAATTCGAGGTCGATCGAGCCGTTCTTGGTCTGGAAGCTGCCGTCCGATTTCAGTGTCAGGTCGAGCGGAGTCACCTCGGCGCGAGGCATCTGCACCTTGCCCATCGACAGATTGCGTTTCACCCATTCGAGCGGGCCGCCGCCGGTCTGGCGCCAGTTCCCGATCAGGCACTGGTCGATCACCGGCGGTGCGCCGAGGCACCCGCCGGGACTGGCGATAACCTTGGTTTCACAGGTGTCGGAATTGTGCGTGACGATGCTGCCGTCGGGGCGGACGATCTTGGTTTCGCCGTTGGTCGGGTCGTGGCTGATCATCGTACCGTCGGGATAGCGGATCCACCCTTCGGCGGTCGAACTCGCCTCGCCCCCCGACGGATCGGTTCGCGGCGTCGTCAACCCATCATTCCATTGCAGATTGCCGTCGCTGCCGCGGCGCGTTCCGGGGTCCCGCACTTCGGTGATCCGGCCGTCGGGATACCGGGTCTTGGTCAGCCCGGTCGCCGGGTCGTGCGTAACGACGGTGCCGTCCGGAAAGGAAACCGAGCCGTCGGGAGCGATCTTTCCTGCGCCGCCCCGCGGATCGGTGCCGGGCAGGCGCACGCCATCGCCCCAGACGAAGTCACCATCGACCAGCGCGGGCATGCGGATATTGGTTCGGGTCACCTCCCCGTCAGGGCGCGTGATCGTCGTCTCGCCCGTATCGCTGTTGTGTGCGACCGTCGTACCGTCGGGGTAGCGGAGCGACCCGTCGGGAAGCAGCGTCGCCGGCCGGCCGTCGAGGTCGGTATCGCGCACCTGCGTCCCGTCGCGATAGATATAGCGATCACCCGCGTGGCGCGGCTGGTCGACCGGGCGCGTCGCCATGCCCATGTCGGTCGGGATGCAACCGCTGAACGGGCCGCGCGATGCGGGTGGCGGCGGACCCGTGAGCGGCGGCGGCGAAAATGCACCGCCCGCCCAGGCGAGCCCGGCGAGCAATGCCGCGAGTCCAGCGGCGCCGGCGAATATCGTCGTGCGGTTGGCCATCCTATTTCCCCTTGTCGCGCCGCTGCTGCACCGGTTCAAGCGCCGGGGTCGCGACGGGACCCTCGCGCCCCAGCCGATGCGGCCCGCAGCTCATCACGACGACGCCATTGCCCGAATGGCGCTGGCCGTTCCCGTCGATCACATTGACGATCCAGAAATCATGTTCGCAGATCGTCGCTGGCGGGGTGACGTCGGCCCAGCTGCCTCGCATGTGCAGCTTGTCCCCGCGCACCACCTGATAGACCTCGCGCGCGGTCGGATGCACCGGCAGCACAGTGTTCGAGCGAACCGCCGCCAGTACCGCGACCGGATCGTCGACCAGTGGGGTGAAGGTGATGCGGCCGACCGGCTTTTGCATCGCGCGCTGCAAGGTCAGGCGAAACGGGCGCGCGAAGTCGAGATTGCAAGGTGCGATCGTCGCAACCGCACGAGCGCGTATCGAATTGCATGGGCCGTCATAGGGCAGCGACGGCACGGCGCGACTCGGCGGCGCCGCTTCGGTGTATGGACGCGGCGCCTGTTCGACGATGTTGAAACGGTTTGCGCTGCCCGTCGGTGTCTCGGCACAGTTGCTCCAATTCAGCACCAACGCGCGGTTGCCTGTCGATCGCACCGAATGCGCGGTAAAGCGGCCCCAATAAACGCCCGAAGGCACCGGGAATGACGAGGGCACAGGGCCGCGCGCGTCGCTGCACGGACGATGCGCGCGGTCGGGGCGTGCCGATCGCGGTGCGCGGACCCAGCGCCCATCCCAGCTGCGGCCGCCGTTACCGAGCGAACCCCAGAAAACCGACCCGTCGTCGAGCGTCAGGATCGCGGTGGAGCCGTTCATCCGCATCGCGCCCGCCCCCCATGGCGTGTCATAGCGCCCGGGATCGATCGCCGGCGCCGGGGCCGGTTCCGCGCGCGTGACGGGCGACGCGGCGCAAATCGCGACGGCGGCGGCCCAGCCCGCCCGACCAAGGAACCTTGCCATATGCACCACTCCTGTCCGGCCAAAATCGGACCCGGCATAGGCGGCGCGGTGCGGCGGCGGCATCCCACGAACTGGGGATGGGAGCGTTCCGCGCCGCTTGGTAGGTAGAGCGGCAAAGGCGGCCCGAACCGTCTCGGTCGCCCGTTCCAATCCGCTTCGATGGAGAAGATTATGAACCGTATCCGACTTTCGGGTCTTGCCCTTGCCGCGTCGATGGTCGTGACGGCCTCCACCGCCACTCCCATCGCCCCCGTCACGGTCGTTGGCGCGGCAGCGACGGCGCAGGCCGTCGACACGCCGTGCGTCGACAGCGAAGGCGCCAGCACCGGCTTTTTCTGCCAACCGCTGTCGGCCAAGGGAAAGCTGATCCGCGCGTGTAGCAAGAAGAAGCCGCAAGATCTCGCGGCCTGCCAGGGCGAAAGCGCGCAGGCATTTTGCCAGAGCCGTGCCTTTGCGCGCGCGTCCGCTTACAATATCGACGGCCAGGGCAATCTTGCCGAAATCGTCTGCACGCGCTCGCCGGTGCAGGGCGCAGCGGCCGCCCCCGCCACGCCGGTCCGGCCCGCCACGGTCGCCGCGGCGCCGGCCGAGGAATGGCAACCGATGTTCAACGTCAACCTGCTCGGCTATGATCACCGCGAGTTCGGCTTGGCGCGCCGCGACGACTGGAAAAGCTGCAAGGCGGCGTGCGACCGCGACGGCCGGTGCCAGGCCTGGACTGTCAGCCAGGAAGCCAGCACCTGCTATCTCAAATGGGACGGCAATCCCGAACTTCTGTCGTCGAACAATTGCTGCATCACCGGTATCAAGGGCATGGCGAGCGCCGGCACGGTTAGCGAGCAGAAAAAGGTCCGCACCCCCGAAGAGCTCAAGCGTCTGGGCGCCCGCGTCCAAGGTGCCGCCGAGGACGAGGTCGGCCGCCGCGCCGAAGACGCCATCCGCCGCAGCCTCGGCGGCGTCCTTGGCAATAATTGATCCGACAAAGGAGACTGGTTGTGGGAGATTTTGCTGTGACGTGCATCGCGCTTCTTCCTGAGGTTCTCGCGCGGGAGGCTCGAACAGGCGATCGCAGGTTCCGGAGAGTTGGCCAGAGCTGTCAAGGGCACAATCCACCGTTCGATTGGCGACTGCGTTCGGAACCGCGATGAAAATCATTCTTTGCCTGGCGCTGTTGGCGGACATCGCGCCCACCGCAAACAGCGCGCCGCCCGCTGCCGTGGTCAAGGTAAAGACGCCGCAAAGCTGTTCAGAGGCACGACAGGCACAAGCAGCGGCATCGGGGGCGACCGGCTATCCCGACTCTTACAGCTCGGCAGACGAGATGCGCCACGAAATCCGGAATTTGGTCAGCCTGCTTTGCGATGAACCCGTCGACGATCCCGGCGCACGATCCATTTGGAAAAGAATCGATGGCGCGCCAAAGAAACATAAAAATCCCAAACCCCGGACGGAGAGCTGGCGCCCGCCGGATTAGTTAGATTAAATTTGTTTGTGGCGTCTCGTTTGCTTTAGATGGAAGGCAAGCAGAACTCCCAAAAAAATCTGACCCTCACGGTCGTCCTAGCCGAGAGAATAGCGATATTTCTCTGCCAGACCAATATTCCGGATTATGCGCAGTCCCGCTTCGAGTTCCGAGTCTCCGAGTTCGCGAAGCGGCTTGCGAAACCCTCCTACGGGCAGGCCGCAGGCGCGCATCAGCGATTTGATTGCCACGGGGTTGATCGCGGAATAGTTGAAATGGAGCAGCGGAAGCAGCGCCAGATATTGCTTGCGAAATGTCTCCGCTTCCTTCGCGCCTGTCCACGGGGTCGATATTGCAGCCATTTCCGCAGGCGCGATATTGCCCCCCATGTTCGCCGTTCCATGTCCTCCGAGGGCCATCGTCGGGACGACGAGGCCCAGATTGGGCGAATCGCAGCACATCACCGATACGTCGGGAGCCGCGGCCAGAATCTGCGCCATCTGCCCGACGCGTGCGGTCGATTCCTTATGGATCACGATGTTGGGATGCCTGAACAGCCGTAGCAGTTGTTCCCAGTGCAGGTCGGTCTTGACGCGCGGCGGGTTGTTATAGATGCCGAGCGGCAAGTCGACCGCATCGGCGACCTCGAGGTAGAATTGCTCGATGTCGGCTTCCGACGCGCAGATATAGGGCGGTGCGGCGATGATCGCGCCATCGGCGCCGTTCGCCGCGGCGAAGCGAACATTCTCGATCACCTGCTCGGTCGACGGCCCGGTGCAGCCATAAAAGAAGGCCATGCCGGCCGCCCGCATCTTCACCGTTTCGACGACGATGCGCTTCTTCTCCTCGGGTAAAAGCAGCGAGGGTTCGCCGGTCGACCCCATGAAGAGGATCGCGCGCGTTCCGTGCTGCCGCTGATGGTCGAGCAGCGCCTGCCAGGCGCCGAAATCTATCTCTCCCCGGCGATCGAACGGTGTTACCGTCGCGACGAAAGACCCCTCGATGCGAGTGCTGGACATGGCGCGCCTCCCTGAAAATGCCGTTGGACAAGCACAATGATGAGTGGGACCGTCGAAATCCGCCATTGAGGATGGCGGATTGGGGCGCATCGTCGCTCGTATAATCAACAGCATGCGGATCCCGGCGCTCGGCACGGGAACGTCGCGGGGGAAAACCATGCGGAAAACCGCCCACAGCATCACACGCGCGATTGCCGCCGCCGCCTTATTCCTGTGCGCAGGGTCGGCGATCACGGGATCTGCCCAAGACAAATCGCAGGATACGCTGGTCCTGCGCGCCGCGCGGATGTTCGATGCGACGAGCGAACGGATGCGCACCGATGCGGTCGTGGTGGTGCAGGCCGGGCGGATTGTCGGCGTCGGTCGCGATGCGGCGATCCCCGACGACGCGCGGACGATCGACCTCGGTGACGCGACACTGCTGCCGGGATTCATCGACGTCCATTCGCACCTGACACTGGAACCTGACGAGAATTATTATCGCAAGTCGCTCAACGAGTTGATGCGCAATCCGACCGAAATGGCCTTTTACGCCGGCGCCAACGCGCGCCGCACGCTCGAAGCGGGATTCACCACCGTGCGGCACGTCGGCGCGCGCGAGTTCATCGACGTCGGACTCCGCAACGCCATCACCGCGAACCTGACTCCGGGCCCGCGGATTCTCGCGGCGGGCAACGCCATCACCGCCACCGGCGGAAGCTGCGACCGCGCGCCTTATCCTGCGCAGCGCGTCGCGCCGCTGACACCGCGCGAAGGCGTTTGCACCGGCGCCGACCAGTGCCGCGAGGCGGTGCGCAACCAGATCAAATGGGGCGCCGACGTCATCAAGGTCTGCGCCTCGGGCGGGGTGCTCTCCTACGACCCCGTCGACGTGCCGCAGTTCACGCCCGCGGAACTCAACGCCGCGATCGGCGAAGCGCATCATTGGGGCCGCAAGGTGGCGGCGCATTCGCACGGCGACACCGCCTCGCGACTCGCGATCGAGGCTGGAGTCGATTCGATCGAACACGGCAGCTTCCTGTCCGAAGACACGCTGAAGCGGATGAAGGCAAAAGGCGTTTTCCTCGTTCCCACTTTCATGGCGCTCGACTGGGTCAAGACGAACGCCGACACTTATCCCTCGAACATCGCGGAAAAGGCGCGCGTCGCCGCCGCAGCGCATACGGGCATGTTCAAGACCGCGCTGCGCCTCGGCGTGCCGATCGCCCTGGGGACCGATGCGACGGTTCGCCCCGACGGCCATGGCCGCAACGCGATGGAGT
Organism: Sphingopyxis sp. PAMC25046; assembly: GCF_004795895.1. Taxonomy (NCBI): domain Bacteria; kingdom Pseudomonadati; phylum Pseudomonadota; class Alphaproteobacteria; order Sphingomonadales; family Sphingopyxidaceae; genus Sphingopyxis; species Sphingopyxis sp. PAMC25046. The sequence continues at coordinate 3,199,369 of NZ_CP039250.1, forward strand.
TCAGCCTGATGGTCAACGCCGGCATGCCGCCCGCCGCCGCGCTGCTCGCAGGGACGAGCAACGCCGCGCGCCTCCTTGGCCTCGATGCCGAGATCGGGACGCTCAGCGTCGGAAAATCCGCCGATATCGTAGCGGTGCCCGGCAATCCGATCGCCGATATTCGGGTCACCGAAAAACCCTTGTTCGTCATGCAGCGCGGCCGGGTGATCCGCCAGGGCGGCCAGTCACTGCTCCGGTGAAGACCGGCCCGTTTCACTAAAGCAGAGGAAAATCCGATGCGCCGTTTCTTGACCGTTCTGCTCCTCGCCGCGAGCCCGCTCTCCTTCGCATCCGTCGCAGCAGCCGAGAGCGAGACGACCGCGCCGCGACTGCTCGAGGTTCCGCGGCTCGACTTCACCAAGCGCGTCCTTGCCAATGGCGCGACGCTCTATGCGATCCGTGACACGGGCACTGCGACGGTCTCGATCAACATCTGGTACGACGTCGGCCAGCGCGACGACCCGCCGGGGCGCGGCGGTTTCGCGCATCTGTTCGAGCATCTGATGTTCAAGACGACACGCAACCTGCCCGGCGGCGTGCTGGAGGCGGTCAATGCGATGGGCGGCAACAGCAACGCCTCGACGCTGTTCGACTATACCGATTATTATATCACCGCGCCCGCGAACCAGCTTGAGGGCATGCTCTGGCTGGAGGGCGAGCGGATGCGCAATCTCGTGATAGATGAGAAATCATTCCACTCCGAACGCGACGTCGTGAAGGAGGAACTGCGTCAGCGCATTCTCTCGAAACCCTATGGGCGCATTCTTTATATGCTGCTTCCCGCCTTCACCTTCGACGGTCACCCTTATGCACGGCCGATCGGGGGGACCATCGCCGATCTCGACCAGGCAAAGCTCGCCGATGTGCAAGCGTTTCACGAGGCCTATTACCGGCCTGACAATGCGGTCTTCGTGGTGTCGGGCAATTTCGACCCGGCGAAGCTCGATGTCTGGGCCGACCGCTATCTGGGCTCGATACCGCGCCCCGACCGCGCCATTCCGCGCGACCCTGCAAAGGGTCGCCCGGTCGTGGCGCGGACGATCGACGCCTATGCGCCGAACGTCCCGCTTCCTGCGGTCGCCTTCGCTTGGCGCGCGCCCTTCGCCGCCGACGCCGACGCGGCGGGCATCGACCTGATCGAGGCGGTGCTCACGCGCGGCGCCGCTTCGCGCCTGCGCCGCTACCTCGTCGACGAAAAGGGGGTCGCCTCGGAAATTACCAGCTACAATCTTCCCGCGCGGGACGGCCATGCCTTCGCGCTCGTCGTGACGCTTGCCGAGGGGCGCGAGATTGCCGATGCCGATGCGGCGCTTGGCGCGGAGATCGCCCGGCTCCGCGATACGCCGCTAGCCGCCGAAGAACTCGACGCGGTCAAGAACGGCCTGTTCGGCGATGCGCTCGCGCGGCGCGAGACTGCGCGCGGCCGCGCCTATGAACTGGGCGGCGGCGCCGCGCTGACCAGCGATCCGGGGCTAGCCGACGCGCGGCTCGACGCCATCCGCCGCATGACGCCCGCCGCCGTCCAGCGCGTTGCGAAGAAGTGGCTCGACGACGGGAAGCGGGTGACGCTCCGTTATCGCGACGAAAGCCAGCGCCCCCCGGGCTATGCCGGCGACGCCTCTCCCGACGTGTCGAAGATGGGTCCGACGATCCCGCCCGCGAGCCAGCCGCCGGTCGCCATCGCGAGCGAAGGCGCTCGCGAAGCACGTCCCGAACCAGCCGAAGCCGTTCCGTCGGCATTGCCCACGCTGGCCGAACGCCGTCTCACCAACGGGCTGCGCGTTGTCGTTGCCCAGTCGTCGAAGGTTCCGCTCGCCAGCGTGCGGCTGGTGATCGACGGCGGCGATGCGGCCGATCCGGCGGGACAGGCCGGGCGCGGCGACATCGCCGCAGCGCTGGCACTGAAGGGCGCGGGCGGACGCAGCGCCGAGCGGATCGCGAGCGAGATCGCGGCGCTCGGCGGCACAATCGGCGCGGGTTCGGATGCCGACGCGACGGTCTTTTCGGTCAATGCGCCGACCGCGAATATCGAGGCAGCGGCACGCATCCTCGCCGATGTCGCGACACGGCCGGACTTCGCCGCCGATGCGCTAGACGGCGTTCGCAGCCAGCAATTGTCCGCGATCGCGGTAGCCACGAAGCAACCGATGCAGACGGCGCTCCGCGCCCTCCCCGCCGCGCTCTTCGGCAAGGCGCCCTATGGAGCGGTTCCCACCGCCACGAGCCTTGGTGCCGTGACGCAGGACGATGTCGCGGCGGCGCAGCGCGAAACATGGATCCCGAATGCCGCAACGCTGATCGTCACCGGCGCATTGACCCCCGATGCCGCATTCGCACTCGCCGAGCGCAGCTTCGGATCGTGGAAAGCCGGAAAGGCACCCACGGCGACGCCGCGCGGCACGGTATCGACAAGCCCGCATGTGGTCGCGGTCGACATGCCCGGCGTGGCGCAGGCCGCCGTTATCGTGGCGCTGCCGACCGCCGGACGACGCGATGCCGACTGGCCGTCGCTTCGCATCGCCAACGCCGCGCTCGGCGGCGGCTTCCAAGGCTGGCTTACGCAAGAGATCCGCGTCAAACGGGGCCTCACCTATGGAGCCGGCAGCCTGCTCGACAGCCGCCGCGACGCAGCATATCTGATGGCGGTCACGCAAACCAAGACTGCGTCAGCGAACGAAGTCGTCGGGTTGATTCTCGACCAGATCGGCCGGTTTGGCCGCGAGCCGGTCGACGCCGGGCGCGCGGGCGAGCGCGCCACCTATCTCGCGAACGGTCTGTCAGGACAAAACGAGCGCGCCGCGGGCCTTGCCGATTATCTGGTAACGCTGATTTCCAGCGGCGCGGCGCTGGACACGCTGGCGGCCGAACGCTCGCCATTGGCACCGTCACCCGAGCGCATTGCCGCCGCGATCGAGGCGCACCTGCGCGCCGATCAGGCCACGATCGTCGTCGCGGGCGATTCGAAGCAATGGGTGGGGGCGCTCCGCGAGCGTTTCCCGACCCTCGAACTCGTCGATATCGACGGGAAATCCTTACCCTAGCCCGGCCGGCTTTCAGGGCGACGGCGACATATAGCGGTCGCGCAGTTCGAGCGGGCGAGCTGTAAGCGGCTTCTCGATCCCCTCGACGAACACCGCCTGCGGCTGCGACAGCGGTTCGAGCGGATCGCCGTTCCACAACACCAAGTCGGCGGCGCGGCCAACTTCGAGCGATCCAATGCGGTCGGCAACGCCGAAGACGCGCGCCGGATTGATCGTGATCGCCGCAACAGCTGCATCATGGGGCAATCCCCAGGCGACGGCATTTCCCGCACCGTAACGCAGCTCCCGCGCGCGATGCGCGACGCCGCTCCCCGTCTTCAGGATCACGATGACGCCAGCGGCGTGTAGTCGCGCGGCATTTTCCATCGTCGCCCCAAGCTGGGAGAAGCTGCGTGGCAAGTCGGCGAGCGGGTCGAGAATGACGGGGATCTTCGCCGCGGAAATCTTGTCGGCGACGCGCCATCCTTCTTCCGCGCCATCGAGGATGATGCGCAGCCTCTCCTCGCGCGCGAGCGCGATCATTTCGACGATGTCTGAGGCGCGATCGACCTTGACGATCAGCGGCATGCGTCCGTCGGCGACCGGGATCAGCGCATCCAGATCGACGCGCGAAAGCGCCTGCGGCCGCCCTTCGCCGCGATCGTACGCGGCGCGGTGCGCCGCGAAGTGGCGGACGTCAGCCAGAGTCGCGCGAAGTTCGACGATCGCCGCGCCGCGGGCACCGCCGGCGCGTTCGGCCCCGCCCTCGCCCATTTCGAGCACCATCGCGGCGCGCGGCCGCGTGACCATTTGCGGGCGCTGCGCGAGATCGATCACCGCTGCCTGCCCGGCGAACTGCAGCGAGCGCCCACCGCGATCATCGTAAAGCGGCGTCGTGACAGCATGGGTGATTCCCGCCAGCCGCGACACCGGGAGCAGAATCGAATCAGGGTTGAGCCCCTGCGAGATGTCGAATCCCGCGCTGATCGTCCTGCTGTGCGTGGCTCGATCGGCGCTGGTCGGGACTTGGCTCACCTCGACGGCGCCCAAGGTGCTGTCGACCTGGATGAGTCCCGGTGTGACGACCCCGCCACGGCCATCGATCACGCGCGCATCGGCTGGAACCGGAGCGTCGGTGCCAAGCGCAGCGACCTTCCCGTCCCGGATCACGATCGTTCCGCGACCGATCTCGCCGGCGCCCGTCATCGTCATCAGCCGCGCATCGACGATCGCGATCGTTTCCGCCGAGGCCGGGGTCGCCAGCAGCAGTGCGACGAGGGCGTTCAAGCGGCGGGTCATCGCGTCTCTCCGGGTTGGCCGATCAGAAAGTCGGAATGGCGGCGATAGCCGGCGTCGGCGCGGTCGAAGACGATCCCGCCGTCGATCCAGACCTTTTCGGCCCGTGCGTAGATGCTGAACGGGTCGTGGCTCCACAATACGACATCGGCGTTCTTGCCGGGCTGGAGCGTTCCGACGCGGTCGGCGATACCAAGCGCCTTTGCCGGATTGGCGGTGAACCAGCGGATGGCGTCGGCCTTGCTGATCCGAATGCCCGCACGCCAAGCCGCCGACAAAGCGGCTGCGGCCTCCTGGTTCAGACGCTGGATGACGATCGGATCATCCGAATGGATGATAGCGCAGCCGCCGGCCGCGTGGACGAGCGCCGCATTCTCCTCGATCGCATCGAACACCTCCATCTTGTACCCCCACCAACTGGCCCAGGTGGCGACGCAGATATCTTCCTTCGCTAGCAGCGGCGCGACCTTGTAGGCTTCGTTGGCATGATGAAAGGCGCGGATTCTAAACCCGAATTCGCGCGAGATATCGATCATGTTCGCCATCTCGTCGGCGCGGTAGCAGTGGTTCTGGACGAGAATCTCGCCCTTCAGCACGCCAGCGAGCGTTTCGAGCTGGAGGTCGCGCTTCGGCGCCTCGCCGCTCCGGCCGCCCTTCTCCCACTTGTCCCAGCGGCGCGCATAGTCCTGCGCGTCGATCCACGCCTTGCGATAGCCCGCGACATTGCCCATCCGCGTCGCCGGCGAACGGCCTCGCCCGCCATAGACGCGCTTGGGATTCTCGCCGCACGCGATCTTCAGGCCCTGCGGCGCGCCGGGAAACTTCATCCCCTGTATCGTTACCGAAGGCACATTCTTCAATGTCACCGTGCGCCCGCCGAACAAATTACCCGAACCGGGCAGGATCATCATCGTGGTGACCCCTGCTTCGCGCGCCGCGTCGAAACCCGGGTCCTGCGGCCAGATCGAATGTTCGATCCAGACCTGCGCAGTGTTGGGATCGGTCATCTCGTTGACGTCGTTATGCGCCTCGACCGATTCGGGCTGTGCCCAGGCGCCGAGATGCGAGTGCGCGTCGATGACGCCCGGGGTTACCCACTTACCGCGCGCGTCCACCGTTCGATAGCCGCTCGGCACCGCTAGCGCGGTACCAACGGCGGCGATCTTCCCGCCCTCAATCAGCACCGTCCCATTGACGATTTCCTCGCCGGTCGCGGTCAGCACCGTCGCGCCGACCAAGGCGATACGCTCTACGGCAGGTGCATGATAGGTGCTCGGATAGGCATCGCGGTCGATCGTGGGCGCCGCGTCGGCGGCGGGCGCCGACGGCCGCCGTTCGGACGCGGCGCAGCCGGCGAGCGCAGTTGCCGCGACAAGGACGAGCGCGGCGTGCCTCATTTGGCGTCTGGGGTGACCGAGCGAATCACCCCGCCCTTGTCGTCGAGGAAATCGATCGACGCCTTGCCGTCGGGGGTGACCTTCATCAGGATACGCGGACGCCCCATCGCATCGTTCAGCATGACCGCCGACTCGCGGTCGCGCGTCTTGCCGACATAGAGCCGCTGGCGGCCGAAGGTGCCGTCGGCCTGCACCTTCTGAAGCGCGGCGGTTTTTTCGGGGCCGTCAGGCATTTTCGACAGCCGCTCGGCCATGTCGAAATCGAGCGCCGCATCGGGACGATCGTTGACGACCATCGCGGCCCAGCGCCGCCCATTATATTCGTTCTGGGTCAGCTGGATCACCTGATCCTGCTCATATTGGTCGAAACTCAGGTGGCCGCCTCCCGATATCTTGCCGTCGGGACCCTTCTGGCCGCTAAAGGTCAGGCCGCCGTTTTCGGACCCTTCGTTGTTGTAGAAGATGATCCCCGCGCCACGGTTGCCGCTCGGATGCGGGCGTTCCTTGCCGTGCATGATGATGCCCGGCGAGCGGCTGGTATTCGACACGATCATACGGATCGTCCCGTCATCTTCGCGGACGTTGATGCGCTTGACGTCGATCTCGTCGAACACCGCCTTGGCGGGCGGGGTGTCGGCACCGGCGCTGGTCGCCACGGCGACCGCGGCGGCGGCGGTAAGCACGCCCGAATAAAGGGCGAGAAGGCGATTGGCGTTCATGGTGTTTCTCCGTTGGCAGAAGGCAATATGGCGGGAAGATAGCGATCGCGAAGCTCGGTCGCCCGCGAGGTCATCGGCTGCGCCGCGCCGCGGATAAAGACCGCGGTCGGGCGCGACAGCGTATCGAGCGGATCGCCGTCCCAGATCACGACATCGCCCTCCTTACCCGGCTCGAGCGATCCGATGCGGTCGGCGAGGCCAAAGATGTGCGCAGGGTTGATCGTGATCGCTGCGAGCCCGGATTTCCAGTCGAGCCCGTTAGCGACGGCGTTGCCCGCATTGTATCGCACCTCGCGTTCGCGGTGGTTGCCGTTGCCTTCGATCGCAAAGACTACTCCGGCTGCGGCGAGGCGGGCGGCGTTCGACAAGGTGGCGCCCAGCATCTCGAACGACGCGGGCGTGTTTTCGACCGGCGTCAAAAGCACGGGAACTCCCGCGGCGGCGATCTCGTCCGCGACGCGCCAGCCTTCGCTCGCGCTTTCAAGGATCAACCGCAGTCCCTCCTCGCGCGCAAGCGCCAACGCATCGCGGATGTCGGCGGCGCGGTTCACGGTGACGAGCAGCGGCATGCGGCCCTCAACGATGGGAATCAGCGCCTCCATGTCGACGCGCGACAGCATATAGTCGCGTGTCTCACCGCGGTCGTAGGCGGCACGGCGCGCCTTGTAATCGCGCACCTCGGCGAATAGCGCGCGTAGCGCGACCAGTTCGGCGGCGCGGGCCCCGCCCGCGCGCTCGGCGCCGGCATCGCCCATGTCGAGTATCATCGCGACCCCGCGCTTCATCAGCATCGGTCGGCCATCGAGCGCGACCGCCGCCGCCTGCCCCGCGAAGAGCAGTTCGCGCCCGCCCTTGTCCTTATAGGCCGGCGTCGCGATCGCGCGGGTGATGCCGCCCAATCGCGCGACCGGGATCAGCAAGGAATCGGGGTTGAGTCCATAGCCGGCATCGAAGGCCGCACTCACCTCATTGGCGTCGGTGGCGCGATCGTCGGTCGTTTCGACCGCGCGCACTTCGATCAGCCCGAGCGCCGTCCCCGCCGCAACCAGGCCGGGGGTCACGATCTTGCCGGTGGCATCGACGATTTTCGCGCCGGCCGGCACCATGACATCGGCGCCAACCGCGACGATCCGGCCGCGTGTTATCACGACTGTGCCGCGCTCGATCTCGCCGGCCGGTCCCATGGTAATCAGGCGGCCTCCGGTGATCGCGACGGTCTGCGCGGCGGCCGGCGTCGCAGCGCCGAGCGCCAGCGCGGCGGCAAACAGGCGGATCATCGCGCGAACCCCTGCCCCGGCTGGCCGAGGACGAAATCGGACGGGCGTTGATAGCGTGGATCGGAGCGATCCCATTGGACCACCCCGTCGACCCATACCCGCTCGGCAAGCGCGTAGACGCTGAACGGGTTCGCGCTCCACAATACGACGTCGGCCATCTTGCCCGGCTCCAATGTGCCCACCCTGTCGGCGATCCCCATCGCCTTCGCCGGATTGGCCGTGATCCATTTGATCGCCTCGCCGCGGCTGACGGACAGGCCGGTGTGATTGGCGGCGGTCATCGCGATGCCCGCCTCTTGGTTGAGCCGCTGGATCAGAAGGCCATCGTCCGAATGAATGATCGCACAGCCCCCCGCGGCGTCGACCATCGGTGCATTCTCCTCGATCCCGTCGAGCGATTCCATCTTGGCGCCCCAACTGTTCGCCCAGGTCGCGACGCAAATATCTTCCTGTGCGAGCAGGGGCGCGATCTTGAACGCCTCGTTGGCGTGGTGGAAGGTACGGATCTTGAAACCGAACTCACGCGCGACGTCGACCATCACCGCCATCTCGTCGGCGCGGTAGCAATGATTCTGAACGAGGATCTCGCCGCGCAGCACCCCCGCGAGCGTTTCGAGCTGCAGGTCGCGCTTCGGCGGGTCGCCCGCCTTCCCGCCCGCTTCCCATTTGTCCCAGCGGCGGACATAGTCGGCGGCATCGATCCATGCCCTACGATAGCCCGCGACATTGCCCATCCGCGTCGCCGGCGAACGCCCCTTGCCGCCATAGACGCGCTTCGGATTCTCGCCGCACGCGATCTTGAGGCCATAGGGAGCGCCCGGAAATTTCATTCCCTGCGTCGTCACCGACGGCACATTCTTGAGCGTGACCGACCGGCCGCCGAACAGGTTGGCCGAACCGGGCAGGATCATCAGGCTGGTTACCCCGCCGGCGCGCGCAAGGCGGAACTTCGGGTCTTGCGGCCACACCGAATGTTCGGCCCAAACCTCGGAGGTGTTCGGCGACACCGCTTCATTGCCATCCTCGTGCGAGGGCGTCGCGGGCGAAGGATAGACGCCAAGATGCGAATGCGCATCGATGATGCCGGGGGTTAGCCATTTGCCGCGGCCGTCGACCTCGCCGTAACCATTAGGCACCGGGAGAGACGGTCCGACCGCCTCGATCTTGCCGTCGGCGATCAGCACCGTTGCATCGGCAATTTCGGTGCCCGTTCCGGTCAACACGGTCGCGCCGACGATCGCCAGCGGCGCCGATGCGGCGGGATGATAGGTGCTTGGAAAGGGATCGTCGGGCGCGCCGTGGGCTGCGAGCGAAATGCCGACGGTCGCCATCGATATCAGCACGATGCACGCGCCGCCCAGATATTTCATCGTCGATGCCATTCGTCGCGCCTCCCCCCATCTGAAACGAGCGACGAGCGTCACAAATCCGCCACTCGTTTTTTGACCGTCCGGCGATGGCGGATTTGCCGCTCTGGATCATCGTTCTCGGCAGGGTGAGTTGTTCCGCGGCGGGCGGGGCTATGGAGGGGCTGAAATTTGTGGAATGACAATTGCCTGGCGCGCCGGGCCGCACATCTTTCGACGCAGCTTCCCGCTCCCCATTTTCCGTCCGAATTCGGCGACGAGATCATCCTGTTCGATTCGGGTTTCGCGGCGCCGCAGCTTCTCCCCGACCTCAGCCGGTTCGCCAGCAATGCGCTGACCGGCCACCGCGAAGAGGTGCTGCAATATGCGTCGGGACGCGGTCAGCCCTATTTGCGCGAATGGCTCGCAAACTGGATGAACGATGACGGCTGCGCGCTGACCGCCGATCATATCCTGATCACCAACGGCGCGAAGCAAGGCATAGACCTCGTCTGCCGCCTGCTGCTCGACGAAGGCGACGCTATCGTCGTCACAGCACCGACCTATTTCACCGCCATCCCGATCTTCCGCAATTACGGCGCCGAGTTCATCGAGATCGGGCAGGACGAGGCGGGGCTCGACGCCGACGCGCTAGAGGCGGTGCTCGATGCCCGCGCTGCTGCAGGCAAGGCGCCGCCCAAATTCATCTACAACATCCCCGAATTCCACAATCCGACCGGCGCGACGATGCCGGCCGCGCGCCGCGAAGCGCTTGTTGCGCTGGCCGAGATGCGCGGCATTCCGATCGTCGAGGACAGCCCCTATCGCCGCGTACGCTTCGATGGGCCCGATGCGCCTTTACTGAAGGCGCTCGACCGCTCCGGGGCGGTCTTTCACCTCGGCACATTCTCCAAGCTCGTCGCTCCGGGGCTCCGGATCGGCTGGGTCGCCGCCGATCCCGCGCTCGTCGCCCGGATGGTCCAGCTCAAATCCGAAGGCGGCTCGTCGCCGCTCATCCAGCGGATCATTTACGAATTCGCGCGTTCGGACGAGTTCCCGGACCATATCGCACGCGTGCAGCGCGCCTACCGCGAACGCCGGGACCATATCGTTGCGGCCGTGATGCGAGAGCTTCGGGGTGCGGTCGTCGCGGTGCCCGAGGGCGGCTATTATGTCTGGCTGACGCTACCCGAGCATGTCGACGGCGACCTTCTCGCCGCGCGCGCCCACGAGGCCGGGGTCCATCTGATCGCGGGCAGCCGCTTCTTCGCCGCGCAAAGCGCCGCTGCGCCGCGAAATCATATCCGCCTGTCCTACAGCTTTACCACCCCCGAACAGATCGACGAAGGGATCAGGCGGTTGGGCGCCGTCTACAGAGCGCGGACCGGGCAATGACCGCGCCGCCCCCTCTCGTCGAATTTCGCGGCGTCGAGAAACGCTATGCCGCGGGTGGCCCGGCTGCCGTCGCCGATCTCGACCTTGCGATTGAGCGCGGCGAGTTTCTGACGCTGCTCGGCCCATCGGGGTCGGGGAAGACGACGACGCTGATGATGCTCGCAGGGTTCGAAACCCCCAGCGCAGGTGAGATACTGCTCGGCGGTGCGTCGCTCACGGACCGTCCGCCATATCGGCGCAACATGGGCGTCGTTTTCCAGAATTATGCGCTGTTCCCCCATATGAGCGTCGCCGAAAATGTCGCCTTCCCGCTTCGCGTGCGCGGGATAAGGGGCGCCGAGACCACAACGAAAGTGGCGAATGCGCTCGCGTTGGTAAAGCTTGACGGGCTCGGCGCGCGGCGCCCCGATGCGCTCTCCGGCGGGCAGCGCCAGCGCGTCGCGCTCGCGCGCGCGCTAGTGTTCGAACCCGACCTCGTGCTGATGGACGAACCGCTTGGCGCGCTCGACCGCCAGTTGCGCGAGCATCTGCAGATCGAGATCAAGCGGATCCAACGCGCGCTAGGGCTCACCATCGTCTATGTCACGCACGATCAGGGCGAAGCGTTGACGATGTCCGACCGGATCGCAGTGTTCGCGGCGGGGCGCATCCAGCAGGTCGGGCGGCCCGACGCGATCTACGAAACGCCAGCCAATGCCTTCGTCGCCGGCTTCGTCGGCGAGAACAATATGCTGGCGGGCACGGTGGTGACACGGCACGACGATCGATGCGCCGTCCGGCTGCCCGGCGGGCAGATCGTCCGCGCGCTGGCGACGGGCGCTATGACGGCCGGGGACGCCGTGGTCGCGACCATCCGTCCCGAGCATGTCGAGACGGGTTCCGCCCCTCTTGCCTGCTGCAACGCCATCGAAGCGCGGGTCGAGGAGCTTGCCTATCACGGCGATCACAGCCGCATTCGCGCGGCGCTCGATGGCGGCGGCTCGCTCCTCATCCGGACGCCCGCCACACCCGGGATCGCGCCCGGACAGCGGATTCCGGTCGGCTGGTGCACCGACCGCTGTTTCGCCTTTCCCGCCGAAGATCGTGCCGCCTTGCAGCAAAGAGAAGTCGCATGAAGGCCTGGGCACGCCTTCTCGGCATCGCGGCGCTCACCGCGAGTGTGGCAGCATGCGGATCGAGTTCCGAACTCCGTCCGCTCACCGTCGTCGGCTGGGGCGGATCGTCGCAGGATGCGCACCGCAAGGCTTATTGGACCTCATTTTCGCGTACCACCGGCATTTCGCTGCGCGAGGATAGCTGGCGCGGCGGCGTCGGGGTGATCCGTACCAAGGTCGTCGGCGGAGACGCGAGCTGGGACATCGTGCAGGTGGAGACCGAGGATCTGATCCTCGGCTGCGAGGAAGGGCTGTTCCAGCGGCTCGACTGGGCGGCCTTGGGCGGACGCGACGTCTTCCTGCCCGCCGCGGTACACGACTGCGGCGTCGGCGCGATGCTCTGGTCCTATGTCATCGGCTATGACGGCGACCGCATCAGCGGGCCGGGGCCGCAGAGCTGGGCCGACTTCTGGGACATCAAACGCTTTCCGGGCAAGCGCGGTATGCGCAAGACGCCCAAATATTCGCTCGAATTCGCACTGATGGCCGACGGCGTGCCGGCCGATCAGGTCTATCCGACGCTACGCACGCCCGAGGGGATCGACCGCGCGTTCCGCAAGCTCGACGAGATCAAGCCGAACGTCGTCTGGTGGTCGTCGATTTCGCAGGTTCCCGACCTTCTCGGATCGCGCGAAGTGGTGATGTCGGTGACGAGCCCCGGGCGACTGATCGTCGCCAATCGCACCGAGGGACGCAACTTCAAGCTCGATTGGCACGGCAATATCTATGCAGTCGACTATTGGGTGATCCTCGCAAACAGCCCGCGCAAGGCCGAAGCGGCGCAGCTGCTCCGCTATATGACGCGCCCTGAAAACCAGATGCGACTGGCGAGCCATATCCCGACCGGCCTTACCAATGTCGAGGCGAACCGGCGCGTCGATGCGAAACTCAAGCTCGACACGCCAAGCGACCCGGCGAACATGGCCGACGCGCTCGAACTCGATGCCAATTTCTGGGTCGAATATGGCGACCAGCTCACCCAGCGGTTCAATGCCTGGGTCGCGCGCTAGAGCGGTTTTCGACCATTTCAGGTCGCCGTGACGGAGCCGATTTTGGCTCAGTGCAAGGAGAGATGGCGTAGGTATATGTCGATATTCCAAGACATCTCGACGCAGCAATGGGCCAAAATCGGCCCGCCGCGGAGCGGTTGGGCCAGGCAGTCCGCTGGCCGCGTTGCGTCGCTTGCAGGGGCGACCCGCCCCTGCCGCGCGCCGCGCCTCGCCAGCGAACTGCCTGGCCCAATCACGGTGATATGAAATGGCCGAAAACCGCTCTAAACTGCCGAGGCTCCGGCGCTGGTGGAGTGTCGCGCTCGTCGCGCCGCTGCTCCTGTTCCTGCTCGCGAGCTTTGTCGCGCCGGTGCTGATGATGCTGTCGCGCGCGGTGATCGACCGCGATCTCGAGCGCGTCTGGCCCGACAGCGCGGCGGCGCTCCGGCAGTGGGACGGCGCGGGCGCCCCTCCCGATGCTCTCGCCGCGACCGTCGCGCGCGAAATCAACGCGGCGCGGCAGGCGGGAACGCTCAACCAAGCCGCCAACCGGCTCAATTACGACATGGTCGGATCGCGCAGCCTGCTCTACGCGACCGCCGATCGGCTGGCGGCGGGCACGCCGGGAGCGAGCGTCGCCGACCTCGCGCGGATCGACCCGCGATGGGGGCAGCCCGGGATATGGGCGGCGATGCGCCACGCCGACGGACCGCTCACCCGCCATTATCTGCTCGCAGCGCTCGACCGCCGGCTGAACGCCGACGACCGCATCGTCACCGTTCCTGCCGAGCAGGCGGTGTTCGCGAACATCTATCTACGCACCTTCAAGATCAGCGCGATCGTCGCGCTGCTTTGCGCCGCGCTCGGATATCCGGTCGCCTATCTGCTCGCCTCGCTTCCCGAGCGAAAGGCCAATCCGCTGCTGATCCTTGTCCTCCTGCCCTTCTGGACCTCGGCGCTCGTGCGCACCGCCGCGTGGGCGGTGCTGCTCCAGACCAACGGCGTCGTGAACAAAGCGCTGCAGGCCGTCGGGCTGATCGATGCGCCGCTCCAGCTCATCTACAACCGGCTCGGCGTCTATATCGCGATGACGCATGTGCTGCTGCCCTTCTTCATCCTGCCGCTCTATGGCGTGATGAAGGGCATTGCGCCGACCGCGATGCGCGCGGCGAGTTCGCTCGGCGCGCCGCCGCTCCGTGCTTTCCTCACGGTGTATCTGCCGCAGACATTGCCCGGCGTTGGCGCGGGCGCGATCATCGTCTTCACCCTCGCGCTCGGCTATTATGTCACCCCCGCGCTGGTCGGCGGCGGCGGCGACCAGATGATCAGCGCGTCGATAGCCTTCTACACCAACCAGTCGCTCAACTGGGGCATGGCGGCGGCTCTCAGCCTGCTGCTCTTGCTCCCGCTGTTGCTGATGATCTTCGCGGGGCGGACGATGGTCCGCACGGTGCCGGCATGAGCGCCCGTCGTTCGCGGTCGGAGCGCGCGGGCCGTGCGGCGCTCATCGGTTTTTCGGCGCTCGTCTTCGCCTTTCTGGTGCTGCCGATCCTTGCGGTGATCCCACTGTCGCTGAATCCGACCACTTTTCTCGTGTTTCCCGAGGGCGAGTTTTCGCTGCGCTGGTATCGGACGCTCGCCGGATCACCGCAATGGACGCATGCGTTCGGCAACAGCCTGAAGATCGCCGTCGCCACGACATTGATCGCCACCCCGCTCGGCACGCTCGCGGCGATCGGACTCGCCTACATGCGCTCGCGCGCCAAGACGGCGATCGTCGCAATGATCACCGCGCCGCTCGTCGTGCCGGTGGTGGTGGTCGCGATCGCTTTCTATTTTCTCTTCGCGCCACTCGGCCTCGTCAACGGCTCGCTCGGGTTGATCGTCGCGCACACGGCGCTTGCGGTGCCCTTCGTCGTGATCGTGGTCCATGCGGCGCTGCGCGGGCTCGACACCGAGCTGTTGCGCGCCGCCGCGAGCCTCGGCGCGCCGCCGCTCGTCGTTCTTCTTCGTGTCCTAATCCCCCTGATTGCCCCCGGGGTCGCTGCCGGCGCGGTCTTTGCCTTCATGACCTCGTTCGACGAAACGACCGTCGCATTGTTTATCGCGGGGCCTGAGCAGCGGACGCTACCGATCCAGATGTTCGAGGGAGTACGCGAACAAATCAGCCCGGCGATCGCCGCTGCGGCGACGCTGCTGATTATCGCTTCGACACTGTTGTTGGGCGCGGCAGAGCTGCTGCGCCGCCGCGGCGAAGGGAGGCGCCCCGGGTCAGCGGCTCCAGACATCGGCGCATAGCCGCGCGAAATTGGCGCCGAGCAGCTTTTCGATCCGCCGCGCCGGCCAGCCACGCCCGGCGAGATCGTCGGCCAGCTTCAGGAAACGCGCGGGCTCGTTATATTCGGGGATGAGATTGAAGACGTCGGGAGCCTCGCCCGGTGCCGCGATCCCGAGCGCCTTGCGCTCTTCGTAGAAACGGCGCTGACCTTCGGCATAGTCGGCATTGAGTTCAATGCCGCGGATGCCGCCGTCGGTTCCCAGCGCGACATGATCCTCGCCCGCGACCGTTACAGCATGTTCGATATGGCGGATGACGTCGGCGGCGCGCGGCTGGCCGCTGGCGCGCAGAAACGGCATGAAATAGATGCCGGCGACTCCACCTTTGTCGGCCAACGCGCGGAGGTCGGCGTCGGTCGTGTTGCGCGGCACGTCGTTCAAGGCACGGCAGCCGGTATGGCTGATCGCGATCGGCGCCGACGAGGTCGCAATCGCCTCGGCAATCGTGCGCTGCGCGGCGTGGCTTGCGTCGACGATCATCCGCCGCGCATTGAGCCCCGCAACTACCTCGCGGCCAAAATCGCTGAGTCCGGCATTACCGGACTCAAGACAGCCATCGCCGACGAGGTTGCGCTTGTTGTAAGTGAGCTGGACGATCCGCACGCCGAGCAGGTTGAACAGGTCGAGCCGTTCAACCTCGGTTTCGAGCGGCACCGTATCCTGAAAGCCGAAGATGACACCGAGCCGCCCGCTCGCCTGCGCCGCCGCGAGGTCGGCCGCCGTGCGGACGTGCAGCAGATGATCGGGCAGCGCCTCGATAAAGCGCGTGTAGCGCGCGACGCGGCGCAGCGTTTCCTCATAGCGGCCCGGCGTATTGCCCGCAGCACCCACCGTCTGGTGGATCACGGTCAGTCCCGACGCGCGGTAGGTCGCAAGCTGCGCCGCGATGCCCGGCGCCTTCGGATCGAGCGCGCCCAGCGATGATAGACCGTCGATCACCATCGCCTTACCGTAGCGCGCCGCGCCGAAATCAGCCCCGCGTGCCGGGCCTGCGAACGCCAGCGCCGCCGCGCCGCCGATCAGCGCGCGGCGCGAGACGATCATGTATGGAGCGCCTTCTCGAACTCGCGCGCCGCGTCGGCGCCGGCGATGGCGGTCAGGTGCTTCAGGAAGACCGGCGTCGTGTGGACGGGCTCCTTCGCCATGGCGATCATCAGCCGGTCCATCGCGGGGCGACCGATGCGATGCTCAAGATCGAGCAGCAGGAGCGGCCCCTTGCCGTAAAGCTGAATCCGGTTCGGCCGGCCATGCCCCATGACCGGACCCGCGTCCTTCGTAGCGTCGCGCTTGGCGGCGATATTCTTCGCCAGTTCCTCTGCCCCGAAAGCATGCTCAACATAGCGCATCGACATATATTCGGCGGCCGATTCGACGAGCCAGAAATCGTCGGTGAGCGGGCTGGCCAGCATCCACCAGGCGTGCGCAATCTCGTGCGCGACATAACGGCCGGGATTGACCTCGGTGATGTCGGGGGTGTTGCGCCCGCCTTCGGACAACACCGTATAGGCCGTGCGCGCATACCCCATCGAACGCTCGCGCCAGACCTGCGCCATCCGCACCTTGCGCGGCAGCGGGCCGAACATCGCTTCGAAATAGCGCGCGGCGCCCTCGGCATGCTTGACGTACCAGCCCGAAAGCTGGGTCGACAGGTCGCGCGAATAGAATTCGACGCCATGCGCCTCGGCGCGCTGCAAGCCGTGCATCGCGACCATCGGCAGGTCGATGTCGAGGAAGTCGCGGTGGATCCGCACCCCTGTCGCGGTCCGCGTCACATCGCCCTGCGCAACGACGACGAGATCGGGGTCGAGCCCGTCAATCGCCGCGTCGACGGTGAAGCGCGTCTGGATGTCGGCACCCACCGGAAACCACATATGGTCGATGAACAGCTCATAACCTTCGGGCCGCAGCGGCTTGTTGCCGCTGTCATGCTCGGTGAGGATCGGTCCCGCGTAGCGGAAGCGCAGCTTGACCGGGTCCGTGGCGGGCGCCGCAAAGCGGAAGCTGTATTTGTTGAGCGCGGGCATCGGCGAGGTCGACGGCTCGACGGACATGGTGACGCCGGGCGGCAGGTCCATCGGCTGGAGAGCGAAGCGGTCCGACAGAAGGAAGGCCTTTTCGGCTTCGCCGTCGCTGAGCGTGATCGTGACGTCGGCGTCGAGCGCGCCTTGGGGATCGAATTTCGCCGCAACATCGTAATGCGGCGGTGCTGCGTGCGCGACGGCCGCGCTGCCGAGCGCCAGCAAGGTCGCGAATAGTCTCTTCATGCCGATTGTCCTCCCCCAGCGATCCAGGCCTCGATACGTTCTTCGAGCAGCGGCAAGGGCAGCGGCCCCGCGCCCAGTACCACGTCATGAAAGCGGCGCAGGTCGAAGCGGGCACCGAGGCCGGCGCGCGCGCGGGCGCGCAGCTCGATGATCTTCTGCATCCCGATATAGTAGGAGGTCGCCTGTCCCGGGATGACGATATAGCGCTCGACCTCACGCTGGTTATCGTAATGGCTCGACGGCATGTTCGCGTCGAAATAGGCAATGCCCTGCTCGCGCGTCCATTGCAGCGAATGGATGCCGGTATCGACCACCAGGCGGCACGCGCGCATCAGGGACAGCGAAAGGCGCCCGAAGTCCGAATAGGGATCGGCATAGAGCCCCATCTCCTTCGGCAGCAGTTCCGAATAGAGACCCCAGCCCTCCGAAAAGGCGGCGATGCTCGCGAAGCGGCGGAACTTCGGGAGCCCTTCCATCTCGTGCGCGATGCAGGTTTCGACATGATGCCCCGGGATCGCCTCATGATAGAGCGTCGCGGCGAGCTGGTAGCGCGGCTGAGCCTTCATGTCGGCGAGGTTGATATAGAAGATGCCCGGCGCCGATCCGTCCTGCGGGGGGTTGCGATAATGCGCCTTGGGCGCCGATTTCTCACGCCACGCCTCGATCGCTCGGACCTCGACCGGCGCCTTCGGCAGATGCTCGAACAGTTCGACTTGTCGCGCGCGAATTTCGCCGAGCAGCGCACCGGCCTCGGCAACATAGGCGGCGCGCCCCGCATCGGTGTCGGGATGATAGAAGCGCGGATCGCTGCGCATGAAGGCGAAGAAAGCCGGCAGGTCGCCGGCGAAACCGACCTGTTTCATGATCGCGCGCATCGCGTCGTGAATGCTTGCGACCTCGCGGAGCCCGAGCGCGTGGACGTCGGCCGCCTTCAGCGGCAGCGTCGTATAGCTTTCGAGCTGCGCTGCATAATAGGTCTGCCCGTCCGGCAGTTTCCAGACGCCCGCAGTCTCGTCGGCTTTCGCCTCGGCCGCACGCAAATGCGCGATCAGCGCGCGATAACCACTAGCAAAGCCGCCTTGCAACGCCGCCGTGCCCCGCGCGAGAAGATCGGCGCGCTCGGCGTCGGGCAGGTCCGCTTTCGCAACCTTGCCCCGGAAATCAGCAAGGATCGGGCTGTCGCCCTCACCCGCGAACGGCGCGCCTTTGAGCAAGTTGAGACAGGGTTCGATGACGAGACCATAGACGAAGCGCGGCGGTCGGATTCCCTTTGCTTCCTGCGTCCCCATCCGCTCAACCGCCTGCGCCATCAGCGGCGCGACGGCGTCGAGCCGCTTGATATAGGCTTCGGCGTCGGCCTTATTCATGATCGGATGGCTGTTGGTGAGCGTGCTCGGTACCCGCGTATGCACGCCGCCCATCTGGGTCATCACATAATCATGGTTGCGCCATTTGAAGTTACGGAGCGCAAGCTCTGTCGAGCGCGCGAACATGCGGAGGCTGAGCGCCGCCTGCGGTGACAGCTTCGCGGCATCGAAGCTTTTCAGCACAGCACGGTCGGCTTGGCGGAGCTTGTGGTCCTCGAGCTCACGCGCCTCGCCGATATCGTCCCACTTGTCCTGATCGCGGCGAATGCCGAGCGCCGACTGGCGCGTCGGGCTGCGATCCAGCGAACGCTGAAAGATCGCCTCGAAAAAGGCGTCGAGCCGCGCGTCCTCGTCAGTCTGGATTGCAAAGACCGGCGGCGCGATCAAAGTCGCACCCACCAGCACCGCCGAGCCGATGAAGTGGCGCCTGCAGATCATGCCTGTCCTCCCGCTGCGATCCACGCATCGATTTTGTGTTCGAGCATCGGAAGCGGAAGCGGCCCGCTGCCGAGCACATTGTCGTTGAAGCCGCGAAGGTCGAAGCGGTCGCCTAGCTTCGTCCGCGCGCGGTCGCGCAGTTCGACCAGCTTGAGCTTGCCCATCTCATAGGCGCAGGCCTGCCCCGGCGTGACGATGTAGCGCTGGATCGCGGTGACATTGTCGGCATGGTTCGCCGGCGTATTTTCGTCGAGCCACGCCACCGCCCTTTCGCGGCTCCAACGCAGCGCATGGACGCCGGTATCGGTGACGAGGCGGCCCGCGCGCATCAACTCCATCGAAAGGCGCCCGAACTCCTGCCACGGATCGTCGTAAAGCCCCATGTCGGTCGGTAGCTGCTCGGCGAACAGCGCCCAACCCTCGCTGAACGCGGTGTAGCCGCCGAAGGCGCGAAACTTCGGCAGCCCGGTCAATGCGCGCGTCACCGCCTTTTCGAGATGATGGCCGGGCACGCCTTCGTGATAGGAGAGCGCCGACAGCTCGTAGATCGGTAGATTCCGCATGTCGCGCGTGTTGACGTAGAGGATGCCGGGGCGCGATCCGTCGGCCGAGGGCGCAAAATAGCCCGCGGTGCCCGCCGACGCTTCGAGCCAGGGCTCGACCGGCTTCACCAGCACGTCGGCGCTCGGAACATGATTGGTGAGCTCGCCGAGCCGCGCGGTCACCGCGGCAATTTTCGCGCGCATCGAATCGAGATAGGCCGCCTTTCCCTCAGCGGTGTTGGGATAATAGAAACGATCATTGCTGCGAACATGCTCGAAAAGCTCTGCGAGCGTGCCCGCAAATCCCGCGCGCTTGGCCACCGCGCGCATCTCGCCGTGCAGACGTGCAGTCTCTTCGAGCCCGATGCGATGGACCTCGGTTGGCGAGAGCGGCAGCGTCGTGTTCCAGCGGAGCTGGGCGGCATAATAGGCGTCGCCATCGGGGAGGCGCCAGACGCCGGCATTGCAGTTCGCACCGCATTTGATCGCGCGCAGATGGTCGATGAGGCCACGAAAACCGGGACCGAACCCTTCGATCAACCCAGCCTCGGCCGCCTTCACAAGCCGTGCCCTTTCGACCTCGCCGATCGAAAGACTCTCCAGCTTGCCACGGAAATCGGCGAGGATCGGACTGTCGGGGGTGCCGGGTTGGAACGGCGCGCCGGCAATCAGCTTCTCGCAATTGCCGATGACAAGCGGCGCCGAGAAGGGCGGCGGGACGACGCCGTTCGCCGCCTGCCGTTCGAGCCCCGCGACGACTGCCGCCAGATAGGAGCGCACCGCGTGGAGGCGCGCGACATAGGCCTCGGCGTCGGCGACGCTGGCGATCGAATGATTGTTGATCAGCGTTTGCGGAATGTCGCGCTGCGGCCCGCGCATCTGGCAGACCGGATAATGATTGCCACGCCAGAGGTGGCGCTCGATCGCCTCCTCGGCGTCATAGGCGAACAGATCATAGCTGAGCTGCGCCTCGTGACCCAACGCCGCGCGATCGAAGCGCTTCAATTCGGCGAGGTCGCGCCGCACGAGCACGACATTCTCGTCCGCGCGCGCCTGGCTGACATCGGGCCACCAGCCCGCGCCGCCGCCCGTAATCCCCATCGATGACTGCGCCGCGGGATTGCGCGCGAGGTCGCGCTGGAAGACGCTTTCGAAGAACGCATCGAGGCGCGCGCTCTCGTCGCGCGGCGCCGTCGCCCATACCGGCGTCGCGGCGGCGAGCGCCCCTGCCGCGATCAGTTCGCGGCGGCTGAGACGAAGGTCGTTCACTGGCCGATCGGGAAATCGCCGAGCGGCGAAACCGTCGTTGTTTCGGCGGCGGCCGTCCTCGCCGGCGCACCTTTCACATGTGTATCGAGGAATTCCAGTATCTTGCGATAGGCGACAATCTGGTTCGCCTTCTTGCGGAACCCATGCCCCTCGTCGGGGAAGACGACATAATCGACCGGTACGCCGTTCGCCTTCACCTTGGCGACGATATCCTCGGATTCAACCGGCAGCACGCGCGGGTCGTTCGCGCCCTGGAGCACGAGCAGCGGCTTTTTGATATTCGTGGCGTGGAAAACGGGTGAGATCTTGCGGAGATATTCGGCGTCCTTTTCAGGATCGCCAACCTCGGTAAACAGCAGCCGGCGCAGATCTTCCCACCAGCTCGGCGTGTTGGCGAGCAGGCGCGGCCAGTTCGACACGCCGTAAATGTCGACTCCCGCCGCAAAGGCATCGGGTCGGAAAGCGAGCCCGGCGAGCGTCATATAGCCGCCATAGCTTTGCCCCTGGATCACGACTTTGGCGGAATCGACAAGGCCGGTGTCGATCAGCATCCTTTTCGCCGCGACGACGTCGTCGAGATCGGCATCGCCATGCTTGCGGTCGTCGAGATGGTAGAAGGTCCGTCCCGACCCGCTGCTGCCGCGATTGTTGATCTCGAACACGACATAGCCGTGATTGGCGAGATATTGCTGCAAGGGGCGATAGCCGATCCGGCTTTCGTCGCCGGGCCCCCCGTGGACATGGATGACGGCGGGGAGCGCGTCGCCCTTCTTAGCGCCCTTCGGCACATAGAGGATGCCCGGCACCGTGACGCCGTCATAGGATTTGAAGCGCACGACCTCGCCCGCGATCAGGTCGTCGGGTGCCACGCCGGGCGCGCGCGCGTTGAGGAGCGGCATCCGTTCACCCGTAGCAAGGTCGAGCAGCAGGATGTCGCCCGGCGTGGCACCGTTCGAGGCGCTCACGAGCGCCTTTTTCGAATGGTTGGCGAGAAGCAGGCCGCTGCTCGCGCCCGGCATCGGATCGGCGAGGTGCAGCGGTTTGAAGGTCGCGGCGTCGAACAGATAGGGGCGCGAACGCGCATCCTCGTTGACCGAGACGATCAGCGTCCTGCCATCGCGCGACAGGTCCGCGCCCTCCACGTCCCAGTCGGGTTTGAAAACGGTGACGCGCTTGCCGGTCGCAAGGTCCTGTCGCACGAGAAAGGCGAACTCGCCGCCATCGTCGGTGGTGTAGAAGAGCTGTGCGCCTTTGTCGGAAAAGGTCTGCGGTTCGCAGGCGACGGGCTTGCCCTCGACGGTGAGTTGGATCAGCTTCGCCGCGGTGCGGTCGTAGACATAGCAATGTTTCGTCGCATTATCGACGATGCGGCTGAGCCCGACATAACGGCGATCGGGGCTGACCGCGCGGACCTGATAGGCCTTGTCATTCTCGAACAGGAGCGTCTTGGCGTAGCCGTCGGCCTGAATCTCGTAGAGGTCGAAGAAGCGCGGATCGCGCTCGTTGGTCTGGACGAAGAAACTTTTGCCGTCCTGCGCCCATTCGACGAAGCGCGCGACATGCTTCGCGCCGGGTGTCACGTCGTGCGTGGTGCCCTCGCGCTCGCGAACATAGATATGGGCGAGTTCGTTGCCGCCTTGGTCGCTCGAAAACAGGATGCGCTCGTCGTTCGGGAAATAACCGATCGCGCGCACCGTCTCCTTGACCGAATTGGTGAGCGGCGTCGCGGCGCCGCCGCCCGATGGCATTTCGTAGATATTGGCGATGCCGGTGCGGTTGCTCGTGAAGATCAGCTTCGTATCGTCGGGCGACCAGGACAGACCGCCGATCGTGTCCGAATCCATCAGCTGTTCGATCGTGTAGCGTTTCGGGGACTTTTCGTCGGCCGACGCCGGAGCGGCGTGGCAGGCCAGCGCGATGCCGAGCAGCAGATATTTAAGCATTATTTTCCCCATATGGGCGGTGTCGGGGGCGGCGCAGGCGCGCCGCCCCGCAGGAGCGTCAGAAGCTGGCGCTCGCGGTCAGCAAATAGGCGCGGCCGAGAAAGTCGAACGACCCGAAGCTGCGGCGGGCGAGCGCCGCATAGGGTATCTCGCGATCGAAGATATTGTTGACGATCAGTTGCAACCGGAAGCGTTCACCGACATTGAAGCCGATCGTCCCGTTGACCAGCGTATAGGCGCCGACGTCGTTGATCGGCGTATCCTCGATCGTCTGGTCAAGGCTGAACTTGGTCTTGTCACGCCAAAGGACCTGGACATCGAGATCGACATCGCCGAGCGTCGCGCCGACATAACTCTGAACGCGCCATTTCGGCAGCCCGACTGTCCCCGCCGCTTCCGTTACGGGTTGGCCTGCGAAGAGGACCTGCTCGTAGGTGTCGGTGTAGAAGAGCTTGGTTCCCAGACGCATCGCGTTGCGCCCGCCGGAACTCGGTATCAGGCTGCTGATGTCGAAGCCGTAGTCGGCGGCAACGATCAATCCGGCGAAGTGGAGCGTCGACGTGTTTACGAAGCCGGTCGTGAAGCCGTTCGCGATGTCGCCGGGATTACGTTGCGCCCCGCCCGTGCCGTTCCCCGCCGCGATATCCGCGGCAGTCAGACGACGAAAATTGCCGCAGGCATCGGTCGCGGGATAGCTGGCACTGTCATAGCAGGACGCCATCAGCGAATTGATATCGAGATTTTCGATCCCACCGGTCAGCCGGACGTCGGTCCAGTCGGCCGCGAACCGGAAGCCGGGAATCGCGGGCGGCTGATAAACGAGCCCGAGCGACCAGCTCTTTGCCTTTTCGTTGTCGAGATTCTCATTGCCCGACAGGCTGCCCGACGCTGAACGGATATTGGTCGTGGGCGTAAAGGCATTTGGCGCGGGCGCACTGACGGCGGCGAGCGCCGCCGCGCAATTGGCGGCGCGGACGTCGGGATTGTTGCCGCGATTGTAATTATCCTTGCTGCACGGATCGCTCAGCGTGTTCGTCACCGGCGAACTGGCCGCAAACAATTCACTGATCGCCGGTGAGCGAATCGCGCGCGTATAAACGCCGCGCAAGGTCAACCCTTCGCCGATCCCGCCGAGTTTGGGTGCGATTCGGCCGCCAGCGGACCAGGTGATCGCGCCGCCCGCAATCGAATGGTCGACATAGCGGATCGAACCGTCGAATTCGGCGCTGCGGATCAGCGGAAAATTCTGGTCGTCCGAGATCAGCGGGACGACGAGTTCGCCATAGACCTCCCTCGTCCCGAACTTGCCCGAAACCGGCGAATAGGCGCCTATGCCCTCGCCGAGCAGCCGGTCGCCGGCCTGGAGGACGGCGTCGGGCGCGAAGACCGCCTTCTCGACGCGGCGCTCGACGCCGATATTGAACGCGATCCGTTCGCTCGAAATGCCGAAGGGCAGCTTGCCGCCGAGGTTCGCGGTCAGCACCGTCTGCGTGTTCGTGCTCTTCGACCGTCCGGCCTCGCTGACATAGGCGGCCGCCTCGTCGCTCGGAGAGCCGTAACCGAACAGGTTGATCGGCACGCAGCCCGCCGGCGCGTTGCCGCCGCAGATGATCGAGCCGTCGGGCGCTTCGACAGCGTTGACCGCGGCCAGGAAGCGTTCGGGATTGACGTAGGTCACCCGCGAATTGTTGCGGACGCGTCCGTAATTATAGGAGACGTCCCAGTTCCAGCGTTCGCCGGCGACGTCGAAATGCCCTTCGAGCCCGCCCACGAAACGATAGAGGTTCTGCACCGTCTGTTGCGGCTCGCGCTGGACGATGTCGTTGAGGTTTCGGTTGAGGTTGAAGGTGGTGAGCCCGTTCGCCTGCAGGATCGAACGCGCCTGATCGGAAAGGAACGGGTTGTCGACCGAGAAAGTCAGCTTCGGCCCACCGATCAGGCCGGGCGCGGCCACGGAGGTGAGATCGGACAGGCGGACGACCTTGCTGCGAGCATAGGCGCCTTCGAAAAAGACGCGCAGATTGGGCGTCACATCGTAGTGCGCGAGCAGGTTTCCGAGCACCCGGTCGGTCGGGGTGAGCAGCGAGGTATTGTCGGCGAGACTGAATCCATCCCCACCCGACGTCGCGAGCGGAAAGACGCCCAATGCGCCGAGACCGGCCGATGCCAGAATATCACTGACCACGGTTCCCACATCATAGGGGACGAGTTCACCATTCGCACCGAATTGCAGCGGACGTCCCTGGGCGTCGAAGATATAGTTACCGTTGGGCGCGATCCCGAAACCCGGCAATGATACGCCCGGCCCATCCACACCGAGCAGTCCTCCGGCACCCGAATCGAAATAGGGCAGGCCGCCCTCGGTGAACACGGCAAAGCGATAATCGTCGACGACACTGAGGGCGGGAATACCATCGGTCGAACTGGTGTTTTCGGGATTGGGGATCGTATTCCGGAAACCGCCGAAGCGGTCGCCGTACAGCAGGCCGCTCTGCTTCGAATATTCCAGCCCGACGACGATGTTGCCCCGGCCTTCGGAAAAGTTCGTCCCCGCGAGTCCGCGGATGGCATATTGGTGCGAATCGCCATCTTCGTTGAGCCCGGCGAGCCCCGATATCTGCAGCCCGTCGAAATTGTCCTTCAGGATGATATTGACCGTGCCGGCAATCGCGTCCGAGCCGTAGATCGGCGCGCCGCCGATCGCGATCGTTTCGACCCGGTCGACCAGCCCTGTCGGAATAAGGTTGAGATCGACCTGAGAGCCCGCGGAGGCGTTGCCGCTCGCCGCCGCTGAATTCGCCGAAACGAAGCGGCGTCCGTTGACCAGCGTCAGCGTCCGCTGCGACCCCAGGCTGAACATGTTCACGAACCGCTGCCCGGTTCCGTTGATCGCCTGATTTCCGCCAACGGCGCTGCTGTCAGACGTCCCGAATAACGGGTTCGCCTCCAGCGCCTGCGCAACATTGACGTAGCCGCGCCGCTCAATTTCCTCTGCATCCTCGACCATTGCCGGCTGCAACGTGTCGAAGCCTGCGCGCTCGATGCGCGAGCCGGTGACGATGATCTCTTCCCCGGTGGTTTCGGTACCGACGCTGGCTTGCGGGCGGCTTGCCGCGCGGCGGATCACTACCGCGCCTTTGGCGTTCTGGACGACTTCGAGTCCCTTGTTCGCGAGCATCAGCCGGAGCGCTTCGATCGGCGTATAGTTGCCGTTCACCGCATTCGTCTTGATCCCCGCAAGATCGGCGTCAGGCACCATGACCTGCACGCCCGACTGCACGGCGAGGCGCTGGACCGTCTGCGCGGCATCGCCCGAAGGGATCGAATAGCTTTGCCGCTGCTGAGCCGCGGCGGGTGCCGCCCAAAGCATCGTCGTCGCCACACCAACCATCAGCGCAGTGCGCTTGTTCAACCGGCTTGCCTGCCCCCACATCGTCTTGCCTCCCTCATGCCCCGGAGCGATTCTGCGCTTCCATAAGCAAATGAGCGACGGCATCCGGAAATCCGCTATCAGTGCGACGGAGAATTCTGCTGACGCACCAAAACGAGTTCGTCCCCGCGACGCACGACCTCGCCGTTGAAGGCCTCGGCCGCGGCGCCGGCGAACGCCTGCGCATCGCCGAGTTTGAAAACGCCCATGAACTCGGCGCGCGCGAGCGTGGGGTCCTCGATCACGACCCGTAAATTGGAATAGCGGTTCACCTCCTCGGCCGCCGCCCCCAATTGTTGACCATTGAAGACGAGCACGCCGTTGCGCCACGCAATCCGGCGTTCGACATCGGCGGCATCCAGCACCGCCTTGCGTGGCCCGGTCGCGGCGGCGACAAATTGTTCGTTGCGGCGAATATAGCGCGGCTGGACCGCCCCGCTCGCCTTGCCGCCCACGGCGACGACACCTTCCTCGACCGTGACCTCGACGCCGCCATCCTCGATGCCGACGACGAATTCGGTGCCGACCGCGCGAACGTCCAATCCTTCGGCACTGACAACGAACGGCCGCTGCTTGTTATGCGCGACCTCGAATGACGCTTCTCCGCGGCGAAGAATAATCCGCCGGATATCGTCCTCGTACCGCACTTGCACCGCCGAGCTGCCGTTGAGCGTCAGGATCGATCCGTCTTCAAGCGCAATTCTGCGCACCTCGCCCCGCTCGGTCGAGATACGGCCGGCCCAATGATCATAGGCGACGGTGCCGCCGAAAGCAGCCAGCGCGACCGAAGCCGCCATCGCATAGCGTCCCCAGGGACGCTCGCGAACAGGCGCGGGAACATCACGCTGCGTCCCGCCGTCGAGCGCCGCGATCCGGTCGATGTCGAGCCACAGCGCCTGCGCACGGACATAGGCGCCCAGATGCCGGCCGTCGGATTCCAGCCACGCGTCGAGCTGCTGCTGCTCGGCGCTGTCTAGCGGGCGCTCCGCCGACCGGACCGCCCAGGCTGTCGCCTGGGTGTCGATATCAGCCCCATTTCCAGAACCTGCGCTCACGCTGTCTTCCATCCTGTGCGCCCACTGGCGCCTCTTTCATTGCGTCGGAAACGAGCCGAAGCGCCTTGGCGAGATGTTTCTCGACGGTGCTTTCGGCGATTCCCATATGTTCGGCGATCCGGCGCTGCGAAAAGTCCTGAAACTTTTTGAGCTCGAAGGCCTGTCGGCATTTTGGCGGCAGCGTCTGCAATATTTCGTACAAACGCGCCAGTTCTTCCTGTCCACTAAGACGTCGGTGCACACTCATCTCTTCGTCAATGATGTTCAGCGAGTCCAAATCCGCCACCAGGTCGATCGCAACAATACGCGAGCGGCGAAGATGTTCGCCGACGATATGCCGTGCAGTGACAAAGAGATAGGCGCGCGCGTTGCGGATCGTATCGGGATCGCCGGTCCATAGACGCGCATAGGCCTCCTGCACGACTTCATCGACATCGCAGGAATCGAGGCCGCGCAAGCGCCCGCCAAGCCACTTGCGCAAGTCGGGCTCGTGCGGAAGCACTTCGCGTGCAAACCAGCGGAGACGAGCCTGACGATCCATGGCCCGATGGCATCAGCATTCGATGCACGCGTCAAGCGAAAATGACATAATTGTGAATTTTTTTCTTAATAATCAATATCTTAAATAAGCCGCGCGTCATCGAACCCGGGAACCGCGATCCCGAACCGATGCGGAAGATGCGGCGCTTATTGCGTGATGCGTTTGACGACCTTTCCCGACGGGTCGAGAAACTCAATGCTCGGCTCGCCATCGGCGCCGACCTTGAGCAACAGGCGCGGCTTGCCGCTCTTGTCGGCGAGCCGGACGATCGCATCTTCGGTCGCCTTACCGGCGAAGACGCGCTCCGCCCCGGGGCCGCCGTTCGCCATCGCATAGGCGCGCATTTCTTCGCGGATACGGTTCTTCGCGGCATCGTCGTCGGCGGCGGCGGCACGCGCGCTCATTTCCATCAGCGGCTTGATCGACCAGTCGGGGCGGTCCCAGACGCGCAACCCGGCGGTGCGTTTGCCGTTCGCCTCACTGTACTGGATGCCGACGGTCTGGTCCTGCTTATACTGGTCGAACATCAGCGAGCCCGAGGCGCGGCGATTGTCGCCGACGGTCTTGCTGCCGAAGGTCAGCCCGCCGACCTCGTCGCCCTCGTCGTTGAAGAAGAGCATCCCGCCGCCGTCGCGGCTGTGGTGCTTATATTCCTTGCCTTCCATGAACAGTCCCGGAAAGCGTTCGGAATTGGCGAGGACGAGGCGATATTTTCCGTCGGGTTCGACGATGTTGACGCGCTTCACGCTGATCTCGTCGAACACGGCCTTCGGCGGTCCGCCGTCGGCCATCACGAGCGCGGTCGGTGCCGCAGCCCCCATGATGAACCCTGCGGCGACGAGCGCAAGGCGCTTACCGGCAATCTCGACCACCCGCTGTCTCCTCAATAATTCCATTGATCCACCGGTGCGCCGGCGGGCGCATTCTTCCGGACGTGATCGGCGACCTCGCGGACGACACCCGCCCAGTCGGTGTGGTGCCAGTTATGTCCCTTTTTCGGCCGTCCATATTCGAAGCGGATCGGATAGTCCTTGCCCGCGACCTCGGCGACCATGTCCTCGAACCGGTAGACCGCGAGGTTGAGGTAGAAATCGTCCATCTCGCCCGCAAAGAAATGCAGCTTGCCGCGCAGCTTCGGACCGAGCGTCGCCCAGTTGTCGCGCGCATAGCCCGAAAGGTCGAAGCCCTTCTCGCGCATATATTTGACCACGTCCTTGTTGATGACCCCGGTCTTGTAGTCATAGAGCATGACGGGATAGCCGTCCGCGCCGACCGGGCCGTGCGTCGCCTGCCAGATGCCGAGCTGGTAATAGCTCCGCCCTTTCGACCCGAGCATGCCCTCGAGCGCCGCGAGCGTGCGCAGATCGACGAGCGGATGCCCTTCGCGGCTGCGGCGGAACGGCTTTTCCTGCGTGATCCAGTCGTTGATCTTCAAGGTGAACATATTGTCCTCCTTGTAGATGTCGGTGAGCTGGTAGCGGGTGAAGTCGATCGGGTCGGGGTTGAAGATCCACGCACCGCCGAACAGGTCGGGATAATGGAGTTGCAGCGCGAGCGCCTCCCAGCCCCCCGTCGATGCGCCTTCGACGATCCGGCCGTAGGGCTGGTCGATCAGGCGA
Source organism: Sphingopyxis sp. PAMC25046 (assembly GCF_004795895.1). NCBI lineage: Bacteria > Pseudomonadati > Pseudomonadota > Alphaproteobacteria > Sphingomonadales > Sphingopyxidaceae > Sphingopyxis > Sphingopyxis sp. PAMC25046. The sequence goes on from NZ_CP039250.1 coordinate 3,228,806, forward strand.
AAGGTCTTTTCGAGATAGGGCATCAATTCCTGGGTGATCGCATCACCCCACGGGCCGTTGTTCGCCGAATTGAGCGCGTAGGATTCGAAGAAATAGGGTCCGGGTGTTTCGAGCGTGACGCCAACCATGCGCGGGAAATTTTCGCCGTTCCATTCCTGCGAAAACTGATAGCCGGTCTTGACGTTAGCATCGGCGGCAGCGCGGCGTGCGGCCTCGCTATCGTTCGCTGGATCGGTGTCGAAATTGAACGATCCGCCGAAATGACCGTAGGTATAGATGGCGGGATAGCGCGCCCCTAGATGCTTGTCGAAATCCTTCGGCAGCAGCACTTCCGCGCCGATATACATCGGCATGCCCCAGAAATCGGACAGAATCTTGCTCTTGATGCGCACGCGTTTGATCCACGGCGTGTCGGGCTCGCGCGCGATGGGCCCGATCCTTTCGGTGAGCGTTAGTGCAACAGGGGCCTTCGCAGCCGGGTCAAGCCGGACATCGGCGGGTTTGCTGTAGGGGTTGCCCGGGAACATCGGCGCGATGACGCGTTGGTCGCTCATCGGCACCCAGATCGTGTGCCCATCGGCCCGCTTCGCCTTCTTGTAGGGAATGAGCACGGCCTGCACGCTGTAATCGCCTGCGGGGAGCCGATCGAGACCGAACGGAAATCCGTCCGATTTTGCATCGATGGTCACGGTGGAACCAGGACGCAAACCTTCTACATCCGTGCCGAAGGCCGGTGGGCCGTTCATGCCGATCATCTGGCGCGGCTCGACCTTGGCAGGCGCTCCATCGACTCCGCGGCGTGCCGCAACCACGATAAGTCGTCCGGTTACCGGTTCACCGGCAGCGGATTTCGGCAATGTCACCGAAAAGCTGATTTCCGCTGCCGCCGGATGACCGCTCGCGAGCGCCGCCGCGGCCAAGACCAACATGAACCCCAGCCTGCTACTTTCCCGAACTCCCATTCGTGCCCCCTATTCGATCAACTCCATGCTGCACGATGAATGGCAAGGCGAAATCCTCCATTCTTCTTCAATGGCGCTTGCGGCGCCGCAGGTTTTGCACGCCCGACAGATCTCGACTGTCCGCCTGCAGAGCATTCGCTCCCCGGTGGGCCTGGTCAAATCCTGACCTTCCCATGATTGTTTCCTTCGGCCAACGCCGGCCGCCAGAGCAACGCTTGAGTTTCGCCGTTCCGCGCCACAAAGCACTCGAAAGCGCCTGCGCGCCTATCGATGTCGGCAGTCCCCCCTGTCCGAAGGTATGGCCCGACCGATGCCTCGACCCAATCGACCGCGAGTTGGCCGCCACCTGCTGTCCGTTGCGCGGGGGCGGGCTCCGGAATCGTGAGAACCGCGGTCACGGCCGACCCGGCGAGGGCCTGCGCCAGGAAGCTGCGTCGATCGGTGGTCTGATACAGGGTCATCATCGTCTCCTTTGTCCAGGGCGGACTGGCCGCTTTGAGCCAGAGGGCGGAAAAAGCAGACGCAGCCTCAACGAATTAGATGGTCCCTCTCACGCTGTCGAATTGCGCCGCGACATGGCGCGCATAGGGCAAGCCTTCATCGCGGATCACCAGATCGCCCGCCTCCCATTCGACGACACCGCGAAGCTCGTAATCGGCGAGAACATCCCGTATCCGCTCCCCGCGCTCTGGTCCGACGTGGGTTCGTCCGGCGCATAAAATGTCGCGGATATTTTTCCCTCGCATCCGCTGCGAATCGTCGATGGATACGCCGCGCACGGCGGCCAGACGGCCTTCACCGACCATATCGCGATACGGTCCCGCCCGCTTCTCATTCTGGACGATAAGGTCGGAAAACCGGCTGATTGCGCTCGCTCCAAAGCCAAGGAGAACGGGAGCGTCATCGTCGGTAAACCCTTGAAAGTTACGGCTGACGCGCCCCTCCGCCGCCGCGACCGCAAGGGGGTCGCCGGGCCGGGCGAAATGATCGAACCCGACGGGAATATAGCCCGCGTCGGTCAGGCGCTGGTATCCGTGCTCCGCCTGTTCGAACCGAAGCCGCAGGTCGGGCAGTCCGCTGGCGTCGATCCGCCGCTGGCGCGGGATCATGTCGGGCAGATGGGCATAGCCGAACAGCGCGATCCGGCTCGGTTCAAGACGGATCGTGTCGTCGAGCGTGGCGTCGAGGTCGGTGAGCGACTGGCCGGGCAATCCGTACATCAGGTCGAAGTTGATCGCGTCGATATCGCGCAGGCGCAGCGCCGCGACGACGCGTTCGATATGCGACAGGGGCTGGATCCGGCCGATCGCCTGCTGGACGTGCGGGGCGAAGGTCTGGACGCCGAGGCTGACGCGCGTGACGCGCGCGGCCGCGAGCACCAGCGCCCATTCGGCCGAAAAGCCGCGCGGGTCGAGCTCGATCGACACCTCGGGCCGGTGCGCGTCGAACACCGTTAGGATGCGGTCGAGCAGGCGGACCAGTTCGACCGGTGCGATCGCGTTCGGGCTGCCGCCGCCGAACGCGATACGCTGCACGCGTCCGCGCCCGCCCAGCCGTTTTGCGACGAGGGCAATCTCGGCGCGTAGCGCGACGAGATAGTCGGCCAGCCTTTGCTTGCGCCCGGCCGCCCCGGTGTTGCAGCCGCAATACCAGCAAATCTGCTCGCAAAAGGGGATATGGACGTAGAGCGAGATCGGGGTCGCCGCCTCGATCGCGTCGAGCGCGCGCGCATAATCGTCGGCGCCCACGTCGCCGGTAAATTCCATCGCAGTGGGATAGCTGGTGTAACGCGGCACCGGCTTGGCGAGCAGATCGGGGTGATAGGACCACATAGGGGCCTACTACGCCCGCGCCCGCGCCCGGTCATTGACCGGGATCAACGCAGGCGCATCAACAGCAGCGCTTTTTGACGCCGTCCGATTTGCTCCGCCGGTCGGTGACGGCATGGCACGCCTTGGCGCAGTTGCGGCGCTGGTCGGGGTCGGCGGGATCGCCCGGAACGATCATCCGGTGCGCCGCGCCGCCGCACGACGGCAAGGTCAGGATGTGCGCCTCGACCGCGATCGGCGGCTGCATGAGCGCGGCCGCCCCCATCGCGAGAAAGATGTTGCGGACGTTCATACCGACTCTTCCTCCTCCTCGACAAAGATACGGAGCGCGGCACCATCGAGGTCGTCGAACTGCCCCTTGCGGAGCGACCAGAAAAAGGCGGCAAGACCGAGCAACCCCAGGCCAAGTGCGATCGGGATGAGGAAGGCCAGGCCGTTCACCGGATCGCCCCCCTCAATCGCAGCGCGTTGCCCACAACGATCAGCGACGATCCCGACATCGCGATCGCGGCGACGAGCGGCGTGACGAGCCCCATGAAGGCAAGCGGCACCGCCACGGCATTATAGCCGATGGCGAGGAGGAAATTCTGTCGCACCACCGTCTGGGTCCGCCGCGCCATTTGGACCGCCTGCACCACCGGCATCATCCGGTCGCCGAGGAATATGCAGTCGGCGGCATTCTTGCCGACGTCGCTCGCCGATCCCGGCGCGATCGACGCATGGCCTGCGGCAAGCGCGGGGCCGTCGTTGAGGCCGTCGCCGATCATCAGCACCTTGCGGCCGAGTCCGGCCTGGCGTTCGATCGCGTCCAGCTTGTCCTGCGGGCTCATTCCCGTCTGCGCGGTCAGGCCGAGCTGGCGCGCAACCGGCGCCACGGCTTCGGCGCGATCGCCCGACAGGATCATCGCCTCGACACCGTGATGCCCCAGCGCGTCGATCGCCTCGGCAGCGTCGGGCCGCAGGCGGTCGGCGAAGCGGATCGTCGCGACCGCGTCGCCATCGACTGACAACTCGGTCGCGAGCGCGTCGCCCAGATCGCCGCGCTGTGGCCGTCCAAGTTTGACGATGCCGCCCGCCCATTGCGCCTCGATCCCGAAGCCCGGCGTCTCCGTTATCGAAGTCACCTCGGCGGGACGCACGTCATAACGCTGTAGTCCGCGCGTCAATGCCTCGCTCAGCGGGTGTCGGCTGGCTTGCGACAACGCGAGGATCAACGATTTCGTGCCGGTGTCGAGCCGGTCGAGGCCAATGGCCTCCGGACGCCCGAGCGTCAGCGTCCCGGTCTTGTCGACGAGCGCAAGATCGACTTCGGCAAGCCGTTCGAGCGCCGAGCCGTCCTTGACGAGTACGCCCGCGCGCATCAGCGCGCCCGCCGCGACGATCTGCGCCGCGGGCACGGCAAGGCCGAGCGCACAGGGGCAGGTGATGATGAGCACGGCGGCGGCGATCAGCAGGCTGTCGTGCCAGCCCGCGCCCGCGACCATCCAGCCGGCGAATGCCATCAGCGCAAGGCAATGGACCGCCGGCGCATAAAGCCGCGCCGCGCGGTCAGCGATGCGGACGTAGCGTGATTTGCCCTGCGCCGCCTCGCCCATCAACCGGGCGATGTCGGCAATCGCAGTGTCGGCGCCCGCCGCCGTCACGCGCACGCGGATCGGCGCGTCAAGGTTCAACGTGCCGGCATGGGCCCTGTCGTCGAGCTGGACCGGCTGCGGCGCGCTTTCGCCCGTGAGCAGCGAAAGGTCGAGCTGGCCGTCCCCGCCGACGACCACGCCGTCCGCCGCCAGCCGCTCGCCCGCCGCGACGAGCATCACCATCTCGGGCGCCAGCGCGGTCGCGTCGACCCAGCGGCTGCGGCCGTCGTCGCCGAGCACCGTCGCGCCGCTTCCCATGTTGCGCAGCAGCGCCGTCACGCCGCCGCGCGCGCGGTCGCGCATCACGCTGTCGAGCCAGCGACCGCAAAGCAGGAAAAAGAGCAGCATGACCGCGCCGTCGAAATAGGCGTGCGCGCCGCGGGTCGCAGTCTCGTACAGGCTGATCGCGCAGACGAGCGCGACGCCGATGCTGATCGGCACGTCCATATTCGTGTGGCCGTGGCGGAGCGCCCGCCATGCCGAGCGGAAGAAGGGCCGCCCGGCATAGGCGACGGTCGGCAGCGCGATCGCCGCCGAGAGCCAGTGGAACAGGTCGCGCGTTGCCCCCGCCGCGCCCGACCAGACCGATACGGAGAGCAGCATGATGTTCATCATTGCAAAACCCGACACCGCGACGGAGCGCAGCAGTTCGCGGCTCGTTTCGGCTTCGGCGTCGGCCTCGCCGGGACCGTTCCCGATCGGATGCGCCTCGAACCCCAGGGTCGAAAAAGCGCCGATCAGGTCGGGCATGTCGGTGTCGGGCATATAGGACAGATGCACGCGCTTTTCGGTAAAGTTGACGCGCGCCGCGGCGATGCGCTTGTCGCGCACCAGCCCCTGTTCCAGCTTGGCGATACAACCGACACAGCGGATGTCGGGCACGGCAAAGTCGCGTTCGACGAGAGCGGCGGCGTTCATCGCAGATCCTCGCGATAGCGGGCTTCGTCGGCGCCGCGTCGGACGATGAGGTCGAGCCGCCAGCGCCCCACCGCCAGCGGCTCGACCGAGCGCAGCCTTCCGTCCGCCGCCGGCTCGAAACGGAGCGCGACGGGCGCGGTGCGCCCAACGGCGTGATTGACGGTCGCGGAGGCCCGAACCCCCTCCAGCGACCGGCCCTCCTTGCGGATCGTCAGCAGGACATGCCGGCCCGCGTCGAGCGTGACCCCCGTATCCCATCCCAGCCGGGCCTGTGCGTCGGCGCGTTCGAGCCACCGGTTGTAATTCTGGCTCGCGACATAGCTGTTCTCGACCACCTTGCCGCCGAAGGTCGACATCGCGAACCGCGCCATGGTGACATTGACCGCGATCACGACCGCAAAGAAAGCGACGAGGATCGTCGTCATATGCCGGCCGGTGAAACGCCGGGGTGTCGGGGTGTCGGTCATTGTCCTGTCTCCGGCCGGTCGAACTGGATGGTGTCGCTGTCGCCGCGCGGATCGCCGTCGAGCCCGCGCGTGGCGATCGTGAAATCCTGCCGCGCCGGGCCCGCGCCGGGCGCCGCGATGAACAGCTTGACGCTCGTGACGCTGTCGGCGGGCAGCGCCAACTCGATCCGCTGCGCCGCATTTTCGCGCGTGCCGACATTCGTCCACAGCACCGCGCCCGGAAGCCCGCTGACCGTCACCGCCACCCGGCGCGGCCGCGTTTCCATATTGCGCAGCTTCAGCGTGTAATTGTTGCGAATCTGGCCGTCGGAGAGCTGGACGTAGAGCGGGCTGCGCTCGTGCTGCACGGCGAGATCGAGGCGGGTGCGCTGGCCGAGCGAGAAGAGCATCGCGGCGCCGATCGCGCTCCACACGCCGAGATAGAGCAAGGTTCGCGGCCGCATCAGCGTCTTGCGCACCGGCTGCGCGACGCCGCCCGCCTTTTCGGACGCGGCATCGTCGAGTGTGCAATAGTCGATCAGGCCGCGCGGCCGCCCGACCTGCGCCATCACCCCGTCGCAGGCATCGATGCAGAGCGCGCAGGTGATGCAGCCGATCTGCGGCCCTTCGCGAATGTCGATCCCGGTCGGGCACACCGCGACGCACTGGTTGCAATCGATGCAGTCGCCGAAGGCGCCGGGATGCGCCTGTGCCTTCTTGACGCTGCCTCGCGGTTCGCCGCGCCAGTCCTTATACGTTACCAGCAGCGATTTTTCGTCCATCATCGCGGTCTGGATGCGCGGCCAGGGACACATATAGATGCACACCTGCTCGCGCATGAAGCCGCCCAGGATGAAGGTCGTGGCGGTGAGGACGGCGACGGTGCCATAGGCGATCGGCGCCGCCTGCCCGGTCCAGAAATCCAGCGTCAGCGTCGGCGCGTCGGCGAAATACATGATCCAGGCGCCGCCGGTCCAGAAAGCGATGACGAGGTAGATCAGATATTTGACCGTCCGCTTTGACAGCTTTTCGAATGTCCACGGGCCGTTCGCGAGCCGCGCCTGCGCGTTGCGGTCGCCGTCGACCAGCCGGTCGACATGCTGGAACAGGTCGGTCCACACGGTCTGCGGACAGGCATAGCCGCACCAGGCGCGGCCCACCGCACTGGTGACGAGGAACAGCCCGATCCCCGCCATGATGAGCAGTCCTGCGACATAATAGAATTCGTGCGGCCAGATTTCGATCTGGAACATGTAGAAGCGCCGGTTCGCAAGATCGACGAGGACCGCCTGGTCGGGCGCATGCGGGCCGCGATCCCAGCGGATCCAAGGCGTCGCATAATAGATTGCGAGCGTCACCGCCATGATCGCCCATTTGAAGCGGCGGAAAGGGCCGTTCACCGCCTTCGGGTAAACGCCCTTCCGCGCTTCGTAGAGCGGCGCCGGCTGGCCGGAGAGGTCCTCAGGGCTGGCCATCGGCTCCCTGCCCTTCGCCGACCGGCGCCAGCCCCTTTTCGCCGCCGCCCAGCGAATAGACATAGGCCGACAGCATCTTGATCGTCACGGGATCAAGCCGGTTGTTCCAGCGCGGCATCACCCCGTTGCGCGGCTGGTTGACCGTCGTGGTCAGGCCGGCGCGATCGCCGCCATAAAGCCAGATCGCGTCGGTCAGTTTCGGCGCGCCGAACTGGCGCCCGCCCTCGCCGCCCGCGCCATGGCAGACCGCGCAATTGTCGGCAAACAGCGTCGCGCCGCGCGCCGACGCGGCGCCCGCCTTTTCCTGCCGGCTGATCACCCGCACAAAGCTGACGACGTCGTCGATCTGCCCTGCGTCGAGAATGCCGTCGCGGCCAAAGGCGGGCATCAGGCTGGTGCGCGTGTCCTTGTGGTCGGGGTTCCGGATGCCATGCGTCACCGTATATTCGATGCTCGCCAGATCGCCGCCCCACAGCCAGTCGTCGTCGGTCAGGCTGGGATAGAGGTTCTTCACCCCCGCCCCGCCCGCGCCATGGCACTGAACGCAATGGACGCGGAATGCCGCGCCGCCGCCCTGCACCGCCGCCTGCATCAGTTCCGGCTTCGCAGGCAGATCGGCGATCGCGGTCGCGGCAATCGCACTCACCGTCGGCGCGCGACGTTTCGCATCGGCCGCCATTTCCTTTTCGAGGTCGCCGCGGCTCGACCAGCCGAGCACGCCCTTTGTCGCGCTGTCGACCATCGGCCAGGCCGGATAGAGGATCACATAGGCGAGCCCCCAGACAATCGTCGCGTAAAAGGTCCATAGCCACCAGCGCGGCATCGGCGTGTCGAGTTCCTCGATACCGTCCCATTCGTGACCGACCGTGGTCGTCCCGGTGGCTTCGTCGATGCGCTTGTGCTCAGCCATGCTCGTCGTCCTTGAAGATCATGTTCGCGGCCTTTTCGTTGCGCGCGCGGGCGCCCTTGCGGAACGGCCAGGCGATGAGGGTGAGGAACAGCAGCGCCATGGCGAGCAGGCCCCAACTGTCGGCGAAATGGCGCAGCGCGTCGTAGCTCATCGCGCCGCCTCCGTTTCGCCCGACCGTTCCTGCGGCGCCGCCTTTTCGACATCGACCAGCGTACCGAGCATCTGGAGATAGGCGACCAGCGCGTCCATTTCGGTCACGCGCGACGGATCGCCGTCGAAGTCGCGCGCCTGTGCCTTGGGATAGCGTTTCTGGAGGTCGCCCGCCCCGGTTTCGGGATCGGCCTGCGCCCGGATGTCGTCGTTCGCCTTTTCGATATCAGCCGTCGTATAGGGCACGCCGACGCGATAGAGCGCGGTCAGGTGGTTCGCCATGTCGCCGGTGTCGAGGTCGCGCTCCGCCAGGAAAGCATAAGGCGGCATGATCGATTCGGGCACGACGCTGCGCGGGTCGATCAGATGCGCCTTATGCCATTCGTCCGAATAGCGCCCGCCGACGCGCGCAAGGTCGGGTCCGGTACGCTTCGACCCCCATTGGAACGGATGATCGTACATGCTCTCGGCCGCGAGGCTGTAATGGCCGTAACGTTCGACCTCGTCGCGGAACGGACGGATCATCTGGCTGTGGCAGGTGTAGCAGCCCTCGCGCATATAGATGTTGCGGCCGGCGAGCTCGAGCGGGGTATAGGGCCGCATTCCCTCCACCTTTTCGACCGTGTTGTCGATCCAGAACAGCGGCGCGATCTCGACGATGCCGCCGATGGTCACGGTGAGCAGCGCGAGCGCGCCGAGCAGCGTCACATTGCGTTCGACCTTCTTGTGGCTGAAGCCCTTTTCGGCGGGTTTGGTGGCCATGGTCGCAGGCTCCTTATTCGGCGGGAACGGGCACAAGCGGGCGGTCCGCCGCGGCGCTGTACGGGGTTTCGGTCATCGGCTTTTCGGCGCGAATCTTCCCGCCGATCGTCGCCCAGACGTTGGCGATCATGATCAAGAAGCCGGCAAGATACATCGCCCCGCCCGCGGCGCGGATCAGGTACATCGGGTGCATCGCCGCGACGCTTTCGGCAAAGCTGTAGACGAGGTAGCCGTCGGCGCCATATTCGCGCCACATCAGTCCCTGCATGATGCCCGCGACCCACATCGACGCGGCGTAGAAAACGATCCCGACGGTCGCGAGCCAGAAGTGCCAGTTGACCATGCGCAGGCTGTAAAGGCGCGGACGGCCCCACAGGCGCGGCACGAGATAATAGACGCAGGCAAAGGTGATCATGCCGTTCCAGCCGAGCGCGCCGCTGTGCACATGGCCGATCGTCCAGTCGGTGTAGTGCGACATCGAGTTGACCCATTTGATCGACATCATCGGGCCTTCGAAGGTGCTCATGCCGTAAAAGGCGAGCGCCATCACCATCATGCGGATGATCGGGTCGGTGCGGATCTTGTCCCACGCGCCGTTCAGCGTCATCAGCCCGTTGATCATGCCGCCCCAGCTCGGCATCCACAGGATGACCGAAAAGACCATGCCCAGCGTCTGCGCCCAGTCGGGCAGCGCGGTGTAATGAAGGTGGTGCGGCCCCGCCCAGATGTAGAGGAAGATCAGCGACCAGAAGTGGATGATCGAAAGGCGATAGGAATAGACCGGCCGTTCGGCCTGCTTCGGCACGAAATAATACATCATCGCGAGGAAGCCCGCGGTCAGGAAGAAACCGACCGCATTATGGCCGTACCACCACTGCGTCAGCGCATCCTGCACCCCGGCGAAGGCGGCATAGCTTTTGGATCCCAGCAGGCTCGCCGGCATCGACAGATTGTTGACGATGTGGAGCATCGCGATGGTGACGATGAAGCTCAGGTAAAACCAGTTGGCGACATAGATATGCGGTTCGCGGCGCTTGACGATCGTGCCGACGAAGACCGCGAGATAGGCGACCCAGACGATCGTCAGCCACAGGTCGACATACCATTCGGGCTCGGCATATTCCTTCGCCGCGGTGACGCCCATCAGATAGCCCGTCGCGGCGAGCACGATGAACAGCTGATATCCCCAGAACACGAACCGCGCGAGCGCCGGGAAAGCCAGCCGCGCGCGGCAGGTGCGCTGGACGACGTAAAAGCTCGTCGCGATCAGCGCATTGCCGCCGAAGGCGAAGATCACCGCCGAGGTGTGGAGAGGCCTGAGGCGCCCGAACGTCGTATATTCGAGATTGAGGTTGAGCGCCGGGAAGGCGAGCTGGAGCGCGATGAACAGCCCCGCCGCCATCCCCGCGATCCCCCAGAACAGGGTCGCGACGACGCCCCAGCGCACCGGATCGTCGTCGTAGACGCCCTGGTCGGCGGGCATCTTCAAAATCCCGCGCGCAATCGCGCCATAGTCGGCGCGCGTGACGGTGGCCCACAGCATCGCGAGGCACGCGAGAGCGACGATCACCATATGCACCGCAAACGGCGCATCGACCGCCAGCGCCGCCGCCACGAAGGCAAGCAGGGTCAATCCCAACCAGCCCCCCGCCCTTGTTACCAGACCGTCCATATCTCTGTCCCTGCTTGGCGCGGCTTTGCTGCCGCGCGCTTCACCGCAGCCATGGACGCGGGCTCGGGCCAAAACATTGATCGGGATCAACGAACTTGTTGCGCCGCATCAATGCGCGGCAGCCGGACCCGACGCAGGGATGCGCCGTCCAAACAGGAGGATCATCCATGACGACCAGAACGCTCCCGCTCATCGCGCTCGCCGCCGCGCTTGCGCTTCCCGGCCAGGCTTTTGCCAAGGCGGGCGACGTCCAGTTCAAGCTGCTCGCGACCTATGTCGCCCCCGACGGCAAGATCAGCGACGTCAAGACCGACCTGATCGGCCTGCCCGCGGGCACGCAGACCAAGGCCGACGACAATGTCACGCCGACGGTCGCGATCGAATATTTCGTCTCCGACGCCATCTCGCTCGAAACCATCGCCGGGGTGACGCAGCATGATGTGGACGGGCGCGGCGCGCTGGATGGCGCGACGCTGGTGTCCAACGCGAAGATCGTGCCCGCGACGCTGACGCTCAAATATCATTTCGGCAAGGACGGCGGCGTCCGGCCCTATGTCGGCGCCGGCCCCAGCTATTTCATCTTTATCGACGAAAAGCCGGGCGCGACGACGCGCGCGCTGGGCGCGACGCGGCAAAAGATGGGCGACAAGCTCGGCGCCGCGTTGCAGGCCGGAATCGACATTCCGCTGGGCGGCAAGGGGCTGGCGCTGTCGATCGACGCCAAACGCTATTTCCTGCGTCCGACCGCGACCTGGTATGCCGGCGGCACCGAAGTGCTGAAAACGCGGCACAAGCTCGATCCGTGGGTGATCAGCACCGGGGTCGCCTTCCGCTTCTGAGCGGAGGCCCTATCCCGCCATGACCTCCATCGCCGCACGGTCGTTGATCACGATCTCGCGGCGCGAGGGCAGATCGACGACGCCGTCGGCGCGCATCCGCGTAAGCTGTCGGCTCGTCGTTTCGATCGTCAGGCCCAGGATATCGGCGATCTGCTGGCGACCGAAGGGCAGTTCGAATCCGTTGCGCGCGCCCGACTGGCACCCCTGCCCCGACAGGCGTTCGGACATTTCGAGCAGGAAGGATGCCACCTTTTCCGACGCGGATTTGCGCCCGAGCAGCATCATCCAGTGGCGCGCACGGTCGAGTTCGTCGAGGGTGCGGCGGAGCAATTTCTGCTGGAGATCGGGGTGCGAGCTCGCAAATTCGTCGAAATTATTGCGGTTGAAGATGCACACCTCGGCGTCGGTCATCGCGGTGACGCTGTACGGGCTTTCCTTGCCGAAGGGGCGGCCGATGAAATCGGAGGGAAAGACGACGCCGACGATCTGCTCGCGCCCGTCGGCGGTCGACACGACGAGCTTCAGCACGCCTTCGAGCACATTCGCGACCACGGGCGCACCGTCGCCTTCCCAAAGGAGGGTCTGCCCGGCGCGGACCTTTTGCCGGCGGCCCATCTTGCCCAGCGCGGCGAGCTCCGCCGCGTCGAGGCTCGCGCAAATTGCGCGGTTTCGGACAACACAGGTTGCGCAATCGGTCACGGGTCCGCCGTACAATAAGGCGGCCGGTTTGGAAAGCGCGCCGAAGCGCTAGTGCGCGAGCAGCAAGGGCGCTGGCGCGGCTTCGAGCAGGTAGCGCGTCACGCCGCCGAACAAGGTTTCGCGCAGCCGCGGCCGGCCGAACGCCCCCATGACGATCAGGCCGGGCCGGATCTCGGCCGCGAGGCGTTCGAGCACCTCCTCGGCGGTGTGGGCGCCCCTGGGCTCGCGCCGAAGTTCAGCATGCACGCCGTAGCGTGACATATAGCGAAGCGCGTCTTCTGCGGGGACACGGCCCTCGTCATCGCCGACCGCGACGAGCGTGACGTTCGCGGCATCGCCCATCAGCGACACGCCGGCGCGCAAGGCATTGGCCGCCTGCGGGCTGCCGTTCCACGCCACCATAACCGGTGCGTCGAGATAGAACGGCGCCGCTTCGGGCGGCAGCGCAAGGACCGGGACCGGCACCGTGAGCGCCAGATCGGCGGCGATCGTCGGGCCTCGATGGCCGCGGCGATCACAGGCGCCGAGCGACACGATCGCAAGGTCGGACAGCGTTGCGGCCAGCGACAGGGTCGACAGGGCATCGCCGTCGGCCACCGCGACGTCCCATGGCACATCCTCGCGCTCGAGTTCGGCGCTCAGCCGTTTCTCCAGCTCGGCGTCGGCCACCTGCGCCTGCGCCAGCTGTTCCTTCACGAGATAAAGTCCTCCGAAAGGATCTGAAGCGATGAATTGCTGATAGGGCGAGCTGATCAGAAGGCTGAGATGCGCCCCGAAGCGGCGGGCGATCGCCAGCGCGCTTTCGATCCGGGTCGCCATGCCTGCGTCATTGTCAGCCTGAACCAGAATGTTACGCATCGTATAATCTCCCTTCAATGGTGCGAGATTGGAACGCGCTGCGACGTTAGTCATTGATCCGCGTCAATGGCCGGAAGTGGGCAGGCAGCTTTTGGAGCGTGTTCGACGAAAGCGGGCTTTCGCTGATTTCGATCCACAGCGAACTCAAGCGACGTCTGGAAACGGCGAGTTTCCACGAGCGACTTCGAAACAGCGGTGTAAGCGCACACTTGCAATACACGCAGGCCTCAGGATAGAGGGCCGCCATTCGCAAGGACCCGGTGCAACTCCGGGTGGCTATTCCGGCCGCCGATCCGCCGGACAACATCGCACATGATAAAGTGAATGCGTCACTCTGGGCGCCGTGTGTCTTGATGTGAGCTCTTCATGTTCAACGGACTTACCGCTTACCGCCAGCAATGGTTCGCCGGCGGCGCCACCGCGCGCGCCGATATTCTTGCCGGCATCGTCGTCGCGCTGGCACTCATCCCAGAGGCAATCGGCTTCTCCATCATCGCCGGTGTAGATCCGCGCGTCGGCCTCTACGCTTCGATCGCGATCGCGATCGTCATCTCTTTCACCGGAGGCCGTCCGGGCATGATCTCGGCGGCAACCGCCGCAGTCGCCGTCCTCGTCATCCCTCTCGTCAAGGAACATGGCGTCGAATACCTCTTCGCCGCAACGATCCTGATGGGAGTCATCCAGATCGTCGCGGGGCTGCTGCGGCTCGACCTCGTCATGCAGTTCGTGTCACGCTCGGTGATTACGGGTTTCGTTAACGCGCTCGCTATCCTGATCTTCATGGCGCAGCTGCCGCAGCTCACCAATGTGACGTGGGAGGCTTATGCAATGGTCGTCGGCGGTCTCGCGATCATCTACCTGCTACCTCGCCTGACGAAGGCCGTCCCTTCACCGCTCGTCGCCATTCTCATCCTGTCGGTGATCAGCATCGGCTTCGGACTGCCGGTGAACACCGTCGGCGACATGGGCAGGCTGCCCGAGGGCCTCCCGAGCATCGTCCTGCCCGACGTCCCGCTCACGCTGGAAACGCTGCAGATCATCCTTCCCTATTCGCTGACGATGGCTGCGGTCGGCCTTCTGGAATCGCTTCTCACCGCGCAGATCGTCGACGACATGACGCACAGCGACAGCGACAAGCGTCGCGAGTGCGCCGGGCAAGGTACTGCCAACATCGCCGCCGCCTTCGTCGGCGGAATGGGCGGTTGCGCGATGATCGGTCAGTCGGTCATCAATGTTACGTCGGGCGGACGCACGCGCCTTTCTACCTTCACCGCCGGCTCGACGCTGCTCGTCCTGCTCGCGGTTCTCGGTCCCTATGTCGGCCGCATGCCAATGCCGGCGCTGGTCGCCGTCATGATCATGGTGTCGATCGGCACCTTCAGCTGGAACTCGATCGCCAATCTTCGCCGTCATCCTCCGACCTCTTCGATCGTCATGGTTACGACCGTTGTCGTTGTCGTGGTAACGCACGACCTCTCGCTCGGTGTGCTCGCGGGTGTATTGCTATCGGGCATCTTCTTCGCCGCGAAGGTGCAGCGGATGTTCGAGGTGCGGCGCGAGATCGGCCCCCACGCAAACAGCGCGACCTACTTCGTGACGGGCCAAATCTTCTTCGCGTCGGTCGACCGCTTCACGCGGAGCTTTCAAGACGACGAAAGCGCATCCAAAATCCTGATCGATGTGTCCGCAGCCCATTTCTGGGACATCTCTGGGGTCGGCGCGCTCGATAAGATCATCGCCCGCCTGCGGCGTGAAGGGCGCACAGTTGAAGTCATTGGCTACAATCGCGCGAGCGCCGACATCGTCGACAAATTTGCGCTGCACGACAAGACCGGGTTCGAGCTTGGGGCCGTACCCCATTGACGCAAAACTGTAACGCGGACGCTGGCCGGTTGGAGACGGGCGGCTGTCGGGTGAAGAAACTCGGGAAGCGGACGTTCGCGGTCGCCGGCGGCCGCGGCGAGAATCGGCCGGTGACTATCATTCCATTTCTTACTTCGTCATGCCCGCGAAGACGGGGCCCCGACAAGTTGCCGTTGGCACATCATTGTTCCAGCTCGCTGGAGATTGCGATTTGAAACATTCTACGATGCAGTTTTACTACCCTCCCTTCCTTCAAGGTAAAACTGACTGCTAGCCGGGAAGCTTCATTGTGCGTTTGCGATTTGGGGCTATGAAAGGCCCATGGGGGCAGAAGACAGCGAATCCTGTCGGTGGCGCTTTGGTCGCGTCATGTTCGCTGAAGCAGGCGGCAAGCTGGCGATCGACGGGCAGGCGACCGAGATCGATCGCAGCTGCGCCGCTTTACTTGCGGCACTATTGCGTCGCATCGATGAACCTCTCGGCAAGGATGAATTGCTCGAAATCGGCTGGCCGGGGCGGCTCGTGCATGAAAATTCGCTCGCCAAGGCAATCGGACGCTTGCGCCAGGCGCTGGGCGAGGACGGCCGACGGATAGAGGCGATCTATGGTAGCGGATACCGGCTGACCGGACCGGTAGAACGCCTCCATGGTCCGCCTCCCGAGGCGGGACATGGCGCCGGCATCGCCACGCGCCTCCGGGCCCGGTTGTTCGAAAGTCGTCAGCGGGCGCTGACGACGGCGGGCGTCCTGTCGCTCGGCTTGAGCCTCGTCGTGGCTGGAGCGGCGCTGTGGTGGGCGTCCACGGCGCAACAGCAGGCTGCCGAGCGCGAGCGCGAGGTCGAGGCGCTGCTGACCTTCCTCTCTTCCGACCTTTTGGCCGAAGCCGATCCCTATGCGTCCACGCAGCAGGACCGGTCGCTGCGGCAGGTGGTGGAGCGGACGGCCGCCACGATGGACGACCGGCTGCGCGACGATCCGGCGACACGCGCCGTCCTGCACCGCATGGTCGGGCAAGCCTTTTCGGGATGGGGCGAATATGAAAAGGCGGTCAGCCATTTCGATCGCGCCCAAGCGCTCAACACCCGCCTGCACGGAGGATATGCGCGGCAGAATATCCCGGTCGATATCGCCTTGTGCCAGAATCTGCGCCTCGCCGGCGAAACGCGCCGGGCGGACCGAATCTGCCTGCGCGCCGAACAGGTTGCCCGCTCGGCGGGCTCGCCGCTGCTTGGCGCGGCGCAGATCGTGCGCGCCAAATTGCAGTTCGAGGTTGGCCAATATGACGAAGCCGCCACGGCGCTTGCCGGAGTGCTGACCGATTCCGCGGGCTTGTCTCCCGCCGAGCGTGCCGATGCGGAATGGTTTCAGGCGCTGTCGCTGCGAAAACTCGCACGCTTTGAACTGGCCGATGGCGCATACCGGCGGCATTTGACCATCCGTCAGGCGACATGGGGCGACCGTCATCCACTGACGGCCTGGGCCTATGCCGACTATGGCGATTTCCTGGTGGCAAGCGGAGATTTTGCGAAAGCGGACCGGCATTTATCCAGCGCGGAGGCGATTTTCAATGCAACGCTGGGAAGCAACCATCCCGAATCGCTATCGCCCGCCTACAGCCGGGCCATCGCCCATCTGTGGCGCGGGGAGCCCGATCAGGCGCGCGCGATCCTGCGCCCGATGCTGACACGTTATCGCGAGACGCTGGGTTCGGATCATTTCTGGACGCTTTATGTCATGGGCGAATTGGCATTGGCCGAGGCGCAGACCGGCGGGGTCGAGCAGGCCGAGGCCTTGCTCCGCGAAGCCCGGCGGATCGGTGCGCGGGTGCTCTATGGCCGCGACGCCAAGGCGGCTTATTTCCACATGCGATGGGCGCGTGCGCTCGCCGCGCTCGGCAAGACCGACGAGGCGGAAGATGAACGGCGCCGTGCGCACATGGCGATGGACCGGGGCGGCTTCATGCCCGACCACCCTTGGCGCGCGCGGCTGGATTGCCTTGCCGGCCGAATCGCGCTGGCGCGCCGTGACGCAGCCGCCGCGCGGCAGGCCGGACGCGCCTGCTTGTCGGCGCTGGACGCTGCCGACAAGCTTCCGCCGACCTATCCGGCATTGGCGGAGGCGAAAAGCCTCGCCGGGGCGGATGTGAACGCAATGCGTTGATTTCCATCAACCAGCTGAAAAAGCATGTAATTCAAAATTTTCAGAATCTGCCGGAAACAAGTTTCAACTTTTTTCAGGGGCGAAGCAAAGATTTCTGGCGCGGCAGGCATCAGCATTTTCTTCGTGGCGCGGGGGAGCGCAGTGCGAGGGGAGATGCTGAATGAAGCTGATCAGGATGAGCGCCGTGGCCGCGGCCGCCGCTATCGTAGTCGGCGCCGGGGCGGCATCGGCGCAATCGGACCCGATGGTCCCTATTTCGGGGTCGAGCATATCCTATTGGGCGATCAGCGAACGGGAAGCGTGCCTCATCGCGACACGCAATCCGTCGCCTGCGGATATGCGCTCTTTCGAAGCGGGAAGTTGTTCCTGTACCTCGAGGCCGAGGCCCGGCGGTAGCGGCCGCATGAAGGAATATCAGTGCCGGGCGTCCTTCAATGGCATGGTTCGGCGGTCGAGATACGACGGGCTGATGCGTTCCATCGAACAAGCCAATGCCGCGCGACGCGACGGCTGGGGGACATCATCGCGCTGATGTCTGCGCGCATTGCCTATGTCATGATCGCCTCGGCCCCGCTCGCACTCTGGTCCGATCCCGGCGCCGCGCGGGACGCGCGCTGGACGATGCGGGCGGTCGATGCACAAGGGCGCGACGAAGCGGGGGGCTGCGCCGCCGCGCGCGTGCGCGCGGCCGCCGAGGCGCGCAAATATCTCGGGCTGAACATCGGCCGCTGTGTCTGTGTTCCGATTGCGTCGAAGGGCGATGGGCCGACCGCCGGTTACCGTTGCCGACTGACCTACGAGGTTCTGGTGCGCTCGGGTTCGCAATGAGGGACGTGGCGGCGGACGAGGGCCGAGGAGTTGAAACGCCGCTTTTGCAAAGAGGGAGATCTGCCATGAAACGCATTTTCTTTTCGCTCGGCGCGCTCAGCGCTGCATTCGCGGCTCAAGCGATCGCCGCCGAGGAAGTGAAGAAGGTTCACGGCTATGGCGATACGCACGAACAGGCCTGCTACCGCGCCACGGCCAGCGGGCTTCGCGTCTATCGCGACGTGAAGGTTCTGGGTTTCGGACAGTGCGGAGAATGCACCGAGCGGAACCGCAGGGAAGGCCGCTACCTCTGCTCCGTCAACATCTATTACGAGCCGCGCCGTGGTTAGCGGCGCGGTCGTCGTTCGCAGTGCCGGGTGACTACCAAGTCTTGGCTCGGACAGTTTCACACCGAAGGAAAGGCAATCATTATGAACAAGGTCACGATCGCAGTTTTGGCAGCATGTCTGACCGGCTTGCCGGTTACCGCTTGGGCCCAGCGCACCACGGAATATGTACTTCAGACCGGGCCGACAAAGTCCGCCGCGCGCGAGAACGCCATCAAATATGCCAAGAACCTCTACAATCACTATACGGTGAAGAGCATCAGTTTCGGCGAGTGCATCTACACCCCGCCGCCGGGCGTGAACCAGCACTGGGACTGCAAGTTGCCGGTTTATGTCGAGCGGCACAAAAAATGACGCCCGCACGCGTCGCGACCCTTATGCTGTGCCTTGCGGCGCTGTCCGCAATGCCGGCGTCCGCCCAGTCGCTCTCCGACGGCGATTACGAGCAATGCTCGGTCTATCGCGACGGGCGTTTCGCCGGACATGATCGCGTGTGCCTGGAGGCGAAGCGGGCGGCGCTCCGACGGCTGGAGCATGATGGCGGGAGGCACGAGCGATATCGCCACGGGCATCCCCGCGACCGCCGCCATTCAAGCGCCTACCGCTGCCCGCATTGGGCCAATGGCGGGCGCGGCTTCAACGCCACCTGGTATTCGGACGGGCGTCCGCCATCACTGGCAGGCGCTTACACCTATGACGCAACGCTCGACGGCCGCCGCTGCATTGCGCACCCGACCTATCAAGGTTCGGGCTATCCGTGAGGGTGCGGCGATGATGCTGCGGCGGAGCGCCGATGGCACGAGCGCGGCGGCCGCCCGGCTGGCCATGGCTGCGGTCCCGAGTTCGGCATCTGATCGGGGGTGAAGGCATATGAACAAGACAATTGGGGGTTTGGTCGCGGTGATCATACTGCTCGTCGGTGCGGTCATGTACCTGTTCGGACAGCAAAATGCCGCGCCGCCGCGTGAGCCGCCGGCGGCGACCGGCGTTTCGGCGAAAAAGGGGGATTTGGAACCGGCGCCGGCGAAGGTCCCTGCCTCGCTGCGGCGTCCCGTTCGCGTTGGCACCGGCGGCCCCCACGCCGATGCGTGCCGCGGTATCGGATCGGTCGCGAACCTGCCCGGCGGTGCCGACGACTTCCTTGCCGTGCGCGAAGGCCCCACGGTCAAGGCCCAGCGCATCGACAAGCTGAAGGACGATGCGCCCGTCTATATCTGCGACCAGAACGACAGCGGCAGCTGGATCGGCATCGTTTATCAGGCTAATGGCTATTTGCCGGCCGACGACAAGTGTCGCGCCGAAGAAAATGTCGGAAGCGTCCGCCCCTATGAGGGGCCATGCCTGACCGGCTGGGTGTCGGCCAAATATCTGGTTCCGCGCGGACAGGACAGCGACGAGTCCCATGGGCCCGAACCGGCCGCCGCGAGCCGCTTTCTGTTCGACGCCGAGGGCTTTGGCGATACCGAGTTCGTTGCCGCCAACTATCTGTATCTGCGCGGCGACCGGCGCGCCGAGGCCGAAGGCGGCAAGGTGGTCGATCGCGGCATGCGAAGCTGCCGCACGACCGGCGAAAGCGGCAAGCGGGCTTGGGTTTGCCGGACGATATACACCTATGAAAAATAGGATGTCGCTTCGGCCGCGTGTGGTTGCAGGGGCGAAATTGGCCGCGACCGCCCTCTTCGCATGCGCGATGCTGGCCGTACCAATGCCCTCGCAAGCAGCGCCCGAGACCGATATCGGCGCGCTGCGCATCCTCGCGGACGGCGCGCTCGCCGAAGCTTATGAAGCCGATTTTCGGCAGCCGGCATTGCGCATTTTCGATGATGGCTGGCACACGGGCCTTGCCAGCCGCCTTCGACGACAAGTGGTGGCAATGTACGAGGAAACCGCGGGATGATCGGGAAGACCCTCGCTGCCGTGGTTCTGGCTCCCGCGGCTCTTCTGCTCGGCGCCTGCACCGACGTCGACCTTGCTGCCTATGAACGCGAGGAGTTTCCCGCCTGTTATCCCGATCAGGAGGCATGGGCAGGCGAACCGCCCGCCGCGCAATATGTCGAGGACAGCTTCGAGGATTTCGACCGCCATTTCGGCGCGTTCCTCGTCGCGTTGGAGCGGGCGGCGAGCCAGGCCGCCGCCGAAGCGCCCGCAGACTGGGCGAAGCCCTCGCTCCCCTGCACGATGAGGCGCAAGCGAATATCGTTCGCCTCGGCCGACTGCTGCCGCGCATGAACCGGCCGCTTGATCTCGCGCCGATGGCGGGACAGTTTGAGGAAGGCGCAATCTGGTGGCCGCGAGGTGGTCATCACACCGAATTTCTCGGCGTCGCGCTGGCCGAGGAATTTGCCGCGCATCAGAATCTGGCTCGGCATATGACAGCTTTCCTGTCGAGCCTTGAAGAGGTTGAGGGCCTTCTGCTCGATCTTAAATATATCGAGTCGGGCGAGACTGCGGCCAGCCGGCCCAGCGTGGCGGAACTCGCCCCCGCAACGCGGCTATTGCGCGCGGCGTGGGAGGCAGTCGAACCCGGAATGCGGCGCGTCATCTTCGACCGACCCGATATGCCCAAAGGCGAGAGTTTGTCGGAACGGTTGCACGTCCGCGTGGCAGCGATCTGCAAGAGCTACAGCGAGTGCGGCGATAGGGAGAATTGCGACGAGGGCGTCACAAGCGCCGAATTGACCGGCGAGCCGATGGCGCCGGCATCATGAGCGAGAGGTTTTTCGCTGCGCCCTTGCGCCTTCCGTCCGGCGCGATTTCCGCCGTGGCGGAACCCCCTTTCCTCCGCAAATATTGGCCAAAATAGCCGCGTTTTCATGACCAGACGAGCCGAGTCTGTGTAAGTTTGACCAATAGCCGCGAGATACCGAAGGTCTTGTTGAGAGTGGTCGGCGTGGCTTCTGCTACAAACAATCGGTTGCAACGATAGTATGGATAACGTTGAAGGTAGAATTTAATCAGGCTTTTACAAGAAAAGGTTGAACCGCCCCCGCATATTAACTCTCGGATTTTTGGAAATTTTTATTACGAATACAGAAAACAAACATATGAGCACAATGGCGCCCCAGAATAGCTCCGTCGTCATTTCAGAACCGAAAGCCGCGCCTGCAAGCAAGGATCCCAACGGCTTCATCATGTTCGATACTGACGTATACGCCGTAAACTGCGTCGCACCCGTAACGGGAGCCGAGAGCGCGATCCTCATTCGCGCGCGATCAGGGCGCGACTGTCGGCACGGCGAAGCTGGTCGAACGATGCAGCCGTTCCGAAGCGCAACCCGCGCCGCCGTGCGATCGCGTCGAGCGTCTCGGTTTCGGCCGCGCGCGCCATCGTTGTAACGAGCGCGGCGCCAGCGGCGCTGCCGATGAAGTCGCGACGGTTGAGCCTCACGCCTTCGGTGCCTGATCGTAGACGAGGCGGAAGCCGACGTTGCTCGTGCCAAGCCCCGGATCGCGCCCCTGCCGCGAGGCCGGGCGATAGCGCTGGCAATAATTGGGCGCGCAAAGATAGCTGCCGCCCTTGACGGTGCGCGACGGCATCCCCGGGTTGAGCGGATCATAGGCGTGGTTTTCGCTCGGCCCCTTCGGATTATCCTTGTCGTAGGGGTTATGGCCCGGTTTGAAGAAGTCCGACGTCACCTCCCACACATTGCCAACCATGTCGTAGAGGCCGTTGGCGTTCGGCTGGTAGCAACCGACCGGCGACACGCCCTTGAAGCCGTCGGATTCGGCATTGTAGTTCGGGAAGGCGCCCTGCCAGCTGTTCGCTTCTTCAGGCTGGACGTTTTTCGACCGCTGCCCGGCGCTCGCCGCATATTCCCATTCGGCCTCGGTCGGAATGCGCCCGCCCGCCCATTTGGCATAAGCGACCATATCGTCCCACGCCAAGTGCACGACGGGTTCGTTGGCGACCTGGTCCGCACCGGTCGGACCGTAGGGCTTTTTCCAGTTCGCCCCCGGAACATATTTCCACCAGTCGGCATAGTTGTTCGACGGAAAATCGGGCGGGGTGAACACCGCCGACCCGGCCTTCAGCATATCGGCCGGAATTTGCTCGACGGGCACCTGAAACTGCTTCGGATCGACGGGTTTTTCGGCGACGGTGACATAGCCGGTCGCCTTCACGAACGCGGCGAACTGGCGATTGGTAACCTCGTGCGGATCGATCCAGAAGCCCGCGACCGTCGTCTTCCGCACCGGGCCTTCCTCAGCATAGACGTCGTCCTCGCCCATTTCGAAGGTGCCGCCGGCAAGTTGCACCGGTGTGTCCGCGATCGCCGGGCACGTGCGCGGTGTCGCGGTCGTGGCCTGCGTATCGCCAGGCATCTTCGCGTCGCCGCACGCCACCACCGTGGCAGCCAGCGCCGATACGCCAAGCAGGAGAAAGGTCGAACGGGTCATTAGGATCTCCAAAGTCGCACGGGGGCTGCGTCGGCGGCGAAAGCGCTACTGGCCGCATCAGTGGACGGTTGCGCCTGCACTGGCTTGGCGGGCTGGCGTGCGCTGTGCAGCGATAGCAAAGAGGCAGAGCGCCGCATAGCACGCGGCGGGGAGGATGAAAGCAAGGCCATAACCCATGGCGTCCGATAGCAAGCCGCCAAGATAGGGGATGGCCGCGCCGCCCGACGATGGCGGTGCAAAGGAGGACCCGACGTCGCTTCGGCGCGCGCGGTCGAGCGTTCGAGCGTTCGAGCGTTCGAGCGTCAGGGTGAGATGACCGGGAACATGATCGAATTGAACAGGCCGATGCCGAGCGCGACAAAGCCCGCATTCGTGTTGCACGGACTGGCCCGTAAGGGGAACAAAAGCCCGGAAAACGGCGCAACAAAGCGCAACGCCGTTTCGGCAATGTTCCAAGGCGATTTTTGCCCTGAAACCCTCATAAAAGCTGGGATTTTTCTGGTAGCGGAGGAGGGACTCGAACCCCCGACACGCGGATTATGATTACTCGAATCAACTTCTCGCCTCGCAGCGAAAACGGCAGAATTCTGCCATTCGGGTGACATTATCTCTCTGTCTTATTGAAATCAATCACTTCAGATCTCACGAAGTTTTCGTAACACATTCTCGACAAGCGGCAATTTCGAGCGGCTGTTCAATAAACTCATAAATTGACACAGAGTCGCCATCCAGTACGACAAGAGCAAACGGTCGCGCCTTCGCTTCGTCAGCCTCGCCACAGCTTTGCTCTGGCTGGCTTCGTTCACGAAACCTGGCTGTGCTGGTCAAAGCACGCCGCGCTGCAATGATCAGCATCTTGGCGCTAGGCATAATCTGGCTGTGGTGCGATACTTGCCTGTTCCTCACCCGGCTGTGTGCGCTGAACGATGGCCGTAGGCTCGTTTTTTCGGCAAGATGACACAGTCGGCCGCCTGCTCAACGTCGCTCCTCCACCGACCGAGGAGGCTACAGGCAATGCATGCTTCCGCCAATCTGCCGGTGCTGTCGCGGTACCATGATCATCATCGACGTGTTCGAGCGCCGATTACATCCTATTTCATGAGTTCGTCGTGGAATTCGGCCAGGTGTCGTCCACCCGATTGCTTAGGCGCGCGTGCCGTCCCTCTTGAGTATATGAGCTTTCCTATTCCCATCCGTGCTTCAGCGGTCCAACTCTCCAAATTGCCGCCCATGGGTCGGCACTCACCCTGGCAGCGTGGGATTCGAAGGCGGACGAACAGTGAGCCATTGGCGGGACCAGCAAACGATGTCAGCGCGGTTTGACGAGCTTCCGGATTTCGCGCTGGATAGGCTGGGACCGCTTGTCCGCCTGCTGGGGAATGTCGGCAATTTCCATGATGCAGCGCGCTGGATTGCCGACTTGCCTTACGGGCGGAACAGTCGGCCTATCGATTACCGCCTGGTACCGATCGAACAGCGAGGGACTTGCACGACCAAGCACGCCTTCCTTGCCGCGTTGAGCCACGAACAGGGATGTCCCTTGCAGTTGCTCGTCTGTTTCTTTGACATGAGCGGACAAACCCATCCGGCCGTTGCCGAAACCCTCGCCCGTGCCGGGTTGGCGTCTATTCGCGAGGCGCATTGCCTCATCGGGTTTGAGGGAAAGATATTTGACCTAACCGGCTTGCCGCCGAGTGATCCGTTACCCGAATATTCCGACTTCGCACGGCTGCCACTCGATCAACTTGACCAAAAGCAGGCCCTTCACCGCGGCGCGCTTGCGATCTGGGCTGAACAGAAGCGTATTTCCATGCCGGTCCAGCGATTATGGTCGATACGCGAGCAATGCATCCGCGATCTGGCGGGCGACAAGCGACAGGAGGAAAGATCGTGACGGTTTATGCGCTGGCTCAGATTAGGATAACCGACCCTATCCGGTACAACCGTTACCGCGACGCATTTTTGCCAACTCTTCGAGCCTTCAACGGCCGCCTTCTGGTTGCTGACACCAATCCCAAAGTCATCGAAGGCGAATGGTGCGCGCAGAAAGCCATCCTGATCGAGTTCGAAACGGAGGAGCTTTTCCAAGGATGGATGCAGTCCGCGGAATACCAGCAGATCTCCATCGACCGGCGCGCGGGCTCGACAGGCACCGTGATACTCCTTCACCGTGCGGCGATGGATAGCTGATCGTCGCCATCCCAAAAGGGGCCGCTCTACGATAATCGTCAAAATATCGGGACATCATCAGCCCGCCATCATCGCCCTCGTGCCTCCGATTCGATAGCCGCTGCGGCACTTTCGGATTTCAGACCAAAGGCATAGACGATGTTCAATTTATCCCCGTGGCCGCTAGGCCGCGCGCTGACGGCTGTCGCCGCCATGATCGCTTTTCCCGTTCACGCCCAGACCGCGGACGAAGCCGACGAGCGCGCGGTCGAGCGCGCCGCCGACGCGTTCGGCATCCGCATCGGTGTCGAACAGATTGGACTCTACAACGAAACCCAGGTGCGCGGATTCAATTTGCAGGATGCCGGCAACTACCGGATCGACGATGTCTATTTTGCGAAGTCGGGCGGCCTTATCGACACAGTCCTGTCGGGCGTGGTCACGCGGGTCGGTTATAACGCGCTCGACGCCGACTTTGCCGCGCCGTCTGGCGTGGTCGAATATCGGCTGCGTTCGCCCTTCGAAGCGTCCGCCGTCCATGCTGAAGTCATGCTCCGAGAATATGGCGGGCGCTCCTACGACCTTCGCCTGGCCCAGACCAGCGCCGACGGCCGCCTGGGCGGCCTGATCGGAACGCAGACGCTGCTTGGCAAAAGCTCGTCGGGCCTGTCCCCGAAATATTATCGCTTCGGCACGGTGACCGAGTGGCGTCCTGCCGAGGGCACCAGCCTGACCGGCTTTGCCTCCCTCAACATCTTCGACCTTGAGGGCTTCTTCGGCGTCAGCGCAACGGGCGCGGCGCTCCCGCCCAAAATGAAACATCCCCGCCGCTATGTCACGAGTTGGAGCGATCACGACGGCGCCGATCTCAACCTGGGCATTTTAGGATCGACACCGATTTCCGACGTCGTCGACATCAAAGGATCGCTCATCTATTCGCGCCTCGATCTCGACCGTGCCGACTTCACGCAATTGCTGATCGATGAAGACGGCGTCGGCCGCGCCGTCGGCTTTTCGAACCGTCCGCGTGACAATCAGACCTGGTCGGCATCGTTCGGCGGCGGCTGGCGTCCGGCCGAGGGGCATCGGCTGTACGCGGAACTGCGCAGCCGCCAGACGCGCAACCGCTTCGCCCCCGGCGTTTCGGTCGATCTTGGCGCTTTCAATCTTGATGGCGGCATCGCGCCGTCGCCCGAACCCGATCTACCGCCACTGCCGACGACTCTCGACGCGATCGACCAGTATAGCGGCGCCATCGGTTATGAACTGATGGCCGGGCGGCTCCGGCTGAAGGCCGGCCTCCAGAAGACGTGGCATCAGCGCGAAATCGCCGCCCCGGCTCGCCCGCGCGAGGCCAAGACGCAAAGCCCGTGGCTGTATGACGCATCGGTCGCCTTCGCGCTTACCCGCGACTGGACGGTATTCGCCAGCGCAACGCGCGGGCTGGAAGAATCGGGCGCCGCGCCGGACAATGCCGCCAACCGCAACGCCATTCTGCCCCCGGCGATTTCGACCCAGCAGGAGCTTGGCTTTCGCGGGCGCCCGTCCGAAGGGCTGACGCTGATCGGCTCGCTCTTTTCGATCAAGAAGGCCGCGCCGGGTTTCGATGCGAACAATGTCTTCGGGCTGTTCGGCCAGCTTCAGCACCGCGGCGCCGAATTGTCGCTGACAGGCAATATAACCCCGCGGCTGCGCATCGTATCGGGCGCGGTCTGGCTCGACGCCCGGCGCAGCGGCGATCCGGTCGAGACCGGCGTGTGGTCGAAAGAGGCTGTCGGCCTGCCGAAATTTCAGGCGATGACCGGCCTTACTTACTCGGTTGCCGGGATTAAAGGTCTGTCGTTCGACGGACAGATCAACCATTCGTCGAGCAGGCGCGTCTCCTCGCGGAGCGGATTGCGTACGCCGTCGCTGACCACCGCCGATGTCGGCGCGCGGTACGGATTCGAGATCGGCAAGGCCAACGTGGCACTGCGCGCACGCGTGACAAACCTGTTCAATGCCGACAGCTGGGTCGCGGCGCGCTCCGAACTGCTCGACCGCCCCAGCCGCCGCGCTTTCCGCCTGTCGCTGACAATGAACTATTGAAGCGTCGCGATCGTGCCTCGGGAGATATGAAATGAAGACGATCCTTTTATCGCTTTTGGCAATTGCCGCCCCCGTATCCGATGAGCCTGTCGAAGCAACCTGCACGCCTCTGCCGGGTGTCGAAGCGCTGGGCGATGTCCAGCGCCCCGACTTTGTGATCATGGGCGAGGCGCACGGCACCGCCGAAATCCCCGCCGCCTTCGCCGACCTTGTGTGCGCCTACGCCGCGGCGGGCACGCCGCTGACCGTCGGGCTGGAATTCCTGCCCGCCGAACAACCGGCGCTCGACGCCTATCTCGCCTCCAACGGCGACGACGGCGCAAAGGCCGCGTTGCTGGCCTCCCCCGCCTGGATGATCCGCGATGGCCGCGCCAGTCAGGCGATCTTCGGTCTGATCGAGGCTCTGCGAAAGATGAAAGCCACACACGGCGATCTAGCCGTGGTGGCGTTCGACCACCCCAGCGAAAGACCGGGAACGTCGGCGGCGCGCGAAAAGGGCATGGCGGAATTGCTGCTAGCGGCAAAACGCGAACGGTCCACCGCGCCGGTGCTCGCGCTGACCGGCAACGGTCATGCGGGGAAGAGCGAATGGACGTCGCTCGGCCCACCCTTCCCTGCCATGTCGCAGCTTCTGCCCGCCGACAAAACGCTCGCCATATCCTTTCATGTCGAGGGCGGTGCGATCTGGGCCTGCAGCCGCGAGACGCCGGAAGCGGAGGAGACATGCGGTCCCCGGCCCATCCGGGTCCAGAGCGAAAGCCGCCCGCGCGGAATCACACCGGGCAGCACCCGCAAAGGATTCGACGCCACGCTTTCGGTGGGTTCAGCTTTCACCGCATCGCCCCCGGCGAAGCCCGCGTCTTGAACTGGTCTGGCTCCGGCCGGCGCGCTCCACCGCGCATAGTGGCGGCCAACGACACCTATTCATCAGCCGACGAAGTCGTTACGCAGGGTCCGATTGACGATTTGTCCTTCGGCATGGTCCAGGCGGCAATGAACGAGATGTCTTCCATCCCGGCGCGTCCGATCGAACTTGCGATCGAACTGCCATTTCGGTTGCGAACGCTGGAGGTTACTCCGGCGGCGCTGGAGATGCGCCGGGGCGACGATGTCATGACGCTTGAGCCGCGCGTGATGCAGGTGCTTGTCGCACTCCATCGCGCCGAAGGGCGCGTGGTCAGCCGCGAAGAACTGCTGGAACTGTGCTGGGAAGGCCGGATCGTCGGTGACGATTCGCTCAACCGCAGCGTGAGCCAGCTTCGCAAGGCGCTCGCCGGCGAAGAAGGCGTGTCGGTCGATACGATCCCGCGCGTTGGCTATCGCTTGTTAGTACCGGAAAGTCCACAGACTGCCGCCGCTACACCTGAACCGCCACCGGCGCGGCCGCGGATTTCCTTCCGCGCAAAGGCCGCTGCCTCGATCGCGGTCGTGGCGATAGTCGGCGTCGCGGGCGTGCTGGCATTCCAATCCGGTGCGCCGAAACACTGGTCGGCCAGCGGCATACGCCCCTTGACACAGGAAGCCGGCATCGAAATGTTTCCCGCCATGTCGCCCGACGGGCTGGCGGTGGCCTACACCGCCGGGCGAGGCTTCTGGGAACCGCGCGACATCTATCTGCGCAACGTCAGCGTCGGCGACGCCACCCCGGTACGCCTGACCCAAACACCCAACGCCGATGAATATGCGCCTGCTTGGAGTCCCGACGGATCCCGCCTGGCCTTCCTGCGCGAAGATGCGGCAGGCGAATGTTCCGTCGTCGTCATGGCGCCGCCCAACGGTTCGGAACGCATAGTCAGCAGCTGCGCGGATGCCTATGCGGGGCTGGCCTGGCTAACCCCGAACGCGCTGGTTATCGAGAACCGGCCAGCGGGATCGCGCGCACGACGCCTCATCGCGGTCGACATTACCAGCGGACGCGCACGCGCGCTGACCAATCCACCCGCCGACATGCTCGGCGACGGCGCTCCGACGGTGTCGTCCGATGGCCGCCGGATCGCGTTTCGCCGCACCGCTGCCCTCGGCAGCGATTCCATATATGTGCTCGATACACGGACCGGAGCGACAAAAGCGCTGGCCGATGGCGGATGGAAAGCGACGGGCTTCACCTGGGCGAATGACCAGCGCACGCTGTTTTTCAGCAGCAATCGTGGCGGCGACTTTGGCCTTTGGACCATCGACACGGTACGCGGATCGGAACCGCGCCGCGTCACATTGGGGATGCTGCCGCTCGGGCGGTTGTCGGCGGATCGGCAGGGGCGATCGATTGCGGTCGAAACGGGCAGAATACAGGCATCGCTGTCGCGGATCGGTCGCGATGGCGGATCGTCAACGCCGCTCATCGCTCCCGAAGGCGTCGATTGGGATCCAGATGTCAGCGCCGATGGCGCGACGGTTTTCGCGTCCGATCGCAACGGCACCAACCAATTGTGGGTACGCCAATCCGGCGGGCGACTCCTCCGGCTGACCGATATGAATGCTAGCTATGTTTTCGCGCCGCGCTGGTCCGCCGATGGCAAGCAGGTTCTTTTTCTGGCTGTCGTTAAAGGCAAGACCGACGTCTATTCCATGCGACACGACGGCTCCGGGCTGACCCGCATCACCAGCGACGGCGCACCAAAGGGACGCGCCCTCTGGTCACCAAACCACGACCAACTTTTCTTCACCTCGGTCAGCGGTTCGGGCTGGCATCTGGTCAGGCACAACCTGCGATCGGGGCGCAGCACCCCGGTGCGCAACACGGCGGGGATTGCCATCATCGAGCGGGCAGGCGACCGCTTGTTTGCGCGGCGGATGGGCATCAACAGCATTGTCGAAATCGATACCGCATCGGGCTCCGTCCGGCCGCTGCCGACAAACATCGAAGTCGAAGCGGTCGAAAGTTGGGCGCCGCGCGCCGATGGCATTGTGCATGTGCGCGGAGCGGGTCTCACAGCCGAACTATGGCTGACGACATGGGCCGGGGCGAGCCGCCGGCTTGCGGCGCTGCGTCAGGCTCCACGTACGCCGTTCGCAATTGCCCCCGACGGCGATATCGTCACCCCGGAACTGATCGCCGGCGACCGCGACCTGATGCTGATCACCCTCGAGTGATCGTCGCGTTTCATCGGCTGCGCACCTCGATCCGCAGCTGGTAAATGCCCGGCCCTGTCCGTTCGAAACGCCCAACGACCGAAGCTTGCCAGTCATAGTCGCGCTGCGGCGTCAGCGCGGCACTGACGAGCATTGGCCGCCCGCGATGGTTCGCGGTGACGCGATAGGATACTGGGCGCAGTCCTGTGACGACCCAACCCTCGCCCGTGCTGCGCAGCCGCTTTTCGACCGGCGTGCCGCCGCCGGCGGGATGCAGCGTCACCGTCACCTCGTCCAGCGGCGTATAATCGCCGACCGCCGATTGGACGACGAGCATCCCGCCGACGCCATAGGCATCGTCGGGCGTCTGCTCGACGAAACGCAGCCGGAAATTGCGCACCGCGCCGACATTGCCGGCAAAGGGCGCGCTATTGTCGGGAACAAGGTCGACCGTCATGCGCGATCCATCGATGGTTAGCGTCGCCTTTGCGTGGGCGGTCCATACACCCGGCAGTTGGCGAAGGTCGATCCGGTAGCGCCCCTGCCGGTCGGTCCGCGCCGACCGGCTGATGCTGACCCCGCCGGGATTCGACTGATAACGCACCGTCACTTCGGCATCGGCGACCGGCCGCCCCTGCTCATCGGCAACCTGCCCCTGGACGGCGCCCTTCACGGGTGCCTGCGCCTGCACGGCGGCTGGAGCGGCGAACAGCAGGGCAACGGCGAACAGGAAACGGGACATCATGAAACCCTCGGAAATTCAACGAATGGCATAACGCTCGAAAATCGCGTCGAGTCGCCGCTCGTGCCGTTCCGACAATTCGACGCGGCGGCGCGTGAAGTCCGCGACGCGATCGGGCATATAGGCGTCGAGCGTCGCGTCGAAGGCCTTCAACTCGTCGGCGAACGCCGCATATTCGTCCTTATACGCCTGCTTGTACCCCTCGCGCATGTCGAGAAATGTCCAGTCGGTCCGGTGAACATGTGGGTCCCAGCTGTTGCGAACCTGTTTCAGCGCGCGTTCTGCATTGCGTAGCCGGATCTGCGCCGCGCGCGTTTCGGCATCGCCCAGCGGTGCGATGAAATCATCGACCAGCGGCGCCGGCTGAAATTCGGGAGACCCCAGTGGCGCGATGTAACCGTCGGCTTTTGCGGCCTCACGGGCGTGATAGCGCTGCCACGCGCGTTCGAGCGCGCGACGCGCCTCGACCACGCGGCGCACCGCATCTTCCAGCCGGGCGTGCATCACATCGTCGGGCGCATTCACGACGACGATCTGTTCGAACTCCCTCGTCAGCGTGTCGATCTCCGCGACGGCGGTCTCGATCTCGGCCAGATCCGCCGGGGCGCTCCGGCGCGACACCGCAAAAGCACGCATCGCGCCCGCATAGTGCCGCGTGGCGTCGCGATAGTCGCCAACCGCCTGCAACTGCTCGCCCTCATCGTCCGACGCGCGTTCGATCCGCCGACGCAGCCGTTCCGCGTCGTTGAGGTGCAAATCCGCCAGGATCGCATCGGGGCCTCCCGCGTCGGCCGGTTCCTCGATCTCGACGGGGACCACCGCGCCGCCGCCTCCGCTGTGGCGTGCCATCAACGCATTCATCCGCCGCACGACCGCCAGGCATTCCTCGGGGTCGCTTTCAGCCAGCTCCGATGCTTCGTCATATAGCGCCTGAAGCTCGTCCGGTACCTGATACGGCACGTCGCCGGGCAGCTGCGACACTGCTTCTGCCGCTGACTGGAGCGGGTCTTCGCACGCGCGCGCCATCGCACTCGCCGGCACCAGCGCAAACGAAACGGCGGTGGCCACAAGGCCGTACCGGCTTATCAGCATCGCCGCGATACCCGTTCCGTCAGGCCGCCTCGGCGGGGCAGGCCGGTGATACGAACTCCCCCACCTGACGCGTACGAATGACGTGCGTTTCGCCATTCAGCTCCATTTCCATCGTGCCTTCGACATCGAAGGATTCCTTCTGGAACGTCCCCTCGATATTAAGTCGGCTGCCCGACGGATGCCGCGCCGCGACCTCGATCATGCCGCCCGACATGCGGTTGGTGTCGACCGTCCAGCCGTCCTCGATCGTGCCCGGCACGGCAAAACGCCCCGCCGCGACGTCCGCCGCGCCGATACACCGTTCGTCTTGATGATCGACGTCGCCGGTCTGGACGACGCGGTACAGGCCTGCGCGCAGCGGTTCACCGCTCGCGCTCAGCGTCGATCGCTCGCTCGCGTCATCGTTCTTGGCCGTGCTGCACCCGGCCAGCAACAGAACACCGCCTACGATCAACAGGGCCTTGGATGGCTTCAGCATTTCGGCTTTTCTGCCGGCGGAGCCATGCGATTGGTGGCATCGGCGACGTCGATCGCGGTGTTCGCGGCCGAATTGACAAGCGCACCGCCCGTGCCCGCCTTGCCCGCGACAACGCTGACGAGACCCGAACTGCGCGCCGCCCGCAGCAGTCCGCCCAAGCCCTTCTTTTTCTTCTTGCACGCCTTGGGCGGGGCGACTTGCTCGGGCGCCGCAGCCGTCGCCGGTTGCTCGTCGGTGGGGGTCGCAGCCGAAGCAGGTGCGACAAGGGCAAGTGCGGGCAGAGCTACCCAGAATACAGGTTTCATTGCTATCTCCTGTGATGATCGGGATCAGCGGACGGCGGTACATCAAGCCCTACCAGTCACGCCGGACGGGTCTCGCCTGCCCTGCCCGGCCGCGCGACATAAGCACGTGCGCGACGAACGGCGGAACGATGCGACGAGCGGGCGAACAAAGAAGCCCCGGCCGCACCTGGGTGCGACCGGGGTCAAGGGCCGGGACGTCGAACCAGACGCGCCGGCGACGGAAAAGGGTGATCAGAACCGGATCGACAGGCCGCCGGAGAAAGTTCCGCGATCATTGTTCGCAAGGTCGCGGCTATAGCCGACATTGACCCGCACCGACGGCGCCAGATCGATCGACGCGCCCGCGGCAAGATTGGCCGCGCTGCGGTCGAGCCGCGCGCCGTCGACGCGCATTCCCGCACCCGGCGCACCCGTGAAGCCGCCGGTCGCACTGGCCGACATGCCGTCGAGCGCGAAGCGATAGCCCATCTCGATATAGGGCGTAAAAGCCGTGCCGCCCGCATCCATAGTCGACGAGAGCTGCAACGCGACGTCGCCATAAAGGCCGCGCATACGCTTTTCGTCGATCGACAGGGCAAAGGCACCCGCACCGCTTTCGACCACCGTATCGCGCTTGGTATCAACATAAGTCAGGCCCACGCGCGGCGCGAACCGAATGTCGCCCAGCGCCACGCCATAATCGACGGTCAGGTCGGCAACCCAGCTGTCGAGGTCGTAACGGCCGACCGCGTCGGACGAGGGCGCGGCGAGCAGCGAGCGGGTCGTCGTCGCATCCGAACCGACGCGCGCAATCATCGCGTGCATCCCCAACCCGCCAAGCCGCGCATTGGCATAGGCGCCGATCGCGAAGCCGTCGGCCTTTGTCCTGGCGCCCAGCGCACCCAGGCTCTGCCGCGTGTCGAGCGAGCCGATGAACAGGCCGGCCTGGCTGTTTTCATCGAAACCATAGCCGATGCCGCCATAGACGCCGTCGGTGCTGCTGTGTCCGCCCGATGCGCCGGTCCGCGCGCTTCCGCGCAGCTTGCCGTCGCCCATCGCCGCTTGCCCAAACAGGAACAGGCCATCGCGCTTCGGCGCAAAGGCGACCATCTGGCGCGTGCTCGCCGACAGCGTCAGCGCCGCATCGGCACCGATATGGAGCGCGGAGGCATAGGCTTCACCCGTGAGCTGTGCAAAGGCGGTCTGGTTCGCACGGCCCTCGGCATCGGTCAGCACGTTCAGCGCGTCGGTATAGGCCTGCACGCCATAACCGCCGCGCAGCACCTGGTTCGAATAATCGATGCTGGTCCGCACGTTCGACGGATAGTCGGCGTCATTTTCGAACTCGCTGCGGATTTGCAGGCGGTTGCCGTTCTGGACGACGAAGCCAAAGATCGTGGCGGACTTGTTGATCGTGGTGAAGCGACCCTCGATCCCGCCTTCGGCCACGACTAGGTCGAGCAGCTCGCCCGGTGCCCCTTGCAGCACGCCGGTGATGTCGACCGCCGCACCCTGTTCGATCGTCATCGTCCCCGAAATGTTCAAGAGGTCGCTGACCGTCGGCGTCAGTTCAAGGAGCAGGTTCGATCCGGTGCGGAACATCACATCGCCATTCACCATCATCGTGCCGGGCGACGCGCCCGGTGACAGCGTGCCGCGCACGTCGATATCGGCATTGACGATGCCCGCCGACCCGAAGGTCGCGCCCGTCCCGACAAGGATTGCCGACGATGAGGTGATCGTCGTGCCCGCCTGACCGATCAGGCGGCCGCCGGTGATCGAAATGCCGTCCCAGCTCGTATCGTCGGTGAGTGACACCACGCCGCCACTGACCGCGAGCCTTTCGAAGTCGGACACTTCGTCGCCGCTGAATGCGAGCGGGTTCTCATAGGTCGATGTCGTGCGAAGCTCGATCGTGTCGCTCCCAGCCCCGCCCGAATAGCTGTTGGCCGGATCGAAATTGGCGAGGATCAAACGGTCGTCGCCTGCGCCCAGATCGACATCGCCGACAAGCGAGCCCAGCACCGCGAGCGTGTCGCTACCCGCTCCGCCGATCACCGGCGCGGTCAGCGTCGTTCCCGCGACGATCGTCGTCTGCCCGCCGTCGATCGACACCGAGTCAAAGGCCGAGTCGAGATCGATCCGCAATTCCCCCGCCCCCGAGCTTGCGAGCCGCTCGAAATTGGTCGCGCCGACCGACGACAGCGTGCGCACCGTTCCTTCGCCTTGGTTGAGCTGGAGCAGGTCGTCGCCGTCGCCGCCGTCAACTCCGCCGACAACGGTCGCGCCGCTGGCGAGAAGGAAGCGGTTGTCGCCGGACCCGAAGGTGACGCCCTCGACCGACGTCAGGCTGCTGCCCGCTCCGACCTCGAGCGCGCCGTCGATGCCGACGGTCTGGAAGCTATAGGCGCCACCGAGCAGCGCCAGCGTGCCCGGCCCCTCGGACTCCAGATCCTCGAAATTCTGGATCTGCGATGCGATGACCGTGCGGCTTTCGTCGTCGCCCGACTGGATACGGAGCAGGTCGCGGCCTTCGCCACCGTTGACCGTGCCGTCGAACGCCGCGCCCGACGCGATGATCAGCTCATTGTCCGATCCGTCGAAATTGACCGTCTGTCCGGCGCCCAGATTGCCGAGCGTCAGCTGGGCCTCGCCCGAAATGTTGGCGACCTCGAACCCGTTCATACCGTTGATCGTCGATGCGTTGGTGAGCGTCAGATTGAGCGTGTCGTTGCCCGCCCCACCGTCGAGCGCGCCCGACAGCACACCCGCCAGCGTCAGGTTCAGCACATCGTCACCGCCGCCGAGATTCACGCCGCCCGCCAGCGTGCCCGTTACAGTCACGACATTGTTGCTGTCGTCGCCGACGATATTCTGGATCGTGCCCGTGCCGTCGTTGAGGATCAGGTTCGCGCCGTCGAGCAGTTCGATGGTGTCGATGTCCTGGTCGAGCGTGACGTTGATCGTTCCCTGCCCGCGCGCGGCATAGGATTCGAACCCGGTCAGCCCGCTCGGCAGATTGCCCGTGTCGCCGGCAAGCAGGAATTCGAACGTGTCGATGCCCTCGCCGCCGTCGAGCAGGCCCTCGATGACGCTGCCTGCGCGCGCGACATAGCGGTCATTGCCCGCGCCCAGCAGTACGTCACCCTGGATCGTGCCCGAATTGACGACGATGTCGTCGCCCGCCCCCAGATCGACGCTGCCCGCGATCGTGCCATTGTTGGTGATGCGTTCGGCCCCGTCGCTGCCGGTGAAGGTTACACCGCCCTGGCTGCTGACCGTGTCGCCCGCATCGACCTGAACCGAAATATTGGCAAGGCCGACGGTATCGACGTCAAAATCGCCGACGATCGACAGGATTCCGGTGCCCTGCTGCGCGCCCGCCAGCCCTTCGATCCGCTCGAACTGGCGATATTTGGCAGCGTGGAGCCGACCATTTTCGCTGCCGCTGCCGTCGATCAGCAGCGTATCGGTGCCGTCGCCGCCGAAAGCCGTTCCGGTCAGCGTCCCGCCGAGCGCGAAAACATAGGTGTCATCGCCCTCGCCCATCCGCACATCGCCCTCGACCGTGCCGCGATTCTCGAAGCGGTCGTCGCCATCGGCTAGGTCGATATTGCCGATGATATTGCCTTCGTTGACGATCTCATCGGTGGTGCCATAGGTCTGGATGGCACTCGCCACGGTGCGATCCAGATCGGCGTCCGTGAGCGCCGACGGCATGTCCATCGCGGTTCGACGCACGCTTTCGTTGCGTGGCAAAACCGTATCGGTGCCGCTGCTGCGGATCGTGCCGCTGTTCGTCATGCGAAAGTGGGCGCGCCCCGCGCCGTCGGGATTGTCGGCGTGGACCAGCACGGCAACCGACCCGGCACCCGTCGCATCGATCGCTCCCTCGTTGTCCAGTTCGACGATAGCATTGTCGCCGCGCAGATGGGCGCCAAAGCCATAGGCAAGCCCGGTACCGCCATCGATCCCCGTGCTGCCCCCATTCGCGCGAATCATGCCGCTGTTGCGAACCGACGCCACGGTTTCGGGGTCGCTACCCGATGCGCTGCCGTTGGCAATGAGTGTCAGGCCGCTGCCGCCCGCGCCGCTGCCTTCGATCGTGCCGCTGTTGTCGATGTCGATCGACATCGCCTCGATCCGCGCGCCGCCGTCGGTGCGGCTTTGCGCGCTGATCTCGCCGTCATTGTCGAGTTCGACCCGCGCGCGCGAACGGACGTTGAGCGCAATTGCGGAATCGTTGCGTGCGTCACCCGCCAGATTGCGGATGCGCCCATCGGCACCATTCGAAATGCGCGCGATATGATCGCCCTTATCGAGGAAGATGTTGACCGTGTTCGATGTGACCGAGGTCGATTCGATGTCGCCGGTGTTGACGAAATTCAGCTCGTCACCGCTCGCATCTTCGTCGGCGTCGATCGTGACGCCGAACGCACCGGCGAGCCGGCCTTCGTTGCGGATGGTGCCGCCGGCGCTTTCAGACCATAGCGCATAGTTGGCGGCGGTCACGTTGCCGCGATTGACGAAGGTGCCGTTGCCCGCGACATTCGCGATGTCGCGGATGAACACGCCGTAATTGACGCCCACAACCGTGATGTCGGCGTCGTTGACGACGGTGCCGTCGCCGATGATGTGCAGGCCGTTCTCAAGCGCGCCCTCGGCCGTCACAGTAACGACCGTATCGGTCCCTGCCGCCTCAATGCCGTGCATTTCGAAGCCGGTGCGGCCATTGGCGTTGAGTGAGCCGTTCGCCAGGGCAATGGTACCGCTCTCGGAAAAGGAGCGCCCATAGGCGTCGTGATCGCCATCGCCGCCATCGATCGCGCCGGTCACCGCGCCATTCCCCTTGTCCAGATAGATGTCGTTGCCGCCGCCAAGGTCGATATCGCCGACGATCTGACCCTCGTTCACAATTACGTCGGTGCCGCTCACCCCCTGATAGGCTGTCGTGCTCGTGCCCGTGCTTTCGAACGCGCTACCGACACGGATCAATCCCTGCGCTCCGTTGCGCAACACGGTGGTCGAAGTGATCCCCTGAACCTGCACGGCAGCGCCGAACAGGCTGGAGATTTCGCCGTCATTCCGGATCAGCGTATCGCCGCGCGTGAAGATCGCGTCGCCCGACGCCTGAATCTTGCCGACCTGGCCGCCGTTGCGCCGGTTGACGATTGTCGCGTCGGTTGCATCGATCGCGTTCGCGTTGGTGCCGCCCGCGGCGCGCGTGTTGATGCCGGAGATCGTGCCAAGATTATCGACCGAACTGCTGGTGCGGATCGCCGCCGATCCCGGGGCAGTGGTCAGCGAGGTTTCGCGAATCTGAACGGTAGAGCCGGCCTCCAGATATACAGTCGCGTTACCCGCGTTGAGGGCCGTTCCGCTCGTCGTGCTCACCGTAGCATTGCTCACGACGCCCACGGTGCCCGCGTTGCGAGCGTCGATCAGCGCATACTCACTGTTCGCCTGTCCGCTCTGATTTGCTCGAATGACAAGGTCGATTTTTCCGTCGCCCCCTTCGCCAAGCCCTCGCGATGTCGAGACGTCACGAACCACGATGGCCGATCGACCTGGCGTGCCTGTCGTATTGACCACCGCATCGACATAAATCGTGCCGTCGCCGCCCAGGTTGAGCGTTTGCTCCATCTCGTTGTTCACGCCTGCTTCCGGTGCGGTGAGCGTCAGGATCGAATCATTGCCCGACGCTTCGTACCCAACCGAGCCAAACTCCTGCCCATTCTGGAGTCGCGCAGTGCCTTCGAAGACGCTGGCGGTCGCCTCGCCTTTCGCTAGGAGCCACAATTCGTCAACCGCGCCGAAAATCGTCAAGTCGCCGGTCAGCAGTTCCGGGCTCGTCGGCGTCGCGCCCAGATTGACGTCGCCCGTCGCCGAGTCCAGGCGCCCGCCGTCAAGGCCCAGGATGACGCGCGTTCCTGCGGCGCTCGTCGCAACATCGCCCTGCTGCGTCTGGCCTTCGGGTAAATAAACAAACTCATCCACCGTCTGCGCCTGTGCCGCCGAAGCCAGGATGATCGATATACCGGCGGCGCTCGCCAGCAACGACGTGCGGCTGGGCGCGCAGGAGACGCGGGGACGGGCGATGCGGGGGTGGGTGAGTTTCACGGGTGGGGACCTTTTCAATGACCTGAATGGTTGCCGGAGCGCGCACACGGCACGCTCCGGCATCACCACGCGACCGGGGAGTCCACATGGCGCACGGCGCATTGGCCGACCGACACCGCTACCGGGATAGGCGCCGCGACCAATGGCGTACTCACGCGATCAATGGTCGCACCTCATCGAAAAAGAATCATGATTTGAACGCGATATATCGTCAGAAAATCAGCCGGCCATCAGGCCGCCATCATGGCTTTTGCGGCGCCGGCAATCCAAACCGCCACCCGTCATTGAACAGCGACGGGCACCATGATTCAGCCATTTGCCGATTCCCATAAGTCAAAGCGCGCCGACGTGTCCGCCGCGGCGCATCCGTTGGTCTTCGCCATCTGGATCGCAAGCTATCTGGCGATCGACCTGATCATGTGGGCCGGTGGACGATCCACGCTGGTCAGCAATATCGTCATCAGCCTCCCGATGATGCTCACCGCTCCGCTCCTGACACTGGCGCTCGAATGGCTCCGGCGGCGGCTGCTGTTCGCCTTCGGCGCCATTCCGACGACGGTCGCCCTGATTCCGGCCGCTGTCGGCGCCGCGATGGTACAGGGATTGGTCGATTATTCCTCCGTCCGCGTTGCGGCGGCGATGCTGTTTCCCGACTGGCAGGCCTATGTCCCGACCGAGCACCGACAGTTCGGCTTCGGAATTTATGTCTATACGCTGCATTTCCTGTGCTGCCTGCTCGCCCTGACGCTCCTTCAGGCCCGGCATTCGGTCGAAGTCGCGGCCCGGCGGCATGACGAGGCGCTGGGCGCTCGGCGCCGCGCGGAGGCACAGGCGCTGCGCCTTCAGCTCAATCCGCATTTCCTGTTCAACGCGCTCAATTCGATCGCGGCGCTGGTCGCGACAGGGGGAAACCGCGTCGCCGATGCGATGATCTGCCGCCTCAGCGACTTCATGCGCGCGACGATGATGGGGGCCGCGGAAAGCGACGTCAGCCTGGCGAACGAAATCGCGACCACCGAATCCTATCTGGCCATCGAACGGCTGCGCTTCGGCGATCGCCTGACCTTTGCTTTCAGCGTCGCGCCCGATGCGTGGGACGCCACCACCCCGCCGCTCATCCTTCAGCCGCTGGCCGAAAATGCCGTCAAACATGGCCTCGCGGCCCCGCACACCGCCATTCATGTCCAGACCGACGTCAAACGAACGGGCGACATGCTCGCCATTACGGTCACCGACCGGCGCGTCGCCATGGGCGCCGATACGCCTCGGATCGCCCCCGACAGCACCGGGGTGGGCCTGGCCAATGTTCGGGATCGTGTGGCCTTGTTCGGTGCCGGCCGCGGGCATGTGGAAACCGAAGTCCTCGCCGACGGCTTTTGCGTCCGACTGGTCATTCCTTACCGGCGTTTCGCCGCACCTGCGGGGACCCCGCAATGAAAGGGCGCATCGAACGGCCGCTGGATATTGTCGCGATCGACGACGAACCGCTCGCACTCGCGCGGCTGGCGCTGCTCGTTGGCGATATCCCGGGCACCCGCCTGATCGGGTCGAGCGGCGATCCCGACGCTGCGCTGGCCTTCATCGCGGAGCGGCAGCCCGACATCGTCCTGCTCGATATCGAAATGCCGGGGACAAACGGGCTCGAGCTGGCGACGAAGCTGCTCCATATGGAGGGCTATCGCCCGTTCGTCATTTTCGTGACCGCGTTCGAACAACATGCCGTGACGGCGTTTCAGGCCCAGGCGATCGATTATGTTCTGAAGCCGGTAACCCATGCGCGGCTCGAACAGGCCATCGCGCGTGTCGGCACACTGGTGCAACACCAGCGCCGGTCGGCCGAGGCCCGCGACTATGAACGGCGCCTCGAGGAAATGCGCATATCGTCGGAGCCGCCGCACGATCTGCGCGACCGCGAAGAGATCTGGGCGATGCGGGGAAGCGAGTTCGTGCGGCTGCGCACCGGCGACATCGAGCGCGCCGAATCGGAACGCGACTATGTCCATATCCACAACGCCGAACGCGCGTTTCTTCTCCGAACCACGCTCGGCGCGCTGCACGACCGATTGGGGCATGACCGCTATGTTCGCGTTCGCCGTTCGGCGATCGTCCGGCTCGATCGCATCAGCGCCGTCCGCAACCGCGGATATGGCGATATTCAGATCCTGCTCCGGTCGGGCGCCACGGTGCAGGTCGGACGCACCTATCTGAAACCGCTTCGGCAGCGATTGATCGGCATAGGTCCGGCCGAACGGTTGACCCTGATGAACGCCTGACTCGCTTCGGCGACGCTGCGGCCGTTTACGGATCGAACCCGCGCCGTTCGTCGGATGGTCGCAGCGTTCGTCGCAAACCCGCTTGTCAACCGCCGTGCCCCGACCTGTTGCACATCCGCGGGAGCCCGTCCGGTATTCGCTCTCAAGGACGAAAGGCAGCAGCGTGAACGGTTTGATAGGTTTGGGAGGAACGCTGGCAGTGCTCCTGCTGGTGGGACTGGTGGTCGGCTATGCCGATCGTCGGCGGTTTTCCTTACGCTGGCTTCTGGTCGCGGCCCTGCTCGTGGCGCTCAACGATTTGCTTCTGACCCGCGCCTATGGGCTGCTTCCCGAAATGATCGGCGGATCGTGGAACTGGCAGGGCAAGCTGCTCGCCCTTTGCGCAACGCTCGCCATCGCTTCGTTGCCGGCCTTCGGCTGGCGCCGTGCCGGCTTTACGCTTTCGCAGGAACCGGGGAGTCTGCGAGCCGCAATGCCGGTCGCAGCCCTTTATTGCGCCTTTTTCGTCGCCATCGCGCTTGCCTTCCCCGGCGGGCCCGCGGACGTGGAAACCGCCGCGTTTCAGCTGACCATGCCGGGTATCGAGGAAGAACTCTTCTATCGCGGCATATTGCTGCTCGCTCTCGACCAGGCGTTTCGGGGCCGAAAACGGTTTCTTGGTGTCGACTGGGGCTGGGGCGCCGTGCTTTCCTGTATGTTGTTCGGGATGGCGCACGCTTTCGGATATTCGGACGGGCAATTCTCGTTCGACGCGATCATAATGGCGCTGACGGCGGTTCCCGCGTTCCTTGCGGTCTGGTTGCGTCGGCGGACAGGAAGCTTGCTTTTGCCCGTCCTCCTTCACAACTTCGGCAACTCTTTCTCCTTGCTCGCCTGATGGCGATGTCGAAAGTCGCGGCGCTATGATCCTGTCTTTCCTGTCCGCCCTGTTCGTCCAGCCCGCCGCCGATGCGCCGCTCCTTGTCGCATCCTACCACTACCCCGGTGTCGACCGCCGCGCCGCGCTCGCCCCCCTGG
This sequence comes from Sphingopyxis sp. PAMC25046, assembly GCF_004795895.1. NCBI lineage: Bacteria > Pseudomonadati > Pseudomonadota > Alphaproteobacteria > Sphingomonadales > Sphingopyxidaceae > Sphingopyxis > Sphingopyxis sp. PAMC25046. The sequence continues at coordinate 3,270,866 of NZ_CP039250.1, forward strand.
CCGATCGCGTCGAACGGGCCGCAAAACGGCCGGTGCGGATCGAATTGTTCGAAAATCCGGATGCGCTGTCGCAGGCAGTTTGCGACGGTCGGGTCGACGTGGCGATGACCAATCTCGGCGCCTATGTCACGATGCGCGATTGTCCTGCCGTCACCGCTGTCGCGGTGCTCGACGTTCCGCCCGAAATACTTGAAAAATATCGCGGCGTGCTGCTCACGCGCGCCGATACCGGTATCGCCAGCCTTGGCGACCTTGTCGCAAAGGCGGCCGATATTCGATACAGCGAAGTCTTGCCCGGATCGACGTCGGGTGCGCTTGTCCAGGCGGCGGAATTGCGCACGCTTGGCATCTCGCCCGCCCGCTTTGCCGAAACGCGCCGTTCGGGCACCCATGATGCCGCGCTTCAGGATTTGCTGACCGGGCGGGCCGATCTTGCGGCATCGGCCGAAGAGCCATGGCGCAAGCTGCAAGCGGCGCAGCCCGCACGCGCCGCCACGCTGCGCCTGCTGTGGCGCTCAGCGCCCTTGCCGCCCGGCCCGGTCGTGTGCCGTGAGGCGGCCGCCGTGCCTTGTGCCGCAATCCGTGAGGCTCTCCTGGCCGATGACGCCGCCGGCGCCGCGCGCGCTCTGTCCGTGGGCTGGATCGAAACGCGCGGATCCGAAAGGTTCCGCGCTTATGACGAGGCGACATACGCACCGTTCGAACCGGGCGCAGCGTGACGGCCATGCCGCCGTCGGCGATCGCAAAGCGATCCGGGCCTTTGCGCTGACAGCGAAATGATGCCGGGGAACGCGCGGAACCGCGCTCCCCGGCATCGCCACTCAAGCGGGACTGCTTATTGGCACCCACGGATATGACCGCCCTCGACCGGCAAGGGGACCGGCGCCGCGACAAATGGCCCGCTCATGCGACCAAGGCGCGCGGTTCGCTGCATCGAGGCAAGGATGCGGAGAAACGCCCGCCATTCGTCACCCGGCTCGTGCGTTCGTCGCGGACCTCGTTGCCGTTTTCATGGCGTCGAGCTTGGCATTTCGATCGATCATGTAATGGACGCCCCATGCCCCTTTCTTCCCGCACCCAGCTTCTCGTCAGCCTGACCCTGCCGTTCTCCGCTGCGGCGCAGACGCTCCCTCCCACCCCGAACCAGGCGGCGGCGGAGTCGCGGCGCGAGATCGAAAACAGCCGGCGCGAAGCGCGCGAGAATCTGGAGCGCGGCAGGCGCGGCGAAATCGACCCGCGCGAAATCCGGCGCGCCCGCGAAGCGGGCCCGGCCGGAAGCTCGGCCGTGCCGCCCGAAGTCATCGCGCGCTGGCAGGCCACGTCGCCGCAGCAGCTGGGCACCGACCGCGATTTCGTGCGCGCGATGCAGAATGAAGATCCCGCCGCCCTCGCCCATTGGGAAGGCGTGCTGATGGAAATGAACCGCGATCTGCGCGACGACGCGAGATCGCGCCGGTGGCTGGGTGGCCCGGTCCTTATCCCCGATCAGGACACGGTGCATATCACGGTCGGCGAGCGTCCCAACCAACCGCCAGCGCGCAGAGGCGTGAAGCGCAAGTCTGCCGAAGAAAAGCATCAGGACGACACGCCGCGCAGGAAACGCAATCCGATTCAGGAACGCGAGGCGCTGGAACGCGACCGGCGCGAGGCGGGCCGCCAATATGCCGACGCCATGCGGCGGCGCGACGAAAATCCGGGCAATCAGGAGCTGATCCGGTTGGCCGAGCGCGAAGCGACAAGGGTTCGGCTCGCCGAAGAAGGCTATCAGGCGTTCCTACGCGAAAACGCACCCGACGAATATCGGGCGCGCCAGCAGCAGCTCGAAACGATCGATTGGCGAATGGCCAACCCGCGCCTGCTCGATCCGTCGCAACTGCCGCGCCGCGACGATCCCGCACAGCGCCCGAAGTCCCCGCCGCTTTCCGAATATGAGGGGCGTCTGGGTACCAATCCCGACCATCGACTGCGCGGGACGCCCGAAGGCGGCGAAGGCCCCGTCCTCCCCCCTCGCGCCAATACACAGCCCGCTCCGCAGCGACCCAAAAGCCCCCAGCTCCAGGAATATCGCCCGCCTGCTGGGGATTAGAGCGGGGTGTGTTAAATCGGCTTCACTGCCCCAAAGCCGTTCGTGCTGAGCTTGTCGAAGCACCGTCCTTTTCTTCGGCGTTAGAAAGAAAGAACGGCCCTTCGACAAGCTCAGGCCGAACGGCTGTTATTCGACGCTCGACGCTCTGGCGCGCTGACGACCGCCTTCGTTGCAGCCGCTCAATGTGCCTAGGACAAAAAAGGGGGCGGGTTCGCGAGAACCCGCCCCCTTCCCGCTTCGGCGTGACGTATCAGAAGCGGAAATTGGCACCGATCGTGAAGGCGCGGCCGAACAGGTCAAACGCGTCGCCCGTCTCAAGCCCCGTCGGCGTCCCGAAAGGGGTTCCCGGGAGGTAGGGGGGCTGGGTGTCGAACACATTGTCGATGCCGAAATAGAAGCTGTACCTGTCATCGATCTCGTACCTGACCTGCAGGTCGTGCAGCCAATAATCGTCGATCTTGTTCAGCGCGAGGATGTCGGGATTGTTGCTGGTAAAGTTCAGCACATAATCGCCCCCGCTCATGAACTTGGTCTGCCAGCTGAAGGTGACATCATCGACGGAATAAGCGGCCCGGCCGGTGAAACGATGGCGCGAGAAAGCCTGCCCGAACGTGCCGGCGGCGTCCTCGACCGGCGCGACCGGATCGGCCTGCGTCGAATTTTCGATCAGGTAGGTATAGTTCGCCGTGATCGACAGCCGGTCGTCGGGCGCGATGCCCAGCGCGGTCCAGTAACGCAGGCCGAAGTCGATGCCGCTGTTCTTGTATCCGGCGACATTGATCAGCTGGCCGTCGACCCGCGTCACCCGGCCCGTGTTCGCATTGCGCACGACATTGTCACAATAGAGCGGCAGGTTGGTCAGCAGGCACTGCTGGATCGAATAGGTGCGATCGATCGTGTTGATCGCCCGGTCGATGGCGATGTCGTAATAATCGACCGTCAGCGACAGGTTGGGCACCTGCACCGGCGTGATCACCGCGCCGATCGTGAAGGTTCGCGCCTTCTCTTCCTGCAAGTCCAGGTTTCCGCCCTGGAAACCGTTGATTCCCTGCAAGTCGGCGAGCGTATATTCAAATATGCCGTTCGCCGCGATCGCAGCCTGAATGGCCGGGACCGCGCGGCAGGCCGCCGCATATTCGTTCGACGTCGATGCCGTCACACCATTGCAGGGATCGGCCACCGACGCGAAAGTTTCGGATGGCTGGCTGAACAGTTCAGATGTGTTCGGCGCGCGGTTCGCTTCGGCATAGACGCCGCGCAGGCGCAGCCCTTCGAACGGCTGAAGCTCGGCACCGACATTCCAGCTCAGCACGCTGCCGACGGTCGAATAATCGGACAGGCGCGCCGCCGCGATCAGGCCGAAATGGTCGACGAAGCTGTCACGGATCAGCGGGACATTCACTTCGCCATAGATTTCCTTGACCGAATAGCTACCGACAAGGTCCGGCGTCTGGTTGCCCGAATTGCCGCCCGTGTTGGTCAGCGTATCCCAGTCGCTGACCGATTTTTCCTTGCGATATTCAAAGCCAACTGCAAATCCGACATCGCCCGCGCCCAGATCGAACGGCGTGCCGCTGATCGTTGCGGTCGCCACATGCTGCTGGTTCGTGATCTCCTGCGACTTGGGGATAACGGCCTGGACATAGGCCGCCGCGCGCGGATCCACCGTGTCATAGCCAAAGAGGTTGATCGGAATACAACCCTCGGCGCGCGCCGCCGCGTCGGCGCAGACGATGTCGATGCCCAGAACATCGCCCGGCCCCACCCGGACCGCATTCAGAGCGTTGCGATAGCGGCGGTTGTCGATATCCTCGCTGGCGTTGTAATCGTTCATATAGCCATAGACATAGCTGGCTTCATATTTGAACCGCGACCCCAGCTCGCCGCGAATGCCCGCAACCGCGCGCCAGGTGTCGCGCCGCACGACGTTGCTGCGGTCAAAAACATCGTTCTGGCGGCGCCGGAACTGGATCGCGGCCACATCATTGTCGGGGTCGGCGTCGCTGTTGCGCGCCGCGATCGCCGCCGCAACCTCGGCGGGAATGAAGGGGTTGGTGATCGACATACCCAGGTCGTCGGCGCCGGTGTAGACGTCGGTCCATTCAAGTGCAAAGGGCTCGATCCGGCTGTTTGAACGAACCCGGCCATAGGTCAGCTCGCCGAACAGCTTCGCGCCGTCGGCAATCTCGAAATTGGCGATGGCCGAGGCAAGATAGCGTTCAACCGGCACCGAAATATAGCGGTCGTTGTTGCGGTTGTAACCCGAACCGGTCGGAAAACCGGCCACCACATCGTTCTCACGATCGAAGGTGAACAGGCTACCGCCCTGATAGGCGTTGTTGGCGACGCCGTCGGCATCGACAAGATTGAACCAGCCCTGCGACGCATAGCTGCTGTACGAGGCGGGGCCGCAGATCAGGCCCGCGCAATCCTGCGCCGATCGCGCACGCTTGCGCGACAGCAGCCCGTCGTCGCGGTCATAGGTGAAGTTCACCAGAATGTTGCCGCGATCATCGGCGCCAAAGCTGGTGCCAGCGGTAAAGCTCGTCATAAAGCGCGCATTGTCGCCCCGCCCGGTAAGGCCCGCCTGACCGCGGATGGAAACCCCCTCGAACCGGTCCTTCAGGATGAAGTTCACGACGCCTGCGACGGCATCGGACCCATAGACCGCCGACGATCCGCCGGTTACGATCTCGACGCGTTCGACGAAATCGGTGGGGATATTGTTGACGTCGACTGCCGAATCGCCCGGAAGCCCGCCGACCATGCGGCGACCATTGACCAGCACAAGCGTCCGCGAATCCCCCAGCCCTCTGAGGTCGATCGTCGCCACCCCGGTCCCGGAAATCAGAAAGTTCGAATTGGCGCGCGTCAGGCCGATCGCCACCTGCGGCATTTCATTCAGCGTGTCCTGAATATTCTGCGCCGCGTCATATTGCAGATCGGTGTTGCTCACGACCGACAGGGGAACCGGGGCATCCACATCCTGCCGCGCGATCCGTGATCCGGTAACGACGATGGCCTCCCCCTCGCTGGCGCCGTCGCCCGCCACTTCCTGCGCTGCTGCCGATCCCGAAAACAGCGCCATCCCAATGGCAAAGGACGCGGCGCCCGTACCCAGCAGGCGCCCGCGAACATTCTTTTTCATGTCATGCACTCCCTGTAGAAAGCCCATGGCGCCCGAGCGAATTCGCTTCCCTTGGCGCGCATGGCGATCGCCCGCGATCTGCGGACGTGCGCGCAGCCTTAGGAATGTTCTTCGATTGTCAGAGAACCCCTTCGGCGAATGGCGCAGCGCCGCGATGAACGGCGCAAAGCTGCGGACAAGGAAGATCAAGGCCCCTGCAAGCGAGCATGAGATGGCGATGGGGATAATTTGTGCCGCGACGGTTTTCTGAAGATGGCTTTCGCTGACGGCCATTTTAGCGACCGAAATTGGGCGTCAAGCCAAGCTCTCGCTCCGACCCGAAGGAACGGTCGCTTTCGGGACGCGGTTTCGAAGGAGGTTAGGGCTTAGCTGAGGCGCGCAGCAGGCATATTATCTGCAACATGCGGATGATGAATACTCGAGCCTACTTCGCGCCTCACGGCGAAATCAGCAGATTTCAGCCGGCCCAGGCGACACTGTCTCAGTGTCCTACTGAAATCGATCACTTCAAATCTCGCAAATGCTGGCACGGAGAGCATTCAAATGAAATCAGAACTGCGATCTCAAACATCCTCCCTTTGAAGCGAGAACGTTTCTGCCCAAGCCATCTGGTTCAGGTGCGATTGCGTTTTCGGCTAGGCGTACTTCTGCCATGCACCAAGTGAATGCTGACCGCTGCAAGTTGGATGCGTTCCACGACGTAGTTAGGCAGGGGCTATATCGTAGCAAGCGCGACAATACCGCCTGCAAACAGCACAAGCACCGCCGCGCTGTCGAAGCCGATGCGCCCGATTGTCCGATTATTGCGTTCGAGCAGGCCGACCAGAAAAACGCCTGTCAGCAATGCTGCAAGGGAGCAGGCCGCGATCTCGAACGTCCCCGCCGCATTGAGCAGGGCGCCGTCGCGATAGGCGAGGTCGGCGACGAACAATATCTGGATGTTGAACAGGTTGGTCCCGAATATGTCGCCAATGGCCATCTGGTAGCGCCGGAGCCGGAGCGCTGCGAGCACCGAACTGAGTTCCGGAAGAGAGGTCGCGAAACCCACCAGAACAAAGCCGACTATCGAACTACCAAGCCCAGTCTTGTCGGCGAGCGCGCTGCCTGACATCGCGAGCGCCGCACCGCCGACCAGCACACCCAGCGCGGCGACGAAAGTCACGACCGCGAGCCGCGAATTTGAGAGCGAAGTTTCAGGAGTTTCGACCGCATCAACCCTCGGCAAATTGGTGATCTTCCAGTTTGGATTATCGACGAAGCGCCGCGAAATGCGCAGCGATTGCACGCAGCCGACCGCAAGGATCAGCGTAGCGAGGCCCGCCCCGAGCAGCGGAACCACCATGTCGCCGGTCGCGATCGCGAATGCCACCCCGGCAAGCAATATCATGCCGAGCGTTCCCTGCATCAGTGTCACGGGGCGCCCGGCAACCGAGGTCAAGGCGTCGCGGCCATATATGAAGTCGCCGATAGCAAGCAGCATGAGGTTCATTGACGCACTGCCAAGCAGGTCGTTGACGGTGAGGAGGGCATCGCCGCTCGCGGCGGCGGTGCCCGCCGTCGCTAATTCGGGCAAGGATGTGATACCGCCAAGCAGCAACATGCCGGCAAAGGCTTCGCCGATACCCGTCCGTCGGGCGATTGCTGCGACAAAATGGGTGACCTTCGTGCCCGCAAGCCAGACGAGACCGGCTGCCACCGCCATTATGGCGGCGAGCGAAGGTACCGACAGCGTGGCGAGATCGATCGGCAATTGCACCGCCCTTGTCTTGGCGGACCGGTTGTCGGCGTCCGCTTCGTTTAGAGCGCTTTCCAACGACCAATGTTCCGCCGAGCGGTCAAGGCTTCAAATCTTCAGGGAACCCACACCGCTCCCAATTGGTCCTTAAAGGAGTGGCAATCGCGAACGGAGGGGCGCCGCATGGGAAAACCCATCGTGCTGATCACCGGTGCGGCGGGCAATATCGGCTGCTCGCTGGCGCAGGCGCTCGCCCCCGACTATCGCATCGTTGGATTGGACCAGCCCGATGCGGCGACGGACTTCCCGTTGATCGCGATGGACATCACCGACCGCGCGTCGGTCGATGACGCCCTCGAGCAGTTCCGCAGTGAATTCGGCGGTCGAATAGCCAGCGTCATCCACCTCGTCGCCTATTTCGATTTCACCGGCGAGGACAATCCGCTCTATCGAAAGGTGAATGTCGAGGGCACGCGCCACCTGCTCCGCGCGCTGCAGGACTTCGACGTCGAGCAGTTCGTCTATGCGGGGACGATGCTCGTCCACGCGCCGACAAGCCCCGGACGCCCGATCGACGAGAGCCAACCGGTCGATCCGCGCTGGGCCTATCCTCAATCGAAGGCCGCCGCGGAAGAAGTGATCCGCGAGGAGCATGGCGCGATCTCTTATGTCCTGCTCCATCTCGCCGGCCTTTATGATAAAAAGACGTCGGTGCCGACGCTCGCGAACCAGATCGCGCGCATCTATGAACGCGATCTGCAAAGCTATCTCTATTCGGGATCGACGCTCACCGGCCAGGCGATGGTCCACCGCGACGACATGGTCGATGCCTTTCGCCGAACGGTCGAGCGCCGAACCGCCCTGCCCGACGATGCCGTGATCCTGATCGGCGAGGAACGCGCGGTCGGCTATGACGCGCTGCAGGACGAACTCGGCTATCTGTTCCACGGCAGCGCCGACTGGCCCACGATCCGCGTACCGAAGCCACTCGCCGCGGCGGGGGCTTGGGCGCAGGACAAGCTCGAGCCCGTCGTCCCCGACGCTATCGATCAGGGCGAGCGTCCCTTCATCCGGCCGTTCATGGTGCGGATGGCGGACGATCATTACGAACTCGACATCCGCCGCGCGCGCGAGTGGCTCGGGTGGGAACCGCGGCACCGGCTGAAACATGCTCTGCCTGCAATGGTCGCGGCACTGCAAGACGATCCCAAGGGCTGGTACGAGGCGAATGGGCTGACACCGCCGCCCTTCGTGCTCGAGGCCGATGAGATCGGGCGCGATCCCGAGGCGCTGCGGAGCGATGCCGAAGCGCGATACCGCGCCGAGCATGCCGAAAATCGCTGGGCCCATTTCGTCAATATCGCGCTCGGCTGCTGGCTGCTGTTCCAACCTCCACTGGTCGGGGTCAGCGAGCCGCTGCTCGCATGGAGCGAGGCGCTGCTGGGTGCGGGAGTCATGGTCTTCGCGACGTTGTCGCTATCGTGGCGGCTGGCATGGGCACGCTGGCCATGCGCCGCGCTCGGCGCGCTGGTGATGGCGGCCCCCTTCCTCTTCTGGACGAGCAACGGCGGGGCCTATCTGTCGGACACGCTCGTTGGAGCCCTCATTTTCGGATTTGCCGTTGGCGCAAAACCCGAATCCGGCCCGTCGATCGTTGCGCGTTCCAGCGGTCCCGTCGTGCCGCCGGGATGGAGCTACAACCCGTCGGAGTGGACGCAGCGGCTGCCGATCATCGCGCTCGCCGTCCTCGGCCTGATCGTCGCACGCTATCTTGCCGGCTATCAGCTCGGCACGATCGATGCCGTCTGGGAGCCTTTCTTCGCGGGCCGCGCCGACGACCCGCGCAACGGCACCGAGGAGATCATCACCAGCCATGTGTCCGAAGCCTGGCCGGTGTCGGACGGCGCGGTCGGCGCCTATACCTATATGCTAGAGATCGTGACCGGAATCGTCGGCTCGCAGCGACGCTGGCGCACCATGCCCTGGCTGGTGCTGCTTTTCGGGCTCATGATCGCTCCGCTCGGTATCACCTCGATCTTCTTCGTGATCATCCAGCCGATCTCGATCGGGACATGGAGCACGCTTGCGCTGATCGGCGCGGCGGCGATGCTGGTTCAGATTCCCTATTCGCTCGACGAGCTCCTCGCGACGCTCCAGTTCATGCGGCGGCGGAAGCGCGCGGGAAAAAGCATGCTGCGGGTCTTCCTGTTCGGCGACACCGACGAAGGCAAGGACGAAGCACCGGTGGACACGCTCGACGCCGGACCGGTTTCGGTGATGCGAGACATGTGGCTCGGCGGTGTCAACCTGCCATGGAACCTGGCGCTGTCGGGACTCATCGGCTTCGCATTGCTTTTCTCGCGCCTCACGATCGGCGCCGATCCCGATCTTGCGAATGCGCACCACCTTATCGGCTTCCTCGCGCTCACCGTTATATCGGTGGCCGCCGCCGAAGTCGCGCGGCCGGTTCGCTATCTCAACGCGCTGCTTGGCGCCGTGCTCGTCGCGGTTCCTTTTTTCTATCAGACCGACATGGCGGGATTCGCGGCCAGCGTGATCGGCGGACTGGCGCTCATCGGCCTCTGCTTCCGCCGCGGCCCGGTGCGGGGACGCTATGGCGCATGGGATCGGCTCATCGTCTGAAGCGCGTCAGTTGCCGAACAGCACCGGCAGAGCCTGCCAGACGATGCCGATCGTGCCGAGGCCGAGCGCGCCCAGCCCGAGGCGGTCGCGCCACGCATCGAAGGGATCGGACGAACTCTTGCGGATAAGCCGCCAACCAAGACCCGCCGCCAACGCCAGCGCGATCAAGGTTGCAGCGACGACGAGCAGGCGCGCCGCAGCCCCGGCACCGACGAATTCGCCGATTGCGTAGAGCAGCATGAAATGCGCGAACCAGAGGAGAAGTCCGCCCAAAATGATGAACCAGCTCCGCATCGTCAAAGCGCCGCGAACAGATGCGGGAAGAGCGCAGCCACAAATCCCTGAATGCCGGTGTAGGCGAGGAAAAGCACCGCAAGGTCGATCGTATTGTTTCGCGGGCCGCCCAGCAGTCCGGCCATCGCGCGCGCGGCACAATAAAGCGCGAGCATCCCGCCAATCGCCACCGAATTCGCCTGCAGCGCGTGCAGCATGAGCGCCGTGGCGCCCTGCCCGCTCATCGCGGGATCGAATCCCGCATCGAGCCAAGGGATAGCGCCCAGCCATAGCCCCGCCGCCGCAAGCGTTGCTGCAGCCAGCAAGGCCGCGACCGCCGCACCCGGCCCCTTACCGAGCATCGGCCGCGCAGCGATCGCTACCGCCACGGCCAGAATGTTCAGCGCCAGCGCCGGGATCGAAACCGAGAGCGGCAGGGGGGCGGTCCAGAAGCCCTGCTGGTTCGACCAGAGAAAGGCGTGGCTGAACAGCGCCATGATAAAGACCATGCCGAGTACGATCAGCAGGATGGTCATCGCCCACCAGCCGTGACTGCGCGGCCCTGTCACATAAGTCGGAATATGGATGCCGGCGCCGATATCGACGCTTTCGAGATCGACCCGGCGGTCGGTCTCCCAGAGCCAGCGGATGACCGATCCCACGGCAAGTATGCCGCTGGTCCAGGCGAAGCTGTAGGCCTGCACGGTAAGCGCCAGAAAGAAGCCCGCGGTGAAGACGGCGGCGGCGACCGGCCAGGCCGAAGGCCCGGGCATGATCTGGAGATATTGGGGCTCGGCGCGCAGCGGACTGGTGATGATCGTCTCGCGCAGACCGGTCGCCGAACGCGGCAGAAAATAGCGCCCCTTCGCTACATCGCCGGCAAGGCCGGGATCGTCCCAGAGCGGCTCGCGGCTTTTTACGAGCGGGATCGAGCGCGTCGAGTAGAGACCGGTCGGCAGCCACTCGAGCGTGCCGCCGTCATAGACATTGCCCGCATCGTCATCGACCGTGAAGCGGAAGTTACGCGCCAGGTCGTAGAGAAAGAGGAGGATCCCGAGCGCGAGCATGAAGGCGCCTGCGGTCGAGATCAGATTCGGCCATTCCCACCCCTGCCCCGGCAGATAGGTGTAGATACGGCGCGGCATGCCCATCAGGCCGGCGAGGTGCATCGGCATGAAGGCGACGTTCATCCCGACGAACATCAGGCCGAAAATCCATTTGGCGAGCCGCTCCGACAGGGCGCGCCGGCTTGTCATCGGGATCCAGTAGTAAAGCGCGGCGAAGAACGGAAAAACCATACCTCCGATGAGCACATAATGGAGGTGCGCGACGATGAAATAGCTGTCGTGGGCTTGCCAGTCGAAGGGGACGAGCGCGACCATCACGCCCGTCAGCCCGCCGGTCACGAAGACAACGACGCTGCCCATCGCGAACAGCCCCGGGGCATTGAAGCGCGGCTTCCCGATCGCGAGCGTCGCGATCCACGAAAAGACCTGGATGCCCGCGGGCACGCTGACCGCCATCGAGGCGGCGGAGAAGAAACCCGTCGTCATCGGCGGCATGCCCGTGGTGAACATATGATGCGCCCAGACGCCGAAACTGATGAAGCCCGTCGCGAGCATCGCCAGCACGATCAGGCGGTAGCCGACGATTTCGGTGCGCGCGATCGTGGGGATGATCATGCTCATCATTCCCGCCGCCGGAAGAAAGATGATGTAAACCTCGGGGTGGCCGAAGAACCAGAAGAGATGCTGCCAGAGCACAGGGTCGCCACCGCGGGTCGCGTCGAAAAAGGGCCATCCGAAGGCGCGCTCGATCTCGAGCAGCAGCGTCCCCAAAATCACGGCGGGAAAGGCGATCACGATCATCACCGCGAAGACAAGCATCGCCCAGGCGAATATCGGCATCTTGTCGAGCGTCATTCCGGGCGCGCGGGTCCGCAACACCCCGACAATGATTTCGATAGCGCCCGCGATTGCGCTGATCTCGATGAAGCCGATTCCGAGCAGCCAGAAATCGGTGTTGATCCCCGGCGAATAGGTCTTCGACGTATAGGGCGGATACATGAACCAGCCGCCATCGGGCGCGAGCCCTACGAACAAGGACGCGAAGAAGCATAAGCCGCCGACCGCATAGGCCCAGAAAGCATAGGCCGAGAGGCGCGGAAAAGGCAGGTCCCGCGCCGCGAGCATCTGCGGGAGGAGCAGAACCCCCGCTGCCTCGACCGCGGGAACGGCAAACAGGAACATCATCACCGTACCGTGCATGGTGAAGAACTGGTTGTAGGTCTCCTGCGGCAGGATATCGAGCAATGGCGCCGCCAGTTGCACGCGCATCACAAGCGCGAGCACCCCCGCGAGCAGGAAGAAGAGAAAGGCCGTCGCGAGATACCAGGTGCCGATATAATTATTGTTGACGACGGTCAGCCGCCGCCAACCCGAAGGGGCGTGCCAGACGCGGCGCAACGCCTCCTCTTCGCCGGCGGGGCGCGGCTCGGTCGTCGGAAATCGGTCGTATTGCGCGGGATCGAATCCCGTTTCCGACTTCATTTGAGGCTGACCATATAGGCGGTGAGAGCGCGAAGCTCCTCGCCGGTGAACTGGTGATAGGCGGGCATCCGGTTACGGGGCTTGATCGCCTGAGCGTCGGCGATCCATCCTGCCATGGTGCCGGGATTGTTGGGCAAGATACCTGCGCCGAGGGTTTGCCGGGAACCGACATGCGTGAGGTCGGGTCCGGCAAGGCCATTGGCCGCCGTGCCGCGGATCGTATGACAAGCCGCGCACCCGCTCGAAAGGAAAAGCGCCCGCCCTTCCCCGCCAGGTGCAACCGCGGGCCGGCGCGACGCGCGCCAGCGCTCGAAGTCCCCGCGCGCATGCGCGACGACGACGAACCCCATGAGCGCATGGGGCCCGCCGCAATATTCGGCGCATTGCCCCTTATAGACGCCCGGCTGCTTCGCCTCGATAAGCAAGCGGTTGGTACGGCCGGGGATCATGTCCATCTTGCCGCCGAGCCGCGGCACCCAGAAGCTGTGGATGACATCGGCGGCTTCGAGTTCGAGCAGCACAGGCTGTCCGACGGGGATGTGCAGCTCGTTGGCGTCGCGCAGCACCTCTCGGCCGTCGTCGTCGAGATAATGAACGCGCCACCACCACATCTCTCCTATGACCTTCACCCGCATCGCATCGGAGGGAATGCGCATTGCCGAGAGCGAAGAGGTCAGCACGAGACCCCAGACGAGCAGTCCCGTCAGGACGACCGATGGAAAAGCGAAGCCGAAAATCCAGATCGCCTTCTCGCCGCCCAGCCGAATTTTGAGCTTCTGCGAGCCGAACAGGGCGATACCGAGCGCCATCAGCACGACCAAGAAAACGGCCAGGCCGCCAAGAAGCAAGGCCCAGGCCAATGTCGTCACCGGCTCCGAATAGGGACCAGCCGGGTCGAGCACCGCGGGCGGCCATCCCGGCGACAGCGATGAGCCGGCACTACTCACGCAGGCTTCCGAGCCAGGCGGCGATGTCATCGGCGTCGGTATCGCTCATCGGGATTGCCGGCATTGCGCTTGTCGGGACGATCGCCGGGGCGTCGCGCAAAAATTTGGCGAGCAGTGGCGGTTCGTTGGGAACGGCGCCCGCGATCAACGCGCGTTCGCCAAAGTGTTCGAGCGGCGGGCCGACCTTGCCTTTCGGCCAGTTGACCCCCGGCATGTCATGGCAAGCCCCGCAGCCGAGGCGCCTCGCCGCAGCTTCGCCGCGAACGATCTGGTCATCGGCGGCCACCGGAGATTCGATGGGTGCGGCGTCGCAGGCCGCGAGCGATAGTAAAGTCACGACCGCCGCGCCCCCTTTCTGAATCCAGCTTTCAATCGCCCAAGGCACGACAAGGGAACCACCTCGCGGCGAAATTGGTTCCCCAGATGTGCGCGCCGCCTCCCTTCTGCTTTTGGTCTCGCTAATGGGATGCGACGCGCCTCCCTACCGCGATCGCTTCCGCGCCAACGGCGAGACGGTCGCGTTCAGCGGCGGCGACGGCGGCGCAGCGGCAGCCTGTTTCACCTGCCATGGCCTTGCGGGGGAAGGTGACGGCAAGAACAGCCCGCGCCTCGCCGGACTGGACGCGGGCTATCTTCACCGACAACTCGACGATTATGCGAATGGGCGGCGGGATCACGCGGCCATGCGGACAATTGCACTGAAGCTGAGCGATGGCGACCGGTCGCGAGTGGCAAACTATTATGCCGCGCTTCCTTCCCCCCTGGCGCCGGCGCGAGCGGCCGATGCGGCGGGCGGGCGCCTCTATCGCGAGGGCGACGCGGCTCGCGGTCTTCCATCCTGCGCGAGTTGCCATGGCGGCCGAGGCGAAGGCGATGCCGCCAATCCCCCGCTCGCTGGACAACCAGCTCATTACCTCGAAGCGCAGCTCATCGCCTGGCGGACGGCAAAGCGCAAAAACGACCCGCTTGGCGAGATGCGCGAAATCAGCCGGCGGCTTTCGGCGCGCGAGGCGCGCGCGGTTTCGATCTATGCCTCGGGCCTCGGGGCGGGCCGCCATCAAGGTCAGGCAACATTCCGCGAAGCACGTCGTGCCGATCCCAGAAATGATGCTTCAGCGCCGCCCCCACATGCGCCGGGATCAGCGCAACCAGCAAGATGATCATCAGGGCGTGAATACCCTCCGCCCAGTCGAGGATCCACCACTGAACCCGGGGCGCCAGTGTCTCGAACGGCATATAGGGCCAAGGAATGAGCCCCGCGACGCGCAGTTCCTCGCCCTTTACCGTCGACCACATCGCCCAGCCGCTCAGCGGCAGCAGGAAGAAGCAGATATAGAACAGGATATGCGTCACATAGGCGGCGGCGGTCTGCCAGCCAAGACGGTCGGCATCGTTGATCGGCCCCGGAATGAACAGCCGCCATGTACCGCGCAGGACCGCGAGAACGAACATGAGGAGGCCGAGTTCGGCATGGGTGCGGAAGGCGTCGAGCTTTTCCCCGCCTGCGGGGATGCGGCTCATGTACCAGCCCCATCCGAGCTGGAACAGGATCAGGCTCGCCATCACCCAATGAAATATCTGTCCGACCGGCGAGTAGCGGCGATCGTCGGCATAGCGCGCGGCCCAGGCCTGGAGGCGCTCGATCATCGCGCCCGCGCTGTCGCAGGCGCGAGCAGTCCCCATGCTCTCCAGAGCGCCGCGGCGAGATAGAAGAGCGCCGCGGGCGCCCACATGATCAGCCCGGCGAGTTGCTGGTCCTCGATCGGTGCCAGGCCCCAGGCTTGGGTCGAGACATAGTGCGGTGGGTAGAGCGGGAAGGATGCGAATGTGATAAGCGCGCCGAGCAGCCCCATTTGCACCATCATGACAAGAAGCAGACCGATCGCCATCGGCGCCGTGGCCGCTCGCAGGCTGCTCCAGAAGAGAAAGGCGCTCGCCAGCAAGCTGAGCTGCATCGCCCAATAAAGGCCATCGTTCGCCAGCGCCGAGGCATAAGGTGCGGGCGCGTGCCAGAACCAGAACAGGAGAATATGAAGCGCTGCCCATATGGCGGGGCGATCAGGCGCCGGAAGCCCTCGCCAGCCAGAGGCCAGCAGCGGCGCGGCCATCGCGGTCAGCGCGACATGATGAGCGACGCGAACCGAGAAGAGCGCGGACGACAGCGCACAGAGCGGTGAAACGAAAAGGAGAAGCAGCACTCCCATTCCCGCCCAAAAGGTCGTTGCGGCATCTGTTCGCCGGCCGGCCCAGAGCCCGACGAAGAGCAACACCGACAAAAGCAGCGGATCGAAGTTCCAGCGCGCCAGCCATTCGGCCGGCGCCGGCGCAGCGCCGCAATAGGGTAACCATTTTTGCACCGACGTGCGCCCTTTCCGGAAATTCCAACGTGCCCGCCTCGATCAGGGTTCCGCGCTCCGCGAAACCAATTGCGCCGAAGCGCATTGTTCCAGAGGGGGCTGCAACAGGCCGGAGACGATTTTTGGCGACCCACCCCGATCGCAGCGACAGCCGCATTCATCCACTGCATGGCTTGCTGCTCGCCTTCCCGGTCGCGCTGTTCAGCTCGGCCCTGCTTCTCGACATCACCTATTTGAACACCGCCGAGATGCAGTGGAGCAATTTCTCGGCGTGGGCGATCACCGGCGCGCTCGTCGTCGGAGCGCCGGTTCTGCTCTGGGCCACGATCGCCTTCATCCGTCGGCGCCGTACCCTCTACCGGGCACGTTTTCTCGCCTATCTCCTGCTCGTCCTGACCATGTGGGTCGCGGGTCTCGTCAATGCCTTCAAACACAGCCAGGATGCCTGGAGCTCGGTCGGCACGACCGGCCTTCTCCTGTCGATCGTCTCGACCATCGCCGCGCTCGCAGCAGGCTGCATTGCGTACAGCCGCGGGAGGAATGCTGCATGAGCCGCGCCTCGATCCTTGCCACATCGCTCGCCCTCGTCAGCCTCGCGGCTTGCGGCAGCGGCGGCGAAAAACTCGACCAGACAGGGGCCAACCCGAAGCTCCCGGCACTCGACGAAACGCTCGTCCCGCCAATGAAGATCGCGCGGCCGCAAGGATGGGATGGCGAACGACCGACCGTTCCGGCGGGCTTCACGATCACGCCGGTCGCGGCCGATCTCGAGATTCCGCGCCAGATCCTCGTTCTGCCCAACGGCGACATTCTCGTCGCCGAAGGATCGGGCGGGCATGCACCGAAGCTGCGGCCCAAGGATGTCATCGCGGGCTATATCAAGAGCCTCGGCAAGAGCAGCGTGAAGGGTGGCGACCGGATCACCCTTCTCCGCGATGCGAACAATGACGGCAATCCCGAGCTTCGCACCACCTTTATCAAGGACCTCGACGCGCCCTATGGCCTCGCGCTTGTCGGCAACAGTCTTTACGTCGCCAATCAGGGCGCCTTGCTGCGCTTCCCGTATCGCGAGGGGGTCACCAGCATCGCCGGCAAGGGCGAAGAGGTGACCAAGCTGCCGTCCGCGGTCAATCACCACTGGACCAAGTCGCTCGCCGCCAGTCCCGACGGGACGAAGCTCTATGTCGGCATCGGTTCCAACAGCAATGTCGGCGAACGCGGGATGAGTGTCGAAGAAAACCGCGCGGTGATCTGGGAAGTCGATGCCGCCTCGGGCGCAAGCCGCGTCTATGTTTCGGGCATCCGCAATCCGACCGCCCTCGCCTTCGAGCCGGCGAGCAATCAGCTCTGGGCCGTGGTCAACGAACGCGACGAACTCGGCGCCGAACTCGTCCCCGACTATCTGACCTCGGTGCGCGAGGGCTCCTTCTACGGCTGGCCCTACAGCTATTGGGGCAAGAATATCGACCCGCGCGTCCGCCCGCAAAAACCCGACCTCGTCAAGACCGCGATCGCGCCCGATTATGCGCTCGGCTCGCACGTCGCCCCGCTCGGGCTGAGCTTTGCAACGGGAGAGGGGTTCCCAGGCTATGAGCGAGGCGCCTTTGTCGGCGAGCATGGCAGCTGGAACCGCCAGACGCTCGCGGGATACAAGGTCAGCTTCGTCCCCTTCGCGGACGGGCGCCCCTCGGGAAAGCCGCGCGATTTCGTGACCGGTTTCATCAAGGACGGAAAAGCGCGTGGTCGTCCCGTCGGCGTAACCTTCGACCCCGCGCGCAGCGCGCTCTGGATCGCCGACGATCTCTCGAACACCGTCTGGCGGGTCACCGGCCCGCGCCCGCTTACACTGCGCTCGCCGTTGGCGAGCGACGAGATCATCGACTGATCAGGCCGCCTGTTCGGGTTCGAACCGTATCACGCGCCAGACATAGACGAGCACCAGGGCGCCAATGATCGCGGTGCTGACGGGCCCCATATATTTTTCCACACCCTCGAAGCGCGCACCGAGCAGATAGCCGGCTGCAGCGAGAGCGCCGGTCCATATCCCGGCGCCGATCGCAGTGAGAAAGAGGAAGCGGGGAAGCGGCATGGCGAAAACACCTGCCGGGATCGATATCAGGGTGCGCAGCCCCGGTATCAGATGTGCAAGCGGCACCGCCCAGGTGCCATGACGACAGAACCATTTTTCGAGTTTCTCGATATCGCGCCCGCTGAGGGTGATCCAGCGCCCGTGCCGGTCGGCCCAGCGGCGGAGGCGCTTGTCGCCGATACTGCGCGCGATGCCGTACCAGAAAAGCGCCCCGAGCATGGTGCCCGCGAGACCCGCCAGCACCACGAGCGCGATATGATATTTGCCATCGGCCGCCCCGAAGCCGGCGAGCGGCATGATCACCTCCGACGGGATCGGTGGAAAGAGATTTTCGAGGAACATCAGAAAGATGATGCCGAGATAGCCCATCTGTTCGACAAGATCGGTCACCCAGTCGGTCATCATCTTCCTCCATGCACCTACGCCATCGACGAAAGAACCATCCGCGGCGTTCGCCGTTCCAACGCGCCCGGCCGATGCCTTGTTGCCGGACCGCGACATACCGCGGCGGCGGGGGAACTTGCCCCGATGCCATGCGTCGGTTGGGTGGGACGGGGGGTTGCTGAAACTCCCCGGCAACCTGCCCGCCACTTCAACTATAGGAGATGGATCATGGACAGGTTCGAAGACCGCACCCCGCTCTGGGACTATAGCGACAACAGCAGCCCCGACACCGGCGCCTCGCCTCGAGGCTACAATCGCAGCCGCGCCGAGGACGCCTCGCGCGCTTATGTGGCGATCGAGGAAGACGGGCGCGAGCAGCGCCGCCCGCGCCGTCCCTATCGCGAGCAGGGCTATCGCCGCGACAATTGGGAGGACGAGCGCGCCGGCGACTACCGCCGCCCGGTCCGCAGCATCGAGCGCTCGGACTGGCCGCGCTATGAACGCACGTCCCGGAGAGAAGATTATTACGACGCGGCGGCCGAGGCGCGGGGCGAGCGGCGTCCAGGCGGAGGCGGCTATTGGCCCAGCGAGTTCGGCTACCCGCCGTCGGGTGGGTACTCGCCTTACGGAAATTATCCGCAATCGCGCCGTCCCGATTACGATCCCGACGAGCGCGGATTTCTCGACCGCGCCGGAGACGAGTTGCTCTCCTGGTTTGGAGACCGTGATGCGCGCCGTCGCCGCGAGCTCGACCATCGCGGGCGCGGCCCGAAAGGCTATATTCGTTCCGACGAGCGGATCCGCGAGGATGTCAACGACCGGCTCACCGAGGATGTCTGGATCGACGCTTCGGAGATCGAGGTGAGCGTCGCCGACGGCGAAGTCACGCTGGCGGGAACCGTCGAGGATCGTCGGTCGAAACGGCGCGCCGAGGACCTCGCCGACGACGTCACCGGGGTCAAGCATGTGCAAAATAATCTGCGCTATTCGACCGGCGTTGTAAGTCCGAAACTCAGCTGAACCAAATGAGCAAGATTGGGTCGCGCCGACGTGCGCGGCCCTTTTGCCAGCTGTTCAGCTTCGCGACACGCTTCCTTGGCCGAGATCATCGCGATGCCGGTTACCACGAACCTTTCCTGGGACGCGCTCGCCCTATATGACATGGGCGGCGCGCCCATCCTCATCCTGTTGTTCAACATTCCCTACGTCGGCCGCGCACTGCGCGCGCTCTTCTCCTTCGCCATTCTCGCTTTCGCGATCTTCCTTGTCCTCCAGCAGGCTCCCTTGGACCCCGGCCTCTCCCGGGTCACTGCCGCGCTCGACATCGAGCGCCAGCAAGTCAGCGGCGAAGAATTACGCATCCCGATGGCCGCGACGGGCATTTCTGGGTCGATGCCACGACCGGGGCCACGAAGATCCGCATGCTGGTGACAGCGGAGCCAGCGTGACTGCGCTCTCGGCGAGCACCGCGCGGCGCGCAGCTATCGAACCCGACCCGACCCTTGTCCCGATTCTTATGAAAACCGCGAACGGCACCGTCCGCGCCGATTCGGGCACGATCGAACACAGGGCCATCGGGCCGATGCATGCGAAAAACTTCAAAGCGGCGATCTCGCCGGCGAGCGGCGATACCGACCGCTGGGGAATAATTTCCTGTCGAGCCTCAAGTCCGGGCGCGTCGAAGATCGCACGCTCATCCTCTTACCTGAGAAGAACAGCTCCGCCGTGTAGCGGCGAAGTATCGCGGTCAACGCGAGACGAGCCAACCGCAGAATTCCACCCCTGTCGGGGCCAAATTCGACGGTCAGGCGCTGGCCCCCGGATTACCACCGAAGGGTGTTGACCGCGGACGCGCCCATTTCCGGTTTATACGATGGAGAATATGGAGTTCCGCGGCTGCCTGATCCCAAATGATCGCCTGCTCCATATCGCCGATAGCGCGCGCTGCTGCAGCATGGGCTACCGCGAAATCCTCGGCGCCCTCGCCCCTGCTGTCCTCGGCCTCGAGCATCGCCGCCCAGACATCTTCGGAGATCACGACCCACTCTCCCCGCTGCCGAAATGGCCCGCTACTTGTACAACAGAGGGTAAAATCTCGACTTAACCCATGTTGGATCAATCGCCTCTGCGACACGCCATAAGGCTAGGCGGCATGATCCCATGTCCGGATGCGGAACCCATCGTCGCCTTTCGATGTTCTGAGCGCATGCGTCACCCAATTTTCTGGAATGGATTTGGCAGAGACGATGCCCATGTCGGTGCGCTGGATGGGTGACGACCCCGTCATGACGCGGGACGATCCGCTCGGTATCTTCATCCGCAAGCTACTCAGTCACAGCCGGCTCTCGGCGGACGACCAGGAGGCCCTTCGGTCGCTTCCCTTCCAATTTCGCCGCTTCGATCCCAATGACCATATCCTGCGCGAAGGCGACAAAGCCAAGATTTGTCCGGTTCTTCTCCAAGGCTATGCGTATCGGCAGAAGACCTCTGCCGATGGCGGCCGGCAGATTGTCGCGCTCAAAATCCCCGGCGATGCGCTCGATTTCCAGTCGCTCTACGTCGAGACCGCCGATCATAACCTGCAAGCGCTCAGTCAGGTCGAAGTCGCGATGTTCGCGATCAAGGATTTCGAGAGGCTGGTCGCCGCGCGCCCCAATCTCGCCCGCGCGGTGATCGTCGACATCTTGATCGAGGCTTCGATCGGCCGCGAATGGTTGCTCAATATCGGCCGCCGCAACGCGCTCGCCCGGCTCGCGCACCTGCTCTGCGAAATATTCTGTCGCGTCCGGCAAATCTCGGGCGAGGATATCGGCGGGCTCGAAGTCCCGCTGACCCAGGAGCAGCTTGCCGATCTTCTGGGCCTCACGCCGGTTCATATCAATCGGACGATCAAGATTCTCGAGCAAGCCGGCGCGGTCCGGCGCATCTCGCGGCGCCTCACGATCGGCGAGCTTGCGACGCTCGAGAAAATGGCCGATTTTTCGGACCTTTATCTGCATCGAAACAGCGTCTCGGCGGTTTAGCAGAGACGCGAACAGCGAAGAGGAGACCAGCCGCGATGCCGCGCTACTTCTTCCATCTCTGCGATGGCACCGAGGAAATCGACGAGCAGGGCCATGAGCTGCCCGACGACGATGCTGCCCGGCTTGAGGCCATTCGCTATGGCGGCGGTCTCATCCAGGACGACCCCGCGCTGTTGCTCACGGATCAGAATTTGAGGATCAATGTCACCGACGAGGAGCGGAAGCTTCGCTTCGCGATCGTCATGCTGGCGGTCGATGCCGGATGGCAGCCCCAACAAGGGGGCCCCGGCTAATGAGGTTGGGGCGCAGCCGATGACGCCTCGCTGGCCTTCCATCCTATGGATCGTGCGCCATGGCCAAAGCGCCGGCAATGTAGCGCGCGATGCAGCCGATGCCGCTGGCGATCTCCGCATCGGGCTCGACCACCGCGATGTCGATGTGCCGTTGTCGAAGCTCGGAGAAGAGCAGTCGAGAGCGCTCGGCGAGTGGTTCGCGAGCGGCGAGGAGGACGGGCGTCCCGAAGTCATGCTCGCCTCCCCCTATTTGCGCGCGTTGCAGACCGCCGAAATCTTTCGGGGAGCCGGCGGATGCGCGCCGGAAGAGAAAATCTGCGTCGACGAGCGTTTGCGCGAAAAGGAGTTCGGGATCCTCGACGGGCTGACGCGGGCAGGCATCGAAGCGTCGCAGCCCGAGCAGGCTCGATATCGCGCGCTGCTCGGCAAATTCTATCACCGCCCACCGGGCGGCGAGAGCTGGTGTGACGTGATCCTGCGCCTGCGCTCGCTGCTCGACACCGTGTCGCTCCATTATGGCGGCCGCCGCGTGATGATCGTCGCGCATCAGGTCGTCGTGCTGTGCCTGCGCACCATCATCGAAAATCTGGGCGAGAAAGAAATCCTCGCGATCGACCGGCAAGGCGATGTCGCCAATTGCGCGATCACCGAATATCGCTTCGATCCCGACGGGGGCCGCGACGGCAACCTCGTCCTTGCGCGCTATAATGTGACCGCGCCGATGGCGGGCGAGATCCCCGTGACGGACGAGCCCGATGCGATGGTCGCCGCGCGTGGCTGAGCCCGCCGCGCTCGATTCCGCCTGGCTGAAGGCGAACCCGCTCCCCGACCATCACGACAATATCGACAAGAACGGCCGCGGCCGTCTTCTGATCGTCGGCGGTTCGCGGCGCGTGCCCGGCGGCATGCTGCTCACCGCCGAAGCCGCCTTCCGCGCGGGCGCCGGAAAAGTGACGATCGCGACCATCGCCTCGGCAGCAATTCCGGTCGGCGTCGCCATCCCGGCCTGTGCCGTCGTCGAGCTCCCCGAAACGGAGACCGGCGAGATCTCACCAGACAGCGCCGCGCTCATCGTCGCGGAAATGGCAGGTCACGACGCGATCGTCTTCGGACCCGCTATGATCGACGAAGCGGGCGTGCGCACGCTTCTCGCCGATCTTCTCCCGCAGCTACCGCGCGACATCTTCCTCCTCCTCGATGCGTTCGCCCTCCGCGCCGCCGCCGATCATGTCGATGCAATCAAGTCGCGCGGCGCGCATGTGGTTCTCACCCCCCATGAGGGCGAGCTTGCCGCCATGCTCGATATCGAGCGCGCGGCGGTTGCGGCCGATCCATTGGCGGCGCTCGAACAGGCCGCCTCGACCTTCGACTGCGCGGTGATGGTGAAGGGGTCGACCAGCCATCTCATCGCGGGCGATACTTGCCTTGCCTATGCCGGCGGCGGTCTTGGGCTCGCGGTCAGCGGTTCGGGAGATGTTCTCGCCGGTCTGATCGCCGGCCTCGGCGCGCGGGGCCTTGACCCGCTCGAAGCGTCGGCGTGGGGCATCTGGCTACATGGCGAAGCGGGCCGCCGCCTTTCCGAGACGATGGGACCGATCGGCTATTTCGCGCGCGAATTATCGCCGCTCGTTCCGGGCCTCATGCGCGGGGCCTCATGACAAACGAAAGGCTCCGCCTGGTGGGGCGGAGCCTTTCGGGCCTCTGCGGGCGGGAGCCGCGAGCAAGAGTCCCCCTGACACTCGCCCGTGGGTCGCGTACGAACGATTGCCCGCGCCTTTGCTACACCGGCACCGACCGACCCGACACAACCTTTGTTAAGTCGCGCCCTTGGCAAAAACCGGACCGCGGCGATGCCACGGTCCGGCCAAAAGCGCGCGAGGAAACGCGGCTTTTGTTCAGCGGTTCTGACGGTCGTCGCCGTCTTCGCGGTCGGCCTGCTGGCGGTCGCCTTGGTCCCGGCCGGGCTGGCGGCGCTGGCCGTCCTGTTGTTCCTGCTGGCGGTCCTGACCCGGTGCCTGGCCAGGGTTTTGATTGGGTTGGCTGCCTTGCTGGTTCTGAGCCATTTCTACATCCTCTCATGATGAAACTTGCTGGGGGGCAAGCGATCTCGAGACGCAGCGTCACGGCGCTTTGTTCCGCCAAAAAAGCACCCACTTAATCCATGTTGTGCACTTTGCGAAAATTGCTCCCGCGCAAGGCAATGGCGTGGAACTCCCGGCCCAACGACCGGTTGCTTTCATGCCATGTCAATGGAGGAAGAAATGAGCATCAAAGGCGAAGCCAAGGAAGCGGCCGGCTATGTGAAGGAAGAAGCCTATGAAAATGGCGACTCCCCCGAAAGCCGCCGTAAGGCCCAAGAAGGCCGCGATCTTCGCAACGAGGGCCGGATCGAAGACGGCAAGCCGCCGAAGACCACCACCCCCGGCACCGAGAACTGACCACCCTACCCCTCCGGGGCGCCGCCAGGCACCCCGATCCTGGGCCCGCTCCGGCGGGCCTTTTTTGTTGCGCTTCACCCCGGCGCGCAGACAAAAAAAAAGCGGCCGAGGGCCGCACTTGGGTAGGGGTGCCGACATCAGAGGGGGGGCGAGGCCGGCACCCCGCTCAAGGATCGCCGGGAGGCCGGCCATCCTGAAACCTTCGTCCCTGGACTAGGGCAGGGTGCGGCGCCCGCCGCGCCCAAAGAGGAAACCGACGACGAACAGCACTGCGGCGATCACGAGAAGGATTTTCGCAAAATCTGCCGACAAGCCGGCGATGCCGCCAAAGCCCAGAAGCGCTGCAACGAGCGCGATGACCGCAAAAATGATAGCGTAGCGGAACATGTCATTCTCCCTTTCAAGCGCAAGTTTCCGCTCGCCGGAACGCCGTCCCGGGCCCCGGCCTCGTCGGCCGTAGCATCATCCTGCGAGGATGAGCTTCCAACGCCAGTGTCCGGACAAAGTTCCCGCCCTGTTCGAGGCAACGCGTTCCCTTCTTGCACGTTGTCGAACGGGGGCCTCGCCGACCGGAGTCCCAATGGCGCGCTTCCTTCTTTTCCTCATGACCATCCTCGCAGCCGCCGCGGCGACCCTGTCGCTCCAGTCTTGCAAGACGCCGCCGCCCGAGCCCGAGCCGGTCGGCCCGACCACCGATCTCATCATTCTCCCCGACGGTGCGACCATGATCGCGCGCAGCGGCAGTCCCGAGCGCGCTCTTGCCGAATGGATCGGCAGGCGCGAGGGTGAAGAAACTGTCGTCGCTCTTTCGGACGCGATGTTCAGTCCGGATCGCACCGCGCTTTCGCCGGCAGCCCTGGGCCGCACGGCGCGGTTCGCCGACATTCTGAAGGCGGCGCCCGACACGCGGATCGAACTGCGCGCCGACGAAACCGGCGGTCTTGCTGCGCGCCGCGCGGAGCAGCTCGGCCGGTTTCTGGAAGAGCGCGGTATAGTTAAGGCGCGGATCAGCCTCGCAGGCGGCGATCATGAGCCGCCGCAAAGCAACGGCCTCGAGCTGGTCGTACGGCGCCATCCGGCATCCGAACCCGCCCTTGCTCCCCGGCCCAAGCCCTAACTTTCGCGTGCGAGCCCCGATCCCCGGTTCTCGGGCACCCGATCCCTAAGCGAGATCTCCGGCACGTAACGGCAGCCGTATCACCGCACGCGTACCCGCTCCGCCGGAACCATTCGCACCATAGGAAAGGACCGCCTTGTGCGTGCGCCCAAGCGCCTCGATCAGGCGCGTTCCGAGACCCGTTCCCTTGACCGCGCCATTGGCGGGCATGCCGACCCCGTCATCCTCGACCGCAAGCTCGAGGAGGCCATCATCCTGCTGCCGGAGAATGATGCGGATGGTCCCGCTCTCGGCATCCCCATAGGCATATTTGCAGGCGTTGTTCACCCACTCATTGGTAATCATGCCGAGCGCGACCGCCTTGTCCGTGCACAGCTTCACCGGGTCCGCGGCGACCTCGATATCGCGGCGTGCCGATCCATTCGACCAGCTCGCGCCGAGATCGGAAGCGAGGCCCGAAAGATAATCGTCCATCGCGACATATTCGACGTCGTCGGTTGTATAGAGTCGGCGATTGACCTCCGCGATCGTCGCGATCCGCGCCTGCGTCTTCTGCAACGTCTCGCGCGCGGCACTGTCCCCGAGGGTCTTCGCCTGAAGCGCTATGAAGGACATCACCATCTGCAGATTGTTCGCGACCCGGTGATTGACCTCTTTCAGCAGGGCCTCGAGCCGCGCATTGCTGGCTCGAAGCTCCTCTTCGGCGCGCTCGCGCTCGCGCCGCAGTTCGGCACGCTCGAGCACCGCCCCAAAGCTGTTCGCAAGCAGGTCGAAGAAATCTTCGCCCACCGACTTCACCACATAATCATCGGCGCCCGATTTTAACGCCGCGACCGCGATGCGGCTTTCCTCGGATCCGGTGACATAGACGATCGGCGGGCAATCCGGCAGCGCGCGCAGCGCCTCCAGCGTCGCGAGTCCGTCCTGCCCCGGCATATAGTGGTCGACAGCGATAAGGTCGAAACAGCCTTCCTGCGTCATCGCGACGCCCTCGGGGCCGTTCGCCGCCAGGCTGACTTCGAAACCCTTGCGGGTGAGCGCACGCGAAACGAGGCGCCTTATGCCGTCATCGTCGTCGATATAAAGAATGTGGGGCAAGCAAGCCTCAGGCGGGATCGGGATCGGGGACCTGGATCACCGACAGGAAGAGACCGAGCTGGCGGATCGCATCGGCGAAATTCTCGTAATTCACCGGCTTGGTGATATAGACGTTGCAGCCGAGGTCATAGCAGCGTTGGATTTCGACCTTGTCGTCGGTCGTCGTCAGCACGACCACCGGTGTGCGACGCAGCGGACTGTCGTCGGCCTTGATCTTGGCGAGAATATCGGTCCCGCTCATGTCGGGGAGGTTGAGGTCGAGGAGGATCAGCGCCGGGCCGTTGCGCACCGGACCGTCCTCGGCATCGTAAAGAAATGCGAGAGCCGAGGTCCCGTCCATGAAATGATGGATGGTGTTCGAGATGCCGGCGCGCCGAATATTTTTCTCGATGAGGCGCGCATGGCCCTCGTCGTCCTCGATCATCACGATATTGACGGGCTGCTGGTCAGGCATCTTCTTCTCCGCTTTGCCATTCGACAGGCAGGATCAACCGGAAGGTGGATCCTGCACCCAATTCCGATCGGACTTCGATAAAGCCGCCGAGGCGATATGCGAGCGCCCTTGCGTGCGCAAGCCCGATCCCCTCGCCCGGCTGATCCTGTGCGCCCGAGCGCCGAAACAGATCGAAGATGCGCTCATGATCGCGGGGCTCGATACCGCGGCCATTGTCGGCAACCGAAACCCAGGCACGGCCATGCTCGCTGCCGCCCGCCACTTCGATCGATCCGGGCCGACCGGGCTGCAAATATTTGAGGGCATTTTCGATGAGGTTCGAAAGGATTTGCTCGACCGCGACACGATCGTTGACGATCCTGGGGAGCTCGCCGACACGTAATGCGGTTCCGGTTTCGTCGATGCGGTGCTGCAGGCTGGCGACGACGCCCGCGACGAGTTCGCCAAGATCGAGCGGCTCGGGTGCGAGTGTTCGGCGCCCCTGCCGCGACAGGTTGAGGATGGCGTTGATCAGCCGGTCCATCTTCTGCGTGGAGGAGCGGATGAAGCCGATCGCTTCGGGCAGGTCTTCCTCGATTGCCAGCCGCGTCGTGGTATCGGGTGCAGTCCAGCCGCTCTCGTCGCTCTTCGCGACATAGCCAGCGATCGCCTGGCGCGCCGTTTCGAGTTCGGCGGTAAAGCCCATGACGTTGACAAGCGGCGAGCGGAGGTCGTGGCTGACGATATATGCAAAGCGCTGAATCTCGGCGTTGGCCCGCTTGAGTTCACCCGTGCGCGCATCGACAAGCTGCTCGAGCCCCTCGTTGAGATATCGAAGCTCGGCTCGCGAGGCACGAAGCTCGGCAAGATTGCGGCGAACCAGCCACAAGGTCGCTATTGCCACCGAAAGAATGAGGAGCCCCGTTGCGACAAACACCGCGCCGAACAGGCGCCGCGTATCGCGCTGCTGCGCCTCGCGGGAGCGAAGGAGACCGACTTCCTCGGCCACCATCGTTTCGACGATTCGCCGCATTTCTCGGATCCGAAGCACCGCTGGATCGTCCATGAAACCCGAGATCATTTCGCTGCGGGCGGCGCCCGACAGCGCAAGCGCCTTCTGCCGGTAGTCCGCATAATCGTCCATCAGCACGCGGAGCCTCGACACGCGCTCGCGCTGCTCGGGATTGTCGGCGACAAGCCCCTCGAGTTCGGCGAGCCTCGTCCGCGCGGTCGCTTCGGTGTCGTCGATGAGGCGCGCAAATGCCGCGCTGCCGGTCAGCAGCTGGCCGCGCCGCGCCGTCTCCATGCGCTCGATCGCGCTTGCAAAGGCGCCGAGGCTTGCCTCGACCGAAAGCGTATGCGCAACAAGCTCGGCGTCCGCCTCATTCTGGCGCTGCACCCAAAAGGCGGTGGCGGCCGCCGCGATGAGCGCAGCAAAGCCGAGAGCGAGCATCGCGAAGATCAGCCTGTTGGCGCGCGCGTCGCGCCCAAGCGCCCCGATTCTGGCCGATTCCATAACCCCCTCTTCCCGGCAGCCAACCGTATCGGACCGCGTGCCGGTCATGGCAAGCGCGGCGCCGGGCCGCAAGGCCCGCGCCGCGCAAGCGACATCGTCGCAAGCGGCATCCTTTTCAGACTTCGGGTCGTTTGAGCAAGAACCTAAGTTAAGAGGATGAAGACCGCATATGAATGAGGGGTTCGCCGCTGCACGGCCAATCTTGGTGCTCTCACGGAGAGGACAGGAGAGTCTAAGCCGCGGCAGCGCCTTCGGGGGGGCGGGGCGTTGAATCTGATCGCCCCGGAGCTGTTGTGGCCCATAGCGGGCTCGATCCTTGCCGGTGCCGCCATCGGCGCCGAGCGCGAATATCGCGCAAGCCCGGCTGGTCTTCGGACTCATATTCTTGTCGCACTTTCCTGCTGCCTACTCATGCTGTCTGCGGTGCACCAGATGGCCTGGCTAAACGATGCCCCGCTCGAGGTGATCCGCATCGATCCGGTGCGCATGGCGCACGGAATCTTGACGGGCATCGGCTTTCTGTGCGGCGGCGTCATCTTTCGCGAGGGGTTCAACGTGCGCGGCCTAACGACCGCCGCCTCGCTGTGGACGACCGCGACGCTCGGCATGCTCTTCGGCATCGGTTTCTATGAACTCGCGATTTTCGGCGGCGGCGCCACCCTTCTCGTCCTCGCCGCGGTCGCGGTGACGGAACGCTGGGCGCCGCAGCGGCGCATCGCGCATATCAAGCTGACGCTGCGCCGCGACGCGCCGGTAACGCTCGCGGCGTTTGAAGCCATGCTGACGCGGCACCGACTGAAGGCGATCACGATGGACCAGCGGCTGGAGGGCGATGCGCGCGGCTTCGGCGCTATCGTCGATGGCTATAGCGAAGAGCGGGCGCAGGCGCTCGGATCGGAATGGACCGCCGACGAGGCGGTCACCGCCTTCGCCATCCGGCCCCAGCAGGCGTGATGCCCGTCGCCGCTCACCCTCCATTGCGCGCCGGCCTGGCGATCGCGGCGCACATCGCCGAATGCTCGAGCGCAGCATGAGCCGGAGCGCGGTCCAGCATATCAAGACGAACGTCGTGCTTTACGGGGCATTGTTTGCGAATCTCGGCATAGCGGTCGCGAAATTCATCGCCGCTGCAATCAGCGGTTCGTCCTCGATGCTTTCCGAAGGCGTTCACTCGCTCGTCGACAGCGGCAACCAGGTTCTTCTGCTCTACGGACAGGCCAAATCGGCAAAGCCGCCCGATGGCAAACACCCCTTCGGATATGGCCGCGAACTTTATTTCTGGGCTTTTGTCGTCGCCATCCTGATATTCGCGATCGGTGCGGGCGTGTCGCTCTACGAGGGCGTCGCGCATATCCGGCGGCCCGAGCCGCTCCGCGATCCCACCATCAATTATGTCGTGCTTGGCATCGCCTTCTTCCTCGAAGGAGCGTCCTGGTTCATCGCGGTCCGCGAGTTCGATCGGCGCCGCGGCGGTCAGAGCTGGTGGAAGGCGGTTCGCCGCTCGAAGGATCCGGCTGGATTTATCGTGCTCTTCGAGGATAGCGCGGCGCTGGCCGGCCTCGTCATCGCCGCCATCGGCGTCTACGCCAGCCACGCCGTTGGCGATCCAAGGATCGATGGCGCGGCTTCGATCGCTATCGGACTGGTGCTCGCTGCGGTTGCGGTCCTGCTGGCGCGCGAGGCAAAGGGCCTCCTCATCGGCGAAAGCGCGGACCCCGAACTGACCGCGCAGATTTGGGAGATCGTCGAAGCGAGACCCGAGATCAGTTGGGTCAACCATGTCCGGACGATCCATACGGCCCCGGAGGCGATCTTCGTGGCGGTCAGCGCCGATTTCGTCGACAGCCTCACCCTGGGCGAAGGCGAAACCCTCATCGAGGAGATCGAGGCATCGCTTCGCGCGGCCATCCCGTCGCTGAGTTCGATCTACATCCGCCCCGAGAAGCGTGCCGATGCTCTCGTACATTCGCCGCCGCAGGCACTCGGGACTCGATAAGGCTGGAAGGAAACCCCCACATTTTCCGCGATCGGGGTTAATGCAGCTGTCTCGGGCACTGATCGCCCGCCAAGCGGCAGCGTGACCAGCGCCTGCCCCCCACCCTATCGGCTCGGGACCTCATTGGCGGGCGGCGGCACCGCATTGGACGAATAACAGCCAAGCCGCTCGATGCGCTCACGGCATTCTGCGATCCGGCCGTCGAGCGCTGCGGTCGCGGCGGCGGCGGAGTTGCCGTCGAGCGAAAGAATTCCATCCTCGAGGTCGGCGCGCAGGTCGCTCAAGAAAGCGAGTTGCTTGCGAGTGTCGTCGAGAAAGCGATCCATCACGCGCATGGTCGCCCCCGCGGGGAACCGAGGCCGCGCGAGGAGGCCCTAGTCATAATCGCCGGGAGCCTTGCCCTGGCTCGCCTTGCTTGCGGCATCCTCTTCGGCGCGGCGGATCCGTGTCGCTTCCTCGGTTCGCTCCTTTTCGGCGCGGCTACGCCGATTGTTCAACATCGCCCAGATCAAGACCAGCGCGAGCAGGATCGGTCCGACGATCGTCATGAGAGTCCATTCCATCATCTTCTCCTGTGGTGGCATTCTTGCAACCGCCAGGAAGCGCAAAGGCTGCATGCCAGATGGCAACCGGGACCGAGGCACGGGATCCAGGGCACGGAACTCTCACGCGCCGCACCGGTTACTCGAACGGGAAAGAAGGAGACGGATCATGCCCCGCGGCGACAAGTCCAGCTATACCGACAAGCAGAAGCGCAAGGCCGAGCATATCGAGGAAGGCTATGAAAAGCGCGGCGTGAGCAAGAAAGAGGCCGAGAGCCGCGCCTGGGCCACGGTGAACAAGGAATCGGGCGGCGGCAACAAGTCGGGCTCGGGCCGCGGCAAGAAGGATACACATGAGTCCTCGCGCAAGGGCGGCCGCAAGGGCGGATCGAGCCAGAGTCACGCCGATCGCTCGGCCGCCGCGAAGAAGGGCTGGGAGACGCGCCGGCGCCGGAACAAGGACTGAGCGCAAGGAGGACGCGATGGCGGGCAAGAAGGATCGCCGCGAAGCGATGGTCGACTATCAGGTCGCCGCGCGCGGCGTCCGCGACCCGCATGTACTGAACGCAATGCGCGAGGTGCCGCGCGAGCGCTTCGTTCCCGAGCCGCTCGCCGAATTCGCCTATGAGGATACACCGCTGCCGATCGAGGCGGGACAGACTATCTCGCAGCCCTATATCGTCGCTCTGATGCTCGAGGCGGCCGAAATCCAGCCCGAGGATCGCGTCCTCGAGATCGGCGTGGGCTCGGGATATGCCGCCGCCGTGATGAGCCGCATCGCCCGCCGGGTCCATGCGATCGACCGGCACGAGGAACTCACCAATCTCGCGCGCAGCCGCATGGCCGATCTGGGTTATGACAATGTCGTGATCCGCTCGGGGGACGGCACGCAGGGATGGCCTGAAAATGCCCCGTTCGACGTCATTCTCGTCGCCGCCGGCGGGCCGGCGGTACCCGAGCCGCTTCGCGAGCAGCTCGCGCTCGGCGGGCGCCTTGTCATCCCCGTCGGCGACGCCGGGGAGCAGCGGCTGATGCGCCTGACCCGCATCGACGAGGAAAGTTTCGTCGAAGACGATCTCGGCGCGGTCCGTTTCGTGCCCCTCGTCGGGGCACACGGATGGACGAATGCCGGACGTACGGCGACGCATGGCGGCGGCAGCGAAGACGAGCGGACGGTGAAAGTCGTCGCGGCGCACGCCGAGGCCTTGCCTGGAATCGACCATCCCGACTTCGCGAAATTCGTCGACCGCTTCGCGGGCGCGCGGATCGTCCTGCTCGGCGAAGCGAGCCACGGGACTTCGGAATTTTATCGCGCCCGCGCGGCGATCACGCGCCGCCTCGTCGAGGGGCACGGCTTTACCATCGTAGCGGTCGAAGCCGACTGGCCCGATGCCGCGGCGATCGACCGCCATGTCCGCGGTCGTCCGACGCGCGCGCCCGAG
Source organism: Sphingopyxis sp. PAMC25046 (assembly GCF_004795895.1). Taxonomy (NCBI): domain Bacteria; kingdom Pseudomonadati; phylum Pseudomonadota; class Alphaproteobacteria; order Sphingomonadales; family Sphingopyxidaceae; genus Sphingopyxis; species Sphingopyxis sp. PAMC25046. The sequence goes on from NZ_CP039250.1 coordinate 3,302,975, forward strand.
CCGCCCTTCCAGCGCTTTCCCACCTGGATGTGGCGCAACGAAGAGGTTGCCGCCTTCATAGGCTGGCTACGCGACCATAATGCGAAGCGGGAGCCAGTGGCGCAGACGGGCTTCTACGGCCTCGATCTTTATAATCTCACCGCTTCAATCGAGGCGGTGCTTTCCTATCTCGACAGGGTCGACCCCGAAGCCGCCGGCATCGCCCGCGAGCGTTACGCCTGCCTGGCGCCGTACGGCAGCGATCCTGCCAGTTACGGCCGCATGGCGATCAGCGAAGGCTATGCCCGCTGCGAAGCGGCGGTGATCGATCAGCTTCGCGACCTTTTCGGGAACGCGCGCGACTATGCGGCATCGGATGGCGACGATTTCCTCGACGCGGCGCAGAATGCGCGCCTCATTGCCAATGCCGAGGCCTATTACCGCGCGATGTTTTATGGCGCCGCCGAGAGCTGGAACCTGCGCGACAAACATATGGCCGAGACGCTCGAGCTGCTGCTCGCGGCGAAGGGCGAGAGCGCCAAGGCCGTGGTGTGGGCGCACAACAGCCATATAGGCGATGCGCGCGCGACCGACATGGGCCGCATCCGCGGCGAACTCAACCTCGGCCAGCTGTGCCGCGAAGCGCATGGCGACCGCGCGCGGCTGATCGGCTTCGGCACCCATGACGGGACCGTCGCCGCCGCGACCGACTGGGGCGGCGCAATGGAAATCAATCAGGTCAAACCATCGCTGCCGGGCAGCTACGAACGTCTGTTCCACGACACCGAGATCGAGCGTTTTTTCCTCGACTTGCGCGAAGGTGTCCATCCCGATCTCAGGTCGGCGCTGCGGGCGGAGCGTCTCGAACGCTTCATCGGCGTGATCTATCGGTCCGACACCGAGCGCTGGAGCCATTATGCGAACGCCGCGCTCGCGAAGCAATATGACGGATGGATTTGGTTCGACCACACCGAGGCGGTGCAGGCGCTTCCCGCTCACTCCGCCCAGGGCGAAAAGGATCTCTTTCCATCGGGCCAATAGGATCGGAACGAATGCGGCGGCAAACGGTCTATTTGGCGTGACGCGATACGCTTACCTCCCTCATTCGTCCCCGCCGGCCCTCGACGGCAGGCCGCGGCCGGGAAATGCGGCGCCATGAAGATCGCCAGCTATAATCTGAACGGGATCGGCGGCCGCTTGCCGATCCTCCTCCAGTGGCTTGCGCTCGCCGAGCCCGACATCGTCTGCCTGCAGGAGTTGAAGGCGCCGCAGGAAAAATTCCCTGAGAATGCGATCCGCGACGCGGGCTATGATGTCGTCTGGCACGGCCAGAGCCGGTGGAACGGGGTCGCCCTGCTGTCGCGCGTCGGCAAAATCCACGAGACGCGCCGCGGCCTTCCCGGCGATCCGGCGGACGAGCAGAGCCGCTACATCGAAGCCGCGATCGGCGGCACCCTCGTGGCGGGCCTTTATCTGCCGAACGGCAATCCCGCGCCCGGCCCCAAATTCGATTACAAGATGAGGTGGATGGCGCGCCTCGACGCGCATCTCGAGACGCTCTTCGATCTCGAGGCCCCCGTTGTCGCCTGCGGCGATTTCAACGTCATCCCCACCGATCTCGATGTCTACAAGCCCGAGAACTGGAAGGGCGACGCGCTCTTCGCACCCGAAGCGAAGGCCGCCTATCGGCGTCTTCTCGACCGGGGCTGGACCGACGCCATACGCCATCTCCACCCCGACGAGCGCCTCTACAGCTTCTGGGCTTATTGGCGTCGATCGTTCGAGCGCGATGCGGGCATTCGCATCGACCATATGCTGCTGAACAAGGCGGCGCGGGAGACACTCAAGGCGGCCGGCGTCGATCGCCGCCCGCGCGGCTGGGAGAAGACGAGCGATCATGCACCGGTGTGGATCGAGCTCGACGCGGCGCCGGCAGGATCGACAAAAACAAAGAGGCGACGATGAAAACCGAAACCCTTCAGCTCGAACAGAAAGGCTGGGTGCCCAACAATCCCCGGCTTCCCGTCCTGATCTACCGCGGCGCGGTCGAGGCCGAAGGCAAGAAGGCAGCCGAGACCTTCGAGACGCGCTTCGCCGATCATGGCTGGCCGCCGCAATGGCGCGGCAGCGTCTATGATTATGACCATTATCATTCAACGACGCACGAAGCGCTCGGCGTCTTCGCCGGCAGCGCAACGCTTCGTCTCGGCGGTCCCGACGGCGAACTCGTCGACGTCATCGCGGGCGACGCGCTCGTCCTTCCCGTCGGCACGGGCCACAGCTGCGCGCACGCGAGCGGCGATTTCGCGGTCGTCGGCGCTTATCCCGAAGGGTCCGAGTGGGACATTTGCACCGAGGCCCCGAGCGAAGAAGCATTCCAACGCATGCGCGATCTGCCCCCGCCCGCCCGCGATCCGGTGACCGGAGGCGCCGTCTTCCCGCGGACAGGGGAAGCTCCCTGAGCAGGACGGGCGCACAGGGAGACCGGCGCCGACGGCCGCCCGCGGCCGGGTGCCACCTTTCCGCGCCTTCCCCCTTTCCGGCCGATCGATATGGTCGGGGACGGCGCGACCTCTTCAGGCAGGTTGCGGCACGGACGCTTGCACGGGCTGCGCGCGAGGAAGGGTGGCCCCCTTCATAGTGAAGTGGGTCGCACCGAGCACGAGCGCGTCCTCGACGAGCCCCGTCGGCTTCTGACCGAAGCGCCGGATCGCGCGCATGCGCAAATCGAAGGTGACAAAGGCCGCACTTACCGCTCCCGCAACGCCGAGGAGCGCGGCGAGCATGCGCTGTTCGCGCGGCGCGATCGAGGCGCCGACGATCGCCCCCGCGACGATCCGCGCTGCAATACCCGGCGCGACGATACGATCGGGCGCGGAATCCATCTTGTCGCCGGCCAGCTCTCCCGCGGCGAGCGCCTTGGTCCCAGCCGCCACGATCGGATGGCCCAGAGCGCGGAGCCCGCCATTGTTCGCAGGCAGAATGCGCTGCTTCGCGGCATCGCTCACCGCGGCGAGCGGCGTCATCGAACGGGCTCCGGCGATCGCGCCGAGCAGGAAGGACCGGAACATCGTCTTCTCCTTGTTGTCAGTCCTCGAACCAACGACGCAAGGTCAGAAAGGGTCCGCATAGGTGCGAGCCAAGCATATTTTATTCAGAGGACGCAAAGAGAAGAAAACCGGATCGCGCGGTGCGTCCATCGACCTGTCCAATCGAAAGAAGGACAGAATTCAGTCGAAATCCCCGGACGCCGGCCGGAGAAGCCCCCCTGCAGAAATGCGGCCGGGTTTACGCATTTCAGACACGGCCGGAAACCGGCTCGCCTGTCAAGAAGCGCGCTCCCCGAAAGCTCGCCCTGCACCAGTCGCATTGAAAGATATCGATATGGGCATCCTCTCACTGGTCCGGACGGACCGGGCCATCAATCAGCGAGCCTGCAGGGGCGTGGAATCCGACCCGACCGCCGGCGGGGGGCCGGACGTCAAAGCGGCTCCTCCGCAAGCAATTTGCCGCTAACCAAGCCGCGCGCCTCGGCTACTCCTTCGGGGGTCAGCTCAGCAGAGCCCGGCTGGAGAGCTGCATCGGCCCGTCGGCCATGCCGCCGGATGTCGGCGAGAAGCATCTTCATCTCGGCGATTTCCTTGACCTGATCGCGGATAATCCGGTCAGCCAGATATCGTACGCGGGGGTCGCGAATATCGGCCTTTCGGGCATTGTTGATCGCAATCGAGTGGTGCGGGATCATCGCCTTCATAAATGAGGAATCGTCGATCAGAAGCTGACCACGGTTCACCGCGAGCAAGGCCGCGCCCCCGACAACCGCGACCGCGAGAACCGACAGCTTCGCCACCCGCGGTCGATACATCGGCCACATGAACGCAAGCATGACGGCCACCATGACGCAGCCCATCACGAATGACGAAATCAGGCGCGTCAAGCTGAACAGCGCATGGTCCCAACCGTAGACGAGCTGGTTCATCAACAAGAACATGATCGCCGTCGAGGTTGCGACCATCGCGGCGAACCGGCCCCACCCCATGCTCGGCGTCTCGCGCATTTCCATCGCCCTCTCCTTTCCTGCGTGCAAAAGATGGATGGCCCGCAGCATCGTTCATCGGCGCGGCGTCGAACAGTTACGGCGACAGCTGGTGATCGACGGCTTTCACAATTCGCCAAGGGGAAGCATTCGTCCAATAGGTGACCTTCCCAAAACCGCGAAAGGGACAGGCCCTGTCCAAAGCCGCTGCGAGATCCGGGATGGATCCGCTCATAGATGCGAAGTCTTTACGCGTTGCCGGATCCAGGTTCGGCCTGCTTGCGGTGCATCTCCGCGGTGGTCGCTTCGCTCAGCACGCCGGACGCCAGCACCTGCGCCTTGTTCTTGAGACCGTGCACGACCGAATGCTCACCATTCTTCATTGCTTCCCAACCGGTCTTTGCGACCGCGGCGGGGTCGTCCTTATCGGCTTGACCGACCTTGGTATCGAGCATGCCCGCGCGCGCGAAGAAATTGGTCTCGGTCGCCCCGGGCTTCAGACAAGTGATCGTGACGCCGCTGTCCTTCAATTCATTACCGATCGCGGCGGCGAAACTGTCGATGAAGGCCTTGGTCCCGTTGTAGACCGCCTGGAACGAGCCTGCGAGATGTCCGGCGATCGAGCCGGTAATCAGCACCTTGCCCTCGCGCCGCGCCACCATCTGCTGCAGGACCGGCTGAAGCAGAAGCAGGGTGCCGTTGATATTGGTGTCGATCACATGGCGCCATGCCGCAACCTCCTGATCGAGGAAGCCTTGGCCGAGGCCATGACCCGCATTGGCAACCAGCACATCGATCGAGCGACCCGAGGCGGCAGCAAGCAGCTCTTCGACGCCGGCCGATGTCGAAAGATCGGCCTCGACCGACTGCACCTCGACGCCGCTTTCGCCAAGTCCGATGGCCGCGTCGACGAAGGGCTCGTCGGCGGCGACGATCAGGTCATAACCATCCGCCGAGGCAAGTTTGGCGATTTCGCGGCCGATGCCGCTCGAGGCGCCCGTGACGAGGGCGAGTTTGCGCTCAGGCATGTTCCATCTCCGATTTGGCTTGTATGGCGCCCTTCGCGAGGCCGGGCTTCAGGATGATCTTGGTGTAGTCGTTCTGCTCGCCGTGCCAGTGACGGTACATTTCGGCGGCATCCTCGAGCGGCGCGCGGTGCGAGACGAGCGAGGTCGTGTCGAATTTCCCTTCCTGGATCATCTTCAATAGCTCGCCTGTGTATTTCTGGACCGGGGTCTGGCCGCTCTTCACGGTGAGTGCCTTCTCCATCAGCTGACCGAGCGGAAATTTGTCGGCAAAGCCGCCATAGACCCCCGGAATAGAGAGCCGCCCGCCCTTGCGGCATGCTAGGATCGCCTGGCGCAGCGCGTGCGGCCGCTCGGTAACCGAATAGAACTGCGCCTTCACCTGATCGAGGATATTGTCGGGGGTGAAGCCATGGCTCTCCATGCCGACGCAGTCGATACAGGCATCCGGTCCGATGCCGCCCGTCATTTCGTTCAGCGCCTCGCGGATGTCGACCTGGGTGTAGTCGAGAATGTCGGCGCCCATGTTGCGCGCCAGTGCGAGCCGCGCCGGGAAATGATCGATCGCGATTACGCGCCCCGCGCCGAGCAACAGCGCCGACTGGATCGTGAACAGCCCGACCGGGCCGCAGCCCCACACCGCGACGGTGTCGCCGGGTTCGATGTCGGCATTGACCGCGGCGTGCCAGCCGGTGGGCAGGATGTCCGACAGGAACAGCACATCATCGTCGGGCAGATCGTCGGGGATGATGACCGGACCGACGTCCGAATAAGGCACGCGCACATAGTCGGCCTGGCCGCCGGCATAGCCGCCGGTCAGATGGGCGTAGCCGAAGGCGGCGCCCATCGCATGACCCATCAGCAGTTCGGAGGCATCGCGCGTCTCGGAGGGGTTGGCGTTGTCGCAGGCGCTATATTGCCGCTTCTCGCAAAAGAAGCATTGGCCGCAGCTGATCGTGAAGGGGACGACGACGCGCTGGCCCTTCTTCAGCGTCGATTGCGCTCCGACCTCGACCACCTCGCCCATGAATTCATGCCCGACGATGTCGCCCGCTCGCATGCCGGGAATATATCCGTCGTAAAGGTGAAGATCCGATCCGCAGATTGCGGTCGATGTGACCTTCAGGATGATATCGCGCGGATTGACGATTTCGGGATCGGGGACCGTTTCGACGCTGATCTTGTGGCGGCCCTGCCAGGTGACTGCTCGCATGGGAAACTCCTCAGATATGGGGCTCGGTGGGGGACTCGGACGAGCGCGCCGAAGGCGACGCGTTGCTGGTGACCTCGCCGGTCTCCATCAGCTGCTTGAAGCGATGAAGATCGCGGCGCGCCTGCACCTCGGGCTCGCGCTGAAGCAGCCTTGCGCCGAGGCGCCCGACCTCGCCCGCAGGCGGATCATAGGCGAGGATCAGGGTGACATAGGTGCCGCGACCGGCGGGCGCATCGGCGAAGCGGACCTCGCCGCTGTTGGCGATCTCGCTCTCGGGCTCGCTTTGCCAGCTGATCGATTCTCCTTCGACACTTTTGGTGATGCTGTTCACGAGATGAACCTCGCGGCCGAGCGGCGCCTTGATCGTCCAACGCGCGGTGCCACCGCCGAGCGCTTCGACCGCGACGACATTCTCCATGAAGTCGGGGAAACGTTCGACCTTCCATGCCGCAAACAATTCGTCGCGGGGACGGTTGATAAGGACGGATTTGCCGAACAGCGCGCGTTTCGACCGCTTGTCGAGCGTCCAGTGCGGCGCGTCGGTGGCGATCGCGGCGTCCGCCGCCCTTCTCTTCCGGCTGCGCCGCCAGAGAGCGAGCCCGATGCCCGTCGCCGCAAGCCCCGCTCCGACGGCGGCGAGCGTGAGGGGATCGGGAGAGGCGCGTCGGGACGGGCGAGTGGTAAATAGGCCATCTGCAATATCGGACAGGCGGTCGGTCAGGCTGGACATGAACTTCTCCCCGCCCGGACGCATGCCAGGCGTGTTTTTCGGGCCGCAAAAACTGGCGGTCTCGAAGATGGTGAGGGTTGCTGTTCAGCTGCGCAGCCGATGCCCATTGACGCGTGCGGAGGCCGATAGTTGCCGCAGAGCCAATAAATGGCGCTATCTTGTCACAAGTCAGGAACGGAGCGAGAGCCCCGCACAGCAACAAAATTGCGCGCGGACGTTTTCGCACCGCAAGGGGATCCGGCGGCAGATGGGGCGGCACGCATTTCTCGCGTGCTTCCGAGCGAAGAGCTTCGTTCTTCGCCGGATGGTCCGAGTCCCTAACGTCGGGAAACTACCGGCCATCCCTTGCCGAGGTACAGCGAAGCGGAAGGCGAGAATGCAGCCGAAATGTCCGGGGAGTGCGCCCGCCGAGCATGAGAGACCGCCCGGTGGCACGACAGATTATGCATCATCTTCATCTCGTTCGACGACGCGCGAAGCGCTCGGTCTCCTCGCTGGCACGGCCGACCCGCTATGGGACTTCTCGTCGGGTCCGTTTGGCGGCCCGTGAGCGCGGGAAGCGAGATGATAATGGCAAAAGTGGGAAACTCGCACCGCCACCACGCATTAATCTATCATTTCCCGAAAGGAACGAACGATGCTGGGCGGTAGCTGGGACGATATAGGACGCGTGCTGTTCATGGGCGTTACGGCCTATTTTGCTCTCGTGCTCTTCCTTCGAGTGAGCGGCAATCGAACGCTGGCAAAGTTCAGCGCCTTCGATCTCGTGGTCACCGTCGCGTTGGGCTCCACGCTCGCCACGATCCTTCTCAGCCGCGACGTGTCGCTGGCAGAAGGTGTCGCCGCATTTGCGATACTGATCCTGCTGCAGTTTCTCATAGCAAAATTGAGTGTGCGCACCTCCATCGTCGAGCGACTGGTTCGCGCGGATGCGCGCGTCCTCCTGATCGACGGCATTCTCGATACCGAAGCATTGCGCCGCGAACGGATAACTCGGGAGGATATCATGAGCGCGATCAGAAGCGCGGGCCTCGGAGACGTCGAGGCGGTCGCCGCCGTGGTACTCGAAACGGACGGCAGCCTCAGCGTCATCGCCAAGGACCGGGCAATCACACGGTCCGCTTTGCCCGGCCAGCGAGACCGGACGTGAAAAAGCGGACGTCGCTGGCGGAGGACCGGACGGATTTGGCCGAAGACCGGACCGTTCTCGCTCACGAACGGAGTTTTGCCGGGTGGGTTCGCACCGGGATGGCGGCCGTCGGGATCGGTCTCGGCTTCGGCGCGCTGTTTCGGACTGCAGCCCCGGATTGGCTTCCCAAGGCGATCGCCACCATCTTTCTGCTCGTCGCAATCTTCATCTTCGTGTCCGCCGAGTATCGCGCGCGAACATTGATCGACCGCCTGGAGCCGCACAAGGTCCGAAGCCTCAAGCCGATGCGAATTCGCACTCTTTCCGCCGCGCTGGTCGGCGCAACATCTGCTCTTTGCATCACCCTTTGGATCGCCTGATTCCGACAATTGATCGGATCGCTCGTCCACGCGCGCTACCGCAAATAGTCAATCGAGCGCCGCGCTCGTATCTGCCACGACCGCCCCGCGGCGCCCCATCGGACGGGGCGTGCCGGTCGTCGTATCCCGTGCCGTCTGGCGCTCCATCTCGGCATTGATGAGGCCGCCGAGGAGCACGGAATAGGCCGAAAGATACAACCACATCAGAAGCACGACGACGGCGCCCAGCGACCCGTAGGTCGCGTCATAGTCACCGAAGCGCGCAGCATAGAGGCCAAAGCCGCCTGTGGCTGCCAGCCACATGAGGGTGGCCAGGACCGACCCCAGACTCAGCCATTGCCAGCGCGCGTCGGCGCGATTGGGCGCGAACCGGTAAATGATCGCGAACATCAGGACGCATATCGCCGCCGCTATCGCCCAGCTGAAGACCCGCAACGCGCTGGCCGCGAGCGGGCCCATCGCACGTATCCAAGTCTCGGCAGTACCGAGCATCGATGCCGCGAACAATCCGGAGACTCCAAGAAGGATCGCGCCGCCCGCCAGCGCGGCCGCGAGTAGCGACCAGCGGATATAGCTTCGCCGGTCTTCTTCCTCGTAGACGATATTAAGGGAGCTGATCATCGCGCCCGAGGCGCGAGAGGCACCATATAGCGAAACGGCCATGGCGACGACCAGAGCAAGGCCCTTTTTACCGGCGGCGGCTTGGGTGAGATCGGTCAACTGCTGATTGATGAGGCGCGCCGCGTCGACCGGAACAAGATCGAGAATCATGGTCATGTGCCGGGACACCGCGCTCGCATCGGCAATCAGGCCGTAAGCCATGATCACGGCCGCGAGGAGCGGTACGAAGGACAGGAAGGCGTAGAAGGCGACGCCCGCAGCGAGCAGGCTCAGATTATGCTCGCTGTTCTTTATCCACGCCCGCCGTGCGATCTCGCGATAGCTTCTCAACGAATAATCGGCAGGGTCAGCAGCATCCGCGCCGCGCTCGCGTTCAACCGGCGAAACCGCCGGCACTCCCATCTCCGTATGGAACGGCAAGCTATCCGTGGGCGAGATTTGCCCGCTCATTCCGACGAGCTCTTGCATTCAGACCACCCGCAGGTCCGAATTCGGTCGAGCAGACGCATTGCGGGCGTGGCGGCCCTTCGATGCGAGCAACGGTTCACAGCCGCCGCCTCATCGGGGGCCATGCCCCTGTGACGGCCCTAATCGCGATCGACGGCCGGTTCATCATCGGCGCGGCGGCGTGGAGCCGTCTCGAGGCATTCCCGGTCGATGCCGGCAGCATATCCGCCCAGCGTTTCGTTATTGGTGAGAACGTCCCACGCGCGCGGATGATAATTGCTGCCGGGGTCCGGGAAGCCTCCAGCTGTAGCACTGCATGTTCGACCTTGCCTCACCGTTTGCCGACCATGAAGTTGTAGACCGAGCCCAGTTTTCCGCCCTCGCTGTTGCAGATGCCGGTATCCCCGAACTTGTTCGAGGCGATGAGACGATTGGCGCCGTCCGCTGCGATACCGGTTTGCATGGAACGAGATCCTGTGTCTTCCTTTTGCTCCTGCTACGCGCCGCAACGGATATTCTATCCATGACGATCGGGATTTGCGACGAACCGAGATCGGAGTTTCGAGCTGCGAAGTCCCGCCAGCCGTCGGCGCGACGCTACGGGCGTTCGCCCACCGCCGAATCCTCTTGCCGTGGCCCTCGCGTCGAATTGGCTTTCGAGCCATGATGCGCTGCGTCGATGCCACGGCTGAGGACGGAAGGTCGCGGACCGGATCCATGTCTGCCTTGCACGCTTGGCTAGGCATCGTCTGTTACCGGCTCGTCAGGCTGCTGCCTCGCCAGGCCCGCCTCCCGACTGCTGCGTCATATCTTTCGGCCGCCCACGGTAAGCTGCCGCGGATGCCAGACGCGAGAAGAGTTTTATATGCTGCGCGGCATATCGTGCCTACCGACCCGACGTGCCGGCCGCCGTGCAATGGAACCGCGGCGCAGACGACCCACCGCGCAGTTATCTCCAGCCAGGCATGTTCGAAATTCAGGGGAACAACCGCGTCCGGGATCGGTTGGTCGGGAAAGGAGATGATCATGATCGATGCCCACGTCCACCGAGAGGAAGGGGATATTCTCCCCGACGAGCCCACGCCGACCCAGGGCGGCGCTTCGGGCGGCGAGCTCGCACGTGATGTCGGAAAGCGGGATGAGCAAAAACGCGCAACCGGATCGAGATCCGGCGTCACGCGCGCAACGAAAAGCGACGAGGTTCAACCGCAGCCGGCAACGCGCTCCGATCGGCGCGGATCAGGCGGCTGAGCTTCGGGTGGCCAGGCTAAATTGCCTGCGGCTCACGCGAGCCGACGGGCGTGTCTGAAGCGCGCATAGCGATTGAGAAGATCGTTGATCAACTGGCTCTCGTCGTAACCCGTGACGTCGTGCGGCACGTCCCCATCGGAGGCGGTCGCGATCGCGCGATAATGCAGGCGTTCGCGTTCGCGGCCTTTGGGTAATTCAGCGAAAGCGAAGCTCGGCGAGCGATAGGCTCGCACCGCAACAGAGTAACGGAAACTGTCCAGTTCGCCGTGCGGGATGACGAGACTGAAGCGATCCTCTTCATGTAGCAGTTCGGGCGCATGGCCGCTTTCGATCATATGGCCAGCGACATTCTCCAGCGCCTTCCGGACCGATCGCGTCAGGAAATCTTCCATTTCACTCTTTGAATAAAAGTGGGTGATGCTGGTCAGGCGTTGCTGCCAGCTCAGCCGCGCCGGCTCCACAGCTACCCCGAGCGAATCCGACATGTCGATCGCGACGCCACTGCCCTCCATCTGCAAGGCGCGCAGGAGACCGTAGCAGATGAAGATCATGACAATGGTGAAAGGCAAGGCGCTGGCGATGGCGGCTGTCTGAAGCGCTTCGAGCCCACCGGCGACCAGCAGTACAGCGGCAACGACCCCGGCGCAAATGGCCCAGAAAATCCTTTGCCAGACCGGTGAGTCCTCGGCATCGCCCGACGTTATCGTATCGATGACCAGTGCTCCCGAATCCGCCGATGTGACGAAAAAGGTGATAACGAGCAGCGTCGCCAACCCCGATGCGACCATCGACAGGGGCAATTGCTCGAGCATCTCGAAGAGCGCCACCGGCATGTCGGTCGTCGCGGTTTCCGCGAGGTTGGCGACCCCGCCGAGGTCCATCTGAATCGCGGTGTTCCCGAACACGGTCATCCACAGGAAGGTGAAGAGCGATGGAACGATCAGCACCCCGAGCACAAACTCCCGGATCGTCCGCCCGCGCGAGATGCGCGCGATGAACATCCCGACGAAGGGCGACCAGCTGATCCACCAGCCCCAGTAAAAGAGCGTCCAGTCGCCGAACCAGGCGTTCGGCTCATAGGCGTACATGCGGAAGGTGCGCTGCACGAGCGAGCCGAGATAGGCTCCGACATTCTGGACATAGGCCTGCAGCAGGAAGACGGTCGAACTTGCGACGAGGACGAACAGGAGGAGCGAAATCGCAAGAAATATGTTCAGCTCGGACAAGCGCTTGATTCCGGCATCGAGTCCTGCTGCCGCCGACAGCGTTGCCATCGCCGTAATAGCCGCGATCAATATGATCTGGACGCCGGTTCCGACCGGCAGGCCGAACAGATGGTGAAAGCCGGCGTTGACCTGCAGCACGCCGAAGCCAAGCGAGGTCGCAACCCCGAACATCGTTCCCAGCACCGCGAATATGTCGACGGCATGCCCGATCGGTCCATGAATGCGCCGCCCGATCAGCGGGAAGAGAGCGGACCGAATGGTGAGCGGCAGTCCGCGCCGGAAGGCGAAATAGGCGAGCGCCAGTCCGACAATGATGTAGATCGCCCAGGCGTGAAGGCCCCAGTGAAAGAAGGTGAGGACCATCGCCTGCCGGGCCGCCTCAATGCTGCGGCCTTCTTCGACGGGCGGCGCCGCATAATGTTGCAGGGGCTCGGCGACACCGAAGAAGAGCAGCCCGATGCCCATTCCGGCGCTGAACAGCATCGCGAACCATGAGAGATAGCTATATTCGGCCTCGCTATCGTCGGGCCCGAGCTTCACATCGCCGTAGCGGCTGAACATGAGGAACAGGACGAAGACGAGAAAGCCCGCGACCGCCACCACGTACAGCCACCCGAAGTCGACGATGATCGCGCTTTGCAGCGTATCGAACAATCGGCCTGCCGTCTCCGCGAAGAGCGCGCCGAAAAGGACGAAGGCGGCGATGAGGCCGGCGGAGATGAGGAATACCGGCGGGTTTACCCGCATGCTGCCGCGTAGCCTCGCCGGGCTGAGCTTCGGACCGTCCATATAATTTCCCCTTCCGGCCCATGTCCAACGGCCGCCGAACCATGCGGTTGCGCGCAACCCCGGAAAGACGGCGCATAGCATGATGGCAAGCCTCCCCGCCCGGCCGCCTCCAACGGCGACCTGCCAGCATCTCTCGTGCCTTCCATGCGTTCGTTCGACGGGGGCTCGAACAAGGAGAAGCGCAATGGCGGATCTTAAGCAGGTCAGCGAACATATGGAAATCATCGGCGCCGACGGCGTTCACATCGGCACCGTCGACCGTGTGGAAGGCGACCGGATCAAAATGACAAAGGCCGACAGCGGCTCCCATGGCGATCATCATCATTTTATTTCGGGAGGCCTCGTCGCGAGCGTGGAAGGCAACCAGGTGCGCCTCTCTGCCGCGGGCGATGCCGCGGTGCTGCTCGAAGAGGAAGCAGGCGGCGAACCGATTACCGACAAACGGTAGGGCAATGCGCCAAATCGGCGTGAGCCGACGCCACTCCCCAAAGAAATATCGCAAAACGTGCAACGGCGACGCAACTCACCGGTTGGTCGGACAAGGGGGGAACGCACGCTGAGCCCCCACGCGGTCGTGCGTCATCACCGACCAACCAGGAGAAATTTCATGGCCGACACCATCGCACGCGACGAAACCCATCGTCTCATCGCATCCGACAAGGTCGAAGGCACCAATGTCTACAATGCCGAAAACGAAAAGCTCGGCTCGATTCGCAATGTCATGATCGACAAAAGATCGGGACAGGCCGAGCATGCGGTGCTCGAGTTCGGCGGTCTTTTCGGTCTCGGCAGCGATCATTATCCCATCCCGTGGGACATGCTGACGTACGACACCGACAAGAGCGGCTATATCGTGAACCTCACGAAAGAACAGGTCGAAGGGGCGCCGCACTATGCTGCCGGCAGCGCACCCGATTATGACGACGCCTATGGCCGCGGGGTCTACAGCCACTACGGCCTGACCTACCCCCTGGTCCGATAATGGATCGCTGGAAGGCTGGCATCATCCATCAAGACATGGGTGAAACAAGCCCGCCTCATGCGGCGGACGATGCGCGCGGCGGAGAAATCATTCTCCGCACGCGCCGTCGCCGTCTTATTTTCATAGGCGGCCTTGTTGCCTGGGGCTTGATCGCGATTCTCGCCCTCTTTGCGAGGTAAGCGTCGCTAACGAACTGAGCGCCCATATCTGCCGTCTCCTCCCCGCCTCACGCTAGCGCAATTCCGGCTATAATGTTCAGAGCGGCATCAGGATCGAACAACGCACACCGCGAGGATCGAATAGGATGTCTGCCTTTCCACCCTGCGCACGAAGCGCACGCTCCAGCATCCGCGATCCGAACCCTCTTCGCGTCGGCGGCGCCACAGCGGGACCGCCGCTCTCGTTCCAGTCTATGCGCAGGGAGCCGCGGTCCCCTGTCGTATCGCTTTTCCAACATACATCCACGATGCCCGTGTCGTTCGAAAGCGCACCATATTTGACCGCATTGGTCGCGAGCTCATGGAGCGCCATTGCGGCAAGCAACGCTTTGGCGGCCCCCAATTCCATGTCGCTGCCCCCGATCGCTACGCGGCCGGGATGGGTATCCGAGAAGACACGCAAAGCGCGCGCCACCATTTCGCGTACAGAGACGGCGCCCCATTGTTTCTCGGTGAGGAGATCATGCGCCGACGAGAGAGCGGAGAGCCGTGCCTCGAAGGAGCGGCGTTCCTCGGCGGGCGCGGCCCGGAAAGTCTGCCCGGCGATCGCTTGAACCATCGCGAGCGTGTTTTTCACCCGGTGGCGCATTTCGGCAAGCGTGAGGGCGAGAGCTTTCTCCGCACGTTTGCGCTCGGCAATTTCGAAGTGAGCCGATTTGTGAAGTTGGGCATTGTCCATCGCGACCGCCGCCTGCGCCGCGACTGCCGCGACCAGATTCTCGATTTCGGCGTCGAAGATGCCGGCCTCGTCATGACCGAAGAAGAGGCCGCCATGGACTTTCCCCGAACGCGAGACGACAGGCACCGCGAGATAGCTCACGACCGGCAGATGACCTTCCGGCATGCCGGAATGCGGCGAATTTCTCCCGTAACGCGAGTCCGCGCGGATGTCGTCCGAGCGGATGATGGTCTCGCCGCGAAATGTCGGTTCGAAAAGGGCGGTATTGCGGGGCATGCCGAAGCGCTCGAAAGCAGAGCGCGGCGCGCCCGCGAGCGAGAAGAGCTGGTAGCTTTCGCCCGCGATATCCTCGACATTGTAAAAGAAGGCGCCGAAGCGCGCACCGCTTAATTCGACGCCGATTTGCGTGACGGCATCGACGATGCGCTCGAGATCGAGGTCCTGCGACACGATGCGCGCCGCGCGGTTGAGGTGCGCGAGATGCTCCGCCTGCCGCGCGAGACGCGCCTCGACGGCCCTGCGTTCGCCGATATCGCGGGCGATTTTAGATGCCCCGATGATTGTCCCGTCGGCACGCCGCACCGGCGATACGGTAATCGACAGATGGATTGGCGAGCCGTCCTTGCGGCGCCGCACTGTCTCGAAAGGCTCGACGCGTTCGCCCGCGCGGATGCGTTCGATAATGCGACTCTCCTCGTCCCAGCGATCATCCGGGATGAGGGTTAGGATCGATCGGCCGACGATTTCGCCGGCATGATAGCCGAAAAGTCTTCGGGCAGCGGGGTTCCAGCTCGTGATGATGCCATCGAGATTCTTGGTGATAATCGCATCGTCTGAGCCCTCGACGACGGCTGCGAGATAGGCCGCGACTTCGGCCGATGGCGGTACGTCCCGATTATTCATGATTCTCCCCGATCGCGTCCCACGACGAAACGCCCCTCGCTTGCGATGAAACCGTCGAGGGCTTGATGCGTTCCCCCACCGCTGCCATGCGCCCTGCCCGAGTGCCGCGCATAAGCTCGAAGTTGCAGGGGACCAGGTTTGCCCGTCGAAAACAGGCTCGATTGTGAGATTCTCGTCGTGGAGGATGAGTGGCTCGTGCGACTCGACCTCGTCGAGGCGCTGGAAGAGGTTGGCGCGAGGGTAGCGGAGGCAGAAACCGCCGAAGATGCCCTCGACCTGATGGCAGGCGCGATGCCGCGGATTCTCGTCACCGATATCCGCCTTGCGGGTGTCATGGACGGCTGGGACCTCGCGGAGGCGTATCGCGGCCACTATCCCGAAGGCGGGGTGATCTATGCGTCGGCGAACGTGCCGATCGGCGCCCGTCAGGTGGCGGGAAGCGTCTTTTTTCCCAAACCGGTAGCGACGGCTGCGCTCATCGATGCCTGCCACGCGATCTGCTCGCCGAAGAAATAGGCGTACCGAAGCCTGCCGCAGAGCAGCAGGTCAGCGTGCAGCGGTTACCGATGGCATTGCCGAAGGGCACGCGACCGGGTCGCGAGGCAGCAGCTTCCAAAGATTATCGACCGATTTGGTCATGCGAACGAGGAGCCTTTCGCCCTCCCAAAGCTCGACTCCCTGACCGCGGCGCACGTTCAACGCCTGCTGAAAGGCCTGATAATCGTCCGCGGCATTGAAGTCGACACGGCACGGCCGCTCCGCGCCTTCCTCTTGCAGCACGAGGTAAAATACACGCATGACCGCTCCTTGTCGGGAGCAAGCGCTACCAGGCTCTCGGCATGTTGGATCGGCTGGCCGTATGCAACGGATCGACCGCGGATAATGCCGGAACCACGAAAAGCCGATCAGTGGGAACCGCAGCCTGCCCTCCTTCTAACATGAGGCGGCCAAGGACAGCAGAGAATTCGGCATGATCGAGATCAACCAGCCCGCGGCGGGTCGCCCTGAGCTAACGTTTGGGGCGCATCGGCGACCGGCGCGTCGCAAGACGACTGCCTCCCGGCGAGCCGGTACAAAGAAATGGCGTTGCCGGCCGCGACGGACGTTCGGGGAGAGGCGCATCGCCCCCGCCGCTATTGCATGGTGGCGAGCTGCGCGGGCGGAAGGCCTTCGTCTTCAGCCTGCGCCTGAAGCTCGCGCTTGCGTTCGAGCATCCGCTCGCCGAGCGCATCGAGATCGATTTCGGCGGCGCGGGCCTGCTGGAACATATTGCCCTGCTGCTTCTCTTCCTCCTTCACATGATGCTTGATTTCTTCCGAGAGCACCGTGACCTTGGCTTCGAAAAATTCGTCGTCGGGACCCGAGGCCAGAATATCGTTGATCAGGACCTTGGCGCCGTCATGCTCGACCCATGCCTCCTTCAGAAGATCCTCCTCGACCTTACCCTTCAGCGCCGGATAGAAGACCTCTTCCTCGATCTGGGCATGGATCTTCAGCTCGGTGCAGATGCGCTCCGCAATCTCGGCCTTGCGGCTCTTCGACGAGGCCTTCTCGAATTCCTCGAACAGGGCTTCGACCGCGCGATGATCCGCGGCGAGAATATGGGTGGCGTCGGTATCGATTTCGGCGTGCTTCATGACAATCCTCCTTGCGCCCCCGAGCGGAGGAACCGACGAGCCCGGCCGAAGTTTCCGCCAAAACCACCGCACAAGGCCTCATTTAACTTCGATCAATCATTTTTTGGGCTTGGGCGTGGCAACGCGCTCCCGCCTGCGCGCGGCCTCAGCGCCTGCCGCGCATGACATGGCCGTCGCGGCTCCTCAGCCAGTTGTGAAGACGGGTCGCGGCGAGCGCGCCATGTCCGGTGGCCGTGCTGATCTGGTCGAGTCCCGCCAGCACATCGCCTGCGGCATAGAGACCGGGCAACAAAGACTGCGCAAAGGCATCGTCGGGAAGGCAGCCATCGGCATCGGTTTCGAAGCCCGCACTGCGCGCAAGCTCGCTTCGCGGCGTGGAGCCGAGCGCAGGATAAAGCGTGTCGAAGCGGCGCGGCGCCGTTTCGCCGGCAAACTCCGCAATGATTGCCGTCCCGTCGAAGCAGAGGCGCACGACCTCGCGTTCGACTATCTCGATATCACTTTTCTCGAGTTCGGCGCGCTCCCGTGCATCGAGCGCGACGCGATGCTTCGGAATGAGGGTGACGCGATGCGAATATTGGCGGAGGAACATCGCCTCGGCCGCTCCGTGAAGGTCGGACCCGAGCACGGCGATGTCCCGCTCCTTATGCTCGTATCCGTCGCAGATCGGGCAATATCGAAGCGCGCCGGCCGCCACCGCGCGGGCGTGATCGCCTTCCGTCAGTGACGCCTCGTGTGTTACGACCCCGG
Source organism: Sphingopyxis sp. PAMC25046 (assembly GCF_004795895.1). Taxonomy (NCBI): domain Bacteria; kingdom Pseudomonadati; phylum Pseudomonadota; class Alphaproteobacteria; order Sphingomonadales; family Sphingopyxidaceae; genus Sphingopyxis; species Sphingopyxis sp. PAMC25046. Next base: position 3,320,970 of record NZ_CP039250.1, read on the forward strand.
TCGCTAGAATGACTCCGCGCGCGGTGACCTCGACGCCCGACCCCAGGCCGAGCCGGTAAAGCCCGCTCGCACTATCGCGTGTCAGCGTCACAACCTTGTCCTCACAAAAAGCGACATCATATTCGCGAGCTTGACGCTCGAGCCGTTCGAGAAGGTCGCACCCCGATATACCGTCCGGAAAGCCGGGTACGTTAAACGCCATCGGGGCGCCCGCGGCGCGCGATCGCCCGTCGTGCACGATGAGGGTCCGCCGGCGATAGCGGCCGAGATAATAGGCCGCCGTGAGACCGGCGGGGCCGGCGCCTACCACGGCGACTTCGCAAGGGGCGACGCCCCCTTCCGTACCATCATGGCCGGGTCGAGACCCCGCAGCGCTCATTCGGGCTGGCTGCCGGAGGCGGCCCGCAAGCGGGCCGAGGGAGTGGCGGCGGCGGGCCACTCGCCAGGCTCCAGCTCCGCTCGTCGCCCGAATTCGGCGTGGGTGGTGAGGAGGATGAGGCCATCCGGATGAAAATCGATTTCGGTCGCGGGGACGGCGCGCAGACTTTCGTCGATACCGCCGATCCCCCCGCTCGCGATGACGAGATAGCTCATTTGCGCCGTGTCGCAGGAAATCATGGCGTCGACGACGTGGCCCGCTTCTTCACCCGCGATGTCGCTGACGGGCAGACCGCGCATGCCGCTTGCGGCAAGGAGCGACGGGGCGCTGTGCGCCTGACTTCGGCGCTCGGCGCCGCGGGCACCGTCCTCATAGCGGCGTTGGCGGCCGAGCCAGCGCCAGATCCCGACGAGATTGACGAGCGTCAGGAAGATGTTGGTCGCGACGAGATTGGTCTGGCTGGTCGAAATCCCGACGATCGACCAAGCAATCGACCCCGCGGTAAAAACCACGAAGCCCCATCCCGTAACCCGTGCGCCCAGATTGGCGGCAGTCATCATCGCGGCGATCATCGTCGCGGCGGGGGCAATGATCGATGCTGCGTCTTCCAGACCCAATCTCCCTGTCGCTTCGCCGTGCCGGGTTCGAACGCTGCGCGGCGGCTGCCCGTTCCGACCGGTACCCCGTCATTGCCATCAACCGCGCTTGCGGCGCGCCGCCGTGTAGGCCGCTTCGGCCCCCTCAATGTAGAGATAGGCCGGGTCGAACTGTCCGCGGCGAGCGAGCGCATGAGGATCGCCGATCTCGACGCTTCCGTTGCGGACGAGGCAGAGCGCTTCCTCGCGAAGTTGACGCAGAACGCGGTTGACGTGGACAGTGGTCAGCCCGCAGATTTCTCCGATGTCCGCCTGCGTCAGCGCGAGGGCGAACCGGCGCCCGTCGCTCAGGCCCACCGACTGGAGGCGGACATTGGTTTCGCACAGGAAGTGCGCGACGCGTCCGACGGCATCGAGGCGGCCGAGGCGGAAGAGCCAGGCGCGGTGAATGGCCGCATCGAGCAGGGTCGCGAACCAGAGTTTGCGCGAAAGGTCGGGCATCTCGGCGGTGATCGCATCGAGCGCCCGGTGCGGCACGATCGCGACGGTCGCCGCGGTCATCGTTCCCACGTCATGATCGAGGCGCTTCAGCGGATAGGCGTGGAGATCGACGAAGTCGCCGGGGAGATGGATAGCCACGAGTTGGCGAAGGCCGTTCCGGTCGTCGAGATAGCGCGACATGATGCCGTCGACGAGGAGCGTGCTCTGGTCGAGCCAGTCGCCCGCGCGCGCGATGATGCGGCGGGCGTCGATCGTCTCGACGCGGTCGATGGAGGCTTCGAGGCGGGCGTATTCGCCAGGCTCGAGGCTGACCCCGCGTCGGTCTCTCAAGAAGCGTTCAGTATACATGACTGACGGTCCCTCAAAGGTCGAATAGCATGGGGCGGGCTTGCCTCCTGCTTTCCTCCCGAAAGCCGCCCCGCAGCCCTTATGGGAAGCGGAATCGTGATGATGCAGGTTAATCAAGCCCGCGCTTCCAACTTCCGAGACGCCATTCTTGTTCCCGGACCAAGTGGGCAAAGTCACGCTCGAACGCCAGCAGACCGCGTAGGGGGTGAAGCATTGAAGCGCGGAGCGCTGGCCGGGCCGGTTCCACGTCGTGCTATTACCGCAACGCGTACATTTTCGGTTCCTCCCCGGCTGCAATGGAACCTTGCACGACCCGCGAGCGATAGGCACAGAGGATCATCGCCGACGCAAGCGACGTGGTGAGTCCAGCGCAAGCGGGAGGGGCGTATCGGACCGGCGGCAGGCTCTTGCAGCTGCCAACGGCGGGAGGAACAAGCGTGCCCCGTTTCTATTTCCACAGCAGCAGCGGTCGAGCCGAGCTGGATGAAGAAGGGGTCGACCTTGCCGATCTTACCGCCGCTCGGCTCGAGGCGGCACGCTATGCCGGCCATTTGCTCGCCGACGATCCCGCGCTCATCGACGACACCGTGTCCCTCCGTGTCGAGGTCACCGATGCGGAGGGCTGCCTCTGCTGCGCGGTGATCGTTACCACGGTCGATGCGCGGCGCAGGATCGAACGGCCCGCGCCGTCCTCCGCATAGCCTCTCCGCGTCCGGACCCTGTGTTCCGGCTATCGCGCTGCCACCATCGCCGCAGCCTCTTCGAGCATCGCGAGCGCGAGGTCGACTGCGGCTTCGAGGACTGCGGCTCGTCCAATATCTCCGACATGATGCTCTTCGACCCGGGTTTCATGATGGGCCGCGGCGATAAAGAGAAGGCCGACTTCTTCGTTGCCCTGCTGCGGACCGCAGAAGCCGGTCACGGCGACCGCGATACCGGCTCGGCTTCGCGCCAGCGCCTGCGCTGCCATGGCGCGGGTAGCCTCGGCATTGACGCCTTCATCACGCTCTGCGTCCGCGCGATCCAAGCCGAGCATCTCGCATTTCGCATCGGCGGAGTAGACGATGAAACCGCGCTCAAGCCAGGGGCCGAGCGCTGCGTCTCCGGCAAACAGGGCGGCAAGCTGCCCGCCCGTACAACTCTCGGCCGTGGCGACGCGCAATTCGGCTTCGGCCAGCATATTCGCGAGGCGGCGCGTCGCGTCGGCGCGTCGTCGCTTCTCGCGGGGCGGCGCCATTTGCTCAGACGGCATCGTCGTCATCCTGCTGTTTCGCCGCATTCGTGCCGCGCGCCAGAAAACTGATCTTGCCCTGGGGCTCGAGGATTGCCCACTCGACGTCCGAGAGGCGGGCGATGCCCGCAAGGCGCATTTCCGACAATATCTCGTCGCGCGTCAATCTGTCGCGACGCAAATTTCGCGCGATGATCTCCCCTTTCTTGACGATGATTTTCGGCGAACCATCGAGCAGGGCTTCGAGCCGGGGAAAGCGATAGGTTGCCCAACTGAGTAGAAGCGCCCAAAAAGCGAAAGTGCTGATTGCAAGCAGGCCACCGGTCAGGCTGAAGTCATTATGGGTGACTCCCTGCTGGATCAGGTCCCCCATGACGATCAGCAACACCAGTTCAAACGGCGTCATCTGTCCGAGCTCCCGCTTTCCGAGCAAGCGGATGAGCACATAGAGAAAAACGAACATCGCGGTGGCGCGCAGGACGATATCCATCAGGGTAGAACCCGGATGGATATCGGCTGCCGGCCAATCAGGCGGTCGCCGTCATAAACGGCGATCGCCCCGTCCGTCCCTGCGAAGAGCGGGGGATTGATTTGTCCGTCGATCTTGATGCGGAGGGTCTCGCCGGCTTCGAGCGGACCGTAGGAAAAGCGAAATTCGCCGCGACGAAACTCCTCTTCCGCAGCAGCGGGTATCATCGTGTTGATCGTCATGTCGCGCCAGAGGCGGGGCTCGACGGCAAGCACGGCTTCTTCAATCCCGGCCTTGCTGCGGACTTCGATTTCGGTCTCGAAAAATTCGCCGTTCCGGATGATGCCCGGGGTTTTCACCTCCAGGGTGGCGAGCGCAAAATCGGCTCTAGCGCGCGGACTTGGTTGCCCTCCGGCGAGACCGAGGCAAGCGGTCAGCAGGAGCCCGCCGATCAAAAGGAGCGAAGTCGGCGTCACGAATATGTCGCCGCCGCCTGCCCCGCCTCCTTCCGATATTCCTTCGGGTAATTCGCTCAACCGACGCCTCCGGCCATTACCAGCCTCGCACGCGACCGCAGCTTCATATCCCTGCCGGCGGCCGCTCGCGGAATTAAACGAGGTAGTCGGATGCGAGTTCCCGCCGTTTGCCACGATCGACCTAACCTCGATCAAGGGTTCCCACCGCGCGTCGCGGATCTGCCGCCTAGCCCATGCTCGCGAGCAGCGCATCGACCGTGGTGGTCGCAAAACCGATGGCGCTGTCCGAGATTCCGTACGGAATGAAAAGTCGGTCACCGATCGCGGTTGCGCCGCAGGTATAGACGACATTGGGCACATAGCCTTCGCGGTCGCTCTCGGCCGCCGAGAGGATCGGACAAGCTGTGCGCGCCAGGACGCGGCCGGGATTCTCCTTGTCGAGAAGCGCCGCCCCGAGACTATATTTGCGCATCGCGCCGACGCCATGGGTGAGCAGGATCCATCCCGCGTCGCATTCGATCGGGCTTCCGCAATTGCCCATCTGGACGAGCTCCCAAGGGAAGCGCGGCCGGATCAGCGGCTCGCCTTCATCGTCCCATTCATTGAGACTGTCCGACGCAAGGATGGTGATATTCTTGCCGTCCTGCCGCGCGATCATGCAGTAGCGTCCGTCGATCTTTCGCGGAAAGAGCGCCATGCCCTTGTGCCTTGCGGCCCGTCCAACGAGGGGTTCGAGCGTGAAACTTCCGAAGTCGCGGGTACGCATAAGTTCGGACCGAATTTCGCGTCCCGAATAAGCCGTGTAGGTCCCAAGATATTCTTTTTCGCCACCATCGTGCGTGAATTGAACCAAACGCAGATCCTCTAGCCCGTTGCGCTGGGCTTCGGTGACGGGGAAGAGCACCGAGTTCGAAATCGTGCTTCCCGCGAGGCGGTGAACATCGACCGGCTCGTCGGTCTCGCAGCGATGGCGGTCGTCGGCGACCGCCGCCATCGCTGGACCCGACTGGGGCCAGAGCTGAAATCGCGAGCCCGGCCCCATGATGCCCTCGCGAAAGGCGATCGAGGAGATATGGCCTTCGCCTACCGCGCGCATCGACATGACGAAGCGTAGCTGATCGTCCGCGATGCCGCTCTGGTCGGGATGCGGAACCACGCTCGGGTTCATGAGCGCCGCGGCGGCATAGCTATATTCGTGACAGAAATAGGCGCCGATGACGCGGCGCTTGACCGGCGAGACCCGCGCCTCGTCAAGAGCCAGATCCTCGGCCACCTCGCGAAAGCGTTCGTCGAAAATCTGACCTATCTGCCAGTGGCGCTCGGAGAAATCTTTCCAGATCAGGCCGAGCTCCAGTTCGGCCTGGTCGTCGCCCATCGCCAATATGTCCGCGACGAGCTGCGCCGCGCGCGACGGTTCCGAGACATTTGATTGCCAGGCGAGATGAAAGGGCCGCAGGACAACCCGGCTCGGATCGGCGGTGAGCTTTTCGCCAAGTATCTCCAAGGGGGACTGCTCCGGCCGGCAGATCAGCATATTCGGGAATGCCTTTCGATCTCTACCCCCGGCGCAGGATAGGCAGCCGGCGGTGGGGTGCAAGGAGAAAGGAAAACGCCGCTTTCCGCCGCGCGTTCCGTGAAATGCGAAGCTGGTTTCAGGCTATCCTTCGGTCCAAGCGGCGAGGAAGCGCGCGGCGACGTCTGACTCGATTTCATCGGATCGGGCTCTCCAGACGCACTCGCCGGGCGAGGCTTTCACTCCCCCGGCTTTCAGCTCGCCCGCAATCGGCAGCAGAAGAAGCGGATGGGCCGAAGGCAATGGCGTCATGTCGGCACCTGCGACATGAGCGAGCGAAAGCCGGGAACCCGAGAGCAGCCCTGTGCTCGCCCGGGCGGCTACGAGCTGCCGGCTTGAGGCCGCCATCGGCTCGGCGCGCGCGACCTCGACGCCATCGTCGAGATGGAGATCGCGGGGCCGCCCATAGTCGTACAGGCGATAGGTGACGTCGCTCTTCTGCTGGATTTCGGCAAGCGTCAGCCCCCCGCCGATCGCGTGCACGGTGCCGGGCGGGATATGAAAGAACATCCCGGCCTCGGCGGGATGCCACTGCATGAGCGTCTCGATTTCTCCCGAAATCGCGGCGGCCCGAAGCGCCTCGCGGTCGAGCGACCGTATCGTGCCGATGCCAAGCCGGGCGCCGGGTTCGGCGTCGAGGACCAGCCAGCACTCCTCCTTGCCGTTCGGAAGGCCTCGGCGACGGGCCTGCGCATCGTCCGGATGAACCTGAATCGAAAGGCGTTCGCTCGTGAAGAGATATTTGGCGAGAAGCGGGCAGTCGTCCGGCGGATCGAACCAAATCTCGCCGACACGCTGAGACTCCCCGCTCGAAAACGGTGGTGGAAGCCTCTCGACGCCCCACGGCTTTTCCACCGCGATCTTGGAAAGTTTCGAAACGCTCGCGGTACGCGCCGCACTATCGAGCATGAGGATCGCCTCCCAGCATATTGTCATTCCCCAACCGACGACGCGCCGAACGGTCGATCGTTCCGGGCGACGTCTCGACCATGGAGACCCGCTTTCGGGCAATGCGAAACGCGAGATTGTATCGCTCGCCTCGTCCCGACCCCGGCCGCGACGCCTGCTACGGAAAGATTCGACATAACCTGGATCAATCGCCCGCCGAAAATGCGTCGTTCGGGCTTGCTGCACTGCAACCACGGCACGCGCCGGCGCGTTGGCAGCGTCATACGACCAATTCGAAACCGGCTCGGCAGGCGCGGAGCGCGGACCCTTGCGCCCGGCAGCGCGAGGGCGAGGTTTTCGCCTGCCCGGCCCATATATGAGGATGGGCATGAAACATATCAGCGAGGACCGTCACTTTCGCAGTTTCGGCGAAGAAGATTTCTCGCTTGTGGGAACGCTCGCCGACGAAGCCGCATCCTCGGCGGCGTTGCCGCCGCCGCGCCTGGCGATGGTGGGCTGCTACAGTCCGCGCAAATGCGGCATCGCGACCTTCACCGCCGACACATGCCGCCACCTCGACGCCGCGAGGCCCGATCTCCCGATCGACATTTACGCGATGCAGAGCCTCGCTGACCCCGCGACCGACGCCGAAGTGACGCGCGCGATCCGCGACGATGTGCCAGCCGACTATCGCGCCGCCGCGGCCGCGATTAACGCGAGCGGCGCGACGGTCGTCTGGCTGCAGCACGAGTTCGGCATCTTCGGCGGCGCTGCCGGCGAGATGATCTTCGAACTCGTCGACAGGATTGCCGCGCCGCTCATCGTCACGCTTCATACGGTGCTCGCCGAGCCCGCCCCCCAGCAGCGCCGCGTCGTCGACCGGCTCGTGGCGCGCGCGAGCACGCTCGTCGTCATGAGCGAACATGCCCGGACCACGCTGATCGACACCTATGGGGCCGACCGGGCGCAGATAGCACTCATCGAGCATGGCACGCCCGACCGTAGCTTCAACGAGATATCGAAGATGCGCCGCGCGCTCGGTCTCGCCGAGCGACCGGTCCTGTCGACTTTCGGCCTGATCGGGCCGGGCAAGGGGCTCGAGGCCTCGATCCGCGCACTCCCCGCGATCGCGGCGCAATATCCCGATATCCTTTACCGCATCGTCGGGGCAACCCATCCCAATCTGATAGCCCATGAGGGCGAGGCCTATCGCGACGGCCTCGTGGCACTCGCGGACAGCCTTGGCGTCTCCGAAAATATCGCATGGGAGAACCGCTTCCTCGATACGGAAGACCTTCTCGACCAGATCGAGCTTTGCGACATCTATCTCGCTCCTTATCCCAACCTCGAGCAGGTCACCTCGGGAACGCTTGCTTATGCCGTCGCGCTCGGTCGTGCCGTCATTTCGACCCCCTTCGTTCATGCGCGCGAACTGCTGGCCGGGGAGGCCGGCATCTTGCTTCCCTCCGCGGAGAGCGAGGCGATCGCCGAAGCCGTGCGCCTTTTGCTCGCGGTCCCCGAAGAGCGGCGCGCGCTGCAGCGCCGCGCCTATGCGCGCGGCCGGCGCACGGCTTGGGGAGCGATCGCCGAACAATGCGCGGCGCTCATCGAAACGGTTTCGGCGCCAGCCGCTGAGCTCGCCGCCCGGCGCGGCGTCCCGGCGCTGGGCGGTGTGTGGGCGATGTGCGACGATGTCGGCATGTTCCAGCATGCCATCCTGACCGTGCCGGACCGTCGTCACGGCTATTGCATCGACGACAATGCCCGCGCGCTGATGCTCGTCTCGAGCTTGCCTCCGCGCCTGCAGGCGGAGATGGAGCATCGGGCGCTCGCCTTTGCAAGCTTCATCCAGCACGGCTGGAACGAGGATCTTCGCTGTTATCGCAACTTCATGGGATATGATCGGTGCTGGCGCGAAGACGCGGGCTCGGAAGACAGCAATGGTCGCACCCTCTGGGCGCTCGGCCACGCGGCGGCGCGTGCGCGCCCTGTCCTGCGTCAATGGGCGTCGGCCTGGTTCGCGCGCACGGCCGGGATCGCCCTCGAATTCGAGAATCCGCGCGCGCTCGCCTTTGCGATACTCGGCGCCGACGAATATCTCGCGCACGAGCCCGATCATCGTCCTGCCCGCGCGATCATCGAACGCGGCGGCGCGTTGCTGGCTTCCCTGTGGAAGAGCGCGAGACGCAGCGGCTGGGACTGGTTCGAACCGGGTCTTGCCTACGACAATGCGCGGCTCGCCGAGGCGCTTATGCGGGCCGGCCGACGATTGGGATCGTTGCCCCTCGAACAAGCTGGCCTCGACGCGCTTGGCTGGCTCGCCGACTTTCAGACCGCTCCCGAAGGCCATTTCCGTCCGGTGGGATCCGAAAGTTTCGGCCGAGAAGGCGAAGCTCTCCCCTTCGATCAGCAGCCGCTCGAAGCCTGGGCGACGGTCGATGCCTGCGCGAGCGCCTTCGCTCTCACCAGCGGCGAAGTTTGGCGCTGCCATGCCGAGACCGCTTACAGCTGGTTTCTGGGGCGAAATGATCGCGGCGCAGCGCTCGGCGACCTGCGCTCGGGCCGCTGCCACGACGGGCTCGGTCCGCGCGAGGTCAATCGGAACTGCGGCGCTGAATCGATTCTCGCGTTTCACCTCGCACACCGCACGATGGCGGACATCTTCTGGCGCGACGCTGCGCCTACCATCCCCGAATGGCAGGCCGACGACAAGCGTCCGGCGCTGGTCGATTGACCATGCACCGGCCGATCCAGCCCGTCTTGCTGTGCGGCGGCGCGGGCACACGCCTCTGGCCGGCGTCGCGCGGTGCGCGCGCCAAGCAGTTTCTCGACCTCGTGGGCGGCGACAGCCTTTTTCGCCGGACGCTTAAGCGCGCCGCAGACGGGGCGTTTCTTCCGCCGCTCGTGATCTGCGGCGCCGAACATGTCGCGCTGGTTCGTGCGCAGGCAGAGGGCTTTGACCCGAAACTTCTCGTCGAGCCGGTTGCACGAAACACCGCCGGCGCTATCGCCCTTGCCGTCGCCGCTGCCGGTCCCGACACGCTCCTGCTGGTCATGCCGAGCGACCATATTGTCGAAGACGTCTCCGCCTTCCGGCAGGCCGTGGCGAGGGCGCAAATGCTGGCCAGGGACGATTGGATCGTCACTTTCGGCATCACCCCCGATCGTCCCGAAACGGGTTTCGGTTACATCGCGAGCGGCGCGGCGCTCGGCGACGCGGGGTTCGCGGTCGAGCGCTTCGTCGAAAAGCCACCGCGCGCCAAGGCCGAGGCAATGCTGGCGGCAGGCGGGTACAGCTGGAACGCGGGAATTTTTCTCTTTCGGGCGGGTGCGATGCGCGACGCGATGCGCGAACATTGTCCGGCGATATACCTTGCCGCCGAGGCTGCGTTCGCGGCGGCAAGCGAGAGCCCCCATGCCATCTACGCCGACGGACCTAGCTTCGCCGCGGCCCCGTCGGACTCGATCGATTATGCCGTGCTCGAGAAACATGCCCGCGTTGCGGTGGTTCCCGTCTCGATGGGGTGGTCGGACCTCGGGAGCTGGGAGGCGGTACACGCGCTTGCCCGCTGCGATGAAACGGGCAATGCCTGCGATGGCGAACTGTTCGCGCACGAGAGCCGCGGCTGTCTTGTGCGCGCGCCCGGAAAGCGCGTCTCGCTTGTCGGCATGGAGGACGTCGCGGTGATCGTCGATGGCGACGATATTCTGGTCATGCCGCTTGCGCGCTCGCAGGACGTGCGCGCCGCCGCAAAGGCGTGCGGATGACGATAGGCGCCCGGGTTTTCACAGTCCGAAACGGGATTTGGGAATATGGGTGATTCGGCACGCAAGGTCCCCCTCGCCCGAGGCGACGATATAATGATCGCCGGCATCGACGATGCCGGTGGTGAAGACGACGTCGCGAATGTAGATCTTATCCTCAAGCGGCGCGGTGAGCGCCGGATTGGCCTCGAGCAGCGGCGCATGTTCCCCGTGGAGGACGCGCGAAGGATTCTCCGGATCGAGAAGCGACCAGTAGGTCCGGTATATGCCGACGACCTCCTTCGGCTCGACCCCGTGCCAGAGCGTGAGCCAGCCGCGCGGCGTCAGGATCGGCGGCGTCCCGCCTCCCATGCGCGCCGTCGCGACCGTACCCGCATGCGGCCGGAGACCGGGCTCGCGCCGCGGCTTCCAGTGGAGCGCGTCGGGCGACGAGGCGAGATTGATCGAGGGGCCCGCGCGCCACTCGCTGCCGGGCGGATAGGTGAAATAGAGGGCGCCCAAAGGCCGGGTCTGCGCCCAATATTGCCCACCGATCAGGCCCTCGAAGATGAGCATGTCCTTATTCTGGTGATCGAGCACGATATCCTCGAACCGCCAGTCGAGCCCGTTGGTGGAACTGTAAAGCGTCGTCGAATGGCGTTCGGGGCTTACCGAGCAGCTCGTCATCAGCCAGCGGTCGCCCAAATTCGAGATGCGCGCATCCTCGATGCCATAGCATTGGAAACTCGCCTGCGGCGCGATGGCGCGCTCATAGTGCACCGCAACGACGGCGAGGCCATCGGGCGAGAGTTCCACGGGCAGCAGCCAGGAAAGCGAGGTCAGCGCCATCACCTCCCAGGCGCCGCCGTGCACGAGGAATTTGCGCGGGTCGGAGGTATCGCAAAGATCGAGCGGCCAGGCGTCGAGGCGATAGCGGCCGCCGTCCCAGCGTATCGAATGGACATGGCCGTCGCGGACGGGATGGCGAAGCGCTTCCGCGACGCGCACGAGCAGCAGCAGATTATCGTTCGGAAGGCGCGCAAGCCCCGGATTGAAGGCGCCCAGCACGTAGGTTTCGGCCCCGAGCGCGCCCGCCAGGGGCGAACGCGCCGGATCGACATCGTCCGGACCGAAAACGAGGCGGTCGACCGCGAACTCCATGGCGGGCTCCTTTCGCCGCGGCGCGCCAATCACGCCCTACCGGGAAAAACCCCGAGCGGGTGCAATGTTCCCCGCCAGAAGCGATCTGCGTCCCGGTCCAAGGCGAGGCCGCGAGCCGATGTCGTAAAACCAATCGCGCAGATGGCGCCCTCGTCGCCTGCCCGAAACTAGGCGCGCTCCTATTTCGACCGAGAGGAAATGTTCATGAATAGCGATAAGGGAGCCCGAACCGAGGCGCGGTCAACCGCGGCTTTCAACCGCATCGGCCCGCGGTCGGGCACCGCCTTCCGGCTCGCGAAGGGCGACATACTTCATGTCGTCGACCCCGAAGGCGGCCAGGTCGGCGATTTGCTCGCCTTCGCCGCGGACGATGTCCGCGAATTGCTCTCGAACGGGCGCACCTTCGATTATGAGGAAACGATCCGGCTGACGGCAGGCAACCGGCTCTGGTCGAACCGCTCGCGTGCCATGCTCGAAATCGTCGAGGATAGCGTCGGTGTGCACGATTTCCTGCTTACCCCGTGCAGCGAAGCGACGTTCCGGCATTTCTATCCCGCCAAGCCCGTCCATCGCGGCTGTTTCGGCAATCTGGCCGAAGCTCTCGCCCCTTTCGGCATCGAGCCGGACGCGATCCCCGTAGCCTTCAACCTGTTCATGAACGTGCCGGTTTCGCCAAATGGTACGATCGAAGTCCTCCCCCCGCCGACCAGGCCAGGCGATCATATTCGGCTTCGCGCGCTTTGCGATCTCGTGATCGGCCTTACCGCCTGCTCGGCTTACGACAGTTGCGGCGGAACGTTCAAACCGATCGACTACCGCGTCGAAACCGCAAACCGGCCGAGGCGGAACGGGGAAGACAAATCGACCTAGGGTCGCGCCGCATCGACGTCCGACCGCTGTCGGCGCGCCTCGTCGGCGGCGAGAACCAGCGAGCGGCCGGTTCGTTCTGCAGCGTCGGGGGTCATCGCGACCGCGACCCCATTGGGCCCGTCGAGGAGAACGATGCCAAGTTCGGCGCTGGCCGTGCCGGCTTCGGTAAGGGGGCCGCTGTCATGCCCTTCCATCGTGGATCTCTCCTGTCCTGGCGTCGGAACATGAGCACGCCGAACGCCGTCGGGGGTCCGCGCGGCGCATTCATGCGGTGACTGGTCTCGACGCATAACCATCGGAGAGGCGCCGCGTTGCAGACCGCGGCCGGAGATTCGTCATAACCCAGATCAACCTCGCTCGTAGCGCGGCAACCTGCCCGCGCCTCGCCGGTTGACCTAGCGCCCCCCCGGTGCGCGGCGGCGCTTTTGGCGTCGCCGCGCCTTCTTCGCCAGCAAGAGAGATGACGATGAGCAAGACCCCCGCGACGCCGCGTACCGCCAGCAAATCCACGAAGACGATTACGGCGAGCGAAATCGCCGGCGCCGATCATCCGGGCGAAACCCCCGCAAAAGCCTCGCCGATTCCGTCCGATGCCGCGATCGAGCATAGCTATGGCGATGCGCAAGGTAGCGGCGGCGAGACTCGCCAGACCGCGGACAGCGGCGCGAGCGTGCTCACGACGCAGCAGGGGGCGCCCGTCTCCGACGATCAGAACAGCCTCAAGCAAGGCGCTCGGGGTCCGACGCTGCTCGAAGATTTTCACTTTCGCGAGAAGCTGTTTCATTTCGATCACGAGCGCATCCCCGAACGCGTTGTCCATGCGCGCGGCTACGGGGCGCACGGCTATTTCGAGCTCACGGAAAGCCTTGCGGACTATAGCCGGGCCGACATTTTCCAGCGCGTCGGCGAAAGGACGCCCGCATTCGTCCGCTTCTCGACGGTTGCGGGATCGAAGGGCAGCTTCGACCTCGCGCGCGACGTGCGCGGCTTCGCGGTCAAGCTCTACACGAAAGAAGGCAATTGGGATCTTGTGGGGAACAATATCCCCGTCTTCTTCATCCAGGATGCGATGAAGTTCCCCGATCTCATCCACTCGGTCAAAGCCGAGCCCGACCGCGCGTTTCCGCAAGCGCAATCCGCTCATGACAATTTCTGGGACTTTATCAGCCTGATGCCGGAAAGCTTCCACATGGTGATGTGGACGATGTCCGACCGGGCTATCCCGCGCTCCTTCCGCACGATGGAGGGTTTCGGCGTTCACAGCTTCCGGCTCGTCAATGCCGACGGCAAGTCGGTGTTCGTCAAATTCCACTGGAAGCCGCGGCAAGGCTTGCAGTCGGTCGTATGGAACGAGGCGGTGAAGATCAACGGAGCCGATCCCGACTTCCACCGCCGCGACCTGTGGGACGCGATCAATGGCGGCGACTTTCCCGAATGGGACCTCGGCGTCCAGCTTTTCGACGACGACTTTGCCGAAAGCTTCGACTTCGACATCCTCGATCCCACGAAGCTCATCCCCGAGGAACGGGTTCCGGTGCGCCTGATCGGGCGCCTCGTGCTCGACCGGGTGGTCGATAACTTCTTCGCGGAAACCGAACAGGTCGCATTTTGCACGCAAAATGTGCCCCCCGGTATCGATTTTTCGAACGATCCGCTGCTGCAGGGGCGCAATTTTTCCTATCTCGACACGCAGATCAAGCGATTGGGCGGTCCCAATTTCACCCATATCCCGATCAATGCCCCCAAATGCCCGATGGCGCATTTCCAGCAGGACGGACATATGGCGATGAAAAACCCCGTCGGCCGCGCCAATTACGAACCGAATAGCTGGGGACCGACCATCGGGGGACCGCGCGAGGATCCGGCCAGGGGCTTCACCAGCTTCGCCGAAGAAGCCCAGGGCGCGAAGCAGCGCGTGCGCCTGGAAAGCTTCGCCGATCATTATAGCCAGGCGCGGCAATTCTACATCAGTCAGACACCGATCGAGCAAAAGCATATCGGCGATGCGCTCGTCTTCGAACTCTCGAAAGTGGAACGGCCGGACATTCGCGCCCGCACCGTTTCGCATCTGCGCAACATCGACGAGAAACTGGCTGCGCGCGTCGCGGACGGTCTGGGGATCGCGCTTCCCGACGCCGCGCCCGCGGCGTCCGAGCCGAAGACCGACCTTCCCGCCTCCGACGCGCTCAGCATCGTCAAAAATGGCCCAGGCAGCTTCAAGGGCCGCAAGCTCGGGATCTTGCTGAGCGATGGCGCCGATGCCACGCTATTCAAGGCGCTCGTCAAGGCGGTGAAGACCGAGGGTGCGCTTTTCGAGATCGTCGCCCCCAAGATCGGCGGCGCGACGCTCTCCGACGGAACGAAGGTGGCAGCGCGGCACAAGATCGACGGCGGCCCTTCGGTGCTCTTCGACGCGGTTGCGATCCTCGTGTCCGAGGAAGGCGCGGGGGCGCTGGGTACCGATGCCACTGCGAAGGATTTCGTGACCGACGCCTTCGCGCACTGCAAGTTCATCGGCCATAGCGCGGACGCGGTCGCGCTACTCGAGGCGGCGGGCATCGCGGACAGCCTCGACGAGGCTTGCATCCCTTTGGGGAAGGCCGCCGAGGCGGCGACCTTCATCGAGGCCTGCCGCGCGCTTCGATATTGGCCGCGCGAAGCGGAGGTCGACATGGATGCTACCGGAACCGGTTGACGGCGCCGACTGTGGCGCCGCGCGCGCCCCGAGAAATGATCAAGCGCCGCGACCGCCCAGCAGTCGCCGGCGCCGACCGGCATTGCGCCCCGCGAAGGGGCAGCGCCATTCGGAGCCGACCTCGCGCCCGGAATATTGCCGGGCTTCGGATAAGCTTCCATGCCTCGCGAGCATCGGGTTGACGTCGCCTGCGAGCGCGACGTCGCGCGCGATAATCGTCGTGCGCATCTTCTCGTAGAGTCCGCTGGCGCGAAGCGTTTCGAATTGATCGTGAAGATTGAACACCAGCGCGGGGCGCTCGAACCGGCGCGCTGGCCGGCTCGCCCGAGGATGGAGGCCAACGACAAAGAAGGCTTCCCCTCCGAAACTCAACGAAAAATGAGGGTCGCGCGGATCGCTGCTGACGCGCGGGTCGGGAGGCTGACCGTGCCAGTCATCCTTGTGCGAGAGCGACGCGAGCCGATCCCACAGGCAGGCCTCGAACGCCTTTTCGTCGAGGCCGCTATCCTCTTCGAACAGGACGACGAGCGAGTGGAATAGCGATGGGCGCCGCGCGTAGCTCGAGGCAAGATCGAGAAGATTGGGGTAGATGCGAAGATCGTCCCACGCCGATCTTATGTCGCGGCCGACCACGAAGTGGACCTGATCGCGCGCGAGCGCGGACTTCGCGCCCACGCATGGAAACTCCTCCGATCGCAAAAAATCTGCGAAGCGCTCGGCAAGCGGATGGTCGGTTTCATTCGTGACAGGGAGCATGGCTGATAAACGATTGCTTGGGGGAGCCGGTTGCCGGCGATTGATCCATGTTGCGCTATTTCCGCCCGGCGCACGCTTGTCCGTACACAACCGCAGCCCGACAGCACCCGCGGAGCGACAGACCGGCGCGATGGCCAGGTTTCCAAGCTGCGCTTAGCGACTGCCGCCAACCGGCGCGTCGGCGCCTGTCTTGGGGCCATCATCGGCAACCGGGGGTCCATCGCCGCCCCCGCCCTGCGGATCCGAATCATAATCTTCCGGATTGCCCTTGCCGCCCGCGCCGGCGCCGCTTCCGCTCGCGGGGCCGCTGCCCTTTGTAGCGCGCCGCCCGCGATTCTCTTCGCCAGCGCCCAATCGGGCGCGTTGATCGAGGGGATAATCCTCCGGCCGCACCCGGCTCACGCCGGGTCGATCTTCGACAGGTTCTGGCGGCAGCGATCCCGGCGTGGCGGAGGCGGCAGAAGTCCTGCTTGGGTTCGGGTTTGCCGCCTCGCTGCGAGGCTTGTCATTGTCCGGCATCGCGCGTCTCCCCGGCCAGTTTTTCGAGTTCGCGGATATGCTCGCTGACCACCGGCGCGATTTCGCCCGCCGCCTTCCGAAGGCTTTCGGTATCGCCGTTGGCCGCATAGGCGCGATGGAGCGCGAGCGCGGCCGCGTGCGCGCTCTTTTGATGCCGTAAATAGATGGCATCGATTGCCGAAGCGTCGGCGCCTCGGATTTCGTTCAACATGCGCTGCTGGCCGGCATCGAGGGCGGGCGGCATCACCTCGATCGAGGCCTCGGAGGCGGCCGCCTTCACCTTCGCGGTCGACTTGGTGTGATTGTCGATCATCATGCGCGCGAAAGCCTTCACATCGTCGCGCGCCGATTTTTCGATCAGCGCCTTCGACGACTCGATTTCCCAAAGATCCCCCGCGCCGGCCTTGGCGACATATCCAGCGGCGTCGGTCGGCATGCCGGGTTCCGCAGCGGTTTCGGAGGGCGTTACGCTGGCGGTGTTTTCCGCCGGGGGCTGGGCAGGTTCCGAGCCATTGCAAGCGCCCAGCATCGCGGTGGATGCGAGAAGAAAAAGATATTTCATTGGACGTCTCCCATTATGCCCGCCCGCGCATCAGCAACGGGCAGATTGTGCGCAAAGTTCCGGTAGGCTTCGAAGGCCTGCCCGGGATCGCATCGACCGCTCGCGCGCGCTTGTATCATCGCCCCCACGGCCGGTATCATGCAAAAAAAGGATGTTTCGGGCCTTCCACTACGAGCTCAGGGATGTTCGAGGCGCGTCTCGACGCGCATGAGCGAGACTGCGGTGCGGCGCGGCTGGGTCAGCATGAAATGGACAGCCGCGGCGATATCCTCGGCTCGCAACATCTTGTCGGCATGGATCAGTTCGCGCTGCTTCTCCGGCGGAAACTCCGGATATTGAAAGTCTGCGCCGGTAAATCCCGGCTCGATCAGCCCAATCTTGATATCCTCGTCGGCGAGTTCCTTGCGGAAAGATTGCGCGAAGCCCTGAATCCCTGATTTGGCGGCGATATAGACCGAGCTTCCAGGCTTCCTTGAGACCGCGGACATCGAACCGATGAGGACGATATCGCTCCCCTTGCCCATGCGCTTGGCGGCCTCTTGCGCGCAGACGAGATAGGCGGTGAAATCCGTCTCGAGCTGGTATCGCGTCTCGCTTTCGTCGCCGTCGGCGAGCGCAGCCGCAGGGATCGCGGCGTTAATGATCGCGATATCGAAATCGCCCAAATAGGCAGTGGCGGCGTCGAAAAAGCGGTCGACGTCCTTGGCGACTGCGAGGTCGACATTCATCCCGTCTCCTTCGCCGACCTCCTCGATCCGCTCGAGCGCGTCGGCAAGATGCTCGGGGGTGCGCCCGCAGACGAAGACGCGCACTCCGTAGCTCGCGAGAAGCACGGCAATCGCGCGGCCTATCCCGGTCGTGCCGCCCGTGACAATGGCGCGGCGCCCGTCAAGGCCTGGTTTTTCGGTGTGAGCGTCGCGTTCGTCGCGCATCGAAATTTCCTTCTGCCAACCCCTCCTCGCAGGAGCGACGTTCTACGCAGCGCATGGTTCCGGGGCCCGGCGATCGGCGGGGCCACGCCCCGCACAGCGCGGGAATAGAAACCCCCATTTCCTGCCGGGCTGCGAGCCTCACGAGCTCGACCGGGTTGATCTGTGATAAGCAGATTATTCCCGCTCGGCCGGCAACCCCGCCGCACGCGGCCCGTTGAGCTTCGGCGGGGCAAGGAGATAGATGATGGGAATTGCAGGCAAGATGGTGGGGGCCGCGACGCTCGGCGCGCTGTTCTACTTCGCGCGCAAGGTTCCGGCCCCGAACAAGGTCGACGACCACAGCGCGGCTTTCGCCGACGGCGAGACGCATGCCGAGAATTTCGACCAGACCCGGTCGGCGGGTCCCGAGGCGATGCGCGACGATGTGGGTCGGCCCTGGCAACGCGAGGATCAGGCAGGGGACGAATCCTTCCCGGCCAGCGATCCGCCAGGATATTAGGGCTCGAGCCGCAACTGGAAGTTCCGTGGGCTCGGGGACTAATCAGAACTGCGCAACAAATTCATGAGGCAAAGCTCCGCACCTCAGTAGGCGCGAGCAACGCGCTGGAGGCATACTCCATCACCTCACCTCGCTCGTGGCGCCTGCGAGAGCGCCAGAGTCTCCATCAGGCAGGGACATCCGTCAGCTTGAACCGCGGCCGCGGCACCATGCGCCGGCTCGCGTCATCCTCTGTATGGAGCCCCCGCAGGGGTTGACGGCGTTGGGCGAGCCGGGTCTCGCAGTTAGGCAGCCGATGAGGAAAGGTCTCTTGCAACGGGAGACGATGGGTCTCAGTGGAAATCGTGGCTCCGGATGCGCAGACCGTTCTCGCGGCTGTCCGGCCCGCCCCCGCTCCGCGCCCCATCCCCGCGTCCCGGCGCAATGGGAAGATCGCTGCGGCCGACCGAGCGCAGCAGCGCATCGTGATCGGTAATCCGGTCGCAGATGATGTGAATGACCTCGCCTTCCTTCTGGAGCCGTCCGCGCATCGCGATCATCGAGGCCGACATGATTTGGCGCCGATAGATGTCGAACCGATCGGGCCAGAGGATGCCGTTGGCGATGCCGGTCTCGTCCTCGATCGTGACGAACAGCACGCCCTTCGCCGAGCCGGGCCGCTGCCGCACGAGGATCACGCCCGCCACCTCGATATTTCGGCCATCGCGGATATTCGCGAGGTCCGCGCAGCGGACCACGCCCATCGCATCGAGTTCCTCACGCAGAAAGGACAAGGGATGCGCACGCAGACTAAGCTGAAGCGTGCGATAATCCTCCACTACCTCGCGCCCCTCGGTCATCGGCCGAAGCAAAGTGGGCGGTTCGAGCCCCTCGGGCGAGAAAGCCGCCTCGCGCGCGTCCGCCGCCGCGAAGAGCGGCAGCGGCGCCTCTCCCAGCCCCCGCACCTTCCAGAGGCCCTGCCGCCTGTCCTCGCACAGGCAGGCGAAGCCGTCCGCCTCGGCGATCCTTTCGATCGCGGCGCGCGGCACGCCGGCGCGCCGCCACACATCCTCGACGCAATCATAAGGCACATCGCCCCGCGCTCCGACGATCGCGGCGCCATGGACATTGGCGAGGCTCCGTACCTGGCGAAAGCCCAGACGCACCGCGAGATATCGGCCGTAGGTTTCCTCGAGCGTGCAGTCCCAATGGCTGTGGTTGATCGAGACGGACCGTACCTCGACGCCATGATTGCGCGCATCCCGCACGATCTGCGCCGGCGCGTAAAAGCCCATCGGCTGCGCATTCAGGAGCGCCGCGCAAAAGACGTCGGGATGATGATGCTTCATCCAACAGGAGGCGTAAGCGATCTTTGCAAAGCTCGCAGCGTGGCTCTCGGGAAAACCATAGGAACCGAAGCCCTCGATCTGCTTGAAGGTCCGTTCTGCAAAATCCTGCGGATAACCGCGCGCCACCATGCCGCCGACCAGCTTGTCGAAGAAATGCGACACGCCGCCGGTGAGCTTGAACGTCGCCATCGCGCGCCGCAACTGATCGGCCTCGGCCGGCGTGAAGCCCGCACCGACGATCGCGACCTTCATCGCCTGCTCCTGGAACAGGGGCACACCTAGCGTTTTCTCAAGCACGGCGCGGAGCTCGGGCTTGGGATATTCGGGCTTTTCCTTCCCCTCGCGCCGGCGAAGATAAGGATGGACCATGTCGCCCTGGATCGGGCCGGGGCGGACGATCGCGACCTCGATCACGAGGTCGTAGAAGCATTTGGGCTTGATCCGCGGCAGCATCGACATCTGCGCGCGGCTCTCGATCTGGAAGACGCCGAGCGTGTCGGCCTTCTGGATCATCCCATAGACCGCCGGGTCGTCGTCCTGCAGGTCGGCCATGCCGACATCGATGCTCTTGTGTTCGCGGAGCAGGTTGAACGCCCGGTTCATGCAGCCGAGCATCCCGAGACCCAGCACGTCGACCTTCATGAATTTGAGGACGTCGATATCGTCCTTGTCCCATTCGATGATCTGGCGGTCCTCCATCCGCGCCGGCTCGATCGGCACAAGATCGTCGAGCCGCTCCTCGGTCAGCACGAAGCCGCCCGGGTGCTGGGAGAGATGCCGCGGCGTCCCGATCAGCTGCCGCGCTAGATCGAGCGTCAGCCGAAGTCGATAGTCATTGGCGTTGAGGTTAAGCTCAGCGATGCGCTCCTCGGGGATGCCGTCCATCGACCAGCCCCAGACGAGGCCCGTCAGCATCTTGGTAAGGTCGCGCGGCAGGCCGAGCGCCTTACCGACCTCGGCGACCGCACCGCGGGTGCGGTAGCGCGTGACCACGGCGGTGAGCGCGGAACGATGGCGGCCGTAGGTTTCGTAGATCCACTGGATGATTTCCTCGCGCCGCTCATGTTCGAAGTCGACGTCGATATCGGGCGGCTCCTTGCGCTCGCCCGACACAAAGCGCTCGAAGAGCAGCTCATGCTTGATCGGATCGATCGAGGTCACGCCGAGCAGAAAGCAGACACAGCTATTGGCCGCGCTCCCCCGGCCCTGGCACAATATGCCGCGCCGACGGCTCTCGGCGACGATCGAATTTACCGTCAGAAAATAGGGCGCGTAGCCGAGCTCGCCAATCAGGCGCAGCTCATGATCGATCTGTTGCCGGTAGGCAGGCGGAACGCCGCCGGGGAACATCCGGGCCGCGCCCTCTTCAGTCAGCGCCGCAAGCGCCTCCTGCGCGGTTCGGCCCGCCATCACCTCCTCATAGGGATATTGGTAGCGGATTTCGGCGAGGTCGAAGCGGCACATCGCGGCGATGTCGGCGGTCGCGGCGATCGCATCGGGAAAGAGCGCGAAGCGCCTTTCCATCTCGGCGGGCGACTTCAGCGCCCGGTCCGCGAAACGCTCGCGCTTGAACCCGAGCGCATCGACCGTTGTCTTCTCGCGGATCGCCGTCAGCACGTCCTGCAATGGCCGGCGCTCGGGCGCGTGATAGAGGATGTCGCCGCAGGCGACGGCTCGCACCCCGACATCGCGCGCGAGATCGTCGAGCGCGCGAAGCCGCGCGAAGTCGCCGGGCCGCCGGCGGAGACCGAGCGCCAGAAACGCGCGCGGGCCGAAGGCCTCGCGCAATTCGGCGAGATCGAGCCGGGTCCGGTTATCCGCCGCGTCCGGAACGAGGATCGCGACGAGGCCCTGCGAGCCGGCGGCGATGTCGGGCCAGTCGAGCCAGCATTGCCCCTTGCCGCCGCGCGCCTTGCCCAAGGACAGCAGCCGCGTCAGCCGCGACCAGGCCGCCCGATCGGTCGGATAGAGGAGGATCGCGCGGCCGTCGCGCAGGTCGACGCGCGTCCCGGCGATCAGCCGGACGCCGGTCGCCTCCTGCCCCGAAAGACCCCGCACCATGCCGGCGACGCTGCCCCGGTCGCAAAGGCCGAGGGCCGTATGGCCCAGGCAGGCTGCGGCCGCGAACAATTCTTCGGGCGAGGACGCCCCCCGAAGGAAGGAAAAATGGCTCGTTACCTGGAGTTCGACATAGATCGTCATCCGAAGACGCCGTGCATGTACCAACTGAGATCGCCGGTCTGGTCTTCGATCGCGTCGCCGCGCCGGAACAGCCAGAAGCGCTCGCCGCTTTCCGCCTCGACCCGAAAATAGTCGCGCACCGCCCACATCTCGCCGGGACGGCGCCACCATTCGCCATGGATGCGTTCGGGTCCGTCGCCCGCGACTACGGCATAGCTCCGCCCGCGCCACGCGAAGCGGCGCGGTGGATGATCGGGGAGCAGCGCGACCACGCCCGACAGCGCCTCGGGCCGCGCGAGCATCCGGATGGGCCGCGGCCATGCTGGCCAGCCGGCAGGCTTGGCCAGCGGGCCGGCGCGGCCGATCGCGCGCTCGGGCACGTCGCTCTCGATCGGCCGCAGCCGGAACAGCGCATCCGCGCCGGCGCGGCCCGCGAGCCGGTCGACGAGCGGCGCGAGGTCGCGCGCGCGCGCCTCACCATCGAGCGGAACGCCAAGCGCCACCGGCGCGAGGCGTTCGACCGCAGGCGCCGCGAGCGTCATCGCCTCGATCCCGAGCCCCGGTTCGATCCGGTCGATCCGCAGTCGGAACAGGCGCAGCAGATGCGCCGCGTCGCGCGTCGCCCGCGCTGTCCCGACACTCACGATCTGCTTCGCTGCGTCGACCCGCTCGCACGTCAGCACGGCCGATCGCAGTCCGAGCCCACTTTGCTCAAGCAGCACCACCAGATCGGCCAGCAGGTCCGCGATCACCTGCTCGATCGCCTCGGCGGTCCCGATCGGCTCGAGGAGTCCGCGCTCCGCGCGTGGCACATCGAACGGGACCACCGGGACGATCGGCTCGGGCACAAAGCCGCGCGCCTGGTCGAGCCGCAGGGTCGCGGCGCGCCCGAGGCGCCGCGCAAGCGGCCCGCGCGGCATGGGATAAAGGTCGGCGACCCGCTCGATCCCGAAGCGCGCGGCGGCAGCGAGCGCCTCCGGCGTCAGCCGGAGCGCCGCCAGCGGCAAAGGAGCCAGCGCCTCCCCTTCCCTCCCTTCCGGCAGGACCTGAACCTCGCGGCCGCCGTAGCGCGCGAGCGCGTGTGCGGCGCCGGCTGTTCCGGCGATCGCGACACGCGCGCTGAAGCCGAGGCGCTTGAGAAAGCCGCGCAGACGCGCGGCGAAACTCTCTTCTCCCCCGAAGAGATGGCTCGCCCCGGTCAAATCGAGCCACACGCCATCACTGCCCGACACCGCCGCACTTGGCGTCCAGTGGCGCGCCGCGTGCAAGGCGAGCCGCGCGAGCCATGCCGCGTCGGCGGCCGGGTCGGCATCGAGCACGTCGAGATCGGAGACGAGCGCCCGCGCATGCGCCGCAGCCATGCCGACGGCGAGGCCGAGGTCGCAGGCGAGCGGACAGGCCGCGGTGACGAGCTCGCGCTGCCCGGTGCGCGCGATCACGATCGTCGGGCGCGCGCCCCACAGCAGCGGCAGCGGCACGACAGAACCGCCGCCGACGCCATCGTCCGACCGCACATTCCGGAAAACCGGCGCCGCCGCTTCGCTGCGCCGACCGAGCTCGCGCATCGTCGGGCGCTGGTGCGCCGGCAGCGAGTCAATTGCAGCCGCCGGTCCCCTGTCCTGCGCCCAGCGCGCGCCGGGGCGCCAGCCGCCGCCGCGCGGCACCGAGCAGGTGCCGGGATTGTCGTCGACGGGTTCAGGAAAGCGCGGGGCAGCCCGCCCCCGGTCAGGCGGCGCGTTCGATCGCGACGGATGCCGCTCTGCCATCCGCAGCCGCTCTATCGCGAGCTGCGGAAGGAAGAGCGAGGCGACCCTGGTCATCGCACGCCTCCAGTTCGAGGGAGAAAGGCGGCCCGCCGCGCTGGCGGACAAGCTCGACATTCCATCGCCCGCGCCCGACGCCGGACGTTGCAAGGCGCCCCGACGGCAGGGTGGCGATGCGCCAGCGCGTGCACGCGAGCGACGGGTCGGCGAGCGGACATTGGCCGTATCGACGGTACCGGCGATAGAGCAGCATTGGCGTCCTGCCCTCCGAGGCGGCGAGCTGAAGCCGCCGCGTCGCCGTCTGGTCGGCCGCCTTCACCTCGGCGACGACGCAGGCGAGCGCACCGTCGCGCAGTGCGTCCTCGCACATCATCAGGAGATCGCGATCGTCCTTGCCTTGGGCATAAAGGATCGAGCCCGGGCCAAGCCCTGCTTGTTCGAGCGCGGGCGCGTAGAGATCGAAGCGCGTCAGCGCCCAGAGGACCGAGACATCGGGCGCCGCCGCGAAGCGGGCGGCGATGCCGGCAGTGAATAATGTTGCGGCCGCATCGTCGCTCCAGCTCGCCGACGCGCCCGCAACCTCGTGGAGGCCTGCCCCGTCGAGGCCACCTCCGGCAAGAAAATGATCGAGCGGTCCGATACCAAAGGGCAGCACGGGCCCGCGCGACGCGGCGACGCGCGCGACCGCTTCGCGAAGCGCGGCAAGGTCCTCGGCGCTTGGCCGGAGCGAAATGGGCGGGATGCTCATGCTGGTATCGACTCAAATGTTCTCTATATGTTCCACCCGCAACGAACATCCGTCAAGACAGCTGCGACGAAGGACTGTGGATCATTCAGCGCCCCGTCACGTTCGGCCTTGTAAATCAGGAACAAATTATGCCGATCACAACCGATCTTCCTTGGGAAACGCTCGCGATATACGCCGTCGGCGCTGCACTGATCCTCGTCATCCTGTTCAAGATTCCCTATGTCGGCCGCGTCTTCCGCGCGCTCTTTTCGTTCGCGCTGCTCGCCTTCGGTATCTTTCTCGTCCTGCAGCACGCGCCCTTCGATCCCAATCTGTCGCGCGTCACCGAAAGCCTCGGCCTCGATGCCCAAGACGTCGTTGGCGACGAGGTACGCATACCGATGAGCCGCGACGGCCATTTCTGGGCCGAAGCCGAGATCAACGGGACGAAGCGCCGCATGTTGATCGACAGCGGCGCGACGGTGACCGCGATCTCCCCCGCGACGGCCGCGGCAGCCGGCGTCGCTGCCGACGCCACGCTCGTCCCCATCCTGATGCAGACGGCAAACGGCACGGTTCGCGCCGATGCGGCGACCGTCGACAGACTGTCGATCGGAGGAATCGATGCCCGGAAACTCAAGGTTGTCATTTCACCGGGGCTCGGCACTACCGACGTCTTGGGCATGAATTTCCTGTCGGACCTGCAAAGCTGGCGGGTCGAGGGGGGGACGCTGATCCTCCTGCCAAAGCAGGCACACGCAAGCGAATAGAGCGGAAACGGGCCGTGACGCTGCGGTCGCCCTGTAACCAAGCTTGCCTTCCCGTGAGACCAGTCAACGGGCCAAGCCTGTTTCGGCGGGGGTGCGGCGGCACGGCCCCGGAGCCATGGACGCGGCAGACCGAGGTGTGATCTCCGGCAGGTCCCGTCCGCCGACGAGAACCCGGGAAACCGCCGATGGTTTCAGGATCTCGCGAAAATATTCATGGCAACTTTTGCCCTTCGCGGTCGGTTTCTTCCCGGCACAGCGAACACAGCAATGGAGTCGATCATGAGCATCGAAGGAAAGATCAAGGAAGCCGCCGGCTATGTGAAGGAAGAAGCCTTCGAGAACGGCGACAGCCCCGAAGCCAAGCGCAAGGCGCAGGAAGGCCGCGACCTTCGCAACGAAGGCCGCATCGAAGATGGCAAGCCGCCGAAGACGGGTACTCCCGGCACCGAAAACTGAAGACCCTCGCCACTTCTCCCGTGGCAAACTCGGCCCGCCTTGGCGGGCCCTTTATTGCGCGCTCGGCGTTCCGAGCTTCGCCAACGTCAGCTCGTCGCGTACCCCGCCGAACCAACGGTCGAGCGCTGCCGCGAACAGCGGCCGGCCGCTCGCAGCCTCGAACAGGGTGAGCGACGACCGGAGCTTGGTTGCGTCCGTCTCGCCCAACACGGCTACCGGGTCGCTGCCGATCAGGTCCTGCAGCGCCTCGGCGCACTCGACATAGCGGGGCCCGAGTAGCGGATGGGCTAGATAGGCGCGCGCCTCCTCGATATCGGCAATCGCATAGCGCTGCGCCATCGCGCTTCGCCCAAGCCCGGCGAGCTGCGGAAAGATGAACCACATCCAGTGCGTGCGCTTGGCCCCGCGACGGATTTCCTCGAGCGCGCGCGGGTAGATTTGCTCCTGCGCGGTGACGAAGCGATCAAGACTGTCATCACCGCTCGTCACAGCGCAAACGCTCCCTGCGCCGGGGGCTTGCCATAAACCTGTTGGACCTCGATCATGCCCTCCGGCAGCCACTGGAGCACGTCGGCCGCCGGGGTTCGCGGGTCGAGCCAAGCGGCCCATTTGTCGCGGGGCAGCGGGATGATCTGGCGATGGTGATAGGGGGCCACGTCCGGACCCGCGTCCATCGTCAGCAGGCCGAAGGCTTCGCCGACATGGGCATCGCGCCAGATGCCCGCCATGGCGAACCAGCGATGCTCCTTCATCGTGAAGAGCCACTTGTCGAGGCGTTTCTGTGCCTTATCGGTCGGATCGGTAAATTCGTAGAAGCCGTCGCACAGGACGAGGCAGCGCTGCGCCGCGAGGTCTCGCCCTTCCGAGCGGACATTATAGACCGGCCTGCCGCCCTGGCCCGGCCAGCTCCAGCGCCGGTTCACAAGTTCCCCCGCCGCATCGCCATCGGCCGCCTTCACGATCGGCGCCATGTCGGTGATTCGGACGTCCTCGCGCGCGGGAACGTTGGGCGTGCCCTCCGGCGTCCGGATCTTGATCTTCAAGTCGTCGAAGTCTTCCATGATGGAAGCAACATCAACTTCAAGCCTGTAATCGTTGCACATTTCCGCAAAAACCCCTGATGCTTGCGACTCGCATCCGTTCCCATTATGTTCCGCACATGAGCACGGCGCCAACCCCTTTCGATCCCGATGCCCCGGATGGCGCCCGCCGAGCGCTCATAAGACGCAATCCCGAAGATGAAAGCGAGATCGAAATGGTCGAGGCGGTCTGGGGAAGCGATCCGCGCTTCGCAGACGGCATCAACTATCGCTTTGTGCGATCGGAAGGCCGCGCCTTCCCGAGCCGCCGCTGCCTGATCCCAGCATCCGAGTTCCGGATGGGAACGGGCGACCACCGCTACCGAGTGACGCTCGACAGCGGCAATTTCTTCTACCTCGCCGCAATCTGGGATCCGCCGCTCGCCGACTGGCCGCTCTCCTATCGCATTCTGACCATGCCTGCGGGCGCAGACGTCATCCCCTATCAGTCGCGCCATGGCGTCATCGTCCACCGCCGCGACGTGATGCACTGGCTCGATGGCACGCGCTCCAACGACGAGCTCTTCACCGAGCCGCCGCGCCACAGTTTCTTCGTCGAGCCGCTGCGCGCGCAGGCCGACCTGCCCCTATGAATATCGAGGACCTCGCCCATCCCCCGCGCGCTCGCGCAGCCCATCAAGGCGATCTTTTCGGCCCCTCGCTTCCCGGGCTCGCTTATGGCGAGGCCGTGCTCACCGCCGAGGAGGAACGCGAGGCGATCGCGCGCATGCAAAGCGCCGGCCTCACGCCGTTCCAGTTCCAGCAATGGGAGGGCAAAAGGCTGACGCGCTCCTTCGGCTGGACTTATGATTTCCAGACGGGCCGCTTCGCGCCCGGCGATCCGGTCCCCGACTGGATCGAGCCGCTCCGCGCCCGCGCCGCAGCCTTCGCCGAGCTGGCACCGGACGCGCTCGAGCAGGTTCTGATGATCGAATATGGCGTCGGCGCCGGTATCGGTTGGCACAAGGACCGCCCCGTATTCGAACATGTCGTGGGCGTCTCGCTCGGAGCCCCCGCGACCATGCGCTTCCGCCGGCGCAAGGGCGACAAGTTCGAGCGCGCCAGCGCCGAACTCGCACCGCGTTCGATCTATCATCTCGCAGGCGAAATCCGCGACGAATGGGAACATAGCATCGCGGCGATGGGTGCGCGGCGCTGGTCGATCACCTTCCGTAGCCTCCGCTGAGAAAAGCCTAAAATCAGCCGGTCGCCGGAAGAGCCGAGCAATGCGCAAGCACCACGCGCCAGCGCCCCGCTTCGCGATACCAGACACGCGAATAAGCGAAGCGCCCGAAGAAGGCCGCACCATCATAAAAGCCCGCGAGATCCACGGTCACGCAGACCGTCGCGCTGTCGCCGCGAATATGTATGTCGGGCGACGCCACCGCTTCGATCGTCTCGATCCGGAGCAGGCCCGAGCGGTGCGCCGCGAGATCGTCGCTCTTCGACAGGCGCTTGCCATCCTGATCGGTGAAGCAGAGCGTGTCCTCGAGGAGCGCGTCGAGCGCCGCGACATCTCCAGCGAGCATGGCCGAACGCAGCGCGGCTTCGGCTTCGGTGATCGCATCCATATTCAGCAGGTCTCGCCTTTCCATATCCACGCTATCGCATGGCCAGCGCGCTGGCGCGTTTCAGATACCGAGCCGCTCCCAGAATTCGTCGGCGCTGAGCGCCTTCCGTTTCTCACGCGAGCGCGGCTCGCCGTGCCGCCAGCTCGGGTGCGGAACTGGCGCTGTCACGCGGCGCGCCTTGCGGGAATCGGAGGGAGTGTCATGGTTCATCTCAGGCGTTCCTGCCCGCAAAAACCTCGGACAAATGTTTAAGTTCCCGCCGAAAAACCATTCACCCCATTTATCGAAAAGGCGAGTCCGGGCGCTGCAGAAGTTCGGAAATATCATCGGCAGAGAAGGCCTGCCCATTTTCGAGGATGAGGCGGTACTGCTGGCGCTCCGCAGGCGAAGCCGCAACAAAGGCCGGCAATATCTCCCTGAGCGGACGCGGCGCGGCCTCCTCTTCGGGCAATGGCGGCAGCTCGACGCCCTCCCGCTCTTCGTGCTTGCGGGTCAGCGTGGCGGGCTGGTCCCAGATCGCATCGCCAGCAGACATGGGTCAGCCCTTGTTGAGATAAGCACGGACAGCGTCCACCGAATTCCCTACCGCGTCTACGGCCTCGCGGAGCTCCTGCTCGCTCACGCCGAGCGCCTTGGTCCAATCCCGCACTTCATAATCCTCGCGAAAGCTGATCCGCGCGCGATCGGCCGCGCCCACCTCATTCTTGCCATCTGCCATGATGTCACTCCTTCAAGGGGCAACGCATGCGACTCCCGCGAGTTGCGCCGCCGACAGACGCAAGGAACGCGGCGGGGTGTGGCGCGTCTACACCCAAGGGTCTGTGTCGTTGCAAATGCACAGGAGAGAAATATGCTGGAAGGCGGCTGCGCCTGCGGCGCCATTCGCTATCGGCTCAAGGTCGACCCCTATGACACGGGCTGGTGCCATTGCCGGATCTGCCAGCGGGTGTCCGGCACCGGCGGCATGATTTTCACCACGGTTCCACTCAGCGCCTTTCACATCGAACGCGGCGAGGATAGTTTCGGTCAGTTCCGTTCGACGCCTTTTGGGTCGCGCACCTGTTGCTTCGATTGCGGCGCTCCTCTGACCATCCATGTCCGCCATCAGCCGGACGAAATCGATATCGCGGTGGGTTCGCTCGACGATCCGGAAGCGGTCGCGCCCGAATTCCATCTTTATGCGGCGGCGGCTCCGCCTTGGGCGCTCCCTAACGACGGGCTGCCGCGATACGATGCGCTGCGCCCTGCGACGCGCGGGCTGGAGCCGGGACAGACCGAGGCCTGACCTCAGGCCTCTGCGATGCCGACAATAAAAAGCCGGGCCGCACATCGTGCGGCCCGACAAGCGGCGAAGGAGTCGCCGTGGGTTTCAGTTGCCTTGGCCGATGTCCGGATCGCTGACGCGACTTTCGCCTTCGTTGCGGTGCTCGGCGTCCTGCTGTTCCTGCTGTTCCTGCTGGCGATTGCTGTTGTCGCTTCCGCCCTGCTGCGAACCGCCTTGCTGGCCCTGATTCTGCTGGGCCGGGTTGAGGTCCTGCTTCTGCTGTCCGCGATCCTGCTGGATCTGGCCGGCATTGGTTTCGCCTTGCTGGCGGCTAACCTGCTGACCCTGCTGAGCCTGACTGCCGCGGTTTTCGCCTGGGCCGCCCTGCCGTTCGCCTTTCCGTTCGTCTGCCACGATCACTCTCCTGCTTGGGATGACCAAGAGACGTCCGCCGATTGCCCGTTGTTCCGCTGCCGGTTCTCCGCCAGACGAAAACACGCAACGGAGTTAACCCAGGTCAAGAACATCCCCGCCCCAGGGCTCAGCCATGTCAGCGGGGCTGTCCCTCACCCTCACGCCCGGCCCGGGTATCGTCTTCCTCGCCAACGCGCGTCCCGCTTTCGGGATTGTAATTGGCGGGGATGCTTCCGCCGCTTTCCGGGTCGCGCTTCGGTTCCCGGTCGAGCGTGTCGCTCGGACGCCGCGCCGCGCCCTCGGGCTGGTTCTCGGTGGAGATGTTCGGGTTCTTCGTTTTTTCGGTCGGGACGTCGCCCACCTTGCGGAACTTCGTCATTTATCGCCTCCTTCAGAGGGGGAAGATTTCACGCGATCCTGCCGGGCAAGATCGTCTTCGGGCGGGCGTCTATCGCCCGGAATGCCTGGCAGCGATGTATCGCGGCCACCCCTTTCGTCGGCACGCGGCGCGGGGTCCTTCGGCCGGATCTGCTCGCCGGGTCCGCTTTGCGTCCCATCGTCACGTCCATCAGGTCTGTCCATCACGCATCTCCTCGCATTCTAGCGAAGAGACGCGCCCCTGGTGGCGAAGTTGCGAGGACAAGTTCGAGAACGGCCGCATTTCGGGCGAGATTTGATCTGGATCAGCTTCCGGGCGCTGCCGCCATCACAGGAGATAGGCGCGCAGGATAAAGGCCGCGATCGCAAACAGCGCCGCGAGGAAGAACAGAATGGCGGCGCGGGTGCTCCATAGGCTCGAGCGCCCCCGGATCATCCGGATGCCACTGACGAAGACCGCCAGGCCCATCAGCAGCATCGCTCCGAGCACGACGATGACGAGGCTCGCATTCCCGGCGGTTGCCGCGGGATTGCGGAGCGGCGCGCCCGCGAGCGCCGCAACAAGGTTCGGCGCGAGCATCCATATCGCGGCCGCCATCACCAGCGACTGGATGGCGGCGAGCTGCACGACGTGCCATCCCCGGCGCGCCAGCTCCGCATCGCCGAAGGCCGCGCGCCCGCACACGGGGCAGGTCGTGGCCATATAGGGCGTTTGCTCGCCGCAAAGCGGACTGAGACAGCTGCTCTGCGGCATCCTCTTCCCCTCGATCAGCGCGAATTTTGCCGCGGGCGGCAACAGCGATCAAGACCCATTGCACGCCAGCCCTCGACCGGAACGAAAGCCGCCGCCCTGGAGTCTTGAGACCATGGCCGATCCCGTCGTCACCGCGCTTCGCGAAGCTGCAACCCACCGCGGCTTCCGGCTGCTGGCGTCGCGCGTGCGAACGCCGGGCAAGGGCGACTATGGCAAGTTCGGCCTCACAGATCCCGAGGGAAAGCCGGTCCTCGGCGTCGGCAAAGATGGGCTCGGCGCAAGCGCGGAGGAGATCGAGGCGTTTCTGCGCCGCAGCGAGATGGAGTTTTGGAAACGCTCGGCCGCCGCGCCCGCGCAAAAATCGAAAAAGCCGAAATCTGCGAAAGCGCCACCTCCCGCTTTATCTCCCGCACCTGAAAGATCGCGGCGTACGAAGGCGCCTGCGAAGCCGCCGTCTCCACATTCGCCCGCGCCGGCGAAGGAGAGGCCGAAGCCCAAGGCCAAAGCGGCGGTGCCGCCGCTGCGATTTCGGCTCGCCAAGCCGAGCGATGGTCCGGCACTCGACCGACTGCTCGGCATGAAGGACAAAGGCGTCGCGGCCTCCCGTGTTGCGGCCTGCCACAAGGCGGGCGGCGGGGTGGTGGTGGCCGAACGCGGCGAGGTCATCGGATGCATCGCCTGTCTGCCCGTCCCCGCGCTCCACCGTCCGCCCGCCGGCCGGATTGCGACATTATTCGTCGCCGACCGGCATCGCCGCGAGGGCATCGGCACAATGCTGGTCGAACAGGCGGCCGCGCTGTCGGCGAAGGCCGGGTGCACGACCATGGAGGCGATGAGCGACATCGAGATCCGCAGCGCGCACGGCTTCTTCCGCAAGCTCGACTTCGACGAGACGAGCTATCGCTTCGCCCGCACCCTGAAGGAGAAGCCTAAAAATGACGATGCAAGAATGCCTCATCCTGCGCGGCAAGGGCCGCGTCCCGAACGATGAGAAGCTGCCGGTGATCCTCTACCGCAGTGCGGTAAAGGCCGACGGCCAGCCCGCGGCCTAACTGTTCGAACCTGCTCGCCGATCATGGCGGGCCGCCCCAACGGCGCGACACGATCTTCGACTATCATCAATTGTCATTCGGCGACGCACGAAGCGCTCGGAGTGTTTGCCGGGACCGCGACGCTCCTTCTCGGCGGCCGGGCGGGTACGAGGTCGAGGTGGCCGCCGGAGATACCTCCATCCTTCCGGTCGCCCCGGCCATTGCCGGGTCGGCGCGAGCGGCCATTTTGCCGTCGTCGGCGCCTATCCCGACGGCATGGAGCGGGACATCCAGACCGGAGCGCCCACGAAGTCCGGCTCTCGATGCGGAGCGTACCTAATCCGCATAGAGGTCCGGTCACGGGCGGAAGCATCTGGACGGATTGACAGCCCCGTCAGGCGGGCGCGTTGGCTTCGGCCAACGCCTCGATGATCGCATCGCAGAAAGCCGGAAGATCGTCGGGACAGCGGCTCGTGATGATATTGCCATCGACGACCACCGCCTCGTCAACGACCTCCGCGCCGGCATTGGCGACATCGGTTCGGATCGACTTGTAGCTGGTCATGCGCCGCCCCGAGACGAGCCCCGCTTCGACGAGCAGCCAGGGCGCATGACAGATGGCCGCAACCGGCTTCCCTGCTTCGGCAAAGCCCTGAATGAGCCCGATCGCATCGGGTTCGACGCGAAGCAGGTCGGGGTTGATCTGGCCGCCGGGAAGTACGACAGCGTCATATTCGTCGATATTCGCGTGCGCGATCTTGAGATCGACCTCGACATCCGCGCCCCAGTCGTCCTCGTCCCAGCCGGTAATCTCGCCGGTTTCGATCGAGGCGATGTCGACCTCGGCGCCGGCCGCCTCGAGCCGGTCGCGCGGCACTTCCAGTTCGGATTGCTCGAATCCGTCGGCGGCGATGATAAGAATTCGGCGATCGGTAAGGCGGGCGTCGGTCATGGATATGCTCCTTTGCTATCCGAACAATGCCCGAGCGCCCCGGTTGTTTCCCCTTCCCGGCCAATCAAGCGCCGTAACGCGGTGCGCGGCCCGAAGGGCCGGACACAATGCACTCTTCGCCAGCCCGTAGCGGGGCGGCGTGCGGGCGCGTGCAGCGGGTCGGCCATCGCTCCGCAAGGAAAGCGAGCCCAAATGTGCCTGCGCGGGAACACTAGCGCGGCCCCGGGTGGCGCCTGCCGCCGCCCGAGCACGCTCATCCGCCGCGCTCCACCCCGGTCCGCCTTCCCGAAATCGCCGACACCACACCCCGTCCGACCGACCGACGCATCGTCCCTCGCGGTCGATACGATATTCCGGCCCCGAAATCGGACTATCGCGCGAAAGCGTCCGCTATGAAATCCCGGCCGAGGCGAAGGCCGACGGGGTCGACGCTGTGCGCGACGCCGTAGGAAACATGGGTCGTAACTTCGACGCCGAGGCGCTTGAGCTCGCTCTCCGACATGTGCAGCGCGGCAATCGGAACCACCGGATCGGCCGTCCCATGCACCAAAAGCACGGGGGGCTTCGGGAGGTCTCCGTGGCTCAGTCCGAGCGTCCCTGCCAGCATGCCGGAATAGCCGACGACGGCAGCCACGGCTCGCGGTCGCCGCAGCCCGACGTGAAGCGCCATCATGGTTCCCTGGCTGAAGCCGACGATGGCGAGGTCGGCCTCGCTGAGGCCATATTGCGCGAGCTTGCGATCGATGAAGGCGTCGATCGCCGGAGCAGCCGAGGCCGCGCCCGCCGCGAGCGCGGACGGCGCGAAACCGGAAAGTCCCCACCATTGATAACCCGCCCCCATCATGCCGCAGCGCTGCGGCGCATGGGGCGCGAGAAACAAGGTGTCGGGCAGAGCTTCCTGCCACTGCGGCGCGAACGAAATCATGTCGGCGCCGCTCGACCCGAAGCCGTGCAGCAGCAGGACAAGTTTCTTTGGGGGAGCCCCTGACCGGGGCTGCAGACTTGCACCATTCACGATCTTCAAAACGCGTTCTTTCCCATGCCTGTGCCGGCCCATTTGGGCACGAGCAGTCAACTCGGCAACCGCAAGGACACGATGACCGGGACTTATGCTATCCTCCGTTCATGACGACCGGCCTCGAACGAGTCGCCCGTGCGCTTTGCGAACTGGATGCCCATCCACCCGATGCGACGATGGACGGCAAACCGCTTTGGTGGGATTATCTACCCGAGGCTTGGGCGGCCATCATGGCGCTGCGCGAGCCCGATCCCGGCATGGTCGGCGCGGGTGCCCGCAAAGCGGGCGAAGGCCCAAGCGAAGACGTCGGCGGAATATTTCGCGCCATGATCGATGCCGCGATGGAAGGGCATTCCGGCGCTCCGCCGGCGGGCGCGTAAGCCCGGTATTTTTTGAATGGCCGGGACCTTGAGGGAACCAATCCTTCGCGCAGGCGTATTCCACTTGCAAGTCCCGGTCTCAGGATCGGACTTCAGGAGAGCCCCGCCGCCTTTGTGCTGCGGGGCTCTACCTTTTCTGCCGTCACGAGCCCGTTTCAGCTCACCGCATTCGCAGGTCGCCCGCCTTCGACAGGGAGGAGCTGCCACATATTTTCGGCTGCCTTCGTCATACGCGCGAGCAGGCTGGCGCCGTTCCAGAGCTCGACAAAGACGCCGCTTTGCTCGTTGCGGGCGATCTGGAACGCATGGTCCGGGCTCGACGCCCGAAAGTCGACGCGCCGCGCCTCGGACGAGTCGACGTTCTTCAGGATAAGATGATAGGGATGCACGAGGTGCTCCTCTGGTGTCGAGAGCAAGCGCTACCAGACTCACGGCATTTATTCGATCGGCCAACCGTAACAACGGGACTGCGGATAATGCCGGAACCACGAGAAGCCGATCTAGGGTGGGGCCGCAGTCAGTCGACGACTATAGCACAGCGCCGCCGGATTCCCTCGCCCTTTCTCGAAATCTGGCGAAATTTGCGTTCGCGAGGCTCCAAAGGCGGTTCCCACCCTCCTATTCGCCGCCTCGGTAGGGCAGCTCGCATCCTTCTCTGCAGCGCCGGGTTTCTTGAACGAACTCTTCGGCAGCAATCGGCAATGTCGCGTACGGCTTTGCTCGAAGCGATATGCGCCGCGAGCGTGAACGCCTCACGCGTGAAAAGGATTAGAGCATGAGCCGCAGCATTGCCGGCTGGCAGCTACCGGAAGCCGATCGTCAGGCGCTGCTGATGCGCTTCCCTCCCCGCTATGAAAAGGTCGTCGCCGATCATGTGACGCTCCGTTACGGCACCGATTCCGGGACCGAGCTCCCGGCCGAGCATGCCGGGGTCGTCATCGGCGAGGCGGACGACGGCGCGGGTGTGCAGGCGCTCGTCGTGGCGATCGGCGGCAGAAGCGAGCGCGGCGACGGTAGCCATTTTCACCTCACCTGGTCGCTGGCCGAGCGGCGCAAGGCCAAGGAAAGCAACGACGTGATCGCCGACCATGGCTGGGAGCCGGTCGATCCGCCGGTCGCGGTCATGCTCGAACCCGCGCGCTGGAAACCCTGATGCAGCTCAATCTCGACTGCGACGGCGAATCCGCGTGTCGCAAAATTCAGGCGCCGAAAGACCCGCAAAACCGCACTCCGCCCCATCATCGTTCGCAGTCTCATCCCGACAGGTCACAAAAATTCTCACGCCCTCACCAGAGCGCGCGCGTGTCCATCCATGCAAGGACATCGGCGAGCTTGAACCGGGGCCGCGGTATCTTGCCGCGGCTCATGTCATATTCCTTCGGAAAACCGGCCGCCCGGTCGCGCCGATAACGATCGATCGTGCGCCGCGACACGCGCGCGATGCGCGCAAAATCCTCGACGGTGATGAACCGGTCGCCGCCGACCGGCAGGCCATTTTCCGTGCCGGCCACGCCGCTACCGCTGCGCCCGCGCAAAGGCACGGTCGCTCTCGAGGAAGGCCGCCAGCATGAACGGGATGAGTTCGCCGACCGGTTCGGCCTTCCCATAGGCCTGCTCATAGGCGGCGGCATAGGCGCCGAGCGCTTCAGCGAGTTCGGGAAGAAGCTGGATCGTCATCTTGATCGGGGTGCGATCGGGGATTTTCGGCAACTTAAGATCGGGCATCATGGCCTCCATGGTACAAGGACGAGATCGCGGTGAACGATCACGCGGAGCGGCCAACCGGGTCGGACGCGGATCGTCGGCGGGATGTCGAGGTTCCGCTGGGCGATCCGGTCGCCGGCGCGGGCACCGCCCGTCTGCGCGGACTCGCGCAGCGCCCAGACGAGTTCGCTCTCGCCGCCGCCGAAGCCGAGTTCGGTGCCGACGCCGAGCAGCGTCGCGAGCCCGACGCCCTTGAGCAAAGCCCAGCTGTGGAAATCGACCCTATCGGCGAGCCCCGCATATCCCGCCGCGTCGCTCGCGGGCGCGTTGTCGAGCGTCAGCGACGATCCGTCGGGCCAGATGATGCGCTGCCACGCGACGAACGCGCGGCGCTGGCCGAAAGCGACATTGCTTTCGTAGCGCCCGAGAATCCGCGCGCCCTGCGGGATAAGGAGCGTGCGCCCGGTGATGCTGTCATAGACATTCTCGCTCACCTGCGCGACGACGATGCCGGGCAGGTCGCTGTCGAGCCCGGTCACCAGGTTCGCCGCGATAATGCTCCCGCTGCTGACGATCCACGGCGATGCCGGCGGCCGGATGCGGTGCGCGCTGACTTCATCGGCGGCGACGGCATGGCTGGTCGCCGGAGCGCTGCCGGGGGAGCCCGGACCCGCCTCGCCCGGCTTTTCCTCCGAGGGCGCAGCGCCGGGTCCGGCTCGGTCGGCCGCGCCGCCCCGACCGCCGAGCATCAGCACCGCCGACTGGCGGGCCGCGGCCTGGTCGGCCAACGCCCGCTCGCGCGCAACGGCCGCCGCATCGACGGCGGGATCGACCGGCGGAAGGTCGCCCTCGCCCGCCAGCTTGCGCTGATGCTCGAGGATCGGGCGTCCGAGATCGCCGGGAAGCGGCGGCCCAAGCTTCGGGATCGCGTCATAGCTGCCCGGGGCCGCTGCAAGCACCTCGGGCGAACGGGCCCCTTTCGCTTCGAACATCTCATCGCCGCTCGCGGCAAGCTCGAACGATGCGGGCCCCAGCGCGAACCAGGCGGTGGCAGCGATCGCGAGCGCGCCGGCGCCGGCGATGCCGATGATCAACTCGCGGCGGAAACGCACAACGCGGCGTGGGCTCCCCCGCAGGACCAGGCTTTGTGGATCGACCTTGGGCGGCACCGGCGCAGGCGGAAGCGCGGCGGGATCGGGCGGCGCGGCGGCGCCCTCAGGCGCCGCCTCTTCGCCGCTATCCTGCTTCGGCACGTCGGGCGCGCTCACCGACCGGCTCCCGAAGAGGTACGGACAATCCGCACGACCGTCTGGCGCTTCGTCCCCTGGCGGAGCTCGGCACGGTCGAAAAGCCGGTCGACGACATAGAAGCGCCCCCTGACGCGGTAGTTGACGAGTTCCGGACCATTGTCTTCGCCGGTCACAAACAATGGCGGCGCCTCGCCCTGCCCGAGTGTCGCCGGGAACTCGATATAGACCTGCCGCCCGTCGTCGAACGCGCGCAAGGGTCGCCAGGCGGGCTTGTCGCCGCGGATCTTGTAACCAAAGTCGAGGCCGACCGGGTCGATTGCCGGACGCGCCTCTACCGCCACGCGTGTCGTGCTCGCGGCGCGCTCGATCGCAAGCAGGCTGTCGTTCGGATAGGTCCAGGAGACCGCTGCCATCGCCGCTCGCTGGGTACTCGCGAGCGCCATATGATAAACGCGCCGGTCGGTGGTGACGATCAGGTTCGTTGCGAGGCCGGGCGCGAGCGGCTTGATCATGATGTGGACGCGCCGCGCCTCCCCCGCCCCGCTCGTCGTGTCGCCCACGGTCCAGCGCGCGGTGTCGCCGGCTGCGACCGCGACAAGCGTCTCACCCGGCTCGAGCGCGATGTCGGTGACATACTCGGGCGCGGTGACGAGACGATAGACCGCGCCCTCGACATAGGCATAGTTCTGGATCGCACCGCGATAATCCTGTGTGCGCGGCTCCTTGACCGCGGCAGCCGCTGCCGCGCGGACACGCTCGACCGGGCCCGGACCGGCGTTCGCGGATGTGGTCAGGACCGCGGCACCGGCAGCGGCAAGGATCAAGCAGGCGCATCTCATGGCTGGGCTCCTTCGGAAATTGCGGGAACGGAAGCGATGCCGGGGACCGGCTCGTCCGGCGGCTGCAGCGGTGTAATCGCAGAGTCGCGCGATCGCTCCTCGCGCTCATATTCGCGACTCCAGTCGATCGCCTCGACATAGAGGCCGAGCGGGTTCTTGCGCAGGACATCGGCCGAACGCGGCCGCTTAACTTTGACGGTCAGCATCGCGGTCCAGCGCGAGGAGGCGGCGAGGCTACCGCGCTCATAGGCGCGTTCCTTCCATTTCACCTGCCAGGACCGCGGCGAAGCGCGCACGACGCTGGTGATTTCGACCGAGATCGAGCGCGCCCCGACCTGCGCAAAGGGATCGGAGCTGCGCGCAAACTCGTTGAGGAACAGTGCGCCGCGTTCCCCCGCGAAATCATAGGCGGCGAGCCAGTTCGCGCGCATCAGCACCGGGTCGAGGGAGATGCCTCGCACATTGGCGATGAAACGCCCGAGCGCCCACGCAATCTGCGGGTCGGTCGGATCATAATTCTCCGTCGCGGGCGCTACGCTGCGCGCCTCGCCGAGCCGGTCGACCTCGACGACATAGGGTGTGACGCGGCTCTGCACCGACTGCCAGACAAGGCCCGAGGCGAGCCCGCAGGACAGGAGCAACCCACCGAAGGCCATGATGCGCCAGTTCCGGGCTTGGACGCGCGCGGCGCCGATCCGCTCGTCCCACGCCTGCGCAGCGCGCTGATAGGGTGTGACCGGCTCGGGCGTCCGCCCGTAGCGCTGCACTGCTCGTTTGAATTGCATTTCTCAATCCTCCTTCTCGGCGATATCGGGGCTCGCGCCGCTGCCGCCGCGGCTCCCGTCGGAAATCACATGGGCGGCCGCCTGCCGCGCCGAACGGCGGCGCTGGTCGGCCTTGAGATCGGTCGCCCACGCGGGGGCGGCCGCCGGACCTGCGGCCGCCGCGTTCGATGTCTGCGAAGCCGGGCCCTTGCTCTGATTGCCGGCATTCCAGACGGCATCTCGCCCGGCCGCCGCAGCTTCGCCGATCCCGAGCGAGTTCGCCCCGCGGCGCGCGGCATGGGCGGCCGCGCCCTTGGTCGCGGTCGCGACGCCCGAGAGACCGGCGCCCACCGTCTGCGATCCCGATGTTTCCTGCCCGAGCCTGTAGGACGTCGATGCCGCGGCGCCCATCGACGTCCCGGCGCGGACGGCGCCGAGCGCAGCACCTCCGCTGGCGCGTGCGGCCGCCATGCCCGCGCCGCCAGCGACGATCATCGTGCCCGCAGCCGCCGCGACAGTTCCGACCGCAGCGCCCGCGCCGAGCTGCGGCGCACCGGCGACGAGGCCCGATGCAATGCCAGGCCCGTAGATGCCGAGCCCGAGCAGGGCGAGAGCACCGAGCGCAAGCGACATGGCTTCCTCGACATCGGGCTCGGAGCCCGCCATCGCGGTCAGAAAATCGGGAAAGAAACCCGAGCCGATCCCGACGATCACCCCGAGCACCATCACCTTGACGCCCGACGAGATGATGCTGCCGAGCACGC
The DNA here is from genome assembly GCF_004795895.1 of Sphingopyxis sp. PAMC25046. Lineage (NCBI taxonomy): Bacteria > Pseudomonadati > Pseudomonadota > Alphaproteobacteria > Sphingomonadales > Sphingopyxidaceae > Sphingopyxis > Sphingopyxis sp. PAMC25046. Next base: position 3,360,556 of record NZ_CP039250.1, read on the forward strand.
GCTCGGCAAGAAACGCGGTCCGGTTCCAGAGGGCAAAGGGCATCAGCGCGAAGCCCGCGAGGCTCGTGAGCTTGAATTCGATCAGCGTGATGAAAAGCTGGATCGCGAGAATGAAGAAGGCGAGGATCGTGAGGATCCAGGCGATCAGCAGCACTACGATCTCGAGGAAGTTGGTGAAGAAATCGATCGGCCCGAGCAGCTCCTTGATTTGGTCGATCAGCGGATGCGCCGCCTCGAACCCCGCGCCGGCAAGCCGTCCGGGCTTAAGAAGGTCGTCCGCCGAGATCGAGCCACCGCCGGCGGTGATGCCCAGCCCCGCGAAGGAACGGAAGATGATATCGGAAAGCGCCCCAAAGTTGCCGATGATGAAAGCGAAGACGCCGACATAAAGGATCTTTTTCAGCAGCTTTGCGATGACGTCATTCTCGCCGCCCATCGCCCAGAAAAGCCCTGCGAGCGTGATGTCGATCCCGATTAATATGCTGGTAAGGAACGCGACATCGCCGCCGAGCAGCCCGAAACCGCTGTCGATGTAGCGGATGAAGGCTTCCATGAAGCGGTCGATGACATTGAGATCGTCCATCGGTCGGGCTTTCGAAGGGATGAAAGGTCCGCGGGGTCTCGGGCGGAGCAATCGAGACCCCGCGGCGAACGGCGGGCCAAGAGAGGGGCAGACTTGCCCCGCTCGTCTCGCTGGTCAGCGGATCGGGGTGTAGGCCTTGCCGTCCCCAAGGAAGCGGCCCATGCGCTCGCGCGCTTCCTGCTCGCTCTGCGCGGCGCGGGCGCGGTCGAGCATGTCGGCCTCATAGGCGGCCGCCATCATCTGCTGGAGCTGCATCTGCTGCTTGGCGGCGAGCGCGAGGAGCTGATTGGTCGCCTGTTGCGCCTGCAGACTGCCCTCGGCCGCAGAACTCCGCGCTGCGACCTCGGCGAGCAACGCGGCATCCTCCTTGACGTCGGCGGCGATCCTGGACTGGACGGCGAGCGTGCGGCGGTACGACGCCATCGCCGCCTCGAGCCGCACCTTCGCCTGCGCGACCCTCGTGGTCCGGGTTGAGCCGGAAAAGTTTTTCGGGAAGAGCGCAGACATGCGCGCGTCGAGCTGGTCGACACCGAAGTCGATGCCTTCGGCCTTTTCCATCAGCGCGTCGACGCGCGCGAGATTGTCCTTGAGCTTTTGAAGCTCGGGGAAGTCGACGCGCTTCAGATGCTTGTTCATATTCGCCAGCATCTGCGCTTCGTTCTGGAGTTGGCGAATCTGCTGGTCGATCTGCCGGAGCGTCCGCGCCGCGGTCAGCAAATTCTGCGAATAATTCGCCTGGTCGAATACCGGCATGGCCTGCGCGGGGATGACCGCCACGATCGTCGCGGGAGCGAGGGCGGCCGCAGCCAGGGCAATCATGATCGTCTTCACATTCATTCTCCTTCGGGGGGCAAGAGGTCGGAGGTGGGAGAGCCGGGAAAGTCGGGGAGCAGCTCGGAAGCCCAATCGAGGCCGGCTCCGCGCAAGAAGTGCGCCGCGAAGTTGGCGTCGCCATGTTCGGCTAGGATCGCGTCGATCCGGACCTGCGTGGCGGGGTCGGACGCACCGCACAGCGCGAGCGCAATCGGCCCGAGGCCAAGCTCGAAAAGGCGGTTTCCGCGTGCCGATTGGAGATAATAGTGGCGCTTGGGCGCCGCGCGCGCGACCAACCCGACCTGCGTGTCGTTGAGCCCGAAGGCGGCATAGGCTGCGCGGCTCTGCGGCTCGACCGCGCGGTCGTTCGGAAGCAGGATACGCTGCGGGCAGCTCTCGATGATCGCGGGCGCGATGCTGCTTCCCGCGATGTCGGCGAGGCTTTGCGTCGCAAAGATCACCGCGACGTTTTTCTTGCGCAGCACTTTCAGCCACTCGCGGATGCGCGCGGCGAAGAGCGGATTGTCGAGGAATATCCAGGCCTCGTCGAGAATAAGCAGGGTCGGCCGCCCGTCGAAGCGGGCTTGGAGGCGATGGAAGAGATAGGAGAGCACCGGCTCGACGACGCTCGTCTGCCCCATCAGCGCCTCGGTCTCGAAGCATTCAAGTCCGCCGAGCGCGAGACCGTCCTCTGCCGCGTCGAGCAGCCGCCCGTGCGGACCTTCGAGCGTGAAGGGCTGGATCGCGGCTTTGAGCGCATTCGACTGGAGCAGCAGCGACAGGCCTGTGAGCGTCCGTTCGCTTGTCGGCGCGGTCGCCAGACTGCGCAGCGCCGACCAGATCGCATCCTTGACGTCGGGCGTAATCGCGACGCCCTCGTGTGCGACGAGCCCCGCGACCCAGTCGGCGGCCCAGCTCCGCTCTTGTTCGCGGTCGATGCCGCGCAGCGGCTGGAACGCGAGCGACGCCTCGTCACGCCCAAGCGCATGATGCCGTCCGCCCATCGCGAGAACCGCCGCGCGCGCCGAACAGCCTTTGTCGAAGATATAGAGCTGCGCGCCGGCATAGCGCCGGAACTGGAGCGCGATGAGCGCGAGCAGCACCGACTTCCCCGCACCCGTCGGGCCCGCGATCATCATATGCCCGACGTCGCCGACATGCGTCGACAGGCGGAACGGCGTCGAGCCGCTCGTTTCGGCATAGAAGAGCGGCGGGCCGTTGAGATGCGTATTACGTACCGGCCCTGCCCACACCGACGACAACGGCATCAAATGCGCGAGATTGAGACTATGGACGAGCGGCTGCCGGACGTTGGCATAGACATGGCCGGGCAGCGACGAGAGCCACGCCTCGACAGCATTGACGCTCTCGCGGATCGCCGTGAATCCCAGCGAATGGAGGATGCGCTCTGCCGCGCGGAGTTTCTCGTCGACGCGCCCCCGGTCGGTATCGGACACGGTGATCGTGGTTGTCAGATAGCCGAATGAGACATGGTCGCCGCCGAGGGCCTGCAGCGCCGCATCGGCATCGACGACCTTGTTATCGGCGTCGCTGTCAAGCAGCTGCGCCGGCTGGTTGTACATGACCTCGCGGAGCAGCGCCGAGAGCGACTTGCGTTTGTTGAACCACTGCCGCCGCATCTTCGTGAGCGCAGAAGTCGCATCGCTCTTGTCGAGCGCGATGAAGCGCGTCGTCCAGCGATAGGAAAAATCCTCGCGGTTCAGCGCGTCAAATATTCCGGGACGGCTCAGCGACGGAAAGCCGAGGATCGTCAGCGTCCGCAAATGTCGGTCACCGAGCATCGGCTCGAGCCCGCCCGTCAGCACCGTGTCGGCGAGAAAGCCGTCGAGATACATTGGCGTCTCGGGCATACGGATGCGGTGCCGATGCGGTGATACCGCCCTGTGGAGATAGGTCAGCGTTTCGTTGTCATCGAGCGCCCGGACCTCGGGCATGAAAGTCGCCATGAGATCGATCGCGCGCAGGCTCTCGGCCTCGAAGCGCGCAAGCGCCTCGCGCCAGTCGCGCGCCCCCTTCTCCGCCTCAGGCCGCTCGACCACCATTCGCCGCGCCTTGTCGGCCTGATCGGCGGCGGGCATCCAGACGAGTGTCAGATGATATAGGGTCTCGAAATGCGAATGCTCGACATCCTCGAACGATGCCCGCCGTTCGGCATCGACGAGCCATGAAGCGGCATCGGGAAATTCGCTGTCCGGATAACCGAGCGCCGCAACGCGTTCGGCCTCGAAGAAAAGTGCCCAGCCCGTGCCGAACCGCTTCAGCATATTGTTGGCGCGCGCGCAGGCACCGACGAGCTCGACCTCGGTCGCGCTGTCGAGATCGGGCCCGCGAAACGCGATGCTCCGCTGGAAACTCCCGTCCTTGTTGAGGACGATGCCCGGCGCGACGAGCGCGGCCCATGGCAGATGATCGGCGAGCCGGTCGGTGCGGGTGCGATATTCGGAGATATTCAGCACGAGAAAGTGCCTTTTTGGCGGAGGTGTCGCGCCAGCACGGGCGCGAAATCGGGATCGCGCTTCGCGGCGAACACCATCAGCGTGTGGCCCAAGGCCCAGAGGATGAGCCCGGCGATCCATTGCTGGAGGCCGAGCCCCATCGCGGCCGCAATCGTCCCGTTGACGATCGCGAGGCCGCGCGGCGCGCCGCCGAGCAGGATCGGCTCGGCGAGCGACCGGTGGATCGGCGCCTCGAAGCCCTCGATCCGGCTCACGCGACGAGCGCCCCGCCGCCGAAACTGAAAAAGGACAGGAAGAAGCTCGACGCAGCAAAGGCGATCGACAGCCCGAACACGATCTGGATCAGCCGGCGGAAGCCGCCCGAGGTTTCGCCGAAGGCCAAAGTCAGGCCGGTCGTGATGATGATGATCACCGCGATGATCTTCGCGACGGGCCCCTGCACCGATTCCAGGACCTGCTGGAGCGGCTCTTCCCACGGCATGCCCGAACCGGCGGCAAGCGCGCCCGCGGCAAGGCCGAAGGCGAGGCCGACGACAAGCAGCAGGCGCTGCGCTGACCGAATGGCGGCGCGGGACAAAGCAAGCGCAATCAGGGGCATGGCACTTCTCCTTCAGGTTGAATGGGGATTTCGGTCAGCGCGTAGTCGCCCTCCGGCGTCACGCCTTCGACGCGCGCTACGCCCGAGATGCGCCGCGCGGCGCCGCGTCCGGCGACGAAGACGATGAGGTCGATCGCCTCGGCGATCAGCCGCCGCGGCACGGTGACGACGCTTTCCTGGACGAGTTGTTCGATGCGGGTGAGCGCCGAGGCGGCGCTATTGGCGTGGACCGTCGCGATCCCCCCCGGGTGGCCGGTGTTCCAGGCCTTGAGCATGTCGAGCGCCTCGGCGCCGCGGACCTCGCCGACGATGATGCGGTCGGGCCGGAGGCGCAGCGTCGAGCGAACGAGATCGGCCATCGAAACCGCACCGGTGCGTGTCCGAAGCTCGACCCGGTCGGCCGCGGGGCATTGCAACTCGCGCGTGTCCTCGATCAGGATGACCCGCTCATCGAGCGTCGCCATTTCGGCAAGCAGCGCGTTGGCGAGCGTCGTCTTCCCCGAGCTGGTGCCGCCGGCGATCAGAATGTTGAGCCGCTCGACGACGCCGAGCGACAGCAGCCGCGCGGCTTCGGGGCTCGCGATGCCGGCGTTCACATAATCGAGCAGCGTGTAGACGCGCGCCGCGGGCTTGCGGATCGAGAAGCAGGGCGCGAGGCTGACCGGCGGCAACAGGCCCTCGAACCGCTCACCCGCGCCCTCGCCGTGCGGCGGCAGTTCGGCCGAGACGATCGGCGCCGCGCCATGTACTTCGGTCCGCGCGTGCGACGCGACGAGGCGGATGATCCGCTCGACCTGTTCGGGCGCCATGCGGACCCCCGTGTCGACGCGCCCCTCTCCGAGAACATCGACACGGAGCGCGCCGTCCGGGTTCACCATCACCTCGAGAACATGCGCGTTGGACAGCGCCGCCTCGATCGCCGGACCCATCGCGGTGCACAGCATCGTGCGTCGGCGTTCGGTGGCTTCGCCCGCGCTCATTGGCCCATCTCGACACCGAAACTGCCGCGGCCGTCGCGGAAGGCTTCGGCGACCTTCATCGTGAACCATTCGAAACGCTCGCGCCCCTGCGCGCGGCCGACGTCGTCGCCCTCGGCAACCGGCGGGATCGATGTGAGCAAGTAGCGCGCGAGCAAAGCAAGTATTTCGATCTCGATCTGGCTGTTGCGCTCGATGCGCGCGACAGCACGGCTGAGATTGTCGAGCCGAACGCCGAAGCGCTCCTGCAATTCGCTGACGCCCTTGCGGTCGAGCCAGGCGCCAAGTGCCTCGGCGAGAATCGACGACATGGTGACGCCGGGTTTCTTCGCGAGCGCGGCAAGCCGCTCGCTGAGCTCGGCGCTCATGTAAAGCTGGTGCCGGACCTGACCGCCGCGCGAGATGCTGCTGCGCGCGTTCATAGCCCGAGCCCCAGTTGCTCGCCCTTGTGCGAGACGGCTTCATCGAGGGTATGGCCGATGAGCACCGGCGCAAGCGGCCGCGCGCGGTCCATCAGTTTCTTGTCGGCGGCGGGATGGACATCGTCGTCGATACCGAGCGGGTTGGAAGCTTTTTCTGGCTTCGGCGGCGGCGCGGCCGCATCGGCGATTTCGGGCTCGCGCGCCTGCTGCGCGCCGCCATCCTCGACCACCTGGCCCTCTTCCACGGTTTCAGCAGCTTCATGTGTCGTCACGACGTCAGCGACTATGCCGGTCCAGTCGTTGCCCCGCGCTGGGGGTCGATCTGCGTAACCGCTGTCGCCGAGCGCGGGCGGCGCCCCGAGCCGCGTCTTGAAGTTCGCATCCTCAAAATAGCGCAGCTTCTTCGCGCGGATCGGAGGCAAGCCCGCGACGAGGATGAGTTCGTCGGTTGCCGGCAGCTGCATCACCTCGCCGGGCGTCAGCAGCGCGCGCGCGGTTTCCTGCCGGCTGACCATGACATGAGCGAGCCAGGGCGCGAGCCGATGCCCGGCATAGTTGCGCATCGCCCGCTGTTCGGTCGCGGTGCCGAGCGCGTCCGAAATGCGCTTCGCCGTCCGCTCGTCGTTGGTCGCAAAGGCAACACGGACATGACAATTGTCGAGGATGGCGTTGTTCTCGCCATAGGCCTTTGAGATCTGGTTGAGCGACTGCGCGATCAGGAAGGCCCGGATGCCATAGCCCGCCATGAAGGCGAGCGCCGTCTCGAAGAAGTCGAGCCTCCCGAGCGCCGGGAACTCGTCGAGCATGAGCAGCAGCTCGTTGCGGCGCACGGTAGATCGGCGATCGTCGAGCTTCTCGGTCAGCCGCCGCCCGATCTGGTTGAGGATCAGGCGGACGAGCGGCTTGGTGCGGCTGATATCCGAGGGCGGAATGACGAGATAGAGCGAGAGCGGCCGCTCGGCGGCGACGAGGTCGGCGATCCGCCAGTCGCACGCTCCGGTGACCGCGGCGACTGTCGGGTCGCGGTAGAGGCCGAGGAACGACATGGCGGTCGAGAGCACGCCCGAGCGCTCGTTCTCGCTCTTGTTGAGAAGCTCGCGCGCTGCGGACGCGACGACCGGGTGTACGAGGACATTATCCTTGGTTCCGAGATGATTTGTGCGCATCATCGCCACGAGCGTCGAAGCGAAACTCCGCGACGGATCGGAAAGGAAGGTCGCGACGCGCGCCAGCGTCTTCTCTTCCTCGGCATAAAGGATGTGGAGGATCGCACCGGCAAGCAGAGCGTGGCTCGTCTTCTCCCAGTGGTTGCGCCGTTCGAGCGCGCCTTCCGGATCGACGAGAATATCGGCGATATTCTGGACGTCGCGGACTTCGTGTACGCCCTTCCGCACCTCGAGCAGCGGATTATAGCGCGCCGAACGCGCGTCGGTGGGATCGAAATAGAGGCAATGCGAGAAGCGAGACCGCCACGCCGACGTCAGCTGCCAATTCTCGCCCTTGATATCGTGGACGACCGTCGAGCCTGTCCAGCTGAGCAAGGTCGGGACGACGAGCCCGACGCCCTTCCCGCTCCGCGTCGGGGCGAAGGCCATGACATGTTCGGGGCCGCTATGGCGTAAATAGCGGCCGCCGAGCGAACCGAGAAAGACGCCCGCATCGCCGCGCAACCCTGCGGCATCGACCTCCCGCTCTTTTGCCCATCGCGCCGAGCCGTAGGTCGTGACCAATCCCTTCTGCCGGGCGCGCCATAGCGAACCCCCGATCGCCGCGCCGCAGCCGAGAAAACCGCTCGCGCCCGCTAGCGCCCCCGCCTTGTCGAAGACGTGCGGCGCATAGGCCTCATAATGATACCACCATGAAAAAAGCGCCCAGGGCCGATAGACGGGGAGCGAGCCGATCACGAACCAGGGCGCTCCGAGTTCGGGCTGGAACCCGAGCATGGCCGCCGCCCACTGGGTGGCGGCCCAGACGCCGAGGATAACGATCGCGAACACGATCAATATCTGTCCGATGAGCAATTTGGTCGGGGTCATGACGCGCTCCCGCCCGGACACCATGCCCGGGGCTGAGAACGCAAATTCCCATCCTGTCCGGTCAGATTACAGTGGCTGTCGGAGTTGACCGGCTGATTATCGGGGCTGTTTTGGGACCGCCGCCGCGATCGCCCCTACGCGTCCGCCCTTCCGCCGCGAGCCGGCGTGACATTCTTGCCTACCCTCCAAACCGCCCGAATAGCGCGCGAGCCGCCCTCGGCCACCCCTTGCCACCCGAACCGTCGCGCGGGACTTTCCGAAGCAAGAGCAGTTCGGCACGGCGAGCCGTGCCCACGATCCAAGGCGCCTTACTTGGCAACGCCCCGACGGGAGAATTTCGCGATGCCGTCGATCCGCCTGAGCCGCACCCTCGATCGCCGCCTGCGTGTTGTCGCTGCGGCGCAGGAACGATCGCGGTCGCGTTGCGCACGCGATGCGATCGCAGCCTATGTGGCGTCCGAAGGCGACGGTCCCCGCACTTTATCCTATCACGAGCGGCTTTCGCTCATGCTCCATGCAAACTGGCTGCAGGGTAAAGCCTTGATCTACAATAGTTTACCCCGCATTTGGTAATATGCGGCAAATGCCGGGCAAAAACTTCCCTTTCTGCTTCCGCGGCAATGTTAGACCGGATCGTGCAGCCTCTGGCCGATTGGGGTCAGGCGGCTTTCAACTCCAATTCCAGATAAACGGACATTCTGTAGCGGTACGACAATGCCGCGGCCCCTCGTTTCTTGGCGCGGCCTGATCGCTACACTGGGCTAGATCAATCTCGGGCCTTTCTTCCGATCCCATTCGCCAGCATCCGGTGAACCGGCACTTTTATTTGCTCGGGATGTCACAGCGGAGGGATCCCGCTCGTCAGGCATGCTGACGCCGATATGGCTCAGGAAGAAAGGAAGATCAGATGAACCGGTTGAATTGGTCCGAAGTCGCTCCCGCCGGAGCAAAGGCGCTGTATGCTGTGCACCATTATATCACGAGTAGCACCGCCCTTCCGGAAGAGCTCATTCACCTTGTCTTCCTCCGGGTCTCGCAGATCAACGGGTGCGCTCACTGTATCGATCTGCATACCCGGGACCTTCTCAAGACCATGCCGGTCGACAAGGTCGCGCTGCTTGGCGTGTGGGACGAAGTCCCGCATCTGTTTCCCGACCAGTATCGTGCGGCACTGGCGTGGGCGGAAGAAGTCACACGCGTCAGCGAGACCCATGCTTCCGACGAGGCCTATGCAGCAGCAGCCGAGGTCTTCGAGCCCAAAGATCTCGTCGACCTGACGATCGCGATTGCGGCGATGAACGCCTTCAACCGGCTGGGCGCTCCATTCCGTCTTCCGGTTGCCGCCAGGCCCTGACGCGTGAGAGCTGCTCTTTTGGCGTCGCGGTACAATATCAAGTCGATCAGCGAGGCTAACCGCGCCATGCGACCCAGGAGGGCTCTTCCTTTTAGGAAACACGGCTCTTCATCTTACGCCCGTCCGATTTCGATCGGACGGGCGTTCTTTTTCGGCAATTCGCCCGTAGTGGCCGATGTGGAACCGCCTGCTTCTGAACGTCAACTCAAGATAGCGGTTACCCCCGTGCGAAAGTCGGTCATTCTCATGACGGACGGTACACATGCCGATGTGAGCGCATGGCCCATCCCGACCTGTTGAACTCAGGGACAGGCCTTTCCTATATTCCCGCCGCAGTCCTCCCGGCTGCAACATCCTCAACTTGGCATGGAGAAGAAGATGTCCAGCAAACATATCGAATATCTCCGGCGCGAGCATGCCCGCCTCGAAGCCGAAATCGATCGGGAAGCGCGGCAGCGCCGACCCGACGAGGTCCTGATGGCGCGGCTCAAGAAGCTGAAGCTGGTGGTCAAGGACCAAATCGCCGTATGGAGCGGCGATACCGGCGGCAGCCGCGCCGCCTGATCCGATCGCGGAGCCGCGCGCGGCGCGGCTCCGCACCTGAAAGCGCCTATGGAGCGCCGCCCCATTCGCCAATCCAAAGCGCTTTCGACATCTTGAAACGGAAATTTGGCTTCCTAGCTTTTTTCTGGACGCCGGATCGTTCCCGTCCGAAGGACATAGAGAGCGCCGGCTCTACGTCCCGGCGCATCTCATGCCCGAATTGCTTCAATCAGGAGGATTTGGAAATGAGAACCGACTTTGACTTTACCCCCTACCGCCGCTCGACGGTCGGTTTCGATCACCTCTTCGACCTGTTCGAAAAAGGGCAGCGTAGCGAGACGACCGACGGCTATCCCGCCTTCGACATCGTCCGCGAAGCCGACGACCGGTTCCGCATCACACTTGCGGTCCCGGGCTTCAAGCCCAACGAAATCGAGATCGTCGCGCAGCAGAACCGGCTGACCGTCACAGGCAAGCCGGCGGAAGACGAAGCGAAGAGCACCTATCTTCACCGCGGCATCGCGCGCAGCGCGTTTGAACGGCGCTTCCAGCTCGCCGACTATATCGAGGTCGGCAGCGCGAGCTTTGCCGACGGCCTGCTTGCGATCGAACTCAACCGGGTCATCCCCGAGGCGATGAAGCCGCGCAAGATAGAGATCGGCAGCGGCAACACCGAAACGCGCCGGATTGAATCGTCGAAGGAAAAGACACTCGAGGCCGCCTAACGTCTGGCGGGGCCGTTGTTCAGCGGCGGCCCCGCTTCGCTGTATCAGACGAACCAAAACACGATGAAGGTTCCGGTACGCGGCGACGCTCCCGATCGTTAGTCGATCGCCCGGATCATATCCGCCGCGCGCCATTCGGCGGGTCCGATCAACGCGTCGTGCGCGATCCGCACCGAATGAAGCGCGGCTTCAATCTGCCGCCGCCACATGGCCAGAAAATCGAACAGCACCGGGAAATCTGGCGGCAGATCATAGTCCTGCCAGACGTACAGCTGGAGCAGCGAAGGATGATCGGGCCGGTAATAATGAATCTCCGCGGTCGTCAGCCCATAGCCGTCGAGCTGCGCGATCAGCGCGCGGTCGGTCATGGCGCACGCGCCTCGCCACCATCGAGCGAACGGAGCGCCGCGAGTACATCATCAACCGGAACGGCGCGCCGCGCGCCGCGCGGTTTTCGCAGGCCGGGCTTGTTGCGGACCGATGCGCGGTCCGACGCCCAGGATGCAAGGAGAGCGCGCTTGACCTCTGGCTCGAGGCTTGGGTGATGTGCCACGTCGAAGGGGTGAAGAAAACGGGAAAATGGCTCGGACATGATCGTGCCTCCTTCCTTGTCGCCATTCCTTTCTCGTCGTGCGGCAAGGCGCCGCGCGGACAGATTTTGGGAACGAAGCGAGTCGAGTCAAGAGGTTCCAGCCCCTTGATAAAGTGCATTTGTTCCTCATCAAGGCGGTCATCGAAAAAATTTTCGTTGAACCTCTTGAAGCGAAAAAAACCGCTTCCTAGCTCACCGGCGCCGCGCGTCACGGACAGACGCGCCGGCTTATCATATCGTTATGCAACATGGAGGTTATGCATGCATTTCCGTCCCTTGCACGACCGTGTGGTCGTCCGCCGTATCGAAGCCGAGGAAAAGACCTCGGGCGGCATCATCATCCCCGACACCGCCAAGGAAAAGCCGCAGGAAGGCGAAGTCGTCGCCGTCGGTCCGGGCGTTCGCGCCGAGGACGGCACGATCACAGCGCTCGACGTCCAGGCGGGCGACCGCATCCTGTTCGGTAAATGGTCGGGCACCGAGGTGCGCGTCGACGGCGAGGAACTGCTCATCATGAAGGAGAGCGACATCCTCGGCGTCATCGAGCAGGCGGAAGCGCTCAAGCAGGCGGCTTGAGGCCCATTCATCATCAACTGAAAGGACAGCAAGAAGGAGGTAAAAATGGCTGCCAAGGAAGTGAAATTTGCGTCGGACGCGCGTGATCGCATGCTGCGCGGCGTGGATACGCTTGCGAATGCAGTTAAGGTCACGCTCGGCCCCAAGGGCCGCAACGTCGTGATCGACAAGAGCTTCGGCGCGCCCCGCATCACCAAGGACGGCGTGACCGTCGCCAAGGAAATCGAGCTTGCCGACAAGTTCGAGAATATGGGCGCGCAGATGCTGCGCGAAGTCGCATCGAAGCAGAACGACAAGGCCGGCGACGGCACGACGACCGCGACCGTGCTCGCGCAGGCGATCGTCCGCGAAGGCTCGAAGGCGGTCGCCGCGGGCATGAACCCGATGGACGTCAAGCGCGGCATCGACCTTGCCGTCACCACCGTCGTCGAGGATCTCAAGGCCCACGCCAAGTCGGTCGAGGCGAACAGCGAGATCGCACAGGTCGCGACGATCTCGGCCAACGGCGACGAAGAGGTCGGCAAGATCCTCGCCGAGGCGATGGAGAAGGTCGGCAACGAGGGCGTGATCACCGTCGAGGAAGCGAAGAGCCTCGCGACCGAACTCGAGACGGTCGAGGGCATGCAGTTCGATCGCGGCTACCTCAGCCCCTATTTCATTACCAATGCCGAGAAGCTGAAGGTCGAACTCGACGATCCGTACATCCTCATTCACGAGAAGAAGCTGTCGAACCTGCAGGCGATGCTGCCGCTCCTCGAGAGCGTCATCCAGTCGGGCCGGCCGCTGCTGATCATCGCCGAGGATGTCGAGGGCGACGCGCTTGCGACGCTCGTCGTCAATCGCCTGCGCGGCGGACTCAAGGTCGCCGCCGTCAAGGCGCCGGGCTTTGGCGATCGCCGCAAGGCTATGCTCGAGGATATCGCGGTGCTCACCGGCGGCAATGTCGTCAGCGAGGAACTCGGCATCAAGCTCGAGAGCGTCACGATCAACATGCTCGGCCGCGCGAAGAAGGTCGTCATCGACAAGGATAATACGACGATCGTCGATGGCGTCGGCGCGAAGTCGGATATCGACGGCCGTATCGCGCAGATCCGCCAGCAGATCGAGACGACGACCAGCGACTATGACCGCGAGAAGCTGCAGGAGCGGCTTGCCAAGCTCGCGGGCGGCGTCGCGGTGATCCGTGTCGGCGGCGCGACCGAGGTCGAGGTCAAGGAGAAGAAGGATCGCGTCGACGACGCACTCCACGCAACCCGCGCGGCCGTGGAAGAAGGCATTCTTCCCGGCGGCGGTATCGCACTGCTCCGCTCGCTGAAGGCGCTCGAAGGCCTCAAGGCCGCGAACGACGACCAACAGTCGGGCATCGACATCGTCCGCCGTGCGCTCCGCGCGCCGGCGCGCCAGATCGCCGACAATGCCGGCGAGGACGGTGCCTGGATCGTCGGCAAGCTGCTCGAAAGCGACGTCTATAGCTGGGGCTTCAACGCCGCCACCGGCGAATATCAGGACCTCGTCAAGGCGGGTGTGATCGACCCGGCGAAGGTCGTGCGTACCGCGTTGCAGGATGCGGCGTCGGTCGCCTCGCTGTTGATCACCACGGAGGCGCTCGTCGCCGAGCTGCCGAAGGAGGAGAAGACCGCGCCGATGCCGGCGATGGATTTCTGACGTCCGGAGGGCGGCGGTCTCCCGCCGCCCTCACTCCGCAAATCCGGAAGGATGACGGCTCTGCCTTGAGAGCCGATCTCGCTTTCCCACACAAACGCCCCTGCGATGATCTACCTTCCTTCTCGGGCAGAGATCAGCCGATCGATGTTACGCAGAAATGAAGCGAGCACGGGAGATGGATTGTCAGCACGATAGCCTGCGGCGACCTCGATGACCGGGCCATTTCCGACAAGCGGCCGGCTGACCAGCGAAGCCGGTAGCAAAGCCTCGACATAGGCCGGCAGCAGCGTAACCCCCCTGGTCGAGGCGACGAGCGAGATGCCTGTCGCATAGCCGTCGAGGAAGTGTATGGGCGTCATGGCCAGACCGCGCTCGCTGAAATAACGCTCGACAATCCCTCGAAGAACATGCGGCGTGTCGGAATAGCCGACAAAGCTGTGTGGATCGATGTCGCGCGGATCGATTTCGGTGCGGGAGGCCAGCGCGTGTTCGCGCGGCAAAATCACCACAATCGGTTCGTGCGCGATCACTTTATATGTCACATCGGGCTGGGGCTCGATTCGAGAGAAGCCAAGGTCGATGTCGCCCCTCTGCACCGCGGCGCCGATCGCGGGCGAGAAGTCGCTCGTGACCCGGAAATCCGTTGTCCGCAGCTCATCGCTCAGCACGCTCGTGACGTGGCGCAGCCACTCAACCTCATGCCCGGTGAGGAAGCCGACGGCAAAGCTGGCCTTGACAGGCCTGACCGTCCGCCGCGCCGCCGCGATCGCTTCGCGGGCCTGGGCAAGCGCCAGTCGGGCATGGTCGAGGAACGCTTCCCCGGCAGAGGTAAGCGCGACGCCGCGCGAGCCGCGCACGAAAAGCGGCGTGCCGATCTCGGCCTCAAGGTCCCTGAGTTGGCGGCTAAGCGAGGGCTGCGACGTGTGGAGACGCTTCTCCGCCGCCTCGGTCAGGCTTCCCGTTTCTGCAACGGCAACGAAATAGCGCAGGTGACGAAGCTCCATCTACCATGCTTTCTAGGCATGATAGCCCAAGATGCAAAGTCTTTGTAACTACCGGATGGAAGGCCTATTTGACCTTTACCGAGACGATAAGGACCTGCTTGGAAGGTCTGATAGTCGCAATCACGCAGCCGGATAAGCGCGTTCGAACCCTATTCGTCCGTGGGCAGTCCCGCACGTCTGCTTGAGGCTTCGCCCCGGACGCCTGCGCTCTTCCCTGCCCTTGGCCGGCGAGAGGCATCCGCAACGACCCAATGCTGGAGAAAAACGATGACCAAAATCCTGATTGTTCTGTCTGCCGCCGACACCTGGACCCGCGCCGACGGCTCGAAATACGAAAGTGGGGTCTGGGCCGAGGAATTTGTCGTCATGGACGAGAAATTCATTGCCGAAGGTTGCACCGTCGACATTGCAACGCCCGGGGGCGTCGCGCCGAAAATCGATCCCCACAGCATGAACCCCGATGTTGTCGGACAGGAGAGCGTCGATCACTTCCGCAAATATCTCGACGCCATCGCCGAGCGGCTGACCCGTCCGCTGATTCTCGCCGATGTCGATGGTCGCCACTATGACGCCATCGTTATTCCCGGCGGGCATGGCCCCGTCGAGGATCTCTACAAGGACCCCGACATGGCTCGCATCCTTCTGGAAGCCGACGGCGCCGGCATTCTCATTGCGCCCGTCTGCCACGGCCAGGCCGCTTTGCTCTCCACGCGCGGATCCGATGGAAGCTGGCCCTTTGCCGGACGTGCCATGACTTCGTTCAGCGATGAGGAAGAAGTCGAACTGGGCACTGCCGACAACGCGCCCTGGTTGCTCGCCGACACCTTGCGCAAGTCCGGGGCGCGGTACGAGAAGGGACCGAACTGGGGCGCTTATGTGGTGCGCGATGGGAACCTACTGACAGGCCAGAACCCCGCCTCGAGCGCGCCCCTCGCCGACGCAGTGCTGGCGGCGCTACGCTGAGAACCGTCTTACTCACCCGGGGTCGGCCGCAGGCTGACCCCTCCGCGCCACTGGCCGCTCAAGGCCGGTCCGCTTTTGGCTCGACCGTACGCCGAAGCAAACACGCGCCAATTCCCGTTATTTTCCAGCCATCGCGAGCGCCTCGAGAATGTTGTCGACAACAAACGAAGGATCTTCATGCGGAAGGCCGTGTCCGGCAGTCCGGGAAATATTCTGTTTCGCGCGGGACGACAGTGTAAGCAGTCCGCTCTGCATGCTCTGTGTAGCCGCCTCGAGCTTAACCGCGAGCGGTTCCGATAACCCCGGCACCATTCTGAAATTTACGCTATGGGTCGCGATGACCAGCGGTTTGGACCCGAGCGAGCGGAGCGCGCGCGCCTGCTTAGCGCTGGCCTCGAAGTCTAATCTCTCTTCATTCCTCGTGGGATCGTTAGCCATCAACATCAGAAAGGTCCGCGCCTCGGTGATAGCCTTCTCTTCATCGGGCGCTGGGGCTGGTAAAATTGAGAGCCATGTATCGATCTGGTCGGGATGGGTTGACGACACGAGTACGAGCCCGGCCGTTTCTTCCGGATACAGGCTTGCGAATACCTGCGCATGCAATCCTCCGATGGAGTGGCCCACGATGAGATACGGCCCCGCTATTCCCACCTTGTGAAGAACATTGCGTAGATCCGTCGCCGCATCAGCGCTGGTTCGGATGCGTTCTGGCGCAGCCCCGCTCGCGCCAAGGCCCGCCCGATCATAGAGGCAGACAAGAGTGCGTTCGCCAACCTTGGCTGCGATCCCTCGCCAGCCGGGATCTTCGGCAGGCGCCGTTCCCATCCCAGCATCGACAACGACGGTGGGCGCACCAGCCCCCTGGCATTTCAATTGGATAGAGCGCCCACCTATGTCGAATGGGCCCTCTACGGAGAAACCGTCCGATCCCTCGGCAGTGCCGACGGTCGCGGTCATCAAAACAATTGGCAGGGCTAGCAAAGAGCGCATCAATTTCTCCAAATCGGCTGCGCAACCGAAGCTGCGTCAGCTTAGTAGACGGTAGCTCGATGGCATTTGGACGCGCAAACGGGATAAGCGCAATCGCCTTTTCTGGCCGTGTGTGGACGGCCCTCCGTTGGCAAGCGGTTTCTGGATGATGCAGTTTGCTGGTTGGTGCAGCCATGTGTCCGGCCTGTGATGCGGCCTTGTCATGCGCCGCTGGCCATGATGCCTTTCGCGCGGATCGGGTCCCGACCAATTGCTCGCACTCGGAGTGCACCGGCCAAAATGGGTTTTCCTGATCCGGCGGTTTCAACCGGTTTTGTGCATCAGCTCCTGTCTGCCCTTCCCAACCTCGGCGACGCCTTGCCCGGCGCCTGATCTCCTATGCGTGCGCGACCTGCGGTTCGCGGTAGTGCTCGCCGCTCGTCATCATGGCCCAGACCATGCGCGCGGTCTTGTTCGCGAGCGCGACGGCCGCGACCTTCGTGGCGCGCCTCTTCATCAGCTCGATAAGCCAGACCCGCTTGGTACCGTGTCGTTCTGCCAGCGCCGACATCGTCGACAAGTTCGCCCTGCACGACAAGACCGGATTCGAGCTTGGGGCCGTTCCGCACTGATGCAGGCTTGGCAGTCGTCTCCGCTAGCAGTCAGGATGCTTTTGGCGCGAAGGAAGAAGAACCAGACGCTTTGGCTAGACCTGGCCACGCAGCGGAGACTGCAATTTATCCGAAATCTCTTGATATCTCATTGGCATCGCGGTCGAGTGTGCGGTTCCGCAACATGCTCAAATGATGCCCGTACAGAGGAAGAGGACATTGAAGGGCCGCGTCATGCCGCACCTACCGACTTGGGGACGCAGCAGGTCGAACTCGTGTCATTGCCTGCGAGCTGATCGAGCGCCGGGCTGTCACCATAGGTGGTCGCTTCGCCATCAGTGAAGAAAGCTTCCCAGACGATGCCGTCGGGGTCAGCAATCCAGCTCTTCTCCGACTTGGCGTAGCAACAGGTCGTCCGGCCTTCTTCGAGGACTGGTCGGTCGGCAGCCCTGAGGCGGCCATAGACCTCACCGAGCTCTTCCGCGCTCTCGACCTGGATGCCGAGATGCTCAATGCCCTTGCGGGCATGGTTGCCCGCCGAGATCGCGAAGTTGACGCGCGGATCTTCGAGCATCCACTTGGCATAATCGTCCTTCACGACGGTCGGCTCCGCGCCGAACATTGTGGAATAGAAACCGATAGAAGCGCCGAGATCCTCGACGCCGACGTGGACATGCAGACGCTTCATACGCTCTTCCTTTCCTGTGCGGGGGCCTCACAATCCACGCCCGGGCCGCAAACGGCCGCACCTGCGCAGCAATTTTCCATGAGGTAGGCGACCAGTGTGTTCATCGCCGGATAGTTGGCGCGATAGATGATCGAGCGATGCTGCCGCTCCTGGAGCACCAGCCCGGCTTCGCGGAGCTGCGTCAGGTGAAAGGATAGTGAGCTGTTCGGCACGCCGAGCTTCTCGGCGATAGCTCCGGCAGCTAGCCCCACTTCGCCCGCCTGCACCAACAGGCGGAACAGTGCGAGACGATGTTCCTGCGCGAGAGCCCCTAAAGAGGCGACAGCTGAGTCTGCTTGCATCGGCGAATCCTCATTTCGAATAATGTCGAAATGTCAGATCAAGCACTGATCGTCAATCTCATTTTGACATTTCTCGAAATGAGTATCTGACCGATTGCGGTCAGAGGGCTTCTAGCAGAAAATCGAAGCCACGCGGACGTTCGGGATATCGGCGATCACTGTGTAGCCCGCGCGTCTCGGTTTCAGATATTGCCGGTCAAAGAGCGCCACCGGCTCGGGCTGAGGCTGACCAGCGACGCAAAACTACGCGTAAAATGCGATTGGTCTGCAAAGCCGCAATCGGCAGCGATCTCCGCAAACGGTTTTCCTGCGGCGACATCTGGCAAGGTCCGAAGAATACGGCTTCGTGCCCGATAAGCGGAGGGGGCAATACCATAGAGTTTTCTGAACCCGCGGCTAATCGTTTCCGGACGCAGGCCGTTACTGCGCGCCCACTGCTCCAGTTCGGTCGCCGGATCACGCCGCAAATCCATCGCCAACTGATCGGGCCAATCGGGCGCAGCTGGCTGCCGCAGAACAATGTCCG
This sequence comes from Sphingopyxis sp. PAMC25046, assembly GCF_004795895.1. Classification (NCBI taxonomy): domain Bacteria; kingdom Pseudomonadati; phylum Pseudomonadota; class Alphaproteobacteria; order Sphingomonadales; family Sphingopyxidaceae; genus Sphingopyxis; species Sphingopyxis sp. PAMC25046. The sequence goes on from NZ_CP039250.1 coordinate 3,379,019, forward strand.
ACTCCAGCATGGATGTTGCGGCGGACAGGTCCTTTTCCGCGAGCCGGGCGAGACGATCCGGATCGCGAATACTGCCGAGCGGTGAGCTAACTGCGCCGCGCCAAGGAAGCACCAGAACTTCAGCCCCGCTGCGCTCGACCCGATCGAGGTGCGATTCATAGGCGCCGTGCAATATGACGTCGCCGGGTTGCACATGCATCCGCCCGCGATCACCGGCCTCGCAGTAACTGCCCGAAAGAACCACAGCGGCGAATCCCGCATCGTGCCGATGCCGGCCGAGATGCTGACCGGAGGGATGCAGCAGCCGACCGGCTCGCGTATGAACGACGCATTCGCATGTCATGTCGCAAGCATCAGCCGGACACCGGGCAAGGTCAAGCCAGTTCAAGACAGGCCACGCCATGGGGGATAGAAGCCCATTCCGATCCCTCACCGCACGGACCCCCTCTTGACCCTTATGTCCCGTCTTTTTCGACCTCTCCTGCGCGCGATCGCGATCATTTTCCTTGCGATAATCACCGCGTCGGCGGCATTCGCCGAAGATCCTGTGAGGATGTCGATCGACGTCGATGCTCGCGATGTGCTGCGCGGTATCCAGCACACTCATATCGTTATGCCGACACGGCCCGGCCCGATGACGCTCGCCTATCCCAGATGGATTCCGGGCGAGCATCGTCCGAACGGGCCGATTACGCAGCTGATCGGGCTTCGCATCATGGCGAACGGCGAGCCCCTCGCCTGGCGGCGCGATACCGCAGACGCTTTTTCGTTTCGGATCGATGTGCCGCGGGGCGTGAACAGGATCGATGTCCGGCTGGACTATCTGTCGCCCGCGAGGCGCTTCGGCGCGGGTTTTGGAAAATCTCCCAACGTGACGCCGGGCCTCGCCTACATATTGTTCAACCATCTTCTCCTCTATCCCGCGGACGCGCGTGCCGACGCCGTCCGCGTCGCTGCAAGCATCAGGATCCCCGTCGGCTGGCGTGCCGATGGCGCACTGCCGATGACGACGGCTTCGGATGGCCGCCTCGCACTACCCGAAACCACCCTCGCAAGACTCGTCGACTCGCCGGTGCTGGCGTCGGCGCGGCTGGACCGAACCGCCCTTCCGGGCCGCAGTTTTCCGGCGCGTGTTTCGATCGCCACGGATGCCGCCGGCGAGCACTCCCTCGCCCAAAGGGACGCGGGGGCGCTCGGCCGCCTGGTGGACGAGACGCAGCGCCTCATCGGCGGCGATCCGCTCGACGATTATGTCTGGCTCGTCGGCGTCAGCGAACGGCTTCATCATGACGGCATCGAACATCTGGCCTCGTCCGACGTCAGGGTCGCGCCCGGTTTCTTCAGCGATCCCAGCAAACGCTATCAGTGGAGCGTCCTGCCCCACGAACTGTTCCATGTCTGGAACGGAAAGTTTCGCCGTCCGCAAGAGATGGCGACGCGCAATTTCCAGCAGCCCGTCACCACCGACCTGCTCTGGGTCTATGAGGGTCTGACCCGCTATTATGGCGACGTCGTCCTGCCTGTGCGCAGCGGGCTGGTCTCGCGCGAGCAGACGCTCGATTATCTGGCCTTCGTCGGCGCGCAGCTCGATCGCGGCCGCCCCGGCCGGGCCTGGCGAAGCCTCGCGGATACTGCGGTCACGGTTCCGGCTTTCGACGATGCGCCATTCGATGGGACCGCCGCGCGCCGCGCCGCCGACTATTATAACGAAATGCTGCTTGTCTGGCTCGAAGCCGACATGCTGATCCGCCAGCGGAGCGGCGGGCGCCGATCACTCGACGATTTCTGCCGCCTGTTTCTTGCGCGAACCGCAGACGGCGCCGAGGTCGCGCCCTACTCGCGTGCCGACGTCATTCGGGCGCTGCGATCGGTCGAGGATTTCGACTGGGACAGCTTCTTCAAGGCGAGGATCGACGAGGCGGCACCGCAAGCACCGCTCGAAGGACTGACGGCCGCCGGATGGAAGCTCGTCTATGGCGCTGAGCCCAACCCCTTCCTTGCCGATGTCGAGGAAGGATCGGGCATCCATAATCTCTCCACCTCGCTGGGCCTGTGGGTGTCGGAAGATGGCGAGGTTCGCGACGTCGCGCCGGGATCGCCCGCCTTCGCAGCCGCGATCGCGCCGGGCACGCAGATCCGGAAAGTCGATAGCCGCCCCTGGTCGATCAACGATTTGCGGGCATCTATCGCCAAGGCTGGCGCCGGTCCGCTGCGGCTGGACGTGCGCACCGGCACGCTCGATCGACAGCTGGACATTGCATATGACGGAGGCCCTCAAATCCCGAGCTTGCACCGCATACCCGGAACGCAGGACATGCTTCGGTCGATATTCACGCCCCTGGCGCAGCCCGAGGGCGACAATCACAAGGAGGCCTCATGACCATTGTCGACCGCCGATCATTCCTCGCGCATGCGGCCGCCCTCCCCGCTGCGGGAGCGTTGGGAAGGAGCGAGGCGGCGCGCGCGGCGGTGGATGGAGAATTCGCCGCCCTCATCGACGCCGAGCGCAGGGCGATCGGAGCGGCGATGGCGACCGACGGGATCGGCGCCGCGGCGATATGCCTCGTCCACCGGGAGCGGCCGGTGTGGGTCGAAGGCTTCGGCCATGCGGGAGCATCCGGGGATCGTCCGGTCGGGCCCGACACGCTCTTCAGCATCCAGTCGACCTCGAAGAGCTTCGCCGCCGTCGCGGCGCTCCTTGCGGTGCAGGACGGTCTGCTCGATCTCGATGCACCCATCACGCGCTATCTGCCCGAGTTCAAGGTGAACAGCCGGTTCGAACCGGCGCCGCACGAACGGATCACGGTGCGGCTGCTCCTCGCCAACCGCGCCGGTTTCACCCACGAGGCGCCGATCGGAAACAATTATCATTCGGCGGCACCGAGCTTCGCAGCGCATATTCGCAGCATCTCCGACACCTGGCTGCGCTTTCCCGTCGGCGATCGCTATCGTTATTCGAACCTCGGCTACGATCTTGCCGGCCATATCGTCGAGCGCGTCGCCGGTATCCCCTATGCGGAATGGTTGCGGCGGCGGATATTCGAACCGCTCGGCATGAGCTCGAGCACCGCCGATCCTGCGGTATACACGGCCAATGCGAACCGCGCGGCGGGCACTCACAAGGGCTATGACGCGGTGCCGCTGGTCACGCCGCTCGTCGTGTCGGGCGGGGTGTGGACAAACGCGCACGATATGGCGGCCTATGCCACCTTCCTTACTGCGCGCGGCCGATGGAGGGACCGCCACCTCCTCGCCCCCGAGCTTTGGACCGAGATGCACGGCTTCTCCCTCGGCGGCGATTATGGGCTCGGCGTCATGCGGAGCGAACGTCGCTATGGCAGCACGCCGGTTCGCCTGCTGCACCACCGCGGCGGCGGCTTCGGCTTCGGCTGCAATTTCGTCTATTGCCCCGAGGCTGAACTCGGCTGGGCGGCCCTGTTCAACCGCCCTGCCCTTGCCGGCTATCGCTTCGGCATGGACCTGCTCGACAAGGCTCTCGCGCAGCGGTTCGGCCCGCGCGCCCCGCGCCTTCCCGTCGCCGCGCTCGCTCCCATCCGGCTTTCCCCAGAGCGCGCCCGGGCGCTCGCCGGCCACTATATCGGCAGGAATGTGAGCGGGACGATCGAAGAGAGCGGCGGCAAACTGCGTTTCCGGAAGGACGAAGCCAAGACCGGCGAAACGCTGGAGTTGACGTCTCCGGACGAGCTTTTCGCGATCAATGCCGAAGGAGAAACAATCACATATCGCTACTATCCGGCAGCCGGTGCGTTGCCTGCGCACCTCGAATGCTCCAAAGGAGAGGCGAGTCTGGATTACAACGGCGGGCCTCACGATGCTCCGGGACCGGACAGCCCCGGATGGCAGCGCTATGTCGGCCGATATCGAATCCAGCAGTGGGGCAAGCCCGCAATCGATGTCGTTATTGCTCGCCGCCACGGCTTTCTAGAGATCAACGGGACGCGTTTGGTCGTCGAGTTCGAGCCCGGACTGTTTTTCACCAGCGACGGCGAAGCCGTCGATTTTCGCGGTGAGGTTCCAACATGGCGTAATCTAATCCTCGAACCGGCTTAGCTGCTTGAGTCGCCAACCCTTTCGTCATGATCGTGCGAAGCATCTGGGAGACTTTCATGCCAAAACGTAAATTTACGAACCTGCGCAGCGTGGCGCTCGGAACCGCGGTCTTTCTTTTTGGCGCGTGTTCACCGCAGCCAGCTGAACAGGCCAACACCCATAAAACGGAGCCAAATGCAATGCACACGAACGCCGTCCACCCGTCGAGGAACGGCTACGCCGAAGCCGCCGAAGGCTTAAAGGTTCATTATGAAATCTACGGTGAGGGCGAGCCGATCGTCGTAATGGCCGGCGGATTGATGGACACAAGCACCATGCTCCAGGTCATCGCCCCCCTGTCACGAACGCGTCAGGTCATCGGCATCGACCTTGAAGGTCATGGCCGCACTGCGCTTCGCAAGTCGCCCATGACGCACGAGCGGAACGGCGACGACGTGGCCGCCGTCCTGCGCCATCTCAAGATTCGGAAGGCAGACGTTGCGGGCTATTCGCATGGCGGCGATGCGGCGATCCGAATGTCAATTCAGCATCCCGAAATGGTCCGCAATCTCATCGTGATTTCCACCGCCGCGGAACGCGACGGCTGGTACCCCTCGACATTGAAGGGAATGGAAGCGGTTAATTCGGGACTTGCGGAGCAGATGAAAGGGACGCCGCTCTACACAAGGTACGTGCAAGTCTCGCCAGCCCCCGAGCAATTTGGGGTCCTGCTCGATCGAATGGGTGCGCTCATGCGGAAGGACTATGACTGGCGCGCAGAGATCGCTGCGCTGCGGACACCCGCATTGCTGATGTTCGCGGATCACGACGCCATATCCGCGAAGCATATCGCGGAATTCTACGCCTTGTTCGGAGGCGGCCTTCAGGATGCTGGCTGGGACGGCGAGCCCAAATTCTCGCGCGCCCGACTGGCAATCGTTCCCGGCTATACGCACTATAATTTCGGACAATCGCCGGATATCGCGCCGATTATCGAGCGTTATCTCACCAACCCCACTTCGAAGGCGACGCAATTCGAACCCGAGCCTAACTAGCGGCGGCTTCACGGCTCTTCGAAAGTATGGGCACGCGGGAGCAATAAGGCGCGTTTCGCGCCCCGATTGAGACCCGCCCAGGGCCGTGGGATTTGGAAGCGAAGGCCGGTCCAAGATTTGTAGAAACGTGCGAAAGCCAATTAACGGCGGACCCTGGCCGGATTCGGACGGTCCGCTTCTGGGCGACCGATCAAGAAAGCGGACAGGTTTGACGGACGACGTCCTAATCGCGATCTAAAGCGCTACTTCACGACTGTAGAGGCAAGCGCGAGCGATCCAAGAGGGCCGGCCGCATGTCCCAAGCCGGGAGGAACGATCAAGTCATCGAAGTCAGCGGGCATGCCATATCCCGCCATACTGTCGTGCAGGTGTTGACGGAGCAAACCGATCAATTGCGGATGAGCGGCAGCGACACCTCCACCGACGAATATGCGCTGCGGTAGCGTCGTGAGCACGAGATTGTGGCACAGCATGGCAAGAGCATGCGCAACATGATCCCAAACCTTGTCATCGGATGGAATGTCGTGAGCCAGCTTGCCGCACCGCGCACTGATTGCCGGACCGCTCGCCAAACCCTCGACGCAATCGCCGTGATAGACGCAGGTCCCTGCGAACATATCGCCAGCTAATTTCGGTACGCGCTGATGCCCCGCTTCGCTGTGACCTGCACCGCGCAATATCTGCCGGCGGGCAATTGAGCCAACGCCGATCCCGGTACCAACCGTTATATACGCCCAGCTTTCCAGATCCTGGGCCGCGCCCCAAAGCCCTTCCGCCAGCGCGGCACCATTGGCGTCGGTGTCAATCGTCACCGGACCTCCTCGGGCCAACGCCGTCAGATCGATGCCGCTCCACCCGGCTTTGGGTGTCGAAACAATGCTCCCGAACCTCGTCGAGCTGCGGTCCAGATCCAGCGGTCCAAAGCTGGCGATGCCGAGCGTCTGAAAGTTCCACCTGTCAAGAATATCGGCAATGGTCGCGAGGGTCGCACGGGGACTGGTGGTCGGAACCTCGACTTGCGCTCGCACATCGTCGGGTCCGGCACCCAGGATGCAGATGCACTTCGTGCCGCCGAGTTCGACCCCCGCCAGCATGGTATCAGAACTGATCTTTCAGCATTTCGCCGATCGAATTGTTGAAATGGCTCTCCATCGCCGCGCGTGCGCGCCCGGGATCGCGCGCCGCGATCGCTTCCGCCACCTCGCGATGCAGCGCCAGCGTTTCGTCGCGCTCTTCCCGCGTGGTGCGCCCGGCCCAGGCGCGCGGGATAGCCGCCGCCATAAGCTGTTCGAACGAGCGAACGATTTGAAGGAACAGCGGATTGCCGCTGGCCGCCGCGATCGTCTGATGGAAGCGCGTATCCGCAGCCGTCCGCGCCGCCTCGTCATGCTCGACAGACAGCGCGTGCGCGGCGCTCAGAATGGCACGGGCCTGCTCCTCGCTGCGATTGACGGCAGCCAGCTCGGCCGTGCGCAGCTCGAGCGTTCGCCGTACTTCCCAGACGTCCGCGAGCGATACCTGCGCGGTGTTGACCGCGTGGCCCATCGACGCCGCCATCACCGAACCGTCGATCGCCGCGACACGCGGCTTGCGGCCGTTTCCGACGTCGACAAGGCGCAGCGCGGTGAGCGCCCCGAACGCCTCGCGCATCACCGGACGACTGACACCGAGCTGCGTCGCAAAGCTCCCTTCACCCGGCAGCGTGTCGCCGACTTTCAGGTCGTGAGCGCGGATATAGTCGCGCACCGCCTCGACTGCGCGATCGACCAGCGAGCCACGACCAAGGTCGGTTATCCCGCTCATGCCGCGACCCCCAGCCGCCGCATCGCGGTCGGCGCCATGCCGAATCGCCGCGAGAAGGCACGCGTAAAGCTGGCGTTGTTGAGATAACCGCAGCGATAGCCGATGCTCGCCACCGGGAGATCGCTTGCCGCCAGCAACGTCCGCGCCTGCCGCAAGCGCCGCTCGCTCAGCGCCTCGCCGACGCTACAATGGTAGAGCTCGCGAAAACCGCGGGTCAACTTGTCGCGATTGATCCCACAACTGCGCGCGATATTTTCGATCGTCAGCTTTTCGTGCCAGCGGGTATCGACGATACGCTTCGCGGCCGCGATCCGCGCAATGTCGCTCTCAGTCAAGCCTGGCTGTCCCTCGACCGGAACGAGCCGGCCCGCGCGCAGCGCGGCGAAGAATTGACAGAGAAGTTCGATGCTGCGGCCAAGGCGCAATGTGTCGGTGGCGCTGTCGTCGCTGTCGGGCGCGACGATCGACTGTCCGAGCGCGCGAAGATCCGATGGAAGATACCAGCGCGCATCGGGATCGGGCAGATCGCCGAACAGGCGGCGGCACGCGCCGCGCGAGACGGCGAAAACGAGCAGATGCTCCTCATTTTCCAACTCGCGGAAGGTCAGCGTGCGGACGACGGGCTCGCCGATATCGCCGAAGCCGAGCAGCAGCGCATCGGGCGGCAACAGCAGCCGGTCGCACGAACCGCGGCCAACGTATGTCGTCATTTCGGGTGACACGATGACAGGATGCTTGGGCGGCATGATTCTCTCTCTATCGCCGCGCTAAACCTATATGATAGCTTTCGCAATAGCTATCTTACAGGTTGGGGTGCGCGGCGCATCGCCAGCAGAAAGGCGAAGAAAGAGAGCGCGCTGACGGTGACGCCTACAAGAGCGAGCGCCTCCGCCAGCATCGCCTCGCCGCCCAACAACGCGCTGACACGCGTCACCACCCAAGGTGCGAGGCCGAATCCGATCAGTCCGGCGATCGCGATGAAGGCGCCGATGCACAGCCCGCGCAGTTCGTTGGGGAGCAGCACGGTGAGCGCGACCGACACCACGAGGCCGGTAACGGCGCCGCAGAGCGACATGACGCCCAGTGCAGCCGCAAGTCCGGCCACGCTCGGCATCAGCGGGAACATTGCCGCGGGAACCCCCACCCCCGCCGCGATGACCGCGCCCAGAAGAATGCCGCCGCGGCGGCGGCTTCGCTGCCCCATATCGGCCGAAAGCCCGCCCAGCACCGCGCCGGCGACGCCGGTGCCGAACATCAGCGCGCCGACCCAGCCCGCGAATTGCTGCGGCTGGAGTCCGAAATCGCGCGACAGCACGGGCGCGACCCAGACGGTCGCCGCGACATCGGCCATCACGACCGCGACCTGCCCGGCAAAGAGCGGGCTGAGAAAAGCGCGGCGCGCCCAGAGTTCGGCGGCTACGATGCGGAAGGGCGCGTCGGGACTCGCCTCGACCTCGCGTCGCACCGGTTCGCGCAGGAACAGCAACGGGAGCAGGCAGAGCGCGCTGATCGCCGCGAGCAGCACATGCGCGCCGCGCCAGGGCGCGAGACCGGCGAGCCAGCCGGGCGCGGGAAAATCGGCGAGCAGGCCGAACAGCCAGCCCGTCAGCGCGAAGCCGAGCGCGACGCCGAGCGCTTTCCCCAGATTGACGATCAGCATCGCGCGGCCACGCTGTTCGGGCGCGCAATAATCGGCGCAGAGCGAGAGCGCGGCGGTGAGCGAGCCGGTCGAGCCGATCCCGACCAGCATCCGCGCCGCGGTGAGCAACTCCGCGCTGGGCGCGAAGGCGGTGAGCAAGGTGCCGATGGTCCAGAGGAGCGCGAGGCCGATCGTCAGCCGCACGCGATTACGGCGATCGACGAGAATACCGATCGGGATCGAGAAGAGCACCATCGGCACCGCGGCGCCGAGCCCCTGGATCAGCGCGAGGGCATCGTCGCTGAGCACCAGTTCGGCCTTGGCGCTTTCCTGGATCGTGCCGAAGCTGCCGAGCGCGGTGAAACCCATTGTCGTCACCAGCGCGAGCAGCAGCAGCGGGACGAGCGTTGCGCGCGCAGTCAGGCGCTGCGTCGGCACGGCGAGCGTTTCGGCTTGCGTGGCCATCACAGCTCGAAAATCTTGCCGGGGTTGAGCAGATTCTGCGGATCGAGCGCGCGCTTGATCATTCGCATCTGTTCGACCGCACCGCCGAGTTCGGCGACGAGCCAGTCCTGCTTGCCGATGCCGATGCCATGCTCGCCGGTACAGGTCCCGTCCATTGCGAGCGCGCGCTCGACGAGCCGCGCGTTGATCGCCTCGACCTCCGCCATTTCCCCGGGCGCTTCGGGATCGATCGAGAAGATCACATGGAAGTTGCCGTCACCGACATGGCCGAGGATCGTCGCGGGAACGCTCGCGGCGTCGAGGTCGACATGCGTTTCGGCGATGCATTCGGCGAGCCGGCTCATCGGCACGCACACATCGGTCGCCCAGCCGATCGCGCCGGCGCGCATGTTGACCGCGGCATAATAGGCCTCGTGCCGCGCGCGCCACAGCTTCGTGCGCTCTTCGGGCAGGTTCGACCAGCTGAACGCGCTGCCGCCATTGGCCTCGGCGAGCGACTTTACCGTTTCGACCTGTTCGGCGACATTGGCTGCGCTGCCGTGGAATTCGAAGAAAAGCGTCGGCGCTTCGGGATAGTCGAGCTTGGACCAGCGGTTGACGGCGATCATCTGCTTCGTGTCGAGAATCTCGACGCGCGCCAGCGGCACCGCGCACTGGATCGACTGGACGACGGTATCGACCGCGCCGCCCAGCGTGTCGAAGCTGCACACCGCCGCCGAAATCGTATCGGGCACCGGATGCAGACGCAGGGTGATTTCGGTGATGATGCCGAGCGTGCCTTCAGAGCCCACGTAAAGCCGGGTAAGATCGTAACCCGCCGCCGACTTGCGCGCGCGGCGCGCGGTGCGGATCACCTCGCCCTGCGGCGTCACTATCTCGAGACTGAGCACCGCGTCCTTCATCGTGCCATAGCGCACGGCGTTCGTCCCCGACGCGCGCGTCGATGCCATGCCGCCGATCGTCGCATTGGCGCCGGGATCGATCGGGAAGAACAGCCCTTGATCGCGCAGATGGACGTTCAGTTCCTCGCGGCGCACGCCCGGCTGGATGACGCAATCGAAATCTTCGGCGTTCACTGCGATCACCCGATCCATCAGGCTCATGTCGAGCGAGATGCCCCCGTTGATCGCCAGCGCATTGCCCTCGATCGACGTTCCGGCGCCGAACGGCACGATCGGAATATCGGCGTCCGAGCAGAGCTTCACCAGCGCGACGACATCGTCGGTCGATTTCGCGAAGACGACGGCGTCGGGCAGCACGGGAGCGAAATGGGTCTCGCTCGATCCATGCTGCCCGAGCACCGCATCGCCCCGCTGGAAACGGTCGCCGAACCGATCCTCCAGCGCTCCCACCAGTCTGGCGGGAAGCGGCTTGCGTTCCCCCGAATGCGCCGTGCCCGCCATGGTCAGAATTTCAGGCTCGCGCGCACACCGTAACGGCGGCGGTCCCCGGTGATGCCGAGGTCGGACGCCGGCAGGCCCGCGAGCGCAAGTGTCGTCTTTTCGATATAGCTTTCGAAATATTCGGTGTTGAAGATGTTGTTCGCGAACAGCGCGACCTCGACCGGGCCGGTGCGATACGCGATCGACGCGTTGGTCAGCCAATAGCTGTCGAGGAATGTTGGCGTCGTCTCGTTGAGCGTCGCGGCGAGGCGCTTGCCCTTGCCGACCAGCCCCGCGCTCAATGTCACGTCGCTGTCGCCGCCGGTCTCGATGCGATAATCGCTCGCGAAGCTGGCGGTCCAGTCGGGCTGGAAGGTCAGGCGGTCGGACGAGAGCTGACGCCCGGTGGTCGCGGTATAGGCGCTGTCGTCGGTGATGCGCGCATGCATCCACGTCAGCCCGCCGCGCAGCGTCCAGTTCCGCACCGGGCGCACCATCGCTTCGAGTTCGACGCCATAGCTTTCGACGTCGCCGGTGTTGAGATCGACGGTGACAAGGCCGCCGCCCGCCGCCGGCGCGATCGAGTTGAGTCCGATATAATCCTTGTAGTCGCTGTAAAATACGCTGCCCGACAGATTGAAAACAGGCGAGGAATATTTAGCGCCCGCTTCATAGGTCCACGCCGAATCTCCGCGATAGGTCCGCGTCGGCGCGGTCGGCGCGTTGAAGCCCCCGCCGCGATAGCCGCGCGCGACCGACACATAGGTCATCAGGTCGGGGGCCCATTTGCGCGTCACCGACAGCTTGGGCTGCCATTCGTTCGACTTGATGCGCGCCGTCGGAACGATCACGCCTGATACCGACCCATTGGCAACGCGGTCCTCATGGTCGTACCGCAGCCCGAGTGCGACCTCCCAGTCAAGGTTCGGTTTCCAGAACAACGTGCCGAATGCGGCATAAGTGTCGGCTACATTTTTCGCGCGTGTATTGCGGACGATCGAGACCGGTCCGATGTCAGGGAGCACGAGCGAAATCGTATCGCGCGCCTGCGCCTGCACCATCTCGTTGCTGTAGAAAAGGCCGAACAGCGTCGAAAACTGGTCCGACCATTCGCTGTCGAGCCGCGATTCGAGCGTCATCGTGCGCAGGCTGTCGCGCGAGACCGTGCGCACGATGTCGGTCGGCCCGAAATCTCCCTCGCCGTCGGGGGTGAAGCCGTTGCGCATGTCATAGGCGCCGATAACACTCAGCTTCGACCCGCCGCCAAGATCGCCCTCGGCGCGCACGTTGATGCCGCGATATTTGTAGGAGACGGCGTTGAGCGTGTTGAACTGAACGATGCGCGAATAATCCTTTGGCCCGGTGACGCGCGAATAGGGCGTATTCACCCCGTCGACCCAGTCATAATAGCCCTTGATCGTCAGCGTGAAATCGTCGGACGGCGTTACGCGCAGCGTCGCGTTGACCGAATCGGTGTTGAACGGATTGGCGTTGTCGCCGATCACACTGTTGCGAAGGAAGCCGTCTTGCTGACGGTGCGCCGCGGCAACGCGAAGCGCGATCTTGTCGGTCACGATCGGACCCGAGACCGACCCCGATACCATCCAGGCATCGTCGGGACCGGCATAGCTCGCGTTCGCGCGTACTTCGAAATCATTCCCCGGCTGGCGGGTGATAACATTGATCGCGCCGCCCATTGTATTCTTGCCGTACAAGGTGCCCTGCGGCCCGCGCAGCACTTCGATCCGCTCGACGTCGAGCAGCGGGTTGTTGAGATAAGCGGTGTTCGGCTGATAGATGCCGTCGATGAACAGGCCGACGCCAGGCTGGACGCTCTGCACGAGTGTCACGCCGACACCGCGGATCGAGACGAAGGCGCGACCGGTGCCGTCGCTATTGATGTTGAGCCCGGGCGACAGCACCGCCGCCTCGCGCACCGAATTGATCCCGCGCGCGATCAGCGTGTCACCGGTGATCGCGGTGGCGGCGATCGGCACGTCGTTCAGCGTTTCTTCGCGCTTGCGCGCGGTCACGACGATCGCGCCGTCGTCTTCGGCAGCGGCGGGCGTCACCGCGCTATCCTGCGCAACGGCGGGCATCGCACCCAATGCGGCGGCGAGCACAAGCGTCGAAGCGGCGGCAAATCGGAACTTGGTCATCAGGCATCCCCAAAAACGGCGGTCTTGGCCGCCCGCGGAAACCTATCTGACAGCTTTTGGACCTATATGAAAGGTTGCCTATTGTGCCGATCCGCAGACTGGGTTTGCCGGGAGCGCGGCGCGCCGACCGTTCATCGACTAGGGTGGACGCCGGCCGCGCCGTTTACCAGCAGCTATATCCGCCATCGGCCAGCACGATGCTCCCCGTCATCAGGCTCGCCATGTCCGACGCGAGGAACAGGATCACCGCCGCGACCTCTTCGGGCTCACCGAGCCGCGCCTGTGGCGTGCCGTCGACCCAGCGGCGGTACATCTCGCCCTGTTTGTCGGCAAAGGCGTTGAGCGGCGTCGCGATATAGGTCGGCGCGACCGCATTGACCCGTACGCCACGCCCCGCCCATTCGGCGGCGAGGCTCTTTGTCAGTTGATGCACCGCGGCCTTGGATGCGTTGTAATAGCTTTGCGGCTGCGGCCGGTTGACGATGAAGCCCGACATCGACCCGACGTTGACGATACTTCCCTGCCCTGCCGCGAGCATATGCCGCCCGAATGCCCGCGCGCACCAGAAGCTGCCGTTGAGATTGACGTCGATGACATTCAGCCAATGCTCGTCGGCGACATCCTCGGCCGCGGTCTCGCTGCGCGCGATACCGGCATTATTGACCAGGATATCGATGCGGCCCTCGCGCGCCAACATGGCATCGGCGGCGGCGCCGACCGCCGCGCTGTGTGTGACGTCGAGTTCAGCGGCGAAGATGGTATGTCCCTTCGCGGACAGGTCAGCGACCGCGCGGTCGAGCGCCGCCGGATCCCTGTCGGCAATCGTCACCTTCGCACCCGCTTCGGCGAGCGCCTCCGCGGTCGCGAGGCCGATACCCTGCGCGCCGCCCGTTACGAAGGCGGTGCGCCCGTCGAGGCGCAGCTTGTCGAGATACATGGCGTTACTCCGGTACGAAGGCGGCCGCAGGCATCACCGGCTCGTGCAGCGCCTCGCCGCGCGTCACCTGATAGACCATCCGGTAGCCACCGAACTCGGGCCAGGGCATCGTACCGGTTCGCGCGAAGCCCGCCCACAAATCATGCACCGCGTCGGCGAGCGCCTGCGGCGGGTCGAGCCCAGCAAGCCCCCGCGGCCCGGTGACGCTCGCTAGTGTTTTGAACACGAACGGCATCTCGATCCCGTGGCACGCGCCAAGCTCGCCGTCGCACGCGGGCGAGCGCCAGTCGAACTCGTACATCCATGTCTTGCCTTGGTGCGCTTCGGCATATTGGCGCGCGGGCCAGCGAAAGACGAGATCGTTCATCGCATCGGTCATCGCCTGACCCGGGCGTACACCCTTTTGCTGATAGCCATAGGCCTTGAGCACGGCCTTCGCCTCCGGATGCGAACGGCCGAGCAGCCAGCGCGCGAAGAGGCCGCCGATCTTATCGCGCACGCCCGTCGGCACGAAATAGAGGTTCATCTCCTCGGCGTTGGTTCCGATGAGAATTTCCACGTCGCGTCCGGCGCCCTTGCGCAGCGCATCGAGCGGCTTTTCGGGCAGCACATCGTCTCCAAAGACAGGAATGAAGCGGCTGATCCCGTACACCGGCTCGCGTCCCTCATCATCCCGCAAGTCGACCGCCCAAGGCTTTCCAACCTTGTCGAGCGCATCCATCGCCGCCGCGTGCGAAACGGTGCGGAAGCCGTCAGCGTCGGACCGCACGCGCAGAATCTTCGCGAGCTTCTTTACCAGTCGCTGCGCGACGTCGATCTCGCGAACCATGGCGCCATGACCGCTTTGAATGATCGCGCGGCGAAACAGGCCCTTGGCAAGCGGCGAGGTCACGAGGTCGGCAATCGCCATCGCGCCGGCGCTCTCCCCGAAAACGGTGACGTTTGCCGGATCGCCACCGAATGCCGCGATATTGCGCTGCACCCATGCAAGCGCAAAGAGCATGTCGCGGAGACCAAGGTTAGTAGGGGCGCCCGGCACGGGCAGAAAGCCGTCGATCCCCATGCGATAGTTGATCGCGACGCAGACGATGCCCGACGCGGCAAAGGCACTGCCGTCGTGGACCGACGCATCCTTGCAGCCACCGACAAAGCCGCCGCCGTGGATGAAGACCATCACCGGCGCGACCTTGGTATCCTTCGGCGCCCACACATTGAGGCGGAGATAATCTCCGTCGCTTCCGTCGCTCCCATGGCCAACGAGCGGCGACGGATCGATCATCGGAAAGGGTCTGATCCGGTGTGGCGCCGCGGGACCGGGGCACGCCATATCGCGTACCCCGGTCCACGAGGGAGGCGATTTCGGCAATTCGAAGCGGGCGGGGGGAGCAGCGTATGGAATACCAAGGTAGCGACGAACCGAGCCGTCGTAACGTCCACAGATATCCCCACCTTCGATCGAGATCGTTTCGCTCAATGCATCTTCGATGTTCATCGTTGCACCATAAGCTCCGCGCCGCCGGGCCGCACAGATAGTTTCATGTGCAGATCAGAAGGCGATATATGCTGAGAGGCTGGCAGTGGCCGATGGCGGAATGGCAGATCTCAGCAGAGACGGGTCTAAAGCAGACGCTAAGTCATCGGAACCTGAGCCGACATTTGCGGTCGCTGCTTATCCTCCCACTTTATCCAAAGCGTCGAGTCCCACCGCGAGGGCGCCCAAGGGACCAGCCATCGTCCCCAGTCCAGGCGGTCCAAGGCGGTCGTCGAGCTGCTCGGCATAAGGGGCGAGCGACCCATAGTCGGCGATACTTGTGGCGAGTGCCGCGCGCAGCTTGGGAAACAGCCGTTCGTGCGAGGCCAGCACGCCGCCGCCGATCGATATCCGCTCGGGCGCTGCGGTGACGATCAGATTATGCAGCAGCCCGGCGATGTCGTGGACAAACAAATCCCATTCATCGCCCCCGTCGGGAAGTTCGTGCGGCGGTCGGCTGAACCGTCTGGCGAGCGCCGGGCCCGAGATCAGCCCCTCGACGCAATCGCCGTGGAACGGGCACGCGCCGGCGAAATCGTCGCCGGGCGCGCGCCGTACGCGCATATGCCCCGCCTCGCCATGCGCCACACCCTGCACCGGCCGGCCGGCCGAGATCAGCCCGACGCCGACGCCGGTGCCGACCGTGATATAGCAATGGCTCGATAATCCTCGTGCAGCGCCCCAGCGTTGTTCGGCAAGCGCAGCGCCGACCACGTCGGTCTGGATAGCCAGCGGCACGCCGTAGCGCGCGGCGAGCCGGCGCGTGAGATCGGTCCCGCTCCAACCGGGCTTAGGCGTCGCGCTGATGGAGCCATAATCCGGACTGCGCGGATCGAGATCGAGCGGACCGAAGGCGGCGATACCAAGCGCATCGAAGCGCCAGCCGTCGAGTATCTTCTCGAGCGCCGCCAACGTCGTCGCGGGATCGGTGGTGGGCACGGTTTCGCAGGCCCGAACATCGTCGGGCCCGGTCCCCAGAATGGCGACGCATTTGGTGCCGCCCAGTTCGAGCCCGGCGATGGATGGAGAATATGTCATGGGAGCTTCCGAGCCAGTGGTGAGGAAAAATGCGATCCGCCCTGCGCGGCGATCAGGCCCGGACCGCTTCGGGCCGGCCGGGCTCCACGACATAGCGCGCCAGCGTGCTGATGCGGCCGCCGGGGGTGAACACCTGATCGACGACGCGCAGATCGGCCTGCCAGATCTTGGACTCGACATCGAACAACAGATAGCCGCGCTGGTCATGGATCATCGAAATATGCGGATTGGTCGCCGCGCGCGGATCGGGACCGATGGGAAGTCCGTTGGTGCTGATCGAGCTGACCGAGGTTCCGTGGAATTCGGGCGCGACCGGCGGGCTTTCGAGGTCTCCGGGGCGTGACGGGAGGTTGCCGATGAAGAACATGTGGCTGTCGCCTCCGGTAATGACAATGTTCTTGCCGCGTTCCCCGATCATCCCGACCAGCCGCTCGCGCGCGCCGGGATAGCCCGTCCAATTGTCGTAGCCGTTCGAAGGCGTCTTCTGCGCCGACCGGTCGAAGGGCATGACGAGGCCGCCGAGGCCTAGCAGGTTCCAGCCGAAAACGGGGGTCAGGCCTTCGCCCAGCCAGCGTTCCTGCGCCGCGCCCAGCATCGTGTCCGGCGTGTCGCGCGAATCGACGCAATTGCCGTTGCCGGGCTTTTCGCACAGGCGGATGCTGCGATAGCTACGCTTGTCGAGGACGTGAAGGCGGAGGAGCCGGCCGAAATCGAGCCGCCGATACGTCAGCGGCGATCCCCAGTGCGGAAACTGGCTCCTTCGCACGGGCATATGCTCATACCATGCTTGCATCGCGGCGGCGCGGCGGAGCAGAAAGACTTCGCGGGGCGTGCTGCCGGCATCAAGATCCCCCGCCCAGTCATTCTCGACTTCATGATCGTCGAAGGTCGACACGAACGCCGCGGCCGCGTGGGCGGCCTTCAGGTCGGGATCGACCTTGTAGAGCGCATAGCGCTGCCGATAATCGTCGAGGCTGTAGATCTTGTCGCTGTTGTGAGGACGGACGAGGGGCGCCTTGCCCGGTGCCTGCGGGTTCGCGGCCTTCCCTTCATAGATATAGTCGCCGTAATGATAGACGAGGTCGAGATCGGCTTCCTCGCTGATATGACGCCATGCGGTGAAGATCCCGCGTTCGTAGTGCTGACAGCCGGCGACCGCGATCCTCAGCCGGTTGGGCGCCGCTCCGGCGGCGGGCGCCGTGCGGACGGCGCCGGTATCGCTGGGGATCCCGCCCGCGACGAAGCGATACCAGTAGCGGCGATGGCTGCCAAGACCCGCGACCTCGACATGAACTGAATGCGCGAGTTCGGGCCGCGCCAGCGCGGTGCCGGTCCGCACGATCCGGCGAAACGCCTCATCCTCGGCAACCTCCCAGCCGACCGGCACGGCTTCGGCCAGCATGCCGCCATGGGGTTCGAGCGGTTTCGGCGCGAGACGGGTCCAGATGACGAAGCCGTCGGGCAGCGGGTCGCCCGAGGCGACGCCCAGCGCGAACGGATCGTCGAGGAATTTCGGCGCCGCGAGCGCCGGCGAGCGCGCCAGCGCGGCGAACAGCGCGGCGTGTCCACCGGCGGAAAGAAGGGTGCGGCGGCTGAACGGGTGTCCGGTCATCGGGGCAAGCTCGATCTGATCATCGGGGAGGAAGGGCGGCGTTTCCCATCGGTGCGCCGTCGACGTAGCGCGCCATGGCCCCGCGCACCCCTTCTTTCCAGACACAGTCCAGCGCCGCCGCGAACGCGGCGACGAGCGCGGGATCACCCGCCAGCTCGCCATAGATCGCGCGCATTCCGATCCATCTTGCTGGCTCCTGCTTCGCCGCGCGGGCGGTCGCCGTCAGCAAGTCCCAATCGGGATCGTTCGGGGCGATCGCCTCACCTTCGGCGTCGGTGCCCGCACAATAGCGGCACCACAGGGCGCTGGCGAGGAGCAATCCCGTCGGCATGGCGCCTCTGGCGATATTGTCGCGGATCGACGGGATGATGAATTTGGGCTGGCGGTTCGACCCGTCGAAGCAGAGGCGGCGCGCGGTGTCGGCGATCTGGGGATTCGCGAAGCGCTGCAGGACTAGGCGCTTATAATCGTCCAGATCGTGATCGGGCACCGGCGCGACGATCGGCACGATCTCGTCGGTTTCGATCTTGTCGACGAAGGCTGCGATCATGGCGTCGGCCATCGCTTCTTGGACATGCTCGATCCCCAGAAGCTCCGCCGGATAGCCGATGATCGCGTGGCCGCCATTGAGGATCCGGATCTTCATCGTCTCGAAATCATGGACACGCGGGCTGAAGGTCACGCCGACCTTTTCAAGTGCGGGACGACCGGCCGAGAAACTGTCTTCGATCACCCATTGCCGGAACGGCTCACACGTCACCGGTACCGGATCGTCGCCAAGGCCGAACGCCGCCGCCATCGCGCGCTCACGCGGGCCCGTCGCCGGCGCGATGCGATCGACCATGGCATTGGGAAAGGCGACATGAGTGTCGATCCAGTCGGCAAGACCGGGATCGGACAGGCGGGCCAGTCCGACTACTGCGGCGCGCGCGACATCGCCGTTGCCGGGAAGATTGTCGCACGACAGCACCGTAAAGGGCATGATACCAGCATCGCGGCGGGCCCTGAGCGCCGCGACGATCGCCCCAAAGGCGGTCGCCGGGCGATCAGGCGCCGCGCCATCGGCGGCGATCTCCGGCGCCGCCGGATCGAAGCGCCCGGTCGAGGGATCGATGAAATAGCCGCCCTCGGTGACGGTGAGCGAGACGATGCGGATCTCCGGCCAGCGCATCGCCTCGATCAACGGGCCGTTTGCAGGATCGACCTCAACGAAGCCGATCATGGCGCCGACACGGCGCGCGCGCTTGCCCTGAGAGTCCAGCTCGATGACTGTCGACAGCCAGTCCTGCGCCTCGAGCGCCTCGCGCATCCGCGCATCGGCCGGGCGCACGCCTGCGCCGAGGATCGCCCAGTCGTGACCCTCGCCCAGCGCGAACAAATCGTCGAGATAGGTCGCCATATGAGCCCGGTGGAAATTGCCGAGACCGATATGAACGATTCCGGGTGTCAGTCGTCCGCGATCATATCGGGGCTGAGCGACGCTCATCTCATCTTCTTCCGGGAAGCCGTGCCACGATCACCGAGCGGCGCTGACCGCGGGATAGACAGTCAGTTCGATCGGGGCCTGCGGATCGACGACATTGTCGAAATCGATCACCGCACCCTGCGCGATCAGCGTTTCGCGCAAGTGCTCGAAATTCATTGCTGACATGCTGTACCCGTGCTTGACGCTCAGTGCGGCGGCCGTTCCCGCGCCCTGCCCCATTGCCATGCAGGTCGCCATCACGCGCACCGAGCCGAAGCCGGGACCGTCTGCGCTCAGGCAGCGGCCCGCCGTGACGAGGTTGACGCTGCCGCGCGGCACCAGGCAACGGAAGGGAACATTATATTCCTGCCGCGGGATGACGAGGCCATTCTGATCGTTGCTGTCGCTCGCATGGATGTCGATGACGTGCGCACCCTTCGCGATCGTGTCGGGAAAGGCCTTGGGAAACAGGATGTCGTCGTGTTGCAACTCGTAGAGGCCGACGATGTGATAGGATTCGCGCACCCCCGTCTGGATGCCCGATTTAGCCAGCCAGCAGTCGCGAAATTCCGGGAACTCGCGGCGCAGGATTTCGATGATGAGCTGGAGATTCTCGCGCAGACTGCATTCGGTTCTGGTGAACCATTCGGGATCGCTGGCGTCGGTCGCCTCGCGAAGCACGTTGATGCTCACCATGCCGTCATGGAAAAATTTGTTGATCCACGGGCCGCCGAAAATCGGAATCTCGCCCCCCTCGTTGAGTTCGAGCAGCCGGTTGCGGATCGTTTCGGACACCGGCAGCATTCCGTCGACGGCGTCGCGGAACAGATAGTCGAGCGCGTCGGTATCGACGCCGCCCAACTGGAACCACAATGTCGCCGGCTGCAGCACGTCGCCCTTCGTGGTCGGGAGACCCGCCGCGCGCACGAGATCGGCGTCACCGGTACAATCGACGAACGCCTCCGCCTCGTACGCGACGCGGCCTGCCTTGTTCTGTACGATGACATGGGTGACGCGGTCGCCCTCGACGACGCAGTCCGAAAACCAGCTATGATAGAGCAGGGTCACCCCGCTTTCGAGCAGAAGGCGCTGCGCGGCGAGTTTCAGTATCTCGTCGTTGACGGGAAAATTACCGCTCTCGAGCGAGACGTTTGCGCCGCCGAGTTCGGCGGCTTTCTGGAGGAGTTCAAACGGAATTCCGCCAATATGCTGCTTACCGAAATGACGGAATTCGCTGATCGGCGTTACCAGCGCGCTCGTCGACATGCCGCCGACGAATCCATAGCGTTCGATCAGCAGCGTCCTTGCGCCGTTGCGGGCCGCCGCCACGGCAGCGATTAGCCCAGCGGGGCCGCCGCCACAGACGACGACGTCATAGCTGCCCCCGACGGGCACCTCGCTGCTCGGCACGCTGATCGACGCATTTTGCTTGAATATCGCGGACATACTTCTTCTACTGGCCAGTTTGGATGGTGAATGGGGCGCGCGCCCGGCCGCACTGAAGCTGCCGCCTGAATCGCCCCTGCAAAGCTATTAGATATCGATAATGTTTTCCTGCCATATGCCCTCCTGCTAGTCAACTCTGCTTTTATCACTATGATATATAGAAATATAATTAGAACATTGCGGATCATAGGCGCATCGCAGAAATCGCTGAAAATGCAATAATGAGATAACGATAATGTTATTTTGCGCGTCGTTATGGGCGCTAGAACTATCATTCAAGGAGGTGCATGCATGGTGGAAACAAGCAGGGGGCGGCGTCAGCCCACACTCCAGGACCTCGCGAAGGCCGTGGGGCTGACGGCAAATACGATATCGCGCGCGTTGAACGACCGGCCGGGAGTCAGCGCGACGACCCGCGCGTTGATCAAGGCAGAGGCCGAACGCCTCGGCTATGTTCCCAATGTCCATGCCCGCTCGCTCGTCCTCGGCTCGCGCAAGACGATTGGCGTGATCGTCAGCAATATTTCGAACCCCTTTTTCTCGGATCTGGTCAGCGAGGTCGAGCTGCAGGCGCAACATGCCGGCTACACCGTCCTGCTGCTCCTTTCATACGAATCGGCGGAACGCGAGCGCGATGCCATTGACCGGGCGCTGCGATCCGGGTTGGACGGCCTCATCGCGGCGCCGGTGCAGGAACGCTCGACCGCCTGGACGCCGGTGATCAAGGCGGGCATTCCGCTGGTCCTCGTCAGCCGCGAACTCCCCGAACTGGGAGTCGATTTCTATTCCACCGACAATGACGCGGGTATCCGGCTCACGACCGATGCCGTGCTGGCCATGGGCGCGAAGGACGTCGTGCTGCTCGATGAAGACATGCCCTTTTCAACCATCCGGCTTCGGACCGAGGGATTCCGGCATTCGCTCGAGCAGCATGGGCTGACATTCGACCCTCGATACAATCTCGCGCTCATTCCCCCTGCCCGCTCGTTTCGCGTTTCCCAGTCGTGGCATGCCGACGATGCCTATCGCGTCGCCGCCGACTTACTGGATCGTGGCCGGCGCCCGGATGCCTTCGTCGTTGGCGACGACTATTATGCCCTCGGCCTGTACCGTGCGCTACGCGAGCGCAACATTCGCATTCCCGACGACGTGATGGTGATGGGATGGGGAAACCTTCCGTTCACACGGTTCATGGAGCCGCCGCTTTCCACGCTACTCCTCCCCTTCGAAGAAGTCGCCCGCCGCGCCACGCGCCGCCTTCTCGACCATATTCAGGGCACGGCCGACAAGCAGATCGTGACCGAGCGCATCGTTCCGGAGCTCGCGATCCGGGCATCGACCACCTGCTGATCAGGCACCGGTCGCGGCCGCACGCCTTGTTCGGCTCCGTCCGATCACCAGGAACAGGATCACCGCAGAGACCGGGTGCAGGATCGCCAGCCCCGCGAACAGCGCGATATAGTCGAACTGGGCGAGAAGCGATCCGGCCAGCAGGTTGAGGACGAGGGAGGTACTGGCGCCGACCGCGCCAAGTATTCCCACCGCGGATGCGTTGATCTTGACCGGAAACAGGCCCGCAAGAAGGACGTTGTATCCGACGAACCAGGCCTGACAGACCGCGACGACGACGGTGATGATGGCAACGGCGACGAACGCGCTCGACGCCATGGTGATGAGGGCGCCCAGCGGCATCAGCGCGGCACTGAGGGCGAAGACGCGAAGCTGAACACGGATGGGATCATGCCCACGCTCCGTATAGCGGTCGACCAGGCGGCCAAGCATGATGCAGACCACCACCGCGACGATATAGGGGATGCCGCCGACGAAGCCCAATTCGGCCAATGACAGCCCGGCGCGCTCCTGGAGATAGCCCGCGCTCCAGAAAAGATAGAAATACCAGACCGGGTCGCTGATCATGCGCGCCGCCACGATCGCCAGGAATCTCTTGTCCCCGAGCAGTTCCTTGACCGATGGAGCCTTGTCGTCGACGGCTTCGGGCAATGGCGACGGAACGTTCGGCACTGGCTGCGCGGACGAGTCGTTCTTGGTGTCCGTGAACCACCACATGATCGCGACGACGATCCCGACCACCCCCGGTATCACGAACGCCATGCGCCAATTGAGGCCCGTCGCCATCAAAGCGATCAAAGGCGGGGCGAGGATGGCGCCGATATTTCCGGCCGGCGTCGCGATACTGATCGCGAGAGCGCGGCGTTCGACGGGAACCCAGTTCAGGATGGCGCGCTGAACGACCGGAAATGCGCCCGGCTCTGCGGCACCCATCAACACCCGGGACGCCGCTAGATGCCCGAAGCTATGGGACAGACCCGAGGCGATGTTCGCAACGGACCAGCCGATCGCGAACACCGTCATGCACACCCGTGTGCCGACCCGGTCGATCAGCCGCCCGCTCACGACATACATGACGATGTAGGGCAGCATGAACGCGAAGGTCAGCAACGAATAGGCTTCGTCGTCGAAGGCAAGTTGCGTCTTCATGACCGGCTTGAGGATGGCCAGCGTCTGCCGATCGAAATAGTTGAGGACCAGCAGCGCCATCGCAAGGCCGATGATGAGCCATGCCTTTCGGGGCATTTTCTTTACCGGTGCGGGGTCGGCGGGCGCGGTCGGGGCTTGGGTCAACGGACGGGTCCAATCGATTGAGGGTGACGGGCCGGAGCGCCGGCCTCGGGTAAGGCGCATGTTGCAATCCCATCGTTCAGATCGAGCATTCTGGCAACGAACGCGGTCGCGATCCCGACGATATCGGGCTGGATTGAGGGTCTTTCGCTGCCGGAGCGGGACGCGCCGCGCGTCCGCCCGGCCTTGGGGAGCATCCCACGCTGTTCGCGCGGTCGGCGCGCCGATGCCGGCGCATGGAAGCTCATGCCTCGCGATTTGACGGCAGCCACCGCGCCCACGCGTCGCACCCGGCCTCCGCGCGGTGGGCGCGCGCCGCCGCGACGGCCATTGGGTCGAACAGCGGCCGGCACGCCGGCGGGCGGCCTCAGCGAGATAGCATGCGTGTCACGAATCAAACGCCCCGACCTCCTTCATCAAACATTATCGTTATCGTAAAATGACACAGTCGATCTGTCCATAGGGGGATTTCCGCCTAAATGAATTGCACAAATATGTCGCAAATCCGTGTGATAGCGAGGTTATTGACTATTGGAGTTCAATCTGGCAGTTCTACATTAACGATATTGTCGATAAAATGTCGTGGCGCAGACAGAGGGTTCGGTCCGCCGGACCGCGGCCTGCACCACGCAAAATTCATATTATCCAATAAAAACAATATTTTAGTGGAGGATGTAATGAGGTCTAAGACAAGCCTGTTTCTCGCGGCATCGACGGTTTCGATGTTGATGGCATTCGCCGCCCCCGCATTTGCCCAGCAGGCGCTATCGCCCGACGCCGGACTTTCCGGCGATGGAGACGCAGGGCAGGCGAGTGAAGGCGAGGCGATCGTCGTCACCGGTTCGCGCATCGCCCGGCCCGAACTCGAGTCCCCGATGCCGGTCAGTGTTACCAACATGGAGCAGGCGCTCGACCTCGGGCGAATCAGCGCCATAGAAGCGCTCGAGCTCGACCCGGCGCTGGGCACCAATCAGAATCTCAGCAGCGACGTCAGGGGGTGGGATGCGGGAATCGCGGCGGTCAACCTGCGCGATCTCGGTACCAACCGCAGCCTGACGCTGATCGACGGGCAGCGTCGCGTGTCCGGCTCCGCGCGATCCTCGGCGGTCGATATCGGCATGATCCCGGTGAGCATGATCGATCGGATCGAGGTCGTGACCGGCGGCGCCGCAGCGATCTATGGCGCCGACGCGGTGACGGGTGCCGTCAACGTCATCACCAAGCGCAACATCGAGGGCCTGCACATTTCGGGACTGGCCGGCATTTCGGAGCAGGGCGATGCCGCGAAATATCTGGTTTCGTTCGCCACCGGCGGCAAGTTTGCCGAGGGTCGAGGCTCCTTCTCGATCGGCGGCACCTATTCGCAATCCAATCCGCTGATCTACACCGACCGCTTCGACTGGCGCGATTGGCCGACCTATCGGGCGAACCCCGAAAATACCGGCATCGATGACGGCATTCCCGATCGGGTGCTCGCGCCGAACACCCGCCAACTCTATTTCGATTACGTCCCGACCTATTGGCTGAACGGCCAGCGCTACAAGGTCGAGGGCGGCAATGTGAGCGAATCCAATTGCGACATCGAATATAGCCCCGGGCAGTACGCCGTATGCGATGGCGGCGACGGCAGGAACCTGAGCGACCGCGATCAATTTCGGGGTGGGCTCAAGTCGTTGGCGCTGATGGGGCGGGTCGATTACAGCATCACCGACGCCATCGAATTCGGCGCGCATTTTTCCTATTCGCGCCAGAAATATGATGGGACGTATAATTATTGGCGCGACGACAGCCGGACGACCTATTTCTCCGGCCCGGTCCCCGGCGGGCGCGGCGCCAGCGCGAAGTTGGACAATCCCTATCTGCCCGACTCCGTCCGGCAGGTGATGCTCGATAACAACCTGACCTCGCTGTATATCGACCGGACCTATGGCAACTTCCCCGAGCGGGAAGAGGATCATGACCGGGAAAGCTACACGATCGGTTCCTCGCTCAGCGGCAAGCTGGGCTCCCGGTTCAAATGGGAGGCGTTCTGGCAATATGGCCGCGTGACCGACAATGTCACCGAAGCGAATGTTCCCTGGAAATCGCACTGGATCGCCGCGCGCGACGCCATCGCCGATCCGGTGACCGGCGACCCCATCTGCCGCGATGCGGCGGCCCGCGCACAGGGCTGCGTGCCGTTCGACATCTTCAGCACCGCGCCGGCGACCGAAGCGCAGATCAAGTGGGCGATGGCCGATCGGCACGAGAAGCGGATCAACACGCAGCAGATCTACGGCGCGAACATCAGCGGCCCTCTGTTCGCGCTTCCCTATGGCGATGTGTCGGTCGCCGTGGGTGTCGAGCATCGCAAGGAAACGCTGAAGACCACGGATGATCCGCTCGCGCTCGCGGGCGAGCTGGTTTACGGCGCCGGCCCGTCCGAACACCCCGAGCTCGACAAATCGTTCAATGTGAGCGAGGCCTATGGGGAGGTGGTCATCCCGCTCCTCAGCGACCTGCCGTTCGCGCGGCGGCTCGAAGTCGAGGGCGCCTATCGCTATTCGGATTATAGCACCGTCGGCAGCACACATGCCTGGAAAGCCGGGGCGATGTGGTCGCCGGTCGAGGGCCTCAGTTTCCGCGGCGTCCTCTCACGAAGCGTCCGCACGCCGAATTTCGGCGAGCTTTACGAGGCGAAGGTCGAGACGCTCACCGGCGCATATACCGATGCCTGCTCGCTGGCGCTCTATTACGCCTCCGAGACGCGGGCGGCGAACTGCAAGGCTCTGGGCATCGACACCCCCTTCGAGACCCCCAGGATCGGGCCGGTCGTCGTCACCGGCGGCAACCCCGATCTCAAGCCCGAAACCTCGAACAGCCTGACGCTGGGCGCGATTCTGCAACCGCGGTTCCTGCCGGGTCTCGATATCACGGTCGATTATTGGGATATCGACATCAAGAATGTCATCACCCAATTCTCCTACGCCACCCTTATCCGGCTCTGCGTCGATGCGCCGACGATCGACAATCCCTACTGCGCACGCGTGACCCGCGATCCGGCTACCGGCTATGCGACGCGGGTCGAATCGAACCAGCTCAATGCCGCCCGTCTCTATGCGCGCGGTGTCGATATCGGGCTGGGCTATCGCCGGCCTATTGGCGAGGGCACGCTCAGCCTGTCGTTCAAGGGGACCTATCTGCTCGACAAGGTGACCGAAACCACACCGGGGATCCCGGAAGGCGATGTCGTTTCCGACGGTGCCTGGGAGAATCCGAGGTTCCGCGGCAACCTTCTGATGGCGTACAAGATCAACGACCTCAACATCGCGCTCAACACGCGCTTCATCAGCGCCGCGACCTATGAGCTGAACACCGATTCGGATGAGGCCTATCCGCGCCAGCATATTCCGGCGAAGGTCTACAACGACCTGTCCGTGCAATATGATATCGGGGAAAAGTATCAGTTCGGCTTCGGCGTGAACAATATCCTCAATATCATGCCGACCCATATGCCGACGATCTATCGCGACGATAGAATCTATGGCGTTGTTGGCCGCTATTTCTTCACCACGATCAAGTTGAACTTCTGATCCGGAGACTGGAATGGCAGGCGAGGGGCGCCCCTCGCTTGCCATTCGCAGCCAGGAGAGCCGAGGCATGATCCGATCCCCCCTTGTCATTGCGGGAGCGCTGGCGCTCGCTTTCCCCGCCGCCGGGCAGGCCGCGCCGCGCGGCGCCAAGACCGAGGTCGTGCGCGGCGTCGAAGCGCGAGCCAAATTGTCGCAAGTCATCAACGATCAATTGTTCAGCTATGCCGAGGTCGGGTTTCAGGAACATGAGACCGAACGCTATCTGAGCGCCCTGCTGGAAAAGCACGGGTTCGCGGTCGAGCGCAACATCGCCGGGCTGCCGACCGGCTGGGTCGCGCGGTGGAAGAACGGCACCGGCGGCCCGGTGATCGCGCTGGGCAGCGACATCGATGGCATCCCGAAAGCCAGCCAGACGCCCGGTATCCCGTGGCGTCAACCGATGGTCGATGGCGCGCCAGGCCATGGCGAGGGGCATAATAGCGGCCAGGCGATGAACATCGTCGCGGCGCTGGCAGTGAAGGACTGGATGGCTCGCACGAACACCGCAGGCACGCTGGTGATCTGGCCGGGCGTCGCGGAGGAATTGCTGGGCGGCAAGGCCCGTTTCGTCCGCGCTGGCGTGTTCAAGGATGTCGACGCGGCGATCTTCAGCCATGTCAGCAGTCAGCTAGCGACTGCCTGGGGCCAGCCCAACGGCACCGGCATGGTCAGCGTCGAATATATGTTCGAGGGCGAGAGCGCGCATGCCGCCGGCGCTCCATGGCGGGGACGCTCGGCGCTCGACGGCGTGATCGCGATGGCGGACGGTTGGGAGATGCGGCGCGAACATCTGCGCCCCGAGCAACGATCGCACTATGTCATCAGCGAAGGCGGCGACCAGCCCAATGTGGTGCCCTCCGAAGCCAAAATCTGGTTCTATCTGCGCGAAATGAATTTCGACGCCATCGAAAAGATGCTCGCGACCGCCGACGCCATCGCCGACGGCGCCGCCAAAATGACGAGCACGACGGTCAGCCGGAAAATCCTGGGGGTGGCGGCCACCCAGCACTTCAACCGGCCGATAGCGGAAGCGGCGCAGGCCAATATCGTCGTGGTCGGCCTGCCCGAATGGGACGCCGACGATCAGGCGTTCGCGCGCGCGGTGCAGGCGAATGTCGGCGCGACGGTGACGACCGGACTGCCGACGAAGCTGACGGCGTTCGGCCCGCCGCCCGAGGAGCCGAAATCGGCCGGATCGGACGATATCGGCGACGTCAGTTGGACAGTGCCCACGATCACCATCCGCTATCCGGCCAATATCCCGGGGTTGCCGGGGCATAATTGGGCGAACGCTATCGCGATGGCGACTCCGATCGCGCACAAGGGCGTCCAGGCAGGCGCCAAGGTGATGGCGATGACGGTCGTCGACCTGCTGACCAAGCCGAAGCTGCTGGCGGACGCAAAGCGCTATTTCAGCGAGGTGCAGACCAAGGACCAGCATTATGTTTCGATGCTGGCGACGGACGATACACCGCCGACGTGGCTGAATGCCGAGACGATGGCGCGGTACAAGCCCGAGCTCGCGAAGCATTATTATGATCCGCAACGTTACGGGTCGTATCTGGAGCAGCTCGGGGTCCAATGGCCGACGCTGACGAAGGGGCCGGCGAAATAATGCCTGGTTGAACGGCAGGGATCACGCTGGGCCGGTTTGCTGAAACGCCAACCGCCCGCGGGCGAGACGCGCTGTCGGCGCCTTGGCGTCGGGATCGTTCATAAGCCCGTCTTCGACATCCATTCGCCTCTCGATCGCGGGTGGGTTCAATCGAAACGGATAAACGAAGGAAAAAGCGCCGGATGTCGACGACGCCTCCATTGACCCGCCGCCGCCTGCTCACGAACGCGGCGCAGATCGCGTCGGTCGCCGCAGCGTCGATGTTGATGCCGCCCAATGTGCAAAAGCTGATGGCACAGCCGCTCCGACGCGCGGGTACGCTGAAGGACATCAAGCATGTCGTGCTGCTGATGCAGGAGAATCGGTCGTTCGATCATTATTTCGGCATGCTTTCGGGCGTACGCGGTTTCGGCGATCCCGATGCCCTGACGCTTTCCACCGGCAGGAGCGTCTTTCACCAGCCCGATGCCGCGAGCCCCGACGGCTATCTGCTGCCGTTCCACCTCGACAGTTTTTCGACCAACGCGCAGAAACTGCCCTCCACCAGCCATGCCTGGACGGTGCAACATCAGGCGTGGAACGGCGGCAGGATGGATCAGTGGCTGCCGGCTCACCGCGCCGCAGACGGCGTCCATGGCCCCTATACGATGGGCTATTTCAAGCGCGAGGATATCCCGTTCCACTATGCGCTGGCCGAGGCGTTCACGATCTGCGACGCCTATCATTGCTCGGTAATGGGACCGACCTGGCCGAACCGGTTCTATCATATGACCGGCATGCTCGATCCGGAGGCGGCGGGCGGCGGGCCGGTGATCGAAAACATCATGCCGCCCGGCGGATTTCGCTGGAAAACCTACCCCGAACGATTGCAGGACGCCGGGATCGACTGGCGCATCTATCAATATGGCGAGATGGGGAAACGCCCCAACAACATATTCAAATATGTCGCGCAATTCCGGAACGCCCCCGCGGGTTCGCAACTGGCGCAGCGCGGGTTGCCGGACGCCGACGAGGGCCGGTTCGCGCATGACGTGCTCCACGACCGCCTGCCGACCGTCTCGTGGCTGATGCCCTCCGCCGTTGGGTGCGAGCATCCCGATTATATGCCCGCCGCCGGCGCCGATTTCATCGCCCGCCGGCTCAACGAACTCGCCGCCAACCCGGATGTCTGGGCCAAGACGGTTTTCATCCTCAACTATGACGAGAATGACGGCCTGTTCGATCATGTCGCGCCGCCCGTGCCCCCGGCCGGAACGCCGCATGAATTCGTCGGCGACGTGCCGATCGGCGCCGGCTTTCGCGTGCCGTGCATCATCATATCGCCCTGGACGGCCGGTGGCTGGGTGTGCAGCCAGCCGTTCGACCATACGTCGACCCTGCAATTCCTGGAGCTGATCACCGGCGTCCGCGAACCCAATATCAGCGAGTGGCGCCGCCAGACCTTCGGCGATCTCACTTCCGTTTTCCGGTTCCGTCACCCAGCCGCAGGGCCGCCCGTCCTGCCGGCGACAGACGAGTCGTGGGCCCTCGCCAGAAATAATGCAGCAACGATGCCCTTTCCCTTCGTTCCCGGATCCGGCCAACAGCTTCCGGTGCAGGAGCGCGGCGAGCGCAAGCGAATCCGATAAACGTCAGACAGGGCGCCGCGGCCCCGCATGAGGAAGACGAGATGAACGAGAATCCCCCCGGTTCGGACGAACCGCTTTCCCCGGAGCGCCGCCTGTTGCTTGGGGGCCTCGCCGCGGCGGTGGGCGCTGCGGCAATCGGCGATGCGGGAGCCGTCTCCCCACCGGCGGCACCCGCCGCCAAGCCGGTCACCAATGCGGCATTGCGCGAGGCCATCGACACGGTGGTGGTCATCTATGCGGAGAACCGCAGCTTCAACAATCTGTTCGGCGATTTTCCCGGGGTCGAGCAGCCGCTTTCCGCGGTGCGCCCCGAACGCTATCTCCAGCGTGACCGCGACGGCAGCGTGCTGAAACAATTGCCGCCGATCTGGGAAGGGCTGGTGCCGCACCGGCAGGTCGTCGAGCACCGCGAATATCTGAGCGACGAGACAGTCTATGCGCCGCTCGCCAATGCGCCGTTCGCGCTCACGACGCCCGAAGGCGATCCGCTGCCGCACGGTCTGGTGACCCGCGACCTGGTCCACGCCTTCTACAACAACCAGTTGCAGATCAACGGCGGCCGCAATGACGGCTTCGTCGCGTGGGGTAACAGCGGCGCGCTCGTCATGGGCTATTATGCGGACAATGCAGCCAACCTTCGGCTGTGGCAGATCGCACGCGAATTCACCTTGTGCGACAATTTCTTCATGGGCGCGTTCGGCGGGTCGTTCCTCAACCATCAATATCTGATCGCGGCCCATCCGCCTTATTATCCGAACGCCGACACCAGCCCGGCGAAGGGACGCATCACCGTGCTGGACGACAGCGACCCGCGCGGCATCCGTCCCGGACAGACCGCCCAATCGCCAGCCAGCGCGATGGAGGGGCCGGTGCACTTCGTGCCCAATTCGCTGACGCCCGATTTCTACGCGGTCAACACGATGATGCCGCCCTATGCTCCGAGCTACGAACTCGATGCCACGCGGCCAGGGTTTACGGACTGGTCCAGCGCCAGGACGCTCCCGCCCCAACGCCACGACACGATCGGCGACATGCTCGCGGCCCGCGGGGTCGATTGGGCGTGGTACGCCGGCGGCTGGGGCGCGGCGCTCGCCGGGCACGGCACCGACGCGGAATTTCCCTCGCGGCCCAACTTCCAACCTCACCATCAGCCGCTCAACTATTTCGTGCAGTTTGCTCCCGGCACGGCTAAGCGCGACCGGCACTTGCGCGATGGCGGTCACGGCGAAACGGCGCGGACCAACAGGTTCCTGGCGGACGTCGAGGCCGGGCGCTTACCCGCGGTCAGCTATTACAAGCCGCAGGGCAACCTCAATATGCACGCCGGCTATTCGGATGTCGATGCCGGCGACCGCCATATCGCAGGTGTGATCAACGCATTGCGCAACAGCCCGCAATGGGAAAAAATGCTCGTCATCGTCACCTTCGACGAAAATGGCGGGTGGTGGGACCATGTCGCGCCGCCCAAAGGGGATCGCTGGGGCCCCGGGACGCGTATTCCCGCGATCATCGTCTCTCCCCATGCGCGCCGCGGGGAAGTCGATCACACGATCTATGACACCGGCTCCATCGCGCGTTTCCTCACACGACGCTTCGGGCTGAAAAAGCTGCCAGGATTGGTCGAACGCGAGCGCGCGATGGTCGCCGCCGGTGAGCCGCCACCGGGCGATCTCACAGGCG
Source organism: Sphingopyxis sp. PAMC25046 (assembly GCF_004795895.1). NCBI lineage: Bacteria > Pseudomonadati > Pseudomonadota > Alphaproteobacteria > Sphingomonadales > Sphingopyxidaceae > Sphingopyxis > Sphingopyxis sp. PAMC25046. Next base: position 3,410,775 of record NZ_CP039250.1, read on the forward strand.
CACTCGCCTTCGACGGATGAGTAGCACGTCCAGCTCCATAGTGCGGGTCCGGCAGTGGATCATGCGACCGCAGCTCGTTTTCCCAAGTGCGACTAATCTAGGCCCCCACCGACAATACCGATTGCTCGCCTTCGAGCGCGGGAACGGCAAGAGAATCCCGACGGACCACTGTTGTTGAACGTCAGTTAGGCCATGCTGGTAATCGTCGGATGAAGTTCTCAATTTAAGAGCGTTTCCGATTTAAAGTCGGCCTGATATGACCCAAGCCTTCATCCATCCGAATTAGAGCCCAGCGGCCTCCGCAACCGCTGATACTGGCCGGTAGCAGTCAGTCTGCTCTTAAGCGGAAAAGCTCGAAAGCGGACGTTTGGAAATCTTTCTAATGTTCGCGGCCGGCCTTCCACAAGGTTTGGGTCAGCGGTTCGAACAGATATTCGAGCGCGGTACGTTTACGCAGCGGGACCATCACCTCGGCGGGCATACCCGCCCGTAGACCATTGTTACCGCGCAGCGCCGCGATCTTCTGCATCTCGGCCGGCGGCACCATCACCTCGATCTCGAAATAATCCAGGCCCGTCCGGTTGTCCTCGAAACTGTCGGCCGACACTTTGCTGATCTTGCCCATCAGGATCGGTAGACTGCGTTCCTGGATTCCCGAAAAGCGCACCTGCGTTTCCATTCCGGGCGACAGGTCGTCGGCGTCGTTGGGCGACGCCTTCGCCAGCACGACCAGCGCCTTATTCTTCGGAACGATCTCCATCAGCACGTCGCCCGGCGCGGCGACGCCGCCGACGGTGAATATCTTCAGGCCGACCACGCGCCCGCTCGCCGGCGCGCGCACCACCGACTGCGTCAGGCGCTCGCGCGTCGCGAACAGGCGCGGCTGCAATTCGTCGAGCCGCACCTGGACCTCGCGAAGCTGGGTGGCGACTTCCTCGAGCGTGCGGCGGTCCATCGACACCATCTGGAGGCGCGATTCGCCGATCGCTTCCTCCAGCCGCGCGACGTCCGAGTTGAGCGCGCCGAAATCGCCGTCGAGCTGCGCCGCGCTGCGCTCGATCGCACGCAGCCGGTTCGTCGACACGAAGCCGCGCGCGGACAGAGTGCGTAGCCCCGTCAGTTCCTCGTGGATCAGCCGCTGCTGGATGCGGTTCGATTCGATCTGCGCGCCATAACCGACGATCTGCCGGCTATGCTGAGCGACCCGCTGGCCCAGCATGGCGCGTTCGGTCGCGTTCGACCGCCGGCGCGCGTCGAACAGCAGGCGCTGCCCGCGCATCGCTTCGTCGGCGAGCGCGCGGTCGCCGGCGAGGAAGCTCGAAAACTCGACCGGTTCGGCGATGCTGCCCGCCCCGTCGCGCTCGGTGATCAGCCGCGCACGCTGCGCGAGCAGCGCGACGATCTCGCCCGTCAACCCGCGCTCGGCCGCGACGACGTCGGACGCCGATATCTTGAGCAGCACGTCGCCGCGGCGCACCTCGCTCCCTTCGGCCACCATCAAGGCCGTGACGATGCCGCCGTCCTTGTGCTGGACCGCTTGCCGGTTGCCCGCGACCGAGACCGACCCTTGCGCGAGCGCCCCCGCGTCGAGCGGGGTCAGCGCCGCCCAGCCGAGCAGGCCGACAAAGAAGGCGCCGGCGACGAGCAGGCCCACTCTGATCTCGCGTTTCGACGAATCGATCGCCTCGACCGGCAGCGGTGCGCCGTGGAGGTCGTCGCCGAAGCTCATCGCGTTCATGGCTTTTTGCCCCTCTGCATCTTCACGACATTGGCGGCCGCGCGCGCGGCGCTCTGTTTGAGCTGTTCGATCACCTGTTCGCGCGGCCCCTGATGTTCGATGATCCCGTTCTTCATCACCGCCAGCCGATCGGCATCGCGGAGCGCCGCCTGACGGTGGGTGACGATCATGATGGCGGCCTCGCGCGCCTTCGCGGCGGCGATCGCATCGCCCAGGGCTTCCTCGCCCTGGCTGTCGAGCGAGGCGTTGGGCTCGTCGAGGATCAGGATCTTGGGATCGCCATAGAGCGCGCGCGCCAGCGCGACGCGCTGCGCCTGTCCGCCCGACAGCCGCAGCCCCCCGTCGCCGATCCGCGCATTATATCCGCCCGGCAGGTGCAGGACCATGTCGTGGATGCCCGCCGATATCGCGGCGCGCGTCACCTTGTGGTCGATGTCGGCCGCATGCTCGCCGCGCGCGGCGGCGAAGCGCGAGATATTGTCGCCGATCGTCCCGGGAAGCAGGGTCGGATCCTGCGGCAGATAGCCGATATGGGCGGCGAGCCGCTCGCCGTCCCAGTCGCTATATTGAGCATCGTCGATCCGGACTTCGCCGCCGTCGGGCGGGATCGCGCCCGCCGCGATGCGCGCGAGCGTCGTCTTGCCGGCGCCCGACGGACCGATCACGCCGAGCACTTCGCCGGGAATGATCCAGGTCGAGACGCCGCGCAGGATCAGCGCGCTGTTGTCGGGGGTGCGCAGCAGGACGTTGGCAAGTTCGACATAGCCCTCGGGCGCGGGAAGAATGAGGCGCTCGCCGACCAGATCGTCGGTATCGCGGAACAGCGCCTCGACCGACGCCTTCGCCTGACGCGCCTGGCCCACCGAGGGCCACGCCTGCACCATCTGTTCGATCGGCTGGAGAGCGCGCGCGAGCAGCACCGAGGCCGCGATGATCGCGCCGACCGAAATCTCAGCGTGGATCGCCAGATAGGCCCCGGCGCCGAGCGCGAGCGACTGCATGAACATGCGCGCGAATTTGACGAGGCCCGAATAGCGCGAGGCGACGAACTGCGTCGCCGCGCTCGCCTCGAGCCCGGCGCGGCGATCGGCGATCTGGCGCGCGACCATCGCGCGACGCATGCCGAGCGCGCGCACAATCTCGGCCTTGTCGAACATCGCTTCCTGTCCCGCATAGGCCAGCGCCATCGCGCGGTGCCCGTCGGCGGCCGAGCGCCTGGTCGCGCGTTCGTTGAGCAGCGCGAGGCCGAGGAGAATGACGCCGCCGCCAAGGATGATCATCCCGAGCAGCGGATGGATGAGGAAGGCGACGATGAAATAGAGCGGCGTCCAGGGAATATCGAACAGCGCGATCGCGGCCGGGCTGGCGACCGCGCCGCGAAAATTGTCGAAATCGCGCATCGCCTGAGCGGCGCCCGGATCTCCGCTCCCCTTGGCCCGCGCGAGCAGCCGGTCGAGGATCGGCGCCGCGAGTTGGCGATTGAGCCGCAGCGAGGCGCGCAGCATCAGCCGGCTGCGCACCATGTCGAGCGCGCTGAGGCAGGCGATCGATATGCCGACGATGACGGTGATCCAGAACAGCGTCAGTTCCCCGCCCGTCGGCACGACGCGGTCGTAGACCTGCATCATATAGATGGTCGGCGCCAGATAGAGGATGTTGACCAGCGCGCTGAACAGCGCCGCCGCGAGGAAATGCCGGCGGCACGCCGCGAAGGCCGCCTTGATCGGAACCGGAACAGCGGGATCGTGACGCATGACCCTCCCCCTTTTCTTCTGACGATCTTGTTCAAGCGAAAGGAAAGACCCGGACCGGCTGAGCCGATCCGGGTCCCCGGGGGACTTCAGACATAATCCCAGTCGTTGCGGACCATGTCGGCGCGATCGATCCACCAATCGCGAACCGGATCCAGCCAGCGGCTATGCGCCTGCGGGGCGGGAGCGGGAGCGGGATCGGCGGGCGGCGGCGTGCCGCCTTCCGCGGGCGCGGCGAGCGGCGCATTGCCCACGGCGCCCCCGGCGAAGCGGAAGGACGCACCCGCGAGGTCGCCGGCGGTCATCGCGTCGAACGTCATCGAATGCCCGTCGATGCGCAGGATCGCGCCGTCGCCTGATTGGGCCATCGCGACCCGCGCCGCGAAATTGTCCGCGGTGATGCCAAGGGCGCTAAGGTCGATCACATCGTCATCGACGTCGAAATCGGTCACCCGATCGTCGCCCTCGCCAAAGACGAAGACGTCGTCCCCGCTACCGCCCGTCATCACGTCGTCGCCCGCGCCGCCGTCGAGCCGATCGTCGCCCGATCCGCCGCCGAGCACATCGTCGCCGCCGCCGCCCGCGAGCAGATCGTCGCCCGACCCGCCCGAAAGCACATCGTCGCCGCCACCGCCGTCGAGCTCGTCGTCACCCGAGCCGCCCGAAAGCGCGTCATCGCCGCCGCGGCCACGGATAACGTCGTCGCCCGACCCGCCCTTCAGCACATCGTGCCCGGCGGTCCCGATCGGCGTATCGGCGTGTGAGGGCGCCGGCGCATCGTCGTCGTCGTCATCGTGATCGTGATCGTCGTCATCCGAAGCCGACACACCTCCCGCGTTGGCGGTGGTGCCAAAGAAGGTCACGCTGTGCCCTTCGGTCGACAGCGTCGTGCTGCCGTCGGCATTTTCGGTCGCGGTATAATCGTCGATGGTCTTGCCGTCGGCGAGTTCGAAGCGATCCTGATCGCGCATCTGGCCCAGGATGACGTCATTGCCCCCGCTCGACTTGAACACGACGCGGTGCGCCGACTGGAGCGCGCCGATGTCGACGACGTCGTCGCCGTCGCTGCCCTCGATCGTGATTGTGCTGGTCGACAGGCTGGTCGGAGCGAAGTCGCCGATCGGGAGGAAGGTATCGCCGCCACCGCGGCCGTTGATCACGATTTCCTCGACATTGTCGAGTTCGGCGATGATGTCGGCGTTGGTGGTGCCGTTGCGCGTGATGATGATCTCGGCATTAGCGTTTAGCCCCGTGAGGCCTGCTGCCAGCGCCGCAGCGCGCGAATAGATGCGGAAGGTTTCCGCGCTCGCATCGCCCACGACCTTGACCGTGTCGGTGTCCGCCCCGCCATCGATGAAGTCACGGCCATCGCCGACCGACCAATAGGCGGTGTCGTTGCCCGCCCCGCCGTTTACCGTGTCATTGCCCTGACCGCCAACGAGCAGATCGTTGCCCGCGCCGCCGTTGAGCGAGTCGGTGCCGGCAAAGCCGAACACCGCCTGCGACCCGCCAGCGCCTGCCGCGCCGTTGAGATTGGCATTGTTTGCCGCAGTCCCCGCCACCACGCTATAGTTGGCACCGGCAAAGCGCAGCGTTTCGATCGTGCTCAGCGTGTCGGTGCCTTCGGCGCCCGTCAGGTCGGTCACGACCAGATTGGTGCCGTTCGACGCCAGCGCGAAATTGGCGACATTGCCGGCAAAGACCGCGACGTCGGTTCCCGCGCCGCCGTCGAGCCGGTCGTCGCCCGCCCCGCCGTTCAGCGTGTCGTTTCCGCCCGCACCGTTCAAAATGTCGTTGCCGCCATTGCCGTTGAGCGTGTCGTTGGCCCCGGCCCCGAACAGGCCGCTCGTGCCGTCGGCGATATCGTCGCCGGCGGTACCGTTGAACGTGTTGCCGAGGAAGGGAACCGCGTCCCAATTGTCACCCACGACACCGGTCGGCGCGGAAACCAGCGTCTCCTGATGCCCCGCACCGTCGGTGAAGCTGACGCTGACGCGGAGCAACCCGCCAACCTGACCACCGATCCCGAGAATGCCGTCGGTCGGCGTAAAGGACGCCCCCGTCCCGCTAGCCAGGATATTATTCCAGGTCGCTCCATTATCGCTCGAAACCTGCCAGCGGTAGCTGAACGCGCCGAGCCCGTTTTCATCCGCGATCGCGCTGGTATTCACGGTCAGGGTCTGGCCCTCGGTCGGGGTGAGATCGCTGATCACCGGCGCACCGGTCGCGGGCGTGTTGATCAGCCCCGCGGTCGAAATCCGCTGGTCGCCGAACTGCAGCCATTCGACATTATAGACCTGATCGATACCGTCGGATTCGCGATTGCGCCCGGTGACGGGGTCGATCGCGCCGCCGGTCTGGTCGACATGTTCGATGCGCAGCCCGCCGTTGCCGTTGCTCGTGATCGCGTAATTTTCGAGCACGTCCCAGAAGACGGCGGTGTCCTCGCCGCTGTCGTCGGATAGGATCTCACGGACGATCTCCATCGCGCCCGGGTTGATCCGGCCTTCGCTCATCCAGCTCGTCAGCGACCTGGTCACGCCGCCCAGCGTGACCGAATCTTCCATGCTGGTGACGCTGAATTCGATACCGTCCTTCGTGACGCCGGTCAGCTTGACGCTGAGATAGCGGTCACCGTCGATCACATCGTCGCCGCCTCGGCCCTCGATCGTGTCGCTGCCGCCGCCGCCGAGCAGGATATTGCCGCCGACGAAGACCGCCTCGGTGATACCGGTCGCACCATTCTCCCACGATCCGGTCGCCCAATAGGGCAGCGTCTGCATCAGGTCGGGCGTGATGATCTCCGACAATCCGGCGATCCGGTCGATCCCCGCCTGGTTGAGCTCATTGTAGCGGAAACCCGTCTCGGGCGTCGGATCGACCGTCGTGCCGCCCTCGGCATCGGCGCCGGTGCGGTCGTCGCCGCGCAGCACGTCGTTGCCGTTCCAGCCCGACAGCGCCTCGACCTGGCTGAAGCGGTCGCGCAGCACCTCGTTCGGCAGCGTCGTGAAGATGTCGACGCGCATGTCGGCGTCGACACCGCTCGACTGGCCCTGATGGGTCACCCAGTCATGGCCCCACATGCCGATATTCTTCTGGATCCCCTCGCCGGCGAACATGATGTCGTCGCCCGAATCGGCGTCATAATCGGTATCGCCCTGCCCGCCGTTGAGCACATCGTGGCCGATGATCGTCGAGTTGAAGAACAGCTCGCCATTGTCGCCCGCGATATAGTCGAAGCCAGCGCCGCCCTCGACCCAGTCGTCACCCTCGTTGCCGAACAGCGCGCCGATGCCGTCGCCGCCATAGATGAGGTCGTCGTCCAGACCGCCGCGGATTTCCCCGTCATCGAAGCCCGAGACGAGATAGTCCTTGCCCGCACCGCCGAAGATCAGCGACATGCCGGTGCCGTCGACGATGACGTCGTTGCCGGTTTCGCCCTTCAACACCGAGATCGCGCCGATGTCGGTGCCGGAACTGGTGATGATGTCGTCGCCCGCACCGCCGTTGATGCTGTCGACGCCGTAACCGGCTTCGATGCGGTCGTCGCCATCCTCGCCCCAGACAGTGTCGTCCCCGCCGCCCGCGACGATATGGTCGTTGGCGCCTGTGCCCTGGATGACGATATGGTCGAGCCCGTTATAACGGATATATTCCGCCACCCCGTCGCCGTCGACGTCGCGGCGCTCGACGAGGCTGGAGATACCCTGCAGCACCGCATTTTCGTGCGCGGGATCGTCGATCCCGGTCATCGCCATCTGCTTGTTATGATCCATGTACAGGATGTGATCGGGGGTCGAGAAGATGTCCGCCGGCAGCGCAAAGCCGTCGAGGTCGGTATTCTTCTTGACCATCTTCGCGAGCGAGTTGTTTTCGAGCTCGGTCAGCAGATTGAGGCCCTGCGTGCGCGACAGGTAATAAAAGCGATCCGAATCCTGCAGATTTTCCATCTGCATCTGGAACACGAAGGAGAAGGTCGATCCCAGCATGCCGCCGAACGCCATCTTCTTTTCGGCCAGGCCACCGATCCACAGGTCGACGTCGTTGAGCCCGCCAAGGCTGCCGCCCGCATAGGCTCCGGTCGCGTTGAGGAAGTCGAGCCGGTCGCCCGGCGCGCCCTCGCCGCCGAAGACGAGCGCCATCGCGGCGTCGCGCTTGCCCTCAATCGTCGTTTCGGCAGTGATCGTCGCGTGCGTGCCATAGGCCGCAATAAAGTTGATCACCGATTCGGGATTACGCATGTTGAGCGCGAAGTCGGTCCAACTGGTATAGGGACGCAGCAGCGTGTCGCCGGTTGCCATGTCCTGAAACTGCGCCCGGGCCTGGTTGAGCGTCGGCATGCCGGTGTCGCGGCCCCGCGCGATGTTGAGCGCGGCGAGGTCGAGCGGGATGCCGACGAGTTGATTGCGCAGCACGTCGGTGACGAATTCGTCGATCTCGTTGCCGACCTGCATCGTCATCCCGCGCACGATCGCGGCCGCGGCTTCGCGATGATTGACCGTGTCCGATCCGAAAGCCAGCGGGTTGAGGAAGGCGTCGAACAATTCCATATTGGTGACGCTGCCATCCGCATTCTGCTGATCGACCGTCTGGTTCAGCATCGAATGGCCAAAGCGATAGACGACGTTCGCGAACTCGGCGAAGATTGCCGGATTGAGCTCGACATCGGGTTCGACGAGGAAGATGTCCACGTCGGGCTGGATCTTGCGCGCGAACTCTTCGAAGACGAGGTGCTGATACTGCATTTCGGTCGCGAAGCGCGCCGCCTGGAACAGGCGTTCGCCATCCCAAGCCAGCCCGTCCATCGTCGCGGGAATGCTCGTCACATCGACGGCGAGCCATTGGTTGAGGAAGGCGAGGTCGCCCGATTCGAATGCCGTCTTCTTGATCTCTTCGACCTGCCGGTTGTGTTCGGAGTGGAAGACGTGGTGAACCGCAGTCAGGCCGATATTCTCGTTCCCGCGCCCGTCGCCGGTGATGTAGTGCGCGTCGAGCAGTTCATCGTCATATTGCGTCTGCTGCCCGCGCGTGTTGAAGCCGCCCGAATAGCCGACGGCATCATCGGTATCCTGCTGAAGCACGCCGTCCGCGAGGACCGGCACCGCCGCATGGGCGATATCGTCGAGAAAGGCATTGCCGGTGCGCGCCGCCGAAACGGTCTGGCCCGCCTCGATCGTAATCTCGGTCCCACCCGACCCCATGATCACCGTGCCGACGGGAAGCTCGATCGCCGACGGGTTGATCGGGCTCGCGATGTTGCCCTCGACATAGATGGGTTCGCCGTCGGGCGTGAAGGCCGCGAGAATCTGGGGCAAGCCGTTGGGACCGCGGATGAATTCACCATAGGGGTCCATCCGGAAGACCGGGACCTGTGTGACGTCGGCATCGGTCAACTCGATGCCCAGCATCGTGCGCGCCTGTTCCTTGACATCGGCCCAGGTCGCCATGCCGCGATCGCCCTCGAGCAGATGGCCGGTCGAGACGGGCTTGCCGCCGACCATTTCATATTCGCGCAGGAACAGCTGATGCGAGGCATGCGATGTATAGGTCTGGTTTTGATCGACCCAGGGCGTGGTCACGTTACCCGCGCCCTCCCCGACCGTGGCGCGCGTCATCGCCATGAAATTGGTGTGCGGGCTGTCGGGGTCATAGAGCGGGTCGTCGGGCTGGAGCGGAATATAGACCGTGCCATTGCCCCCCTTGGAGACGAGATCGAGGCCGTGATCGAAGAACTGGCCGAAGAGCGTGAACCAGCCGTTGTAAGACGCTGACAGCCCCTCGTCGGGCGACACGTTGCGCAAGAGGACGCTGTTGCCGTCCATTTCGACGCCATAGTCGTCGAGTGTCGCCGAAAGCACGCCCTGGGCGACCTCCACCGCATCTTCTGCGGTTGTGACGGCGACCTGCGCCTCCGCCTGCGCCGTCGCGGCGGCGGAGACCGCCGTGATGAGGGCGGGAATGGCTGCCGGATCGGTTTCGGCAATCAGGTTCGCGACCGCCTGGTTATAGGCTGCCTGGGCGTCGGTCAGCGCCAGATTGGCTCCCGCCAGTGCCTCCAGTGCATCAGGATGCGCCTGCATCGCCGTCCGGATCGCGGTGATGCCGTCCATGATCTCGCTTTCGGGATGCCCCGCGAGGCGGAGCGCCGCGGCGATGACCGCCGGATTGTTCAGCGTCTGGTCGACGATCAGGTTGGAAATGGTGCGCGGATCGGCGTCCACCAGCGTTCCGCCGCCAAGGCCGCCCGGGCCCGAAGGCGGCCCGTTCTCGCCGTAATTGCCGTCGGTGAAGGTAATCTGTCCCGGCGATCCCGCCCCGAAGATGATCGAATCGTCGCTTTCGTTGACCCAGTTCAGCGTCGTCAGCCGGGGAAAGGCCTCACCCGACGCGCCCCAAAGCTCGCGGCCGGGGACAAGATTGTTGAAGCTGCCGTCGACGGTGCGCAGTCCGTTGGGAAGGAGCGGATTGTCGACGAGCAGGCGCAGCGCCTCACCCGGGTCCATCCCCTCTTCCTGCACCAGCCGGTTATGCTCCTCGGCAAGCTCGATCTGGTCGAGGATGAAATTGAGGTCATGTTGAGTCAGCTTTACCATGCCACGTCTCCGGTCCTGCCTCCCCGCGAACCAGGCGCGAGCGGCCTCATCCGCAGAATTCGCGCGGACGAAAGGTTGCACATAGAGCTGGTGCGGCCCCGCCAGCAGTTGCCGAACATCGCGAGTCGATGGACTCGCCCGACGACTTAATGAAAGCTTAAGAAAAAGTGGGGTCCGGAGTCGATTGGGCTTTCGGTATTAGCCCAAAATGGGATTCCATGAGTCCTCGGTATTATCGGGCCGTCGGGATTATCTAATACTTTCGGCTTTGGCTTCGGCGCGATGAACGAGCAGTCCCGATCGCGCAGCTCAATCTTGGTTATGGATGCTTTAGCCGAAAGCGCGCTTGCGTGGCTCATACGCCTGGCGCTCGACGAGCTGTGGGTCGCGCACGAACGCCGGTGCCGCGCCCCGGTCCTGAATCATCGCCACGGCCCCGACGCGATTGCGAACGCCGAGGAGGCGGAAGGCGGCCGCCACATGCACTTTGACCGTGCTTTCGGAAATACGGAGCGACCGGGCGATTTCCTTGTTCGATTTGCCCATCGACATATGGGTCAGAACTTCGCGCTGGCGTTCGGTCAGGCTGGTGATCGAAGCCTGGGCCGAACAAGAAGAGCTGGATACTGGCATTTCCGCATCGACGTCGCTGACGATCGGCGGAACGTAAACCTGCCCCGCCATGACCTGCCGAAAGGCCTGGAGCATTTCATCCTGCTCCATATCCTTCGGAATGAAGCCATGCGCGCCTTCGCCTATTGCACGGAGCACGACGTCACGGTCGCGCCGCCAGTCCACGACGACCAAAGCGAGCCACGGGTAGCGATGACGCAATTCGCGAATGCCCCCGGGGACGACGGACGCGAGGTCGATTCCGCCATCGAGAATCAGCAAGCCATGCGCTTGGGTCGCCGCCAGCCAGGCCAGCGCCTGATCGGCGTCGCTCGCAGTCGCGACCTCGATGTTTCCGAATTCGCGCCGGACAATGGAAGCGAGACCGCTCCGGCAAAGCAATTGCCGTTCCCAAACCAGCGCCGTCAATACAGCCGACAAGATATTTCCCCCACAGTCCATCAACGGTTGCGACCCGCTGTGAACGCCGGATAGCCGCTCGCCTTATTTTTTCTTGAGCTAGTCCGTCGCGAGGTTCGGCCCCCACCGAATCCTTCGCGTCCTATTCTATCGGATTTTGCTGACAGAAAGCTTACGAAGCCTGGACCTGTCTCAGGATGCTACAATCGCTCCGAAATCCAGCTCGATCGACGGCTCATCGGGATGCGAACCCATCGTTCCGCCATGAACTTCCATGATCCGCGCAACGATCGACAGGCCTAAGCCGGCGCCGCCAAAACTGGCATGTTCGCCGCGCCGGAAACGGTCCGACAAGGCCAGCAGCCGGTCCGGGGCGATCCCGGCCCCGCCGTCCGCCACCCGGATCGTCGGCCCCGGCCCGCGAATGATGATCACCTCTCCGCCCGCCGCTGTTACTCTGACTGCGTTCTCGACCAGATTGCGCAGCGCCGCTGTCACGGCTTCTATACGGCCCATGACCGGCGAGGCGCCTTCGTCCCGGTAAGCGAGCGCCACGCCCTTCTGCGCCGCATCGACGGCACAAAGCTTGATCGCCTCCAGCGCCGAATCCCGAAGATCGATAGGCCGGAACGGCTGCGGTGCTGCCGCATAGGCATCAAGCTGCGCCAGGACGAGCAACTGTTCGACCAGCCGGTTCATCGCCGTCAGATCGGCGATCACCCGGTCGGTATCGGCGGTCTTGAGCCGTTCGAGTTCGAGCATCGCAACCGCCAGCGGCGTCTTCAACTCATGCGCGACGTCGGCGGCAAATCCCTCTTGTCGACGCGCGGCATCGTCGAGCCGCGATAGCAGCGCATTGACCGCCTCGGCAAAGGGCAGGGCTTCGGTCGGAAAATCGGCAAGCCTAACGCGAAAACCCCGTTCCCGGCCCGTTGCCTGGTGAATGAGGTCGGCCGCGTCGTGAAGCGGGCGAAGCGCGCGGCCGATCAGCCATCTGGTTGCGATCGCAAGGGGCGCGAGCAGGACGATGATCGGAAATATCACATGGTCGATAACCTCGTGCGCGATACCGATGTGACCGTATGTTGCGCGGATTTCCACTTGGAGCAGTTCGAAATCGACGACCAGAAAAGCGGCGAGCACGATACTGCCGGCCGCCGCCATCCACGCAAAGCCGGAGCGCAGCTCCGCAATGATCGATCGCCCGCCCGTCATCCGCCCACCGGCTCGATCATCAGGTAGCCGACGCCGCGCAGCGTGACGAGTTGATCGTGCACACCCAGCGTCGCCAGCTTTTTCCTGACCCGCGACATCAGCACCTCGATGGCATTGGGCGTCACCGGATCGTCGAAAGGATAGAGCGACGCCTCGATCTGGTCGCGGCTGACGACGCTGCCCGCCTTGACCATCATCAGCTCGAGCAGCGCGGCCTCGCGCTGGCTGAGATGCAATGGCTCTCCACAGCAGGTGCCCGTCCTTGCAATTGTGTCGAACTCGATCAGACCAACGGAAAGCCGCGCGCTCGAACGTGCGCCAGGCCGGCGCAGAAGCGCTCGCACGCGGGCAGCCAGTTCCTCGACGGCGAATGGCTTGATCAGATAATCGTCAGCGCCGGCATCAAGGCCATCGATACGGTCCCCCAGCGCGGAGCGCGCGGTCAGCATGATCACCGGCGTTGCAAGACCATGCGCTCGCTCGACCATCAGCCACGCCCTCCCGTCGCCATCGGGCATGCCGAGATCGAGCACCACGACGTCATAGGTGGTCGCTGCCAGCAACTCCGAGGCTTCGGCGAGCGTCGGCGCAATATCGCAGCAGAACCCCATCGCCGAAAGACCTTCGGCCGTCAAAGCGCCTATCCGCGCATTGTCTTCGACGATCAGAATGCGCACCTTGTCCCCCTGCAAGGAGTGCATCATCCCCGCCGCAAATGGTCAAGGGCTGCGATCTAGTCCTTAAGGCTTAATTCGATAGACCAGATAGACGCCGACATCATCGCGCTTGAATTATGACAACCACGGTTGCAGGTGTCACAAGTAGCCGGAGATCGGAGGGGGAATGCGCAAAGAAGGCTGGTTTCTGGGCGCCCTTGCCGGCCTGTCCTTGCTGTGGCTCGCCCTGCACATGTTCGACATTCTTTAGCTCACGACCTGTAGCGGCAAACCCCGAGGATGCTGCGAATACTGAGGGATTGGCCGGTTTCCGACCGTCGGCTTTCGGCCGAGCTCCTTTAAATCCGTACGTGGCGCTCGCCAGCCAACGAGTCATCACTTCGTAAGGCAGTCGTCGGATGATATGATCATTGCGGGGCTAGTCCGCCACCATCGAAAGGAGCCTGCTATGCGTCTCGCCCTCTCCCTAGTATCGGTCTTTTCCCTATTCCCTGCCGTTGCCAGCGCACAAGCGCCCGCTGATGTCGCTGATCTGGTCGGGGCCCGCGGCGCTGGCGGCGAGACCCAGCTTCTCTCGCGGGGCTACGAAGCCCGACAGTCAAATGTCGTGAGGGATCAGCGGTTCACCTTCTGGTGGAATGCGCGTCTGAACCGATGCATTTCCGTATCTACCGCCGACGGCCGCTATGCCGCGATCACCTCTGTTCCCGCGGAGAATTGCGGCACGGGAGGCTCCCATGCGCCGGCGCCGGCCGTCGATCATGACGACCGCGAACCAGAGCCCGGCTATCGTGATCCGAATTCGCTCGTGCTGGTCTGCTATGGCGCAGGAACTCGCCCGACGGTTACGTCCAAGCCCACGTACAGCTGGAACCCCTGGACCCATAAATGGGAATGGAGCAACCAGGTCGGGAACAGCGCCCAGGGCTTCAACAGCGACGTCCAGATCGAACTTTTCGGCAACGCCGGGCGCATCCATCTCGGATCAAAAATGGTGCCACCGTTTCACTCGGGCGGCGACAATGGTTGGTGGGACCTCGACAACCTTGTCGTCACGCGCGACCGGATTACTGCGAGCTATCGGCTCAACGGAATGAACAAGCCGAAGCTCACCGTCGACCGCCGCACCGGCCAAATCTCCATCGCGGCGCAGACCAATTTCTCCGGACAGTGCGACTTGGGAGACTGGGGAGCCGGCACCCGACGGTTTTAGCGCGGAGCCAGCCAGAATGGCCGTGTGTGGACGGCCCTCCGTTGGCAAGTGGTTTCTGGATGTGATGCGACCTGCTGGTTGGTGCAGCCATGTGTCCGGCCTGTGATGCGGCCTTGTCATGCGCCGCTGGCCATGATGCCTTTCGCGCGGATCGGGTCCCGACCAATTGCTCGCACTCGAGGTGCACCGGCCAAAATGGGTTTTCCTGATCCGGCGGTTTCAACCGGCTTTGTGCATCAGCTCCTATCTGCCCTTCCCAACCTCGGCGACGCCAAGTTCGGCGCCTGATCTCTTATGCGTGCGCGACCTGCGGTTCGCGGTAGCGCTCTCCGCTCGTCATCAGTGCCCAGACCATGCGGGCGGTTTTGTTAGCTAGCGCCACAGCTGCAATTTTCTTCGCGCGACGCTTCATCAGTTCGATGAGCCACGGCCGTTTGGTGCCGTGTCGTTCAGCATGGCGGATGACGGCCATCGAACCGACGACGAGCATCTGGCGCAGATATTGGTTGCCCGCACGCGATATGCCGCCGAGCCGCTCCTTCCCTCCGCTGGAGTTCTGCCGAGGGACCAGGCCTATCCACGCGGCGAGGTCGCGCCCCGTCTTGAAAATACCGGGGTCGCCGACACTGGCAACAAAGGCGCTGGCAAGCAGCGGTCCGATGCCGGGAATCTCCATCAACCGCTGCCCGACTTCTGTGTCGCGCGCACTCGCACGGATGCGCCGGTCATTCTCGAGGATCTGTTCCTTCACGATGGCGAGCTGCGCCCCGAGCATCTCCAGGCAGAGCCGGGCATCGGGTGGGATGCTCTCGTCATCTTTGTCGGCGACTATCGCCAGCAGGTGCTCGAGCCCAATGCGCCCCACCGGCGCCACGATCCCGAACTCCGACATATGGGCCCGCGTCGCGTTCGACAGCTGAGTGCGCTGGCGGTTGAGCATCAGGCGGACCCGGTGAAGCATCATCACGCTCTGCTGCTCCGGGGTCTTCACCGTCACGAACCGCATCGTCGGCCGCGTTACCGCCTCGCAGATCGCCTCGGCATCGGCAGCGTCGTTCTTGCCGCGCTTCACATAGGGCTTCACATATTGCGCCGGCATCAGTCGAACATCATGCCCCAGCGCGATCAACTCGCGGGCCCAGTGATGAGAGTTGCTGCAGGCCTCGATGCCGACCAGACATCGCGGCAGCTTCGCAAAGAACGGAATCACGCGCGCCCGGCTCAGGCGCTTGCGCACCACCACTTCGCCTGCAGCATCAACGCCGTGGACCTGAAACACCGACTTCGCGATATCCAACCCGACTGTTGCAATCTTCTCCATCGTAGCTCTCCTTCCAGCTCATCCCGCGGACTATACCGCGGGGCGTTGGAGAGCCGTCCACGTCATCAATTGCGGAACTTCCGCTTCAAGCCGTAATTTAGAGATAGCCGACATTGAACGATTTGCGCCGCGAAACGTGAACAATCAATAGCTGTCGCTTTGCCGCTTCGCTCCACGCCGGCAATTTACCGATCTCTATCAGGGCGGCGGCACGGTCGACACGACAGCACTGGCTCCCGTGGACCGTCTAGCAGCCAAATATACGCTCACGAACAATGTACTCACCACGCCGCTTGACAAGGCACTGGTGGATGCCAACAGCGTGCGGCGGATGGAGCGGCTCGACGGCCTGCCGACCGATTATTCAGCGGTGGGCGACAAGAGCTGGTCGGCTTCGGGCAGCGTCATCGCCGAATAAGCCAACTGCCGGGCAATCGGCATAACGATCTCGCACGCTCGCCAGCCGCAGACGCGGGCGGACGTTCGAGCCATGCCGAATAGGCGGCCAAAACCTCGCATCAGCGCGATGGAGTCTGATAGGCCGGCGGCAGGATCAGGGCTTCGTCATTCTTCGAAAAGGTCGAAAGCAGGCTGCGAAGCTCGCCGTGCAGTCGCGAGGAGCCTTGATCTCCCGTCATCATGCCGTTGAAGTAAGTGGCATAGGTTACGAAGATCGAGTCCACCTGGTCGTTCAGAAGCCTCTCATCGTCCAGCGCCGGTCGCCCGTCCAATATCCACCGCTGGTTGAGCAGCAGACGCGCCAGCACCTGGCGGACCGCGAAATCGTTGAGCACGTCGAAATAGTCATGCGTGTGGAAGCGACATTCCTCTTCGAGGAGGTAAGCAGCGCCCACGACGGCGGTCTCGAGTAGAGTCCCGAGCATCTCCTGTGTCAAAATGCCTTTGCGCAGGTTACGGATATCATCCTTGGAATAGAGCGCTGCGAATATCTCATGAAACTCCCGAAACTTTTCCGGCGACTGGAGCGCGAGAATGTCTAGGGCCTTTTCGTGGAGCATCAGGCTGCTTTCGACCATGTTCGTCTCGTTGAGGCTGATGAACGGGATCGATGCCGCGTGGAGCGGGAACGTCCTAGTATATTCGTCCCAGATCATCTCCTGCACATAGTCGGGCTCTCGGGAGTCCAGCCGGGCGATGCGTCCCGTACCTTTCAGGACCAGCACCTGCGGTGAAAATTCGCCCAACACCGCCATCGATTTCTGGATCGTGATAAGCGGGTTGGTCTTGTATGCCTCGATCGATGCGAAATCGATCAGGACGGCATGATTGGAAGGGCTAGCGGCAAGGAAGTCGCGCAGCTCCTCGCTTCGCAGACGATTGCTGTCGATGACGACTTGCATACCCTTGCCCTGGCTCAAGCGGTACCGAGACCCGAAACCGTAAAGCTATGGTAGCTGTCGCCGTCAAGCATACGCAGAGTGAAACCGCCCTCGCTCGGCCGCTCACTCTGTTCAAGAAGAACCATCGCCGCCTCGTCAAGCGCCTCCAGCATTTCCGGCGGTGCCGATTGCGCTACGAGTTCCCCACGCAGATGATCGTAGGCCTCCGCACCCTTGTGATGAATTGCGACGCTCATGATGCAGAGCAGGAGCATCTCGTCTCCGAGCGGCAAGGCGCAAATGACGGCATTGGCCCAGGCTTCGACATCTTGGGGTTGAGCGATCGCGCAAAGCAGAAAATGATGGAGCGCAGCGCTCCTGTTGCCTTCGCCCGCACGGGTTACCCCTAGATTGAAGCGCGCTCCCGGGTTAATGGCGTCGACCTCGCGCAAGAGCCTTTCGAGGTCTTCGGGCCGGTCGTGGCCGTCCGGGTGCAGAGCGAGGCTCGCTTCCGCACGGCGCCGCGGCACAACGACCGAGCCCACTTCCTCGACCAATTGATCACAGATCAAGATCTTGAGTTCGGCTTCTGCCAACAAGCGGGGCGCTGTGCATCCAGGGACCGCCAGCTTGAAACAGCACAGCGCGGCAGCGACGCATCCCGCCAGTAGCAACGCATCCGCAAGCAGAAATAGGAGATCCGCGTCATCAGGATTCTGGAGCACGGCGCCCCAATAAGCTTGGGCCGACGCCCTGTAGCGGCCCGATACAAACAGGAGACCGCCAAGCTCGGAGAGATAATAGCCGGTATCCAGATAGGCCGACCGCAGCTTCCGAGCCCGGTTATAATGGGCGACGGCGAGCGCGCGTTCATTTTGCGCGCGATAGAAATTGCCGATCGAATAATGGGCCGCCGCCCCGCTCGCTCCGTCGATCGCTCGGGCGGCAGAAATAGAGGCGTCGAAGAAGGCATCCATGGCAATTCGGCGCGTCCCTTCGTCCTGTGGCGCCTTGTAAATCGTGAGTGAGAGCGCGCCGTAATGCACCCCGGTCTGCTCGTGAAAGCCGTTGATGACCGCGAGCTTGACGAGCGCTGGAAGATCGCTTGCGAGCGCGAGACAGGCCTCGAAGGCAAGGTCTTGGCTATGATGGGCAAGCCCACGCTCCGCAATGAGCTTGGCCAACGCCTCGGCTTGACGGATGAGGCGTTTACGGCGGAACATTCGCACGAGCGCATAAAGTATCGAGACAAGATAGTCGTCGGGACCGGGATCCCGCAAGTCGAAGGTTGCACCCGTGACCGTGTCGATGCCGACAGCCAGAAAAGCCGGCTCAAGCCGAGCAAAGGCCTCGACTTCAGCAGGTTCGTTTGCCGCTCGAGCCAAGGCACCGCGGCTGTCAGTGATCGCTCGGGCAATCGCCCGATCGACATTGTAGCGATCCGCGACAGGAATGGCTGAAAGATCGACGCGCAGCGGAACCGCCATGCTTGGAGGATATGCGGAAAGCCGCCGCCGCACTTCGAGCGTTCGCCGGATGTCAGCGGGCGTCGCCCCGTTCCAACGCTCGCGCGCGCCGAAGCGGTAGGTGAAGGTCTTCTGTTTCTCGCCGAGAACGGTTCTAGACGCGATATACGAGGCCCATTGCCAGTTAAACGAGGCGTCGGAGCTGTCGTAGCGCACGACGGCGGTCGGCACATCGAATGACAGGAAATAATCGAGCTGATCGACCTTGAGTCTGACCCGATCTGCGCGCGCGTTATCGTCGGTTGCGCGAAGCTGAACGTTGAAGGTCAGGCCGGTCGCACTCCCGTCTTCATTGTAGATTTCGACTTCACCATCGATCCCATAGTCAGGCGACTTTCCGCGATAGACCCAACCGGCCGGAAGCGCGTCTTCAAACCGGCGGATCGATTCCTCTTCAAGTATGTGCGAGCGGGCGCGAATAGGCATTCACCCCATATGTCGTGTGCGTTCAGACGCCGCAACCAGCAAGGTCCGCACCAGACAGGATAGGTCGTTTTAGCATAGCGCCCAAGGCCCGCGCCGACCCCCTCAACTGAAATACGTCGCAGCGCCATGCGTCGAGATCGGCGCGACCGCCTTGTCATTCAGGCAGCGGGATCCCCAGGAAGAGCTATCACATTGGCCCCGCCGAACAGCTCGGTGACTTTGGCGAGCGACGCATCGCTCAGTATTTGTGTGAACAGAAGTGCCAGCCGACGCTTCGGGCGAGAACATGCGACGTAGAACAAGTTGCGGTTACTCTCGAAAAATGCCGTTCTCTCGACCGGTGGACCAGGGTCGATCCACTCCAGCATTTGAGCGAAATTATACATGTTCCAGCCGCGGCCAACGACCACGAGGACATTCTCGAACTCGGCGCCCTTGACGCCGTGCTTCGTCGCAAACGGTGTGTGGCCGTCAATGAAGGCGTCAACCGCGATCAACTCGTCATAGGGTACGTCGCGCAACTTGCGCAATTGGGTTACCCGGCGCGGTTCCCCATCGACTGGCTCCGGACCGACGGCAGCCAGCTGATTTTCCCGGTCGATGACAGCCTCGGGGATGCGAATATGTGCCTGGTCCTTGAGGAAGTCCACGATATCCCCGATCGTGCCGGTCGCGCGAAGCTGAACGAGTTGCTGGAACGACTGGGACCAGGCCGTCTTGTCCTGGTGCCTGCGGATGTTCGGACCACCAGAATCCAGACACCCAAACATCTCGCCATAGCGTTGAGCCTGGAAAGCCGCACATGCCGGTTCTACCTGGTCCGCCAAGAACTTTATGTGCGGATCCTCCTTCTTTAGCCATGCATCGTTGAACTGACCATATATCCGCTGGATCGTCGGGTAGCCTTGTTCCCGCGCAAGGACGCTGTGGCTGAGCATCAGGATCTTGGTGTGCTCGACGGCGAAGTCCCATCCTTCGTCGGTGAGACGCCCCTTGAGATGGTCGAAATAGTCGCGGGCCGCCTCGGGACTGGTGTCGCCGGTCCAATGTCCGCCGCCTTGTCCAGTGCGTCGCTGCCCCGGCCAAGCGTTTGTGTGAAACAGACGCGCCTCCCCGGGCGCGTCCGCGTCGCTCGGAATTTGGGGTAGCGCCGGCCTCATGCGATTCAGCATCGAGACGATCGGGCCGGCCGAGCGGAAGTTGGCGTTCTTGTCTATTATCTCAAGTGCCTCATGCTCTACCGCTCCGCATCCATCTCCGTATATTTTCTGCCAGTGATCGCCAAAGAGACCGATGACCGGCCCAGTGCCGGTATCGAGAAAATGTTGCTTCAAAGCGGTGACAAACCCCGCATCGGTATCCTGATATTCGTCGATCAGGAGGATTGGGTAGCGCGCTGTCATCACCGACCGGAATTTCTGCCGCCCAAGGAGTTCCGACATCAGCGTGAGCACGTCCTCGTGGCGCAACGAGACCTCGGTATCGGTAATGCGCGGATAGCCAAGATCATATTGGATGGCGCGAAGAGCGAGATCGGGCACTCCCGCAGCCGCTAATCGTTCGTCCCAGCCAGGAAGCGTCGGAACCAACGCGCGTATCTCGGGCTGGAAATCCTGTAAGAGCGACCAACAGAAGCCGTGGATCGTCTCCGGCCGAACTGCAGGATGAGCCTGGACGCGGGAGGTGATCTCGTCTTTTGCTACGTTTGTGAAGGTTATGCAGCCGATCTGTTGCCGGTTGCGCAGCAGCGCGGTTCCGCGGAGCGCGAGCAGGCGTTCGAGCGCCTTCTCGAGCGAATAGGTCTTCCCGGCGCCCGCCCCCGCCTCAAGGCGAAAGCTGCGGCCCTCGTCCAGGCACTCGAACACTCTCTCCAATGCAAGGCGGCCCGCGGCCTCGGCCGGACTCTCCTGATCAGCCATTGTGAGACTGCCCGCCATCGGCCAAATCCACCCCTGTGACCCCGGCCACCAGCCCCGCGGCCACGTCCTCGGGCGCTAGGACTGGCGCGGGATTCCCCTCTGCCAACCAGCGCAAGCCCTCGACGATGTATCGGGGCGTATCCCACTCGGTATTCTCGATGGCGTGCTCGAGCGCGAAGCTCGACTTCTTTTGCTCCGAAGCATGCTCGTAGGCCAGCGTCGCCTGGTCTCCCTCGCCTAGCTCGAACATCCCCGGATTTGCGAGGATGAAAGCATCTTCGAAGCTGCGCGCGGACGGTCCGCCATCTTGTTCCGGTATTTGATAGGCCAACCGCCGATTACCGTTCACCCTCTCGTCCGGCGCCTTGGCCAGGAGCTCGGCGGGCGACACGTCAGGTTCGAACCAGTCCTTGATGCATGCATTGCTCGTGAATGTTCCCTGGGCCACCGGCACGGCGACGCGCTTGTTTTTGTCGTTGGGCGCCACCGAGTCGATATCAGTGATTATGAGGGTCCGAAGTTCGAGAAAGTTGAGGAGGCCGAAGAAGCGGTGCGCATAGGCCCCACCGACCTCCATCACGGTGAGATACTGGCTGCTGAGCTGCGCCTGTCCCACAGCAGCTGCGTCGGTCTTGCGAACCATCGAGGGTAGCAGGAGACGTTCCGATGTTCCCTCGATGAGAATTGCCTTGTCAGCAAAAAACAGATCGCAACGTGACAGCGTAAGATATTGGTGAAGAAACTCGCGAACGTCGGGGTGGGTGCCTGACATTCCCTGACGGAGATCCTTTACGAGCGACCGCCGCATGCCCTCGCCATCGGGAACTGACAGAAAATACCGAAGACTCTCGAACCGGGCTTCATTTGCCATGTGCGGTGAGTGCGTCGTTACGACGAACTGCACCGGCCAAGGCCGGTCAGCGTTCAGCTGTGCAACGAAAGCGGCAGCCACCCGCTCGAGCTGCCGAATGAACACCTCCTGCATCTGGGGATGGAGATGGGCTTCAGGCTCCTCGATGAAGATCAGATGGACACCCGCAGACGTGGGCGTCGCCTGATACTCTCGGAAGAAGCGCAAGAGCTGCAGGAGCATATATACGAGATTTCGCGTTCCCAAGCCGTTGTAGGTCTCGGGCAAGGTCATTCCATTTACGCCGCGATACCTGACTCTGGTATGATCCTTCAGAAGCTTGTTCACGTCGAAGCTGGTCTCGGTCACGAGCCCGGGATCCGCGAGACCAGGGTATCCGAAAAGATCGAACGTCGGGAGGAGCGAGGTCAAACCGGAGTTGAAGCTGTTGTGAACGTCCCCCTGGATGGTCTCGACGACTTCCTTGAGCTGCTCAGCTGTGGTTCGTCGGTCAGCATCGATATCGTCCGTCAGAGCTGACTGAAACAGCACTTCGACGACTTTGCCAAGGACGTCCCGCTCGCGGATCGTGTCGTCGTCGAGGCCGCGCTGGGCGTTGATGAACCCGCCTCCGATCAGTGTCGTGAGCATCTTCGTCTCAAGCGTTTTGCGGTTGGTGGCGTCGTTGGGATCAACTGCCTCGAGCGTCCCTGCGTATGCAGCAGGAAGCCGAATGCTGAGGTCGCGGAAGAAGCGGGCCCGGTCATCGGCGACATTGTCGAGCGGCGTTATGTGGCTCGCGAAAAATGCCTCGGGGGCTGCCGCCTTGGGGCCGAACCGAAACTCGAGCCGAGCCTCTTCGCACTCGTCATTGAGATCAATAATGCAGTTGCCTAGTGGCCCAAGGTCCGGGGCATCCGTGTCGTATCCGATGTCGACGACCAGCCGTATCGACGGTAATAGTTCGAGAATATCGACGGCCTCTGGGTCGGCGCGATAGGCTTGGAGCGCGAGCCAGAAGCTTTCGTGGCAACCGAGCGAGAAATCCTCGAGACGAAAAGCCAGGCTCCCTCCCGACAGAAGGCGCCGAAAGAGCTCAGCGATCGACGTTTTCCCACTGTTGTTGCGTCCGACGATAAGTGTCGTCGATTCTTCAAACCCGATTTCGACGTCCCGCAGGAGTCGGAAATTCTCTATCTTCGCTCGGACCAATCGCATTCGATTCCCTCCCCCAAGGCCCGGGTCATAGGCGCAGCGGCAAGGCTTGTCGCGACACGAAGGATCCGGAGTGACCGCGACCTCGACGGTCGCTCTCGCTCGAGCTCATGATTTATTCCCTAAGACAGAATTGATGGTCCAATTGACCGCGATCGTGGCGGCTACCAGAGCGCGCGCGTTTCCATCCATGCGAGGATGTCGGCAAGCTTGAACTACGGACGCGGTACCCTTCCCCGGCTCACATCATACTCCTTAGGGAAACCATCCGGGCGATCGCGCCGATAGCGGTCGATGGTGCGCCGCGACAGCCGCGCCAGCCGAGCGAAATCCTCGACCGAAATGAACTGCGCCTGCGCTGCCAAAGTGATTTCAGCAGCTGTCATACATCACAGAGGCGACGACCGACGCACACCTACGCCCCGCTCCGGCGCGACGAGAAAGTCAACATGATGGCTGCGCTTGCAATTCTGGCCAAGCTATCCGACCTGAAACCATTTCTGGCAGATAGCATGGAGTTTGCCGCCCGCGTTAGCATGGCAAACTGCGGGCCGAGCCGCTGGCACAGGTTGCGCTCGGACGTCCCGTTGCGGATGTTGGCGCTCTCATTGGCGCAGAAGTCTTCGAAGGCAGCGAAAAAGAGGCGTCGCATCGCGCCGCGCGAGACGTTGCGCCTCATCGCGCCGCGCCCGCTTGCTGCACCATCGCTGCCTGAAACTCCTGAATTCGCGGCAGACGGGTCGAAAAGGAGTTCGGCACCATCTCGAAGAATGCCTCGCGAACAACCATCGTGGTCCCGATGTCGGGCAACGCGCCATTTTCCACCAGGGCCAGTTCCTGATCGCGGATGTGCCGGACGAGATCGCGTCCCCGCGCAGTGAGCGGTGCGACGAAGTGCGGCTGTTTCTCCCGGTCGATCCAGTCGATCAGGCAGTCGCCAAAATCGATACGCGCAAGGTTCTGCGCTATCAAAAACCTGACGAACCCAAAGAGGAAGAGATGCTCGTCCTCCCCCACGCCGAAGCCGAACTCATAATCGGTGCGGGCGAGGTTCGCTTCCGCAACCATCAGCGGCACATCCATGCCATAATAGATCGAGCGCGCGATGTTCGTCAGGCCGTGCGCGAACAGGTCGAAGTGCGAGACCGGAAAGCTCGCGTTCGCGCTGCGCGTCGCGATCATCGTCGCGCAAACCTCGTTGAGGTCGTCGATGAAGCCGCTGCCGTCGATCCCGTCGGTCTCGAACAGTGTCGGAGCGGTGGCGGTCTGGAAAATGCTGTGCTTCGGGAGGCGGACGGCGGCTCCCGCCCGCTCGCCACGCAGTTGCTGGCGAACGTCCGCCCAATAGGAGATGTCCGTGTCGGGATTGTGAAGGATCAGGAGAACGGGAAGCGGATGCTGTTCGATATAGCGGCGGTGCTTCGCGTCAAAATAGAACAGGAACGCATCCTCCGTCTCGTTCGCGAAATAGGAGATCCCCGACTTGACCTGCACGCTGAGCAGTCGGCCGGTCGCATGGCCGGCGGCGTCGACATATTCGATCTGCCCGTCGATGCCGACATCGCCCGTAGGTGTTTCACGCCAGATCAAGCCAAGACGAGCGACGGCGACGGCGACGGCGTTCACGCCGAGGCGCTCGGTTTGATAATTTCTCGGGCTTTGAGGCAGCATCGCGGCATGATGCCGCGGTGATCCCCGGCAAGCAATCCGGATCGTCGCTAGAGAGCGGCAGATGTGCCAGATAAGGGCAGATAAAGTCTGCCGTCGTTGGGCTTTGCCGGGAGGGTCTGATATCTGCCGAGCGGTGCCTAAAAGGGGGAAGTGAGCATGGAACCAAGCATTCATCCAACCGTCGTGGCCGCCATCATTGCAGCCGTCGTATCCTTCCTGGTCTCCAAGGCCACGCTCCACCTAGGCCGCGAAAGACTGGACCGCGAATTCAAACTCGAATTCTCGACAGAGATCGCCATCGGGGCGCTTCTCGATTCTGGCGAATATGACATGCGAACCTTCGACAGGATCAAGGCCTATCTGCCCGGCTTCGATAGCGACAATGAGTTGCGGCGGCTGCTGATCCGCTCGGGCGGCGTGAGCTTCAAGCGGGAAAGTGACGGCGCCGAGCTGTGGGGCTTGCTCGAAAAGCATCGGGGGCAAGCCTTCAAATGACGTGCCGGGAGCGCAGGATATTAAGCCCGGACCGGATCAAAAAGCGCGCCCGCCGCGGTTGCGCGCTTCGCGGCGCACCACCATCTTCGCTGCGCAACGAGTGTGTGGAAGCCGTCCTCGAACGGACGCGACGAACGAACCGCCGATAGGGGAGTGAGGAAAATTCCGAGATCAGTCGCCGCGCCGCGCAGAAGTGCGCCCAATGGCGGCCGGATCGCCATTGCGGGCTTTCTCTTCCAGATCTTGCGCAGCATCCACATCGGGCTGCGGGCCACAGTGACGCTGCGTCATGATGATGCGGCGCCCGAGCTCTCGACTATGCAACTCGCGCTCGAACCCGACACCGGCGGCGACCATAGTCTGACGACGAATGGCGCGACGATCATCGAGCAGGTCAAGATGCGACGCTCGTCGCGCGGTTGGTCGCCGGGTGAAATCGCCAAAAAGGTGTTTCCTGACCTGCTGAAAGCGGTGAAGCCGGGAACGGAGCAGAGCTTCCGCTTCGTCACCGACAAGGAGCAGGGCCTCGCGAGCCTTCGGGGCTTTCTCGACGCCTGGCAGAGCGCGCCCGACCCGGCGGTCAAACCGCCCCGTCTGGCATGGGGTCGTGAGCGGCTGACGCCAGAGGCATTCGCCGCCCGGCTTGCGACAAGTGCGGAGGTCGATCCGGCCGATCCCGCCTTCCGCGCGCTGCTTGCCGGGCTTTCGATCGAAGTGGTCGATACGAGCGATGCCGTCGCCGACGTCGAACGGCTTCTGGCGCCGCTCCTGGAACCGGGACAGGACGCCGAAACCAAGCGCCATGAAATGACCAGTCGCTTGCTCGGCGCTGCCGAAGACGGGCGCACGCTCGACGCTGCCGACCTTCTCGCCCTCATCGCGCCCCAGGCGATGAAGCGGCTCGGCCATGCGCAGGCCCTCCCCGCGCTACTGGCCGCCAGCGTACGCTCCGACTGCGCCAACATCGGCTACGACGCGTCGCGCGACGCAAGGCCCGTGCCTGTCATCCCGAGCGCCGCGCTGACGCTGCTCTCGGCGGAATCCGGACAGGGCAAGACCTGGGCGCTTTGCCGGTCGGCGATCGCGAACAGCGAAGCCGGACGCCTTTCGGTTGTCGTCGCGTCCCCGCAGAGCATCGAGCAGATCGTCGAGCATCTCAACGCGCGCGTCTGGCGCGTCGCCTATGGACAGAATACGGCACCCGACGTGATGGCGCAGCGGCTTGCGGGGGCCCTCCAGAACGATGGCTATTGGCTCAATCTCTATATCGACGATGTGCAAAGCCGCGACCTTGCGGGAGCGATCGCGCGCCTCGACTGGGGTGCTCATGGGATCCGCATCATCGTCTCCGCTCAGCCGCGCGTAACGGAGGTTTTCGAGCAGCAACGCAGCGACTGCGACATTGTCCCCATCGAGAATTTCAACAGCGCGCAGTTGCGGCGCTTCCTCGAGCGCCATGACCGCGCCGCGCCGCTGGAGACGATGCCCGACGATGTGCTGGAGCTGCTGATGAAGCCGATCCATGCCCGCGTATTTGTGCAACTGCCGCAGTCGGATGGCTGGACCGGTGTGACCGAATATCAGCTGTTCAAGGCCTATTGGACTTTTTCAACCACAGACGCGCGCAACCAACGCGATCATCGATCCGATGGCGACCGGCTGGCCGAGCTCGCCGGCTCGCTCCTCGGGGACAATCCCCGCTATCCCTGGCCGCGCCGAGATGCCGAGGCGGTCGGCCTCGATGACGCGGCGCTCGCACGGCTCGAGCTGGTCGGTCTGATCCGCTGGGACGATGGCAACGCGCTCGTCTTCACGTCCGATCGCATGCTGAACTGGGCCGTCGCCGAGTATCTCGCCGTCCGCATCGTCGACCAACGCTGGGGTGCCGAGCGCATCGCCGACATTCTCGACCGGATCGAAGCCCACGCCGGCGCCCTCGCGCGCCTCGGCTATGTCTTTCTTGACCTTCTGTGGCTGCTTGCGAAGGCGACATCGCCGGAGAAGATTGCCGACGTCCTTCTCCTGCGCGCGCAGCGCCTGCCGCACGAATGGCGCGGCGCCGCGATGTGGAACAATATCGCTACGGTCGGGCCTGACGTCCTGCCCGCGCTCGAAAACCTCGCCACTCGTGTCTATGACGAGGACCGCGACTGGGACATCCCGAGGAATATCCCGGTCGCGCTGGCAGCGATCGCCGAGAGCGACCATAAGGCGGTTGCAGGCGTGGTGGGACGACTTCTCGCTTCTGAAGCACCGCACGCCCGCCGCGTGGCCTTTCGCACGGCGCGCGCCCATCCCTTTCCCGAACTGCTCGACGCGCTCTGGACCCAATATCTGGAGCGCAACGAAGAATTCGAACGCCATCTCGCGAGCGGGGCCGAAGACGATAATTTCAACAGCCGATCGGCGCGCGATATCGCATGGACGGCCGCCAAACTCGCCGCCGCCTCGCACGACCGCTGGCTCGACGCGCGCATCGCCGCGAGCGACGATCCGGGCGAGCTCGATCAACTGCTGTGGGTGCTGACCGACCGCTCGGGCCTCAAGGACGAACGCGCCGATGCGATCTGGCACCGGCACCGCGATAAATTCCTTCGGGTTCTTCCGCAGCACAGCAAAGCGCTGGTCAATGCACTCGGTCATTTTCGCGATATCGAGGGTCGCGAATGGCTCGACGCGGTGCCGCTGAGCCGCGACGACTGGATGTCGTCGCGGGTCCTGCGTTCGCTGGCGCGCGTCGATCCCGACAAGGCGCTCCGGCTCGTCGCGGCGCGCGACGAGGATTATCGGTGGAGTTCGTCGAACTGGTGGCTGCCCGAGCTGGCGTTCACCCATCCCGACGAGGTCGCAGCGGCCATCATGGAGAGCGCGCAAGGGGCCGACGATCCCCTGACCGATGTGGTGCTTTATTATCGCTCGCATCTCGACCTGATCGACGAAGCGACGCTCGAGTGGATTCTTGACCGGTTTGCCGATGCCCTTGCCGCTTTGTCGGCCTCCGATTCGGACGCAGAGGAGCGGCTCGGGTCGCTGCGCCACAGCCTCACCTTCCTCGCCGAACTGGTCCTTCCCTGGCAATTCGAGTGCCTTGCACGCCGCGCCGGGACAGCGCTCGAAGAGGAACTGGTGCGCCTGGCGACGAGCCGGACCGGGCGCACGAGCCGGTTGCGCGATACCGAAGGCAATGCGTGCGAACGGCTGCTCGCCGCGATCGGCGGCGAGGGCTATGACCTCCTGGTGCGCGGCGAACTCGGGCGTCCCGACGGCTTCGGCCGCGAGGACGGCTATGCCGCCGCGCAATGGACCGAAGCGAGCGAGGTGCGCGACGCGCTCGATGCGAGCAGCGAGGCGGATCCCGACGGCTATCGCGCGATCCTCCGTATGCAGGCGCTCGCCGTCCACGAACGCGACGCGAAGATCGAGGACATGGTCCGCAGCGGGGCGCCCATCTATGTGAACGCCGCCGACATTCGCGGATCGGTCGGGCGAAACTGCGACACGCTTCTCGCGCGCGTCCACGCCCTCCTCGCCACCGGCGACGAAACGGACGCCGAGGTCGCCGCGAAGCTCGCTGGGTTCCTCGCCGACGGAACCGATCTGGCGATGCTCATCGAATTGTTCACTGCGTCCGGGACGAGCAACCGGGTACGCCGGTCGATCCTCGGGACGCTTCGGGCGCATGAATTTTATGACGCGTCGATCCTGCCGGTGGCGGGGGCGATGCTCGAAGGCGACCTCAGCGACGAGGGCCAGTTCCTCGCCGTCTATCTGTCCGAATATGGCGACGGGCACGCGCGCGCGCTCGTGATGCAATGGCTCGAAGGCCAGGATCTCGGCACCTGGTTCCAGTCCCGCGACCTCTGCCTGATGGCGCTGCTCGACCATGAGGACAGCCGCCCCGCGGTCATCGAATTTCTGCTCCGCTCGCGGCGCAACGGTCACATCCATCTCGACATGCGCTATCTGACCGTGTTGGCCGACGCAGGCGACAGCGATGCCCAGGCTCGCATCCTCAGCGGCGCCTATCGCGACGCAAATGTCAGCTTCCGGGGGACCGGCGACGCCATCCGGCACCTCGCAAAGTCCGACCCGGACGAAGCCTTTTTTGCGGCCAAACGCTATCTGGCGCGCCAGGGAGCGATCGATGCCATCCGCTTGATGCTCGAGCTCGACCGCCAACAGGCGTTGCCGCTGCTGATCGCGAAATTCCGGTCGGGAAAGCCGTCGGTCAAGGCTTCGATCGCGCGGCAGATGCGCTTCCATGTGCCAATGGCCGAGCTCAAGACTCTCGTCGACACCTTCGCCCGGGGCAACGGGGTGCGCGATCGCATCCTTGCCGCCGAACTCGCCAGCTGGATGCCGCCGTCGCTCGACTTTCCCTGGCTTGCGGACTTCGCCCGCGCCCAAAATCGCGAGCTGCATGACATCGCGCTTGAGGCGATCGCGCGCCGCCAACGCGAGGCCGGCGCCGCTGTCCATGTCGAAGCCTTCGACCGGTCGAGCAAGCCGCAGAAGCGCGCGCGGCTCGATGCGGTCTTCCATTCGGTCGATCCGCACCTCCTCTGGTCGAAGGACGATCCCGCAAGCCTCGAGGCACTGTTGGACCGGGTGCCCCAGGAATTCGTCGTCGAGGCCCGCGATCTCTACGCGAGGCGGTCGAAGAAGGTCGCCGAGGACGAAAAGAAGGCCGACAAGGATGATTGATCGCTCAGCGAAGCTCGCCCCGGCGCCTCCCGGCCCGGCCCATCTGGCGCATACGGATTATTATCTCGACGAGAGCGGCAATACCGGTGACCTCACCACCGTCACAAGCGAGGCTTATTTCACCGAGCAGCGCATGTTCGCGCTGGCGGCGCTCGGTTGTACGCTCGACGACAGTTTCCGGGCGGCCTTCGACGCCCTCAAGACGGCCCACCGCGTCCAGTCGGCGGACGTGAAAGCGAAGCAGGTCTATCACAAACCGCGGTTCCTCAGCGCTCTGCTGGAATTGCTGGAAGCGCGCGGCTGTCCGCTCTTCATCGAGGCCGTCGACAAACATTATTTTGTCGTCATGCACATCATCGAGCGGATGGTGATGCCCTATGTCGGGGACTGCGACACCAGCCGCAAAGCGCTCTGGATGAAGAGCGTCATGGCCGATCATATGGCCGTCTATGCGCCTCCCGAGATAGCGCACGCCTTCGCCTCCTGTTGTCAGAGCCGGGATCACACCGAAATTCGCGATCTCTACAAGCGGATCATCGCCTGGGGACAGCAAAGCCGGGGTCCCCACCCCGACGTGGCGGCTGGGATCGTCCGTCTGACGCGCGACAGTTTGAAGGATTTTCGCAAGCTGCCAAAGGCCAGGGCCGTCGAGCGGGCGCTGCCCGTTCCCGATACAAACCCCGCCGGGAAGCTGATCTGGGTGCTTCCGAACCTTTCATCCTTCACCCACATCTACGCCCGCATCAACCGCTTTGCGCAGAAGCGGGTGGCGGGGATAACGTTGTTTCACGACGAGCAACTGCAGTTCGGAGACATTCTTCAGCAAAGCAAGGACATGGCCGAAGCTCTAAATTTGAAGCTGCCCCTGATACCCGCCGACTTCGAATATCAAGAGTCCGCTGACTTGCGATTTCTGCGCTCGCAGGATTCGATCGGAATCCAGATTGCCGACATTCTCGCCGGCTTTGTGGCGCGCTACGTCGAGGAGGCGATCTGGGGCGAGACACCGATGCATCCCGAGAAGATGGCGATTTTCGAGCGACTCGTGACAATGGGTGACCAGAGCCTCGGGACGGGGATCAATTTCGTAGCGCCCACGAGCCTGGTGCGGATGCTCGGCATCGTCCCGCAACCGAACGTCTAGGCCATCATGCATCAGCCCGGCGAGGCAAATGCCGACGGACCTCCTTAAGACCTGCCATGGCAGCGTTTATACTTCCGTCCCGAGCCGCAGGGACACGGGTTATCGGGCCGTATCTTTCGGCCGATGAGGTTCGGCTGTCGGATCAGATGCTTTCCGCGATCCTGACGCGGGATCGGGGTGAGCTCGGTTTGCCCGGTCCGGATCGCTTCGATGAGCGAAGCCTGCCGCCCGAATTCGCGAGCGCGCGCGGCAGCGCCGCCGAAGTTGGACAGGATCGCCATTTCCCTGTCGGCAGCCTCGAAATCCCCGTTCCATGCAAGGACGACCGCGTAGAGGCTGCGGGCTTCATGATCGAGGTCGGTAAGACCGTAGCGTTCGATCAGCGGCAATATATGTTGCTCGGTTATCGCGCGTGCATGCTCGGCGTCCGCCATGAAGAGCAGAGTATCTTCGACCGCATCCATCGCCGAACTGACAGCCGACCGTCCAGCGCCGGCGGCATTAAAGAGCTTGGTCGCCTGGATACGGCGAAGGCCCGGCAACTGACCGGTTTTTGCGACCGTCGAAGCCCACAGATTGAGCACATCGGCTGTCCGTTTGATGTCGTCAAACTCTTCGACCGACTGGAGAAGCTCGCCCAAAGCGGGGCCGTTGGAGCCGACCAGCCGGTGTTCGGGAAACCCGAGCGCCTTGAACATATCGTCGATGAGCGGCTCGGTCGTCTTGCGAACCGCGTCGAAGGCTCCGGCCCGGTAGAGGGCCAAAGCCCTGTTGTGCCGGAAAATCCGGGATTCCATCGATCGGCCTTTGGTGAGGCGTCGACCGGTCTCGGACAGGCGATCGATTTCTCGTCGGTCGCCATCGCTCCCGGCGATGACCAGCTGCTTGAAAAGCAGATTCGACCGTTCTCGATTCTCGAATTCGGGATGCGAGGCGACAAGAGCAGCCATACGCTCGACCAGTGCCCGATCGGGCGTGCCGCCGTCGCGGCTCTGCCAATAGGCGACGGCATCCATGGCCCAGAACCGGTCGACCGGACCCGCTGTCTCGTCGGCGGCCGCCGCCAGCAACGTCTCGAAAACAATCGAGTGGTTGCCCTGCTCGTAGAACATTTCCGACGTCGCAAGCTCGACCAAAGCGTCGGTTTGTCCGACCTTGGGAAGGAGCCTGACAAGAAAGGTCAGCCGCGGGATGTTCGCAGACTGCCGCAGCGACTGCATCAGCATCGCGCGCAGCAGCGTCAGCGCATCGACGATCCGGTCGTCGTCCATGAGCGAAGCGTGCGCGACCGCCAGAGCGCGGAGCGCGTCGTGGAGGCTCAATCCCCCCGGCGCGGTGCGGATCATCGAGGAACGCCGCAATTCGCGGAGCGCAGCAGCTATCTGGACCGGTGTTCCGACATCGCCGAGATAGGCCATGGCCTCGTCGTTCGTGATCGGAACGTCGCAGAGGCCAAGGAAAGCAGCGACATCGCGGGCTTTGTCACTCAGCGCTGCAAAATTTCGCTCGAGGATCAGCGCCTGCGCGGTGTCCACAAGCTGCGTCTGCCCGCGGATCGATGAGATGAAGGCATCGACATCCCCGTCATGATGCGAGGCTGTCAGCTGCTCGGCATTGGCCACATAGAGCGGCAATCCCCCCGTCAACGCGAGAATGCCGTTGGCGCCTTCGAGATCGATCGCGACGTCGGCGGTAGCAAAAACGGCCGCGACAGCATCGGGGCCATAGCCGCGCAGTTCCTCGGCCTCGACGTTGAGCTGCGCTTCTGCGAGCGCGCGTTCGGGCCAGGGCTGGCCGAGTGCCAGAAAGGACGTGTTGGGTGCAGCCTCGACGACACGCTTCAAATCGTCGACGCTGAGCTCATGCACATTGTCGAGCACTACAAGCGCGCGCGTTTCCTGCTCGACGAGAAGCCGGTCGGCGGATCGAAGGAGCTCAAGACCGGCGCCGGGCGCCAACCGCGGCGCTCCCGTGGCCGAACCGACGAATCGGGCGACCAGCTCACGGGCCAGGTTGCTCGCGACCGAAGCGCTCGGAAGCCCGGCTGCATCGAAATAGGCTATCGGCTCGCTTCGGTGCCGCGCGGCTTCCGCCGCCCACGACGTCTTCCCGGCGCCCGAAAAGCCTATGATCATGCGGACGCGCTGATCGGACAGGATGGGCGGCTCATCCTCCTGCGGATAATAAGGGCGTGGCGGCTCGGGAAAGTCATGCAACTGCGCCACGATCTGGTCGAGCATCAGCACCAGTTCGCTTGCCGTAATGACATGATTGCCTGCGCCCGACGACCGCCACTGTACGATGGCTGCGAGCTTCAGGACCAGATTGGCCGGCGACAAACTGCCGAACGGAACCGATGCCGCCGCCGTCTCGCCGTTGGCGATGGCGCCAGCCACGGTGGTTGCCGGAAGGGGCAAGCCGTTGGACGACGGGCGGCCGGGCGAGACAAACTCTACGTCGCGGGGCCAATCCTTGGCCGACAATTGTTGAAGCAGCAAAGGCGACGGTTCGGCGTTGGCGACGATGGAAAAGGACGCAGATCCGATCCGCTTCCCGTCCGCATGGTCCTTCCGAAGCGTGTCGAACCGCGCCAGCACTTTTGTCAGATCGCTCGGTACGATCGGCCTTCCACGTGTCTTGACCTGGATGTAGCTTGTCTTCCCTTCCTCGCGAAGTTCGATATCTTCGTCGCGCTCGACGGAGACCGAGACGATATCTCGGCCTTGCATGCCGAAGAGTAGTTGGACCGCGTAAAGATGCTGGTAGAAGTAGCCGCGATGGACCGCCTCGATCCGGACCAGCTGAGCCGTGTCGAGAACGGGTGGCAGGGCCATATCCGCGTGGTCGTCGCCGTCAGCCAATCTTCCCTCCACCCTTTTCTTATTCGGGTCGATATGGACCGCCCCGCGCCTGATTTCGAGAAGTCGCCGGAAGTTTTTGCACCGGATTGACGTCTATTTCTCCGGGAGGCCGTGCCGCCGCGTCTGCAGCTGCGACGGCATTCGCGGTGGGGCATCAGCGCTGATCTCATCGGGAGATGCCGACCGCCGGACCCTTCATAGTTCGACCCACATATCGTCGAGGCGGATGGCCGTCATCGTCCACCAGCGACCTGATGTCCGCTTCCGGGTTCTAGTCGAATCCAGCACAATGGCCGACATGAGGCGCAAACCGGACCGCGAATGGTGCCGGGCGTTGAGAACAAATTCGAGAATTTGCGCCACCGCTTTTCGCCGAAGCATGCACATATGCGGCGGCCGCCCGGCGATCGCGACATAGCAGATACTTGGCATGTCGGCGACACCGGGATCGAAACGATCGTTCTCAAATCGAGAGGATTCCACGAATTACGTTTGAGGAGGCTCAGAGGCCAGCCTGAGATTTCAACGCGTCGACTCGTTCGCGGCAAATTTGCCCGACGATATCTCGAAGCCTCGTCGCGGCCGCGGCGAGCGCTTCCAGGTCATCGGCTGCTATCGTATAGCTCGACGAATAGCGCGCCTCCACATACGCGCGCTTCAATAGTTCGAAGCGCCGTCGGCCGAGTTTGTTCTCGCGCGGCCAAGCTTCGACGAGCCGCGGCTCGCGGTCCTCAGCCAAGGATCGGAGAAACTTGATGTTGTGAGAGCGAGGAAAATAAAAGGTGTTGGTCAACAAGTAGCAAGCGTAGGCACGCTCCACAGCTTGGTGAAGGGTGAACGCTGCCGCCTTGCGCCAAACGAGGTCATCATTCCCGCGCCCGACTTGAAAATCGACCGTTGCCAATTGAACGTCGATGGCCGGTAGACATTCTTCAAAATACCCCGCCGCCATCTCGTAAGCGTCAGCCGGCGTGAGCGGTTTGGGAACCGCCAACGCATGGTTCGGCAGCTCGTAAAGCATGATGCCGTCGCGCAGGATATCGACCCAGAAATATTCGCCGCGACCAAGCGCGCGATTCACTTCGTCGAGCGTGTGCACGATGATGTTGAGCGTTCGGCCGATCGCCGGGTCGCGCAGGATCTTATCCTCGGCGAGATACCAGTGATCGGCGATGTCGGTCAGGTCGGCGTGACTGACGATGATCAGGATGTCAAAATCGGACTGGTAGCCATTCTCGGGCTCATCGACCCAGTCGCTGCGCGCATAGCTTCCGAACAGGATGATCTTCAGGATCTTGCCGTTGCGCTTGACGTCCTTCGTCGAGCGCTCGATCGAGCGCGCGAACTCCTCCATCAGCACCAACTTGATGCGCTCGAGTTCGTCCTGCTGCTTGGAGGGAAGATGGTCGATTTCTGATTTCATTTCAGCGAGGAATCTGGCCGACATTCGATGCGCTGGCAAGCCAAACCGGATTCATTCCGGAGCAAATGCCATCGAGCTGGCGAGCATGCTTTCCACCTTGGCCGATCATGAAATCTGCGGCCCTCCCCGACCCCGGCCGATCGTCCAGCTGACGCCGCCTTCGCGCACGATGCCGGCGACGTCCTTCCCGACATGCCGGTCGAGCAACGGTTTCCAGGGCACAAGGGTAAATTCCCTGGCCTTTTCGACGACGCCATATCGGCTGCCCGCGCCATCGATCCGGCGCACGAGCCTTCCCTCGACCCGCTCGCCGTTCGCGGTCTCGGCAAACTCCTTGCCAAGCTCGCGGGCAAGGCCTCGGGCAAGCCGGAGCAATTCGCGGCGCTGGAGCGCCGCCAGCGCGCCTTTCCGGAAAGCAATCCCATCGCCCGCCGCATCGGCTAATTCCTGCTCAATCAGCCATTGCCGGCGGAGCGCGATTGCGGTGCGGACCTCGCGGCCGAAGCCCTTGTCGCGCCCCGAGGCGCGGACGCTATCTTCCGCGCCGCGCTCGAGCCAGGTCACCGCTTCGGCGCGGATCAATTTGTCGACTGGTACGGGAGACAGGATTTCGGCCGCGACGGGGCGATCCTTCGCGGCCCTTGCCTCGTGGGCGGCAGCGCGCGCGAGATGATCGCGCGCGATTGTCCAGCTGCCATCCTTCGCCCTCTCGACCGCTCCGCCCTGGCGGCGCATCGCCTCGAGCCGCCGGACATGGGTTTCGATATAGGCCGCTGAGGCACCTGGCTCGTGCCGCAAATGGGCCGCCTCATCGTATCGTCCGCCATTGTCTGCGGCGATCGCGGCGATCGTGCGATCGACCGCGCGCGGCCCCTGCGCCGCCGGGACGATCCGCACGATGCCATTGTCGGGCAAGGGCCCGACGGCATCCCCCTTCCCGATTGCGACATAATGGCTGCGACCGTCGAGGCCATCGACAATCAGGAAATGCCGGTCGGCGAACTCGTCAGCAAGGCCGCGC
Organism: Sphingopyxis sp. PAMC25046; assembly: GCF_004795895.1. Lineage (NCBI taxonomy): Bacteria > Pseudomonadati > Pseudomonadota > Alphaproteobacteria > Sphingomonadales > Sphingopyxidaceae > Sphingopyxis > Sphingopyxis sp. PAMC25046. Next base: position 3,446,910 of record NZ_CP039250.1, read on the forward strand.
ATCACGACGCGGCCGACGAGCGCCTCGGCGAGCGGCGCATCAGCGCCGTGGATGACGCGGTCGGCCGGCGCGATGCCGCGGGCGCGAGCAGAGAGTTCGCGCTGCATCGTGCGGACGATGTCGCCGCGCTCGCCCATGCGCGTCAGCGTCGCCCGCATATCCTTCGCGAGCCGCCACTGGCCGGGTGCCACCTCGTCGGCGAGACCCAAGGCCCCGAGTTTTTGCAAGCGGCCGGCGCGGAGCGACTGGACGAAGGGGTCGCCGTGCCGCGCCGCGACGACAAGGTTGGTATCGGCTTCGCGGAGCAGCTCGCGGTCGGCATCGATGAGCCGCTCGGCGCCGATATCGTGGCGCATCCGCGTCTCGATTTCGAGCTGCGTCCTCGGCCCGAGGTCGAGAGTCGCGATCTCGCTCGCGCGCGCCCGCAAGCCATGCGCGATATATTCGCGGGCGATGACGAGATTCGCGCCGCGATCATCCTTGCCGCGCAGCATGATATGGCTGTGCGGATGGCCCGTGTTGAAATGGTCGACCGCGACCCAGTCGAGCCGCGTCCCGAGATCGGCTTCCATCTGCGCCATTAGCCGCCGGACGAATGGCTTGAGGTCGGCATAGAGATCGCCCTCCTCGGCCGACACGATGAAACGGAACTGGTGCCGGTCTCCGGCGCCGCGCTCGATAAAGGATTTGCCGTCGGCTATATCCTCCACGGCCGAATATAATTCGCCGGGCTGGCCCTCACGCGTCACCCCGTCGCGCTGAATATATTTGAGGTGCGCGCCGGCGGCAGCGAGTCCCTTTCCCCCGAGGCGAACAAGACGGCACTTCACGATCACGCGCCGCGCGGCATTTCGCGTGCCGGCGCGGCGCGATGCGAGCAGCCTTCCGGTCGCAGCGCCGCGCCCGATCCGGCTGCCGTCGAAGCGCGCGCGGCGCGTCGCCGTCGCGCTCGCCACCACCGCGCCGGCCGAGAGAATTCGTCCGAGATATTTGCTGGCCCGCCGGCCGCGCGTCGCGCGCATCTTGCCGAGCCGCGGTTCGAACTCGTCCTCGCCGCTCACCGCCCAATTTCCGCGCCAACCCCCCGCCACGTCGCGGGAACCCGCGGCATAGCGGCGCTCGGCCTCCACAAACGCAGAGCAGTCCCCAAGAAAAAGGATGTGCAGACAGTCGCATAGCCGCCCTCGGGGGGCTCTGCCTTTATCTTGCCATCGAGCGTCCCCGTCCCATGGTCACGCATATTTCTCGAGCACCGACTTGACCGCCTCACCCATCCAGGTGCGCCGCCAGAACACCCGCTCGCAGCTTTCCTCCCAGTCCCGCCAGCATTCGATTTCGAACAGGCCCTTGGGAAGGACGTCGGCTTCATCGAAATCGAGCACGCCGGAAAGGACGAGGTCACGCTGCTCGCGATTAAGGCTAATGGCTATGCGTCGGGGCGAAGGAACAGGCATGACGTCGCTCCGGATCGATGCCGCACGGCGCCCGAAGCGCCAGCGCAGATGAGGAAAAAAGGAAGGAGCAGCGCCGCTTCGGCGCCGCTCCCGCGCGCGATCTTCGCCGCTTCAATCGATGCTTTCGAAGGCGCGCTCGGCCTCGCCCCGCCGCTCGAACCGCCGCAGCCCGGCCAAGGCCTCGACGCCGTCGAACGCGTCCACAAGCACGACCGCGACATAGAAGAGGCCATCGAGAAATCCGAAAACCGCCACCTGGTCGAGCACCTCGCCTTCTTCTTCAAGTCGCTCATAGGTGCCGATCCAGCGTTCGCGCTGCCGCGCTTCCCAATAGAAGTCGGCGCCCTCGGCTTCGATGAAATGGCGTGCGAGACCTTCCGCTGCGCTCCGTCCGAATGCGCCTTCGAGCCCCGAAACCAGCCGTTCGAACACCCCGTCCGAAGCCTTTGCGATAGCGATGGCGCCCATGATTTCCTCCTTGAACAAGCGATCCCAAAGTCGGGAACCTGTCCTCGGGGACGGGGGGCGGCGCGGCTGTCAGGGCCGCGCGAAGCGCGCCGCGAAGCGGCGGTGGGGGAGCCGATTTTCGAAGAAAATTGGGGGTACCGCCGGCCTTGCACAGCCGCGCCGCCGCCCGTCATACTCGGCCTTGCCGAGACGAGCCCCACCCTCCCGGCCTTGCCCGGCGCCGCGCGGTTACGGTTCATCGGCCGGTGCCGGTTTGCGCAGCAGGAAGAGCGATTCCGCCGGCGCCCCGGCGACATCCCGCTGGTCTCCTGCGCGCTGCGCCGGGCTCGTTTCGAGCGCGTCGTTATTTACGAGAGATGCGCGGGCCGGAACGGCTCGGCGCGAGAGGAAAATCGGATCGATCGGGCCCGCCGCGACGGCTCGCACCCCATCACGCGCCGCGTACGCGCCACGCCGCGCGGGCACCCCGCCGGTGATCTTTGCGACATATTCGCGCGTCTCGCGCGGCAGCGGGCGCCGCCGCGCGAGATAGTCGCCGTAGCGTCCGGGTCCGGCATTATAGGCAGCGAAGAGCCCCGGATATCCGAAGCGATCGTACATTTCGCGAAGATAGGCGGTACCCGCGACGATATTGTCGCGCGCATCGTACGGGTCTGGTCCGAGCCGGTAGCGCGCGCGCAGGTTCGCCCATGTCGCAGGCATGACCTGCATCAGCCCCATGGCCCCGGCGTGGCTGGTGATCGGCTTGCCTCCGAGGTGCGTGCGGCCGCCGCTCTCGGCCTCGATGACCCGCAGCACCCACGCTTCGGGAAGGCCGAAGCGCGCGGCGGCCTCGCCGACATGGGCGCGCCAGTCGCTTTCGGCGGCGGCAAGGCCCGGGGCGTATCCGAACGCCAGCGCAAGCGCCAAGGCCGCCGCCGCGCGGCTCAGCGCGCCCATAGCAGATGCGCCTTGCCAAGAATGTCGCGCGCGCGCGTCGCGCCGAAATAGCGCCCGTCGAACGAGGCGTCTTCGCCCGCCATGAGCAGAAACGCATCGTCCCGTCCGAGCCGCAGACAGCCCTCCCACCAGGGAAGGATGCGTCCGCGTGCGTCGCGCGCGCGCCGTGTAACGGCGGGTTCGCCGTTGATCGATACCATGGGCCCGCGCGCGCAAATCCGGTCGCCGCGCGCCGCGACGACGCGCTTCACGAGCGGCACATTGGCGGGCAGATAGTGGCGGCGAGCGGCGAGCGCGCGCCACGGTTCGGGCGTTCGCGCCACCACCATATCGCCCGCCGCGACGGGCACGCCGGGGCTGACGACATAGAATCCGACCGGCGCGCTGGCGCTCGCGTTCCACACGAGGCGCGGGACCGGCGGCATCGCGATCGTAGCGCCGAGCGCGGCGATTCCGAGAGCGCCAATCGCGAGACGGAGGCGGATTTGCTCGCGCCGGGTTCGCGCCGCGCGGATCGCATTGCCCCATGCGACATGCGGCAGATCGCGGCGTTCAGCCATCGCGCTTCTCCCCCCTCGACCGCGCGCGGTCAGCTTCCGCGGCCACCTCCGACGTCGAGCGCGACCAGAGGACGAGATCGTCGATGAGGTAACGGACATAGCGGCTGTGGCGGCGGTAACGCGGCCCCTTTCCGGTCTTTCGCAATGCCTTCATGCGCCAGGCCGAGACGCCGAGATAGGCGGCCGCCTGTTCGGTGTTGAGGTAGGGCGTGCCCCGCACCATGCCGCGCGCCCTTGCAATTTCATCGTCGTCGTCGGCCATGTCGGCTTCCTCCATCGTCTCCACGGATGACGGCGGCGGCCCATATCGGGACACGCCGCGTCGTCCCGAAGATCGCGGTCGCCGCCCCCGGCGGGGAGGCTCGAAAACGACATTATGAAAAAACGAGCCCCCCGCGGCGGACGCGCGGGGGGAGTTGAGCCGGTGCTCAGTCGGCGGGATTCCAGATCACGGCATAGGTGTCGTCATCGTCCTGCCCGGCGGCACGGCCGAGGTTCGCATAGAGCCGGCGCGGCCCGAATTCGGGGGCGGCGAGGCTCAGCGACACATAGGTCTTGCCCGATACTTCGCCGGTCCGGACCCAGCCCGCGCCGATCTCGACGCCCTCGGAAAAGACCCGGAAATCGGGCTGGACGTCGCTCCCCTTGTTGCGGTTCGGGCTGATCTCGATACTCGCCCGGATCGAGAGCGTCTTGAGTTGGCCCACGAAACCCTTCTCGATGGTGCCGTTCACAAATCCGATAGCTGCCATTGTTCGTCTCCTTCATCGCTGCCGGAGACCGTCTCCGGAGCGTGAGCAGAGACAGGCCGGGCGCCCGGGGACCGGGGCGCACCCGAGGGGCCGCAGCGTCAGCGGAGGACGGACGGGGCCGGCCTTTTTTGGCCGCGGAACGCGGCGGCGCGAGGAGCCCGCGGCAAGCGGGCGGGGAAAAAAGCCGGCGCCGCCCGTTGCGCCCCGGTCCGCGCCCGGCCAGACCGCTCACCCGGCTCCGGACAGTCGCCGGCGAGAACGGCTAGCGACGAGCAGCAAAAGATTTTCTGCTGAACGGTCCATCGAAAAGGGCATGGCCAGCATCGCGCGAACGCGGCAAGGCGCAGCGATGTGCCACCGGATTCGCGTGGAGAAGGGCGTGCTGCCCGGACCGAAAATTCGCGCGACATCGGCTGGGCGAGGAAAGAATATGGATGGACGGGCCGAACTTCTGATCGCGGGCGACCATGGCGATCTCGACACGATCGCCGCGCGCAGCGCGGGCATCTGGATCGGGCTCGCGCTCGACGACAGCGTGCATGCCGCGCTGAGGCGCGACGGGCTCGACCCCGCCGCGCTGCGGCTGTCGGGCCCCCATCCGTTCGATTTTGCGACCGCTCCCGACGGCGGCATCCGCGTCACCGCGCGCGCGATCGATGATGTCGGCGCCGAGGCGCTTCTCGATCTGTTCCGCGTAAATTTTCTCCGCCGCCTGTTCGGCTAATCGAGGCGCGTCGCAGGCAGGCGCGCCGAATTCGGGCGTAACCAATGCGCGGTATCAGCCTAAAAGCGTGCGAATGGCGGCGATTGCGCCGGCGACGAACGAGCCCCCCACGACCATGGTTGCCAGCCAGAATTCGATGGCGAGGGCACGCGACCTCCATTTGGATTCGGGTTTCATAGGCGCGATCGTGCCAGCGCCGGACGATATAGGAAAGGCTTCGCTTCGTCGCGGCCGATGCGGCCTTCAACCGCGCAAACTTGCCGCGATTGCGCAGCGCGCCGGCGCGATCCCTTCAAATTCGTGCATTCGAAGCCTGTACAACCTGCTTCGGGACGATGCGGCCCGTCAGGTTCACGCTGCGAAAGGACACTCCGGAAGCAGTGCGGCGCAGGCCGCTCTGTGCGGCTGCCTCGACCTACGGGGAACACGCCCGCGGTTCAGCGGCAGCGATGCCCTTGCCAGTAGCGGTCCCAGCGCGCGGCCTGGCCATCGCGGACCATTGCACAGCTGATGTCTCCCGAGCGCGGCGATGTGCAAAATGCGGCGGTTCGATTGCCGCCGGCGCCGCCTGCCGAGCGGCAGCGCAATGTGGGGCCGTTGAGCAATATATGTCCGGTCGCGCGCGTGCCGGTGCGCTCGCCGAGTAGCGATACGAGATGGTCGCGTGCGGCCACCGGATCGGCGGCGGGGCAAGGGTGGCCCGGACGGCACGACCCGTCCATTTCGCGCGCAGCGATGCCCGAGAGGCGGATGTGCGGCCCCTCGGCGCACCATATCGGCCCGTCGCCGTCCCAGACGGCGACGGGCGTACAATCGAAGGATTGACCTTCGGAAACGACCGCGGCGAACAAAAGCAGGATCACCGGTATTTGGTTACCATGATCGGATCGGCGGTAAAGACATTGACGATCTGCCCCGGCACCATCGTTGCCGACTTGCCCGTGATGATGGCGGCGCCGAGAAGCGCGCCGGCGGTGTTTCCGCGACCTTCCTGCCGATGCATGCCGCGCAGCTTGTAATTGGCCTGGTTCACGCGCACCCAGTCGAACGACAGCTCGAACTTCGCCGATTTGCCGACGATGCCCTTGCCCGTGCGCCAGGTCACCTGCGCCTCGACCGGCGAGCCGCGCGGAATGACGACGACACCCTGATATTCGACATCGTTCACGACGAGGAACTCGCGCGTCGTGCCTTCCTTCATCTTCTTCGACGTGATCTCGGACGCGGGCGTAACCTGCACCAATGTGTTGACAGGAAGCGTGACGGTTTGCGCGGCCGTTGCGGGCGCGGGCGCGGGCGCGGGCACCTCCTGTGCAAGGGCGGGCGATGCGGCGGCAAGCGCCCCGCCTAGGACAAATATGGATTTCATGAAATACTCCCCCCGAATCGCTCGATCGCGATCCTTCTGCGCGGCGATTCTAGGGCGAATATCTTGTCGTTATGTCAATCGCCGGTCGCATCCGCTTTGGCGGCAACGCCGCTCTCCTCGATCGATCGGCGCAGTCCTTCGGGGGTCGCCGACCATAGCGCGGCGCGCTTCTCGATCTCCTCTGACGTGAGCACGGTGCCGTCGTTCAGCGTCTCGATCCGCACCCGCGCAATGCCGGTCTTGCGCGCGATCGTATCCCAAGACGTGCACATCTGCCCGAACCATGCGTCGAGCCGATGGTCGCCGTCGGCGATGCCGCTCGCGACCGGGTGATCAGGCGAACAATCCGCGACTCGCTTTTCGACCCGGGCGCTCGCTCTTTCGATAGACCGGGTCGGGCGCTCGCCGAAAAGAGGACAGGACGCCCGCATTGTCCGGGCCTGGCCGCATTATTTCGGCCTGAGCCGCTTCTGTCGCGGCGTTATGGCGCGCAGCGTGGCGCTATGTTCCCTAAAATGCTCGTCATATTCTCTGGAAATGCTCGTGGGTGCGCTGTCGGTGAGGATCACGTGCGGAAATTGCCGATGCCCGACATTCACGAACGGAAACGCCAATCGCGACGGCAGCGATAAAAATCTTCCCGGTCGAGGCCGAAGCCAACTTGCGTTACCGACAGCTTAACCAAAGCTTGATTGAGGCGACCTGATGACGGCATTATGCCCGGTATGGGCAGGCAAAGCAGATGAATGAAGAACCTTCCCCCGACGACATAGGCAGGCTGCTCGCAAAGCTGACGCCTGCCGAGAGCCGGTGCCTCGAATTGGTCCCCAAGGGTCTCACTTCAAAAGAGATCGCGCGAGAAACCGGCTTTTCTCCCCACACTGTCGACGCATATCTGAAAACGGCGGCCGCCAAGCTTCGCGTCACCAAGCGAAGCGTTGCTGCGCAGATGCTGGCAACCGCCAGAAGCCGCGAAATACCAAATTTGGTATATGAAAATTCGGCCATTCCGAATGCCGTGGGTTTCGCCGACAAGGGTGCGTCGGCAGGGGAAGGCGACGGACCTGGCGGCCTCAAACATCGCGAACTGTTCAATTCGGAATCGGTAAATTCCGAGCGCAAACCCGCATGGCTTGAGCCTCATCATCCGATCGCCAAATTCTTTGGAGGCGAGAACAGACTTCCATTGGCAAGGCGCGCGGCGTGGGTCGTCGCGCTGACCATAGGAATCGGGATCGGATTTGGCGGACTGGTGAGTGGTTTGCTGCAATTGTCCCGGCTTTTCTCGTCGCCATGATCGAGTGCGCGAATGCGCGCGAAGGGGGAAACATGCTGAAAAAACGTCTCGCGGCGGCCAATGGCGTCGCTACCAAGCTTTCGGACGCCGAGCGCGCGATCGATGATGCCATCGCGAAGGTCGGCGCCTTGATGACCCACCTGCCGGAAGCGCAATCGGCCGCGAACGTTTCGCCGGTCGTCGGCGACAACGCCTATGACGATCTTCAGGCCGCGATCAGTTCGCTCTTCACCACACGGTCGCGAATGGTCGCCTTTCACCACAAGGTGGACGACATTCGCAACCAGATGGGCCTTCGCCGTTTTCGCATCGTCGGCACGGGCGATGCCGCGAAAATTCTCGAACCGCAGGGATTGAATGACGACGCCGCGACAAGCTCCGGCGACGTGCGGGCCGCTTGAACCCTCGTAACCCCGGATCGTGAAAAAACCGAAGAGATGCCAAGATGATCTGGGGTTACATCTATATCGGCCTGATCGCGTCGGCGACGGCCTATATAATATGGGCTGGTGACTGGGAGACCCGCCTTGCGATCGCGACCCTCGTCTTCGGATCGGCGATGACGCTTCTCGCCGTGTACCTGTCGGGTCATTATTTCCGGTCGGCGGATCTCCTTCTCGTTTCCCTCGACTTTCTCGTCTTTGCTGCCTTCTTCAGCCATATGGCGATAAGCCGGCGCCATTGGACGCTCGTGCTCCCCGCGCTCCAATTGATCACCTGTCTCACCCATATCGCGAAGTTCACCGCGCCCGAGATCGTCCCGAAGATCTATTCGGCGGGCCAGGGCTTCTGGGCCTATCCGCAGATGGCCATCATATTGGCCGCGGCCTATTGGCAGCGTGCCTACAAGAAATACGATATGGCGCGCGAGAGGCGCGACACCCTCTCAGCACCCACAAAAGGGACATCGTGATGGGCGAGCCTTTTGCACCGCGCACGGCTGATTATCTGTTTCGGTCAACCGCCGTTCTCAGGAGCGTCGAGGCCGGGTGCAGGACCATTGCCGATCTCGAGCACGCGACGGCATTGCCGCAAACGACGATCGTTCGCATCGCTGCCAAGCTCGTCGAAGACAATATACTGACGGCCCGCTGGGTGCGGGGAGACGTGGAACTGTCGATGGCGGCGAGGGCGGAGCTTCGCGGCTGAGCGCCTTTTCGGTTTCGCTCCGCAACCGCATTTGATAAATGGCACCGCCTTGCCTGCCACCTGGCTTGATCGAGGCGACAATTGCGCCGGGGGGTGTCTTGGTAGAAATTCGCGATCCAGTCGCTGTCCGCGCGGTACGAGACCGGCTGAAGCTCGAGCTCGAGGAGCTGGATCGCCTCGGCGAAAGCATGGCGGCGATCGAGCTGAATGCCGCCATCGAGGCGCTCAACAAGCGGCTGGGCGAAGAAACGAGTGCGAGCGACATCGCCAAGCTGAAACAGCGACATTTCCGCAACTGACGGGCTAGCTGTCCTCCAGCTCGTCGAAATAGGCATCCAGTTGAAGGCGCGAGGCGTCGCTGATCGCGACGAATATGCGCCGCCCATCGGCCTGATCGGGCACTCGGACGATTTGCCCGCTGTCGGCCAGCGTCTTCAGCCACCGCAGCGCCGTCGTGGCAGGCACTGCCGCGGCGATACAGGCGCTTGAGACCGAAATGTGCCGCTCTTCATAATCGGCCGCATAGAGGTCGAGCAAAATATCCCAGGCCGGATCGGCGAACAGGTCCGGCGGGAAAAAACGATCGCGCTGGCGCCGTTTCTTGATTTCGCTTCGAACAAGGCGCGCCCGCGCCCTGCGGTGCTGCATGACAGGGCTGAGCTGACCATGAAGTGCTGGCGAAAACGAGCGCGGCGCAGAACCGGCCTGTGCGATGTCGGTTTCATTCCGGCTCTCGATCGGTTCCATTGTGAAGCCGAGAAGGCTGCACAGCCGGCGAAGCTCATTCTCCACGAACGCTGCCTTGTCGCCCGCATAATCCGCCGAAACGGGCTGATTGCCGATTTGATGCTCCATATCCACCCCCGCATCTGTGACGTCATGAATATGCCCCATAGTGGCGCAGGAATCCGCCTTATCATCGTCCAATGCGGCGAGAAATGGTGCCAAACTGGCAGCGTCGGCGTCGGCTCACTCCGTTAACCGCCGGGCAGAAACGAGAGCGATGTGACACCTCGACGTCAATAACAGGGCAGGGCAGGAGTTGGCAGACCCGCTCAAAACCGCAAGTGAGCTGCCGAAACTCATCTAGCGGATGCCGCTCGGCCGTGTGCCGCGCGCCGAAGCCGCGCACGGCAAGGCGCGCAAAAAAAGAAAAATCCATCGCGCCGTTCCGAGCCGCGTCAGCGGCGAGGAACGGCGCGATGGCTCGAAAGCACCTCTGCCCGCCCCGGCTTGGCCCTCCATCCGGCGGCCTAAAAAGGGCGGGCGCGCTACCGCCCGCCCTCCTTTCACGCCGCGAGCGGCGGGATCTCGGCGGCGTCCTCGCCCCCTTCGTCAGGCTCCCGCGCAACGCCTTCTGCGATCTCGGCGCCGAACCCATATTCGAGATCGGCGGCCCAGCGCGCATGCGCCTTGACGCTTCCGACCCCGCCGCGCGCCGTATAGGCCTCGGGCGGGAAGGCCATCCAGCGCGGCGCCCAGGGCGCGACTTGTTCGCGCCCGTTCGCGCCGCCCAGAAGATCGGCGATGATCGCTTTCAGCGCATTCGCCTTCTCCTTTTCATTGGCGCTCGCGACCGCTTCTCCCGCGACGTCGCCGACGATGGCGAGCAGGACTTCGCGGTCGCGAAGCTGGCCGAAAAAGGCTGTATCGGCGCGCCAGTGACGCCGCATGTCGGTCCCCAGATAAAAGCCGATCGCCTCGACCGCCTCGTGCCCCGCCATAAGCGTTTCGCCCATCACAATTCCCACGATCTCCAGCACCACAGGCTCGGGAAGTTCGAGAAGTCGCGCAAAGATCGCCGCAAAAGGGGGCCGGTGCCCCGGCGCCCCCGTCACGGTCGGCGTCTCGGCGTCGAAGCCCAATACGCCCAGCACCGCGCGCCGCTGCTTGTCGAACGCGGCTTCGGCGGGCGCGGTTTCGACGCTCTCGGCGATCTCCTCCTTGGGCGCGCGCTGCGCCTCGATATCGACGCGGTAATGGCCGCAGCCCGCGACGACATGCGCGAGCATCGCGCGGAGCGCGACCCCGCCGTAGCGCGCGAGATCGGCGCGCACGGCGGCATGGCGATGCAGATCGATATAGGCGTTCAACGCCGATGTGACCTCGGGGCGCACCGCTTTGGGTTCGGGTTGGCTCGCACTAAGCTCGCCGCGCGCCGCTTCCTTGGCGGTGAGATAGCCCTCGTGGAAGCTGACCTCGCCATTGTCGCGCACCTCGACATAGATGCGCCCGCCTTTGCGCTTAGGTGCATGGGCATGGTCCCACGACCGGAACCAGTCGCCTTTCGCCATGACGACGACGTCGGACCACCCGGCCTCGATATAGGCCACCTTGCGCGCCTCGATCTCCGCCATCTGGAGCGCCCAGAATTGGTCGGCGTCAGCGAAGAAACTCTCTTCGCCGAAGAGGTCGGAGACGATGGCCGCGCCGCTCGCCGCGACGTCGAACAACGCGCGCGACACGGCAATCGCGGCGCCGCCGAACAGCCACGCTTTCAATTGATGGCCGGTCGGACAATAGGCTTCGCGGTCGTCGAACAATGCGAGCCATGCGGTCTGCTGGCTTTTCGAGGCGAGGGTCAGGTGCCGCACGGTGGCCGCGTCGATCTCGCCGCCGCGATAGAGGTTGCGGATGCGCGGCACGAGATTGCCGAGCGCGAGAATGCGCTTCACCGCCGCCGGTTCGAATCCGAAGGTGTCGGCTACGTCTTGCGCGCTGCGCCCCGACTTGACCAAGGAGACGAACGCCTCCCACTGCCCGACCTCGTCGGGGGCGACGCGCGCGAGATTTTCGAGGATCGAGGCTTCGAGCGCGTCGGCGTCGTCGCCGTCATCGAGGATCGCGCACGGCAGCGGGCGGGCGCGAGCGCCATCGCGAACTACCGCGTTCGCGGCGGTGAAGCGCCGCCGCCCCGCGACGATTTCGAAGTGGCCATCGCTCCCATTGGGCCGCACGAGCAGCGGCACTAGGATGCCGCGCTTCGCGATGCTGGGGAGGATATCGGCGACATCGGGGTCCTTGCCCTTGTGGCGCATATTGGTCTTGGCGATCGACAGCTTGTCGAGGTCGATAAAATCGAGTTTCATGATCGTTGCTCCGTGTGAGCGCCGGTCCCGCTTTGAGTGAATGCGGAGCGGGACCGGCAAAATGACGGCGAAACGCGCCGCCGCGTCAGCTGCCTTCGCCGCGCGCCTCCCTCTCGGGTCCGGTCGGCGGGTCGGGCAGAAGCTGGTCGAGTTTGCGGCGCAGAAGCGCCTTTTCGGCGAGCTGGATCGAGCCGAGGCGGCGTGCCGCGTCTGTCCAGAGCGAGAGCGGCGCGAGCGGATCGAAATGAAGATCGCGCTCGATGCCGAGACCGAAGGGAAGCCGAACGGCCGCAATTTCGGCGAGCGAGAAGCAGCCGAGTTCGGGGCAACCGAAACCGAGATCGGCGAGGCCGAACAGCGTATCGCCGTCGCCGTCGATCTCGCTCGCGAGCCATGTCGCCGCGCCTACGGGCGAGAAGAATTTGACGACGGGCCACGGATCGAAGTGGGTTTCGCGCGCGCGGTGAATGCGGCTCGAATGGCCGTTGAGATTGAGCGCGAAGCGAAGATCGGTGGGAATGAGGGTCATCATTCCGCCTCCCCGCGCGCGGTCGCAGCCGCGCCGCGATGGCTTTCGGGCAGTCCCGCCATGATCGGCGCTGCGTCCGGTGCGAAAGCGAGCAGATAGTCGGCGGCCTTCGAAGCGAGGCTCGCGGCCTTGAAGATCGCGCGCGTGTCGGCGCGCATGATCGCGAGCCACGCGCCGACATAATCGGCGTGGCGCACGGTGGGGCGAATGCCGAGCGCAGCGCAAAGAAAGGCGCTCGCGAGTTCGGCGCACAATTCCTCGCGGCCATAGGCGGCGCTGCCGAAGCACCCGGTCTGGTCGCGGCCGAGCCGCGAGGCGTGGCCGGTCCAGTGGCCAAGCTCGTGGAGCGCGGTACGATAATAATCGATCTGCTGAAAGAAGGCCTGCTGCGGCGGCAGCGCGACATAATCGCCCGATGGCGAATAATAGGCCTCGTTGCCGCCGATACGGATATCGGCGCCGGTCGCGGCGATCAGCCTTTGGGCAACCGGAATCGTTTCGCGGGGAAGGGGGACGCTATCGGACGTGGTGCAGCGCTCGGGAAGCCCGTCGACCTGCCCGACATTGAACACGGTGAAACGCTTGAGAAAGGGCACCATCGGCGTGTCGCCGCCCTCGCCGCCGCAAGCTCCGCCGCGCGCGCCGCCTCGTGGGCCTTCGGTCGAGATCGCGCTGCCGCCGTCTCCGTCTTTCGGCGTAAAACGCGCGGCATAGAAGATCGTGGTGCCCTTCTCGCCCTTGCGGACCTGACCGCCTGCGGCGAGCGCTTGACGGAAGGTCAGCCAGCCTTGCGCGGCAAAGCCGCGCTGCACCGCTTCGGCCCACAATATGAGGATATTGATGCCCGAATAGCTGCGCCCCGTGTCGGCATTGCGCGGCAAGCCGGGAGCGAAGTCGGTCGCATCCCAAGGCTGCGTCCAAGGAACGCGGCCCGCTTCGAGCTCGGCGACGATGCGCGCGGTCACCTCGTCATAAATCGACCCGCGCGCTTCGCCGCTGCCGCTTGCACTGGCGCCGTCTCGCCTCGCGCCATTTTTCTTGGTTCTGTCCGGCGCGGCGCACGGGCGCCGCGCGCCCTCGCCGCGCGCGGAAGCGCGCGCTGCATCGGCTACGGCAAGGAGCGAAGGGTGCGGGAATGCGTTCACGGGGGCGTCTCCTCCTGACCAAAATCCGCCGCGGCCGGCCCCGGGCAGCGGGGCGGGCGGCGAACCCGCGGTCAGAGGGACCGCCATCCGAGGCGGCCGCGCACCCGAAGGGCCGAAGCGAAGCGGAGGAGCCGGCCCTGAGCGAAGCCGAAGGACGGCTTGCGCGGGCGCCGGGCGGTCCCACAGACCGGGCGCCGCCCGCACCGGTGTCCTACTTGCCGGCCCACCAAAACGACGCCGCGCCCGGCGCGGCGTCATCAGCCGGGCTGCGTCGCTACGAAATTTGTTCGAACCCGCCGCGCGCAGCGATACTTACCGGTCCACCCGACAGATTCGGCTTCGATCCGGCCCGAAGGGCCCGCCAACTCGCGCCCTTGGCGAGCCGCAGGCGCGGCGGCGTGCGCGCGCAGCTGTGCTTAGCCGCCGCCGTGCCAAGACCTGCGAGACCAAGAGCGCAGCGCGGCCAACCGTGCGACGCGCGACCTCTGGCGGCGCCTGCCGCCGCCGGTGCGCGCACCACCCGGGCCGCGCTCATCAGCTGTCACTTTTGATTCCAGTGCTCTGTCAGGCGGAGTCCAATCCGGCATAACCCCCCGGCGGCACCCCGCCCCGTCCGGATCCGGTCCATTGTCGAGACGTCGCCCCACAGACTCTTGCCCTTACGGAACAGCCGGTTATGCTGGTCCGGCATCGGGCAGCGAAGCGCCGGATGCCGGAGCGTGAGAACTCCGTTCGAGAGTGAATGTCCCTGAAATGCCATCTCGCCGGGTGGCCGTCTGCGCATGTCCAAGCCCTCGGGCCAAAGGCGGCGGCGCGGGTTTCTCGACCTGTTCTCAACGCCCGGCTTTCCCGCCTCGCCGCCCTCCAAGGGAATTGGCACAGGCGCACGGCGATGGACTATGACGACAGCGACAGCGAGGACCGGCGCGGCATAGCCGCCGCCGATCCCCTGCCGCCCGACGACTGGCACGGACACGGTCGCACCGCGCGCGCCGCGGCCGCCTATGCGGCGCATGAGCCCGAGCTCACGCGCTTCTTCCGCCGCCGCGCCGCGAGCCAGGACGTCGGCGATCTCGTGCAGGAGCTATTCCGCCGCTTCGTCTCGGGCCGCTTCTCCGCGCCGCTTCCCGCCGAGGAGACAAGACCCTATCTGTTCGACAGCGCGCGCAATCTGCTCGCCGAGCGGGCGCGGCGCGACGACCGCCGCCGCACCGCCGCCCATGTGGAATATGACGACTCCGAGACCGCCGACCATTGCCCGCACGAGCGGCTCGAGATGCGCGACGAACTTGCGCGCGTCGAACGCGCCATTTCGAAGCTGAAACCCAGGACGCGAGACATATTCCTGATGCACAGGTTCGAGGGACTGAGTTATGAGGAGATCGGCGCGGAGATGGGAATGACGGCAAAGGGCGTGGAAAAGCAGATGGCGAAGGCGTTCATCGCGATCCGCCGCGCGCGCTCGGGGCGCCGGTGAGCCGCGAGAGCGAGGCGGGACATTGGTACGCCCGGATGCACGGGCCCGACGCCGAGTCCAGCCGCGCGGCGTTCGAGGCGTGGCGGCGCGACCCCGCCAACGCCGCCGCTTATGGCGCCTACGAGGATGACTGGAAACTGATCGGCCGCATCGCGCCGGCGCCGCGCGCGCGCAGCCGCAGCGAACGCGAAGCCGCGCGTTTCGCACCCGGCGGTACGCGCTGGGCGCTCGCCACCGCGGCGGCGATGATCGTCGCGCTCCTCTTCGCCTGGAAGATCGACCGTCGCGCCGAAACGCCGCAGATCGCGAGTGGGCCGATGCTGCCCGGCCAGCTCCGTCTCGCCGACGGCACCACGGTCGCGCTGATGGACGGCGCCTGGACCGAGCCGCACTATTCAAAGAGCGAACGGCGCCTCGTCGTCCACGGCGGCCGCGCGCGCTTCGATGTCGCGCATGACGCGAGGCGCCCTTTCATCGTCGTCGCGGGCAATAGCGAGATCCGGGCGCTCGGCACGATCTTCGAGGTCGACACCCGCGCCGCTGCGCCGCGCGTCACGCTCATCCGCGGCGCCGTCGAGGTTCGTCTCGCCGGGACGTCCGATGCGATCCGGCTTTCTCCCGGCGAAAGCGCCGAAGTTCTCGCCGCCGGCCCCCGCCGCCTGCCCGAGATGATATCGCCCGTCTCGGCGACCCTGATCGACGCCGACAAGCTCCCGCTCGGCGTCGTGATCGACCGCGCGAACCGGGCGAACGCGGTCCCGATCCGGCTCGCCGATCCGGCGCTGGCGTCGCTCGAACTCAGCGGCCGCTTCGATCTCGCGAATAGTGCGGCGCTCGCGCGCAAGCTTGCCGCCGCGCTCGATCTCGCGGTCGAGGTGCAGCCCCATGACATCGTCCTGAAGGCGCCTCCACAAAAACGGGGGGAATAGTCCGCCCCCATCATTCCCGCATCCCAGACGGCCATCGCGGCCGCAATCTGGGAGGGAAATATGAGAATTCGGACCATCGCCGCCGTCCTCGCGGCTTCGACGTCGGCTGCGGCGCTTTACGCCCCCGCGGCTCGCGCGCAGCAAAGCGAAGCGCGATACGACATCCCCGCGCAGGATCTCGCTGCCGCGCTTCGCCGCTACGCGGAGATTTCGGGCAAGCAGGTCATCGCCGCAGAGCAGATCGTCGCAGGCAAACTCAGCACCGCCGTCCGCGGGCGCCTCACGGCGGGCGCGGCACTATCGCGCCTGCTCGCGGGCACGGGCCTGTCGATCGATCTCGTCGAGGGGACGCTCGTCGCGCGCGCGGGAAACGGCGGCGGCGATGCCATTGAACATATTGAGCAGCTCGACGCCGACATTATCGTCACCGGCACCCGCATTCGCGGCACGGGGCCAGTGGGGTCGCCGGTCGCCGTCATCGACCGCGCCGCCTTCGAGCACAGCGGCCGCGCGACCCTCGCCGAGCTCATCCAGACGATCCCGCAGAATTTCTCGGGCGGGCCGACCGAGGCGGTCTCGGGCTCGACGGCGCGCGGCAATGCCGGAACCAACCTCGGTTTCGGTTCGGGGATCAATCTGCGCGGTCTCGGCAGCGGCTCTACGCTCACCCTCTTCGACAATGGCCGGCCGGCGCTCGGCGGGGGCGCCGGGGCGTTCACCGATCTTTCGCTCGTGCCTTCAGTCGCGATCGAAAGTATCGAGATCCTGACCGACGGCGCATCGGCGATCTACGGATCCGACGCGATCGCGGGCGTCGTGAATATCAGGTTCCGCAACCGGTACGAGGGGTTCGAGGCACGGCTGCGCGCCGGCACCGCCGATGGCGATTTCGGCGAGGTCCAGCTCAGCCAGATCGCGGGAGCGGGCTGGGACGGCGGCAATCTCACGCTCGCCGCCGAATATTATCGCCGCGGCAACCTACCTTCGTCGAGGCGGGCCTTTGCGACCGAGGATCTACGCCCGTTCGGCGGCCCCGATCTCCGCTCGAACTTCGCCAATCCGGGGTCGATCGTCGCGGCAAACGGCCAGGTCTTCGGCATCCCGCGCGGACAGGACGGAACGCGCCTCACCCGCGCCGACCTTGTTCCCGGCGGGTTCAATCGCGGCGACACGCGCCGCAACATCGACATCCTTCCGCGCCAGGAAACGAAGAGCCTCTACCTCTCGGCCGAGCAGGACCTCGCTCCCACCATCTCGGTCTTCGCGCGCGCGCTTTACGCCGACCGGCGGTTCGAGACCCGCCGCCGCCTGTTCGGCATCCAGGCGCAAAGGGTGACGAGCGCCAATCCCTATTATGTCGATCCGATCGGGACCGGCCAGCCGATCACCGTCTATTATGATCCGGCGGCCGATTTCGGACCCGAGGGGACGCGCGGCCGCGCCCGCGCTTTCAACAGCAGCTTCGGTGCGCGGGCCGATGTCGGCGACTGGTCGGTCGAGCTGTCCGGAGGCTATGGGCTCCAGCGCGAACATGACGAGGGCGTCAACGTCGTTCACCGCCTGAAGCTCCAGCGCGCCGCTGCAGCCACGACCACCGCGACTGCCATCAATCTTTTCGGCGATGGCGGGGTCAACGACCCCGCGCTGATCGACAGCCTTCGCGGCGGCCAAACGCGCGACGTCCGGTACGAGGTGCTTTCGGCCGCGCTCCGCGCCGACGGCACGCTGTTCGCGCTGCCCGCCGGGGACGTCAAGGCGGCCTTCGGCGCCGAGTATCGCCGCGACCGGCTGCGCTACCATGCGCTCATCGACGTCACATCGGACGAACCGGTCGTCTCGACGATCCCGGGTCTGCCCGACCAGCGCGCCGTGAAAGCGCTCTATGGCGAGATCGTCGTTCCGGCCTTCGATGCGGGCGCGCAGTTTCCGGGCGCCCTCACCCTCTCCGCCGCCGGACGCTATGAAGATTATTCGGATGTCGGCGATACCGCCAATCCGAAGTTCGGCGCCCGCTGGGTTCCGCTGAGCGGCGTGACGCTGCGCGCCTCCTATGGCCGCTCGTTCCGCGCGCCCTATTTCACCGAGCTCGTCGGTGCCGCCAACGCGCTTTACCAGACGCTGCGCCTCCCCGATCCCAAGTCGCCGACAGGGCAAACGACCGCCCTCGGCCTCTTCGGCTTCCGGCCCGATCTCGGCCCCGAAAAGGCGCGGAGCTGGACCGCGGGCGTCGATCTCGAACCGCGCTTCGCACCGGGTCTCAGGCTCTCGGCGACCTGGTTCGATATCGCCTATCGCGACCGAATCGCGAGCGCCAATTTCGATCTCCAGAATTTCCTCGTCCGGCGCGATATCTACGGATCGCTCGTCGACGACGCGCCCGACCCAGCGCTCGTGTCGGCCTATTTCGCCGATCCGAGCTTCTCCAATCCGCTCGGGGTCACGCCGACCGCGATCGGCGCGATCGTCGACGGACGGACGCTGAACCTTTCGAGCGCCACCGTCCGGGGCATCGATTTCGACCTCACCTTCGCCCGCCCCCTTGCCGCCGGCCGGGTTACGCTGTCGCTCGGGGGAACGCGCATGCTCAAGATCGGCAGCAAGGTGACCGATGCGGCGCCCGAGCAGAACGTCCTCGCGACGCTCGGGAATCCGGTCAAGCTGCGGCTGCGCGGACGCGCGGGCCTGGAGTTCGGCGCTTTCGACGGCGGCATCGCCGTCAATCATGTCGGGGGCTATCGCAACCTCACCGTGACCCCCGCCGAGCCCGTGAAGAGCTGGACGACGTTCGACCTGCAGCTTGGCACGCGGATCGCGGCGAGTGCGAGCGGGCGCAGTCTCCGGCTTGCGCTCAGCATCAACAATCTATTCGACAAGGCGCCGCCCTATGTGCGCTTCCTGACCAGCAATTCGGCTTTCGGTTACGACCCCGAGCAGGCCAGCGCCATCGGCCGCATGGCCGCGCTGCAGGCGGTGATCGCATGGTGATGCTGTCCGCCTTGCTTGCAGCGGCCGCAGCCCCGGCGCAGGCGCCCGGTGGCGAGCGACTTCCCGTCGCGGTCCGGGACATTGTCGAGGTTGCCGAGATTTCGGGCGTGGCTCTCTCTCCCGACGGGCGGCAGGTCGCCTATCGCATCGGCCGGCCTTCGATCGCCGACAATGATGTGCGGCTCGACTGGTATGTCGTCCCCGTCGATGGCGGCGTACCGACGCACATCGGCAGCGGCGGTGCCGCGCGGTTCGGCGGCGCCGGCGCGATCCGCGAGCAATCTCCGGTCTGGGACTCGGATTCGAAGGGGCTGCGCTTCCTCGCGCTCCGCGACGGCGCCGTCGGCCTGTGGCATTGGCGCACCGATAGCGGACTTGCCGCCGAGCTCGTTCCGGATGCCGACATCATCGCGTTCCAACCCGCGGCGGAGGGACAGGCCATCCGATATGTGACGGGGGCGACCCGCGCCGCCATCGCCGCTGCGGAGCGCTCTGCTTATGACAACGGGACGCTCGTCGACCATCGGCTCGATCCCATGGAGCCGATCGCCGGCGGCGGGATCGAAGGCGGCAAGCGCGTCATGATGCGGCTGCCTGGCGCCTGGTTCACACGCGAGCGCATCCTGTCCGACGCACCGCGCACCTCGACGCTCCTGCCGGTGGCGATCGGCGCCGTCGGTGGCGCCGGTCCGCAGGGGGAGAAGGCCGATAGCGCGGGCGGGAGCCGCGCCGAAATCGGCGACGGCACAGATATTATCGTCACGCGCCCGGACGGCAGGCGCCTCGCCTGCCGCGCCGCGCCCTGCCGCGATGGGAAGATTGTCGCCCTTGCATGGCGTCCAGGCTTCGACGAACTCATCCTCTTCGAACGGACCGGCAGCGCGCGCGAGCAGCTCTGGCTATGGCGTGTCGGGTCGACCAAAGCGCGGCAACTAGCTGCCGTCGACGGGGCGCAGCGCTCGGCGGATCGTCCGCCGCGCTGCACCTTCGGCCGCGAGCGGTTCGTGTGCGCCGTGGCCGGACCCGACAGCCCCCCGCGGCTCGTCGCCCTGTCCTATTCGGACCCCGCGCGGCGCGTCCTCGACGATCCGAACCGCGCCCTTCGCGCGCGCATCTCGGTCACCGCGAGAGCGATGCGCTGGCCGCGCGGCGTGACCGGCATCTTGCTCACCCCGAAGAATGCGGTGCGGCCATTGCCATTGGTCATCCAATATTATCGCTGCCCGGGCTTTCTGAAGGGCGGCATCGGCGATGAGATTCCGATGTTGCCGCTCGTGGAGCACGGCATCGCGGTGCTGTGCATGGACCGCGTAAGGGCGCCGAAGGAAGCGGGCACCGAGGCGAGCTATGCGCTCGCGCTGGCCGACATCGACGGCGCCGTAGGCGCTCTCGTCGACGAGGGCCTGGTCGACCCCGGACGGGTCGGGATCGGCGGGCTCAGCTTCGGCTCCGAGGTCGCCTTCTACGGCATCCGCAACACCCGTCGCTTTGCCGCCGCGACGCTCGCCTCCGGACAAATGTCGCCCGCCTATTATTGGGCGAATGCCCTCCCGGGACGCGGTTTCGCCGCCATGCTCAAGGAGTATTGGAAGATCGGCGATCCGGATAGCGACCCCGCAGGCTGGCGGCGGCTTTCCGCAGTCTATGATGTCGGGCCGATCGATACGCCGCTGCTGATGCAGCTTCCCGAGAGCGAGGCGCGCTACGTGCTCGAGCTTCACACCAAGCTGAAGCTCGCCGGCAAGCCGGCGGAACTCTTCGCCTTCGCCGACGAGCCGCACATCAAAAAGCAGCCGGCGCACAAGCGCGCCGTCTATGAGCGCAATCTCGACTGGTACCGCTTTTGGCTGAAAGGCGAAGAGGATAGCGATCCCGCCAAGACGGACCAATATCGCCGGTGGCGGGGCTATCGGGCGGCTGCGACCGCGCCCGTGGCTGCGGCCTCGCTTCCTCCGTCACCCTGACTCTCCCGGGTGCGCTTCCTCTCCTTGCCTGGTCCCCGTGTGGGCTCAGAGGGAGCGCACCCAGCGCTCGACGTCGGCAATCTGCAAGAGGCGGATATAGACGGCGTCGAGCGCGTTCGCCGGGCGGTGCAGCGCCGCGTCGATCGCATCGCTGTCGAGGATGCCCGCCGCGGCGAGCCAGCCACCCAGCAGAAACTGGCGTAGCGCCGGCCGGTTTGCGTCGAAGGCCGGTGCGAACAGCGAGTCCACCCGCCCCTTGGTCCGCCGGTCGCGGACGATCGGCGGGAGCAGCTCCGCAAACGCCGCTCGCGCCAACGACCGGTCATGTCCCCCCGCGCTCCATTGCCAGGTCGCGACCGAGAGCCCGAACTCGGCGAGCGGCTGCGAGAGGAGCGGCGCAATCATCGGCATCTCGAGCGCGCGATCATAGCCATCGAGGAAGGGCTGGATCGGCAACATGGCGCGCCCGTACCCGAACTGCCCGGCGCTTACGCCACGACCCGAAGCCAACCACGGGTGCGGCGGCTGCGATGTCGCGTAGCGCGCCGACAGGAATGCCGAATCGGCGGGCCAGTCGGGCGGCCGCACGATACACCGGCGGGCGGCGAGACGCAGCGCCCGCCACAGGCTGTCACCCGTGAGGTCGGCAAGATCGGCCGCAGCCTTCATTCCGGACCGGACACCGGCGAAGCGGAAGGCGTCGATTACGGGTCCGACCCGCCGGATATAGCCGAATATATTGTCGCCGCCGGCGCCGCTGAAGATCGCGTCGGCGCCGTAATCGCGCGCCGCTTTGAGCAACGCCGCGTTGCTCGATCGCAGCAATCCAAAGCCCGCCGGCCGTACCCGTACATGCTCGGGTAGCGCCAGCGGATCGCCGGCGTCGCCCGGCAGCATGATTTCCACGAGCGGCGCTCCGGCCGCTTGCGCTGCGGCGCGCGCATAGATGCGTTCGTCGCCCGAAGCGCCTTCGGTCGCGAGGTTGACCGCGCGCCAGTCCGGTCGGCCGCCCAGCGACACCGCGACGATCGAACTGTCGAGGCCGCCCGACAGTTCGAGCTGGACGCGCGGAAAGCGCGACGCCCACGCCGCAACGACCGATTGGACGACCTCGCGCAATTCCTCCGGCGCTACCACCCTCGGGCGCCGACCGACATAGCTCCACGGCGACCATGCGCATCTCGGTTCACCCGCTTCGCCAAGGGCCGCGATCTCTCCCGCCAATATCTCTCTCACCCCCGTCAGCCCCGTTGCCGGACCACGAAGAAGCGGAAAGCGAAGATGCGCATCGAGCGCGGCCGGGTCGGGGTGTGTCAGCGCGTGGCCCAACGCGCGCGCAAGCGCGAGGTCGGTAAAGATGCACGCGCTGCCCGAACCCGCATGGTGATAGAGGGCCGGTCCGGTCGATGGGGATCGCAGGATCCGAACGCTGCCGTTGCCGCCAACCCATGCGAGCAGATAATTGCCCCAGAGATTATCGATGGCCCATTTGCCGTCGGTGCTGGTAATCCGCTGCGCGTCCGCCCGGTCGATCGCGAGCAGCGAGCTGAAGGTCTGGCGGCGGAACGCATAGCCGGCGAGCAACAGACCATGTTGGAGGCTCAGCGGCTGCGCGTCCGTGCCGACGATGCGCGCCTTGCCGAGCCGACCATAATCCTTGAGTCCGGGAGGCAGGATGCTCGCCTCGTCCCACCCGGTCTCGATTGCGAGGTTGTGGCTCATAGCCGGAATACCGGCGAGAATTCGGCCACGACGGCGGCCGGGTCGGTCAATAGAAGACCGCCCGACTGCACCCAGCAATGCGCGGCAAAGGGATCGAGGCGGACGCCGAAATAAACGTCGGCATCGAAATGGCGGCGCCAGAGACATGTCATCAGCGCCAGCGAGTCCTGTACGCACCGGCGTTTCGAAGGATAATAACGCATCCCCTGCTGAAAGGCCCGGACGAGGTCCGCGAGCGAAGAAGGCTCGGCCGGATCGAAGGGGCCCGCTCGCGTTCGCAATGCCCTCCAGCGAGCCATCGTCCTCGAGAGGCCGGCAAAATCCATCCAGCGAGCGGCCATCATGCGTGCCGTCAGGATTTCCAAGACGCCGGGCTCGCAAGTCGCTCGCGAGAATGAAATCGTCTCGACGACGCTCGCGATGACAGGTGCCGCAACGACCGGCGCGATGGGTCCCGAGCCGCTCACTATGATGCCCCGACGAGACAATCGTTCGAACGCCGCCGGCGTGTTGTCTGACCACTCACCTTCCGTAAGAGCGCGGAGGGTATCGGTCTCGGCCTTTCCGAGGCGGAGATAGCGGTCGGCGGCGATGTCGAGGACAACGGCATCCGCGCCGACAAAGCCGAAGCTGATGTGGGGAGCGAGGGTGTAGGCCATGGCCGGCGAAAGGCGCGGTCGCGAAGAGCGACCGCGCCCCGTCGATCGTCAGTCAGCGCTGATGCCGCCGCCGAGCTTCAGATCGTGGCCGATCTGCTCGGGCACCGGGAACTCGTCGCCCAGCGTCTCGACGCTGGCGATGCCGAGTTCTTCGATCGCTTCGTTGTCATTCGGGTTCATGAGAACCTCCTTGTGCAACCGCCGCGAAATTGCGGCATTCACAAGCGTAAAAGGCCGTTTCCGAATAGGAATTTTATACGACTCAAATAGTTCGAATATTATCTGAGCGGCGGTTCGCGCGGCCTGAGTTCGGCGACGACGCGGCCCGCAAGCAAGGCGCGGCGCCGGTGGAAACGCGTGATCTTCGCGCGGAGCGCGCTCCAGCGACCGAAGCGCCGGTCCTCGTCGATCGCGGCAATATCGCTCCGGCAATTGGGGTCGACCTTGAGTTCGGCGCTCCGCACGACGTGGCAGCGATCGACGGCATTCGCGACGGCGTGGCGCAATTCGCGGTTCGCGCTGAGCCAGCCGACAGCGCGGAAAGCACTCGCAATCTCCTCGGGATAATCGCGGGGGTCGCTGCCGCCGAACGCCGGCGCCGCCACCAGCGGCGCCTCCTCCTGCCCCGCCAGCGCCAGAAGCAGCAGCGATGCACACCAGGCATAGAGATCGTGAAGGTCGGCCTCGATCGTCATCGGCTGGCGAAACCCCTCCTGATGCCAGCTGTCGATGAGCCGCTCGCCCGCCAGCCGGTGCAAGGCATCGCGGACCGGGGTCGCGCTGGCCGAGACCGTGCCGGCGAGTTGCACCGGGTCGAGCCGTTCACCCGGTGCATAATCGCCGCGGATCACCCGGGCCTTCAACTCGGCATAGACGCGCTCCATCGTGGGTCCGGGACTCATGGCGTGTGCCTCGCGCCCGCTTCGGCGGCCTGCGCCGCCACATGGCCTTCGAGCAAAAGCGCCTGTTCGGGCCTGAGCGCGTCGATCGCGGCGAGCGGGTCGGCAGGATAGCCGTCGAACAGCACCGACGGACACTGGCCTTCGAAATTGCCGAGATTGGGACGGTGCTGCACATATCCCGCGAGTTCCGACAGCGGCCGCGAAAAGGTCCGCGCGACCTCAGGCGGATAGGCGAGCCAGGGGTTTTCGTAAGGCTTGAGCCAGCCGAGGCAGTAGCTGATGATGATCCCGCGCCGCACGCCGCAACTCCGATTGGCACCGGCTCCGTGCAAGGTCGAACCGAGGAAGGCGATCGCATCGCCGGGATGCGCTTCTGCGGCGATCGCCGGGCCCTCGCCGGTGTCGCTCTCGAACCGCATACCATGGCTTCCGGGCCAGATCAGAGTCGCCCCATTTTCGGCGGTGAAGGGGGTGAGGGGCCAGATGAAATTGACGAGATATTCGGTCCGTCCCTGCTCGCCCATCCACATCTGCTGGTCGCGGTGAGGAAATTGCGCCAGCGCGCCCGGGTGAAGCTCGATCGCCTGGGTGAGGTTGAGCTGGATACGCTCGCACCACGGCCCGAGCGCCGCTTCGGCGAGCGCAAGAATATCGGGATGGCGCACGAGCCGCTCGATGTGCGGCGAGCGGATCAGCAAGCGACCGAAGCGCTTGGTTCGCTCGCCGTAGAAGCCTCCCTCGCAAAAGGGCGTCCGTTGGAATCGGTCGGCGAGATCGGCTTCGATCTCGGCGACGAACCCTGGTTCGACGACGCCGCGCAGAATGTCATAGCCGTCCTCGAGGAGGCCATTGCCATTCGCGGGCCCGCTCGCTGGCACGGGTAGCAACGCACAGGTCATAATCCCTCTCCCCCTCAGGCGGCAGCGGCCGGCAGCGCGGCAGTCGAACTGCTCCCGATCCCCGCCGCCGCCAGCCGCGCCGGCGTCTCCGCGTCGATACTGATGGCAAGCGCGGTCAGTAGCTTCCCGCCGTCGATGGAGGGTTCGCCGAGCGCGCGGCACTCCCAGCCGAAACGCTGGACCTGGCGGAACCAGGAATGTTCGGCGACCCCCGTATAGGTATGGATGCCTGCCGCGAGCGCCTGCTCGACTAGCCCCGCGAGAAGCGTGTCGCGAGCGATTCTGCGCATAGAGGCACCTGCATCGCGCGAAAGGCAGAAGCGCGTGATCTCGGCTATTCCGTCACCGCGCGGAACCGGTCCGGCAACGAGATGCGGGAAGAGCCCATCGAGAATCGCCGGGCGCGTTGTCGGCAGCAAGCGCGCCGAGGCAAGATGGCCGCCGTCCTTGTCGGTCACGATGAGGTAGGTTGCATGGCAGTCGTCGAACTGGTCGACCTCGAAGCGGTCGGCCAGCACCGGCAAATCCCATTTCAGCAGATCGACGAAGATGCGCTTGCGCGCCTCGAACATCGAGCGAAGCGCGACATGCTCGCGCGTCCGGTTGTCTCGGCCCACGATGATCATCATTGACTGTCTCCCTTGGTTGAGAAGACAGTCCAATTGGAGCGCATCGTCCGGACGCGCCATACCAAGAAAGGGGGGTGTCAGCCGCCCGCGACGTCGCCGAAGGTGATCGCGCTGTCGAACAGTGCCCGGATCGCGAGGCTCGTGCGGCTCGGCGCTTCGTAGCGCTCGCGCGCATTTTTCAGGTGCTCGCTGATCGTGTCCTCCTTGAGTCCGAGAATCTGAGCGATCACTCCATCGGATTTACCCCTCGCGACCCACAGCACGCATTCGATCTGGCGATCGGTAAGGCGCGGCCGGTTGATGTGGACAGCAGGTCTAGAAATCTGCCGCGCCGCTTCGAAGGCGAAGGCCGCGATGGACTGCGCGAACATCAGCGCCTCGGGCGTCGCCGCGGCTCGGCTTCGCCACGCGAAGGAGACCGAACCATGGACCTCGCCGGGCAGATGGGCAGGCACGGTCAGGCCATCGTGGATGTCGTGCCGCCGGGCGCGTGCGAATATTGCCGCGTCGCCCGGACGCTCCGGCGAGAAATCGGTCATGTCATGCCACAAAAAGCCCGCCATTCGCTTCTGGCTCGCGCGGTGCACCGGGTCGGAGGTGCCGAGCCCGCGCGAATCGAACCAGTGCGCCCAGTCCTCGGGATAATTGTGAATCCGGACACCTTTCCCCGGTGCCGCGAGGAAATCGACATGATGGGTGAGCGCGAACCAGGAACAGCCCATACGTGCACAGGCCTCGAGAAGGACATCGACCAGAGCATCCTCGCTGGCTGCCGACATAGCGTCGGCCGCCAGCCGCAGCGCAGCGTCAGGCGTTGGCATTGCGACCCATAGCAACAGCGGCGGCGTTCTCGAACCGCCCGATCCGCTCTTGCTTCCCTTCCGGTGCCGGGCCTCGCCTTCCTCTCAAATGGCAGGGGGGCCGACCGTTGGGCATCGCCGCTGGTCTGGAGCGATGCGAAGCACCCCAACGCTATCGAGCAAACAATATATTTCAAATATATTCGTTAGTTAGTCTCAATTTGAGAGTTGTTGTGACTGGCGGCAGCGAAAACCATGTGCCCTTGATAATGCTGCGCCGGTCGGCCCTTCGGTGAACTCGAAACGGGGCGGCGCCCGAAGCCGCGACCAAGGTGTATCGCCCGCGATCTCGTCCAGTAGTTGAGAATTGGGCGCAAATTCAGCAATATATATTCGACCAGCTCTTTTTCGCGAGGCCATCGACCGGAGCAGACACCAAAACACATCATGGAAGGGTCGCAAACTTCTACCGCCGACGACCGTCTCCGCTGGGACCGGCTGACCGACAAGCAGCGCGCGTGCCTCGACCTCCTGCTCGAGCGCAAGACGTCGAAGGAAATCGCTCGCGCGCTCGGCATCTCGAAATTCACGGTCGACCAGCGGCTGCGTACTGCGCGCGCGGTCCTCGGCGCTGCAGGCCGCGATGACGCGGCGCTACGCTACGCCCGCCTCCGGAAGATATGCGACCGGATCGCATATCACCCGGTAGATATTCCCGCCGAAGCGACGATCGTGCCATCCGATTTCGCAGACGGCGTACCGGACGCAATCCTCGACATTCGCGAAAGCGCGGGGATCGCCCACCCTTCCGGGGGACCGGCCGCGCCGTCCGGGAAGATCTGGAGGCACGACCACGCGCTCGCCGCAAGATTTTTGATCATCGCTGCCCTGCTCAGCACGCTGATCATTTTTCTCGCGGGAAGCATCGGGATCGCCGAGGTGCTCACGCGCCTCCTCGCCGGCTGACCCTTCTCATTATTTATGCAGCAAGAGCCGGAGCAGCCGCTTCCGGCAAAGGAGACGTCATGTCCGAGAATATCAGCCTTACCGCCGCCCGCCTGCAGCGCCAGGTGCCCGCCGCCGAGACGCGGATCGACGATGCCATGATTGCGGTTTCGACGCTGCTGGCGAGCGTCGTCACGGCGCGGCGCGACACGCCCGGCGTTCCTCCCGCCCGGGGCCAGGCCACGATCTGCCGGCTCGTGAAAGTCCAGAGCGCACTTGCCGGCGCAAGTGGTGACGTGCTGCGCATCCATGGCGAACTCGTACATATCGCCCGCGAAACGGGCGGGCTCGACCTTCACGAATGCCCTTCGGCCGCCCACGCGGAAGCTGCCGACAGCGGAGCCGCCGCGCTCGGGCATTGACGCGAGGGTCCGGCGCATGGTCTTTGATCCTGATGATCCGGATAGCGATCTTCGTGGCCCTCCTCATCGCGGTCGTCGTCTTTGCGCTGCGCAAGGGCGGCGGTCCCGAGCGGGCAATGGCGCTCATCCTTATCGGGATGTTCGTCGCCGACCAGGTGCTTCATCTCTTCGTGCCGCCCCGTTTTGCCTCGATCGACACCGGCCATGTTGCGATCGATATAGCGGCGGCGCTTTCGACGCTTGCCCTGGCTATGGTCGCACACCGGTTCTGGCCGATGCTGGCCGCTGTTCTCCAGATCCTTCCGCTGACCGCGCATGTCGGCAAGGCCGTAGATCTCTCGGTTCATCCGATCGCCTATCAGACGATGCAGGTTGCTGCTTCCTGGCCGCTCCTTCTGGTCCTCGCCCTCGCAACCTGGCGGCATGTCTCTCGGGCTCGCGCGACCGGGAACGATCCGTCCTGGCACGCCTCGTGGCGGCGGTCGAACCCGACAATTGCGAACATATAGCCACCGCGCTTCTCGACGAATTCCGCAACCTGGCTTCGCTTTGGGCCCAGACGGCAGAGGCGATCGGCCGCATTGTCGGCGACCGGCCCGCAGTAGCGGCGGTCCTGATATCGGCGCGCGACGCAATGCTCGAACTTCTGGGATCCAGCATCCGGTCGGCAGAAGTCGATCCGTTCGATCCGGCGCTATGCCAATATCTCATCGCGTCGATGGGGTCGCTCCCCGACGAGAGGCTTCGCATCCTCTTTCTCGACTCCATGCGGAACCTGATCGCAGACGAGGAGGTGCAGCGCGGAACGCTTGCGCATCTTGCCATCTACCCCCGCACCATCTTCCGCCGCGCGCTCGAACATAATGCCGCGGCGCTTATTCTCGTGCATAATCATCCGAGCGGCGATCACCGGCCGAGCGAGGAAGATATTCTCGCCACGCACAGGCTCGACCAAATCGGCCGCGCGCTCGACGTCCGGATTCTCGACCATATCGTCGTGACCGCAGCGCAGGTGCATCACATCATGAGCGAGGATTCCCTTGCCGGCCCCGATGCGAAGCCGTCGGCCTTCACCTTGCGCAGCGACACCGACCCCGCAGCCGGGCGCGCCCTTGAAAATGCGTTGGCCGTCGTCCGGCGGCGAATGCTGCGGCGGCAATTGATCGGCGCGCCGGACCTGTTCGGCGAGCCCGCGTGGGACATGCTTCTCGATCTCTTCGTCCACGAGTGCGAAGGCAAACCGCTCGCCATGTCTTCCCTCTGCATATCGGCCGGAATTCCGACGAGCAGCGCAATGAAGCTCATTCAAAAACTGTGCGACGCCGACATTCTCGAACGCATTCCCGACCATCTCGATGGCCGCCGCAGTCTGATGCGCCTCAACGCCGGGGTCGCTCACCGCCTGCGAGCCTATTTTGCCGAAGGCACCGAATAGACAGCGCCGCAGGCGCACCGCAGGCGTCGCCGCCGCGCCGCGTCGGACGTGCATGTTCCATCCCTCTTCACAGCATGTATCGCGACCCTCGTCACGAGCGACCAGCCGGCCACTGGCCGGTCGTCGGCGCCGCTGACGGCCCGCAGCGCCACCCGGTCTCTGCCCGATGCAAATATTCAGAATATATTATGGGTATATCGGATGAAGGGGCCGGCCGCCGACTGGCGCACAGCCGATGCCTATGCCGAGCTCCTTCTGTGCGACCGGCGCGCGTTCGCATGGGAATGGCTTAGGCGCAGCGGCTCCTACCGGCAGATGTGGGCGCGCCGCGCCGAACTTCCCGATGGGTCATTGGATGCAACCGGGCTTCTCGGATGGATCGACCCCGCGCTTGCGGCGCCGCAGGCACGCCCCATCTGGAGTATCGATCGCGACCCGCATGTTCTTCGAGGACGTCCTGCGGGCCGCGGATGCGCGAGCGAGGATCTGTTCGATATCCTCGCCGTCGCGCCCCTGGTTTCCGTCGCCGTGGACGCAGCGCACCGGGAGCATTGGCTGGTCAGCGACGGGCGGTGGTCGGTGCGGCTCGACCTCAACGACGGCACGCTCCTCGGCGGCCCGATACGCGTCGAGCACCGGATCGCCGGGATCGTGTCGGCGAAACCAAAGCTCGAGGCGCTCCGGCAGTTCCTTGTTCTCGCGCAGATGGGCACCCTTCCCGCCTCGATGATGCCGCGCGAGCGCAAGGCGGGGCAGTGGATTCTCGAATTGCGCACGGGCGATGCGCTTCTCGACGATGCGAGCCAACAGGACATCGCGCGCGCACTTTTCAGTTTAGCGATCGCGCCAAGGCGGTGGCGGCTGGAAAGTGCCTCTTACCGCCTACGCGTCCAAAGGCTCGTACGCATTGCACGACGGCGGCTGTCGGATCCGAGCTGGGGTCCATGGTTTGACTGATCCCGGATACCTGATCTTATGCCATTAACAGCATAACGAACCCTCATGCTCTTTTGAGCATATTTTCACTTTATGCTCAAAATCGCATATTGACAATTTATGCCCTTTACGACATAAATTCCTCAAGGAGATTATCATGGCTCAGATTGCACGGTCATCGAAGCAATTGGGAAATCTGATCCAGAGAGCACGCCGGCAAAAGGGGCTCACCCAGACCGAACTTGCTGGCCTGTCCGGCCTGCGCCAGGAGCTGATATCGAAAATCGAAGGCGGGAAAGACGGCACGAAGCTATCTTCCATATATGCATTATTCGCGGCTCTCGATCTGGAGCTGCTTGTCGATAACCGGTCGCGCGGTCCGGCAGCCGGAATAGAAGATATTTTCTGATGCCGCGCCGCCGCGCTCATACCCCCCTCGACGTGCTGATCAATAACCGCCCTGTAGGGCAACTGATCAAGGACCGCAGCGGAGCGACCAGCTTTAGCTATGATCAGAGCTGGCTCGACTGGCAGCATGGCTTCGCGATCTCCTTGTCGCTGCCGCTACGCGAATCCGCCTACAGCGGCCTCCCCGTTTCGGCGGTTTTCGAAAATCTCCTTCCAGACAATCCGAATGTTCGCAAGAAAGTCGCGGAACGTACCGGCGCCGAAGGCGCGGATTATTACAGCCTGCTCGAACGGATCGGCCGCGACTGCGTGGGCGCGATGCAATTCCTGCCCGAGGGGACGTCGATCGAAGCTCTGCCGCAGATCGAAGGCGAGATCGTCGACGAAGGCGAGATCGAGAGAATGCTCGCCAATCTGGCGCGAACACCGCTCGGTATCGATCACGACCATGAATTTCGAATTTCCGTGGCCGGTGCCCAGGAAAAGACCGCGCTTCTGTTCAACGAGGGACGCTGGATGCGTCCTCTCGGCACGACCCCGACCACGCATATCCTGAAGCCCCAGCTCGGCGAAATACCGACGGCCTTCGGCACCATCGATATGCAGGACAGTGTCGACAACGAGCATTATTGTCTGCGCCTGCTCGCTGCCTTCGGCTTGCCTGCCGCCTCCAGCCAGATCGAAACCTTCGGAAAACGCCGGGTACTCGTCGTCGAGCGCTTCGACCGGCAGCGGCGCGAAAACCGGATTCTGCGCTTGCCGCAAGAAGATTGTTGCCAGGCACTCGCCATCCCTCCGGCACAGAAATATCAAAGCCATGGCGGGCCAAGCGCGATCGACGTGCTAAAATTGCTCCGCGGCGCAGACGATCCGCTCGGCGATCAGGCCGCCTTCTTCAAGAGCCTGCTGCTTTTCTGGCTGATCGGCGCAACCGACGGCCATGGGAAGAATTTCAGCATCTTCCTTCGTCCGGGGGGGCGCTATGGCCTGACTCCCTTCTACGATATTCTCTCCGCGCAAGGCGCTTTCGACCGCAAGCAAATCCCGAACAACAAGTATAAGTTGGCCATGTCTGCGGGCGCCAGCGGCAAATACAGGATTCTCGAAATCGTCGGTCGCCATTTCATCGAGACCGGCCTTGAGGCGGGGCTCGGTGTAACGACGATAAAGGCGGTCCTGACCGAGATATTGGAAGCCGCGCCAAAGGCGGCCTCTACCGCTCTCTCCGAAATGCCCGCAGACTTTCATCCGGCGATCCACGACAGCATCGCAAAAGCGATCGACGCGCGGTTACCACGCCTCGAAACCGCGCTCACGTCGATCACTTAGCGATTGCCAGTCGCGGACCAAATCGACCGGTCGCGACGGACGTTGGAAAACACCCCCGGACGCCCGCAACGCAAACGTCAGCCGGCACCCGTTCGGGCGTTCGGCATATAGATGCCGATAACCGGCCCGAGCAGCATGTTGCCCCGGCACCCGTTATATATGGCCCTTGAGGCGTGGCGTACCGGCGCTCGCCATGAATCACCCTGGATTGCAGCGAAATATACTCCCAGCAATCCTTTACCAAACGGGAAAGAGGCTAGCGCACCCGACTTCATTGACACTTGCCGAGCAGCAGGACGTGCTTCTCGTGCGACAGAATTGGCCTGACCCGCATGGTGTCGGCGCCCGAGCTGCCCGGCGGCTTCATCCCACCGGCGGCGCAGACAGCCTTTCGGCGACGCCAGCGGACCGGGCGAGCCCGAGGACATGATCTTCCCATGCCGAAAATCCCGCAGCGCGGAGTTCGAGCTCCTGGTTCCTGTTGTAAATGCCCTCGATACCCTTGCGCTTGTGGTTGAGCATCAACTCGGCGATTTCATTGTCGATACCGACACGCCGTGCATTCGATCGGAACGTCCGTCTGAGGTCGTGAAAGTGCCACCGCGCGATCGCACGTCCAGCGAATTCTTCCATCCGTGCATGGACCCGATCGCGCGCCTTGAACCAACCCGCGCGCTGGGGGCCATCGATCCGCGGCGATGGAAACAGCCATTCATAGTTGGTTTGCGCAAGACGCCTTCCCCACGGCCCGAGCGCCACGACATTCTCCTCGCCATTTTTCGACCTTTCCGGAGGCAGCGTCCAGACACCCGCAACAACCTCGTCCGCAGGCGCCTCGAAAAGCTCGCTGCGCCGCGCCGCCGTCAGCATCAGGAGGACGAAACCGCGCCGATAGGTATGATCCTCATCGACGAGCGCCCGAAACAACCACTCGATTTCCTCGTCCGACAGGAAGCGCTTGTTGGCCTTTGGCCCGGTATCGAACCAGTTCGAGTTGAGGGTGGTCGCCGGATGCTCCTTCAGAATGATGCCCGCCATCCGGCCTTCACGACCCGCACACCATTTCAGGAAGCAGCTAAGTTCTCCCGCCATTTTGTTCGCACGATGCTTGGAAACCTTTGCCTTGTCATAAACCGCGTCCCAGCATTCATCTTCGGTGAGTGCGGACAGTATCTTGGATCCGATCCTCGGGCCGATGTCGCGGCTATACATCTTGTCCTTGTCCAGGATCGTCCGCGGCTTCAGCTTCTTCCTGTCGCCGCGGCGCATCGCGTCCATGTAAATCGCATGCGCATCGGCGACCGACATCGCCAAGGCCTCTTCAGCGCGCCTGGTTTCGCGCGGATCCTCGCCTCGCGCGACGGCCTTGCTGAGTGGCCCCGCCCATTCACGCGCTTCATCGATTGAAAAGGCCGGGTAGACCCCAAAGATCAATTCGACGGTCTTCTTTGTGCCCGCGACAACGCGCTTGAAGCGCCACTGCTTTTTGGCAGCGCCGGCAACGATGATGGAAAGGCCCGGGACTTCGCGGTCGGCTAGCGCGCCGCTCTTCAACCGCTCGATATGGGCGGGGGTCAATATTACTGCTTTGCTCATGATAACCTCGAGGGGATCGAGGCCATGAAACACTCGCGAAAATTCTCGCGAAACTTGTGTCCAAACGGGTCCAAATCAGGCGTGAGTTGTCCGAATAACTCACTTCTGGAGGGGTGTCTGTCACCATTGGAACGACCTCGATGAATGGCAGAAAACTGCCGGAAATGCGAGGTTTGAAGGTGATTCGCGGATGGTAGCGGAGGAGGGATTCACACGAAAAACATAAGATACTGATTTATAACAACGTTCTTGATCGTCGTGCCGATAATTCCGCTCAATCCACCCCCAATTTTACCCCTTCGCGACAGGCCGTGCCGAAATATCGACAGGCCGACATGCGCGATCCCTGCTACGCCCGAGAACGCGGCTGTTTACAGTGTGATCGCAGAAAGGACCGCAGACTATCGACAAACACCACGGTTGCACGGCCGACCTTGGCTGCCTCGATGTCGCCGGAAGCGATGAGCTGGTAGATCTTGGATTTGCTGAGCCCCGTCATCCGTACTGCGTCGGGAATGCGAACGCTTATCGGCCCAATCGGGGGCGCGTCGTCGCCATTCGTTGCAGGCTGCCGGGCCGACATCGGACTATTTCTTACGTGCCCGGCTGAACGAGCGGTCGCTCGCCAGGAAGCCGCTAAGCATGAATGGAATGAGGTCCGGTACGGACTCGCGTCGGCCGTAGGCCGCCTCATAGGCCTCGGCGTAGTCGTTCAGCGCTTCGATGAGATCCGGCATGACGTTGATCGTGATCTTAGCCGGCGTCCGATCGGGCAGCCTTGGCAGCTTCAAATCAGCCATGACGGCCTCCCCAGGGTCCGGGCAATATGATGTCTTTGTGCACGACCACCCGTAGCGGCCAGCCGGGACGCACGCGCAAGGTCGGCTGGATATTGAGATTGCGCGTGACGAGCTGATCGCCGGCGCGCGCGCCGCTCTGCTGCGCTGACTCGCGGATCGCCCGGACAAGGTCGCTTTCGGTGCTGCCGAAGCTCAATTCAGTGCCGACGCCCAGCAGTGTCGACAGGGCGACGCCCTTCAGAAGTTGCCAAGTATGCCGGTCGATCCGGTCGGACAGACCCGCATAGCCCTGCGTATCGGTCGCCGGCACATTGTCGATACGAATCGACGAGCCGTCGGGCAGGATAATCCGCTGCCAGACGACCAGCGCACGGCTCTGCCCAAACGCTACAACGCTGTCGTAGCTGCCGATCAGCCGCGATCCTTGCGGAATGAGCAGACCGCGCCCGGTCACACTGTCATAGACGTTCTCCGTGATCTGCGCGGTGACGAGCCCGGGAAGATCCGAGTTGAGCCCGGTTATGAGGCTCGCGGCAATGATGCTGCCGGCCTGCAAGGTCCAAGGCGATACGGACTGCGCCAGCGCGTGCGGATTGATGTCGTCGTCGCGATTGGCGTGGCCGACCAATTCGTTCTTGCGCCCCTGGGCGTTAGGATCTCGGTCAGGGTCGAGGAGCGGCTTGGCAGTCTCGGCCGATGCTGGCGGAACACTTGCATCGGTAGTCACCGGTGCAGGGGCGGCGGCGCGACCGCCGCCCGCCAATTGCAGCATGACGCCAGACTCGCGTGCGGCCTTCTGCTCAGCGGCGATGCGCTGGCGCTCGGCTTCGGCTTCCTGCGCGGCCCGGCTCACCGCATCGGCAGCGGGGTCAGGGGGAACCATCCCGCCAAGCTGCCGCTGGCGCTCGAGGATCGGCCGCCCGAGATCACCGGGAAGCGGTAGCCCGAGCTTCGGCACGTCGCCATAGCTCGTCGGCGCGCCCGCGAGCGCATCAGGCGGCGCCTTCGCGCCAACCAGCTTTTCATCGCTTCGTGCGATCAGGCTCAGGGTCGCGGGCTTGAGCGCCAGCCAGGCGACGCCGATGATCGCGGTCGAGCCGGCGGCAGCGATGGCGACGATCGCACCGCGGCGAAAACGGGTGACGCGGCCCGGCGCCGCGCGCAGAACGAGCGTTTCGGGGTCGGCTTTGGGCGCCGCGATCGGCGCGGAAGAAGCGGTTGGATCGGTCACGCGCCCCTCCCGGCCTTGCGCTGCCGGCTCTTCGGCTGGGCGGCGGTGATACGGACAATCTGCTGTTTCTTGCCGCCAAGGCGCAGCTCGGCGACACCGAACAGGCGGTCGACCACATAATAGCGGCCGGCGACGCGATAGTTGACGAGCTGGGCCTCGCCATCCTCGCCAATCACGAACAGCGGGGGCGCCTCACCCACGGCGATCGCAGGCGAGAACTCGATGTAGGTCTGCCGCCCATCGTCGAACGCGCGCAGCGGCCGCCAGGCCGGCTTGTCGCCCGAGATCGCATAGTTGAAGTTGAGGCTTTCGACCGAGAGGCCCGACGCGATCGGCGTCGCCGCCACGGCTGCATCGCGCTGACGCCGGAGCGCGATCAGCTCGTCATGTGGATAGGTCCAGGAGATCGCCGCCATCGCGGTCGCGGGCGTGCTTTCGAGCTGGAGATGGTAGGTCCGGCGATCGGTAGCAATGACAAGGTTTGTGCGTAGGCCCGCCGAAAACGGCTTGACGAGGATGTGCACGCGCTTGCTTTCGCCGATGCCGCTGGTGGTATCGCCGACAGTCCAGCGCACGGTGTCGCCGGCGGCGACGGACACAATCGTTTCGCCCGGCTGCAAGGCAATGTCGGTGATGCGCTCGGGCGCGGCATAGAGCCGGTAGAGCACGCCTTCCGCCCAGGGATAGACCTGGACGGCATATATATATCCCGCGCTCGACGGCTCGCGCAGTGCCGCCCGGTTGGCGGCAGTGACGCGCGCGGTGGGTGACGCGGGTTCGCGGCTCTGCGCAGCGACGCCCATGGCAAGCGCCATCGCGCTCGCCGCCAGGATGAGGGCACGGATCATTGGTCGGTCCTTTCGGGGGATGGTGCGGCTGCGGGTTGAGCAAGGGTCGGATCGAGCGGCGAGCCCAGCGGAATGTCGGTGGGCGGCGCGACCGGGAGTGATTGTGCGGGATCGGGCACGGCCGATGGTTGCGGCGAAGGCGGCCGGTCCTGAGGCGTTTCCAGTTCGCGGCTCCAGTCGATCGCGTCAACATAGAGACCGAGCGGGTTTTTTCGGAGCACATCGGCCAAGCGCGGCGGCTTGATCTTCACCGTGAGCATCGCCGTCCAGCGTGACGTGCTGGCGAGGCTTCCCCGCTCATATTGCTGCTCGGTCCATTTGACCTGGAAGCTCGTATCCGACGCGCGGACGACGCTCGTCACCTGCACCGAAACCGTCTTGCGCCCGACATC
This sequence comes from Sphingopyxis sp. PAMC25046, assembly GCF_004795895.1. Lineage (NCBI taxonomy): Bacteria > Pseudomonadati > Pseudomonadota > Alphaproteobacteria > Sphingomonadales > Sphingopyxidaceae > Sphingopyxis > Sphingopyxis sp. PAMC25046. The sequence goes on from NZ_CP039250.1 coordinate 3,483,693, forward strand.
GGCGAACGGATTGGAGGTGCGGGCATATTCGCCGAGGAACAGTGACGCACGTTCGGTCGCGAAATCATAGGCTGATAGCCAGTTTTCACGCATCAATACCGGATCGAGCGAGCGCGCTCGAACGCCGGTGATGAACCGGCCGAGGAACCATGCGATCTGCGGATCGGTCGGCCGATAGTCCTTGGCGGCAGGCGCGACGGCCTGTGCTTGCCCGAGTGCATCGACCTCGACCACATAGGGCACGACGCGGCTTTGCATCGATTGCCAGACCAGCGCGCCCGACAGACCAGTGGTCAGGAACAGGCCGCCGAAGGCCATCAGCCGCCAGTTCTTCGCCTGTGCGCGAGCCGAGCCGATACGCTCATCCCAAAGCTGGCCCGCTCGTTGGTAGGGTGTCTCGGGTTCGGGCGTTCGCCCATAGCGCTGCAATGCGCGTCGAAATTTCATCGCTCAGTCCCTTTCCTTGATGTCTGGAGTGGCGCCAGCGCCGCCGCGGTCGCCGCCCTGGATTGCGTGGATCGCCATCTGGCGGCGGTGGCGAGCATTCTGGCTGGCATGAAGCTTCTGCGCCCAGGCGGGTGTTCCTTCAGCTGCGCCTATCGGCGCGGCTGCGGGGGCGGCGCCGCCGGCACGGGTGCTTCCTGCTTCCCATGCGGCGCGCTGCCCACGATCGGCGGCAGCGCTAACGCCGAGACCGCCGCTCATCCGGTTGGCAGCCGCGCCGCGCATGGCGGTCGCAACGCCGCCGAGGCCCGCGCCGACGCTGGTCGAGCCCGAGGTTTCCTGCCCGAGCTTGTAGGCAGTGGATGCGGCAGACCCCATCGATGTACCGGCGCGGATCGCGCCGAGACCGGCCCCCGCGAGACCGCGTGCCGCGCCGACGGCGCCAGCGCCTGCCATCGCAAGACCTCCGCCGGCAAGCACGGTAGTGGCGATCACCGATCCGGCGCCGAGCTGCGGCGCGCCGGCGACGAGGCCGGATGCGATTCCCGGGCCGAAGATGGAGAGGCCAAAGATCGCGAGGCTCGCGAGCATCAGCGACACGGCCTGTTCGATCGACACCTCGTCGCCGGTGATCGCACTGGTGAAGTCGGCGAAATAGTTAGAGCCGATGCCGACGATGACCGCGAGCACCATGACCTTGATGCCCGAACTGACGACGTTCCCGAGCACCCGTTCGGCGAGGAACGACGTGCGGTTCCACAGCGCAAAGGGCACGAGCACGAAGCCGGCGAGCGAAGTAAGCTTGAATTCGAGGATTGTGATGAAAAGCTGGATCGCGAGGATGAAAAAGGCGGCGATGACGACGACCCAGGCGATCACCAGCACGGCGATCTCGATGAAATTGTCGAAGAAGGCGATCGGGCCAACCAACTCCTTCGCCTGCTCGAGGAGCGGCCATGCTGCCTCGAAGCCGGTCCCGGCCAGCTTGCCGGGTCGCAATAAATCGTCAGCCGTAATCGCGCTGCCCCCTGCGGTGAGGCCGAGGCCGGCGAAGCTGCGAAAGATGATATCGGACAGTGTCGAGAAGCTGTTGAGGATCAGGGCGAAGACGCCGACATAGAGGATCTTTTTGAGGAACTTGGCGATGACGTCGTCTTCGCCGCCGAGCGCCCAGAACAGCCCGGCGAGCGTGATGTCGATGCCGATCAGGATCGTGGTCAGGAAACCGACGTCACCGCCCAACAGGCCGAACCCGCTGTCGATGTAGGAGGCGAAGGCCTCCATGAACTGATCGATGACATTCAGGTCATCCATATGGGCGGGTTCCTGCTTGAAGTTGAAAGGTGTCGCGGGGACCGGCGGCCATGAGAGGGGCAAGCCCTACGGCCCCCGCGACGAGACAGGTTCGGACCCGGGGGGAGCTGGGGGCGCGGTCCTCGCCTGCCTCAGCTCATTGGCGTGGCGTGTAAGCCTTGCCGTCGCCGAGGAAGCGGCGCGTCGACTCGCGTGCCTCGCGCGCGATCTGGCCCCGCTGCGCCTGCTCGACCGATTCCGCCCGGAACTGCGCCGCCATCATTTGCTGAAGCTGGAGCTGCTGCTTGGCGGTGAGCGCGAGAAGCTGGTTCGTGGCCTGCTGCGCCTGAAGCGAGCCTTCCGCGCCCTGGCTGCGCGCGACGATGTCGGCGAGCGCCTGCGTGTCGCTCCGTACGTTGTCGACGATGCGGTTCTGGACCCCCATCGTCTGGCGAAACGCGGACATCGCGGTATCGAGTTGATCGCGTGCGCGAGCCACACGCTGATCGCGGCGGAACACCTGATCGAACTCCTGCGGGTAGAGCTGGCGGAAGCGCTCGTCGAGCTGATCGATGCGGAAGTCGACGCCCTGCGCCTGGCCCATGAGCTGGTCGATCTGCTGGAGGCGCTGGCGAAGCTCCTGAAGTTGCGGGAAATCGATCCGGGACAGGTTCTTGCCCTGGTTGATCAGCATCTGCGCTTCGTTCTGGAGACTCTGGATCTGGTTGTTGATCTGGGCAAGCGTGCGCGCGGCGGTGAGCAGGTTTTGCGAATAGTTCGATGGATCGAACACACTGAGCTGGGCCGCGACGGGCGTCGAGGTCAACGCGATGCCGATACCGAGCGAGCCGACGGCGCCGAGCGCGAGAGCGGAGAGGCACGCATATTTGCGGATAGGGATACGGGGCACGGGAAATTACTCCTTGTCTTCTGGGGGGCGGGCGGCAGGGTGACGCCCAAGCAGGTCGGCCGCCCAATCGAGGCCGGCTTGGGAGAGAAAGGTCGCGGCGAAGTCGGCCTGGCCCTTTTCGGCCAGCACCGCGTCTATGCGCTTCTGGCTGTCGGGATCGGACGCGCCGCACAACGCCAGCGCGATCGGGCCTAGCCCAAGCTCGAACAGCCGGTTGCCGCGCGCTGATTGCAGATAATATTGCCGCTTGGGCGTCGCGCGGCTGACCAGTTCGATCTGGCGCGCGTTGAGACCGAAGCGGACGTAGACCGTCTGGCCCTGCGGCTCGATCGCCCGATCATTGGGCAGCAAGATGCGCTGCGGACAGCTTTCGATGATGGCCGGCGCGATCGTGCTGTCGGCGATATCGGCTAGGCTCTGTGTCGCGAACACGACGCTGACGTTCTTCTTGCGCAGCACCTTCAGCCACTCACGGATGCGCGCGGCGAACAGCGGGTGGTCGAGGAACACCCAGGCTTCATCCAGTACGAGAAGCGTCGGCCGCCCGGTGAAGCGCTCCTCGAGACGATGGAACAGGTAGGTCAGCACGGGCGCAACGACGCCCGCCTGCCCCATCAGCGCTTCAGTCTCGAAGCACTGCACGTCGGCGATCGCTAGATCGTCTTCGGCGGCGTCGAGCAGGCGGCCGAACGATCCTTCGAGCGTATAGGGCGCGAGCGCCGATCGCAGCGGTGCCGATTGCAGCAGCAGCGACAGGCCGGTGAGCGTGCGTTCCTCGATCGGGGCGGTCGCGAGATTGGTGAGCGCCGACCAGACGGCCTCCTTGATCTCGGGTGTGACCAGTACTTTCTCATGGGCGAGCAGCGCGCCGATCCATTCGGTCGCCCAGGCGCGTGCGTTGGAGCGATCGATGTGGCGCAGCGGCTGGAAGGCGATCGTTCGCCCGCCCACGTCATCGGCATGACCGCTCTCACCGCCAAGCCCGAGCGCGTGATGCGCGCCGCCCATCGCCAGCACGGCCGCGCGCGCCGAAAATCCCTTGTCGAAGACATAGACCTGGGAGTCTGGATATCGCCGGAACTGAAGCGCGAGCATTGCGAGCAGCACCGACTTTCCGGCCCCGGTGGGTCCGACGATCAGCATATGACCGACGTCGCCGACATGCGTGCTGAGACGGAACGGCGTCGAGCCGCTGGTTTCCGCATAAAGCAGCGGCGGACCGTCGAGGTGCGGATTACGCGCCGGTCCTGCCCATACCGAGGACAGCGGCATGAGATGCGCGAGATTCAGGGTGTGGACGATCGGTTGCCGGACGTTCGCATAGACATGGCCCGGCAGGCTCGACAGCCACGCCTCGACCACATTCATGCCCTCGCGGATGCAGGTGAAGCCGAGCCCGTTGACGATGCGCTCGACCGCGCGGACCTTTTCCTCGACGCGGGCGCGGTCGATATCGGCAACGGTGATCGTCGTCGTCAGATAGCCGAACGCGACATGATCGCCGCCGAGCGCCTGCAAGGCGAGGTCGGCATCGACCACCTTGTTGTCGGCATCGCTGTCGAGAAGCTGGACCGGCTGGTTGTAGATGACTTCGCGCAGCAGCGCGGTGATCGACTTGCGCTTGTTGAACCACTGCCGCCGCAGGCGAGTGAGCGCTTTGGTTGCGTCGGTCTTGTCGAGCGCAATGAAGCGCGTCACCCAGCGATAGCCAAAATCCTCATGGTTGAGTCCGTCGAGGATGCCGGGACGGCTCGCGTTCGGAAATCCGAGGATGGTGAGCGTCCGCAGATGCTCGTCGCCGAGCATCGGTTCGAGCCCGCCGGTCAGCGGCGTGTCGGCGAGCAGCCCGTCCAGATAGATGGGCGTTTCGGGCACGGCGACGACATGGCGGCGCGCGGAGATCGCACCGTGGAGAAAGGTCAGCATTTCGCTGTCGCCGAGCGCGCGCACCTCGGGCATGAAGCCTCTGAACAGGTCAAGCGCACGATCCGTCTCGGCGATGAAGCCGGCAAGCGCTTGTCGCCAGTCGCGGCCCTTCGCGTCGTCGCTGCGCTCGATCAGCGCTCGGCCCGCCGTGTCCGCCTGATCGGGCGGAGGCAGGAGGGTGAGCGTCAGATAATAGCGGCTCTCGAAATGCGCGCCCGCGCTTTCGAACGCCGCGCGCCGTTCCTCATCGACCAGCCACGACGCCGCATCGGGAAAGCTGCTGTCGGGATAACCCAGCGCTTCGCGCCGCTCGGCCTCGAAATGGAGTGCCCAGCCCGAGCCGAAGCGCTTCAGGACATTGTTCGCCCGCGCGCAGGCGGCGACAAGCTCGGCTTCGGTGGCGGATTCTAGATCGGGGCCGCGGAACCTGAGGACGCGCAAAAAGCTGCCGTCCTTGTTGAGCACCACGCCGGGCGCGACAAGCGCCGCCCATGGAAGATGATCGGCGAGCCGGTCGGCCTTCTGACGGTATTCGCGCAGATTCAGCATGACAGATGCCCCTTCTGGCGAAGGTGGCGGACAAGGACCGGGGCGAAGTCGGGATCGCGCTTGGCGGCGAACACCGCGAGAGTGTGCCCGAACGCCCACATGGCCAGCCCGGCGATCCACTGCTGGAGACCGAGTCCGAGCGCGGCCGCGATCGTACCATTGACGATCGCGATCGCTCGCGGCGCCCCGCCAAGCAGGATCGGCTCGGCAAGCGCGCGGTGCATCGGCGCCTCGAACCCCTCGATATGGCTGGCGCCATAGGAATTTGGCGCGTTCACGAGATGAGCGCCCCGCCGCCGAAGCTGAAGAAGCTGAGGAAGAAGCTCGACGCCGCAAACGCGATCGACAGGCCGAAGATGATCTGGATGAGGCGCCGGAACCCGCCTGCCGTCTCGCCGAACGCGAGCGTCAAACCGGTGACGATGATGATGATCACCGCGACGATCTTGGCGACAGGACCCTGGACCGATTCGAGGACCTGCTGAAGCGGTTCCTCCCACGGCATGCCCGAGCCGGCGGCCTGCGCGGTGGCGGCGAGCGCAAGCCCGAGGCCGATGGCGGCGCCGGTGAGGAAGATGCTCCGACGATCGGGAATACGGGCAGGAATACGGGACAAGCGCATGGTCATTCTCCTTGGGGTTCGAGGGCGTGGTCGGGAGTAAGGTCGAGGACGGCGTAGCCGCCGTCGGGATCGAGGCCGGCGACGCGCGCGATCGTGTCGACGCGGCGCGCGAGGCCGCGCCCGGCGATGAACACGATCATGTCGATGGCGTCGGCGATCAGCCGGCGCGGAACGGTGACGACGCTTTCCTGCACGAGCTGCTCGAGCCGGTAGAGCGCCGACACTGCCGAATTGGCGTGGACGGTTGCGATGCCGCCCGGATGCCCGGTGTTCCAGGCTTTGAGCATGTCGAGCGCTTCGCGCCCGCGCACCTCGCCAACGACGATGCGATCGGGGCGGAGCCGCAATGTCGAGCGGACAAGATCAGCCATCGTGACGCCGCCGGCTCCGGCAGTGCCAATCGTACGCGTGCGCAGCCCCACCACGTCGGGCGCGGCGCATTGCAACTCACGCGTGTCTTCAATGATGATGACGCGTTCGTCGAGGTGCGCCATCTCGGCGAGCAGCGCGTTGGCAAGCGTCGTCTTGCCCGAACTGGTGCCACCCGCGACCAGGATGTTCTTGCGCTCGACCACGGCCATCGACAGCAGTCGCGCCGTGTCGGCGGGCATGATGCCGTCCCGCACATAGTCGAGCAAAGTGTAGATGCGCGCCGCGGGCTTGCGGATCGAGAAGCACGGCGCGAGGCTGACCGGCGGCAGGATACCCTCGAACCGCTCGCCCGCGCCTTCGCCGTGCGGTGGCAGCTCGGCTGACACGATCGGCGCATTGCCATGAACCTCTGTCCGTGCGTGGCTGGCAACCAGGCGGATGATCCGCTCGACCTGCGCGGGCTCATATTTGGTGCCGGTATCGATCCGGCCTTCGCCGAGTCGATCAAGGCGCAACACGCCGTCCGGGTTCACCATGATCTCGATGACCACCGGATCGGCCAGCGCTGCGGCGATGGTCGGCCCCATCGCGGTGCGCAGCATCGCGCGCCGACGCCCTGCGGAATTATCGGAGCCGAAAAGCGTGTCGCTCATCGCCCACCTCCATTGTCTTTCGCGGAGGCAGCAAGCGTGCGCTGGCCGCTGGCGAGCGCTTCGCCGACGCGGGCAATGAACGCCTCGAAGCGGTCTCGGCCGATCGCACGCGCCGCTTCGTCGGCTTCGGCCAAAGGGGCCTGCACCATCAGTTCATAGCGGATGAACAGCGCCAGGCTCTCGAGCAGCACATGCCCGTCACGCTCGACACGCCCCAGCGCGAGCGACATGCGATCGAGCCGCTGGCTGAACTTGTTCTCCAGCTCGCTCGCCGCCTGCCGGTTGAGCCAGGCGGTGAGCGCGTCGGTGAGGATCGCCGATTTGGACGCGCCGGGCTGGCTCGCCAGCGCCTCGAAGCGGTGGCTCAGATCTTCGGGCAGGAAGAGCTGGTAGCGGACGCGGTTGGGTTTGATCGCGGCCATTGTCAGAAGTCCGGCAGCATGTCGGCGCTGCGACCCTGATTGATCGCGTGAGCGCGGATCAGCGTGCCGGTGGCGCCGGCGCGGTCCATCGCGTGCTTGTCGGCGATCGTGTCGGTGTCGTCGCTGTCCAGGCCGAGCAGGTCGAGCTGCTTTGGCGGCTCGGGTTTTTTGGCGGGTTCTTCGCCGAGGCCGGGGTGGCGCTGCTGTTGCAAGCCGCCGTCCTCATCCGCCTTCGCATCGTCATCGGGCTTGCCGAGCCGGGTATCGGGCGCGCGGACCAGTCCGCTCCAGTCGTTGGGGCGTGCCTGCGGCCGGTCGGGATAGTCTCCGGGCGCGGGCTGCGGCGGCGGTGCGATCCGCTCGCGGAAATTGCGGTCCTCGTAATAGCGCAGCTTCCTCGCGCGGATCGGGGCCATGCCGGAGACAAGGACAAGCTCATCCTTGGGCGGGAGCTGCATCACCTCGCCGGTGGTCAGGAGTGGCCGGGCGGTCTCCTGCCGGCTGACCATGACGTGCGCCAGCCAGGGCGCGAGCCGGTGGCCGGCATAGTTGCGCATCGCGCGCTGTTCGGTGGCGATGCCGAGCGCGTCCGAAATCCGCCGCGCCGTGCGCTCGTCGTTGGTCGCAAACGCGACGCGGACATGGCAGTTGTCGAGGATCGAGTTGTGCTCGCCATAAGCCTTCTCGATCTGGTTCAAGGACTGCGCGATCAGGAAGGCGCGCACTCCATAGCCCGCGAGAAAGGCAAGACTGGTCTCGAAGAAGTCGAGCCGCCCCAATGCCGGGAACTCGTCGAGCATCATCAGGAGCTTGTGCTTGCCCGCCCTGGCGGGATCGGCATCGAGCTTTTCGGTGAGGCGGCGGCCGATCTGGTTGAGCACCAACCGCACCAGCGGCTTGGTGCGGCTGATGTCCGATGGCGGGATGACAAGGTAGAGCGAGACCGGATGGCCGGCCTCGACGAGATCGGCGATCCGCCAGTCGCAGCGCGATGTCACCGCGGCGACGGTCGGGTCGCGATAGAGCCCGAGAAACGACATTGCGGTGGAGAGGACGCCGCTGCGCTCGTTCTCGCTCTTGTTGAGCACCTCGCGCGCCGCCGAGGCGACGACGGGATGGATCTGCGGCGCATCCTTCGTGCCGAGGTGATTGGTGGTCATCATCCGCCGGAGCGTGGCGGTGAACGGCCGCTGCGGGTCCGACAGGAATGTGGCTACCCGTGCGAGCGTCTTTTCTTCCTCCGCATAAAGGACGTGGAGGATCGCGCCGACCAGGAGCGAATGGGAGGTTTTCTCCCAGTGGTTGCGCCGTTCGAGCGCGCCTTCGGGATCGACCAGGATGTCGGCGATGTTCTGGACGTCGCGGACCTCATGCTCGCCGCGCCGGACCTCCAGCAGCGGGTTGTATTTGGCGGAAGCGGGATCGGTCGGATTGAACAGCAGGACGTGGGAGAAGCGCGCGCGCCAGCCGGCGGTGAGCTGCCAGTTCTCGCCCTTGATGTCGTGAACCACGGCGCTGCCGGTCCAGCCAAGCAGTGTCGGTATGACCAGCCCGACGCCCTTGCCCGAACGGGTTGGCGCGAACGCCATGATATGTTCGGGGCCGTCATGCCGGAGATAGCGGCCGCGCGAGCGGCCCAGGAATACGCCGGCATCACCGTAAAGGCCGGCCCGCTCGATCTCGTTCGGCCTGGCCCAGCGCGCCGAACCATAGGTGGTGACGTGACGCGACTGCCGCGCGCGCCAGAGCGAGCCTGCGATCGCCGCGCCGCAGCCGATGAAACCGCTCGCGCCGGCGAGCGCGCCGGCCTTGTCGAAAACATGCGGCGCATAGGCATCGTAGTGATACCACCAGGGGAAGAGCGCCCAGGGACGATAGACCGGCGTGCTTCCAGCCATGAACCAGGCCGGACCAAGTTCGGGCTGGTAGGCGAGCATCGCCGCCGCCCATTGGGTCGCCGCCCAGAGGCCCGCGATCACGATTGCGAACACGACAAGGATCTGGCCGATGAGCAATTTGGTCGGGGTCACGTTGAAGCTCCCGCCCATACCGCCGGATGCGGTCGGGGCGCGGCTTCAAGACTCGGCTATGGGCCGCCCGAAATGAACGGAGCCGCTGGGGGCTGGTGGGTGACCGAAGGAGATCACTCGTCGGCGACTGACTCAATATTCCAGCTCTGTTCTTTTGATCGAGCTATGACCCGAGTTGATGATTCTGCCCTGTCGTTGTCCCTCGAGGTGGCACTGACCACCACACCGCACCGCCGATGACCCGCTACACCCTGCAAAAATCCGAGCTGCAAATTCGGGCTTGCGTGTCGGATTATCAGACATTATATCGCATTTAATGTAGTGAAATCGTGCGAGGCATGCATGGCGACAATCGCTCCTCCGCAGCCCGCGGCAACCGCGTTTCCCAAAGCCGACGCCATTAGGGCGTTGGTCGACGAACTGCTGCAAGTGGCCAGGGCTGAGGCACAGGTGCGCGGAATTGCCCTGCCTCCGGAAAACCCGAAGATCATCCAGGCGCCCGTGCCACTCGACTCCTTGTCCGTGGTCGACACGCTTTGCGCGGTGGAGCAGGTCCTCGACATCGAGCTTCGCGACAGCATCGTCCGCACCGGCGGCTACAATTCGATCGAGAAGGCGATTGACGACCTCCTCCCTAAGATCGAACGCGTCTGGGTTAAGAAGAAAGGGTCGAAGCCATGACCAATCTCGCACTCCGCCAGGAAGGCGACGAGCAGGAGCGGCGGCGCTTGGGCGACCGTCTGCGCGAAGCACGGAAATATCTCGGCCTCAAGCAGGAAGAAGTTGCTGCCTATCTCAAGATTCCCCGGACCGCGCTTACCGATATCGAGAATGGCCAGCGCCGCGTTGAAGCGATCGAACTGACGCGGCTTGCCCGTCTTTACCGCCAGTCGGTGGCCTATTTTACCGGCGAAGACGAGGCCTCCGCGAGCCTTCCCGCCGATGTCGCCCATCTGGCGCGACGCGTTGCGGCCTTGTCGACTGAGGACCGGGCCGAGCTGAGCCGGTTTGCCGAATATCTCCGCTCGCGGTCTGGCGGCGAACGGAGCTGATCGATGGCGTCGGATTATGCGAGCGCGGTTCGCGCTGGTACGATGGCAGCGGGCCGCCTGCATCGCGAACTCGATACGCGCGCACTGATCGAGACCCAAGGCGGCAGCGTCGATGTCTTCGGCGCGATCCATGCCGTGGGTCTACCCTTGCTGCTTCGTCCTCTGAAAGGCCTGCTCGGCGCCTATCTCAGCGCACCTGCTCCTGGCGTTCTCGTCACGACGGAACGACCGATGAGCATCCAGCGCTTCACGGCCGCGCACGAACTCGGGCATTTTTCGATGCGACACGAGCCGAGCCTCGACGATGAGAGCATCCTGCGCCGGATGCCGATGTCGCCCGAACCGGGAAACAACTTCGAGGAAACCGAAGCCGACGCCTTTGCGATCGCCTTCATGATGCCGAAATGGCTGGTGCTCGCGCACAGCGCGCGACAAGGATGGCAGATCGATCATTTCCGGCGCCCCAATGTCGTCTATCAGCTCTCGCTGCGGATCGGCGCCAGCTATGAGGCGACGTGCCGCACCCTGGTTCGCTACAATCTGATTTCGCCATCGGTGATGACCGACCTGCTCCGGACGCAGCCGCGCAGCCTGAAGGTCGATCTCCTCAAGGACTATCGGCCCGACAACTATCGCGGCGACGTCTGGCTGCTGACCGAGCGCGATGCCGGCTCGCGGATCGATGGCAGTCGCAATGATCTTTTCGTGCTGCAGCTCGAAGAACATAGCGGCGGTGGGTATCTCTGGGATCTCGACCAACTGATCGCCAGCGGCTTCGCCGTCGTTCGAGACGAGCGTGAGGCAATCGACGGCGATGGCATCGGTGGTCCCGTTGTCCGCCGTGTCACCGCGGCGCCCGATGCGCCGCGGCGCGGCCGCATGTCGCTCGACGAGCGGCGGCCGTGGCAGCCTGCGCCGGCCCTCACCAGCCTGACGCTCGATTTCGACCTCACCGGCCCGGAACAGACGGGCCTGTCGCGCGCCGAACGGCGGCACCTGCTCGAGGCCGCCTGACGCCCCATGATCGATATCGTCCGTGACCTTCGGCCGCTGTTCGGGCCTGCGCGCGATCAAGGCGCGCGGCCGACATGCCTCGCATTCGCCGCGAGCGACACCCACGCCGGGCTTCGCGACGGCTGGGCACCGCTGTCGTGTGAATTCGCCTTTTATGCCGCGCAGAAACGGGCGGGCAGACCGCCGACGAGCGGCGCACTGCTATCCACAATGCTGGACGCGCTACGGCTCGATGGCCAACCCGACGAGAAAGGCTGGCCGTATCTGGCAGCGGTTCCAGCCGATCATCGACTGTGGACGCCGCCGGCGACCGTTGGCCCGCTCTATGGCCGCAACGGACAGAGGGATGGAACCGACCTGTCATCCATCCTTGCCGCGCTGGATCGTGACACGCCGGTGCTCATGCTGACGATGCTGTCACGGTCTTTCTTCCAGCCGCGCGGTGATGGCGTCGTCGATCCGGCGAACGACGAACTCCCCGAGCCAGCGCAACGGCACGCGGTCGTCGCGGTCGGGCATGGAACCGTGGACGGCACCCCGGCCATTCTCATCCGCAACAGCTGGGGACCAGGTTGGGGCTTGGAAGGCCACGCCTGGCTTACTGAGCGCTTTCTAGCGCCGCGCCTTTTCGCCACGGCAAATTTGACGGAGGAAGTCGATGTATCTTCCCATACCGCCGCAGCCTGACTGCGTTGCTGGCTGGCGCGAGGCGGTCCGGCTCGTCGACCTCGCCACCGGACACCAGGCGCAGAATGTCGTCATCTCCGTGGCCGAGCCGACTGCGCGCGCAACACTCGCCGATCCCGTCGTGGCGGAAGTCGATGCCTTCCTTTCGGGCCATGGCAAGAAGCCCATCGAGACGGTCGCCAACACGATTTTTCCGGCAGCGCTGTACAGGCGCTACGGCGCGCCGCAATTCTTCGACCGGTTTCGCGACAACGTGCTGCCGAAGGTCCGGAGGTCGGGCGCTTGGTCGGGCTATTATTTCGAACGGATGATGGAATTGCCCCGCGCCGACGGCCAGCCAATCAATCAAATCTGGGGCATCGTCGAGCGCCTGCGCAACCCGAACGTCCGAGCGCTCAACAAATTCGAACTGCTGATCTTCGACCCCGCCCGCGACGTGAATGACTCGCCCTACGGCGGTCAGTGCCTGAGCTTTGCCAGTCTCAAGCTGATCGGCAAGGGCGACGATCGTCGCCTCGGCATGACCGCGCTCTACCGCAATCACTACTATATCGAAAAACTGCTCGGCAATCTGATCGGCCTCGGCCGTCTGCTCGAATTCATCGCCAAGGAAGGCGGGGTCGCGCTGGGTCCGCTCACGATCGTCTCGACCAACGCCACGGTCGACACCGCCAACTGGAACCGCGGCGATCTTAAGCAACTCTTTGAACGCTGCGATCAGGCGAGCGCACATCTCCGTGCTGCGGCGTGAGGCGCGCCCAACGGCAGTTCTAGCGGCTCATCGTTGTCATCCGCGACACCGTACAGGCTGAACATGCCCTCGATGAACTCGCGCTGCCCGCCGTAGCTCGGATGGCGGACCGCGGTGGTCGGAATGTCGAGACCGTCCAGCGCCAGGTGAGCGTCGCGCCCGATCGCGACGATCTGGCGGGGCCGGATCATTGACACGAGGGCTTGCAATATCGGCCAGGTCGCCTCGCGCTCGCTTCGCGTGTGGCATCGGTTCGACATCGGATCATCCGCTTCATGGGGATGGAACGGGAAAACGTTCCAGAGCATGACAGGCTGACCGATCCGCTCTAGCACACGCCAGACGATCGCCGCGGTGCGCTCCGCCACGGCGGGTCCCTGCGTCGCACGTTCAAATGCGATGCCGCCCATCAGCGTGCCGGCATGTCCGAGGTGAATTTCGTCGGTCAGCGGTACGCCCGTACGCCGCCCCCCGCGATAGCCGAGATCACGCGCGATCCAGATCGTTTCGACGCGATGATCAAGCGCCGCGGTGAGCAGCATTTCGAGATTGTCGCGGCGCCGGGCGGCGGCGTCGCTGCGGTCATGGACCGTGCAGCGATCGCGCCAGGGATTGAACACTGAGGGAAGTTCGGTCGCCGCCAGGGTGGACACAAAGGATTTCGGGGTCATGACGGCAATTCCTTGATACGCAGGCGGCGATTGGCGAAGTCGATCAGGACGCGGCCGCGCCGATGCTCCTGAAGGAAGCGGAAAGCCGTATAGCCCTGGAGGATCGCTTCCTCCCAAAGCCACAGCGGACAGCGTTCTGATTCGTAGCCGGCGACGAACTGGCGGACATGCTTCAGCATGTCCAGCGGAAGGCCACCGCGCTTCACGTTTTCAAAGTACCGGAGTTGCTGCGCTTGTCCGAAAATCCAGGAAGTTATGCCCTCTTCGATGAGAATCGCCCGAGCACCGTCTTCGGCGTCGTCGAGTTTCGGATCGCTCTTGCGCTTGAGACGGAGCAGCGCACGCAGCACTGGCGACCAGCCAAGCACCGCGACATAAGCGTAGTGAAAGACATCGTGGAAACGATAGTCGTCGGGTTCGAGCGCGTTGTCGGTGAGCCGGTCGCCGACATACACACCGCTTGAGCGTTGATACACGAATGTCTGCCCGCGAACGGTGCGTTCATAGACGTCGATCGCCATCCGCCGCGGCAATTGCTCTTCTGGGTCGAGCGCCGCATCGGTCGGCGCCGGATAGATGCGCTCGCGCGGCCAGCGATCGAAGATCTTGTGAAGATTCTTCACGGCGGCAGCCTCGATGGTAACACCGGATTCGTTTGCCGCCTGGATCAACCGGCGCATGACCGCGACCAGCCGGCCCGCGAGTGCTTCGCGGTCCTTCGCAAGACCGCCCGCCTGGAAATCGTTGATGAGCAGCCCAACGTCGCCTGCCAGCGCGAGCAGGCTATGCTCGAACTGCGGCATCGGTGCCTTGGCAAGCGGAATGTGCTGCGGCTGCAGCGCATGGAAACTGAGCGTTTCGTTGCCGCCCGTCTGCCATTGTCCGCCGTTTGTCGCCGCGGCGGCAGCGATGTCGCTGAGCGCCATGCGGCTGCGCCGTGCGATCGCCGCCAGATACCAAAGGACGTCACCAAGCTCTTCCGCGACGGCGTGAGCGTAACCCAGGTAGGAGGCATCGTCGCGCTGCTTTTTCTTGGCCTCACTGAGCAAGCTGCCGACTTCGCCGAAAAGGCCAAGCATCGAGAAGCCCAGTGCGCGGCCACCGCTGCGTTGATCAGTCCGCGCGGCCTGCTTCGCATAATCCGCAACAGTGAGAGCTTCGAAATCCTCGCTCATCGCCTGCCCTTCCGGCGATCCGATATCGCGTCTGCGGGGACGCTCACGCCATAGGCTTCAAGTGCCCGCAGTACGATCATCCGGATCGGCTCGCGGGAATCGAGCGACCGTTGACCGAGATCGCGTTTCGTAACGGCAGGAATCTGCACCTGAAGATGCTCGTCGCCGACATCGGTTTGCGCTGCGATATTTTTCATGAATCCATGAAAACATAATTTCATGAAAATAGAAAGCCCGAATCCTCCGGATCAGGAGACGCTCGGCCCGCTGCGCTGCCGCCCGAGTGTCCAGTTGATCCCGCCGTCGCGCATGATGCCCGAGACCGATTTACCGACATGGCGATCGAGAACAGAGCGCCACGGCACCAGCGTGAAATCGCGCGACCGTTCGATGAGCGCATGGCGACCACTCGTCATCTCGACTGCGCGCACGAGCCTGCCTTGAACAGCCTCCCCCTCTCTGGCCTCGGCGAACGGAACGCCTAACTTGTCGGAGAGCTGGCGGGCGACACGCAGCAATTCTCGCCGCTGGAGCGCGGCGAGCATCCCTCGCCGATAGACCGTCTGCCCATCCTGTTCGTCTGCAAGCTGTTCGGTGATCAGCCATTGCCGTCGCATCGCCTGCGCTGAACGAACCTCGTGCCCGAACCCAGCATCGCGCACTGGCACCGGCGCTTCGGCGACCAGCTCGCGATCGAGCCAGGTCGCGGCATCGGTTCCCGGTAATTTGTCGAGCGGGATCGCCGACAGGGTTTCAATGGCAACGGGGTGGTCGCGGAACTGCATGGCTTCGAACCTCTCGACCCTGGCGAGATGGTCCGGCGCGATGATCCAGCTTCCGTCGGGCTCGCGCTCGACGACGCCCGAGATTTTTCGCATCGCTTCAAGCCGCCGGACATGCGTTTCGGCGAAGCGTTCGCTGGCGGTCGGATCGTGCTTCAGATGGGCGTCGATCGAATAGCGCCCGCCGTTCGCCGCCGCGATCTCGTCGATCGTCCGATCGACGGCGCGAATGCCGCCCTCGCGTGGCGCGATCCGGACGATGGCATTTTCGGGGATCGTGTCGACCAGCTCGCCCTTGCCGATCTCGGCATAATGGGTGCGCCCGTCGATGCCGTCGACCAGCAGATAATGACGGTCTTCATGTTCGTCGGCGAGCCCGCGCATCACGACGCGGCCGATGATCGGCGTCGCCTCCTTCGCGACCGGGTCGTAGATGACGCGATCGACCGCAGCACGATCGAGCTTCCGCGCGGTCAGCTCGCGCTGCATGGTGCGGATGATGTCGCCGCGCTCGCCGATCTGGCGCAGTGTGTTCGCAAGGTCGGGCTCAAGCCGCCAGGTGCCGTTGCCGACATGCGAGGCGAGTCCCATGCGCCCGAGTTTCTGCAGGCGACCGACGCGAAGCGATTGCTGGAAGGGATCGCCATCGCTCGCGCTGACCAGCCGCGCGGTATCCATGTCGCGGATCAGCCGTCTGTCGATCGCGGTCAGCCGCTCGGCACCCGTATCGCTGCGAAGCCGCTCTTCGATTTCAAGGTCGGTGCGCGGCCCCAGGTCGAGGTTGACGATCTCGATCGCCCGCTGCCGGCTCCCGTGCGAGATATACTCGCGCGCGATCAGCAGATTCTCACCCCGATCGTTTACGCCGCGCACCACGATATGCGTGTGCGGATGGCCGGTATTGAAATGGTCGACCGCCACCCAATCGAGCTTTGTCCCAAGATCCTGCTCCATCTGCGTCATCAGCCGGCGCACGAACGGCTTCAAGTCGGGATACTGGTCGGCGTCCTCGGCCGACACGATGAACCGGAACTGGCGGCGGTCGCCGTCACACCGTTCGAGGAACGCCTTGCCATCGGCGACGTCGCTGTCGGGCGAGTAGAGCGCACCAGCCTCGCCCTCACGGGTCACGCCGTCGCGCTGAATATAGCGAAGGTGCGCCTTCGCACCGCCCATGCCTTTCCCGCCAAGGCCGACAGGCCGTATCTTGACGATCACGCGGCGCGACCGGAACGCGCCCAATCGGTCGCGCGATCTGAGCACCCGCGCAACACTCGCGCCGCGCCCGATCCGGCTGCCGTCGAAACGGCCGCGCCTGCCCGTTTTCATGCCGGCCCGCTTTGCCGCTTTCACGACGCGGCTCAGGTAGCGCTGCTCCTTGCCCCGGCCGCGCATCCGGCCCAGCTGCGGTTCGAACTCATCATCGCGCATAGCGGCGTCCTTCCATGCCGGAATGACGCTCCCCGCCGATAAGAATGGCGCGTCCTCGCCAGAGCGCAAGGAGTCTCGCGATTGGGATCGGAAAAGCCCAGAAAACCGCCACTCCTGGTAACCCTGTCTCGCACTCAAAGGGCGAGTCTCGCAAAAGCCTTCAAAAAACGATGTGCAGACAAACACTTACAAAATCGCGAGATTTTGCCTCTATCTTGCCATCGAGCCCGACTGCCACCTGCCGCCCCAGACGCCCGCTTTGCCTTCCCGCCTTCCCGATCAAAAAAGGGGAGCGGCGCCATGCGGCACCACTCCCGCGAACCTGCCCCTTCAACAGCGCATCGCCTTATTGCCAGCCTGCCTGTTCGGCCTGACGCAGCGCCCGATTGCACCGCTTCAGCCTCTTCTCAGCGGCCCTTAATTCGGCTTCGATCTGCCGCCGTTCTCCCGCGTCATCGCACCATGAAAGCTCCGCGCGAAGCTCCTCGATCTGTTGTTCAACCGACATCTCATCCTCCTGATACAAGCGAAAGATGAGCCATCGCCCGGCGGGGAGCGGGCGGGGTCAACCACCGCGCAGCGGCCGCGAAGCGGGCGACGGGGGAGCCGATTTTCTCGTCGCCGGAGTGGAGCGAAGCGGAACGCAGGTGGCGTGAAAATTGGGGGAACCGTCGATGGTTGAGGCGGTCCGTTCGCCGCCGGATACTCGGTGCTTGCTGAGCGGATTTCTTCCTCTCTGCAGGCCCGCAAGCGCGTTCCGGTGCAGGAAAAGGCCCACGCCAAGCCCTCAAGGCATGAGGAAAGCCCCGCGCCGGGTGACCGGCGCGGGGCCGATCCGGCTCAGTCGCCGGGGTTCCAGATAACGGCGAACGCGTCGTCGTCGTCCTGCCCGGCGGCGCGGCCGAGATTGGCGTAGAGGGTGCGGCCGCCAAGTTCGGGGGCCGACATGGCGAGGCGGACATATTCGCGCTGGCTCACCTCGCCGGTGCGGATCCAGCCGCCGCCCAGTTCGACGCCGTTCGACAGCACGCGGTAGTCGGGCTGGTCCCCGGTCTTACTGCGGTTGGGGATGATGGCGATCTCGGCATTGACCGAAAGCGTCTTCAAGGCGCCCCGGAACGAACCGTCGTTCTGGCGCTGGACATGACCGATTGAGGGCATTTCTCGTCTCCTTGCACATTCGCCCGACCCGATGCCGGGCGATGGGCGGACCGAAGGGACGGCCCTTGAGCGCGCTGCGAACCGCAGGCCGAAGCGAAGCGGAGGACCGGAAGCGCGGGGCTGATTTGGAGCGAAGCGGCCGCGAGGAGCGCCGCCAAAGCGGCGCGGGGAAATCAGTTCCGCGCGATGGTTTCGCGAGGCGCGCGGCCGTCCCAGGTCATGCGCCCAAGGAGCCGGCGACGGGTTGGTGAGACACGAAAGGACGAGATGCGCGCGCGGACAGGAAGCCCAGTCCGGCGTCTTTCCGGGAAGCCATGATTGCTTTCGCGGCCACGAGGCCGCGGCTATAGCCTCACGGCGATGAACGAAGGAACGACGATTGCGGGGCAGATCGAACGGCTGATCGTGCGGCTGGACGGCGCGGCGGTGTGCGATGCCTGCGTGACTGACCGGCTCAACCTGTCGGTTACCGCACAGGCCAATGTCGTCACCTGCGCGCTCGGCGGCACGCGCGGATTCGAGCGGCAGAAGGACGAATGCACGTTATGCGGAAGCGCCCGGACGGTGATCCGCCGCACCGCCCGGTAGGTCAGGCGGCAGGGGTTTTCGGCACGCGAGCGCGCAGTGCGGCGCGATTTGGGCTAGTTGCCGTCGCCCGCGAGCGCGCGCGACAGCGCCTCGTTGGTCGCGTCGATCTCGATGCGGTCTGCGAAAATCGCGCACCAGCCGCCACCGAACTCCCCGATGCGGGGCTTGGAACAGGTCATGGCCCATTCAAAGCCGATCGGCCCCTTGGCGAGCGTTTCGGGGCAACATCGCTGGATCACCACCGCGATGGCAGCGGCATCGAAATCGTCCATGCTGGCGAAACACACGATCCGCGCGGATGGATCGTCGGGGCAGGTTTCAGCGATGAAATCGGCTCCGATGGTGGGAAATTCGGGATCGTTGAACGCCTCGCGAAACCCGCTCCACCGCGCGTTCGCATCGTCCGGCGGAAAGGCTGCGAGCAGCGCCGCGCTCGGCGGATCGGGCGCGTCGTCATTCGCTAGCGCGTAGCCAGCGTTTGCGACTTCCTCGATCAGCGCGCACTCGGCGGCGGTGCAGCGAAAGGCGAAGCTGCCCTGAATCCAGATGTCAGCCATTGCTCGCCTCCTCCCGTTCGGGCGTGATGACAAGCGGGGGCACCGCGAAGTCGGCCGCATCGAAATGCGCGATGATCGCCGCATAGCTGCCCAATCGCTCGGCGGTGCAGCGCCCCATGAGGATATAGTCGTCCTCGTCGGCAGCGTAGCTTTGCGGTTCGCCGCTGCCGGTGAACACGGTGCGTTCCGCACCCCACTGGCAGGCATAGGCGCCCGACCAGCGCGCGAAGAAAAGCCCATGCGCGATGCAGAAGGCTTCGAGTCCCTCGAACCGCCCCCAGGCGACCTCGTGCGCCATGAGCGCCAAGGGCTCGCCCTCGGGCAGATCGCCGAGCGCGAAGGGTTCGCCGTCCCATTCGGTGGACAGCCCTTCGTTCGCGATGGCCTCGGCGAAGGCGGGAAGCTGGCTGGCGGGGAGCGTCCCGCCGATGGTGATGGATGCCGAAACACGGTCGGCCATGACAAGTCTCCTGTCTGAAATCCGCGCCGCGAGGGCCGCTTGCGGCCGAGCGGCGCGGCGATTTTATGGGGGACGGAACGGGCGGCGGGTGCGCCGCCGCCCGTCCAGTTTCATGCGGCTTCGCGCTCGGGCTGTTCCTGCGGCTCGGCCTTGGCAGGGGCCGGAAGCGCAATCACCGCGCCGGGGCCGGTCGGTTCCGGCTCGCGGTCGGGGCGCGCCGCGAGCACCTTGGCATGAGCCGCGACGGTGCCGACGCCGCCGCGCGCCGTATAGGTAGCGGGCGGGAACGCCATCCATTTCGGCACCCAACCCTCGACCTTGGGCCGCCCGTTCGCACCCTCCAGATGGTCGCGGACGATGCGCTTCAAGACCTTGCCCGGTTCCTTCGCATTGGCGGCGGCGACAGGTTCGCCCGCCACCTCGGCGACGATGCGGGTCAGCACCTCCTTGTCGCGGACACACTCGAAAAAGGCGTCGTCGGCCTGCCAGTAGCGGGCCATATCGACGCCGATCTCGCCGCCGACCGCCTCGATGGCGGCGCTGCCGCTGGCGAGCGTTTCGCCCATGACGATGACGATCACGTCCATTACGGCGCGGTCGGGCACGTCGAGCAAGCGCAGGAACACGCCGACCAGTCCGAAGTCGTCGCCGTTGCCGCCTGTGACGGTCGGTTCCTCGGGCGAGAAGCCGAGAAGGTCCAATACGGCGCGGCGCTTCGCGTCGAAGTCGGTTTCCGCGCGGCAAGTTTCGACGCTTTCGCGCACATCGTCGTTGCGCGCGGTCTGCGGCTCGGGCTTGACCGTCCACAGTGGCGACCCGACGATGACATGGGCGACCATCAAGCGCAGCGCGACCTTGGGATGACGGGTCAGCGAGGCGCGGACAGCGGCATGACGGTGCAGGTTGATATAGGTCTGCATCGTGCTCGTCACTTCGGGGCGCGGCACTTTGGGGCCGGTTTCGATTGCCTCGCCGCGTTCGAGCCGCTTGGCCTCCTTGCTCGTCACATAGCCTTCGTGGACCTCGACCTCGCCGCTTTCGCGCACATCTATATACACGCGCCCGCCCTTGCGCTTGGGTGCCTTGGCGAACTCATAGCGGTAGAAATATTCGCCGGGCGGGACGATCACCACGTCGAACCATCCGGCATCCAGATAGTCCTCCTTGCGCGCGTCGATTACGGCGTTCTGCGCGGTCCAGAACGCGTCGGCATCTGCAAAATAGCGGTCTTCGCCGAACAGATCGGCGACGATCGCAAGGCCGCTCGCATCGACGTCGAACAGGGCATGTTCGACCTTGATCGACTGCCCGCCGAACAGCCATGCCTTCAATTGCTGGCCGGTCGGGCAATAGGCGTCGTCATCGTCGTAGAGCGCCAGCCATGCCTTCTGCTGCTGCTTGCTCGCCAGCGTCAGATGCCGGACGGTCGCCGCGTTGATCTTCTCCTTGCGGTAAAGATCGCGGATGCGCGGAAGCAGGTTGCCGAGCGCTAGGATACGCTTCACGCCAAGCTCGGGAATGCCGAACGTCGCGGAGATATCCGCAATGTCGCGGCCCTCCTTGACCAGCCGTGCGAAGGTTTCCCATCGCGTCACCTCGTCGGGATCGAGCCGGGTGTTCTCGAGAAGCGATGCCTCGATGGCGTCGGCGTCGTCCCCGGCGTCGAGGATGGCGACGGGAAGCGGGCCGTGGTCGATGCCCTCGACAAGCGCGATGGCGTTCGCCGTCCAGCGCCGCCGCCCGGCGACGATTTCGTGGACGCCATTATCGTTGCCCGCCTGCGGGCGCACGATCAGCGGCACGATGACACCGCGCTTGCGGATCGAGGGCAGAATGTCGCCCACGTCCGGGGGCTTGGGTCCGTGCCGCATGTTCACCTTGGACGGAACCAGCTTGCTATGGTCGATAAAGTCGAGTTTCATTGGTCTGCTCCTTCTGGAGCGCCGGTCCCGTTTGTCTTGCTGGATGGGCGGGACCGGCACTCAATGCGGCGAAACGCGCCGCGCGTCATCCGGCCCCTCGATCATCAAGAGGCGGCGGAAGCTCGTTGCCGTTCCGGCTATCGGTGATGCGGCGAAGTTCGGCTTCGGCCAGAACGATTGCACCCATGCGCCGCGCGGTATCGGACCATAGCGAAAGCGGGGCCAGCGGCTCGAAATGCTCGTCGCGCTCGATGAACAGGCCGAAGGGCAAGCGGACGCCCGCAATCTCGGTAAGCGAGAACACGCCCATTTCCGGGCATCCGAACCCCAAGTCGGCGAGGCCGAACAGCGTGTCTCCATCGTCGTAAAGCTCGGTGGCGATCCACGTCGCCGCGCCGACCGGATTGAAGAATTTGACCACCGGGAACGGGTCGAACCGTTCGTCGCGCTGCTCGTGGAGGCGGCTGGCGCGCGCATTCGCGCGCAGCGCCGAAAGGATCGCATGGGGGAGCGTAATCATGCCGCTTCCCTCCCTTCGTCCTGCGTCTCGGCGTAGCGGGCAAGCAGCCAATCGGCGGCCTTGCTCGCCTGACTGGCCGCGCGAAAGATCGCGCGATTGTCCTCGCGCAGCACGTCGAGCCATGATGCCAGATAATCGGCGTGACGAACGGTCGGCACGATGCCGAGCGCGGCGCAAAGGAAGGCCGATCCCATCTCGGCGATCAATTCTTCGCGCGCATAGTCCTTGCTGCCGAACGCATTGCGCAGATTGCGATTGAGGCGCGACGGGTGGCCGCTGGCATGACAGAGTTCGTGCAGCGCCGTCCGGTAGAAATTGATCTGTTCGTGGAAGGCCGGTTGCGGGGGCACCTGCACATAGTCGGCGCTCGGGACATAGTAGGCCTTGTCCCCACCGATGCGGAAATCGACGCCCGATGCCGCAATGACCGCTTCGGCGATCGGCACGACTTGGCGTTCGGGAAGCGGTGCGGGGTCGGTGGCAAGGCCGGGGCGCAAGCCTTCGCACTGTGCGACGTTGAACACGGTGAAGCGTTTGAGGAACGGCACCGCGCGGGCTTCGCCGCCGGTCTGGCGCGCGCGTTCCTTCTCGGCTTCGGGGGTGAAGCGGTCGGCATAGACAACCCTTGTCCCGCGCTCGCCTTTCCTGACATTGCCGCCCGCCTCCAAGGCTTGGCGGAAGGTCAGCCACGATTGCGACGGATAGCCGTTCTCGATCACTGCTCCCCACAGGATCAGGACATTGACGCCGCTGTAATTGCGGCTGGTGAGCCCGTTGCGCGGGAGGCCGGGGGCGGCGGAGAAGCCTTGACCATTGGGGCGGCCCCAAGGCTGGACCCAAGGGAAGCGGCCCGCCTCAAGTTCGGAAACAATGCGGCCCGTCACCTCGTCGTAAAGATTGGCGCGCTCCGCCGGGGGCTGGCGTTTGCTGCCCTCTGCGCGCGCGCGTTGGCTGCCGGTCTGGTGCATGGCTATCCTCCAATGCCGCCCCAAAAACCCCAGGGCCTCCCCCGGAGCGGGGGTGGGCGGCGAATTGCGACCTGCCGGGCGCGGCCAGGAGGCGGTCCGCACCCGCAGGGCCGAAATGCAATGGAGGAGCCGGACCCGAGCGCAGTCGAAGGCCGGCTTGCGGGACGCCGGGCCGGGCCCAGAAGGGAGCGCCGCCCACCCGCGCGACGAGGGGAAGGCCCAACGAAAAATGCCGCCGCGCCGGTCAGGCGCGGCGACGACAGGCCGGAGCAAGGCTCCGGCATCCCGCCAGTCCGATCGTCACCTTTGGCCGGGACGCGCGAAGCGTGGCCCGGTGGAGCTTGGCGAACGGATGTGAGCCTAGCGGAATAGAGCGGCGGTCGCGCCGCAGGCGCGAGGCGCCTGAAAACCCGGATGCGTCAGGTCAGACCCTGCCGTCTTGAAGCACTCTCGTCGTGGTCGCCATGCGCGCGGTGACACGAGGAGCGAGCACTCGGCCCACTGGCCCCAACAGATCAACCGTGCAGCGGGGATCCGTTCGAACCGGTGCAAGCGGTCATCGCGGGCAACAGGCTCATCATGGCGGCACCGGCGATGATGATCGCGCCGACCGCCGCGGCGATGCCGGTCGCGGTCGGCCCCGCACCGCCGAGCTGCATCAGGCTGGAGACGACACTGCCGCCGGCGATCCCGGCGGGCACGGCGAAGAGAAGCGCGATCGCTCCGCGAAGCGGAACGGGCAACCGCGACGCGATGAGCATGCGTCCGATCAGCAAGACCGCGACGCCGACGACGAGGCCGAGAAGCAGACCGAGCAACGGCCCCAGTTCGCCACCCCCCGCCCACAGAAATGCGGCCGCACCGAGCCCGACCGGGAGTGCGAAGACGGCGAGCCGGAACATCGCCCAGGCGAAGAGGACGATGCCGGTGGCGGACAGGATCAGACCGAGCAACATCACGACCAACTCCATAGGCTCGGAACATAGCAGAAACACGATTCGGCATGAAGCCCCGATCGGCTCGCACTATGGGCGGTCTGGCGCGTTCTTCTCGGGCGACGTCGATCGCAGCGCGACGAACAGCGTGGCCGCACCGGCTTCGCTCCGGCCGGCAGGGGGCCGGTCGCCGATCGCGAAGAAGATGGCATTGACGGTACGCGGCGTTGCACTGGCGGCCGTGACAGCCGACCGGGAATTGACGGGCACTCCGGCGACGCTCGCGAGATAGGCGCGGGTCTCACCGGGCAGCGCGCGGCCGGTCCGCACGTGCTCGGCATAGCGTGCCGGTCCCGCGTTATAGGCTGCGAACAGTCCGGGATAACCGAAGCGGTCATACATCAGACGAAGATAGAGCGTCCCCGCCAATATGTTGTCGCGCGGGCTATGGGGATCACGTCCGAGCCCGAGCCGCGCGCGCATTTCGGACCAGGTGCCGGGCATGAGCTGCATCAGTCCCATCGCGCCGGCGTGGCTGGTAATCGGGCGCCCGTCCAGCACCGTGCGCCCGCCGCTCTCGGCGCGCATGACGCGCTCGATCCATTCTACCGGCACGCCGAAACGCGCCGAGGCTGCCTCGATATAGGGCCGCCAGTGAACGACCGACTGCGCGTCAGCCGGTGCCGCCGCCAGCAGCGCCAGGGCGGTGATGGCGACCCTCAGCCCAGCCACAGCAGTCGCACCTCGCCGATGACGTCGCCGCGCGATGTCGGTCCGAAATAACGCCCATCGAACGAATCCGGGCTGTCCATCAGCAGGAACAATGCGCCCGAACGCAACATCACGCAGCCATTCCACCACGGCATCGGACGGTCGCGGCCATCGGCTTCGCGGCGTTCGGCCACCGGGTGGCCGTTGACATAGATCTCCCGCCCGCGCGCACAGACGCGATCGCCGGGCGCGGCCGCGACGCGCTTGACCAGCGGGATATTGATCGGAATGTAGCGCCGCTCGGCGGCGAGCCGGCGCCAGCGGTCGGGCACCCGGACCAGCACCATGTCGCCCGATGCGATGTCCTGCCGTCCGCTGACGGCATAGAGACCGATCGGCGCGCTGGCCGATGCGTTCCAGACCAGCCACGGCGTTGGCGGCAGCGCGATCGTGGTCGCCAGCGCGGCCGCGCCGAGACCGATCAGCGCGGTGGGTTTAGCCGGCAGACGGGAGGGTAGCAGCCTAGCCATTGCCTCCCTCCCGCATGTTCGCGCGCGACCAGGCCTCGATATCGTCGATATGGTAGCGCCAGACGGTGCCATGCTTTCGGCACGGCGGGCCGCGCCGCTCCCGGCGCATCTTCTTGAGCGTGTCCCCCGCGAGACCGAGATGGAACGCGGCCTGCTTGGTTGTCAGAAACGGGCAATGCTCGCGTGCCCGCCGAGCGCGCTCCGCGGCCGACGACGCCGTGGCTCCACCGTCCACAGCGGATGAATCCGCCTCGATCCGTGTTCGCGCGCCGCCGCCTGCTTCGGGGTTTGGATCGTGTGTCATGAGTGCAGCGCCCGGTCCGACGAACCCGCGTTACCCGCCGATCAGGCCCGCACGCGCGGCTTCCTGTTCGGCGACATAGGCATCCAGCATGTCGGCCTGGCCGGGGAGCAGCGCGTCGATCGCAGGGAGGCCGTCGATATCGTCCCGGTGAAGCAGCACGGACGGGCACTGGCCTTCGACATTGCCGAGATTGGGGCGATGCTGGGCATAGCCGATGAGCGCGGCCAGATCGGGATCGAACGCTCGAGCGATGGCGGGCGGATAGACGAGATACTGATTCTCGAACGTCCGCAGCCATCCGAGGCAATAGGAGGTGATGACCGCGCGGCGCACATGATCGGACTGGTTAGCGCCGGCACCATGCAGGATCGATCCGAGGAACAGCAGCGCGGAGCCGGGTGGCATTTCGGCGGCGACCGGACGTGCATCGCCCGGTTGCGATGCCGCATCGTGATGGCTGCCCGGCCAGACCAGCGTCGCGCCACTCTCCAGCGTGAACGGATCGATCGGCCAGATGACGTTGATCTGATAGTGCATCCCGGTCTTGACGCCGCCCCAGAGATCCTGGTCGCGGTGCGGCACCTGCGCGAGCGCGCCGGGATGGATTTCGATCGCCTGGGTGAGGTTGAGAACGATACGATCGCACCATTCCCCGAGCACCGTTTCGGCGATACCGCGGATGATCGGGTGCAGCACAAGGCCGGCGATATGCCGTGAACGCCGCAACAACGCGCCAAAGCGCTTGGTGCGGGCTCCGTAGAATCCGCCTTCGCAAAAGGGCGTGGCGACGAAGCGCGGTGCGAGTTCGGCTTCGAGCGCGGTGATTAGCTCGGTCGGCACGGCGTTATCGACAATGACATAACCGTCGGCGAGCAGCATCGCGGCGAGGCGGGCGGGGTCGTGCATCGCCATTCCCTTCACGCGGCTCTTGCCGCCGCATCGGGAGTGATCGCACCCGGTACATAGATGCCGTTCGACGCCAGCAGCGCAGGCGTACCGGCGCAGATCTCGATGCGGAACGCTCCAAGGAACGCGCCATCGATGCGGCGCGCGGGGCCGAGCGGCGCTGCGCGCCAGCCCATCGCCAAAACCTCCTCGCGAAAAGCAGCGGTCACGACGCCGGTTAGCATGGTGATTCCGCTGCCGAGCGCATGATCGACCATCGCCGAGATGAGCCGGTTGCGGACACGCAGGCGTCCGGGGGCGCCCAATCGTTGCGGCAGGCAAAGTCGCGTAATCTCGCGAACCTGCTCCCCCCGGGGCGCATCGCACTCGCAGAGCGACGCGAAACGATCGGCGAGAAGATGTGCGCCCTCTGTCGATAGCAGCCGCATCGACCCCTGGTGAATGCAGCCATCGTCGGTGGCGATCAGATAGACCGCCTTGTCGCCGTCATAGCTGTCGATTTCATAGCGGCCGCCGACGACCGGAACATCCCAGCCCAGCAGATCGACGAACAGGGTCTTGCGGTCCTCGAACATCGAGGCGGCGCGCGCATCGGTAAGCGAGCACCCTTTGACAATATGGATCATGGCAGTAGCTCCCGTTCAAATTGAACAGTCGCGAAGGGAGCAGAGATGAAGGGCTCAAACAGTCGTCAATATTGAGGATGCGGCGATCCCGCTCAGAACCGCGGGACGATCTCCTCGATGCAGACGATTCCGCAGGCGAGCGCGATCGCCGGGAGCTGCGCGCGGGAATAGATTCCGAAATGTTCGCGCAGGTCACGCATGTAGGTGCGCACTGTCGTCGGGGCGATGTTCATCATGATCCCGATCTCGACGTCGCTCTTGCCCATCGCCGCCAAGCGAAAGCATTCGAGCCGCTTTGGGCTGAGATGGGGTAATTTCAGCGGGCGCGCCGGAAAGCCGTGCAAGCGCCGCGCCTCGGTAAACGCCTCGCTCGCCATCAGCGTCGCGATCCGGCAGATATGCGATGGCGGCAATTGCCCGTCGCGCGTTGCGAACGTACAGCATCCGGGCGGCTCGCCGGCGACGCCAATCGGAACGGTGAGGCCGTTGCGCAGGCCATGACGCGCGGCTTCGCGCACGATGCGCGCCTGTCGCCGCGTGAAGCCGCCCAGCAGTCGCTCCATTTCGTGCCAGCAGAACGCCCGGCTTGTCGAGCGCGCCGCGAGCAAGGCGGGATCGTCGCGGTAATAGCCTTCGGCGACGAAAACGTCGCCCCAGCTCTGGAAATTGTCCATGCGGAAATATCGCCCACCGGGCTGAAAGAAGGCCATGCTCTGGACGATCGCGAGCCATGGGAGGCCGAGCTGGCGTGCGGCGGCCTCGCTGCAACTGAACAGCTCGCGATCACTGTTCGCGCGCCTGGCCTGCTTAATATAGGCATCGAGGTCGCGAAACGGCACCGAGGGGCACTCCTTTCGACGCGCGCGTTGCGGGCGCGTCTATCGGGCGCGTGGTTCCAGCCCACGCGCGTGCAGCCCCCGATGATTTACTTGGTCTTGCTCGGCCGCCCCGTCGGCTTGTGCGGATGGCGCCGGAGCGTCACCGCCGGGCGCGCCAGTATCGCGCCGATTTCCAGTTCGTCGTCCGAAACGATCGAGATCGATATCCGGCCGGACAAGAGATAGACGGCATTAACGCCGAGTGCCTTCGCGAGCCGCTCCATTGCTTTCAGCGTCGGGCTCGACCGGCCATTTTCGATCGCACTCAGATAAGAGCTGCTCGTGCCCGCATCATGGGCGAGCGCTTCTTGCGTGATGCGCATCGCAAGCCGCAATTTCCTGAGATTCAAACTGAAGGACTTCGACGCATCCATAAGGGCGTAAGTTCACGCCCTGCGACCATTACTCCACACTGGATACAGGTTGGAGTTATTATCTATATTATTACGTTTTTACAAATATTTAAATGAGATTCCCGAACAACGCGCACTCAACTCTGATGCGGATTCTCAGGCGCGCCAAAAGACCGCATTCGGACGGTCGAATCGGTCGATGACCGAAGCCCTCACGCCAGGACATTGGCCGTGGACGCCGCAGTGGAAATCCCATCGGCGTCGTCACATCCGGGGCGAGCATTGATTTCAAGCGCCGAGCGAATCACGATGCGAACAACGTCCCGTGGACACGTCCGCAATCGCCGTTCCGGCGTGGCGTACAGGAATCATCGGATAGTTTGACGTGCCTGTGTGTCGTTGTCTCCTTTGATTTGAATGCAGCGCAGCGAAGCGGAGCGTCGCATTGGTTCATAGTTATGAAATCACCGTTCGTGTCGGGCCGCTGGCCGCCCACCATGCCAACCGACTACTCGCAACAGTCGGTTCTGGCGGTAATCCCGCAGCGGTCCGGTTTGCTCCAGCCCCGCCGAATTGTACTCGGATCTTCATGATGCAGCGGGATCGGTCCGGGGATCGGTAGTGACGAGCCCGAAAAACGTGGCGCCGGCATTGCCTGGAGGATATTGTCGATCTCCCGATAGACGCCTCGCGCTGCCATATGAGGATGGCGCGCCGCTTCGTCCGGATCAAGCACGGGGGCAAAGCAGGCATCGCTGCCTTCCAGCAGTGTGCGCCATTCTTCCCGTGTCCGCATGGCGAATATCTCGCTAAAACGCTGCTTGAGCTCGGGCCAGGCATCACGATCATAGCCGTCGTCAAAACTGCTATCGCCGGCCAACCCCAGCTTTTTGCAAAGCAGCGCATAGAACTTGGGCTCGAGTGATCCGACTGAGATGAAATTCCCGTCGGCGCACCGATAGGTCGAGTACCAGTGAGGGCCGTCAAGGATGCTGCAGCCGCGTATGCTGGCAACCTGGCCGGCGGCCTTCAGGCTCAGGAGCAAGTTCATCATGTGAGCGCTCCCATCGACGATCGCGGCGTCAACCACTTGCCCATTCCCGGTATCCCGCGCGTGCATTGCCGCTGCGAGGACGCCGATGGCCAAATAGAGCGCTCCACCCCCAATATCGCCTACCAGGCTTGGCGGCGCCATTGGCGGTTCACCGGGATGCCCAGCATACCAAAGGGCTCCTGACAGCGCGATATAGTTGATGTCATGGCCGGCCGCTTGGGCGAGAGGTCCCTGCTGCCCCCAACCCGTCATGCGACCGAATACAAGGCGGGGGTTACGCGCTAGGCAAACCTCGGGACCAAGGCCGAGCCTCTCCATCACCCCAGGCCGCATGCCTTCGATCAGTACATCGCCCCTTTGGACGAGATCCAGGACATGCGCGACGCCTTCGGGGGACTTCAGATCCAAGGCAATTACACGTTTCCCGCGGTTCACAATGGCGCCGCTGCCAAGATCGATATTTTCGGAGTTAGGGCTTACGCGTTCAATGACGACGACATCGGCGCCAAGGTCGGCCAACAGCATTCCGCAAAACGGCGCCGGGCCGATGCCCGCAATTTCGAGTATTTTGAGGCCTGCAAGCGGACCAGTTTTCGTCATTCAGGCATACCTGCGTCTGAGACCTTGGCGCTTTGATCCAGGCCGTTTCGCCGCTCCAGATTTCGAGACGGGTTGCAGTCGTGCTGGGCGGCAGTGTCGAAAGTAAGATTGGCAAAATGACCTTGATTCGCCTAATTCATTCTCTGGAGCAATTATTCCTGGGGGGCATGTCCATGCTCGATTCTCGCCTCAAGCATGCCGTCGCGGTTGGTCAGCTTCGTTCCTTCTCCAGGGCAGCGGATGCGGTTGGTGTCACGCAGTCGGCGGTGACCAAGAGTGTCGCTGAACTCGAACGGCATCTTGGCTATTCCCTTTTCCATCGGACCTCACGGGGCGCGATGCCGACAGAGGAGGGACGCGAATTTATTGATCGCGCAGCGCGCTTGCTTGCCGACGCAGCTGAACTACTCGGAGATACAGCCCGCCGCGCCGACGCCTATGCGGGCCCGCTTCGAATCGGACTGTTCCCAGGGTCAATCGACTGGTTGCTCACCCAACCTCTGGTTTCTTTGCTGCGGCGCCATCCGGCAGTGCGCGTCGAAGTCGTTTCGGGCAACAGCGAAAGGGGCGTGCGACTCCTGTCGCGCGGCGATATCGATGTCGCCTTTGGACTTGAAGCGGCCTTTGCACGCTGGCCGGAATTCAAGTGCGAGCGGGTCGCCTCGATCGAAATACTGCCTTTTGTGCGGAACAATCATCCCATTCTGGGGATAAACCCGACCAGCAAGGAGCCGCTGGTCCAGTTCGAATTCGTAGTGCCCTCATCTTCCGAACCCTACACATCGATCATTCAGCAGATGTACGAAAAAAGCGGTAAGCGTCCCGCTGACTGGATCCACATGACAGACTATTTTCAATTGGTTCGACGGATCGTTGCCACATCCGATGCTATCGGGATGGTTGCAAAACAGTTCACCGAGAACTCATGGTTTCGCGCCAATTTCGTGGCCTTGGAGGGAATCGGTTTATTCGATCCATTGACGCTTTGTTATGCTGTGCGTAGCCGCTGGCAGGTAAAACCGGCTGGCCGTGCGCTCGTCAGCCTTGTTCGTCAGGCATGGCGCACCGCATCATCGGATTAACGGCAAGGGGGCGGGGTGCGATCGGAAATCCGCTGCATCCGTCGCGATCAGCTAGAGCATTTCGCGCAGAAGTGGGAACCGGCTTTCCGGCAGGAAATGCTCTAGCAAATTGATCTTGGGCATTTTCCGAGTTGGCGGGTGATTCCACTCGCCTCGAAAATGGCCTAGAAGCTAATCGCCACTTCTCCGCCGATGACGCGCCCCCTGTTTAGCGGTGAAAGGCTTGCACCCGTGCCCCCGAAGGCCGCCGGCAAAGGTGTATCGCCGCCAATCGTCACCTCATTCAGGAGGTTTCGGCCATAGATGGAGAAGCGCCAGTGCTTGTTGTCGGTCGCCAATGTGAGGCTCGCATCGAGCATATCGGCGCCCTGAAGGAAGCCGACGTTGTTGTCGGTGAATGCCGCCTTGTCGCGATGCGTGAAGCTGACACGCGCCGTTGCTGTCCCCAATTCGCCAAGCTGCTGATCATAAGTCAGCCCCACGCCATAGGTCCATGGCGACAGCCTTGGCAATTTGAGCGCACGATCCACATCGTTGATGACGCCATCACCGCTGAGGTCGAACTGGACGTTGCGATACTGGCCATTCACGTAGCCGAGCTGACCCGAAATCACGAGGTTGGACAAAAGAAAAAACTGCCCCTCGGCCTCGACGCCTTTGATTGTGGCGTCGGCGGTGTTCCGTATGACCTGGCTGACGCCAAGCGGTCCGGGCAGGTTGATCTCGCGCTGCAGGTCCTTCATGCGATTGTAGAAGGCCGCCAGGTTGATCCGGTGGCGCCCGAATTGCTTCTTGGCGCCGAGTTCGAAACTGTCCTGGGTCTCTTGATTGAATGGCCCCGGCGGCACAGCGGGATCGGTGTTGCGCAAATTATATCCGCCGCTGCGGAACCCGCGCGTGTAAAGGCCATAAATCTGCGTGTCGTCATCCGGCTTCCACTGAAGGCCGATTTTCGGCGTAAACCCTCGCCATTTTGCCGCGTCGGCGAAATTGGTTGCACAGATCAGCGTGTCTAGATTGCAACCATTTGCGCGTAAGGCCGAGACCCGAACGGCTTTGCGTTCCCAACTATACCGCGCGCCGAGATTCAAGGTCAGCGTATCGGTGAAATGCCAGTCGGTCGAAGCAAAAATGCCCCATGTTGTCTGGTCTTGCGTACCCCCACCGGAAACGATCCGAGCACCGCCCAAAAGATTCCGCAGCTCGGCGTAACGAAGATCCTGGGAAAAATAGTATAGACCGGTTGTCAATTCGACGTCACCGAACCTTCCGGCATAACGAAGTTCGTCGCTGAGTTGATCCTGGTCGATTTCGAAAAAGGCATGAAAGAAGGACTGTGGTGTTCCATCGATATCAGCGCCCGCGGAGGATCGGAATTTCCGATAGCCAGCGATGTTGGTGAAGACGCCTTCGCCCAGACCGACATCGATGTTGGTTTCCACGATCGCCTGGTCCCATTTGGCATCATAGAAACCTGGGAAATTGATCGAAAACCTGAAGCTGTCGCGGGAAACAGCGCGTGACTCTGGACAGGGGCTCCATCGCTTTCGACATCGCCATGCTCATAGCGGAGATCCATTCGGAAGCGGTCGCCACCCTTGAGCGAAAGTGCCGGGCGAATGATAAGGTCATGTGATTTACCGAAGCTGCGATTGTCGAAGCGGTTGCGAAACCAGCCATTGTCGTCGCTGTAGTAGACGGCCAATTTGGCAGCCAAAACGTCATCGACGATAGGTCCGGTAACCGTGCCGCTTACGGTCTTTTTCAGTCCCGTTTCAATGGATAGCTTGGCTTTGGCTCCAAAATCGAAGCTGGGCCGCGTGGTCCGCACAACCACGGCACCGCCGGTAACGTTGCGACCGAAAAGCAAGCCTTGCGGTCCACGCAGAACTTCGATCCCCTCAAGGTCGAAGTTGTCCAGCACGACACCAGCGTTGATGCCGAGGTAAATACCGTCAGTGAAAACGCCTACGGTGGGGTCGATCGATGGGATCGTGCTGTTGATGCCGAGGCCCCGGATAGTGAAATTGGCATAGCCCGGTGCCGTACCCACATCCTCGAGCTGGACGTTGGGAACGTCGTAGCTCAGACTTTGAAGATTCTGGACGAACTTGGCATCCAGCTGCGCTTCACCAAAAGCCGTGACCGCCATCGGTACTTTCTGCACGCTTTCGCCATAGCCCTTTTTGGTGGCGGTAACGACAATGTCCTCAGCCAGCGCTTCCGTGGCGCTCCCGGTTTGGTCGTTCGCCTGGGGCGTTGCTTCCTGGGCAAATGCTGTTCCCGAGCACAACAACGCGGCAGAAGCCAATAGACATCCTCTCATGGCTGATCCTCTCTTCCCAGGAGATATTGTGTAGTTCATGCCGTTTGGCGGCATTTGAGGGCCGTCGTCCAATTCAATTCGCTGCAGAACTATTCCTGCTGCTCATCGATATCTGGCGGCAGCACGACGCCATCGGCAGCCCGACGGCCGCTCAAAAATATCATGGTAATTCATCGGGTTGATTACGCTCTCAGCGCCCGTTCTACCGCCTCAAGGCTGTCATTCAGCCCGAGCGGGTGCTCGGCATCCGTGAAGTCGACAATTCTACCCCAGTGCCGGGCGACATCATCGAGCGTGAACGCCCTGTCCGCTCCGAAGGCGTGCCCAAGCGCGCGCTCCCACCTAAGCTTGGCGATATAGCCGGCTCCAACTTCAAAAAGCCCTTTGGTTTCGCTGCAATTCTCGTGCGCAAGCCAACCGACCAATGGACTGATCGCTTCCGCTCTGAGATTGGCGAGAAACTCTTGTGGAAAGGCAGTCGCGGTCATACGCGATGCGGCGATTGGGGCGATCGTATTAACCTGGATGTTTCTGGACCGCCCCTCCTCCGCCAGCGCGTTCGCAAGCCCCAATATTCCGAGCTTGGCTGCGGCATAGTTGGCCTGACCGAAGTTGCCGTAGATTGCGGCTGCAGACGTGGTCATGACGATGCGGCCATAGCCCTTGTCGCGCAGTATCGGCCATGCTGCCTGCGTCACTGCCCGCGTCCCATTCAGATGGACCCGCTGAAGCAGTGTCCAGTCTTCGTCGGTCATTTTGTGGAAGCTCACATCGCGCAGGATGCCGGCATTGTTGATGACGACGTCAACGGTTCCGAAGTTGTCAACCGCGGCTTGGATGATCAGCGCGCCCTCCTCGACCGACGCATAATTTGCCACCGCCTGACCGCCCGTGGCTCGAATTTCGTCGACCACATTGTCAGCGGCTGTGGAGCAGCTGCCGCTCCCTTTCTCGTCGCCACCCAGATCATTCACCACCACCTTGGCTCCGCGCCCGCCAAACATCAGCGCGTACTGGCGCCCAAGTCCGCCTCCGGCTCCGGTCACAACCACTACCCTGCCATCGAAACGAAGCTCTTCGTCCATCGCTTGTCTGCCTCTTTTACCTGAGCGACGCATCTGCGCATTTGATCCTGTGCGAGTCAGGCACGCGGCTCCATTTCCGTCGACGCTGTCGTTTTCGTCTGAGCCTTACCGAAAGGCTTGAATGCCGGTCAGGGCGCGCGAAACAACAAGCTTTTGAATCTCCGTCGTGCCATCGGGGATGGGGCAAATGATCGCCTCACGCACCAGCCGCTCAACGATGAATTCGCGGGTGACGCCGTTGCCGCCATGGATCTGAAGCGCATCGCGCGTCGCTTCGATCGCCATTTCGGTGGCGTACCACTTGGCCATCGAGCATTCCGTCTCTGCGCGCGTGCCCGCCTGGACGAGGGATATTGCCCGGTGCGTCAACAGACGGGCTGCGTCGATCTTGGTCGCCATGATGGCGATCTTGTCGGCGATCAGCTGATGGCCGGCGATCTTCTTGCCATGCTGCGCGCGATCGCGAGCGTACGCGATCGCCTCATCCATTGCTCGCCGTGCGATGCCGATACTCCACATCGCCATATGGCAGCGGGCAATCTCGAACACTTGCAACGTATTGCGCAATCCATCGCCGACCCGGCCGATCGTGTTTGCCACCGGTACGCGGCAATCGGACAGGAATATCTGTGCAGTCGATTGGCCGTTGAGCGCCATCTTCTGGATATCGCGCACCTCATACTCACTCTCGTCACGATCGACCAGGATGTGAGTGACTTCATTTTCGCCAGTCTTGCACGTACAGATGAAGATGTCCGAGTAGGCTCCGTTGGTGATCCAGGTCTTTTCGCCATTGATGACCCAGAAATCGCCGTCTCGTACGGCGCGTGTCTTGATGGCGGCGACGTCCGAGCCGACATCGGGCTCCGAGATGCCGAGCGAAACGAACTTCTCGGCCGCGACGAGGTCGGCAAGATAGCGTTGCTTGATCGTCTCCGGGGCGAAGCGGCGGATGAGTTCTGCGCCAACCGCGTTGATGAAGCCGGGTATGGCCACATCGAGCGAGGAATAGGCGATCTCCTCGAAAATGAGCAGATGAGTGAGCCATCCCATATCAAGCCCGCCCCATTGCTCCTGATGCGGTGCGGTAATATGGCCATAGCCGGTCAGTGCTTGAGTCCATTCCTTCATGAGCGGTTTGGGGATGAATCGCTCCCCATGCCGGCGGATTTCCGGCTCAAGCTTGTTGTCGAGAAAGCGGCGGACGGTTTCCACCGCCATGCGTTGTTCATCGGACAGCTCAAAGTTCATATCGTGACCCCGTGTTTCCCTAGGCGCGCTCTGACAACTACCGGCCCAGGATCGTGACGGCGACCACCGCCTCTTCCACCCCGATGACACCTCCGCCGTTCTGCGCGATCGCGAACCGGGCATTCGGAACCTGTCGATCTTCCGCCTCGCCGCGCAATTGCAGCGCAAGCTCGTAGATTTGGCCGAGCCCGGTGGCGCCGATCGGATGTCCCTTGCATTCAAGCCCGCCCGACGTGTTTACCGGAATACGCCCACCCAGCGCCGTCTCACCGCGCTCTGCCGCGAGTCCGCCCTCGCCAGGCGGCGTCAGGCCGAGCGCCTCGATTTCAATGATCTCGCCAACCGCCGTGGCGTCATGCACCTCCGCGACGCCAATATCTTCTGGCCCCACGCCGGCCATCGCATAGGCCCGGTTCGCCGCAAGGCGGCTGACATGGTGGTCATAATCAAAGGGATCGCGCGCGGCGCCGGTTTGCAGCACAGACGCCAGGATTCTTAGCGCCCTGTCCGGGGCTGCCGACAGTTTGCGCCGACCGGCTTCGCTGCAGATGATCGCAGCGGCGGCGCCGTCGCTGATCGGGGAGCACATCGGCAGTGTGAACGGGTAAACGATCGGAGGCGCAGCGAGTACACTTTCGACGGTATATGGGAGGCGATACTGGGCAAGCAGATTGCGCGTCGAATGCATGTGATTTTTCGCCGAGACGGCCGCGATTTGCGCTTGCGTCGAGCCGTAGGTCTTCATGTGCGCGCGTGCCATCGCGGCGTATACATCCATGAAAACGCTGTAAGGCTGACTCGATGTCGTTCCTTCCGGAACATCGACGCCATTGCCCATGGCCAGCAGCTGCGCGCGGCCCGACTCGGTTTCATGCACGTCCCAAGCGCCATCGAATGCACTGAACATGAGCGCCTTGTCGGGCGAGTACATCTTCTCCGCGCCGAGCGCGAGTACGACATCCGCTGCCCCCGATCGAACATAGGCGGCGGCCATGTGCAAGGCCGTGGAAGCCGTCGCACATGCGTTTTCGACATTCACCACGGGAACGCTTGAGATGCCCATCGCTCGCGCCACGATTTCGCCGCGGATCATGTCCTGGCCCTCCATATGCCCCTGGACGCAATTGCCGAAGAAGATGGCTTCGACATCGCCGGCGGTGCATCCTGCGTCGGAAAAGGCCTGCGACGAAGCTTCGGCGCAGAGCATTTTCAGGCTCTTGTCGAACTGTTTTCCGAACGGGGTCATCCCAACCCCCATGACGAATATGTCGGTCATTCGTTGATCCATTCTTCCAATGTGTTCCGCATCCGATCAGGTCTCACCGGTCGGAAAAATCGGGCTTCCGCTTCTCCCGGAATGCCGCCAGTCCTTCGACAATGTCGTTGGACAAGGCGTAAGCAGCCATGGTTTCGAGTTCCTGACGCAGCCCGACTTCGAGCGAGCTATCCTGCGCAGCGCGGACTAGCTGCTTCATGTAGGCGAGCCCTGGCCGGCTCTTTTCTGCAAGAGATTCTACCAGCGCTTGCGCTGCCGCAATGAGATCCTCGGGAGCAACCAGTTGGGTCACGAGTCCGGCTTCCTTCATCTCGGCAGCCGAGATGGTCCCGCCGGTCATCATCAGATGTTTCGCACGCGCTTCGCCGATCTTCCTAGGGAGTCGAACCGACCCTCCACCGCCGGGCAACAGGCCGTAATTTGCATGGGCGTCGCCAAATCTGGCCGGGTGCGCGGCAATGACGAGATCACAGCACAACACCAGTTCCAAGCCGCCGGCGAGCGTAAGGCCGTTGACCGCCGCAATTATCGGAAGGCGCGACGTCTCGATCCTGTTAAAAGCCTGACCGAGCGGCGGCAGAAACAGATTTAAGCGTTCGGCGAGAGTTTGTCCGCCTGTTCCATCGCCAATTGCGAGCAGATCCGCGCCAGCGCAAAACGCCCGTCCGGCGCCGGTAAGAATGCAAGCGCGCACCGTCGCATCTGCTTCCGCTGCCTCGATCGCTGCGGCGAGTTCCTCGGCCAAAGCCAACGACAGACTGTTCAACGCTGCCGGCCGGTTGAGGGTCACCCAAAGCGCTGGGCCGCGTTGCTCAACCAGGATGTATTCATAGTCCATTGCAGTCTCCCGCGCGCCGGCAGGCGGTCACCGGAATAGAGGATGTGGCTAGGATGGCTGCGTCGGTCATGCCCCCGAAATGCGCCGGTCCTGGCCCGCCCAATAGGGCTCTCGAAGCTTTGAACGAAGCACCTTTCCGACATTGCTCAACGGCAGTGGCTCGGCGGTAAAAACGACCTTGCTTGGCTTTTTTGCGGAGCCCAGACGCTGGCGCACCAAATCTATTATCTCGGTCTCCGTGATTTGTGCTCCGGGCTTGACACGCACCATTGCAAGCGGCGTTTCACCCCATTTTTCATGGGGCACGCCAAAGACCGCGACCTCGAGTACACCGGGATGGTCGGCAATTACGTTTTCGATTTCGGTGGGATAGATATTGAAGCCGCCTGACACGATCATGTCGTTGTTGCGATCGAGCAGATACAAAAATCCGTTTGTGTCGATCATGCCGACATCGCCGGTTTTGACCCAGCCATCTTCCATGCGCCGGGCGGTTTCCTCCGGATCGTTCCAGAATTCCTCCATCTGGCCATTTTCGAACCGTGCGACGATCTCGCCGGGCTCGTTTGGTCCCAGCACCTTTCCGTCCTCGTTACGGATTTCGATATCGGCGCCACTCATGGGACGTCCGACCGCCCGAATTGGGGCAGAACCTTCAAATTCGCCGAACCACTCGTTGGGCCCCATAGACGCGATGGGCAGGATTTCGGTCTGTCCATAGCCCGAATGAAGAACATGATTCCCGAATATCTGGCACGACTTGCGAAGCGTCGGCTCGGAGATCGGCGCTGAAGCACTCAGCAGAAACTTCAAATTCGGAAAGTGGCGGCCATATGCCCCGTCGTGATGCACTATGGCATTGAGCATGGTGGGGGCTACAAAGGCATGGCTGATCCGTTCCTGCTCGAGAGTGTCAAGAAAGGACGCTGGATCGAAGCCGTCCATCATCACGTTGCGGGCGCCGCAATACCAGGCCGGCACGAACAGGAAGCCCGATGCATGGGACAACGGGCCGACATGCAGAATGGCATCCCCTGGGGCCACTTGGGGGCCGATGCTGAAAAATGCGGCGGAGATCGTCATCCATGAACGGTGCCGATAGGCAACGCCCTTGGGTTTGCCCGTCGTGCCGCCGGTGTGGCGGATGACACAATAGTCCTCCGGCGCGACGACGGGATCAGGATCCCGGTCCGAGGCTGTCGCCAACCAATTCTCATAGTTGTGATCGCGGATAATGATCCGCTCAAGCGTCGGAGCTTGGGCATCCAGCCCCGCCAACTCCGAAGCCAATGCCTCATCGACCAGCGCCAACCGAGATCCGGTACTCGCGATCATATGGGCGTGCGCTTCACATCGGTTGCGCGCATAGAGAGGAACACGCGTATAGTTTCCAATGGCAGCCGCCAGTATGATGTCGGCGGCCTCGATGGAGTTCTTCTCCAGCGTAGCAATCCGGTCACCCGGTTGAAGGCCGCACTCCGCAAGAGCATTTGCGAGCTTCACGCCGCGCAACCAGGCTTCCGAGAAAGTCAACCGCCTGTGGCCGTGAACGAGAGCCTCTTGCTGGGCGAAATAACGTGCGGCGCGACGTATTTGCGTACGGACGTCCATCAGCCGCGCTCCTCTAAGGCGCTCGCCCACAATGGCGCAGTCGACACATAATAAACTGACATGCGATAGGCCTCTCCGGACTTCTTTTCGTAAGCATCTGTGTCTGCAGCATTGATCCAATCGTCCAATTCAATATTCTGCGATGCTATTCTTGCTGCTCATATTATCGTGCCGGATCATGTCGGCGGCTTTCTCGCCGATCATGATGCAGGTTGCATTGGTGTTGCCGTTGACGACTGATGGCATGATCGAGGCATCGGCCACGCGGATATTTGCGAGGCCGTGAACGCGCAGGCGGTTGTCGACCACCGCCATCTCGTCGGTGCCCATCTTGCATGTTCCCACCGGATGATAAGCATGATTGGCTTCTGCCCGGATATAGGCGTCGATCTCTTCATCAGTTTCAAGGTAGCGGTCAGGATAGAGAGGCCGTTTCATCATCGCCTTCATGCGATCCGAATGCAGGATCTCCTGCACGACACGGAAGGCATTGCGCAACGTCTTGAGGTCGTCGGGATGACTCAAGAGATTGAGGTCAATCTTGGGATCGGATTCGGGGTTTGAGTCATGTAAGGCAACCCAGCCGCGGCTCTTTGGGCGCCCAATATTGAGAATGATCGTATAGCCCCATTTCGTCATCAGCTTGTAGTCGCGCGCATGGTCGCGATAGGCGAGCGGCACGACATGGACCTGGCAGT
Source organism: Sphingopyxis sp. PAMC25046 (assembly GCF_004795895.1). NCBI lineage: Bacteria > Pseudomonadati > Pseudomonadota > Alphaproteobacteria > Sphingomonadales > Sphingopyxidaceae > Sphingopyxis > Sphingopyxis sp. PAMC25046. The sequence goes on from NZ_CP039250.1 coordinate 3,523,717, forward strand.
CCGCCCGGTTCTGCCCCGGCGCGGATCGCAAGAAACCGCCTGCAGCCGTGGGCGGCGATGCCAGCCAGCTTTTCCTTTGCGTGAGATACTGGAATAGGTCTCGCACGGTCTTGAGCGCGCCAACGACATTGAGTGCGATCCCGAGCCGCTTCTTCGACTGGTAGACCAGCATCAGGTCAGGATGGTCGTGAAGATTCTGGCCGACACCGGGAATATCATGAATCACTTCGATTCCATGCTTCTCCAACTCATCACGCGGTCCGATACCGGAAAGCATCAACAGTTGGGGCGAATTATAGGCGCCGCCGCTGACAATGACTTCCTTTTCGCACGGGATCGTCTTCAACTGCCCGTCCTGGGAATACTCGACTGCCACCGCGCGGTTGCCCTCAAACCTGATACGATGGACGCGGGCATGTACTTCGACGCGGAGGTTGCCGCGCCTGCCCATCACCGGATCAAGGTAACACGCCTTCACGCTGGCGCGCTTCCCGTCCTTCACGGTAAACTGATAGATGCCGACACCTTCCTGGCTGGCACCATTGAAGTCCGGATTGGCTTGATGGTCCAGTCCAGTCGCCGCCTCGATGAAAGCATCATAGACATCGAATTCGCGCTTGCCGTTGGATACGTGAAGCGGTCCCGACGAGCCGTGAAACTCATCCTCACCGCGCTCATTATTCTCAGCCTTGCGGAAATAGGGCAGGACATCGTTGTAACCCCAGCCGTCGTTGCCGAGTTCGGCCCAGTGGTCGAAATCCGACCGGTCGCCGCGGATATAGACCATCCCGTTCATACCGCTCGATCCACCCAGCATCTTCCCGCGCGGATTGTAGAGGCGGCGGTCGTTGAGCGCCTTTGAAGGGTCGGTGTTGAACCGCCAGTTGAGCGTATTGATCCGATAGTCTTGGATCAGCGCCGCAAAAGCGCCGGGCGTGGACACAAGCGGCGAGGTGCCTGGGCCGCCTGCCTCGAGCAGGCAAACGGTGACATCGGGGTCCTCGGACAACCGGCTGGCGATAACGCCGCCCGACGACCCACCTCCAATAATTACATAGTCAGCCATTTGCTTCCCTTGTCATTCGACCCATGCTGGCGACCCGGCGTCATGCAACATGCCAGCATCAACCGCCGCAGCCACGTCAGAGGATCTTTTCGAAGATGTTGAGTAGTCCTTCGGTCTTGCTCGAATAGGGTGGCAGAAGTTGACCAAGCAGGCTGAGTTTCGGCTGAGAGAACACCGGCTTGTAATGAGTGAAGCGCTCGAAACTGGCGACGCCGGTATAGGCACCGATGCCGCTCTGTCCGATGCCACCGAAAGGCAGCCGGCGCTGGAAGACGTGCATGACCGTGCCGTTGAGAGTCACGCCGCCAGCGTGCGTTTCGGAAATGATCTTGCGCCGTTCCTCACTTTCGTCGCCAAAATAATAGAGCGCCAGCGGGCGCTCATGCCGGTTTACGTAGCGAATGAGCTCGTCTTCGGAGCGATATGGCATGATCGGCAGGATCGGTCCGAAAATCTCCTCCTGCATCATCGCCATGTCATCGGTAACGTCGAGAACCGCCAACGGCACGATCCGATGCCGTTCAGGAAGCGTTCCATCGCCGTTGTCCGAGAGGTTGAGCACCGTCGCGCCCTTGGCTTCGGCATCATCGAGCAAACCTTGGAGCCGCGCGAACTGTCGGTCATTGATGATACTGGTGAAATCGGGGTTGCTTGCCGCGTTGGGGTAGCATTTGGCAACCTGAGCGCGGAGTGCGGCGACGAAGCTTTCCATCTGATCGACATGGACGAAGGCATAGTCAGCGGCGATGCAGGTCTGGCCGGCGTTGAGCAGCTTGCCGAACACTAAGCTTTCACAGACTTGTGCAAGCGATGCACCCTTGCCCACGATGGCAGGGCATTTGCCGCCAAGTTCCAGAGTAACAGGTGTAAGGTTGGCAGCCGCCGCTTCATAGACTTTGCGGCCAACCGCGGGTGAACCGGTGAAGAGAATATGGTCGAAAGGTAGGGCCGTCATCGCCTGTGCCATGTCGGGCCCGCCCTGGACAATCGCGAATTCCTCTTCGGCGAAATACCGGCGCACAAGCCGCTCGCTGGCTTCGGCGGCGTTGGCGGAAACTTCGCTCGGCTTTGCGATCACGCGGTTGCCGGCCGCCAATGCACCGGCCGCGCCAACGAATATGGTGCCGAGCGGATAGTTCCACGTGCCGAGAACGCCCACCACACCTAGGGGCTGGGGGACCAGGCGCGATGAACCGGGAAGGCCGAAGATGTCAGTCTTCACCCGCCGCGGCCTCAGCCACGTCTTCAGATTGCGGCGCGCAAATTTAATTTCCGATATGCCAAGCATCAGGTCGAGCAGGATAGTCTCGTAGCGGGATCGAATGCCGAAATCGGCGGCAACGGCATCGACCAATTCGTCTCTGTGCTGCTCAAATATCCGGCCAAGGCGCCCGAGCAGGTCCATGCGTTCTTCGTAGCTGCGCGAAACCTGCTCACGCGTCCCTTCGCGTTGGGTCGCGAAAATTCGTTCCAGCTCAGTTCTGTTCCGAGACGCATCCACGTTAAATCGTCCGGAGGCGCGCTGGCCGCTCGGCGCTGCTCGCCTGGGCGGTGCTTTCAGCTGCGCCGATCTCAGTGATCACAGCGCGCTCGATTCTGTACGCCGTGCCGATGAATGAGGGACCGTTGCCGGTGGAACGCATCATGGATACTCCTCGGTCTGAAAGTCAGGTCGAAAAAATCGGGGGCAGCGGGCGGGAGAGGATGCCCGCCGCCCCCGTCGCAGCAGCGATCAGAACTTGACTGTCGCTTCGACGCCATAAGTGCGCGGCATGCCGCGGTTCAGATAATCGTAGCCGAACACGTTGAGGTTGAGGCCGTAGGTGTAGTAATATTTGTCGAACAGATTCTTCGCCCACAAGCTAACCGACATATTGTCGTGCGCATAGGTTAATCGCGCATTGGCGAGCCAGTAGCCCGGATTTGCGCATGTAATCGCCTTACCCGCGAGCGTTATGTTCGATCCCGCTGGGGGTGTATCGCACGGTGTCTGCCCATAATTCTTGAACGGATCAAAATAGTACTTGCCCATGTAGGACGCATCACCGCGCAAGGTCAGCTTGTTGGTGCCGTCATCGATCATATCCCAGTCGAATCCGGCCTGGAACGTAACCTCCGGCGCGTTCGGGAAGGGATTGCCGTTGACGTTCAATGTCGGGCTGGCCGGGTTTGCCGGATCGATCACATTGCCTTTGTACTTGCTGTTGAGATAGCCCAGCGAAGCATCGAAACGCAACGTATCGGCCACCTGCCAGGCGAGTTCGGCCTCGCCACCGAACAGGCGACCATTGGCGCTGCGCGTGAAGGTTGTAGCGCCGACCACCTGCGTTACTTGGTGATTCGAATACTCGTAGTAGAAGCCCGCGAGGTTAAGTTGGACGCGGCGATCGAACAGCCGGGTTTTGAGCCCCGCCTCATATGCATTCACCTTTTCAGGCTGGATATAATAGACTTGATTGACGCCCTGATAGGCAAGCCCGTTGAAGCTGCCGCTGCGGTAACCGCGACTGTACTGGAGATAGCCCATGATATCATCGGCGAACTCATAGCTGACATTGATACGGCCGGTTAGCCTGTTTGCCTTTTCGCGCTGCTCAAGCGGCGCGAGATTGGGGTTGTATGGATTGCTGTAGGGGATCAGGTTGACAACCGGCGTCGTACCGTCGAGCGCATAGAGGAAAGTGCTGCCGTTAAGGTAATTGACCTTATCCTGGGTGTAGCGTGCACCCACCGCCACGGTCAGCCGCTCGGTCGCTTTCCAGGTTACGTCGCCGTAGATCGCCTTCGAGGGGCGCGACACGTCAAAACGCTGTTCGCCGAGGATCGGGGTGAACGGAGGCGCGCCTGCCCCGGCGCAGCCCGCCGAAAAGCTACCCCCCATGCCGCCATTGCCCGTATTATTGATCGCGATGTCGGTCTGGAGTGCAATCAGCGAGCGTGCATCAAGGAAGCCGTTGGGATTGATCTCGATCGCGTCGCAGAATCCGGCATCGCCAGGCCCCAACGCCGGATTGGCGGCAAAGGCTGGGATATAGCGGATCGCGTCGGGCGTTCCGATTGCGGCGTTATTGTAGCTGCCCGGAAGACCGGCGCCAAGCAGCAGCGGCCTCAGCGCCCCGAAAAAGTCCGGGTAGTTGACCGTCTTGACCTTGTCCCTGCCATAATAAAGGCCGGCAATGATATCGAGGCGGTCGTTCGAATAGCTGAAACGCAGGTCCTGGTTGAAATTCTTGCTCGTCGACGTGTAGCCGATCGAGCAGAGATCGGCTGGGCCGCCATCGCAATCATCAGGATTGTTGATATAGTCGCCGGTGTCGTAGCCGGTAATCGAGGTGACGGAGAATTGGTCGCTGACATCCCATTTGATGTTGAGGGCTATCCCTTTCGACTTGCTGATGTTCTTACCTACCCGATCAACTGCGACCTCATTGTCACGCAGCAACCGCCCGCCTAGGAAAGGTTGCGGATCGTAACGCGAATAGCCGAGCGCATCCTGCCCGCCCGCGAGTTGACCACCTGCATAGGGCGCGGTGCCCCATGGATCGTCCTTCGCGGCATAGAGCTTCAAATTGATGTCGAGATCGGGATCGGGCCGGAAGCGGATCGAGATGCGACCGCCGATCGTATCGGTGGTCCCTAGGTCGCGCTCATTCCCAGGCAGTACATTGCGCTGCCAACCATCCCCTTTTGCAAAAGTACCGGCGACGCGGACGCCCAAGATGTCGGGAACCAGCGTCGCTTCAGCGGCGCCCTGCACCGTGAAAGTGTCGTAATTGGCATAGCCGGCGGTCAGATAGCCATTGGCCTCTCCCAGATCCGGCTTGCGCGTGAAGAAGCTGATCGCGCCACCCGTGGTGTTGCGACCGTAGAGTGTTCCTTGCGGTCCGCGCAGTACCTCGACCCGGTCGATGTCATAGAGTTGCAGGCCATGGCTCGCCCGGAAGCTCTGATAGACTTCATCGACATAGACGCCAACCGGCGACGCAGTGGAGGCGGAAAATTCGTTCGCCACTGAAATCCCGCGCAGCGAGAAATTCGGTTGGGTGCGACCATAGGGAGTGGTGACTTGCAGGCTGGGGATCGCGCCCATCAAGTCTGAGGTCTCCGTGATGCCGCGCGTGCGCAGCGTCTCGCCGCCTATGGCGGAAACGGCGGCTGGAACATCCTGCAAATTCTGTTCGCGCTTCTGCGCCGTGACGACGATTGTCTCAAGGCCACCTTCCTGCGCCTCGGGCTTTTCGCCCTGCGATGCAGCGTCCTGGGCATGTGCCGGCACTGCAAGCGCACACGCGATCGATAGCGCGGTGGCACAAAGCAAATTTGTCCTAAAGGCTGTGACCATGACTGTCCTCCCCACGGCATTTTTTGAGTTGGCGCCATTTGCCGCGCCTTGGGGCTCATCGTCCAATTCAATTTGTTGGCGAACTATTCCTCCCACTCATTGATTAAGGACTGATGAGCCTGCACCGCTGACGCTTCGTGGCGACGCAAATAACCCCATATATTTCATTGAATTAGTCACGCTGAGCGCGTCCATCGGGACGGATGCGCGCGTTCTGCTCGCCCCAATCGAGCCCTTCCAGACGATGTATCGGCGTAATTGGCGGTCCCGGCGGTTTCCCTTGTCGAGTTGCAAGGGGAATCAGCTATGATGAGATGTAGTGAGATACGGTTTCTTGGAGTTCATTCTACTATTCGCGGATGCATCTAAGTAGCTGATATTTCTAACAACTATGGCAGAAAACCGCGCCTCTAAATCGGCGGTTCTGACTTTTGAGGCTCATCGCGAAGCCGCCCGAAGGGGGCGTTGCCAATACGGCTGTCTCTGGTCGCTTGGTGGCAGGTGCTGGATGGGAGCGGAACAGCGCATGAATTGTGAGAACTCGATAGGATTCTTCTCGACATTCGACACTGCGGTTGCCGCGTCGATCACGTCGGCCCAGTCTTGGAGCATCCGCCTTCGCGGTGTGAGATAGAGCGCACTGTTGTAAGCGCCGCGCACCTCATCCTCGTCCTCGTGAGCGAGCGCCATCTCGATCCAATCCGGCTTGTAGCGTTCGGCTTCGTTCGCCCAGGTCGAGCCGAGCCCCCTAAACCCATGTACCGTCTGCCGATGGAGATACCCCATCCGATAACAGGCATAGATCATGGTGTTCTCGGAAATAGACTTTCCAGGCTTGGCTCCGGGAAAGAGGAACGCATCGTTCGTCGCCTGCAAGCGGCGCTGAACGATCATTGCGGCCTGGCGGGACAGCGGAACAAGATGCTCACGTTCCATCTTCATGCGCTCCGGCGACAGACGCCATAGCGGGTTCGGTCCATAGAGATCCTCGAACTCGTCCCTGGCCGCGAAGCGGGTTTCGCTGGTTCGGACCCATGTGAGCAAGGTGAACAGCAGCGCGTCACGGGTGATCTCGCGGCGGCGCGGCGTGTCCTCGCCGTCATAGGCGAAGATCGCTCGCACCAGCTTCGGAAACTCCGCGAGCGGCACGCGCGCCATGTGCCTGACGGGCGGCTTGGGCTTGAGCGCATCGTTGAGGCCGAGCGTCGGATCGATGGTCGCCCAGCCGCTCGCGATCGCGAAGCGATAGATCTGGCTGACGTTCTGCTTGAGGCGACGGGCGATATCGAGGGCGCCGCGCGCTTCGACCGCGCGGATCATCTCGAGAATCTCGGGCGGGTCGATTTCCGTGATCGGACGCTTCCCGATGACCGGAAAGACGTCGCGCTCCATCCGGTTGATGACGCGCAGGGCATGGGCCGAGTCCAGCCCTTCAATACGATTGGCGTGCCAGGCCCGCGCAATCTCTTCGAACAGCTTGAGCGCGGCCCTCTGCTTCTTCGCCCGCTTCCTGGCCTCGGCGGGGTCCTCACCCTGATCGAGCAGCCGCTTGGCTTCGGTCCGCTTCTCGCGGGCGATCGCCAGCGTGACGGTCGGATATTTGCCGAAGCTCAGCAGTTTTTCCTTGCCGTCGAAGCGGTATTTCAGGCGCCAGAGCTTCGATCCGTTCGGCTGGACGAGCAGGTGCAGGCCTTCTCCATCGGACAGCTTGTAGGGGCGCTGCCGCTTGGTGGCGTATTTGACCTCAAGTTCTTTCAAAGCCATCTGGGGGTATCGCCTGTTTTGGGGACAGCCGAAAAATACCCCCAAAATACCCCCAATCCAAATCGCCGTGGGTGGCCGCAGCCGGTCGCACCGGGACGCCGGCGTACGCAACGGGACGCGAAAAATATTTGATTTTCCTCGAAAAATGTCTGCCAGTGGCCTCAGTGGGTCACTGGTGGACAATCCGGGTTGGTAGCGGAGGAGGGACTCGAACCCCCGACACGCGGATTATGATTCCGCTGCTCTAACCTGCTGAGCTACTCCGCCCCGTAAGGCCGCCGCATCGGGCGAGCCGCGCCTATAGGCAGGCTCGTCGCGCCGGTCAATATCATCTGCGCGTGGTTCGAAAACTGCGCGCGAAGGCGGGCTCCCACGGGCCGCCGCGGTAATGATGCGCCGCGAGTCCGGTGATCGCAAGCGGGCGTGGACGGAAATCACGCGCCAGCGCCGCGAGCAGCGCGCGCGCCTCGGCCGCGGCGACCTTGTTCTGCACGGTGATGTGGAGCCGCGGCGTTCCCCGGTCCTGCGCGGTCAGCATGCCGGCGAAATGGTCGGCGATGCGCGCGCGGACGGCGAGCAATTCGGCGCTCTCGATACGAAAGGCGACGCCCTGCCCCAGCGAATAGACCTCGCGCAGCGTCGCGGCGGGCGGCGGCGTGTCGGCGGCGATCCGGCGGAACAGGCGGCCGAGTTCGTCAACGCACGACGGCGGCAGCTGGTGAAAGAGCGTGATATGCGCCGCGAGATAATTGCGTTCGGGCGGGAAATGCGCGGTGCGCAACGCGTCGAAATAGCGCTGGTCCGCCGCACCCATCGTCGCGGTCGCGATGATGGGCACGGCGCCAGTGGTCCGGTCGGGAGGGGGGAGGTCCGGGCCATCTGCTTCGAGAGGGGATGGACGGGGCAATTTCGGGGGAGGTTTGCCATCGTCCACAGGACGCCCTTTCTCGATATCCATTCCATGCGCCGGATCGGACCCGCGCTCCAATCGATTTATTGCGTCACAATAATCGTGCAAACCGATGAAATAAAATTATGTGCGTTTTACAGCCCGTTCCAGAAGACGCGGAGCGCCGCAGCAACTTCGGCCGGGCGTTCGGCGATCGCCCAGTGCCCCGCCCCTTCGATCACCATCAGCGGCGTGCCGGTGTTCGCGGCGTAGCGCCGGGCCACCGACAGTTCGACATAGGGATCGCCCGCGCCCCAGATCAGCGCGCCGTTCGCAGGCAGTTTCGGGATGTCCAGCGCCCAGTCGTGCGCGAAGCTCAGCCCCCCTGCCGAGCGATAGAGTTTGAGGATCGCGCGCCGCTTGTCCCTGCTCTTCCACTGCTCGGCCTCTTCGCGCGCGATGTCGGCGGGCATGCCCTGTCCGGCAAGCCCCTCGGCGAGCTTGTCGGCCTTGCTCAGCGCCATGAAGATTTCGCCGAGGATCGGCGTGTTCCAGATGCGCGCGATGCGGTGACCGCGATAGTCGGGCTCGATCACCGCGTTCGAGATCGCCCAGCTGCGGATCAGGTCGGGGCGCAGCATCGCGACGCGCTGTGCGATCAGTGCCCCCCAGTCGTGCCCGACAATATCGATCGGGCCGTGCGCCGCAAACAGCGCCTCCGCCTGCCCCGCCGCCCAGTCGGCATAGGCCTCCTTGGTCGCCGTGAAGCCGGCGGGCAATGGCGCGGTGAAACCCGGCAGCGCGGGGACGGCGACGGGCGTGTCGCCAAGTTCGAGCGCTGAAAGCAAAGGCCGCCAGATCGCCGGGCTGTCGGGAACGCCATGGATGAAGAGTTTGGCGGTCATCCTGTATCCTCTTCGTTAGGAATCGTTACTCCATCTCCCCCCGCTCGCGGCGGAGCGCATACCATTTCTGCACATTGGCATTATGCTCGGACAGCGTGCGCGAAAAGACGTGGCTGCCATCGCCCTTGGCAACGAAGAAGAGATAATCATTCGCTTGCGGATCGAGCACGGCGGCGATCGACGCCTTGCCCGGGTTCGCGATCGGCCCCTTGGGTAGCCCGGCCATGCTGTAGGTGTTGTAGCCGTTCACGGCCTGGATTTCGGAGCGCAGGATGCGGCGGCCGAGCGGCTTCCCCTTGGTGATCGGATAGATGATCGTCGGATCGGCCTGGAGCCGCATCCCGACTCCGAGGCGGTTGGTATAGACCCCCGCGACGGTGCGGCGTTCGGCGGCGACCGCGGTTTCCTTCTCGACGATCGACGCGAGTGTGATCGCTTCGTTGCGGTTCTTGACCGCGGTGCGCGGCGTTCGCTTCGCCCATAATTCGCCAAACGCCTTGTCCATCGCTGTCTGCATCCGCTTGACGACCGCGGCGCGGGTCTCGCCGGTGGTGAAGGCGTATGAATCGGGCAGGATGCTGCCCTCAACGGGCACCGGAATTTCGCCCTTAAGGCGTGGCTCGGCCATCAACCGTTCCCACACCATGATCGAGGGCATGCCTTCGGGGATCGTCACGAGCCGCTGGATCGTCTTGCCCGACTGGAACAGCGCGAGAATGTCGCCCGCGTCCATCCCTTTTTCGATTTTATATTCGCCGGGCTTGATCGGCTCGTCCGAGCCGAAGAAGCGCGCCTGATTGCGGAAGCTCGACGCCGAGACGAGCCCGGCCTCCTCGAGAATCTCGCCCGCCTTCGCGATGCTCGCGCCCTGCAGGATGACGACTTCGGCATCCTTCGGCGCGCCGGGCGAGCAGGCGGCGAGGAGGAGCGCGAGAATCGCGATCGTCAGCCAGCGGAACGGATGCACCCTAATCTCTCCAATCGGCGCTTAAGGAGACAAAGGATACGCATATACGCATCGAAACTGTCTCCTTTGTCGCCTTAGCGCCAGTCGCCCGGTGGGCCATGCCGAGGGGTAAAGCATGGCGGGGTAATGTAGGAAAGAGGTTTTAATCCTCCCTGTGGCGAAGCCATGGGGAGGTGGCGGCGCGAAGCGCCGACGGAGGGGCCATGGCGCGAGGTCGCGGCCCCTCCACCATCGCCTGCGGCGACGGTCCCCCTCCCCACGGCTTCGCCGCAGGGAGGATTAAAGGCTAGTCGACCGCTTTCACGATCAGGCTGGCGTTGGTGCCGCCGAAGCCGAAGCTGTTGTTGAGCGCGGCCTTCACCTTGCGCTTCTTGGCGACCTTGGGAACCAGGTCGGCGCCCTCGGTGCCCTCGTCCGGATTGTCGAGGTTGAGCGTCGGGGGGACGATCTGGTCGCGGATCGCGAGGATGCAGAAGATCGTCTCGACCGCGCCCGCGCCGCCGAGCAGGTGGCCGATCGCCGACTTGGTCGAGCTCATCGACACGTTCGCCATCGCGTCGCCGAACAGCCGCTTCACCGCGCCGAGTTCGATCGTGTCGGCCATCGTCGAGGTGCCGTGCGCATTGATATAGTCGATGTCGGCGGGGGTCATGCCCGCCTTCTTGAGCGCCGCGCTCATCGAGCGGAAGGCGCCGTCCATTTCGGGGTCTGGCGCGGTGACGTGATAGGCGTCGCCCGACAGGCCATAGCCGACGACCTCGGCATAGATTTTCGCGCCACGCGCCTTGGCATGCTCATATTCCTCGAGCACGACGACGCCCGCGCCCTCGCCCATCACGAAGCCGTCGCGGTCCTTGTCATAGGGGCGGCTCGCCTGTTCGGGGCGGTCATTGTAGGTCATGTTGAGCGCGCGCGCCTGCGCGAAGCCCGCGATGCCGATCGGGCAGATCGTCGCTTCGGCGCCGCCTGCGAGCATGATGTCGGCGTCGTCGTCGCGGATCATCCGCGCCGCGTCGCCGATCGAATGCGCGCCGGTTGAACAGGCGGTGACGACCGCGTGGTTCGGGCCCTTGAGGCCATATTTGATGCTGACCTGCCCCGAGATCAGGTTGATCAGGCGGCCGTGGACGAAGTGCGGCGAGACGCGGCCCGGGCCCTTTTCGGCGAGTAGCAGGCTTTCGCTTTCGATGCCCGGCAGGCCGCCGATGCCCGAGCCGATCGAGCAACCGGCGCGCACCTTCAGTTCCTCGGGCATATCGGTCAGGCCGGCGTCTTCGAGCGCCTGTCCCGCGGCGTCGATGCCGAAGATGATGAACGGATCGACCTGGCGCTGGACCTTGTGGTCGACGCGCTTGCCGGGGTCGAAGCCATATTCATGGTCGGGCCCCTTGACCTCGCACGCGATCGTGCATTTCTGGTCCGACGCGTCGAAGTGGGTGATCGTGCCGGCGCCCGATTTGCCCGCGATCAGATTCTTCCAGCTGGTTTCGACGTCACCGCCCAGCGGCGTCACCAAACCCAGACCCGTCACCACAACCCGGCGCATAATCATTCCTTTCATCGACCCCTGCCCCCGCAGAGCGTCGCGTCATTACCGTCGGCGCGCTTCTAGAGGAGCCGCGCGCATAAAAAAAGCTCCCCGGTCGCTGCGCACGGGCGCTCGAGACCGGGGAGCCGGAAATGCGTGGACGGCGTCGCCGCCCCATCCGGCAACGCCGGACAGGCTGAATCAGCCCTTGTTCGCTTCGATATAGTCGATCGCGTCCTTGACGGTGGCGATCTTTTCCGCCGCGTCGTCGGGGATTTCGACGCCAAATTCTTCTTCGAACGCCATCACCAGTTCGACGATGTCGAGGCTGTCGGCGCCCAGATCGTCGATGAAGCTCGCTTCCTCGGTGACCTTGTCGGCTTCGACGCCCAGATGTTCGACGACGATCTTTTTAACCTTTTCGGCCGAATCGCTCATGCACAGTTCCTTTTTTCTGACTATGTCGTGAATGTTGAAAATTGCCCTAGTGCCCGTGGGCGGGGCTGGCAAGAGGGCTGGCACCGGCCGCGCGGCGAAGCGCCGCATCGACCAAGACTTCCTCCGCAGCGCTATATGCCGACCGTGTCCCTTTCTGCCCCTCCGGCACCTGCGTGACGAAATAGGCAATGCCATCGCCGCCTTCAAGGTCGAACCAAAGCCCCGAGCGCAATCCATAGGCGTCGCCCGAATGGCCGAGGCGCAGGCGTCCATCGCCGAACAGGTCGTCGCGGCATTCCGGGTTCTTTAGCGCCGGGCCGCCCGTACTGTGCATGGCCATGCCATATTCGCAGAAAAAACCGCCGGTCCCTTCGCCGCTGGTCGGCCGGACGGGCGCCATCGCTTCCAGCCGGGCCAGGCTTTCGGCTTTCAGAAAACCCTCGCCGCGGCGCAGCAGCATCACGCCGATGCGTGCGAGCCCGTTCGCCGAAATACGCAGTCCGCCCTGCGGGCTGAACCCCGCGCCGTGGCGGGCGAGACGATAGGTCGTAACGTCGCAGCTACCGTTGGTCGCCGGCACGACCGGACAGGCAGGGCGCACGCCCTTCATGTCGTCGCGCTGGACGCTGCCGTCGGCGCCATAGAGCACAACGGCACGCGCAACAGCGGCGTCGCTGCACGCCGGCCAGTTGAAACAGGCGTCGAGGCCGAGCGGACGAAAAACCAGCCGCGCCATCGCCGCGTCGAACCGCTCCCCGGTGGCCGCTTCGATCACCGCCGCCACGACCGGATAGTTGAAATTGGCGTAGGCGAAGTCGCCGCCCGGCGCGCGCACCTTGTCCCACGCCGCGGGGTCGCGAAGCGCGGTTTCGAGATCGGCGTCGAGCGGCAGCGCATAGTCGGTGTCGTCGTTGAGCCCCGAACGATGTCCAAGCAATTGCGCCAGGCTGATCGGCCGGTCCGGATAGGCCGGGTGCCGGAGCCGCCAGCCGAGATACTCCGACACATCGCGATCGAGGTCGAGACGCTCCGCCTCGACGAGCCGCAAAACGCCCAATGCCACGACCAGTTTCGAAACCGACGCGATACGCACGGGATCGTCGGGGCCGACCGGCCTGCCGCCCGCGCGATCGGCGAGGCCGTCCGTGACGCGCGTTTCGACCTTTCCGTCGCGGTTGAAATGCACCGCGACCGCTGCCGGCGGCGGTGCGGCGAGGGCCAGCAGAGCAAAGGCGGACAACATGGCGCCACCGTGCGCGGCATCAACCCTGCGGTCAAGTAGACGGTCAAGCGTCGCTTACGGCGCCGTTTTGGCGACGACGACCCCCGAATCGCGGAGCGCCGCCGAAGCGGCCTGAATCACCGCCGGAGTAATCATGAAATGACCGAGCACGGTTTCGGGCGACGCGTCGGCGGGCTGGCGCGTATAGGCGAGCAGTTGCCGCCACTGCGCGCGCGCTTCGGCCAGATTGCCACGCCGTGCGAGCACGACCGCGCGCGCCATCATATATTGCGGCTCCATATTGCTGGGCGACGGCATATGATCGAGGATCCTTTGCGCCTCCTCCAGTTCGCCGCGCTGCGACAGGACAAAGGCCAGTGTGACTGCTGGAACCCCCGGATAGGAGGCGTCGAGTTGCAACGACCGCCGGAGGAGCACTTCGCCTTCGCCCGCCTGCCCGCACGCCAGCTTGAACAAGCCGAGGAAGCCCGACATGTCGGCATCAAAGGGGTTGAGCGCAATCGCGGCGTCGCCCATCGCGTTGCCGCCAGCGCAATTGCCCGAATAGAAATTGGCGCGCGCCATAGCGAACAGGCCTGCCGTCGAATTGGGGCTGCTTTCATAGGAGCGCAGCGCGAGCGCGCGCGCTTCTCCCAAGGCTTCGCGGCCCGCCGGCGTCAACCGCTGCGGCTGCCAGTCGCCATAGCGCACGAGCGACAGCGCGGTCAGCGCGACCGGATCGCGCGGTGTCGCCTCGATCGTCGCGCGCAAGCAGGCGTCGACCCGCTTCGCCGACGCCGCACTCCGCATCTGGCGCATCCGGTTGAATTGCGCGAGGCAGGGAAAGCCCGCCGCAAAATTGTCGGGCTGGCGCTGAACCTGGTCGCGCACGATCACGCCATAGTCGCCGGCAAGCTGCGCAATCAGCGGTTCGATCGCGGTGAATTCGGGAGTTTCGTCGCTGGTCAGGCGCATCTGCTGCGACCAGATCGCGCGCTGGTCGGCGACGCGGTTGAGGACGAGCGTGACATCGGTGTCGCCTTCGACCGTGCGAACCAGCGAGGTATCGAGGCGATAGTCCCCCGTTCGCGCCGCTGCGCCGCCCGGCGCTTTCGAACTCAGCAGGTCGATCAGATCGAAACGCCGCAGCCCGTCGCGCAGCTTGCCGTCGAGCGCGCGCGCAAGCGCCCGCGACTGGGGCAGATTCCCCGCCATCGGCGGGCTGACTTCGAGCAATGGAACGGGCACCGGATCGCCGGCAAAGAGCCGGCCGGAGCCTTCGCGGAGTGTCCACAAGGTGAAAAGCGCAACCGCGAGCAGAATGAGCACGACGATCCATCGACCAAACCGGGAACCGCGAGCGCGAGACACGCGCCCGGACGTGGGCGAGTGAGCGGCGGCTGGTCGGAGCGTTGCAGCCTTGACGTCATCTTCATCCTCCGCGCCGTCAGCCGATCGCGACGACGGCGGCGCCGAACGATATTGGACGACCACCTCGTAACTGCCTTGCGGCACACGCAGGCGATGGACCCATGGAGTGTCGGCGTAATAGCGGTCGAGCAGGCCGCGCAGCCGCCCGACCATGACGCGCGGATAGCTGTCGACGGCGGGGTCGAAATCTTCGCTGCGTCCTAGCGCCTCGGTTGCGATCGCATAGGCCTTGGGCGAACTGCGACCGCCGCGCAGGCGATGTTCGACAAGAAATTGCAGCAGCCGTGACAGCACGGGCGAACGCGTGAAGAGCGGGGAATCGAGCAGCTTCTCGAGCTCTTCGGCGATGATCCGGTCGACCTCTACCGGATCCTGTGTCTCGTTCGCTTTCGCCTGATCCATGCTACCCTCAAATACCCCCGACGGGCGGTGCGGTAGATACGCCAATCAGCCAGCGCGGCCACCCGTTGTTACTTTGACGTAACGGTAACACGGCAACCTTGAGCCATATCAGAAGAAAATCGTCTCGCCAATCCGCAAGGAAAAGCGCGAAAACGGGTTAAGGATTGGTTATCAAATGGCAACATTGCGGCATGTGACCCCTTGTAACTGCCGCACAGGCGAAACTCTGGCATCCTTTCCGACGTCGCGACATCCTTGTGATGACGCGGTGTGGAGCCAAAAGGCGAATGGTGCGAGCTGGTCCCTGGCACCTTTCGATCCCCCTCAGGCTTCATTTCAAGACTTCGCCGGGCGACCCGACAGCCCCACCTGTTCTGTCGCCCGGCAAGTCGATCTCCCTTCCTCGATATTTGCCGGTCCGGACAGGACACCTGCCGTCCGTGCGTCAGGGCGTCCGGCGGGCGTGCGATCGCTTTTGTTTTGAGGCCGCCCAAATGAAGAGGGCGCCGGTTTCCACCGGCGCCCCGTCGTTCGTCGAAAAAGGCGCGAGGATTCAAGTCGTCGTCGCGGCCTTGCACGGACCCGTATGCGTGCTGGTCATCTGCATGACCATTTCCATGTCGCCCCCGGTCGGAACCTTGCCCTTGGTCGTGATCGTGACGTCGGTCTTCTTGGCTTCCATCGTCCCGGCCATTGCCATGTCGACCGTCTGGCCATTGGCGGTGCAGGTGCCCGCAACGTCGATCTTTCCGCCGGCGACCTCCTTCTTGGACCAGGTGCATTCGCCGCCGCCGTTGGGCCCCTTGGCGAGTTCGGCCGCAATGTCTTCCTTGTCGACCTGTTCCTGCGTGAAGCATTGATCCATGCCGCTCGCCGCGGCGAACTGCTTGGACATCGCGTCCTTCGCTTCCGCCGGCAGGCCCGGAACTTCGAACTTGACCAGCTTGACGTCGGTCTTCCAGTTGCCTGCCTCGCGCTTTACCGTACCGCCGGCATTTTCGGTTTTGCCGCCGCTGCAACCGGCTACGGCGATCAGAGCGCCGATGGCCGCTACCGTCAGAATTTTCTTCATAAATCATCCTCGTGTTGAGCAAATGGGCGAACCCAGATGCGGCCATTTGGTTGCGAGCCATTATAATTGTCGTTGGGCGCAATCGATACCATATTGGTGGCGATGGCAATCCAGATTCGCACCTCGCTCGACGAAATCGACACCAGCAGCGATTATGTCCCGCATCGCCCCGCGCGCCCGGACAAAGTCGAAGGCGGCAAAAGATTTGAACTGGTTAGCGACTATCAGCCCGCGGGCGACCAACCGACCGCGATCAAGGAGCTGGTCGACACCGCGCTGGCGGGCGAGCGCGATCAGGTGCTGCTCGGCGTCACCGGGTCGGGCAAGACCTTCACCATGGCGAAGGTCATCGACGAGCTCCAACGCCCCGCGCTGATCCTGGCCCCGAACAAGATCCTCGCGGCGCAGCTCTATGGCGAGTTCAAGAGCTTCTTTCCGCACAATGCGGTCGAATATTTTGTCAGCTATTACGACTATTACCAGCCCGAGGCCTATGTGCCGCGCAGTGACACCTATATCGAGAAGGAGTCGAGCGTAAACGAGGCGATCGACCGCATGCGCCACTCGGCGACGCGCGCGCTGCTCGAACGCGACGATGTGATCATCGTCGCATCGGTGTCATGCCTCTATGGTATCGGCTCGGTCGAGACTTACTCCGCGATGATCTTCGATCTAAAGAAGGGCCAGGTCGCCGACAGCCGCGAGATCATAAGGAAGCTCGTCGCGCTGCAATACAAGCGCAACGATCAGGCGTTCGCGCGCGGCAACTTCCGCGTGCGCGGCGACAGTCTCGAAATCTTCCCCTCGCACTATGAGGATATGGCCTGGCGCGTCAGCTTCTTCGGCGACGAGATTGAGGAGATCACCGAGTTCGACCCGCTGACGGGCAAGAAGATCGCGAACCTCAATCATGTCCGCATTTATGCGAACAGCCACTATGTCACGCCGGGACCGACGCTCAAGCAGGCAAGCGAGGCGATACGGCACGAGCTGACCGAACGGCTGAAGGAACTCGAGGCCGAAGGCCGCCTGCTCGAAGCGCAGCGGCTCGAACAGCGCACCAATTTCGACCTCGAGATGATCGCCGCGACCGGCAGCTGCGCCGGGATCGAGAATTACAGCCGCTTCCTGACCGGCCGCCTGCCCGGCGAGCCGCCGCCGACCCTGTTCGAATATCTGCCCGACAACGCCTTGCTCTTCGTCGACGAAAGCCACCAGACGATCCCGCAGATCGGCGCGATGTCGAAGGGCGACCATCGCCGCAAGATCACCCTCGCCGAATATGGCTTCCGCTTGCCGAGCTGCATCGACAACCGGCCGCTGCGCTTCGCCGAATGGGACATGATGCGCCCGCAGACGGTCAGCGTCTCGGCGACCCCCGGCACTTGGGAGATGGACCGCACGCAAGGCGTGTTCGCCGAACAGGTGATCCGCCCCACCGGCCTGATCGACCCGCCGGTCGAGATCAAGCCGGTCGAGGAGCAGGTCGACGATTTGATCGCCGAGGCGAAGAAGACCGCCGCGGCGGGATACCGGACGCTCGTCACGACGCTGACCAAGCGCATGGCCGAAGACCTCACCGAATTCCTCCACGAGGCAGGCCTCAAGGTCCGCTACATGCACTCGGACGTCGAGACATTGGAGCGCATCGAGATTATCCGCGATTTGCGGCTCGGCGTGTTCGACGTGCTCGTCGGGATCAACCTGCTGCGCGAAGGGCTCGACATCCCCGAATGCGGGCTCGTCGCGATCCTCGACGCCGACAAGGAAGGCTTCCTGCGCAGCGAGACCAGCCTCGTCCAGACGATCGGCCGCGCCGCGCGCAACGTCGACGGCCGCGTCATCCTTTACGCCGACCGCATCACCGGCAGCATGGAACGCGCGATGCGCGAGACCGACCGCCGCCGCGAAAAGCAGGAAGCGTATAACGCCGAGCATGGCATCACCCCGACGACGATCAAGCGCAACATTGGCGACATCATCGCGCATGTCGCGTCGAAGGACGGCGTCACGATCGACATTAGCGATGACAAGCCGCAGCACATGGTCGGCCACAACCTCCGCGCCTATATCCAGGAGCTCGAAAAGAAGATGCGCGATGCGGCGGCGGACCTCGAATTCGAGGAAGCCGGCCGCCTGCGCGACGAAATCCGCAAGCTCGAAGCCGACGAACTTGGCCTGCCGCCCGACGAACAGGTCGCGCCGCGCGTCGGCCGCTCGAACGAGGGCAAGCCAGGCACGCGCAAGGGGCGGTTCGGGAAGCAGAGCAAGACGAAGTGGGGACGGTAGCTCCCCCTTCGACGAAACCCCCGCTGTAACCGACAAGTAACCTTGCCGCCTCCGCGCGCGCTGCATAGGGTCGCCCCGCAATCGGGGAGATTATCTATGAAATCGGGTCTTTCGCTCATCGCCTTGGCGCTTGCCTTTGCCGCGCCCGCCGCGCTTCATGCTGAGGACAAGGCCGCCGACAAGGCGAAGGCCGAAAAGCCCGCCGACTACGAACCGCAGGTTCGCACGACCAAGCTGTCGGGGACCTTCGGCGGACAGCGGATCAACTATGCCGCGACGATCGGCGAGACGATCATCAAGAACAAGGACGGCGTGCCCGAAGTCGCGGTCGTTACCACCTCCTATGTCAAGGAGCCCCGCGACCCCAGCCGGCCGATCACCTTTCTGTTCAACGGCGGCCCCGGGTCGGGCACCGTCTGGTTGATGATGGGCGCCTTCGGGCCGAAGCGCGTCGCGATCCCCGGCGACGGCACCGACGACGGCGCCCCGCCCTACCCGATCGTCGACAATCCCGACGCGCTGCTCGACGTCACCGATGTCGTGTTCATCGACCCGCCGGGCACCGGCTTTTCGCACCTGATCGGCAAGGCCAAGCCCGAGGATTATTACGGCGTCACGCAGGACGCGAAGCTCGTCGCCGAGGTGATCCGCCGCTGGCTGAACGAGAACGGTCGCTGGAACAGCCCCAAATATCTGGGCGGCGAAAGCTATGGCACCACACGTTCGGCCGCGGTCGCCAACCAGCTGATGAACGAGACGTATAACGACGTCGCATTGAACGGCATCATCCTGATCTCGACCGTGCTCGACTTCGCAGCGGGCGCCGACACGCCGGGCAACGAGCTGTCGCCGATCACCAACCTGCCCTCGATGGCGGCGACCGCGCTCTATCACGGCAAGGCGACCGCGCCGTCGGTCGAAGGGTTCGTCGAGGAAGCACGGCAATGGGCGATCGGCCCCTATGCCTCGGCGCTGCTCAAGGGTCAGAAATTGCAGGGCGAGGAACGCGCCGCGATCCGCCGCGAACTCGCGCGTTTCACGGGCCTTAGCGAAACCTATCTCGAAAGCGCCGATCTGCGCGTCACGCCGAGCCGCTTCTATAAGGAACTGCTGCGCGACCGCGGCCTCACAGTCGGCCGCCTCGACAGCCGCTATACGGGAAAGGATTATGACAGCGCCGGCGAAAGCCCAGACAATGATCCGAGCTTCTATGGCATCGACGCGGGCTACACCGCGGCAATCAACAGCTGGAGCCGCGACGGGCTGGGCTTCAAGACCGACCGCGAGTATCAGTCGATCGGACGCATCGGCGGCCAGTGGGACTGGCGCCTCGGCAGCCGCGACACCAACGCCTATCTCAACGTTGCGCCCTATATCGGGCAGGCGCTGCGCGAGAATTCAGGGCTGCGCGTGCTCGTCGCGCAGGGTTATTATGATTTCGCGACGCCCTTTTTCGCCGCCGAATATGCGCTGTCGCGCACCGGCATTCCGCAGGATCGCATCACTTACACTTATTATGACGCCGGCCACATGATGTATATCCGCGACGAGGACCGGCATAAATTGTCCGAAGATGTGCGGGCGTTTATCCGGGCGCGGTGAGCGCCCAGGACTAGGGCGCTACTCCCACTCGATCGTGCCCGGCGGCTTCGACGTATAGTCGTAAACGACGCGGTTTATGCCCTGCACCTCGTTGATGATCCGCGTCGCGCAGCGGCTGAGGAAGCTCGCGTCGAAGGGATAGATGTCGGCGGTCATGCCGTCGGTCGAGGTGACGGCGCGGAGCGCGCAGACATGATCGTAGGTGCGGCCGTCGCCCATCACACCGACGGTCTTGACGGGAAGCAGCACCGCGAACGCCTGCCAAATCGCGTCGTAAAGGCCGGCATTGCGGATTTCCTCCAGATAGACCGCATCGGCCTTGCGCAGGATGTCGCAGCGGTCCTTTGACACTTCGCCGGGGATGCGGATCGCGAGGCCCGGGCCCGGAAAGGGGTGGCGGCCCACGAAAATGTCGGGGAGACCGAGCTCCTTGCCGAGCAGGCGGACCTCGTCCTTGAACAATTCGCGTAAGGGTTCGACGAGCCTCATGTTCATCCGCTCGGGCAGGCCGCCGACATTGTGGTGGCTCTTGATTGTCACGCTCGGGCCGCCGGTGAAGGAAACCGATTCAATCACGTCGGGGTAGAGCGTTCCCTGTGCGAGGAAATCGGCGCCGCCGATCTTCTTCGCTTCTTCCTCGAACACGTTGATGAATTCGGCGCCGATGAACTTGCGTTTCTTCTCGGGGTCGGTGACGCCCGCGAGGCCCGCCATGAACCGCTCCTCGGCGTCCACGACGACGAGCGGGATGTTGTAATGGCCGCGGAACAACTCCTCGACCTGCTCGCGCTCGTTCATGCGGAGGAGGCCATGATCGACGAAGACGCAGGTCAGCTGTTCGCCGATCGCTTCGTGGATCAGCACCGCGGCGACCGCGCTGTCGACCCCGCCCGACAGGCCGCAAAGCACGCGCTGGTCGCCGACCTGTTCGCGGATTTCGGCGATCTTGGTCGCGCGGAACTCGGCCATCGTCCAGTCGCCGCTGCAGCCGCAGACATGGCGGACGAAGTTCGCGATCAGCTTGGCGCCGTCGGGGGTGTGGACGACCTCGGGGTGGAATTGCGTGCCGTAATAGCGGCGCTCGTCGTCGGCGATCAGTGCGAAGGGTGCGCCGTCGCTGATCGCGACGATGCGGAAGCCGGGAGCGAATTTCGTCACGCGGTCGCCGTGGCTCATCCAAACCTGATGGCGCTCGCCGACCTCCCACAATCCGTCGAACAGCACGCAGGGCTCGGTGACGGTCAGGAAGGCGCGGCCGAATTCGCCGTCGCGTTCGCCATCGGCGCCGCCGGGTTCGACCTGTCCGCCGAGCTGCTGGCTCATCACCTGCTGGCCGTAGCAGATGCCGAGGATGGGAAGGCCGCTGTCGAACACCGATTGTGGCGCGCGCGGGCTGCCCGTGGCAGGAACGGAGGCGGGTGAGCCCGAAAGGATCACGCCCTTCGGCTTCATCCGTTCGAGCGCAGCCTCGGCGGCGCTGAAGGGGACGATCTCGCTATAGACGCCGGCCTCGCGGACACGGCGAGCGATGAGCTGGGTCACCTGACTGCCGAAATCGACGATCAGGATGGATTCGGGCGGAGCGGAAGAGTCGGGAGTCGGCATGGCTGGCCGATAAGGGCATGGGGCCATGCTGTCCAGCGGTCGATATGGTGTGCCCGTCGAACAAGCATGGCCCCGACACATTGTTGCGACAATTGCGCGACATAAGTGAATGCCGGACAAATTTCGGTGTCAGGAGGCGTTAAGCCCCGCCATGCCAAGAAAAAACCAAGACAGAAAAGAACAAAGGCTCTCCCCCATGAATAATATCCGCCTGTCCATTTCAGCGCGCGCGGCGCTCCTTGCGGCCGGGGCTTCTTTCGCGTTCCCCGCGATGGCAGCAGCGCCGATCGGACCCGCCGCGGCCTCGGCGGTGGCCGAGCAGCCCGCCGAGGCCGCCCCCCCGGCGTCGGCCAACAATGAAGCGGAGGATGACGAATATAGCGAGGACGAGATCATCGTCACGGCGCCGCGCCTTGCGGGCCAACTTGCCACCGACATCAGGGCCGAAGCCGAACTCGATGAGGCGGCGATCGCCAGCTATGGCGCCTCGTCCATCGAGGAGCTGCTCGACGCGCTCGAGCCGCAGACGCGTTCGGGCCGCGGGCGTGGCGGACGGCCGGTCATCCTCGTCAACGGACGGCGCATTTCGGGGTTCGGCGCGGTGCGCAACATCCCGCCCGAAGCGATCGCGAAGGTCGAGATTTTCCCCGAAGAGGTCGCGCTCGAATATGGCTATGCCGCGACCGAGCGCGTCGTCAATTTCGTGCTTAAGCCCGATTTCCGCCAGATTTCGGTCGAGGCGGAAGCCGGCATTCCGACGCAGGGAGGACAGTTCAAGAACGAACTCGAACCCGCCTTCATCGCGATCGGCGACAACGGCCGGCTCAACCTCAACGCGAGCTGGGAACATCAGACGATGCTGCGCGAAAGCGAACGCGATCTCGTCTACGACGATCCCGTCCTCGCCGCGGGTGCGCCGGCACGCAGCCTGGCGCCCGCGAGCGACAAATATGTCATCGACGGCACGCTGGTGCGCAACATCGACAAGGTGACCGAAGCGTCCGTCAGCCTCCGCTTCGACCAGACCGACAGCCTGTCGTTGCTCGGCCCGCGGAACGGCAACCCCGACGATCCCCGCCGCCGCGACGGCCGCTCGCAGAACTGGACCAGTTCTGCCAGCGTCAACGGCATGCTGGGCGACTGGCGCTGGTCGGTGACGGGCAATTATGCCGACGCCGACCAACGCACCTTCACCGAACAGGAAAGCGGCGCGCGCGACCGGTTCGACAGCAGCCAGCAAAGCTTCGGCACCAACGCCAATATCTCGGGCAGCGTCACCGAAGGCTGGGCCGGCCCGATCCGCGCCTCGATCACCGGCGGCTATAGCGGCCTGCGCTTCCACAGCCGGACCGAACGCGGCGTCGACATCACGACCACCGAGCTCGCGCGCGATACGCCGAGCGTCTTCGGTTCGCTCACCGTGCCGCTGCTCGATCCCGAATATGACATCGGCAACATCGGCCGCCTCTCGCTGACGCTCAACGCCCAGGCCGAACGGCCGAGCGACTTTTCGGCGCTGACGAGCTGGGGCGCGACGCTGAACTGGGGCGTGACCGACAATCTGTCGCTGCTCGCCAGCTATGCCAGCGACGAAGCGGCGCCCAGCATGACCCAGCTCGGCGCGGCGCCGCTCGAAACCGAAGGCGTGACCTATTACGACTTCCGGACCGGCCAGACGGTACTGATCAACACGATCACCGGCGGCAACCCGTTCCTGCTCGCCGAACAGCGGCGCGACCTCAAGGTCGGACTGAACTGGGAGGTGCCGATGGTCGAAGGGTTGCGCTTCTCGATCAATTACAACCGCAACCGGAGCAACGACACGGCGAATGGCTTCCCGCTGCTGACCCCCGAGATCGAGGCAGCCTTTCCCGACCGGGTAATCCGCGACGACGACGGGACCCTGCTCGCGATCGACCAGCGTCCGGTCAATTACGAGCGCGCGACCAACTCGCAGATTCGCTGGGGCTTCAATTTCGGCAAGAGCTTCGGCCAGAGCGAAGCGGGCGGGCGCGGCGGCCGCGGACGCTTTGACGGCCGTGCAGGTGCCGGCGGTCCGGCCCCGGGCGATGCCACCTCGCCGCCCCCGCGCGAGGGTGGCGAGGCGACATCGCCTCCCGCCGAAGGACGGAGCGCCCCGGCGGAAGCCGGCGAGCGTCGCCGCGGGGGTGCCGGCGGCTTTCGTGGCCGCGGCGGCGGGCGCGGCGGCATGTTCGGCGGACGGCAGCAGCAGGGCGGGCGCTGGCAGGTGTCGCTCTACCACACGATCAAGCTGACCGACAAAATATTGATCGGCCCGGGCGTGCCCGAACTCGACCTGTTGAACGGATCAGCGACGGGGAGCGGCGGCGGCGCCAATCGCCATCTTGTCGAACTCGACGGCGGCCTTTTCTACAAGGGCTTCGGCACCCGGGTCAGCGCGAAATATGACAGCGGCAGCAGCATTGTAGGCGGCGCCAACGGCGACCTCAAATTCCACGATCTCGCGACCTTCAACCTGCGCTTCTTCGCCGATTTCAACCAGATGCCGAAGCTGACCGACGACCTCCCCTTCCTGAAAGGATCGCGCCTGCGCCTGTCGGTGAACAATCTGTTCGACGCGCAGCGCAAGGTGACCGACGCGAGCGGTGTCGTGCCGCTGAATTATCAGCCAGGCTATACCGATCCGCTCGGCCGCTATGTCGAACTGGAGTGGCGCAAGGCGTTCTAACCCCTGGAGTCACAAGCGGGATAGCGGCTTCGGGGTGTCCGCAAGCCGCACGACCGCACTCACGGCGTCCCACGGAGTTATCGTCGAGAGCCGCTTCGCGCGGACCTGTTCTCGACGGGCCCGCTGAAGCATGAGGAACCAATCCGGCACCGGGCTGTTTCAGCCCAACGAACCGCTTTCGATCGACGGTGCAATTGGGGAATTTCTTGCTTCGGGTCGTCCACTGCCTTTGCTGGCTGGCCTGCATCACGATGATGGCACAGGCCGGACCGCTCCGGGCGCGAACCACGCCGACGGCATCGGCGGGCGACGGCGCGCTCCAGTCGCTGATCGAGGCCCGCAAATATCCCGAAGCCGAGACGATCCTGCGCGGTCGCCTGACGGCGCATGAAGCGGCAGGGACGATGGACACAGCGGCGGCGGCGGGCGATCGTGAAACGCTGGCCTTCCTGCTGACGATGACCAAGCGCGCCGAAGAGGCCGAACCGCTGATCCGTGCCGCGGCGCGGACGCGCGAGCGGCTCGGCGACGACCGGCTTACCGGCCGAAGCCTCAACCGCCTGGCGTCCGTCCTCTTCGAGCGCCGGCGCCATGTCGAAGCCGAAACGGCGGCGCGGCGCGCGATCGACCTGCTCGCCGCGCCGGGCCCGGCCGACGACCGGCTGGTGGCAGCCTGGGGCAATCTGGGACGCATCCTCGAAGCTCGCGATCGGTTGCCGGACGCAATCGACGCCTATGACCGGGGAATCGCGGCCGGCCGCCGGATGCCCGGTGAAGGCGATGAGGTGATCGCCGCACTGCAATCGCTGCGCGCCGATGCCGAAGCGACGCTGTCGGCCTATCGCGAGCGCACGACGGTCCAGCGCCGCAAGGTCGCGGCGGCTGCGGAAACGACGGCGCCGGACAGCATCGAAACCGCCCGCGAACTCTATCTCCTCTCGCTCCTTCTGGCACGGCAAGGCGAGATCGATAAAGCGACGACCACCGCCGAAGAGGCCTACGCGATTCAGGCACGAACGCTCGGGCGCGACCATGCCGATACGCGAGCGTCGCTCTACCAGCTTGCCACGATGCTCCGCCGCGAAGCCGAGGCGGGCGCGGCGACCGCCGCCGCCCCGGACGAACCTGTCGCGGCGCTGCCGGCCGAGACCGATGCGGATATCCGCAGGCTCATCGACCGCGGCATGTTCGTCCGGGCCGAGACCGTGGTCCGGGCGCGCATCGACGGTCGCGCGGCAGGCGCCCGCTCGGCCGCCGCGGCGACCGACAAGGAACTGCTCGCCAACATCCTCTACCTTACCGGGCGCGCCGACACCGCCGAAAAGCTGATGCGCGATGCCGTCGCGATCCGCGAACGGCTCGGCGAGCCCAAGGCGCATTCGGCCGCGCTGCGGCGTCTGGCGCTCGTCCTTTCGGCGCGAGGCGAATACGACAGGGCCGAGGCCCTTGCGCGCCGCGCGATCGAACTTGTCGAGCCGCTGGACGGCGAAACGCGCTCGCTGTCGGCGGCGTGGGGCACGCTCGGCGAGATTCTCGCCGGACAGCGCCGTCGTCCCGAAGCCTCGGCGGCGATGCAGAAGGCGATCGACCATGCGAAAGCGGCGCTCGGCGACGAGGATCCGTTCGTCCTTGAGGAATATAACGGCTTTGCGCTGAACCTTGAGGAGATGGGCGACGTCGCGGGCGCCGAGACGATCTACCGCCGCAACCTCGACCTCCTCGTGCGTATCAGGGGGCGTGGCAGTCTCGACACAGCCCGCACGCTCGCGCTCCTGTCGAGCAACCTCGACCGGCAGGACAAGGCGCTCGAGGCAGAAGTGCGGTTGCGCCAGGCGATCACGATCCGCGAACGCCACCTCGGCACTACCAATCCCGACACGCTCCGCTCGCTCGGCAATCTCGTCGGCCTGCTCACCAAGGAAGGCAAATATGACGAGGCGCGTGCGCTGCAGACGCGCGTCATCGCGCGGCGGTCGACCTTGCCCGAACGCAATTACGAGGAGGGCATCGCCGACCTCGGGCGGATGGGCGCGATCCTCGCGAAAGAAGGCAAGCATGATGACGCGATCGCCTATCAGCGCCGCGCACTGGCGCTCGCGCTCGACACGCTCGACCCCGGCCATCCCTATATCGCGATCGCATCGACGGCGCTGGCGCGGTCGATCGCGCGGCAAGACCCCGCATCGGACGAATATGTCGACCTGATGCGCAAAGCCGTCGCGCGTGCGCGCGGCGAGCGGACGCGCGTGCTGTCGGCGGCCGACGTGTCGGGTGCGAATGCAGGCGAACGCGCGACGGCAGCGGCGCTGAGCGACAACGACTGGTCCGACCGCTCGGGCGCGGGCGTTTTCGCACTGGCGCTCACTCTTTATGCCAATCACGCGACCGCAGTCCGCGGCGAGGAGGCGAAGCTTCGCGCCGAAGCCTTTCGCATCGCGCAGGATTCGACATCGAGCGCCGCGACCCGTGCGCTCGCCGGAATCGTCGCGCGCGAAGCACTCGGCGACACGCCGCTCGGCCGGCTGGTGCGGCGCCAGCAGGATCTGGCGCAGGACATTCGCGATCTCAACCAGAGTCTCGGCAAGGCGATGATCGGCGCCACCGATACCGCCGCGACCACAAGAGACCGGATCGGCGTGCTCGGGCGCGAGCTCGGTGCGATCGAAGAAAGATTGCGCCGTACCTATCCCGATTATGCGCGGCTCGCGGTTCCGCAGTCGTTGAGCGAGGAGGAAGTGCGCCGCCGTCTGCGCCCCGGCGAAGCGCTGCTCCTCGTCACCGAGGGCGAGCTTTACGATTTCACCTTCGTCGTCACCGCCGAGGCGGCCGGCTGGAACGCCGTGCCGCGGCTGCAATCCTATTTGCGCGGCACGATCGAGGCGTTCCGCTGCGAAGTCGATCCGAAGACCTGCTCGGGCATCTGGACGGCTTCGCCGCTATTCGATCGCCGCTATGCCTGGGACCTGTATCGCTTCCTCGTCCAGCCGCACGAAGCGCTGCTGAAGGATGTGAAGACGCTTTATGTGACCACATCGGGGCCGCTCGCCGACCTGCCCTTCGCGGCTTTCATCACCGCCGAACCCCAAGGCGAAGATACCGACGCGGCGCTCGCGGCGACCCCGTGGCTCGCTGACCGGTTCGCGATCGTCAACCTGCCGTCGGTCGAATCGCTGCGGATCGGCCGGCAGCGGCCGGAGAAGCGCGGCGCGCCGCCGCTCATCGGCTATGGCGCCCCGCTGCTCGCCGAAGCCGGGGGCAAGCGTGCGGCGACCGCCGGACTGTCGCCGCAGGCGGACCCTGCCGGTCCCGCGCTCGCGGATCCCGCACGGTTGCGCGCGCTTCCGTCCTTGCCGGGAACCGAGGTCGAACTGAACGCGATGGCGCAGGCGCTGGGCGCCGACACGGCGGCGATCCATCTCGGCGCAGAGGCGACCGAGAGGGCCGTCCGCACCAACGACCGACTGCGTCATGCGCGTATCGTCGCCTTTGCCACGCACGGTGTCCTTCCCGGCGAAATCGAAGGCTTTGCCGAACCGGGGCTGATCTTTACCCCGCCGGGGCGTGCGACTTACGCCGACGACGGTATCTTGACCGCGGCGGAAGCCGCGGGGCTGGACCTGTCGGCCGAGTGGGTCATCCTGTCAGCATGCAACACGGGCACGACCGAGGGCCCCGGCGGCGGCGACGCATTGTCCGGGCTGGCGCGTTCTTTCCTCTATGCCGGCGCCGACGCGCTGCTCGCGAGCCGCTGGCGCGTCGGCGACAAGGTCACCGCCGCGCTTACCGTCGAAACGCTTGTAAACGCGCGTCAAGACCCGGCCGGTGGCAAAGCGGCGGCGCTTCAGTCCGCGATGCGGGCGATCCGCACCGGCAAACGCGACGACGGATCGGCGGTCGAAGGCTGGACCAGCGACTGGGCGCACCCCGCCGCCTGGGCGCCCTTCACACTGATCGCAACCGAGGATTGACGGCCTCGCACGCTTTTTGCCGATTTCACCCGCTACCTTTGCCGGAAGCAAGCCAGGTCGAGCCCCGTCTGCCGCAAAAACCCGATCCTCCGCTCGGCCCGGCCAGCGCTCGGACCAGCGCGCAACCGGCGGAACGATGCGCCGAGCGGCGGATTGGTACCTCATGGAAATGCGCACGGGTCAAATGGCCTCCGCGGCCACGTCGCGCTCGCCGCGATGGTTCGACCATCCCCGGCACTGGGCACGGAATAGCTGGACTCCGGCTTGGCTTGAGAAGCGCCCGCGCCCGGTCCGCATCATGGTCCGCACGGCCGCGATCCTTCTGCTGACGCTATTTGCGATCTGGCTGATTCTCTTCGTCACCAAAGGCCGGTTTCTCAAGGGTACGTTCGAGCGCTTCGCAACGTCGCAGCTTGAAAGGCAGGTCGATGTGGGCGGCGATTTCCAGCTTTATTTCGCGCCGTTCGACATCAAATTCTATGCCGAAGACATCCGCATCGCGAACCCCGCCTGGGCGCGTGAGAAGCAGTTTTTCGTTGCCCGAAAGATCGATACGCGGATCGCCACCGTCCCGCTGATCTTCGGAAGACGCATCGTCCGCTTCGCCAATTTCGACGGCGCCAGAGTCGCTCTCGAATGGGAGGCCGGAAACAGGCATAACAGCTGGACCTTCGGCGACCCCGATCGTCCGCCCCAGCCGCTCGACCTCCCCGTGATCCGCCGCGCCGCGATCGCGAACAGCGGCCTGTCCTATCGCGACCCGGGGCTGCGGCTGTTCGCCGACATCGGCTTCGAGACGGTGACATCGAAGAATACGCGGATCGAAGACGCGATCCGTTTCGCGGGCCGGGGGACGATGCGCTCCCAGCCCTTTAGCCTTTCGGGCAGCCTTGCCTCGCCGAACGAGACGATCGCGGGAGGGAAGAATGCGCTCACACTACACGCCGAAGGTCTTGGTAACACGCTCGATATATCCGGCACGCTACGCGGTCCGACCGACATCGAGGGTGCCGAGCTCGATCTTAGTGCGCGCGGCGGCAATCTTTCGCGTATCTTCGATTTTCTGGGCGTCGCCATTCCCGACACCCGTGCCTATCGCCTGCGCTCCGCCCTCACCTATGAGGGGGAAGTCTGGAAGCTCACGGGGCTGAAAGGCATGTTCGGCGACAGCGACCTTGCCGGCAACCTTGCGGTCAGCCAGCCCAAGGGCCGCGTCTATCTCAAGGCCGATCTCGTCACCCGCTCGCTCAATATCATCGATGCGGGACCATTTGTCGGCTACGATCCCGAACGCCTCGACAGGATGGGAACCTCCGGCACGGTCCGGACCGAAAAGGGCCGTCCGCGCATCCTTCCCGATGCACCGCTCCGCGTCGAGGCGATCAAGCGCTTCGATGCCGACGTGCGCTACCGCGTCACGAGAGTCCGCGCCGAAAGCTTTCCGATCAGCGATGTCGATCTGACGCTCGCGCTGAAGAACGGGTTGATGGAGCTCAAGCCTTTCAATTTCGCCATCGCCGGCGGCTCGGTCAAAAGCGACATTTCGATCGACAGCCGTCCCGCGATCGTGCGCACCGAATATGACATCCGCCTGTCTCCCACCAAACTCGGTGCCCTCCTCGCCCACTTCGGTACCGAAGAATCAGGGACGACCGGAACGGTCAGCGGGCGGGTCCGGATGGCGGGCTTTGGCGACAGCGTGCGCGAATCCCTTGCCACGTCGAATGGCCGCATCGCGTTCGTCATGCCGCGGGGCACCTTCTGGACACGCAACATCCAGCTCGCCGAACTCGATATCGGCACGTTCGTTCAGAAGATGTTCCAGGAAAAGCTGAAGAAGCCGGTCGATATCAATTGCGGTGTCATCGCTTTTACCGTTCGCGGCGGCGTCGCTGCCGCCGATCCGATCCTCATCGACACGAAAAAGAACGTGATGCTTGGCCGCGGCGGCTTTTCCTTCCGCAGCGAGGCGATCGATATGGCGGTCCGCGCCGACGGCAAGACCTTCAGCCTATTTTCGGGCCAGTCGCCGGTCGGCGTCGGCGGCTATTTCGCGGCGCCCAAAATCGATCCGATCAGCGACGAGCTGGTGGGGCGCGCGGGCGCCGGGCTCGGGCTCGGTATTCTGGCGAGCCCCGTCGCCGCGATCGCGCCCTTCATCGACCCGGGCGATGCCAAGGCTGCCCAATGCGGCCCAGTCCTCGCCGGCGCGACCGCCAAGGCGCAGCGGACAGCCAAGGGCAGGCCGCGCGACGACGTGGGCAAAGGAACGACCGCCAAGTCGGAGGACGGCAAGCAGAATTCCGAGGGCAGGAAGGAACAGCGCAAGAAATTCCTCGGAATTTTCTGATCGCGGGGAGCGGCGCACGTAAGCCCGGGCAAAGCCTGGCCAAATAGAACCCCGAGCTCCGGCGCCGATATTTCCAGGTTGCCTTCAGCACCGTTTCGTCAAACATGCGTCATGGCAATGAGGCAACAGAGCTTACGCCCAACCTCGACGCGGCGCTGGATCCTGCGAATTCTTGTCTCGCTCCTTCTGGCAGCTGCGTTACTGTGGCTGACCTCCAAACCGCAAATCGAAGCCGATTCCCGCCCGGCCCTATCGGACGGTGCCCCCGCAGATGCACGTGGCGCAGCCGCTTTCCTGGGCGCGGGTTTCGGTGGCATCTCGATGGAATCGCTCGACTCCAGTGCTATTCCCTGGCGGCTTGCAACCGCTGCCTTGGTGCTTGACGAACGCCGCCGGGACCCGTCCGCCGCCATCGACGGGGCAACCGTGCGCCGCATCTTGAAGCGCTTCGGGTTCCTCTATCCCGCAACGATCGGCAACCTTCCCGCGGGACTTCGCCCGCGCGGGGGCGAGATGCCGCTGGGCATCACGCACGGCGCCATCGCGCCGATCGGCGGCACCAGGGTGGAAGTCGCCAACCTCGGGTGCGCGGCCTGCCATGCCGGCGTGACCTATGATGAAACGGGCGCCCCCCGACCCGACCGGGCGTGGCTGGGCGCGCCCAACAGTTCGATCGACCTTGAGGCCTATACGCAGGCGATATTCGACGCGACGCGCCGACACATCGGGTCCGAAGAGCTGCTGACCACCGCCGCGACGCTCTACCCCGAGATGGGATGGCGCGAGCGGCAGAGCCTGCGCTGGCTGGTCATTCCGCTTGCGAAGCGACGGCTTGCCGCGCTGGAGGGTCAAGAGCGACCTTTGCCCTTTCCCAACGGATCGCCCGGCAGCACCAACGGCGTAGCAGCGCTCAAGCACGCGCTTGGTACGCCGCTTGCCGAAGGTGGGCCGGGCGATGACGGAATTGTTTCGGTGCCCGAGCTAGGCGGCCGGGAGTGGCGCAGCGCGCTGCTCGCCGACGGAGCCTATGCGCTGCCCGGCGTAAAGCCGGGCGCGACCGTCGAGGCCGACCTGACCGCCGAAAGACTGCGCGAGCTGGCTGCGATCACCAGCTTCTTCACGGTTCCGAGCATGGGTGTCCACCCCGACCGGGCGCAGCAAAGCATCGGGGATGCCGAAGCGGTTTTCGCTTGGCTGCGAACCTATCGACCGCAGCCCTTCCCCGGAGCAATCGATCATGCGGCGGCGCGGCGCGGCGCGGCGGTTTACCGGGCGCAATGCGCCGCGTGTCACGGCGATTACACGATGAACGAAGACGCAGCACCGCAACTCGTGCGCTTCCCCAACTGGATCGGCGATGTCGGAACCGACCCGCTGCGCGCGCGCCTGTTCGATGCCGGGCTCCGAAAGGCTGTCGGCAATACCGGGTATCGCAAGCTGATCGCCGTGAAGACGGGACGGGGATATGCGGCGCCGCCGCTGGCCGGTCTCTGGTCCTCCGCACCCTATTTGCATAATGGTTCGGTCACAAGCCTTGGCGCGCTGCTCGACCCGGCACGGCGTCAGGCGCGTTTCCTCGTCGGAGGACATGCGCTCGATTTCGAAAGCGTCGGACTCCGTCTGGGCCCCGTCGGCGCATATCCCGACGGTTACCGCCCCTTTTCGACACCGCAGTGGACTGACACGACGCAGCCCGGACGCGGCAATGAAGGACACCTGTTCGGAGCCGGACTGACGGCTGCCGACCGGCAAGCGCTCATCGAATTTCTGAAGCAGCTCTAGAACAGGACAGCGTCGATCGGCAGACGGGCCCGGGCAAAGCCCGGTCCCGAGCGCCGGCCGACGCGAAAGGCGCTGACCAGCCGCCGTCCGGCGGCGATGCCATGGGTTGAGGCGACGTGCGATGCCGCCCGCGGATCATCGGCCAGCGCGGCGAGCACCGCCGCACCCATCCCTGCCCGCTCGATGCCGAGCCACAAGCGGAGAAAATGTCGGCCGCTTTCGAAAGGCGCTTCGACGACAGGGCGGTGGAACAGGACGACGGCGGCGGCCGCAGCCACCTTGGCACCCTCTGCCAGCAGCGCTGGTGCAACGCGCAGGCGATCGAGCGGGCTGAAAAGCGGTCCCAGGACCAGTTTCGCGCCGATCGCCTCGACCGGCGACAATGCCATCGCTTCGGCATTCAGCCCGTCGCGCGCCCAACAGGGGTGACACCGCCGCAGCCGCATCCAGCCAAGCAGCTCGCCGCGAAAGGCGCCGTCGCGCATGAAACCATAGCTGGCGGCGTCGAATTCCCGTCCGAGCAGGGCAAGCGCGTCGGGTGCCGTGACGACGGTCGCATCGGCGCCGGCGAACTGCTGTACCGCCTCCCGATCGGCCTTCGTCGGAACGAGGAAATTTCCGCGCCAGGATGCCCGTTTACCGAGCCACCCGGCCAGCGGGTCGACGTCCGCGCCGCGATCGAACCGATATCGTGCGATAGCCCGCAGCCCGTCGCCGAGGTCCGGAAGGCCCGTTCGTTCCTCGAGAACATGCCAACCCTCGCGCGAAGCTGCGATCCGCAACGCTTCAGCAGCGGCGCCCAGACTGATGGCGGCATCGTTGCCGGTCGGATCACCGACCGCCAGCCGGCGCGACAGATCTTCGGCGAGCAACAGCGAATGGTCCTCGATCCGCCAGCGCGCGGGTTGGACATTGTGAACACTCGGTGCCGTGATCGCGTCTTCGACCAGCCGTCGCAATATCGCTTTGGTCATGCGAGCGTCTTTCGGAACAGGTGCAACTGGTGAAGAGGTTCCGCGCCCAGCTTCTCCATCTGGCGCAGGCTTGCCGCATTTTCGTCGGCGATCCAGGTGATGCCCAGCTGCCTGTAACCAGCAGCGCGCAGCTGGCGGATCGTGCGCGCGAGCATCGCGCCCATCAAGCCGCGACCGTGCCGATCGCGCACGATCGAATAGAAGATGATGACAGCGCGGCGACGGCGAAAACGGAATCGCAGGAAATGCCATAGGGTGAGCATCCCGATGCGCGAACGGGTCGCGCGCAGAAAGCCATTGAGGTCGGGGATACAGATGATCGTGCCCACCGGCCGGCCATCCTCCATCAGCACCGATGACAGGCGCGGGTCGAGAATTGCGCTCATTTCGCCCGCCTGGAACGCGAACTCTTCCTCCGTCAACGGCACGAACATCGGATTCTGCGCGAACCCGTCGTTGAGCACCGCCCGCGCATCCTCCATGCGCGCCGGAAAGCTGCGCCGCTCGATCGGGGCAAAGCTGTAACCGCCGCTCGCGACCGGCTCCTCCGACGGCGGTTTGGCGCGTCCAAGGTCGAGCTCGAACGTCGTCATCGGAAAAAAGGGTTCGAACCCGTTCGCCATCAGCAGTCGGGGCAGATGCGGCGGCCCGATGACCATGTCGGTATATCCGCGCCGCGAGAAGCCGCCGGTCATCACCCCGCATTGCTGCATGGCCGTAAGATTGAAGTTTCCGACCAGTTCGGAAAGGCCGTGCCTTCGCGCAAAATCCTGCGCCGCGTCCAACAGCGCGGCCGCGGCTTCGGCGTCGTCGGCGCAGTCGAAGAAGCCGAATTGCGCGCGCTTCCACCCATGGGCCGCATTCGACTGGCCATGCACATGCGCGACGATCCGCCCTATCGGACGCCCGTCGCGATGCGCCGTCCAGAATGTGAACGGATTTCCGGCAGTCCACAACGGGTTCTTCGCCGCTTCGAGCATGCGGAAAATGTCGC
This sequence comes from Sphingopyxis sp. PAMC25046, assembly GCF_004795895.1. Lineage (NCBI taxonomy): Bacteria > Pseudomonadati > Pseudomonadota > Alphaproteobacteria > Sphingomonadales > Sphingopyxidaceae > Sphingopyxis > Sphingopyxis sp. PAMC25046. The sequence goes on from NZ_CP039250.1 coordinate 3,558,017, forward strand.
CCTTCATCGGCGAAACATAGCCGACAGCGTCATCATAGGCGTTGAAAGGCGCGTCGAAAAAGGCCCGTGCATCGCCCGAACGAAGCTCGATCGTCATGCCGCCCCCTCCAGCAACCTTGCCGCGAGTTCGAGTTCTTCGTCGAGCGCGGCTTCGGATAGGCCCCCGGCAGAAACGGCGAGAAAACGCGGCGGCCGTTGCGACAGGCGGATCAGGTGGCTTGCGGCATAATGGCCGAGCAGATCAGCGGCGGCATCCGCGAATGCGGGGTCGTCAGGCACGAGCCCGCCGTTGATCAGGCGATGCTCGGCAAGCTGTTCGATCACCGCTGGCGGATAGTCCGACAAGGCATCGCCTTCGACCAGCACGCCGCGATCGAGCAGCGGGTGTGCCGCAAGCATCGCACTGCGGCAATGCTCGACCCCTACCAGCGCCGAAACGAGACCATCTCGTGCTTCATCATCCCGGGCGAAACGCTCGATCAGCAGCAACAACGCCGCGCCCGCGGTCGCGCAGACTACGATCGGCAGCATTTCGATCCCGCGGCCGGACGGCTCCAGCAGCGCCAGCGCGACGATGCCACCCCCGCCGAGCGCGAGGAGCAGGTCACCGAACAGCTGACGCGGCCGTCCCTCGGCCGCCACGAGCCGCGACGTCGCGAGGATCAGGATCAGCACCGCAAACGCGCCGCCGCGAACCGAGAGTTGGGGAAACAGTCGCTGAAAATCGGTCAGGACGAGCGGCATCGCGAGCAGCAGCGCGATAACGAAAAGATCGGCGGCGCGCCGCTCCGACAACGAAAGCTCGCCGCGACTGCGCACCAGCATGACGATCACCGTGACCATCGCCAGCATCTGGAAAGCGGCGAGCGCCGCGATCGCGGCGCCGCTCCATACCAGCCCGAAGGTGACCGCAAGAACCGAGAAGCCGATCGCTCCGACGAGCGCAGCCAGTTTGGCGGCGCGTGGTGCATGGCGGCGAACAAGCTCTTCGACCAGGCGCAGCATGGCGACAGGCAGCCACGCGGCGGCGATCATCACGAGCGAGGCGACCGGCGGCACCATCCACGCGGCGTATACCAGTCGCAGCAAGAGGAGCGTCCCGACCAGTCCGTACACCAGCCGCAGCCGCGCCGCGACGGGCGAACGCCGCGCAGCCGCCGCGATCCCCCGCCGCGCGACAAGCACCGCAGCGAGCGCAATGAGCGTCAACAGGATCGTAGGCGACAGGGTCACGCCATCAGTTTTTTCATGAAGCGCCGCACGAGGGCGCGCTTGACCGCGGCGATCGGCGCCGCCAACGGTCGCTCCACCTTTCCCGTATGGGCATTGAAGAAATAGCCCCGATAATCGGGCCCTCCCGGGCGGCCCAGGATAACGCGGACCGCCTCTTCGGCCATCATCGTTCCGGCCATCGTGACCATCGTCGAGAAAGAAAAGCGCGAGCGTTTGCCCTGTGCCACTTCCGCTGCAACATCGAGGTCGACATATTTGTGGCTGCTGCTGTGCGTCAGCACATATTCTATTTCGAGCATCAGGCATTCGACTGCCATGTTGCGGTCGATATCGGTCCAAGCGACGCCACGCGTTGGATAGCCGAGCCGGTCCTCGATCCGCGGATCGTCGGGCCGCACCACGGTGACCGACGGCAATGGCGACGCATAGGCGTCGATCAACGCCCGGCGATGTTCGCGCGCCTTGCGGTAAAGCTGTGCCCCCGCCGCGGCATCGTCGGTGCCATTGATCGCGACCGCCACCGACGGCAGTATCCGGTCGAGTTCATCGACCCACGCACCGTTCAGCGCTTCGATATCGAGGCCGGGGTTGATTTCCAGCGCCAGATCGCGGGCCGCCTCGACTTTCGGGCGGCCGATGGTGTCGGCGCGGCTGAAAAGTTGGCGGTTGAGGTTCGACACCTCGAAGACATCGATATCCGCGATGATAAAGCTGCCGACCCCCGCGCGAACAAGTGCCATGAAAGCAGCGCCGCCCATGCCGCCAACACCGGGGATGAACACGCGCGCGTCGCGCAGCCTTTCCTGCTCGGCCCGGGTCACGAAACCGCGATTGCGCGTGGTCATTTCGCCATAGTCAAAATCACTCATCGGGCCGGCCTCAAACGTCCTAAATGCGTGCTCGCATCGAGCCATTGGATCAGCGGGGCGACGACGGCGCCGGTGGCGAGCACCAGCGCTTGCACGGCAAGCTGCGGCAAGGCGCTGCGCGGAACGCTGCGCGACAGGAAGCGCTGTCCGGCGCCAAGATCGATGGCGCCGATCTGCAAAACATCGTCGCCACGGCCATAATCGAGCTCGCGCCGGCAATATTCGTTATAGCGTTCGACCCGGTGCTTCGCCGCGACATCGAAGCTCTTCTTCAGATTGTCCGAACCGCCGGTATAGGCGTCGGTGATGATCTGCCGGTCGGGATCGAACCCGGCGTCGTCGCCGACACCGAAAGCGGCGCGGTGCCGTTTCATGATCTGATGTGCCAGATGGCGATGTGCGAAGCTCTGCCGCGTTGCGTCCTGGGCGGGGAACACATTGCTGAAGGTTTCGGCGACCATGCCGACGACCGCCGGCACCTGCGTCACGCTGCTGACCCACAGTGGTCGAAGTCCGCCGCGGAGGAACAGGGCAAAGCAGGTGAGACCATAGAGTATCCACGACAGGCCGCCGCTACGTTCCGAAGGGTCGACCATGACGAGGCCGAGGTGCAGGACATGCTCGTCGCGCCCGGCGCGTTTGACCGCCAGCTGGGGCATCGCGTTGAAGGCGACCGGCGCGCCGTCGGCGCTGCGGCATACCAAGGTGATAACGCAGCGCGACCACGCGTCGGTCCGGGGGTCGAAGAGGCCGTAATCGAGATCCTGTCCCGCCAGACACGCGCGCACAACGGTGCGGCATTGCGCAACCAGCCGGTCGAGCTCCGCCGGCGCCAGGAACTCGCCGGGTCGTTCGTAGATATTGACGACATGCTCGGGCGATGCCCGGAACTGCAGTCTCAATTGTTTGTGCCGAAATGCCGCCAACAGAATATTCATCCGCCCCTTCCCGGCCAATCAGGCGGACTGTAACATCAGTTGGTTAACATGCCATAGCGCAGCTGGCGCAGGTCGGATTCCCCGACGGAGGATTAGCGGCGATTCGCTTGCGAGCAAGACCGCCGAGCCGTCAGCCAGTCTTGAATATACCGCAAGCGATTCGGTCGCCGCTATTGCCCGACGGATCGGTCTTCTGATCGTCGACCGACGCGTGGATCACCATGGCCGAGCCATCGCTGTCGAGCAGACCTTCGAAGGTCGCGCCCTGCAACTCGTACGAAAGCGTGCCGCGCCCGTCTTCGCCGACAACCAGATTGGGCATGTCGCCGGCATGCTGCCCTGCCGGGTCTTCCAGTCCGTGCTTCGCATCGGTGGGATTCCAATGACCTCCGGCGCTCTCGAATTTGGGAGCGTCGCATTTGCCCGTCATATGCACATGGACCCCGTGCTGACCCGGCGGCAACCCTTCGACCTGAAGCGCCAGCTTGACGCGCCCGTCAACCATTGTTGCGGTCGCCTGTCCGGCAAGCTCGCCCCCGGCGGTCCGGAGGATCGCCGCGGCACTTTCTACCGTCGTTCCATCGCCGCCGGACCCGGCCTCTCCTTCTTTCGATACCGTCGGGTCGGGCGCCTGCGTCGAAGTTTCAGGCGCGTCGCAACCAGCCAGAACGGCGGAAATCGCGACAGTCATCAAGTAGAGCTTGTTCATCAAAGGCCTCCGTTGCCATGTCACATACTAAGCAAACCGCCCGGGGGCTCCAATGTTCCGCGACAGCCGTTAACTGGCCAGCGCGGATCAGCGGCCAACGCTCTCGGCCGGGCCGGGATCGCCCGCTTCGGTATCCCGATGTTGAACGTCCACCAGACCGCGATGCCGATGTGCAGGCATCGCCGGGCCGAGCGAACCTCCCTCCGGTCCGTTATGTGTTCAGACACTGGAACTGAAGGCGGTCGACGATTATCAGGCTTGCAACTTCCTTTCCGTTCGCCCGCCAGAAAACTGCGCGCTCATGCAGTCGAGGACCAGCCAGGGATCGCCGAAGCCCCATGAACGACATCCAGATCGACATGTTCGAGGTGCAACTTGGCGCCGCGCTTTTCCTCCAGTTCACCGTCGGCGGCGAAACGGTCCGCATTCTTGCCGATGCCGGAGTGAAGGCAAGCGGCTATTCGAACGAGCATGTGCTCGACAAGCTCAGGGAACTGCTCGACGACGATCTCAGGATCGACCTGATCATCGGCACCCACTACGACGAGGATCATCTGAGCGGCCTCGTCCCGATCATCAAGGATAAGGCCTTCAAGATCGGCGAGGCGTGGATGCCCCCGGTCGTCAACGACACCGTCGATTTCGCGGCTGACGATCTGTTGCGCGAAAACGATCTTCTCGCCCGGCAATTTCTCGGAGAAGCCGGCACAGGAGTGCTGGCATCGTATCAGGAAGCGAAACGTTCGGATATCGAGACGCTCGGCGCTGTCGAGTACGCGTTATTCGAGAATAGGAGCGCGTCCATAGAGCATAAACGCGCGGCGCGGCGCGACGATGAAAGCCTCGACCGGTTTTTCGCCCGCTTTGCCGGGACGGGCGACGACCCGCACGAGATCGACCATTGCACGGACCTGGAGGTCGAGGGGCATCCGGCCGTGATCGCGATGGCCGACGCCATTCGGCGCGGAGCCGAATTCGAACTGCTCTTCGGTGAGCGCAGCAGCCTTGGCGGCCTGAAGGCGGTCGCCGATCGCCGTGCACATGTCGAGCCCGACCTCGTCCACGCCCGGTCCCGCAGCATCGCGCACCTGCAGAAATCGGCGGCGAAGGAGGCGATCAATGCGAAGGCCCTCCACGAAGTGGTGAAAGCCCTCGAAGAAGAAAATGTGCCGATGCGGACCGAGATCATCGACGACGGCACGCCCCGCCGCTATCGGTGGAATGAAAAGAAGCGGCGTTTTATCGCCGCGAGAGCGGATGCAACCGGCCTGATATTCGACCTCCTCGGACCATCGGTATCGCTGGTCAGAAAACATCGCGACCGGTTGCCCGTGCTCAAGGCGGGCCTGATGGCCGTCAGCTTCCGCGGCGAAATAAGGTCGATCACGCCCAGCAATCAGCTCAGCTATATCGGATGCTTCCGCCACGCCGGTCAGTCGATACTCGTGACCGGCGATGCGGGCTGCGTCGACTTCAAGCTCGACCGAAACGCCTATCATCCCAAGCTGCTCGCGGCGATGGCGCCGCTGCACGTGATCCAGGTGGCCCATCACGGCGGCAACAATGCCCATTTCTATCGCGTTCTCGCCGCGGCGAACTATCCCGGGCAGACCGATCCTTCCTTCATGCTGCTGTCGCACGCAACGCACGACAAGACGCGGCCATCGGGCGAGTTTCGCGACTTCCTGCTCACCTCGCTCGGCGATGACGACGATATCCGCCTTCTGTTCACCAGCGAGCCGACGATGGAAAAGGTCGAGGACTTGCTTGGCGCGATCCACCCCGCGGTCGGCGTCAGAGACAAGAAGGGCGATATCCGTCTTGTCCATGGCACCGGCCGGTGGAAGGTCGAGGCGCACGCGATCGACATTGGCGTACCACCGCCGCCCGGCCCGATCGCCCTCTCCGAAAACATGACCATCACGGTTCCACCAATCAAATTTCGGGCGCGCCGCGGGGGCAACGAGAAACGCCGAACTTGACGGGCGGGCTCCGCTCGCGGAAGGATCGTACGCTCGGGACGGAACGAACAGATCGAGGCAAAAAAGGGGCGATGAGAGGGATATTCCACCGCGGAATCGCGGCGTCGGAGAACCAGGGGACCGCCGCGCTGGGTGCCGGCACGTGACTGTATCGGCGATTGAGGCGAATGCAGCGGCCGCGGTGCTTGGCGTTGATGCGCCGGCGCTCCCTCATGACACGCCCGCCAAACCGTCGGCAAGGCGCCTGCTCGGCCTTTATCTACTTCTGGGTTTCGCGGCGGGGCTGCCTTTTTACATGTTCAATGCGGTGCTGACGTTGCGCCTCGCGCGGCATGGGGTCGACATCGTGATCATCGGCTTTTTCGCGTGGATCGCGTTGCTGCCGACCTTCAAATTCGCCTGGGCGCCGCTTATCGAACGCTACGACATCCCCGGATTTTCGCGATTCTGGGGGCGAAGGCGCGGATGGATCATGCTGTCGCAGCTTGGTATTTTCCTGTCGATGGTCGCGATGGCCTTTACCTCGAGCGACAAGAGCCTGCCACTTACCGCGCTGTTCGCGATCCTGCTCGCCTTCTGGACCACAACGTTGGAGGTTGCCGCCGATGGCTGGCGGATCGAGCTTGCGCCCACGCAGACCGAGCAGGCGCCGATCGTCGCCGCCAATCTGTGGGGTTATCGCAGCGCGATGGTCGCGGCGGGGAGCGGCGCGATTCTGGTCGCGGCCTGGGCCGACTGGACGATCGCCTATCTGGTCATCGCAATCGCGGCGTTTGCGCCTTTCCCGATACTCGCGGCGATGCGCCCCGAACGCGATGGCGTGGGCGGTCGCGCCCTGGCGCTGGCGAGCGGGATCGGCGCCAGCCTGCTCATCCTGCTCACCGCCGCGCTGATTACCGTGGCCGCCGGCTGGATCCTGCTGTCGGCTGCCGCGGGCATAGGGCTGTCGGCGAAGACCAATGTGACGCCTTTCGTGCTGGCGGTGGCGCTGCTTCCCTTTGCGGCGCTGGCATTGGCTTTGCCACGGATCAATCGCCTTTCCGCCGGCACAGCGGCTACCCTGCCCGCCTTTGCCGCGCCCTATATCGAGCTGTTCTGGCGCTATGGCTATGCCGTGCTCGCAATGCTCGCCTTCGTTTCACTCTACCGCATGGGCGACGTGCTGACGCTGACGCTGTCGCATCCGCTGTGGAACGCAAAGGGCTATAGCCTGCACCAGATCGGCGTTGCCGACGGCGTGGTCGCGCTGTCGGCGAGCATGGCGGGAGTCGCGCTCGGCGGCCTTCTGTCGACGCGGCTGTCGCTCGGCTGGACGCTCGGTATCGGTGCGGTGACTGCGGCCGTAGGCAACTGGATCTATATCTGGCTGTGGCACGCCGACCCGTCGGCACTCGTCCTCTACACCTCTGTCGCGGTCGACCAGTTCGGCAATGGCTTCGCGGGTGCGGTCTTCGTCGTTTATCTCTCGATGTTGGTGAGTCCTTCCTTTCCGGGCGCGCAATATGCCCTGCTTTCGGGCTTCGCTTTCCTGCTGCCGCGCCTCCTCGCGGGGGCATCGGGGTCGATGCAGACGCAGATCGGCTATGACGGCTTTTTCCTGCTGTCCGGCGCGCTGAGCTTTGCGGCGATCTTTCTGTTGCCCGTTGTCGCCCGCGTAAAAGGGCGCGTGCCGGCATGACGGTCGAAGCTGTTTGCGAGGCGGCCTTCGCCCCCACGGGCGAGGCGGTCGAAAGCGGGCGCATCCCCGGCGCAGCGGTCGGCGTGGTTGGCGCCGACGGTCAGAGTGCGGTACGGCTGGCGGGCATGGCCGCGCTCGCCCCCGCGCGCGAGACACTGACGCGCGATCATTGGTTCGACCTCGCCTCGCTCAGCAAGGTGATCGCGACAACGACGATGATCCTGACGCTCGCCGAGCAAGGTCGTCTCGAGCTCGACCGGCCGCTGACCGACGCGATCCCCGACCTGCGCCAATATGACGTCGCGGGGGCCGCCGAGCGCAAGCTGACCTTTCGCGACTGCCTGATGCATCGCAGCTTCCTGCCCGCGGTTGAGCCCATATATACCTATGGCGACGATCCGGCGCGGCTGCGCGCCTTCGTCCTCCAGCGCCAGTGGCGACACGGACCGCCGGTCTATTCCGACATCAATTTCATCCTGCTCGGCATCGCGATCGAACGCCTTACCGGCGCGCCGTTGCCCGATTGGCCGCTCGGCGAAGGGCTCGGTTTCGGCCCGCCGCCCGGCCCGGCGGTCGCGACCGAAGATTGCAGCTGGCGCGGACGCGTAATGAAGGGCGAGGTGCATGACGAAAACGCCTTTGCGCTCGGTGGCGCGCCGGGTCACGCGGGACTGTTCGGCACTATCGACGGCGTGCTCGGCTTTGCACGCGCCTTGATGGCCGGTGAAATCCTGTCGGAAGCGATGATGACCGAAATCCGCACGGCGGGCGATCGCCATCGCACCTGTGGCTGGGAACGCGCCTTCACCGGATGGCACGGCGGCGATGCCTGTTCGGCGGAGACGATCGGCCATACCGGATTCACCGGCACCGGCCTCTGGATCGATTTCGAACGCGGCCTCGCCTGGACCTTGCTCTCCAACCGGGTCCATCCGACCCGCCACGCCGATAGCGGCATCACGGCTCTGCGCCCCGCGGTGGGCAACCGGGTCATCACTGCATGGGACGAACAGACGAAATCATGAACGCATCGATCAACAAGTTCGCCCTTGCTGCCGCGCTCGCGCTGTCGTTTTTGTCGGTCGCAACGCAAGCGCAGACGGCTACGAGCCCGGCGGCTGCACCGCTGCTGGCGACTGTCGAGCAAAGGCTGGCCGAAGGACCAGCGGGTTCGCGCTTCGGTGTGCTCGTCACGACACTCGACGGGAAGGTGCTGGTGTCGATCGCGCCCGATCAGCGCTTCATCCCTGCGTCGAATACCAAGATGTTCACGACCGCGATCGCCTATGCCGAACTGCCTTTGCTCCAGCGCACGGCAAAGGGCACGGGCGTGCGGCTCGAAACCGGCGCCGACGGCAAGGTCGACGTCGTGCTGCACGGGCGCGGCGACGCGATGCTGTCGAGCGCCAACGACTGCAAGGTCGATTGCCTGCAGACGCTCGCCGATGCGGTCGCGGCCAAGACGCGCCATGTCGGCAACATCGTCGGCGATGACAGCTGGTTCCCCGACGAGCGCTGGAGCCCGGGGATGAGCTGGAACAATATCGCGTCGCGTTACGGCACCGGCATATCGGCGCTGACGCTCGACGATAACGAGCTGGTAGTGAAGCTGGCGCCGGGTGCGATCGGCGCGGCGCCAAGCATACAGGCGTCCGGCTATTACGAGATCGAGAATCGCGTCATTACCGTCGCGGGCAAGGAAGAGGCGATCGAGGCCGATCGCATGCCGAACAGCCGCACCCTTCGACTGACCGGCACCGTCGGCGCCGACGTCGCGCCGATGACGCTCCGCTATGGGATCGACGATCCCGCCCATTATGCAGCGTGGCGTTTTGGCGAACTGCTGCGCGCGCGCGGCGTGCGCGTCGATGGCGATATTGCGGTGCATCACCGGCCGCTGGCCGCCGCCGACGATCCCGAGAAGCGCAAGCACGCGCCGGCCACCCTGCCCCCCGAACCCGCCATGCTTGCCGAATTGCCCGCGCCGTCGCTCGCCGAAAATATGGTGCGGATCAACAAGGAGAGCCAGAATCTCCACTCCGAACTGATGCTGCGGCGCGTCGCGCGGCACGCGGGAAGCGGCTCGATCGCCGACGGGCAGGCGGTGATGCGAAAGGTCATGACCGGAGCGGGCGTGTCCGAGGCGGGCTATCACTTTGCCGACGGGTCGGGCATGTCGAGCTACAACCGCCTCAGCCCGCGCGCCGCGGTCGGCCTGCTCGGCTGGATAGCGCGCCAGCCATGGGGCGAGGCGTGGCGCGAAACGCTGCCGATCGCCGGGCGCGACGGGACCCTGCAAAACCGGTTCAAGGGCACGATCCTCGAAGGAAAATTGTTCGCGAAGACCGGCTCGCTCAACGCGTCGCGCGCGCTGTCGGGCTATCTCGTGACGCGTGGCGGCGCGACGCTCATCTTCTCGGCGCTGGCGAACGATATGCCCGAGGACACCGATAGCGAGGCGACCGCCGCCGTCGATCGCGCGCTGGTCGCTATCGCCGAGGCGCTTTAGCCGCCGGCGTCAGGATCAGACGCGCGGCGGCGTGCCGTTCGACCGCCGCCTTGCTGAACCACAAGGGCTGCATTTCGCCCGCGATCCACTTGGGATAGAAATCGCGATAGCGGGGCGAGCGCGGATCGGCCGACTGGCCGGGGAGCAACAGAAAGCGGCTATTGTCCCAAGCGCCGACGTCGGCGACGAAGAGATAGCTCGCGCCGTGCGAGACGTCGAAGCCGCGCTTGGCGTTAAAACCGCGCGCCATCGGCGTATTCCAGTCGCCGCCCGAACGGCCGCCCTCGATCTTCGGGAAGGCGGCAGCGATCGCCGGGTTCGACGACGCCAGCGGATGCGCGATCGTCACGCGGTGCAGGTCGCCCCAGCGCCAGTCCGCGGGATCGGGGCCGGCCAGTTCGACCGCGCGCTTCCAGCCCGCCGCCAGCGCGCCATCGATCATCGCATCGCGCGCGCCCACTGGATCGTCGCCGAGCCGCTTGTCGGGCGAGCCCAGGATCCGCAGCATTTCGGACAGGTTGACCGAGGGGATCAGGTCGCGCGCAGCCGCAGGAACGATCCGCTCGTAAAAGGCCGTCGACAGCGATGCCATGACCATTTCATAGAGCAGGGTCGCAGCGCTATCGGCCTCGATCCCGCAATTCCAGCGGCGGAGGAGCGCCGCGGCGCCGGCGGCTTCGGGCGACGGCGCGGCCGGAAGCAGCTTGACGATCGCGCGTGCGGGAAGCGACTGGACATCGTGCTGAAGCGCGATGCTGTCCTCGACCCGGTGTTTCGGCTGGGAACGCAAGACCTCGGCGCAGCGATCGTAGCGAAAGGGGTCGCTCCAGCTGAAGCTGATAATCCGTTCGCGATAGGGATAATCGGCCGGCAGGTTCATCTGGTTCGCCGACGCGAACCAGCCTTCGCGCGGATTATAGACGTGGGGCATATCCTCGACGGGCAGGATACCCGTCCAGTCGAACGACCCGTCGCCGGGCGCCGGAAACAGCCCGTCGTGCCGCGGGCGGCGCGGTACAAAACCGATCGTCTGCCAGCCAGTGTTGCCGTCGATATCGGCATAATGGAAATTGGTCGGCGAAACGTGGAGCTTGAACGCCTTGCGGAGCGACGCCCAGTCCTTTGACAGGTTGATCGCGATGATCGCGAACCGCATGTTCGCACCTGGCAGCATGTTGACGGTCGCCAAGGCGACAGCGCGTTCGCGTGCCGTATCCTCGGACACGACCGGGCGGCCGTCCGCATAGCGCAGGATCACGCTCTCGGCCGGCGCACCCTTGACGGCGATCTCCTCCTCGACCGTCTCGAACGCTTTCCATTCGCCCTTGTGCCAATAGCGGCCGGGATCATCCTTTTTGGTGCGGAGGATGAAGAGGTCGGTCTGATCGATGTGGAAATTGGTGCGGCCGAAGGCGAAGCGGTCGGTATGGCCCTGCATGATGCCGGGCAGTCCCGGCGCGCCCGCGCCGATGACGTCGAGCCCCGGCGCGGTCAGGTGGATCATGTGCCGCGGGCTCGACCCGCCGATGCCGAGATGCGGGTCGTTGGCGAGAATCGGCCGCCCGGTCGCGCTGCGCGACGGTGCGACAGTCCATGCGTTGCTGCCGAGTGCGAAGCGCTCGGCACTGCGCTCGGCGGGGTCGAGCTGCGTTTCCTGGATCGGCGCGAAGCTCGCAGGCCGGTTGGCAGGGTCAAGGATACCGAGATCGGTTTCGTTCACCGCCGCGACGTCGAGCCCTTCGGGGATGGTGAAGGACCAGGCGGGGCGCAGCGGCATCATGAGCTGGTCGGCGTCGAGCAGGCCGCGCGCCTGAAGCTGTGCGCGGCGAACCTCGTCGTCGGCATCGCCCGTGCTGATGCCGCGATCCCGCACGAGATCGCGCACATCCCAGCGCAGCGGGCTCATCCCGAGGATGCCATATTCCAGCGGCAATTGTGTCGGATCGGCTGCGAGTTCGTCGATGCGGGCGTTGACGCCGGCGACATAGCCGCGCGCGCATTCGAGGACGTCGGGCGGCAGCGCCGCGAGTTCGGCGTCGATGTCGCCGCGATAAAGGAACAGTCGCGCCGCCTTGTCCGCCGCGATAAATCGTGGGCCGAAAGCTTCGGCCATCCGCCCCATGTCGCGGCGGTGATCCATATCGATCTGGAAGAGCCGGTCGCGCGCGACCAGATAGCCCTGTCCGAAAAAGGCGTCGTGCAACGAAGCGGCGCGGACGTGCGGCACGCCCAACTCGTCCTCGATCACCTCGATCGGTGCCCGCGCGCCCGACAGCCGGACCGGCCGCGCTGTGCCCATCCCTCCCGTCACTTTGGGTTTTGCCATCAGGCTGGCCGGCATCGCGACGAAGGCGGCGGAAGCCAGCAGGAACGCACGGCGCTGGATCAACAGGAGCCCTCCAACATCGAAAAAGGCACAACGAACGCCGACCCTATCGCACCTTGCCGCTGCGCGGCCATAACAAGCGGGTCACGCCCTATAACTGCAAGCTATCGAGCATTCCCGCAGAGGCTGCAGCAGCGCCATTCCTTGAGGTTATATATCCATATATTCAAGTTATTAGGGTAGTTGTTGACCTGCCGAAAGCACCCTGTAACCTCACCGTCACCAAACCGACTTGGGCTGGCCTTGTGCGTGGCGGCCGCGGGTACGGTACGGCGCTTATCATGAATAAAAAAGGCGGAGCAAATCATCCGCCAGATGGTCAGGTGGGACATTAGGCAAGCCGAGCCGGCGACAGGCCGGAACGCGCCTCGGGGCGTGCGGCTCGGGCAACAGGGGACTGCTGATATGCGTGATATGGAACATGTTCGTGGGCCGCTGGGCCGTTTCGGGGCGGCGATGACCGCGCTGGCGCTCGTGCAGGCCGCACCAGCCCTGGCGCAGGAGGAAGCCTCAGCCGCCGACAGCACCGAAGCGGCGCTGTCCGACCAGATCATCGTCACCGGTTCGCGCGTCGCACGCGACGGCTTCCAGGCCCCGACCCCGCTCGTCGTTCTGTCGCAACAGGACATCCAGAACACCTCGCCGTCGAACAATATCGCCGATTTCGTCAACCAGCTTCCGCAACTCGCCGGTTCGACGCGGCCCGCCAACTCGCGCCTCAATATTTCCAATGGCTCGGCGGGCATCAACGCGCTCAACATGCGCAACCTCGGCGAAAGCCGCGTACTCGTTCTCGTCGACGGCCGCCGTTCGGTCGGTTCCACGATTTTCGGCTGGGTTGACATCAACACCATCCCGCAGGCGTTGGTCGATCGGGTCGAGGTGGTCACCGGGGGCGCATCGTCGGCCTATGGTTCCGACGCTGTCACAGGCGTTGTCAATTTCGTCCTCAACAAAAGGCTGGAAGGTCTCCGCATCACCGGTGACATCGGTCTCACCGACAAGGGCGACGGGTTCAACTATTCGGGTAGCGTGGCGGGCGGCCTGTCGTTCGCCGACGGGCGCGGCCACGCCGTCTTCAACGCCGAGATCGCGCACCAGGATGGCATCTACGAGATTGATCCGAACGACCGGCCGTGGAACCACCGCGGCTATCTGGCCTTCGCAAACCCCGCCTATACCGCCACCAATGGCCAACCGGCGTTTATCACCTTTCGCGAGAATGCCGGCCAGACCAATCAGGCGCCCGGCGGCTTCATCACGGGCTCGGCTGGCAACAACAATGCACTGCGCGGCCTCTATTTCGGTCAGAATGGTCAGGTTAATCAATTCAACTATGGCTCATTCAACTCGCCCGCGCTGACCAGCGGCTCCGCAGTGACGCGCACCGTCGGCGGCGACTGGCGCCTCAACGATTCGGGCCGCCGCATCGGCCTTAGCCCCAAGGACGATCGCTGGGGCGCCTATGGCCGCCTGAGCTACGAAATCGCCGATGGCGTCGAAATCTTCGCCGAAGGCTCGTACAACCGGCAGGAAGTCTTCTTTAATGCGGGGCCCAACCTCGGATCAGCCACGCTCGGCACCGTCGGTTGCACGGTCGTCCCCGTCCCCACGACCTGCAACGCCTTCGCGCTTCAAACGTTGGGTGCCGCGCGCCTCGCGGGCGTCAACAGCATCAGCATCACGACCACCGCGGCCGACCTCCCGTTCCGCGGCATCAACAACAAGCGCGAGGTCCAGCGTTATGTCATCGGCGCCGAGGGCGAGTTCGACGCGTTCGGCAAATCGGCGCGCTGGGACGTCTATGGCCAGTATAGCCGGTCGGACCTGCGGGAGCAGCTTCGTAACATCATGAACGTGGCCCGGATGCGAGACGCGTCAAATGCCGCCTTCGCGCCGTCGGGAAATGCCGGCGGCTATGCGACCGGTTCGATCCAGTGCCTGATCAACGTCGATGCGGACGCCAACAACAACGATCCGAACTGCGTGCCGCTCAACCGTCTGGGTATCGGCGTCGCCAACCCGGCTGCGATCGACTATGTGCTCGGCGATCCCTATCGAAAGCAGGTGATGGAGCAATATGTCGCCGGTGCGAACCTGTCGCTGACGCCGTTCGCGACATGGGCGGGCGACGTGAGCATCGCGATCGGCGGCGAATATCGCGAAGAGAAGATTCGCGGCAGCGTGCCAGAAGAGTTCCAGCCCGCCCGCAACGCCGACGGAACGACGTCGAACCGGTGGTCGGTCGGCAACTATCTGCCGTTCAAGGGCAGCTATAATGTGAAGGAAGCCTATCTCGAGACCGTGGTCCCGCTGGGCCTTGGCCTCGAATTCAACGGCGCCGTCCGCGCGACTGACTATTCGACCTCGGGCTATGTTACCACATGGAAGCTTGGCGCAACCTGGGCGCCGATCGAGGATATCCGCTTTCGTGTCACGCGGTCGCGCGACATTCGCGCCCCCAACCTCAACGAACTGTTCCAGGCGGGCACCGCCAACAGCGATTCGGTGCGCAACCCGGCGTTCGTTCAAGGCGACCCGACCAGCGGCCCGCAATTCTTCCCCTATTCGGGCCTGACAACGGGCAATCCGGACCTGAAACCGGAAAAAGCCGATTCATGGAATATCGGCGCGGTTGTCACGCCGCGTTTCCTGCCCGGCTTCAGTGCATCGGTCGATTATTTCCGCATCGACCTGGAAGATGCCATCGACACGATCTCAGCACAGGAAATCGTCAACCGCTGCGACGAAGGGCGACAGGAATATTGCGACGCGATCACCGAGGATCCGGCGCGCGAACAACCGGGGCCGCCGCGCGTCCCCTATCTCCTGATCCGCAGCCAGCCCTTCAATTTCGTCAGCAAGCTGGTGCGCGGCATCGACTTCGACGCGGCCTACCGACTGCCGGTCGGCGGAGAAAGCAGCATCACGCTGCGGGGTAACGCGACGCGCTATATCGAGAATCTGTCGGACACCGGCATTGCCGGGGTAACGCCGGTCAATACCGTAGGCGCGAACGGCAGCCAGTCGGCAACGCCGAAATGGATCTTTCGCGGCAGCCTCATCTATGAAAATCCGGCTTTCTCGGGCACGATTACCGGTCGGGGCGTCAGTTCGGGCAAATATCTGGCAAACGCCATCGAATGCACGAGCGGCTGCCCGACTTCGACCAGCCAGGCGCCGACCTATGACAACAACCACGTCAAGGGCACCTTCTACGTCGATCTCAATCTGACGCAGAAGGTCCGGATGCAGAGTGGATCGCAGGCCGAACTCTTTTTCAACGTGACCAATTTGTTCGACGCCGATCCGCTGCTCCTACCTGAAACCGGCTTGGCTGCGAACAGCACCTATTCGGACCTTCTCGGCCGCCAGTTCCGCGTCGGAATCCGGTTCAGGACGAAGTGACCCGAACCGGCGGGAACGAACTGCCAATTTCGCGTGACCACAGGCTGCGAACTGCTGCCCCCGGAAATCAGGGTGATGGCCGTACCCCCGCTTCGCTGCGCAATATCGCGAAGGAAGCGGGGGCACACCACCGGCGCGATCGCCGATTATGCCAAGGACAAAGAAGCGATAGTCGGCGCGATCACATTCTTTGCCGGTCTGATCTTCCCGATTTCAGCCCGGCAGCTTTTGGCGGCCGGTTAGCAAAAGCTGCCATCGTACCGACGGAATTGAGAGCTTCCGAGGGGGAAAGATCGTTGCACTGCTCGTAGCGGTCGTCGAGCATCGCGGCTTTATGGTTGCGGCGTCAGAAACGGTAGGTGATCGCAAAGATCCCGTAAGGACGCGTCTTGTGATAGACGATCGGGCTGTCCTTGGCATCGCCAAGCAATGAGGACACGCCCCCCACCGCCATCACACCGATGCGATCGGTCAGGCGGTAGACGACTGCGAGTTCGGCCTTCGCATCGGCAAGCCCGCTGCCCGCGCGATATTGCGGGAGCCCCGATGCGGCCGATTGCCCTGCGGTGACGCCGAAATAGCGATTGTTGTGCTTTCGGTTTCCCCAAGTGGTGCCGATCGACGGGATCAGCATCAGCTTGTCGCTTGCCGTGACGCGATAGGCGAGGCTGGCGTCCGCAATAATGCCTTCGGTGTTGCCGGTGATGATCTTGGTCGCGCCGAGCGTCGCTTCGAAGCCGCCCTGCCGCAACTTCACGAAACCGCGCCCACCGAGGCCCAGCGACAGTTTGCCGATGCCATCCGGCGTATCCTTTGCCCGGTAGCCGCCGACCGGAGTGAGCCCCGCGCCAACCGTCACATGCTCGGAATCGAAAAGATTGGCGCCGATACCGTCCTGAAGATTGACGAAGAAACGGCCCCATTTCAGGTCGACCATGGGCAGCGGCTGGAACCTGTAATCGTCCGCGCCCTGATAGGCTGGCGCATAGAGCCCGCCGACACCGACGACGATGTGATCATCGCTACCATCGGGAGTGTCCGACGGCCCCTGGAGCGGCCGCTGCGGCTGCGC
Source organism: Sphingopyxis sp. PAMC25046 (assembly GCF_004795895.1). NCBI lineage: Bacteria > Pseudomonadati > Pseudomonadota > Alphaproteobacteria > Sphingomonadales > Sphingopyxidaceae > Sphingopyxis > Sphingopyxis sp. PAMC25046. The sequence continues at coordinate 3,574,801 of NZ_CP039250.1, forward strand.
CTGGACGGCGGCGGGCGCCATCGCGAGCGGCAGCATCGCGAGCAGGAGGGGCGAACGCATTCGGGGAGTGGAGAAGTTGAGCATATTTTCCTTCGCTATGCTGGGGGGAGTCAGGAGGTGGGAGGGACCGGACGCCGGGATCGTGGTTGGGGGGAGGAGGCCCGGCGCCCGGTCTTTCGCACGACGCCGGACAAAGTAGCCGGTGCGGACGCGAAAATGGTTTTGCATGTGGTTCGGCGCGACCAGCCGGTCGATCGTTTCCTTCTGCCGGGAATCATACCCCGCGCGGCAAAGGCGATCGCATTCGTCTTGGGGAAGTGCCTGCTTCGAGGTCCGGCGCAGGATCGCATAGCGCCGCAACGCCTCGAGCCGGGGATTGGCGAGCGGAAGCGACGTCGCGCGATGCCCGAAAAGCCAGAAAAAGATGTTGCGGCGCGGCATCAGGCTCGAGCGCGTATCGCCGAGCGCCAGGGCGATCACTTGTTTTTCCAGCGGCGTCAGTTCGTCGGCCATCGGCGGCGTCTCCTTCCCCTCTGAGACGCCGAGGGGGAAGTCGCTCCTCATCAAAAAATTGCTGATGACTGCGCCGGAAAGCAAAAAGGGCGGAAAAGCCTACCGTTCCAGCCCGGGAAGTCAGAAACGGGCGTCGATCCCCAGACGGATCGTGCGCGGGCGCACGGGGGTTATCTGGTTCCGGCCCGCCAGTTCGAAAGGATTGCCGAATGCGAAGGTGTTCGCGCGCGTGTCGCCCAGGTTCGCAATGTCGAGCGACAGGCCGAAACGGGGAAAGGCGAGCCGCGCGCCGATGCCGACGACCCCGTAATTGCCTTGCGAGACGTCGAGCAAGGGCCCAACGCCGAGGTTCGACTTGCCGAAACCGCGAAACGACGCATTGAATGTCAGGCCAATCTTCCGTGCCAATTGCCTGCGCCATTCCACCCCGATCCGCAATCCGTCGTCGGGGATATTGGGAAGCGTGTTCTTGTTCGGCTCTCCGAATTCGGGCGGGACGTCGTAAAGAAAGCTCTGGTTGAGGAATGCCGACGCGGTCAAGGTCAGCGAAGGCGTCGCGCGCCACTGTATTTCGCCGTCCAGCCCGTATATCCGGCCGTTGCCGATATTCGCGGTATAAGGCAGGCCTGCCTCGTCGACGAGGTCGGCTTGGACATTGTTCCAGTCGACCGCGAACAGGGCGGCGCGAAGCGACAAGCGGTCGCGATCCTTGTCCCGCCACCGGACGCCCAGTTCGATCTGACCCAGTTCATCGTGCAGGAATTCCTGGCTGTCCGTCACCGATCCGGCGGGCGCCACCGCGAAGCCGCCGGCCCGGAAACCTTCCTGATAATGGGCATAGATCGACAGGGACGGGCCGAGGCGCCAGTCGAGCGCGACGGTCGACGCGAACTGCACCCGCCGCTTGGAGGTTTCCTCGGGTCCGTCTGCCCCCTCGCCGACGAGCCGCCCCGCACCGCGCCCGACGGAGAGGCGCCCACCCATCGTCAGGTGCAGCGCACGCGTGACCGGAAGCGTCGCCTGCCCAAAGAGCGAGAACTCCAGTTGCCGGTTGCGGACCCCCGCGATCTGCGCGGGCGCCTCCGGCGGTCCGAGCCACCGCGACACACGGCTGACATTATGGATCGCCGCGAAGCCTGCGACCCAAGGTGTTTTCGCGCCGCCCCCCGAAAGCCGCGTTTCATGCGACCAGAAGGTGATGTCATTTTGTTCTTCGAAGCGCCGCAGCGCCGCCGTGGGATCTGGCCCCGTCGCGTCGAACACCGTGGAGAGGTCCTGCCGGGCGACCGAAGCCGTCGAGACAAGCTCGCCCCTGCCCATCGGTCGCCGCGCGGTGACATAGACGAGGCGATAGTCGTTCCGGAACGGCTGCGACAGACTGTTGCGACGTTCGAGCGGCGGCTCGCCGCGCAGCAGATATTGCCCGTCATCGGCGCTGATCCGCTGATGGACCCCGCCGACATCGACGGTCCATCCAGCGACATCGTCAATGCGCCAGATCAGCCGCTGGCCAAAATGAAGGCCGTCATTGATATCGCGCCGGTTTCGGCCCGAATCGTCGATATAACCGGCCTCGCGCGCGCCATAGACGACGGCGCGCAGCCCCATTCGCCCCTCTGCCAGCGGCAGGTTGACCATCGCGGCGACATCACCGCCAACCCCGCCGAAGCGGGTCGCGCTGATCCCGGCCGAAGCACTCGCATAGGCCGAGCCGCTGTCGGGTCCGTTGGGCACCAGCCGTACGATCCCGCCGATCGAACCGGCACCGTATAACGTCCCTTGCGGCCCCGCGAGGACCTCGACGCGATCGAGGTCGTAAAGATTGAGGTCGGGATCGGGGGCGTTGTAGGAAAGGCGGACATCGCCGAGATACTGCCCCACAGTCGCCTGCGTCGGGCCGTTGAAACTGCTGTCGGCGATCCCGCGCACATAGATTTTGTTGCGTCCCCGGCCGAGGTTCGTAGCGTTGAGCGTCGGAAGCACGGCGGTGATGGCCGCGGTTCCGTCGGGCGCGCTGCGTGCCAGCCAATCGGAATCGAGTCCTACAATTTTCGCCGAACCCGGAAAATGGTCGAGCGCCATATTCTGCTTGCTCGCGGTGACGACGATATCGATCGGGTCGATTTGTACCGCGATCGCCTTTCGCGGCGCCGGTTTCGGCCGCGGCGGCCGCTTTCGCTCCGCCCGGCTGCGGACGATGCGCACGGTCGCCCGATCGTAAAATATCGCTTTCGCGCCGGTGCCCCGCAAGGCTCGGTCGAGCGCCACGCGAACCGGAAAATCGCCCCGCACCCCCGGCGACCGGCGCGCCGCGATATCGGGATCGGTGATCGCGATGGTGATCCCCGCCTGCGCGCCGATCCGCCCCGCCACCTCGCCAAGCGGACCCGGTGCGATGTCGAACGATCGCGCATGGGCGGGGTCGGTCGCCAAGAGGCAGAGCAGTGCGACCGCCGCCGCCGTCCACCTATGGCGCGGCACTAGCGGTCGGCTTCATAACCCATCCGTCCGGCCCCTCTTCGACCGCGACGTTCAGCGCCGGACTCAACCGTCTCAGCTGCCCCGCGCCGCTGTCGTCAAGAGCGATCGTTCCCGAAAACGGCCGGTCGGCAATCGACTGCACAGCGGTGATGCGCACTCCGAGCGCGCGGCCCAGTTCGTCGGCGACGCGCGACAGCGGCGCCCCCGCATAGACGAGCGATCCTCTCTGCCACGATCCGACCGCCGCGATCGGGACGTCGCTCACCTTGACGCGCGCCGCGCCGCCGCGATCGACGAGGCTCTGACCGGCATCGAGCGATACCGCGCGCGCGCCCGGATTATAGACGATCTTCCCTTCCGCGACCGCGACGCGGACCTCGTCCTGCTCGTGCACGACGTTGAAGACCGTTCCCGCATCCTCGACGATATTGGCGCCCACTTCGAGCCGGAACGGGTTCCGCACATCGTGCCGGACCCGAAACAGCGCCTCGCCCGACGCGAGCGAAGCGAACCGCGGGTCGTTGCGGTCGAAGGTCATTCGCGTTGCGCCGTTGAGCGTGACTTCGGTTGTCGCGTCGAGCGCGACCACTCGCCGTTCGCCGGGTGCCGTCACGACGTCGTAGCGGCTCGGCGCGGGGCCGGAAAACCACATGACCGCCGCGGCGACCGACGCCGCGATCGCCCCGCCGACAAGACTCCGGCGCCAGCGGCGCTTCGCCGGCGGCTGCACCGGCTCGTCGAGGTCGTTCGCGGCTTCACGGATGACGACGTGCGGCAACAGGGGATCGATTTCCTGATCGGCCGCTTCGACCGCATCATAAGCCTCGGCATGGCGCGCATCTTCGGCGAGCCACTCGGTAAATGCCTCCCACGCCGCATCGTCGCCGTCGCGCAGCCTGATATGCCACTCGATCGCGCGCGCGCGGATGCTGTCCTGTGACTCACGTGGCATGGCGGTTTCTTTCACCTGTGAGATGCCGACGGTCGGGACGATCCTCACTCCATCGAAGCCGCGCCGAAGCAATCGCTTCATAGGCCCGCGCCAGGTGTTTCTCGACGGCGCTCACGCTGATTCCCAATTCCTCCGCTATCCGGCGCTGAGGTTCGCCATCGATCCGGAAGCGGCGGAAGATGATCCGGCTGCGTTCGGGCAGATCGTCGAGCACGCGCTGCAGGATCGCGAGTTGTTCCCTCGCGATGAGTTCGTTCTCGATCGACGGCCGTTCATCGGCCTCGCCGTCGCGCCCGCCGTTGACTTGAACCCAATCCTCCTCGCGGCGGACCCGCCGGCCCGCGGTGCGGCGCTGCATGAGGAAATGATTGTTGGTCATGCGATAGAGATAGGCGCGGGCCTGCGATACCGGCCCGACATCATCCGCCAGCAGCTTCATATGGACGTCCTGGAGGATGTCCTCCGCCTCGTCGGCCGACGCACCGCGCGCCAGCAGATAGCGCGCCAGCGCCGGGCGCAATTCGCCGAACAGCTGGACGAGTCCTCCGTCGCTCATTACGGGCTCGCAATAGGGCTGCAACAGGTCCGACAGAGCCCGAATGGATGTTGTTCCGTCATTAGCGGCGGGGTTGCGCGAACAGGATAGGGGAATGAAAATCGGGTAATTGCGGCCGCATGAAGGGCGGGTCGCAGCCGACATATTTGATCGGAAAATGTCGTCAAGGGTGGCTCCAAGTCCTTACAAATAGCAGGTAATGGCGATCCACATGACCAAGCCGGGCGTGCGGGGCTATCTTACTCGCCGTGCAGGCGCAACCTCTTCGCCCGCATCACCCGACTCTCGGGTTTGACAGAGCGTGGTCGACGGCCGACTGCCAGCTTCCCGTCAGGAAGATGGAGAAGCTGTCAGTCGCTGTCGTGGCGCAAGGCGATCGGACCAGGATGACGAAGGCTGGCGATTCATGAGCGGCGCCACGCTGAAAAGAAATGTTGCGAATGGTGCAACGGCTATTCGGCCCACCCTGAACGGGGATGCTCCAAGTGCCTCGCCTTATCTTTGCGATTGGAACAAGCACCTGAAGGATCAGCGCCCCCCTCGGAGCATGCGGCTTTAGAAGCGCGCCCGGATCCCGGCGGTGTAGATAGTGTCGTCCCACCGTATATCGCGGTTGAACCCGGTCGGGTTGAAATAGCTGCGATATTTATTTCCCAGGATATTGGTGCCGCCGACGTCGACCCGCAGATTCTTGTTCAGCTCATAGCCGATCCCGAAATCGAGCCGCCCGCCCGGACGGACATAGTTCAGGTTGGTCGGGGTGATACCCGCCGCCAGTTCGGCGTCGGTGATGGGACGAACCAGATTGAGCCCCGTCGTGTCGCCGTCATAATAGCTCGACCGATAGGTGTAGACGAGACGCCCCGACAAACCGAATTTGTCATAGAACAGGCCGGCGTTGAAATTATATTTGCTGACGCCCTGGAGCGGCAGGCCAGCAAGCCGGTCGTCGCCGCCGACTTCGGAATCGGCATAGGTGAAGTTGCCCGACACGCCGAAGCCGGACAGAGCACCGGGAAGGAAGTCGAAGAAGGTCTGACCGCTGACTTCGACGCCCTTGAGCTTCGCTTCGCCCACGTTGCGGGGACGCGTGATATTATATCCGATGCCGTCGATGAATTCGAGCGACGGGGCGCTGATGACGCGATCGGTAATGTCACGGTAATAGCCTGCAACGGCGACGAAACCGCTCTTCCAGTAATATTCGAGCGTCGCATCGAAGCTTTCGGACTTTTGCGGTCGCAGATCCGGGTTGCCCGCCGATCCCGAATTCTGGACGTTCGGGTTGGTCGCCACAATGTAGCTCAAACCCGGATTGAGCGAGCCGAAATCGGGGCGGCGGATCGTTTTCGAATAGGTCGCCCTGGCCTGCAGCCCGCCGCCGAACTGGATACGCGCGCTGGCGTTGGGAAGTATATCGATATCCGACGTCTTCGCACGAACCGGAGTAACCACGCCGCTGACCACGCCCGCGCCTTCGATCTGCCGGTCCGTCAGCGTCGGCCGCACGCCGATGACCCCGTCGAGGACGAGCGGTCCGCCCAGCTCGACTTCATATTTCGCCTGAATATAGCCGGCGAAGGTCCGTTCCTTTGCGTCGAAGCGCCGCTCCGGCTGGTAAGCAGGGTCGCCCAGCGCGACGCCGTAAATTTCGCGCAGCCGATCGCGCCCCTCGGCCGATCGCAGATAATCGGGGTTAGGCGACAAACGCGGAGCTCCGCCGTTCAGCCGCGGAATGCCGGGGACCTCAATGAGGAAGTCGGACGGCAGATCCAGTGAACTGAGCAGCGTATTCGAATCGCCGCCGGGCGCCGCGCGGTTGACGAGCGCCTGGTTGGACGTCGCGCCGCGATCGGCGAAGCGAAGGCCCAGCTGAAGCTGGTCGAGCAGGCCGCCCACCTCAAACTCGGCGTCCATGCGTACCTGGAACAGCGACCCGTCCGCGCGACTGAAATTCTGGTTCAGCCCGTTCCGAAGCCTGAAATCCGAGGGGTCGTTCAGCGGATTGCCGGTGAATTCATACCGCGCCCCGATGCCGGCGTTGCTTTCGACCACGACTTCCGCGAGCCGCTTGCCGACGTCGACGATCACCACTTCATTGATGAAGGTCGATTCCTGATATGCGAGGTCGAATTTTACACGGCCCGGCCCCCTCTCGAAGATGAAGCCGCCGCCGAAGAGGTAATTGTCGGTCTTTTGATCGCGCGCCTGGGTGCTGACGAACGAAGTGGTGTTGCCATAGGTCGCGCTGTCGAGCTCGCACAAATCCTGCAAGAAATACCCGCCCGTCGGGCGATCGGGCGTGATCTCGCCCAGTGCAACCTCAGTTGATGTCGGGTTGAAGCCCTGACGGTTCACGCGAGCGCGGAAGCAGTTGTCGTTCGTAACGGGGTTCGAGATCGTGGTGCCCGGGCTGAACAACTGGGCCTCGACAAAGGCCGACTGCTGCTTCGCACGATAGCCCGCGTAAAGCCCGTCGAAATAGATTTCGAGTTCGGGCGTCGCCTGCCACTGGATCGCCGCATTCGCTTGCGGACGTTCGAAATAGCCATATTCGTTGAGCCCGCCCGCGACGTTCTGCGACGCATAGCCCGGCAAGTTGAACGGCGCCGTCGCAGTGGAACGGCGGACGGGAGCATAGAGATAAGGCCGGTTATAGTCGGTGCGGCTCCAAGAGACGTTCAACAGCGCGCCGATCTCGCCGATGCCGGTGTCCCAGCGATCGGTGGCAAGGAGCCCGAACTGCGGATTGAGCTTTTCGACGTTGGTGGCGTAGTTCCCGCGGGCGGTGACGACGACCGTCGGGTCGCGGAACTTGAACGGCTTGTTCAACTGAAGGTCGGTGTTTCCTGCAATCCCGCCCTCGATGAGGTCGGCCGTCGCGGATTTGATGACGTCGACCCGCGACAAGGCTTCGGCGGGAAGATCCTGAAAGGAAAAGGTTCTGCCGGTGGTGGAAAAGAACTCGCGGCCGTCGAGGGTGGTCAGGATATCGCCCAGCCCGCGGATCACGACGCCCGTGATCTCGTTGTTCGCGCCCACGGTCACCTGCACGCCCGGCACGCGCTGAAGCGCCGCTGCCGTCGTCGGATCCGGGAATTTGCCGATCTCCTCGGCCACGATCGAATCCACGACCTGAACCGAATCGCGCTTGATCTCGGCCGCCGCCTCCAGGCTCCGGCGAATCGTTCCGGTGACCACGATTTCCGCGTCCGAACCGGCGGGCTGCGGATCGGCATTTGCTTGTCCCGTCGATGAAACCGCATCGCCCGAAATCGCTTCGGACGGGTGCGGCTGTCCGTCCGATGCGGCTGCGTCGGAAATCATCAGACCCGCCACGAGCGGCAACAATGACACCGACACGACAGCTTTAGACGCCTTGCTCATCATCCGTTCCCATCCTTGTAGCGCGTCATTGGACCAACGCGCTTGGACGACGGTATAATGAGATAAATCATATCTGACAATCCGGCTGCGCGATGATTCATGTGCAGTGGCGGTGGTGGCGCGCGCGAAATTGACCGGTGGCCGCAGGAAGTTCGACGCGCGGCAAGGTCGGGAAAGCCGGTGTCCGCGATCGTTTCACCGCTGACGACATCGACCGGCGCGGACGATTCCAATGCCGCACGGCCGGATACGCGCGTTCCGGTCACGATCATCTCACCGTCCGGGTCCAGCCGTGTTTCGGTCTGCGCCAGCGCGGCGCCGCACGTCAGCATCGCCATCCCCACCACTGACACTGCATATTTCATCAAAGCGGCCCTCCTGAATTTCGGGCCCAGTCTATGAACGCAACGCAGCAGAACATTATTGCTCGAGCGGAGAGCGGCGTTGCGACATGCGCAACGCGGCAGCACTCAAACTGTCACCGCGGACAGCGGATTGGCACACCCACGTGCACAATTTTGACCGGCGATTTCGTAAAGTCAGCAAAATAAATAGCTTAAGCACCGGCTGGCTGGGGCGGCAGGATTCGAACCTGCGCATGGCGGTACCAAAAACCGCTGCCTTACCGCTTGGCTACGCCCCAACGGCCGATAGTGCGACGCGCGCTCTATAGCGCGTCGCGACCTAATGCAAGGCGGGTCGGATCAGAGGCGCGTGACCCAGCCGTGCGGGTCGGCGGCGCGGCCGCACTGGATGTCGACGAGCTTGCTCTTCAGCATTTCCGTGACCTGCCCGGGACCGCCGGCGCCGATCGTAAAGCTCGCCTCTCCGCGCGTCACCTTGCCGACCGGGGTGACCACCGCGGCGGTACCGCAGGCGAAGCTTTCGGTCAGCTTGCCGCTCTCTGCATCGGCCTGCCACTGGTCGATCGCATAGGGTTCCTCGCGCACGATCAGGCCCGCGTCCTTCGCGAGCGTGATGATCGCGTCGCGGGTGATGCCGGGCAGGATCGTGCCCGTCAGCGGCGGGGTGACGATGCTGCCGTCGTCGAACACGAAGAACATGTTCATGCCGCCCAGCTCCTCGATCCAGCGATGCTCCGCCGCGTCGAGGAAGACGACCTGATCATGCCCCTTGGCGATCGCCTCGCGCTGCGCGACGAGGCTGGAGGCATAATTGCCGCCACATTTGGCGGCGCCCGTGCCGCCCGGCGCAGCGCGGGTATAATCCTCCGACACCCAGAGCGAGATCGCGGGCGCACCCGATTTGAAATAATTGCCGACCGGCGAGGTGATGACGAGGAACTGATATTCGGAAGCCGGCTTGACGCCGAGGAACACTTCGCTCGCAAACATGAAAGGGCGCAGGTACAGCGCGCCGCCATCGACGGGCGGGAACCATTTGGCGTCGGCGGCAACAGCTTCTTTCACAGCCGCAATGAACATGGCCTCGGGCAGTTCGGCCATCGCCATGCGGCGCGCGCTGGCGTTGAAGCGCGCGGCATTGGCCTCGACCCGGAACAGCGCCATCGAGCCGTCGTCGAGGCGATAGGCCTTCAGCCCCTCGAAAATTTCCTGCGCATAGTGGAGCACCGCGGTCGCGGGATCGAGCGTCAGCGGGCCGCGCGGCATCACTTGCGCATCGTGCCAACCCCGCCCCTCGGTATAGCGGATCGACACCATATGATCGGTGAAGACGCGCCCGAAAACCGGGTCCGCAATCGCCGCCGCCCGTACATCGTCCGCGACCGGGTTGGGATGCGGCAGATGGGTGAAGGCGGGAGCGGACATGCGAAAACACCTTTGCTTTACTGGTTTCGGGAGCGCGCCTCTTGCCAAAGAGCGGCATCGCGCGCAACGGTGGCGACTATGCCGGATGAAAATTTTCTTTCACAAGTTCCTGCTGCCTCTGCCCTTTTCTTGCGCGAAGAGGAGGTGCGCCGCGGCATCGAGTTCCTCTTTTTCGCGCACGCCTCGCTCTGGCGCGCGATCGACGCGCGGCTCGCTGAGAAGGAGCTGGGACGCGCACATTACCGCGCGCTCTATTTCATTGCACGGCAACCGGGACTGACGATCTCGGATCTGCTCGCGCTGCTCGGCATCACCAAGCAATCATTGGGGCGGGTGGTGAAGGAGCTCGATGCGCGCGAATATCTGACGACGCGGCCGGGAAATCGCGACCGGCGCGCGAAGGAGCTGCGCCTGACCGACGCCGGCCGCGCGGCCGAACGCGAGATATTCGCGGCGCTGCGCGATACGATGAGTCGCGCCTATACCCATGCGGGACAACAGGCGGTGACGGGCTTCTGGCAGGTCAGCGAGGCGCTCGTCCCGGTGCGCGAGCGCCGCCGGATTGCGGAGCTCGGGAAGGAGCCCGGTTAGGGACAGGACCCTAGATCAGCCCTCGCCGCGCGCGATATCCGCGAGTTCGCGCCCGCGATCGCGCGCCGCGCGCAGCACATTGGTGAGCAGCGCCGCGAGCTGGCCGTCGCTGTCGAGCACGTCGAGCCCAGCCTGCGTTGTGCCGCCCTTGCTCGCGACCTGCGCGATCAGCGTGCCGGGTTTTTCGCCGCTGTCGGCGAGCAGCGCGGTCGCGCCGCCGAAGGTCGCGGTCGCGAGCTTCAGCGCGTCCTCGGGTGACAGGCCGAGGCGTTCACCCGCAGCGGCATAGGATTCGATCAGGCGAAAGACGAACGCCGGGCCGCTGCCGGTAAAGGCGGTGACGAGGTCCATCGCTCCATCGTCGGCGAGCGCGACCACCGTGCCGAGCGGATCGAGCAGATTGTCGATCGCCGCCTCGTCGGCGTTGCCGTTGCTCGCGACCGCCGACACGCCGGCGCCGATGCGCGCGGCGAGATTGGGCAGGATGCGGACCTGCGCCCGCGCCGCCGGGAAGCGCGCCGCGAGATCGGCGAGCGAAACCCCCGCGAGGATCGACAGCAGATGCGTTTTACCCGAGACGGCCTCGGCGAGATCGGCCGCGACTTCGCCGAGTTGCTGCGGCTTCATGCCGAGCATGATCCACTCGGCGGCGGCGCCCGCACCAAGCCATTCGGCAAGCGACCCATATTGCGCGATGCCCGCGCGCGGCGCTGCGAAGGGATCGACGATGGTCACCGCGGCCGGATCAAGCCCCGCCTTCAGCCAGCGATCCAGCATCGCTCCCGCCATATTGCCGCACCCCACGAGCAGCATCCGGCCGGGAAAATTCTTCAAATTCTTCGTCATGGTCCCTGGTTCTTCTTAGTTACCGGCAACTGCTTTCCGGACCCGAGATCAGGTCGAGGCAGCGGCCGTCGATCTTGTTTGCATCCACCGTCAAGCCAATCAGCGAGGCCAGCGTCGGCATGATGTCGACGGTCATCACGGCGTTGGGCTGTTCGAACGCCGCCAGCCCCTTGCGCCAGAAAAGGATCGGTACGCGGCGGTCGTAATCCCACACCGAGCCGTGCGTCGCGACATAGCCGACGCCCGATTCGGGGATCGGGGTGACGCGGGGCTTCAACGCGATGATGAAATCGCCCGACCGCTGCGGATGATAGGAGGCGCGCAGCTTGTCCATCAACGTCCAGGTATCGGGCGCGCGCTTCGAGATCGGATGCGCTTCGAGCTCCTCGCGCGTCACCACCGCCTCGATCTGCGGATGTGCCCGAAGGCGCGGAAGCAGTTCGGCAAGTACGGCCTTGCGCTGCGCCGCGGTCAGCGTCTTCGCCAGATAATAGTCGCCGCCGTCGCCATAAATTACGGGCTGCGGCAGGCCGAGCTTTTCGGCGACGGCCTTGCCCATCGCCTCGGGATCGAGCGCCTTGTCGACGCGCTGCGCATCGGGCCAGGCGTTCTGGCGGTTGCGCTCGGGCAGGTCGTGGCCGCCGTGGTCGGCGGTCAAAGCAACGACATAGTCGATCCCCGTCGCGTCGAGCCGCGCGAAGAAATCGCCAAGCTCGCGGTCGAGCCCCGCCATCTGGATGCACATCTCGCTGCCCTCGGTGCCAGTGCTGTGGCCGACATAGTCGGTCGCCGACAGCCCGACGATCAGCAGGTCGGTGCTGCTGCCCTCACCCATCTTGCGCACCTGACGCAGCGCCGCGGCGGTCGCGAGCACTGCTCCATCGGCTTCGGGCGAGGCCATGAAACGGCGGAAATCGCCAGCGTCGCGCGCCATCCGCCCGGTTCCGACCGAGCCGCCCTTGTCGAGCGGGATCGCGATGTCGTGCGGCGCGCATTCGGCGGGCAGCGCCAGCGCCGGGCGCGCCTGGCCGATCGCGGCGGCGATCGCGGCGCTCGCCTGCTGCGCCGCCGGTGACAGCGTGGTACCGCGATAGCTGGTGAGGCCGGTGGGCACGAGCCACATCAGCTCGTCGGCCTGACGCCCGCCCATCATGATCGCCGAACGATCCTTGCCCGATACCGAGACGACCTGCGCATTCAGGTCGCGCGCCTTCATCAGGTCGCCGAGCGTCGGGACGAGCAGATGGTTCACCGACGGCGCATATTCGCCACCCTTCGATGTCGTTCCGGCAACACTCTCGTCCTCGGCGCAATAGACGCGCTTGTCCGCGCGTGCCGCCGACAGGTCGAAATAATTATTGGCGACGATGCCGGTGTGCGCCGGGTGGTTGCCGGTCAGGATCGTGGAATGGCCGGGGCAGGTTTCGGTCGCGCCATGCGCTTGATAACCCGACGGGAAAACCACACCCGAAGCCAGCCGCGCAAGCCCGCCGGTAAACCGCCCGCGATATTCGGCGAAAAGATCGGCCGAAAACTGATCGACTGCGATCATCACCACCAGCTTCGGCGCCGGGGTCGCTGCTGTAACCTTCTGCGTCGGAAACGCCGAATCCTGCGCAAAGCCGGTTCCGGCGGTAGCAAGGCAAAGCGCGGTGGCAAGGGCAGCGGACAGATATTTCAGCTTCACGGACGGCTTCTCCATAAGAAGGGGCGGGTCGGGCCCTGAAAGCGCGGGCTGTCCTCTCGACCAAAGCCGCCTATATGGCAAGCCTTCGAACGACGAACAGGCGCGAGCATAGCCATGAATTTGCAGAGTGAGGCTTTTGTGACACGGGTAGCGCGCGCGGTATTGGCCTTGCTGGCTTTGACCGTCGCCGCCTTCACCCCCGCGCACGCGCAATCGACGCATATCCAGCCCAAGCTCGTTGCAGAGTCGGCCGCGCCGATCCCGGGCGGCACGACGACGCTCGCGCTCACAATGACGCCCGACAAGACGTGGCACGGCTATTGGGTCAATGGCGGCGATGCGGGCTTCGGCCTGTCGGTGGAATGGAACGCGCCCGAGGGGGTAACGATTGCGCCCTTCCACTACCCCGTTCCCGATGCGCTGATCCTCTTCGGCATGATGAACCATGTCTATGAACATCCCTATGCGCTGCTCGCCGAGGTGAAGGTCGACAAAGGCATCGCGCCGGGCACCGACCTGACGCTGTCGGGGATCGCCAACTGGCTCGCCTGCACCGACAAGGTGTGCGTTCCCGAAAGGGCGGTGATCTCGGTCGCGCTCAAAGCGGGCGACGGAGCCGTCTCCGCCACGTCACGCGAACAATTCGACGGCTGGCGCGCGCTGCTTCCGCAGCCGCTCGACCGGCACGGCAGCTGGGAGCGGCGCGGCGAGATGGTGCGCTTCGCCATTCCCCTGCCCGCCAGCACCCAAGTCGAAGCGCCGCATCTGTTCGTCGAGACGCAGGATGTGGTCGATTATGCCGCGCCCCAGCAGTTCAGCCGCAACAGCGATCAGATCATCGTCGAGATGCGCGCCAAGGGCGAAAAGACTGGGCCGATTTCGGCGCTGTTGAAGCTCGGCGGCGGACGCGGCCTGTCGGTCAAGCTCGAACCCGGCACCGTGCCGGCCGCGGGCGAGGCGATCGCCGGATCGTCGGACGCGATCGACAGCACGTTGTTCTGGACTGCACTCGGCGGCGCGATCCTCGGCGGGCTGATTCTCAACCTGATGCCCTGCGTCTTTCCGATCCTCAGCCTCAAAGCGCTTAGCCTCGCGCGGTCGGGTGGCGACGCAAAGGCCGCCAGGGTCGAGGCGCTCGCCTACACCGCCGGCGCGGTCGTCACCGCGCTGCTGCTCGGCGGCGCATTGCTTGCGCTCCGCGCGGCGGGCGAGCAGGTCGGCTGGGCCTTTCAGTTGCAGCATCCGGTGAGCGTGCTCGCACTGCTGATCCTCTCGCTCGCGATCACATTGAACCTGCTCGGATATTATGAACTGCCGTCCTTCGGCGGCGGGCAGGCGTTCGCCGAAAAGGGCGGCGCGGCGGGCGGCTTCTGGACCGGTGCGCTCGCCGCCTTCGTCGCCACCCCGTGCAGCGGGCCGCTGCTCGGCGCAGCACTCGGTGCGACATTGGTGCTGCCAGCGTGGGCGGCGCTGCCGATCTTCGGCGGATTGGGCCTGGGGCTGGCCCTGCCCTTCCTCGCGATCGGTTTCGTTCCCGCCTTGCGACGCCGCCTGCCCAAACCGGGCCCGTGGATGGACCGGTTCCGCAAATGGATGGCGCTGCCGATGGGGCTGACTACGCTGGCATTGGCATGGCTTCTATGGCGGCAACTCGGCAGCGGCGAACAACTTCTCTGGCCCATCCTCGCCGTCGCGATGGCGCTCGTCCTCCTGACCCACTACGGCGCGATCCAGCGCGGCGACCGGCGGTCGTGGCTGTTGATCGCATCAGGCCTGCTGCTCGTCGTCAGCCTTGCGGGCACGGTAACCGAAGTGGCTGAAGCCGAGCGCACGACGAGCGGCACGGGATCGACCTTCTCCCCCGAGGCGCTCGCCAGCGCGCGCGAGACTGGGAAGCCCGTCTTCGTCTATTTCACCGCCGACTGGTGCCTGTCGTGCAAGGCGAACGAAGCCGGCGCGATCGAGCGCGACGCGGTGCAAAAGGCTTTCGACAAAGCGGGCGTCGTGACGCTCGTCGGCGACTGGACCAATGGCGATCCGGTGATCACGCGCACGCTCGCCGAGCATGGCCGAAACAGCGTGCCGCTCTATCTCTGGTATGCCCCCGGCTCGGCAAAACCCGAAATCCTGCCGCAGATCCTGACGCCTGGTCTGCTCACCGACAAGGTGGGCGGTTGATGGCGAAACAGCGCGCCGACCAGTTGCTCGTCGACCGCGGCCTTGCCGAAAGCCGGACACGCGCGCAGGCGCTGATCCTTGCCGGGCTTGCTTTCGTCGGCGACCGCAAGATCGACAAGGCGGGACAGCAGATTGCCGACGATGCCGAGATCAGCGTCAAGGGCCGCGATCACCCATGGGTGTCGCGCGGCGGGATCAAGCTCGACCATGCGCTCAGGCATCTGGGCTGGGACGTGAGCGACGCGGTTGCGATCGATGTCGGATCGTCGACCGGCGGGTTCACCGACGTGTTGCTCAGCCGCGGCGCCGCGCGCGTCTACGCCGTCGATTCGGGCACCAACCAGCTCGCGTGGAAACTGCGGCAGGACGCGCGGGTCGTCGTTCACGAACAGACGAGCGCGCGCATCCTGACCGCAGACCATATCCCCGAGTCCGTCGACCTGATCGTTTGTGACGCGAGCTTCATCGCGCTGTCGAAGGTGCTGCCGGTGCCCATGAGCTTCGCGAAACCCGGTGCCCGCATGGTCGCGCTGATCAAGCCGCAATTCGAGGCCGAGCGTCGCGAAGTCGGCAAAAAGGGGGTGGTGCGTGATGCCGAGGTGCATGCGCGCGTTTGCGCCGAGGTGCGAGATTGGCTGCAAAGCGAAGGCTGGGACGTCGCCGACCTCGTTGAAAGCCCGATCACCGGACCCGAAGGCAATGTCGAATTTCTGATTGCGGCGGTGAATCGAGCCGCTTGACGCTGCGCCGCGCAATCGCGACACAAATGCAACGGATTCGCATTTGGGGGATATTGCGGACATGACCGAAATCGCGACACACGGGCAGCTTCGCATGTCCTATTTGCGCTGGGCGCTCGTCACCGTGCCGGCGATCGTGCTGATCGGCAGCCTGATGGGGCTTTTGTCGAACAGCGGTTATGGCAATCGCTGGTTCGCCGCGCTCGACCTGCCGTCGATCACGCCGCCAGGCTGGGTGTTCGGCACGGTATGGCCGATCCTCTATATCTGCCTCGGCCTGTCGCTCGCGATGATCCTCCATGCGCGCGGCGCCAAGGGACGCGGCTTCGCGCTGCTGCTCTTCTTCGTCCAACTGATTGCCAATTTCGCCTGGTCGCCGCTCTTCTTCGGCCAGCATCAGGTGACGACCGCGCTCTATCTCATCATCTTCATCCTGATGGTCACGATCGCGACCGCCTTTGCCTTTGCGCCGATCCGCAAGGCAGCCGCATGGCTTCTCGTGCCCTATATGGTCTGGCTCAGCTTTGCCGCGATCCTCAATTTTCAGATCGATCAGCGCAATCCCGACGCCGAAACCCTTGTCCCCGCCGCCGCCAGCACCCAGATAAGGTGAAGGCGCAAGGGACCACCTGGGGGCCACCCCCGACGAAGGAATATCAGACATGCAGAGCGAAAACCGCTTTTTCGACGACCTCGCCAAGATGGTGAACGGCATTGCCGGGACCGTCGCGGGCGCCGGCCGCGAAGCCGAAGCCGCGATGCGCGACCGTGCGAAGGAATTTGTCGGTCGCATGGATTTCGTCAGCCGCGAGGAATTTGAGGCGGTGAAGCAGATGGCCGCCACCGCGCGCGCCGAAGCCGAAGCGCTGAAAGCGCGCCTCGACAAGCTTGAAGGAGTCGCGAAGCCGGCCGCTGCCCCGAAGGTCGCGGCAAAGCCCGCCGCTACCAAGCCGACCGCGAAACCCGCTGCCAAGCCCGCGGCGAAACCCAAGGCCGCTCCCAAGAAATGATCGTCACCCCGGCGAAAGCCGGGGTCTCGACCTCGCCTTCGGCTGCACCGTCGAGATCGGGCATTCGCCAGGATGACGATTGGCGGTGAGACCTGCAGACTCGCTACTTCGCGCAAGAACGGCTAGGGCGACGCGCATGAGTGACGATCTATACGACGACGATGACGGCCAGGACGCGGCGCCGATGGAGATGCTGGCGTCCTATTTCGCCGCGCACGACTGGCCGCACGAGATGGTCGGCGAAGATGAGATCGTCGCGACCGCGCAGGGCAGCTGGACGACCTACGAGCTGCGCGCGGTGTGGCGTCCCGATGACGGGGTGATCCAGCTTCTCGCCTTTCCCGACATCCGTGTCGTCGAGGACAAGCGCACGGTGGCGCACGAGGCGCTGGCGATGATCAACGAGCAGCTCTGGCTCGGCCATTTCGAGCTCTGGTCGAACAGTGGCACGATCCTCTTCCGCCACGGCATGCTAGTCGGCGCCGATGCGGGGCTGTCGCTCGACCTGACCGAGACGCTCATCGAAAGCGCAATCGACGAATGCGAACGCTTCTATCCGGTGTTCCAGTTCGTGCTTTGGGGCGGCAAGACCCCGGCCGAGGCGCTCGCAGCGTCGCTCATCGAGACGCGCGGCGAGGCTTAACCCCCTCCTTCCCCCGGGTGAGGTGCGTTACCGCTTCTCGAACTTCGTCAGCCCTGTGCCCAGTTCATTCGGCCCGATCGCCAGCGCCTCGCCGCTCCAGTCGGCCACGAACACCGACCGGCGATCGATACCCGCGGGCAGGCTCGCGCGATTGCCCTCGATAACGAGTCCGCGTGACGGATTCTTGCGCTCTTCGGCCGCGACGGCGATGAAAGCAGAATAGTTTTCCTTGTCGCGCCCTTGCACGAACAGATTGTTCGAAATCCGCCCGACCGATCCCGAGGACAGGTCGATCATATAATTGGTCGCCTTCCCTTGCGTATCGTCGAAGCTGTTGTCGTTGACGTCGACCTCAGCCGCGCGGGTCTTCAGATAATGGCCGCCACTGCCCTTTTCGAAACGCGAGCGGGTGACGGCAACGCGGCCGTAGATGCCGGTGTAGACGCTATGCGCGCAGCTCAATCCGCGGTCGCAGCGGCCAAGGCGCGAAAAGGTCGAACGGTCGATCGTCAACGTCGCGTCGGGATCGTCCGCGGTGAGAATGCCCTCCTCACTATTGCGAAACATCGCGTTCACGACGTCGAGATCGCTGGTTTCGAGCCGGATGCCCGCGCCATTCCCGTCGGGAACGCGCATATTCTGGAAGACGACACCGTCAACGCGCGCCCCGGCGCCGCGCAGAACAAGCGCCGCCTTGCCCTCGCACGTCACCCCGTCGAAGATCGCGCGGCCCGGCTCGGCGGCGACGAACGCGATGCGCCCCGCGGTCTGCACCGCGCAATCGCGGTGATAGCCGGGGGCGATACGGATTGTCCCCTCGCCCTCGCCGATCGCATCGACGGCGTCCTGCAAGCGCGAAAAGCCCCGGCCGTCGACACTGTAAGGCGCGCCGCCCGTCTGAGCGGGAAGCGGCATCGGCGCCAGAAGCAGCGGAAGGGCGAGCAGCGGCAGCACGGGCCGGCGAAGGATCGAGGTAAACATGTGCCGCCCATAGCGGCTTTTGGCGCGCCCGTCGTCGGCGAAGCTGGTTAATCCGGCGGCTGTCCCCTTATCGGACAGCCGCCGGCAAGCGCGTTAATCGAGGTTGGGACGCAGCCAGCGCGTCGCGGTTTCGATATCGACCCCGCGGCGCTGCGCATAATCTTCAAGCTGGTCGCTCCCGATCCGCGCGACGCCGAAATACTGGCTTTCGGGGTGGCCGAAATAGAAGCCGCTAACCGCTGCGGTCGGCAGCATCGCAAAACTTTCGGTGAGCACCAGCCCAGCATTCTCGCCCGCGGCGAGCAGGTCGAACAGGATCGGCTTCAGGCTATGGTCGGGACAGGCCGGATAGCCGGGGGCCGGGCGGATGCCGCGATATTCTTCCTTGATCAGCGCCTCGTTGGTGAGCTGTTCGCCGGGCGCATAGCCCCAGAGCGTCGTGCGAACATGCTGGTGCAGCCGCTCGGCGAACGCCTCGGCGAAGCGGTCGGCGAGCGCCTTCAGCAATATGTCCGAATAATCGTCCTTGTCGGCGCGGAAACGCTCCGAATGCGGTTCGATACCGTGGATGCCGACCGCAAAGCCGCCCATCCAGTCGCCCGCGGGATCGATGAAGTCGGCGAGGCACATATTGGCGCGGTCGCGGCTCTTCTTGATCTGCTGGCGCAGGAAGGGAAGCGTCACATGCCGTTCCTCTTCGGCGAGGTGGATCGTGACGCTGTCGCCGTCGCGCGCGCACGGCCAGAAGGCGCAGACGCCGCGCGCGGTCAGCCATTTTTCGGCGATCAGCTTGTCGAGCATCGCATCGGCGTCGGCCTTGAGCGCCCGCGCCGTCTCGCCGACCACCTCGTCGTCGAGGATCGACGGATAGGTGCCGTGCAGCTCCCACGCGCGGAAGAAGGGCGTCCAGTCGAAACATTCGCGCAGATCTTCGAGCGACCAGTCGTCGAAACGGTGCAGCCCGGGCTGCAACGGCGGCGCCGGCTTGTCGCTGAGATAGGCGTCGTAATAATTGGCACGCGCCTCTTCGAGCGTATGCAACACGCTCTGTCCCTTGCCCGCGCGCACATCGCGGACATGCTCATAATCGTCCTTATAACCCTGCACATAGGCGTCGCGCCCGGTGTCGCTGACGAGCGCCGTCGCGACGCCGACCGCGCGGCTCGCGTCGAGGACGTGGAGCACCGGGCCCTTGTAGGCCGGGTCGATGCGCAGCGCGGTGTGGACCTTCGAGGTCGTCGCACCGCCGATCAGCAGCGGCATCGTCATGCCCGCGCGCTGCATTTCCTCGGCCACCGTCACCATCTCGTCGAGCGAGGGGGTGATCAGGCCCGAGAGGCCGATCATGTCGGCGTCATTCTCGTTCGCCGCCTCGAGGATCTTCGACCAGGGCACCATCACGCCAAGGTCGACGATCTCGAAGCCGTTGCACTGAAGCACCACACCGACGATATTCTTGCCGATGTCGTGGACGTCGCCCTTGACGGTCGCCATCACGACCTTGCCCTTGCCTTTCGCGCCGGGTTCCTTCGAAGCCTCGATGAAGGGCAAGAGGTGCGCCACCGCCTTCTTCATCACGCGCGCCGATTTGACGACCTGCGGCAGGAACATCTTTCCCGACCCGAACAGGTCGCCGACGACGTTCATTCCGTCCATCAGCGGCCCTTCGATGACTTCGATCGGGCGCGGCATCGCGAGGCGCATCTCCTCGGTATCGCCGACGATATAGGCGTCGATGCCCTTGACCAGCGCATGTTCGAGCCGCTTTTCGACCGCCCAGCCGCGCCATTCCTCGGCCGCCTTTTCCTGCGCCGCATTCGTGCCCTTATAGCGTTCGGCAAGCGCGATGAGACGCTCGGTCGGGCTTAGCTCTTCGCCTTCGACCTTGCGGTTGAGGATCACATCCTCGCACGCAGTGCGCAGTTCGGGGTCGATCGTGTCGTAGACATCGAGCTGCCCGGCGTTGACGATTGCCATGTCGAGCCCGGCGGGGATTGCATAGTAAAGGAAAACGCTGTGCATCGCGCGGCGCACCGTCTCGTTGCCGCGAAAGCCGAAGGACAGGTTCGAGAGACCGCCCGAAAAATGCGCGTGCGGGCAGCGGACACGAATTTCCTTCACCGCCTCGATGAAGTCGACGGCATAATTATCATGCTCTTCGAGCCCCGTCGCGACGGCGAAGATATTGGGGTCGAAGATGATGTCCTCGGGCGGGAAGCCGATGGTCATGAGCAGCTTGTAGGCGCGCTCGCAAATCTCGATCTTGCGGTCCTTGGTGTCGGCCTGCCCGACCTCGTCGAACGCCATCACGACGACCGCGGCGCCATAGGCCATGCACTTCCTGGCGTGATCGAGAAATTGCTCCTCGCCTTCCTTCATGCTGATCGAATTGACGATCGGCTTGCCGGGAACGCACTTCAGCCCTGCCTCGATCACATCCCATTTCGAGCTGTCGATCATCACCGGGATGCGCGCGATGTCGGGCTCGGCGGCGATCAGCTTCAAAAAGGTCGTCATCGCATATTCGGCGTCGAGCAGACCCTCGTCCATGTTGACGTCGATGACCTGCGCGCCGTTCTCGACCTGCTGGCGCGCAACTTCGACCGCCGCTGTATAGTCATCGGCGAGGATGAGTTTCTTGAACGCCGCGGAACCCGTGACGTTAGTGCGCTCGCCGATATTGACGAAGCTGGAAGAGGCGTTGGTTTCGGTCATCTTGCTCATCTTGCTCCCCTCCCGCTTGCGGGAGGGGTCGGGGGAAGGTCTGTAGCAAATCTCGGGCGGCGTTCAGGAAGGAAACAGGCCCTCCCCTACCCCCTCCCGCAAGCGCGAGGGGAATTACGCCGCCATCGTGAAGGGTTCGAGTCCCGCAAGCCGCGTGCGCACCGGAACGTCGGGAATATGCCGCGGTGCGAGGCTGTCGACCGCCTTCGCCATCGCCGCGATATGCGCGGGGGTCGACCCGCAGCAGCCGCCGAGAATGTTGACCTGTCCATGCTCGGCCCATTCGCGGACGAGACCCGCCGTCGTGTCGGGCATCTCGTCATATTCGCCGAGTTCGTTGGGAAGCCCCGCGTTCGGATAGACCATCACCAGGGCATCGGCGATTTCAGACAAGACCTTCACATGCGGGCGGAGCTGCGACGCGCCGAACGAGCAGTTGAGCCCGATCGTGAGCGGCTTGGCGTGGCGGACCGCGTACCAGAAGGCCTCGACCGTATGCCCCGACAGATTTCGTCCCGACAGGTCGGTGAGCGTCATCGAGATCATCAGCGGCAATTCGCGTCCGACCTTTCCCTCGGCCTCTATCGTCGCGGCGATCCCCGCCTTGGCATTGAGCGTGTCGAAGATCGTCTCGATCAGGATGAAATCGGCGCCGCCTTCAGCCAGGGCGACGACCTGTTCGAGATAGACGTCCTTCAATTCGTCGAAATCGATCTCGCGATAGCCCGGATTGTTGACGTCGGGCGAAAGCGACAGCGTCTTGTTCGTCGGCCCCACCGCGCCCGCAATGAAACGGCGGCGCCCGTCGAGCGCCTCATATTTGTCGGCGGCTTCGCGGCCAAGCCGCGCGCTTTCATGGTTGATGTCGGCGACGAGATGCTCGGCGCCATAATCGGCCTGGCTGATCCGGTTGGCACTGAACGTATTGGTCGACACAATGTCCGACCCCGCCGCCAGATAGGCTTCGCCGATCGCTGTAACGACGTCGGTCCGCGTCAGCGCGAGGATGTCGTTATTGCCCTTCTGGTCGTGCGACAAGCCGAGCGATCCGGCATAGTCGCCCTCGACCAGCTTCCTGAGCTGGATCTGGGTGCCCCAGCCGCCGTCGGTCAGGAGTATGCGCTCCTTCGCCGCCGCTGCGAGGGCTTCGCGTGCGCTCATCATGCTGCCTGATCCTTTACGGTCGAAACCGGCCGCAGACCCAGCAGATGGCAGATCGCATAGCTGAGCTCGGCGCGGTTGAGGGTGTAGAAGTGGAAATCACGCACGCCGCCCGCGTAAAGACGGCGGCACATTTCGGCGGCGATCGTCGCCGCGACGAGCTGGCGCGCGGCAGGGTGATCGTCGAGCCCGTCGAACAGCGACACCATCCACGCCGGGATTGCGGTGCCGCACATGTTGGCCATGCGACGCGTCTGTGACACGTTCGACACGGGCAAGATGCCGGGAATGATCGGCGCGTCGATCCCCGCCGCCGCCGCCGCATCGCGAAAGCGCAGGAAGCTGTCGGGCGAAAAGAAGAATTGCGTGATCGCGCGCGTCGCGCCGGCGTCGAGCTTGCGCTTCAGATTATCGAGGTCGGCCTGCGGGCAATCGGCATCGGGATGCACCTCGGGATAGGCGGCGACCGAGATGTCGAACGGCGCAATCGCCTTCAGCCCCGCGACCAGCTCGATCGCATTGGCGTAGCCATCCGGATGCGGCCGATAGGGCTCGCCACCCGGGACGTCGCCACGCAGCGCGACGATATGGCGCACGCCCGCATCCCAATAGGCGTGCGCGACCTCATCGATCTCGACGCGCGACGCCTCCACGCAAGTCAGGTGCGCCGCGGGCGGCACGCGACTTTCGGCAGCAATGCGCGCGACAGTCGCGTGGGTGCGTTCGCGCGTCGACCCGCCCGCACCATAGGTGACCGATACGAAACTGGGCGCCAGCGGCTCGAGCGTGCGGAACGTATCCCACAGCTGCGCTTCCATCTTCTCGGTCTTCGGCGGGAAAAATTCGAAGCTGACGCCGATATCGCCTTCGAGATTGGCGAAGAGCGGCGACGCCGCAGCGCGGCGCGCTTCCGCCAGCGAGTTCAAGTTCGACGTCATGCCGCAAGCCTTTTACTTTGCCCGCTTTCGCTAACGGGGGGTTGATCTTCATCGCTGCGACGGCGGCCGAGCCACAGCTTCACGGCCAGCTCCCCGCCTTCGAGCGTCTGGGTGGTTTCGAGCAGCAGGCCCGCCGAGGCGAACCAGCCGCGGATCTGCGCATCCGAAAATCCGAGGCGCGCGTGCGCGGCGAGCGCGCGCAGTTCCTCGTCCTCGTGCGGCGCGAAATCGACGACGAGTAGATGGCCGCCGCCGCGCAGCACGCGGCTCGCCTCGGCGATCACGCGGTCGGGCTCGTGCGCGAAATGGAGCGCCTGGTGGATGACGATGCTGTCGATGCTGGCATCGGCGACCGGCAGGTCGAGGAAATCGCCCTGCAACAGATCGACGGGCACCGGCTGCCGCTCCAGCTTCGTGCGCGCGATACGGAGCATTTCCGGGCTGCGGTCGAGCGCGGTGATCCGGCGCGCGGTCGGCGCGAAAATCTCCGCCATCCGGCCGGTGCCGGTGCCGATGTCGAGCAAATGACCGAGGCGGCGGTTGTGCATCATCGCCAGCATTGCGGCTTCGACTTCGCTCTCGGCGATATGGCGCGACCGGATCGCGTCCCATTCGGCGGCATGCTCGGCGAAATAGCGTTCCGCCGCCGCGACACGCTCGTCGCGCACCGCCGCCAGCCGCCGAGCATCATGCGCGATGACGCGCGTTTCGCGCGCGGAGAAAGGCCATTTCTCCGCCTGACCAATAATCTCGGCGACCGGCCCTTCGCCGGCGATGCGCAGGAAAACCCAGCTTCCCTCGCGCCGCCGCTCGACGATTCCGGCCTCGACAAGGATACGGACATGGCGCGATACGCGCGGCTGGCTCTGGTCGAGAACGATCGCGAGTTCGCCGATCGCAAGCTCCATCTCGCGCAGCAGCGCGACGACTCGCAGTCGCGTCGGATCCGCGAGAGCGCGGAAAATGTCGATAAGCTCACTCACCAAAGGACATATAAAGCTTTCTTTATATCTGGTCAACCAAGCGCCGTGCCACGATTTTCTGCGGTGCGCGCCGCGGTCGTCGCGGCATTGCGACGCAACCGCGGGGCCAATCGTCAAAAGGACGGTTGCACGCCATTTGGCGAGTGGGTAATTCTGCGCGCGATTGGCAATGTCCGGGATCGATCAGTTCCTGTGCCGGTCGATCAGTCCAAATTGAGAGGGGTATTCCCACATGAAGAAATCGATCACTCTGTCGCTCGTCCTCGCCGCTTCGATGGGCCTCGCTGCTTGCGCCGAAAAGGCCGCCGACGACACGGCCGCCACGACCGAAGACGCAGCCGCGACCGTCGAAGGCGCTGCTGACGGCGCGATGGAAGCTGCCGAAGGCGCTGCCGACGCGACCGCCGCCGCCGCTGGCGAAGCCGGCGCCGCCGCCGACGCTGCTGGCGATGCCGCCGCTGCCGGCGACGCCGCCACCGCCACCGACAAGGCGGCCGAAGCTGCCGGCGCTGCCCAGGAAGCCGCCGACGCCGCCAAGGGCGCGATGGAAGAAGCCAAGAAGTAAGCTTCTTTCCGGCCTCTTCGGGGCCGAAGAAACAGGAAGGGGTCGACGGCTTGCCGGCGGCCCCTTTCCTTTTCGGGACAGGCGTCGCAGCGCGGTTGCAAAGCCCCTGATCGCCGGTTAACTCTCTTCCCATGGCCGGCCACCCGGTCATTGCATTCGAAAGGAATACCCATGCGCAAGATCATCATCGCCTCGATGGCCGCCGCGGCCTTCAGCCTCGCCGCCTGCTCGGAAAAGACGCAGGACGCCGCCGGTGAAACCGCCGATTCCATGGCTGACGATGCCGCCGCCGCCGGCGACGCAATGGCCGAAGGCGCCGCCGACGCTGCTGATGCGACCGCGGATGCCGCCGCCGAAGCCGGCAATGCCGTCGAAGGCACGGTGAACGCCGCCGGCGACGCCGCCGACAAGGCCGGCGACAAGATCGCCGAGGAAACCAAGAAGGCCGAAGCCAACGACAAGCAATAAGTCGTCGGCACGCCCTTGGGCTGCTAAGGAGGGGCTCCATCCGGACGGGTGGAGCCCTTTTTTTGTGGAAGACGAATGATGCGAAACCTCGTGCCCGCCGCGGCCCTGCTCGGCCTGCTCGTGATCGGATGCAGCCGCACCGACAATGAACCGGGGCCCGGCGGCGTGACCGTCAGCGAAGCCAAGGCGCTCGACGATGCCGCCGAGATGCTCGAAAGCCGCGACAGCACGCCCCCCGCAGACCAAGCGTCGGCAAGCGAAACAGCCGAATAACCTTTCCTAGCCGCGCTGCGAGGAGTAAAAAGAGGCCGTACCGCGACTGGCGCTGAAGATGGATATCCATCGGGGAGCGGTACCGATGCGAGCCGCGCGCCTGGGTGATCCACTGCCGATGCGAGGACACCATCCCATGACCAACACCGCTGCAACGACCATCGTCTTCCTGCTTTTTCCGGGCATCACCCAGCTCGACTTCACCGCGCCCGCGCAGGCGTTGTGCCGGATGCCCGGCGCGGTGCTGTCCGGCGCGGCGGCGCGCCTCGATCCGATCGCAACCGACAGCGGTTTCGCGATTCTGCCGACCCATGATTTTGCGAGCGCGCCGCAGGCCGACATCCTCTGCATTCCCGGCGGGCACGGCGTGACCGAGGCACTGAACGATGCGGCGACGATCGACTTCGTCGGGCGGCAGGCTGCCGACGCCCGGTGGGTGACGAGCGTGTGCACCGGCGCCTTCCTGCTCGGCCGCGCCGGGTTACTGCAAGGCAAGCGCGCGACGACGCACTGGGGTTATACGCATCTGCTCCCGCTCGTCGGGGCAAGCCATCAAAACGCTCGCGTCGTCGAGGATGGGAATGTCGTGACCAGCGGCGGCGTGACCTCGGGGCTCGATTTCGCGCTGACGCTGATCGCGCGGCTGAAAGGCGATGCCGTGGCGCAAGCGATCCAGCTCGCGATCGAATATGACCCCGCCCCGCCGTTCGCCGGCGGCCATCCCGACCGCGCGCCCGAGGCGGTAACCGCGGGGTTGAAGGCGCGCGTATATGATACGGCCGCGGCGCGGATGGAGGCGGCGCTGCGCGCCTAGCGACAGTCGGCGAGCGCGATCTCATATAGCTTGGGCCAGTTCTTGCCCGTCACGAACAGGCGCTTCCCTTCGTAGTCCCACGCAATTCCGTTGAGCACGCTGTCGGTGCCGCTCGCGCCCGCATCGGTCTTGAGTGTCGTGAGATCGAGCAGCGATGCGACATTGCCGGTCGCGGGGTCGATGCGGACGATGAAGTCGGTCATCCAGACATTCGCCCAGACCTGTCCGTCGATCGTCTCGAGCTCGTTGAGCATCGGGATCGGCCGGCCGGCGAAGCGCACCGTCACACGCTTCTGCTCTTTCATCGTCGCCGGGTCGAAAAAGCGCAGCTCGGGCGTGCCGTCGCTCAGCACCAGACTGTCACCGACCATCGTCACGCCCCAGCCCTCGCCTTCATATTCGAAGGTGCCGACGGGCTTCAGATCCTTGATCGACCAGCGATTACCGAGACCGCCCTGCCATGTGACGCCGATGATCTGGTCGCCCCAGCGCGTGATCCCTTCGCCGAACTGGTTCGATGGCAGTTTCGTTTCGGCGATCGCTTTTCCGGTGTCGAGATCGAGGCGGGCGACGCGCGACCGGCCATATTGGCCAGTCGCTTCATAGAGATGCCCGTTGTGCCAGAAGAGGCCTTGGGTGAAGGACGACGTGTCGTGCGGGAAGGTCTTGATGATGCGATAGCCGCAGCGTTCGACCGGCGGCGGGGCGGGCGTCGCTGCGACCGGCTCAGCGAGCATGGCAAGGGCGAATACAAGCATCATTGATGCTTAGCTATGTCGCCCGGGCTGAACTGGCAATGTCCCGACTCCCCTATTTCGTCATCGGGACAAATAGAAAAAGGGCCGGAGGATTGCTCCCCCGGCCCCGTTTCTCATCGGCTGAGCGCCTGAACGGAGGACTTAGAAGTCCATACCGCCCATGCCGCCCATGCCGCCGCCGCCCATCGGCATGGCGGGCTTGTCTTCGGGCAGTTCGCTCACCGCCGCTTCGGTGGTGATGAGCAGGCCGGCGACCGAGGCCGAATCCTGCAGCGCGGTGCGCACGACCTTGGTCGGGTCGATCACGCCGGCGGCCACCAGGTTTTCATAGACGTCGGTCGACGCGTTGAAACCGAAGTTGCTGTCGTTCTGGTCGAACAGCTTGCCCGCCACGACGCCGCCGTCGAAGCCGGCGTTCTCGGCGATCTGGCGGACCGGAGCCTGCAGCGCGCGACGGATGATGTCGACGCCGCGGGTCTGGTCTTCGTTCGCGCCGGTCAGGCCGTCGAGCGCCTTGGTCGCATAGAGAAGCGCAGTACCGCCGCCGGGGACGATGCCTTCCTCGACCGCCGCACGGGTCGCGTGCAGCGCGTCGTCGACGCGGTCCTTGCGTTCCTTCACTTCGACTTCCGACGCGCCGCCGACCTTGATCACGGCCACACCGCCGGCGAGCTTCGCCAGGCGTTCCTGCAGCTTTTCACGGTCGTAGTCCGACGTCGTGGTCTCGATCTGCGCGCGGATCTGCTCGACTCGGCCCTTGATCGCATCGGCTTCACCCGCACCGTCGACGATGGTGGTGTTGTCCTTGTCGATGGTGACGCGCTTGGCCTGGCCCAGCATGTTCAGCGTGACCGACTCGAGCTTGATGCCCAGGTCTTCGCTGATCATTTCGCCGGCGGTCAGGATCGCGATGTCCTGCAGCATCGCCTTGCGGCGATCGCCGAAGCCCGGCGCCTTGACGGCCGCGACCTTCAGGCCGCCGCGCAGACGGTTGACGACGAGGGTCGCGAGCGCTTCGCCTTCGATGTCCTCGGCGATGATGAGGAGCGGACGGCCCGACTGCACAACCGCTTCGAGGATCGGCAGCATCGACTGGAGGTTCGACAGCTTCTTCTCGAAGATGAGGATGTACGGATCCGACAGCTCGACGAGCATCTTTTCCGGGTTGGTGATGAAATAGGGGCTCAGGTAACCACGGTCGAACTGCATGCCTTCGACGACATCGAGTTCGAAATCGAGGCCCTTGGCTTCCTCGACGGTGATCACGCCTTCCTTGCCGACCTTTTCCATCGCTTCGGCGATCTTCTCACCGACTTCGGTGTCGCCGTTGGCCGAGATAATGCCGACCTGCGCGATTTCCGAGGTGCCCGAAACGGGCTTCGACTGCGCCTTCAGCGTCTCGACGACCTTGGTCACCGCGAGGTCGATGCCGCGCTTCAGATCCATCGGGTTCATGCCGGCGGCAACCGACTTCATGCCTTCGCGCACGATCGCCTGGGCGAGCACGGTCGCGGTGGTGGTGCCGTCGCCGGCCTTGTCGTTCGCCTTCGATGCGACTTCGCGCAGCATCTGGGCGCCCATATTCTCGAACTTGTCCTTGAGTTCGATTTCCTTGGCGACGGTGACGCCGTCCTTGGTGATGCGGGGAGCGCCGAAGCTCTTGTCGATCACGACGTTGCGGCCCTTGGGACCAAGGGTCACCTTCACCGCGTCGGCAAGGGTGTCGACACCCTTCAGAATGCGTTCGCGCGCGTCGCGCGAGAATTTGACGTCTTTAGCAGCCATGTGCTTGTTCCTTTCAAAGGCGCAGAAAACTGCGCAACTTCACTCTCGATTCGATGAAATCGCTCAGGCGATGACGCCGAGGATGTCCGATTCCTTCATGATCAGCAGCTCTTCGCCGTCGACCTTGACTTCGGTGCCCGACCACTTGCCGAACAGGATGCGGTCGCCGGCCTTGACGTCGAGCGGGGTGACCTTGCCGTCGTCGGCGCGGGTGCCCGAACCGACCGAGACGACTTCGCCTTCCTGCGGCTTTTCCTTGGCGGTGTCGGGGATGATGATGCCGCCAGCCGTCTTTTCTTCGGCTTCGATACGGCGAACGAGCACGCGGTCGTGCAGCGGACGAAATTGCATGGATATCCCTCCAATAGTGCAATGGATGTCGCTTAGCACTCACAGGGCGTGAGTGCTAACAGGCGGGGATATGGGTCCAGGGTGTGACAGCGTCAAGACAGGCGCGCGAAAATTTTGGGCGCCCGCCGACGATCTTCAGATGGGTTGCGTGGCCGCCGCGCGCAAGGGTGCCGTCGCGCCCAGCAACCCCAGCCGCTCGCGCTGCATCCAGCGCGCGATCATAAGCACCGCGACGATGGCAAGCCCCGTCGCCAGGCCGGTCCAGATGCCGACGCCGCCCCAGTCGCGCTCGAACGCCAGCCACGCGCCGACCCCGATGCCGATCACCCAATAGCCGAACAGCGCGAACAGCATGGGGACGAACGTATCGTGCAGGCCGCGCAACATCCCCTGCCCCACGACCTGTGCGCCGTCGGCAATCTGGAACAGCGCGGCGATGATCAGGAAGCTGACCGCAAGCTCGGCGACTTCGGCGTTCGCAGGATTGGTGCGGTCGATGAAAAATCCGGCGAGCGTTCCCGGGATCGCGAGCATGATGAGCGCCATCACCGCCATGAAGCCCGTGCCCATGGCAAAACTGGTCCAGCCGGCAAGCCGGATATGGTCGGCGTCGGCGCGGCCATAGCCGATCCCGACTCGCACCGTCGCCGCTTGCGCCAACCCCATCGGCACCATGAAGGTGAGCGAGGCGAGTTGCAGCGCGACCGCGTGCGCCGCGACCGCTGCGGTCGAAATCCAGCCCATCAGCATGACGGCGGCCGAAAAAACGCCGGCCTCGAACGCGTGGCTGATCGCGATCGGGGTGCCGATGCGCGTCATCTGGAAAAAGCGTGGCCAGTCGCTGCGCCACCAG
This sequence comes from Sphingopyxis sp. PAMC25046, assembly GCF_004795895.1. Taxonomy (NCBI): domain Bacteria; kingdom Pseudomonadati; phylum Pseudomonadota; class Alphaproteobacteria; order Sphingomonadales; family Sphingopyxidaceae; genus Sphingopyxis; species Sphingopyxis sp. PAMC25046. Next base: position 3,604,829 of record NZ_CP039250.1, read on the forward strand.
CGGCCGAGCAGGTGATAACGGCGGAACTGCCGGTCGCGATAGACGACGCCGACCATCAGCAGCAGCATGACCATATTGGTTAGAACGCTGCCCACCCCGGCACCGACGAGACCGAGCGCGGGAAGGCCGAACTTGCCGAAAATCAGCGTGTAGTTGAACATGATGTTGCCCGCGACGCCGATCACCCCGACGATCAGCGACCACATGGGCCGTTCGAGCGCGGCGAGGAAATTGCGGAACGCCAGCGTCGCCAGGAACAGCGGGATCGACCACATATAGGCGCGCACATAGTCCTGCGCGAGCGCGGCGAGCACCCGGTCCTGTCCGAGCATGTTCAGGATTGCGCCGGTATTCCACAGAATGAGCATCATCGGCACCGCAACGACCGCGACAAGCCACAAGGTCTGGCGAAAGGTGCGCCGAATATCGCGCACCGAATTGGCCCGGCGCCCGATCTCGCTCGCCATCAGCGGCGATGCCCCCATCACCAGCCCCATGCCGAAAATGCCGAGCAGCATCGCGAGGTTGAAGCCGAGCGACGCCGCGGCAAGCTGCGTCGGCCCAAGCCACCCGACCATCAGGACGTCGGTCGCCCCGATCAGCGACATGGTCAGGTTGGTCAGGACCAGCGGCCAGGCAAGCGCCAGCGTCGCGCGAAATTCGGCGCGAAAACCCTGCGCATGATGCGCGGTAGCGGGGACGGGCTGGTGCAGCATAGCCGGCCCGGATAAGCGCGCGAATATCTCGGTTCAAGCGTGGTCGACGGAATGGAACACGATTGTTGGCGGGGGTGGCAGAAAGGCAACAGCGGGCCGATCCAGTGCCTCCCGGTGCCGCAACCACGGGGAGGATTATTGCGTCACGAACCCCACAGCCTTGCCATCTCCACGCCGAACGCCACGAAGGTCAGCGTCAGCCCGACGACGAACAACCGATAGGCATAAGCGAGATAGCGATATTTGCGCCGCGCCAGGACGACGCCGTTCTGATAGGTGTCGCGCAGCATTGTCTCATACAGATCCTCTTCGCTGCGCAGCCGGTTCTTCACCTCGGCGATAAATTCATCCTCGTCCATCTGGGCGAAGCGGCCGAAGAAGAGAATGTTGCTGTGATCCTTACCGTCTTTGTAGACGACCGGCAGACCTTTGCCGACGCGCGGGAGCACCGCCGAAACGGCGAGCAGCGCCGAGAGGAAGGAAAAGGTCGCGAGGATGGCGAGCGGCATCGCGAGCGCGCCGCCGCCCGACCGCGCCTGTCCGATCGCGAGGGTGAAGACGACGAAGGTCGCGCCCATCAGGATCGACGCCTTTTGATCCGCCATCTGCGACAATTGCATCGTCAACTGCTGGTTGGTGCGCACGAGATGCACCGCGTTCGGCGGATAGGAGACCGCCGGCGGGTCCCGCGATACCTCTGATTCTGCGCTGTCCATGCCAAGCTGCCCCTGCTGGCGACCCGCGACAGGGATGGCATGAAGTCCCGCGAGCGGCAAGATGCTGCCCTGTTCCCGCCGCATTCGCTTGCCAATCGGGAGGCTTCGCGGCATGCCCGCGCGCAACTTATTCCGCTATAGGACACAGTATATGAGCACCGCCATCAAGGACCAGATTTACGGTCTGATCGCACCCTTCAACAAGAAGGGCGTCGAACTGACCGACGCGACGACCTTTGCCGGCGATCTCGAATGGGACAGTCTGACCGTGATGGACTTCGTCGCCGAGGTCGAGGATACGTTCGACATCATCATCAGCATGAACATGCAGGCCGAGATCGAAACCGTCGGCCAGCTCGTCGCCGCGGTCGAGAAGCTGCAGGGCTGACCACCACGATGACCGACCTCTTTTCCAAATTCGACCCGCTGATCCAGCAGCGCGAGGCGCTGCTCGCGACCGGCGTCACCGATCCGTTCAGCCTCGTGATGGAAAAGGTGATCTCGCCGACCGTTGCGATCTGCAATGGGCGCGAGACGATCCTGCTCGGTACCTACAACTATATGGGCATGACCTTCGACGAGGATGTCATCGCCGCGGGCAAGGACGCGCTCGACAGGTTCGGCAGCGGCACGACCGGCAGCCGCGTCCTCAATGGCACCTATCAGGGGCACAAGGAGTGCGAGGACGCACTGAAAGAATTTTACGCCATGGATCATGCCATGGTGTTTTCGACCGGATATCAGGCGAACCTCGGCATCATTTCGACGATCGCCGGCAAGGGCGACTATGTCATCCTCGACATCGACAGCCACGCGTCGATCTATGACGGGTGCAAGATGGGCGACGCCGAGATCGTCGCCTTCCGTCACAACGACATCGAGGCGCTCGAGAAGCGCCTGAAGCGTCTGCCCGTCGATGCGGGCAAGCTCGTCGTGCTCGAGGGCGTTTATTCGATGCTCGGCGATATCGCGCCGCTCAAGGAAATGGTCCGCATCGCCAAGGAAAATGGGGCGATGGTGCTGGTCGACGAAGCGCATTCGATGGGCTTCATCGGTGAGCATGGCCGCGGCGTCGCCGAAGCGCAGGGCGTGATCGACGACGTCGACTTCATCATCGGCACCTTCAGCAAGAGCGTCGGCACCGTCGGTGGCTTCTGCGTTTCGAACCACCCGAAGTTCGAGATCATGCGGCTCGTCTGCCGTCCTTATGTGTTCACCGCCTCGCTGCCGCCGAGCGTCGTCGCGACCGCGGCGACGAGCATCCGCAAGCTGATGCACGGGTCGAACAAGCGCGCGCATCTGTGGGAAAATTCGAAGATGCTCCACCAGGGGCTCAAGGATCTCGGCTTCACGCTCGGCACCGACGAGCCGCAGTCGGCGATCATCGCGGTGATCATGCCCGACCTCGAAAGGGGCGCGATGATGTGGGAAGCGCTGCTCGAAGAAGGACTCTATGTGAACCTCGCGCGGCCGCCGGCGACCCCCGCGGGCATGACGCTGCTGCGCTGCTCGCTTTGCGCCGAGCATTCGAGCGAGCAGGTCGGCGAAATCCTCGGCCGCTTCGAACGCGCGGGCAAGCGCACGCAGATTATCGGCTGAACCGAGCGTTCACGCCGACCAGCGGATTCCTTTTCGCGGCGAATTGAAGCCGCGCGACCTTCGGTGCTTTGCGGCGCCCCGCTTGTCCGGTAAGAGATGCGCGTGTTCGAGCGGGATATCGACAGCGAAAATGACGGCCGGCGGGAGCGTATTCGCTTCTGGTCGACGATCGTCCTCGGCGCGATCCTGACCGGTGTGGTCGGCGCGCTCGTCCTGCTGCTCGCGCGCGCCAACGATAATTACGACCGATCGCTCGGCTGGCAAACGCAGAGCATGGAGGTCATCTCGCAGACGCGCTCGGTCGACGCCGCGATCGCACGCGCCGAGGCGGCGCTCGGCCGCTTCGCGGTGGGCCTGCAGAAAGAGGATGGGCGCATCTATGAATATCAATGGGGCCGCGCGCGCCAGTTCATGACGCGGCTCCAGCGCAATGTGCGCGACAATCCCAAACAAATCGCGCTGGTCGAGCAGCTGGCGCGCGAGATGGACAGCCGCGGCGAACAGCTGGGCGATGCGGCGCTCAGCGCCAATTATAACCAGACCGTCGCCGCTATTTCCAAATTTTACGCCGCCGGTCAGGGTGACGGGCTGGCCCGAATCGACAATCTGCTCAGCGAAATCATCGCCAACGAACGTGCGCTGCTGAGCGAGCGCAACCGGTTGGCGGCCGCCGACCGCGCCAGTCTCAACCAGGCGATCCTGCTCTTCTCGCTGCTCGGTGCCGCCGCGGCAGTCATTGCGATCGGCGCGACCTTCTCGCTGATCCGTGCCGAGGGCGAACGGCGCCTCGCCCGGCGCGAGCAGTTGGTCGAAAGCGACCGCGCGGCGCAGCTCGAGGCGGCGGTCGAGGAGCGGACCGCCGAACTCGCCGAGGCGAACGCGGCGCTGCGCAGCGAAATGACCGACCGCGAGACGGCGGAGGCGCAGCTACGCCAGGCACAGAAAATGGAGGCCGTCGGCCAGCTGACCGGTGGCATCGCGCATGATTTCAACAATATGCTCGCGGTCGTCGTCGGCGGGCTCGAACTGGCGCAGCGCTGGCTTCCCGATACGCCGGACAAGGCGCAGCGCCACCTTTCCAACGCGCTCGACGGCGCCAATCGCGCCGCCGACCTGACACGCCGCCTGCTGACCTTCGCCCGCTCGGAGCCCGCGCGCCCCGAAATGACCCCGGTCGACGAATGTATCGCGAGCTTTGCGCAGCTGATCGAGCGCACGATCGGCGACCGGATCGCGCTTACCCTCGACCTTCAGGCCCACGACCTTGCCTGCTGGGTCGATCGGCAGCAGTTCGAAAATGCCCTGCTCAACCTCGCGGTCAATGCGCGCGACGCGATGGACGGCCACGGGTCGCTGACGATCCGGACGCTGGGCGACGGCGAGAACAGGGCTGCGGCGCTCGCAGTGCAGGTGATCGACACGGGCTGCGGCATGTCGCCCGAGGTGCTCGAACGCGTCTTCGATCCCTTTTACACCACCAAGCCTGCGGGCCAGGGAACCGGGCTCGGCATGAGCCAGGTCTTCGCCTTCTGCCGCCAATCGGGCGGCGAGGTGCAGATTTCGTCGACCGAGGGCGAAGGCACGAGCGTCGCGATGCTGCTGCCCGTCGCCCAGCCGCTGACCAGCGACGCGGACGAAGTGGTACCCGGCGATACCGAAGCACCTGCGGCGCCCGCCGACGCACTCAGCATCCTGGTGGTCGAGGACGACGCGCGCGTCCTGGCCGCGACGGTCGACGCGGTCAGCGAACTCGGCCATACGGTGGTCGCGTGCGGCAATCCGCTGGAGGCCGAGGCTTTGGTCGAAGGGCGGCTGGCCGAAGGCCGCGGCGGGTTCGACCTGATCCTGTCCGATGTGTTGATGCCCGAACTCACCGGCCCCGAAATGGTCGCGCAGCTGAAACAGCGCTGGCCCGAACTGTCGGTGCTGTTCGTCACCGGCTATGCTGGCGATGCGAGCGAGGACGCAGCCTTTGGTGATCATGACGTGCTACGCAAGCCCTTCACGCTCAGCGCGCTCGACCGCGCGATCCGGCGGAGCGGCGAAACGCGGCCCGACGGCCAGCGGCTCGCGAGTTAGCGGATCGCGCCGCCCCGGATCAACCGCGGCACCAGCGTCAGCGCGGCGACGAGCGGCCAGCGGCGTTGCCAGGGCTTGATCTCGATCTTTGTGCCCGCGTGGCGATTGATCTTCCACGCCAGATAATCGATCCCGCCGGCGTAGGTCAGGCTGGCCTTGGCGAGCCGCGCAACGCTGAGCAGCTTGCCTTCCAGCCGCCGGCGCGCCCAGCCGCCCGCGCGAACGCCTGCCGGGATCGCCGCGATCGCGGGGCCACCGAACCGTTCGTAACGCGCCGCATCGGCATCGACGACCGACTGCGCCCGGCCCGCGCGTTCGGCGCGCAGCTCGACCGAATAGGTGAGCGAAAAGGCGCGCCGCCACCAGTCGAGCGGCGCTTCGCCCTCGACCTGTCCCGCCGCCGCTAGCAAGGTCGGCGCGGCGCGCGCCACCGCGGCGACCGCGCGGCTCGCCGCTGTGTCGTCCACCGCCCATGCGAGCCGTGACGGCTGAGCGAAACGCGCCCACACCGACACGTTGCGGGTCTCGGGACCGTTCAGCCGGTCGAAATCACTTTCGCTCAGCACCGCATATTTGGCGATCAGTCCGCCGTGCTGGAACGGAAAGACATTGGGCGGAATCAACCGGTTCGCGGCGGCCATCCAGCCTTTGGAATAAGCGTCGCCATAGTCTGAGACGATCAGATAGAAATCGAGCATCAGCCCGTCAAGTTCGCTCTCGCGCAAGCAGCTGCCATAAAAGAGCACCGCGCGCGCACTGCCCGGATAGTCGGCCGCGATCGCCGCCGCCATCGCAGTGACGCGCGGGTCGACGGGGATCGCAAGCTCTTCTCGGACGAGTTCGGAAATCGCAGACATGACTAAACCGCCTTACGATACCCGTTCGTGTCGAGCGAAGTCGAGACACTCATCGGAAGTCGCGACCCGGAGGGGCATCTCGACTTCGGCCAAAGCCCGAAGTCTATCCTGCGCGCCTGCCATGGCAGTCGAGGGGATCGAAGCGAACGGAGGAATATCAAACTTGTGACTTATGCGGCGAGGCGCAGGAAGGGCACCGGCTGCGTCGAGGTCAGGATGATCGGCATGCCGTTCTTCGCCTGAAAGATTTCGCCGTCGAGAATGACGTTCGAACGCTCGCCCTCGATACGAATCTCGTCGCCCTGCTGGAAATGCACGCCTTCGAGCTGCTTTTGCCCCAGCGTCCCGCGCCAGGTCGCGCCGAGCATGCGGAACAGCGCGCCGACGCTGCTGTCGGTCGCGAGCAGCTTCATATTGCCGTTCGTGCCATAGGCTTCGCTGGTGCGGATGCTGAGCAGCAGTTTCTCGAGCGTCGTCACGATCAGCAGCGAGAATTTGCCCTTGAATTCGCCTTGGCGGATCAGCGACACGGTCATCGGTTCGGGCTTGGGCGGCAGGCGCCCGCCGCCGACACCGAAGATGATCGCGAACAGCGCGAGCATCGCCGCGAGGAAATGCGAAATTCCGTTGGGCAGGCCGAGCGGATAGATGCGATTGCGGCAATAGAGCATCACGTCGGCGAGGTAGGCGCCGCCTAGGAACATGCCCAGCACCGGGCGCGATTCGTCGCCGCTGTCGAGCGAGATCAGCTGGCGTTCGATCACATGATCCTCGAGCCGGCCGCTCCCGACCAGATCGACGACGCGCTGCAACGCCTTGATCGGATCGCCCTCGGCGCCGAGGTCGAGCGCGATCAAATTGGTCTTGCCGTTCGGGAGCACCGCGACCGGCGGCGGCGAGCCGCCGAAATGGCCGCCCGAATAAAGTTCGGTCAGCGCCGCCTGCACTGTGCCGTCGCCGCCGTTGATGACGACGATGCGCGGGCTGACCATCGCCATCGTGCGGATCGCCTCGCCGATCTGATCGACGTCCTCGACCTCGTAATGGAAAATATCGGGGTGCGCCGCGCAATATTCGCGAACCCGCGGCAACAGGGCGCGGTTGCCCGTCGAACGTGGATTCGAAAGGAGCGCGACGCTGGCCATATCTTTACATATATTTCATCGTGATCGAGATCGTCTTGGGCGCATCCCCGACCGAAAAGGCCGTCTTCTTGTAGCTCGGCTTGCCAAGGTTGAAGATGTTGATGCTCGGATTGTTCGACATCCCTCCGCCATCGCGCGAGATGTCTGTCTTGCCGTTGCCGTTGACGTCGTGGCGCACGGCGATGCCGTACACCCCCGCTTCGGGCAGCGGCACGCAGACGGTCATCGCTCCGGCACGCGCCGGCACTTCGATGCGCGCGAGCCAGCGGCCCTTCTCGAGCCAGTCGGCCGCCGTGCCGCGATAGCTTTGCACGCGAATCTTGCCGGTCGACGCCTTGACGCCGCTGATGCGGACCAGCGTCGACGGGCCGCTCTTGCATTGCGACAGATCGTTCGAGATGACCCGGCCTTCCGCCTGCGCCGTCGCGGCGACAGCCAGCACGGAAACGCCAAGCAGCGCGGATACAAATTTCGACATGACCTCAAAACCTCCAGAGGCTATAGCCACATCCGCACACGCTAAGCGCGCGCCGACGTGGGTCCCTGTCGCCCTTGAATCGGCATATCGGAAACAACTGCGGCCAAATCATGGTGATGGGGCGACGAAAGATTGAATAAGCTTCCTGCCATCGACCGCTACATCGCGCGGCTCATCTTTTTCCCGATGCTCGGCACGCTCGTCCTGTCGGCGATGCTGCTCGTGCTCGAAAAAATGCTGCGCCTCTTCGACTTCGTCGCGACCGAGGGCGGCCCGGTCAGCGTCGTGTGGCGCATGCTCGCCAACCTGATCCCCGAATATCTCTCGCTCGGTATTCCGATCGGCCTGATGCTCGGGATTCTCCTTGCTTTCCGCAGGCTTGCGACGTCGAGCGAGCTCGACGTGCTCAAGGGCGTCGGCATGAGTTTCGGGCGGCTAATGCGTATTCCATTCGCCTATGCGATCGCGCTTGCGGCGCTCAATCTGGCGATCGTCGGCTTCATCCAGCCCGTCGCGCGCTACGCCTATGAAGGGCTGCAGTTCGAATTGCGTTCGGGCGCGCTCGGGGCGTCGATCAAGGTCGGTGAATTCACCAAATTGGGCGACCGCATGACGCTACGCATCGAGGAAAGCTATAACGACGGGCGATCCCTGCGCGGCATCTTCGTGCGCGGCGACCAGCGCGACGGGCAGCGCGTGTCGGCGACCGCGGCGCGCGGGCAGTTCCTCGCGACCGACGACCCCAACACGATCATCCTGCGCTTGTCGCAGGGCGTGCTGATCCATGAATCGCCCAAATTCTCAGTGCCGCGCGTGCTGACCTTCGACAATCACGATCTGCCGATCCCGCTCCCCAAGATCGAGGCGTTCCGCCTGCGCGGCGGCGCCGACCGCGAGATGACGATCCCCGAACTGTTCGTCGCGGGCAAGGACAGCAGCCAGCCCGAACAGACGCGGCTTGAATCGCGAGCGAATTTCCACTTCCGCATCGTCGAGGTGATGTCGATGTTCCTGATCCCGCTGATCGCCGTCGCGCTCGCGGTGCCCCCGAAACGATCGACCTCGTCGCTCGGCGTCTTCCTGTCGATCGTGCTGCTCGTCACCCAGCACAAGATCAACCAATATGCCGAGGATCTGGGCGCGCGCGGGACGATCGATCCGCTGATCGCGCTCTGGGTGCCCTATCTCCTCTTCGCCGCGCTCGCGATCTGGATGTATTATACGATCGCGCACGTTCCCGGCGGCCAGCCGATCGGCGCGCTCGAACGCGTCGCCGCCAAGGCGGCGCAAAAAATCCGTGCGGCCCTCGCCGTCTTCCAGCGCAAGCAGCGGCTTACCTGATGCACCAACTCCATTTTTTCCCGTCGCGCACGATGGCGATCTATGTCGGCCGCCTGTTCCTCGTCCGCTCCTTCTCGATCCTCTTCGCGCTTGTACTGATCCTCCAGACGCTCGACCTGCTCGGCGAAAGCGGCAAGATCCTGGGCGTCGCCGGCAACAGCGATGCCGACGTGTGGCGCTATGTCGGGATGCGGCTGCCGCAGATCATCGAGACCTTTCTGCCTTTTTCGGTACTGCTCGGCACGATATTGACGATGGTGACGCTCAACCAGAACAGCGAGGTGATCGCGATGAAGGCGTCAGGCATGTCGGCGCATCAGGTGCTCGCGCCGCTGTTCCTCGCCGCGCTGCTCGTTGCCGGCATCAGCTTTGCGTTCAACGAACGCATCGTCACGCGTTCGACCGCGGCGCTGAGCGCCTGGCAGAAGGTCGAATATAAAAAGGTCCCCAAGGACAGCGGTATCCGCACCAATATCTGGGTTCGCGACGGCGACGACCTGATCAACGCGACGACGGTCGATACCAGCGGCCCGGCGATCACCCTCGGCTATGTCACGATTTACGAGCGCACCGGCGGGGTGCTGTCGTCGATGCTGTCGGCGGACAGCGCGCGCGCGGTCGCGGGCGGCGGCTGGGAACTGACGAATGCGCGGCGCTTCATCCGCCGCTCGGGCACCGTCGAACCGCTGGGCACGATCGTCGCGGCGAAAAATGTACGCCCCGACCAGTTCACGCTCGCGCAGGTCGACGGCGACGAACTGCCCTTCCTCCAGCTCCGTTCGGCGATCGCCGACCTCGAGGCCGCGGGCCGCCCCGTCGGCGCGCTGAAGGGCGTGCTCTGGCACAAGATTTCGGGGCCGCTCTCGGCGATATTGATGCCGCTATTGGGTGCAGTCGCGGCGTTCGGGCTCGCACGCTCGGGCAAGCTGTTCGTACGCGCGATCATCGGCATGGGGCTCGGCTTCGCCTATTTCGTCGCCGACAATTTCGCGCTCGCAATGGGCGATCTCGGCGCCTATTCGCCCTTCCTCGCGGCATGGGGTCCGTTCATATTGTTCGCGCTGATCGGCGAGATGATTTTGATCAGGACCGAGGAATAGGGAGGCTTTTCGCCGTCCTTTGTATCGTCATCCCGGAATTGATCCGGGATCTATCCGCAGCGTTGAAGGAATGGATCCCGGATCAAGTCCGGGATGACGAATATTGCGAAGCGTCCGTTGTCCCCTGAGCCGACACGCCGCCCGCAAGCCAAATATCAGGCGGCCGAGCCCCGCGCCGACCCCGCAACCAGATTTATCACCAGCTTCGGCAAGCTGTCGTAATTCGCGCCATGATATTGCGAGTCCGACGGCAACGCGTCCTTCAGGCGGCGGTGCGCCTCGGCGAGCGAATGATAGGGAACGCCCGGCAACAGGTGGTGCAGCGCGTGGTAGCGCAGTCCGACCGGCGCCCACAATTCGGGGAGCAGACCCGGCGGCGGCACGTTGACGCTGTCGAGGAACTGGCCGGTCACCGTCAGCACTTCGCCGTCATTTTCCCAGAGATGCGCGACGAGCGTGCGGATCTGGTTGAGCACGAGCGTCGCCGACGCGATGGCGCCGAAGATGACCAGTGCGCGCAAGGGCACCCAGCCGAAAACGCCCGCAGCGATCAGCAGGCTCGCCCACGCCCAGGCGCCGCCTTCCTGCCACGCCCACTGGCGGCGGAATTCGCCCTCGGGCGGCTTGCGGCGGAACAGCGGGTTGATGATCATCCCCGAATAGCGTTCGACGACCACGCGGCGCAGCGGCGGGATCAGAACCGAGAGCGGGGTGAGCACGCCATAGCGGAAGACGAGCGCGAGCGGCGCGAAGGCCGCGGCGACGACAAACAGCGGCACCGTCCAAGGCTTCATCAGCGCGAGCGGCAGATATTCGGGATCCTCGACCGTGCCATATTTGGTGCGGTTGTGGTGCAGGCTGTGTATCCCCTCATACATGAAGGAGGGGATGAGCAGCGGCACGCCGACGAGGATATTCCACGCGAGGCGGAAACCCGGCAGCGCATTCTTGCGGATATGCGTCAGCTCGTGAATGAAGCTCCCCGCGCGATAGAGCGCGACGACCGCGATCACCGCCGCGACGAGCGTCCACACGATCGAAGGTGCAAGGATCGCCGCCGCGATGCCCGCATAACCGATGAAGGTCGAAGCGAGAAAATCGGTCCAATAGATGCGCGGCGAAGGCTGCACGAGATCGCGCGTCAGCTCCGACGCAGCGCGGATCATCGCCATGTCATCCGCGATCGCGGACTTCGGCATCTTGCCGGCATCCGCCGACGGGGGGACCGGTGCCGCCGCGGGCGCCGACAGCCGGTCGACAAGGGTGTTCATCGCTAACATAGGCGGCTCTTCATCATATTTTCATGGCAGCAAAATGGCCGAAAGCGGGTCGCCAGCGCCCCATCTATGCCCTAATGCCTCGCGACAAATATAGGACGCCCCTTTCAGGAAACCAGCATGAGCGCCCATAATCACGGCCCGATCACGATCCACCCGGTCAAGGACAAGAATGATTTGCGCGAGTTCGTCGAGCTCGCCTTTCGACTCAACCGCGGCGATCCGGCGTGGGTGCCGCCGCTGAAGGGCGAGGTTTACGGCCTGCTCACCCCGGGCAAGAATCCGTGGTTCGAACATGGCAAGGCGCAATTTTTCCTCGCGCGGCAGGACGGCCGCACGATCGGGCGCATATCGGCGCATATCGACGAACTCGCGCTCGCCCAGCCCGCCGAACAGGGCATGGGGCCGGGCACCGGCAACTGGGGATTGCTCGAAGCCGAGGATGAGGAAAGTGCCCATGCGCTGATCGCCGCGGCCGAGGATTGGCTGCGCGGGCAAGGCATGACGCGCGCGCTTGGCCCGCTATCGATTTCGATCTGGGACGAGCCCGGGCTGCTGATCGAGGGGTTCGAGACGCCGCCGACGATCATGCTCGGGCACAACAGCCCGCTTTATCGCGGCTGGATCGAGAATGCGGGTTATGCGCCCGTCAAGCAGCTCCTCAACTATTCGGTCGCCATCGCGGACGGTTTCCCGCCGCTGGTCAACCGCATCGTCGCGGCGGGCGAGAAAAATGCGCGGATCCGTATTCGCAAGGTCGACAAGCGGCGATTCGATGCCGAGGCAAAGCTGATCATGGGCCTGCTCAACGACGCCTGGTCGGACAATTGGGGGTTCGTGCCGCTGACCGACAGCGAGATCGCCTATGTCGGCAAGAAGCTGAAGGATATCGTGTTCGAGGATCTGATCCGCGTCGCCGAAGTCGACGGCGAACCGGTCGCTTTCATGATCGTGCTGCCGAACATCAACCAGCTCTTGATCGACATGGACGGATCGCTGCTGCCCTTCAACTGGGCACGGCTGCTCTGGTGGCTGCGCAAGCCCAAGAGCCGCATCTTGCGTGTTCCGTTGATGGGCGTCGCGAAAAAACTCCAGAACAGCCGCATGGCGAGCACGCTCGCCTTCATGATGATCGAGTTCATCCGCCGCGACGCGGTACGCGACTATGACGCCAGACAGGGCGACATCGGCTGGGTGCTCGACGACAATCAGGGGATGAATGCGGTCGCCGAGGCGATCGAAGCCAAAGTCAACCGCGTGTATCAAATCTACGACAAGGCCCTTTGATCGCTGGGACAGCTTTGCGACAAATGGCCGTCATCGTGCGTTTGGGGGCACGGAAAGGTTTGTCATGGCAGTCCAGTATCTTGCCGCCAATCGCTTCGGGCTCGGTCGCCGCTTCGACGATCCGGCGGCGGACGATCCGAAAGATTGGCTGATCCGCCAGATCGGCGACTATGATCCCGCCCCTGCGGCGATCGCGGACCTGGCGGGGCGCGAAGCGATCGCGACCGCCTATGCTGAATATCGCGATGAGCGGCAAGCGATGCGCCGTGAAGCGAAGAATGGGGAAATGCGCGACGACGACGGCGATGCGGTCGAGGCGATGCGCCGCATGTCACGTGCGGGATTCCGCCGCCATTATGGCGAAGCCGCGAGCGCGCGCCTCGCCGCCGCGGTCGCGACGCAAACCCCCTTCGCCGAACGCCTCGTCCATTTCTGGTCCAATCATTTTGCGATCTCGGCGGACAAGCAGACCGTCGTCGGCTTCGCCGGCAATTACGAGAATGAAGCAATCCGTCCGCATGTCATGGGCAAATTTGCCGATCTCTTGACCGCCGCGGTCCACCACCCCGCGATGCTGCTCTTCCTCGACCAGGCGCAAAGCTTCGGCCCCGACAGTCCGTTTGCGGCGCGCGTGCGTAATCGCGGCAAACGGCAGGCGCCGGGGCTCAACGAAAATCTGGCACGCGAGATCATGGAGCTGCACACGCTCGGCGTGCGCGCCGGCTATACGCAGGTCGATGTGACGAATTTCGCCAAGGCGCTCACCGGGCTGACCGTCGCCGGGCTCGGCCGCGGCGCGGGACAGCGACTGATGCCCGCCGGCGCGCGGCCGGGCGCGACGGTCTTTGTCGACCGGCTCCATCAGCCGGGGGCGCTCACGATCCTCGGCAAACGCTATGACCAGCCCGGCGCAAAACAGGCCGAAGCGGTACTGCGCGACCTCGCCGTTCATCCCGCGACCGCGCGCCATGTCTCGATCAAGCTCGCGCGGCACTTCACCGGTGACGAACCGCCCGCGACGCTCGTCGACCGTCTGGCAAAGGATTTCGAACAAACTGGCGGCGACCTGTCTTCGCTCTATCGCACGCTGATCGCCTCGCCCGAGCCATGGAACGCCGCACCGACGATGTTCAAATCGCCGTGGGACTGGACGGTGTCGATGCTGCGCGCATTGAAGGTCCCGGGGCTCGGTCAACGCCAGAATATCGTGGCAATGTTCACTCAGCTCGGCCAGCCGGTCTGGCGTCCCGGTTCGCCCAAGGGCTATGACGATACGGTCGCCACCTGGGCTGGATCGGCGGCGCTGATGCAGCGCGTCGAACTCGCGAGCCGGATTGCGGGACGAATTGGCGACCGGGCAGACGCGCGCCAACTCGCCCCGCTCGTCCTCGCCGACGCCCTCGCCCCGGACACTGCTCAAGCCATCGCCCGCGCCGACAGCCCCGGACAAGGTCTCGCGATGCTGTTCGCCAGCCCGGCCTTTTTGCGGAGATAGTCGATGATCCTTTCACGCCGCTCGATCCTCCTGTCGGGAATCACCGTCGCCGCTGCGGGCGCTCTGCCCGGCTTCGCCTATGCCGCCGCGGGCACGCCGAAGCGGCTCGTTTTCATCATCCAGCGCGGCGCCGCCGACGGGCTCGCAACCGTTGCGCCGACGGGCGATTCTGCCTTCGCTGCCGCGCGCCGCGCAATCGCCGACGAGACGGCGGGCGGCGCAAAGCTCGATGGCATGTTCACGCTGCATCCGTCGCTTGCGCAGACCGCAAGCCTTTACACCGGCAAGCAGGCGCATTTCGCGCACGCCGTCGCGACGGCCTATCGCGACCGGTCGCATTTCGACGGGCAGAATATGCTCGAGGGCGGCGGGTCGCGCCCCTATGGCCGGGACGACGGTTGGGTGGGGCGACTGCTCACGCTGCTCCCTGCAGCCGAGCGTGACGCGATTGCGATCGCACCCGCGGTTCCGCTCGCGCTGCGCGGGACGGTGCAGGTTGGCACCTATGCGCCGAGCCGCCTGCCGCAGGCCGACGCCGACCTGATCGCACGGCTGACCGCGATGTACGCCGACGACCCTCTACTCCACCCGCTGTGGGACAGCGCGGTGAAGACGCAGGAACTCGCGAGCGACATCGGCGGCAACAACGGCCGCAACGGCGCCGAACTCGGCACGCTTGCGGCGTCGCTGATGCTCCCCGCCGACGGTGCGCGCGTGATGATGGTCGAAACCGGCGGCTGGGACACGCACAGCGGCCAGCGAAATCGTCTCGCGGCGCAATTGCGCGGGCTCGACCAGCTGATCGGCGCGCTGCAAACGGGACTCGGCCCGGCGTGGAGCGACACACTTGTCATCGTCGCAACCGAATTCGGCCGCACGGTCGAGGTCAACGGCACCGGCGGCACCGACCATGGCACCGCATCGACCGCGATGCTGCTCGGCGGCGGACTCGAAGCGGGCGGCAAGGTGTCGGCCGACTGGCCGGGGCTCGCTGCCGCTGCGCGCTATGAGGGCCGCGACCTCAAGCCGACGCGAAGCCTAGAAAGCGTGATCGCGAGCGCGGTCGCGCATCATTATGCACTCGATCCCAAGCGGGTGATGAAGACGCTGTATCCCGACGCGTAATGGTCGCTTCGGTGCCGCCTTTCCACGTCAGTGGAAAAATCTACGACAAAACTGCCCAGGTCGGCGCATGGTCGCTCGCCTTCTCGCGCCCGCGATGATCCTTGTCGACGCCCGCATCGACCAGCCGGTCGGCGAGCGCGGGGCTCAGCAGCAGGTGATCGATGCGGAAACCATGGTCGCGCTGCCAGCCGCCCGCCTGATAATCCCAGAAGGTCCACACCCCGCCCGCCGGATGGCGGCTGCGGATCGCGTCGGTCCAGCCGTCGCCGAGCAGGCGGAACCAGGCATCGCGCGAATCGGGCTGCATCAGCGCGTCTGTCGCCATCGCGCGCGGGTCCCACACATCGTCGTCGTGCGGGATGACGTTGTAATCGCCGGTCAGGATCGTCGGGATTTCGGACGCGAGCAGGAACTTCGCGCGTTCACGCAGCCGCGCCATCCAGCGCAACTTGTAATCGAACTTCGGTCCCGGCTGCGGATTGCCGTTGGGCAGATAGATGCACCCGACGCGCAGGCCATGGACGTCGGCCTCGAGATAACGCGACTGCTCATCCTCGTCCTCGCCCGCCAGCCCACGCTGCACCTCGACCGGCTGCATGCCTTTGGCGAGGATCGCGACACCGTTGAAGCCCTTTTGCCCGTGATAGAGGAAGCCGTAGCCCGCCGCCTCGATCTCCTTCGTCGGCATCGTCTCGTCGCTCGATTTCAGTTCCTGCAGGCAGGCGACATCGGGCTGTGTCTCTTCGAGCCATTCAACGAGGCGCGGCAAACGGGCCTTGATCCCGTTGATGTTAAAGGTCGCAATTTTCATGGCCGCAGCTATGCCAGCAAGCAGCCGGCGGGGAAAGGCGTCAGATCGAGAAGCTGGACCCGCAGCCGCAACCCGAGGCGGCATTGGGATTTTCGACCTTAAACGAGGATCCGCCGAGCGAATCGACAAAATCGACGATGCAACCGCGTACGAGGTCGATACTCACGGGATCGACGACCAGCTTCACCCCGTCGGTTTCGGCGACGATGTCATCGGCGTCGATGCTTTCGGCAAGGCCGAAGCGATAGGTGAAGCCCGAGCAGCCCCCGCCGTCGACCGCGAGGCGCAGCGCCGCGTCGGCCTCCCCCTTGCGGTCGGCAATCCAGCGGACGCGCGCCGCGGCGGCGGGCGAAAGGGTGATATCGGAAAGCTGCGTGGCCATGAGGACTAGATAGTATCCTCCGGTTCAAATAAAAAGGGCGCCTCGACGGTATCCCGCCTGGCGCCCCTTCCTCTCCGACCCAGGAAAGCTGTTATTCGGGACCGCCCATCGCGACATTCTTGCCGGTGATCGCGGCGATCGCCATCTGGTCCGAACGGACGAAGGGCATCGGATTGACCGGTGCGCCTTCGATGCGAACTTCATAATGGAGGTGGTTGCCGGTCGAACGGCCGGTCGAACCGACGTAACCGAGGATATCGCCCTTCTTCACCTGCTGCCCGGAGCGCACGATGTAGGAGGACATATGGCCGTAACGCGTCTGGATCGCGTTGCCATGTTCGACTTCGACATAATTGCCATAGCCGCCGAGGCGCTGGGCGCGGCCGACGATGCCGTCGGCGGTGGCGTAGATCGGGGTGCCGCGCGGCGCCGGAATGTCGATGCCATTGTGGCGCGCGACCTTGCCGGTGACGGGGTGGACGCGCATGCCGTAGGAGGACGAGAGCGACATCTGGTCGATCGGACGGCGCGACGGAACGGCAACGCCGATCGAGGCGGTCAGGCCGGTGTCGAGGCGCTTCCACGCCTGAAAGATCGCGCGGGCTTCGCTGTCTTCGCTCGCCGAGGGAACGCCAGCGTCGAAGCTGTCGTCATCGGGTTCGTCAGGAGCGACAATGCCAGCATCGGCGCTGGTGTCCGCAGCGTGGACGGCCGGTGCGGCCAGTCCGAAACATGCTGCCGCGCAAATTATTGCGACTTGGTGCAACTTTTGCGCCAGAAGAGTGTTAGTCAAAACAACGACCCCGCGTTTGCCATGTCGCCAAAGCCCGGAAATAGGCTTTGGCGCCGGTTTTCTTGGTTTGGATGATTGCTCATCCCCCGCGGAAGCCTGTGTGCTGTTCCAATCCTTACGAAGCAATAACAGCGTAGAATTCTTGCGTTAAACCGGCACGCCCGCGCGCCGAGTCGTTGAACGGCGGCTTCAAACTGCCGCGAAAGCGCGATTTTACTAGGCTGTGCCACGTTTCGACGGCGTTGAATCCCATTTCATCGCACTTTTGCCGGAACCAGACTGTGCCGGCGCTCACATGCCGGATTTCGTCGTTGTAAATACGCGATAAAATCTTCGCAGAAGCTTCGTCGCCGGCACCCCGGAAGCGCTCGACGGTCATCGGCGTCACGTCGAGGCCGCGCGCTTCGAGCACCATCGGGACGATCGCAAGGCGCGCGAGCGCGTCGTCGGCGGTGAGCTGAGCCGCTTCCCACAATCCCGCATGCGCGGGCAGATCGCCATAGAAGCTGCCGAGCTGGCGCAGCCGCCGGTCGAGTAGCGCGAAATGCATCGCCTCGTCGGCCGCGACGCCGATCCAGTCGTCGACGAAGCCGCGCGGAAATTCGCCGCCGAACCGGCCGACCAGATCGACCGCGAGGTCGATCGCGACGAACTCGATATGCGCGAGCGCATGGAGCAGCGCGATGCGGCCGCGCTCCGACCCGCCCTTGCGGCGCTTGGGCATCTGGTTGGGCGCAAGCAGCACCGGCTCGGCGGGCCATGCCGGACGGTCGGGCATCGCCGTATCGCAGCGATGTTCGATCTCGCCGCGCCGCCAAGCGCGCGCTAGGCTCCGCGCCGCGCGGCGTTTGTCGTGCGGGTCCGCCGTCAGCAGGACCCCGCGCGCGGCTTCGGCCAGCGTCGGCATCAGAGCGCCTTGGCGGCCTCCAGCACAGCGTCGGCATGGCCTTTCACGCGCACCTTGCGCCACTCTTTCGCCAGCTTGCCGTCGCGGCCGAAGAGGAAAGTAGACCGTTCGATGCCCATATAGGTGCGGCCGTAATTCTGCTTTTCGACCCACGTCCCGAATGCCTCGCACACCGCGCCA
Source organism: Sphingopyxis sp. PAMC25046 (assembly GCF_004795895.1). NCBI lineage: Bacteria > Pseudomonadati > Pseudomonadota > Alphaproteobacteria > Sphingomonadales > Sphingopyxidaceae > Sphingopyxis > Sphingopyxis sp. PAMC25046. The sequence continues at coordinate 3,623,117 of NZ_CP039250.1, forward strand.
TCCTCGTCCGACGCGAGGCGGACGGTGAGCCCGTATTTGTCGCGGAACTTGCAGAGCTTCGCCGGCGCATCGCGCGATACCGCCAGCACCTGCGCGTCGAGATGTGCAAATTCGGGCGCTAGGCGGGTGAAGTCCTGTGCCTCGGTCGTGCAGCCGGGAGTGTCGGCCTTGGGATAGAAATAGACGATAAGCGGCGCGCCCTTCATCGCGGCAAGGTCGATCGCCGCGCCGTCGGCGTCGAGAAGCTTCACATTGGGAATCGGATCGCCGATCGCGGGTGCGCTCATGTCTTTATCTCCTGCTGCGCCGGGGCGGCGGGCCGAATCGATGCCCACCAGTTCGCGATCTCCTGCCGCGCCATATCGTGCGCGGCAAGCAGCTGCGGCCAGCCGGGCTCGCCGCACTGGCTTGCCACCAACTGCCGCGCCGCCGCCGTCGGCGGCTCGCCTTCGGGCGCCGTGAGGCGCAACATGACGAGCATGCGCGCAAGCAGTCCGTGCGCGTCGATTACTTCGGGCGGCACAAGCCCCGCAGCCTTCATGCACGCGAGCGCCGCCGCGATACTCGGGTCGTGGCACCGACCGCTCGCAAGCTGCGACACCTGCATCGCGAATTCGAGGTCGACGAGACCGCCCGGCCCGCCCTTGACGTCGAGCGCCCCTCTAGGCGGTTTGTGCGCGGCGATCTTGTCGCGCATTTCGGCGGCGTCGGCAGCCAGTTTTGCGAGGTTGCGCGGAGCTGCGAGCAGGTCGGCGATGATGCGCTCGACCTCGCGCTTCGTGGCGTCCGAACCATAGACCGGCCGCGCACGGAGCAGCGCCATATGCTCCCACGTCCACGCCTCCTCGCGCTGATAGCGCTCGAAGCTGTCGAGTGTCACGACGAGCGGCCCCTGCGCGCCCTGCGGCCGGAGGCGCGTGTCGACGTCGTAGAGCTTTCCGGCGGCGGTCGGCACCGACATCGCCGCGGTCAGACGCTGCGCGAGGCGATTGTAATAGGTGGTCGCGCCGAGCGAACGCGGCCCGTCCGATTCGGCGAGATGATCGCCGGTGAAGAGATAGATGAGGTCGAGGTCCGACGCGTGCGTCAGCGCCCTGCCCCCGAGGCGCCCGAGCGCCAGGACGACAAGCTCGCTGTCCGCGATGCGGCCATGCGCCGCGACGAATTCGGCGACCGTCGCATCGGCGAGCACCTGCAACGCCGCCTCGGCGAGTTCGGAATAGCCGCACGCGATGGCGAGCGGGTCATTCGCGCCGGCGATCAGCTGCACGCCATAGGCAAAGCGCCGCTCGCCGACGCGGTCGCGCACGCGGTCGAGCAGCCGCTCATAGTCGAGCCCGGCCAACCCCGGCGCCCATTCGGCGAGCAGGCCGGCCTTCGTCGCCGGCGCCTCGAACGCGCGCTTGTCGATCAACCCCTCGATCAACTCGACCCGCGCGCCAAGCGCGTCGGCCAGCGTCGGGGCGAGCGACAGGGTGCGCGTTGCGATCCGGGCGAGTTCGGGCTGCGCCGCGAGGAGGTGAAAGAAGCCCACCGCGCTCGGCAGCCCGCCAACAAGTTTGTCGAAACGGAGCAATGTCGCTTGCGGATCGGGGGCAGCGCCCAAAGCCTTGACCAGTTCGGGCAGCACCGTCTCGAGCGCGCCCTGCGCTGCGGGGCTGCGCAGCGCGCGCAGCTTGCCGCCGCGCCATTCGGCGATCGTGCGCAGCGCGGCGTCGGGCGGATCGAAGCCTGCGGCCATCAATTCGGACGCTAGCCCACCCTCGTCGCGGGGGAGGCCCGTCGTCGCGGCACGCTCGGCGACGAGCCGGTCGTAACAGCTGCCGACGTCGGCGACGACGGGCTCGAGCGCCGCGAGCAGCGCCGCGCCGTCCGCCTCGCCATCGAGCCGCGCGACACAATCGAGCGCCGCCGCTTGCGTCGGCAGGCTGTGCGTCTGCTGGTCCTCGACCATCTGCAGCCGATGCTCAATACGGCGAAGCGTCGCGTAATGGCCCGACAGCCGTGCCGCGACCTCGGGCTCGATCCGCCCCGCCGCCGCGAGCGCGGCGAGCGCGTCGACCGTCGCCGGCGCGCGCAGCGACGGGTCGCGCCCGCCGTAGATGAGCTGGTGGACCTGCGCGAAAAACTCGATCTCGCGAATCCCGCCGCGACCGCGCTTCAAATCGAAGCCCGGGCCGAACGCCTGCCCCTGCGCGAAATGGTCGCGGATGCGGTCGCTCATCGCGCCGATTTCCTTGAGTTGCCGGAAATCGAGGCTGCGGCGCCAGATGAAGGGCTGGATTGCGGCGAGGAAATCCTCACCGAGCGCGCGATCGCCCGCCGAGGCGCGCGAACGGATAAACGCCGCCTGCTCCCACGCCAGCGCCTCGGATTCATAATAGGAAATCGCCGCGCTTTCGGGGAGCACGATCGGCGTCACCTCGGGATGCGGACGCAGGCGCAGGTCGACGCGCAGCACATGGCCGTCGGCGGTGCGCGCTGACAATATCTCGACCATGCGCCGCGCAATCCGCACCGCGGCCTCGTCGGGGTCGTCGCGCGAACGGCGCGGCAGCGTTTCGGGGTCGAAGATCAGGATCGGATCGATGTCCGACGAATAATTGAGTTCGTGACTGCCGAGCTTGCCCAGCGCGATTACCGCCAGCCCGCGCGGTTCCTCATCGGGCACGCGTTCGGCAAAGGCGGCGGCGAGCGCGGCATCGCATGCCGCATCGGCGAAATCGGACAAGAGCCGCGTCGTCGTCGCGACATCATGCTCGCCCGACAGGTCGCCGAGCGCAAGCAGCAGCGCCATCCGCCCGCGCCATTGCCGCAGCACGCGCATGATGTCCTCGCCCGCCGGCGGCGGCGCGACGTCGGCCAGCGCCGCGTCGGTTCCGTCCGCAAGGAAGCGCGTCACATCATCGGGATTGAGCTCGGCGAGCCGTGCGAGGAAAGGCGCGTTGGCTGTGAGCCGGTCAAGCGCGGACTGGCGCGCGAAAGCGTCTGGTGCGGTCATCAACCGCCGCTATCGCGCGCCGCCTTGGCGGTATCAACCCCTCGCCCGATATTCAGGCCGGGATCGTGCTTTCGTCGAAGAACAATACCTGCGAGATCGCTGCGCGCAGCGTCGCGGGCTGGTACGGTTTGGTGAGCAGGAAGGCGGGTTCGGGCCGGTCGCCGGTGAGCAGCCGTTCGGGAAAGGCGGTAACGAAGATGACCGGCACTTTGAGGTCGGTCAGGATTTCCTGCACCGCCTCGATCCCCGAGCTGTTGTCGGCGAGCTGGATGTCGGCGAGCACGAGGCCCGGCTGGTGTTTCTGCGCCTCGTCGACCGCCTCGCGGTGCGTCGTCGCGACGGCGACGACGTCATGGCCCAAGTCGCGGACGATCATTTCGATGTCCATCGCGATGATCGGTTCGTCCTCGATGATCAGGATGCGCGCGCGCGTCTGGCGATCGATCTCGTCGGTCGCGTCGGCGATCAGCGAGCGCACCGCCTCGGCATCGCGGCCGATGATACGCCCGGTGTCCTCGGCGCTGAAGCCCTCGACCGCGGTGAGCAGCAGCGCCTGCCGCGCCAGCGAGGGAATGCGGCGGAGCCGCGCGTCGGCGATCGCGATGTCGGTCAGCGCCCCGGCGTCGTTCGCGGCCGCCTGTTCGGCCATCAATCCGAAATTGTCGTGCACCATCCGGTAAAGCTGGATGCGCAGGTCGGCACCGGTATCGATCGCGCCCGGATCGGCCACCAGCGTTTCGAGCAGCCGGGCGACCAGCGCATCGCCATTCTGCTGGCTTCCGGAAATGGACCGGCCATAACGCCGCAGATAGGGAAGATGCGGCGCAACCGACTGACCCAATGACATATTTTACCTCCTGATAGTCCCAAAATCGGCGGCCGACGCGTCCGGAAAAGGGACAATCCCCATGCCTCCCCGTCACCATCCGATATATTTCAACCTTTGGGAACGATTTACCGCTAAAATAGTTTCATGGCCAAGGAACAAACGCGCCATTGCGCTTTGGTGTATGCGCGGTTAGCAAAAGGCCCCATGTTCAGCGGATGCTTCGATAATGTCGTCTAAAACCGGTTCGCAACGCAGCGAAGCCTCCGGAAAGGACGCGGTCAAAAAACCTTCCGCCAAGGGGCAGGACGTTAATGGCGCCCTGCGCCGCGCCTATGAATCGACCGTCGATGAGTCGATCCCCCAAAACTTGCTGGATTTGCTGAGCAAACTCGATTGATTTTCAGCGCCGGTAGCGCGCGTCGAAGCCCTGCTGGAACGCCGCGAAAGTCCCCGCAGCGATCGCGTCGCGCATGCCCTGCATCAAATCCTGGTAATAATGCAGATTATGCTGCGTCATCAGCATCGCGCCGAGCATCTCGCCCGAACGGACGAGGTGGTGCAGATAGGCGCGCGACCAGGTCGTGCAGACCGGGCAATGACAATCGGCGTCGAGCGGCGCCTGTTCCTCGGCGAATTTCGCGTTGCGGATGTTGATCGGGCCGTCGCGCGTAAAGGCCTGCCCGTTGCGTCCCGAGCGTGTCGGCAGCACGCAATCGAACATGTCGACCCCGCGCGCGACCGCGCCGACCAGATCGTCGGGCTTGCCGACCCCCATCAGATAGCGCGGCCTGTCGGCGGGAAGCTGGCCCGGCGCATAGTCGAGCACGCCGAACATCGCCTCTTGCCCCTCACCCACCGCCAGCCCGCCGATCGCATAGCCGTCGAAGCCGATGTCGGCGAGCGCCGCGGCCGAGCGCGCGCGGAGCTTTTCGTCGAGCGAGCCCTGCTGGATGCCGAACAGCGCCGACCGGGCCGCATGCTCCTCGCCCGCATCGAACCCGGCCCGGCTGCGCGCGGCCCAGCGCATCGAGCGTTCCATGCTCGCCTCGGCGCGCTTCGCGTCGACGCCGCTGGGCGGGCATTCGTCGAATGCCATCACGATGTCGCTGCCAAGCAGGCGCTGAATCTCCATCGAGCGTTCAGGTGTGAGCATGTGGCGCGAGCCGTCGAGATGGCTCTTGAACGCGACCCCCTCTTCGCTCTGCTTGGTCAGCGCCGACAGGCTCATCACCTGATAGCCGCCGCTGTCGGTCAGGATCGGCCGGTCCCAACCCATGAAGTTATGGAGGCCGCCCAGCCGCGCCATCCGCTCGGCGGTCGGGCGCAGCATCAAATGATAGGTGTTGCCGAGGATGATGTCGGCGCCGGTGGCACGCACCTCGGCGGGACGCATCGCCTTCACCGTCGCAGCGGTGCCGACGGGCATGAAGGCGGGGGTGCGAATCTCGCCGCGCTGCATGCGGATCACACCGGTGCGAGCGGCGCCGTCGGTCGCGCTGATCTGAAAAGCGAATCTGTCGGCCATGGCGCGCGCCTATGGCGAGCGCCGCGCCAAAAGTCGAGGGCGGCGACTAATCGCGCGCCTCTTCGCTTGAGGGTTCCTCTTCGGCCGCCTTGGCCTTTTCCTTCGGCTTTTCCTTTTCGAAGATCTTGATCAGTTCCTTCTTGCGCGCGTCGGAAAGCTCCTTTTCAGCCGCCGGGAACATTTCCTCCTCTTCCTCGTCGATATGGTGGAGATAGCGGTCCTTCATCGTGCGGAAGCGCGTCAGCCAGCCGCTCGACGAAAAATCCATCTCGTATAATTCGGTGAGGAAATCCTCGATCTCCTTATGTTCGGCGACGCTGTGCTGCGCCTCGTCGCGCAGGTCGGGGTTCGCAAGCATCGTTGCATAGAGCGACATTTCTTCGGACGCCGCATGCGCTGTCACTTCGACGCGAAACGCCTCGAACAGCGCACGGCGCTCGTCGCTGTCACCATGGGTCGCGTCGATCCGGTCGAGCAGTTCGCGATGGCGGTCATGGTCGGCCTTCAGCCGCGCGAAGATCTTGGTCTCGGTCATGTATGTCTCCGTCGATTGGGGTCGAAGACAGAACGGGGCAGGCGGCGACGGGTTCCGGCGTCAGGCCGCTTTCCAATCGCCCGTCGTCGTGAAGGTGGGCAGCGCCAGCCCGCTCGTCTGCTGCGCCGCCGCAGCGATCAGATAGGGCGAGACACGGTGGCGCGTGCACAGCCCGCCATTGCCGTCGCTGACCATTGTCTGTTCGAACTCGATGCCCTGCTGATGCTTTGCCGAGCGGCGGACTGTCGCGGTGACGAGTTGTCCCTCGCCGAAATCGATCACGAAGCGCGTACCGACGGGCACGTCCAATATGCCCTCGATAAAGGCGCCGGTCGTCGACAGGTTGCGGATGACGACGGCATAGCGATGATTGTCGTGGATCGCCCCGACTTTGCGGAACAGCGAGAAGCGGTCGTTGCGCTGGCGCGCGGGGCCCGACGGCTTGATCGTCCACGATCCCACTTCGGCATGCTCCATCAGCTCGGCCTGCGGGACGGGCTTGCTGTAGACATAACCCTGAACGTGGCTGACGTTCAGCTTGCGGATCAGCTCGAGCTGGTCGAGCGATTCGATACCCTCGGCCGTTGTTTCCATCTCGAGCGCCTCGGCCAGCGCGACGATCGCGGCGATGATCGCGCCGTTGCGCGACCCGGGCACGGTGGCGTCGCGAACGAAGCTCTGGTCGATCTTGATCTTGTCGAACGGCGCCGATTGCAGATAGCCGAGCGATGAATAGCCGGTACCGAAATCGTCGAGCGCGAGGCGGACGCCCAGATCCTTCAGCGCCTTGAACATCCGGGTTGTTTCGGCGGTGTCCCCGAGGAACACGCTTTCGGTAATTTCCAGTTCCAGCCGGTCGGGCGCGAGGCCCGACGCCTCGAGCGCGTGCGCGACGACCTTCGGCAAATCGGCGTTCGCGAACTGGATCGGCGAGACGTTGACCGCGACGCGCATGTCCCCCGGCCAGCTCGCCGCATCCTCGCACGCGCGGCGGAGCACCCATTCGCCGAGCTTCCAGATCAGATTGGCTTCCTCGGCGATCGGAATGAACAGCGCCGGCGAGATCACGCCGCGGTCGCGGTGGGTCCAGCGGATCAGCGCCTCCACCCCCGTCACCATGTTCGATTTGGAATTGACGACGGGCTGATAGCAAAGCGCGATTTCGCCGCGGGGCAGCGCGTCGCGCAAATCTTCCTCGAGTATGCGGCGATCCTCGGCCGCCTGATGCAAGTCGCTCGAATAGAAAGCGAAACGGCCGCGCCCGTTGCCCTTGGCCGCATAGAGCGCGAGATCGGCGTTGCGGACGAGGTCGTCGCTGCCCTGCCCGTCGAATGGCGCGATCGCGACGCCGACCGAGGCACCGATGATGCAGCGACTGCCCTCGACCGAATAGGGTTGCGACAGGCTGGCGATGATGTCGGTCGCCAGCTCGCCCAATTTACCGCGATCCTCGACGTCGGGAAGGATGATCTGGAATTCGTCGCCCCCAAGACGACTAACCATTTCGCGGTCGCCGACGATCTTGAGCAGACGCTGCGCGACCTGCTTCAACAGCGCGTCGCCGGCCGGATGACCAAGCGTGTCGTTGACCTGCTTGAACCGATCCAGGTCGAGCAGCATGATTGCGCACGAGCGTTGCTGCTGAGCGAAGGCCGCGAGCGTCGCGTCGAGCTTTTTCGAGATGTTGAAGCGGTTGGCGAGACCGGTCAGCGAGTCATAGAGCGCGAGCCGCGACGCGTCTTCGGCCGAACGGCGCTGTTCGGTGATATCGGTGCCGCTTCCCCGGTAGCCGGTGAACTTGCCCGAACCGTCGAATTGCGGCCGGCCCGAGATAGCCCACCAGCGATCGTCGCCCTCGAACGCGCTGCGCAGCGGCAGTTCGTGGAATTTCGATTGCTTGGTCAGCAGGAAAGGCAAGGTGCGCTGGCGCTCGCCCTGGCTGTCGACGGGCAGGAACAGATCGGTAAAGGCGGTGCCGTGCAGCGCGCCGCCGGTTCGCCCCATCAACCGCGCTACCGAATCGGTGATATAGGTCAGCCGCCCCTTGGCATCGGTCGACCAGAACCAGCCTTGGCCACTTTCTTCATAATTGCGAAGCAGCATGAGCGCGTCGTGCATGTGCAGATTCGCTGCGGCCTCGCCGCGCTGCTTGCCGATACGGGAACCGATCTTACCGAAAAAGCCGCGCTGGCCTTCTTCGGTATCCTCCTGTCCCCGGTAGCCGGAATCGATCCGCGATGGCACATCCATCCAACAAACTCTTTATCTGAACCCCACTGCCCAGCCGCTATGCGCGGCAACAGATTGCGATACAGTAAATATCCAAGGGTCTGCCCCAAAGCGAAACATCAAAGGAATTTGAGGGTGATCGCACCCTCCTCTCGCGCCGCGGTGACTTTCGCGCAATCCGTCCTATTAACCTTCCCGCGAAGCCAAATGTTAATATCGGTCTCGCGATGGATTGCCCATGGCAATGACCGTCTATCTGAACGAAGTTCCGCGATACGCTGGCAAGGGCCGCGCATCGCGCCGGCAACTGCGATTGCCGCTGCACGGGTCGAAGGCGACGGGCGCCGAGATCGAGGCGCTGGTCCATAATATTTCGGCGACTGGGATGCTGGTCGAAAGCGGCGCGCAGCTGGAAATCGGCGAGGTGATCGAGGTCAATTTGCCACACAGCGGGAAGATGGCGACGAAAGTCATCTGGACCAGCGGCCGCCTCGCCGGATGCCAGTTCGAAATGCCGATTTCGCCCGCGACGCTGAGCGCCGCACAGCTCCGCGGCGTTACCGCCGAATCCGAGCCTGATACGGCCGAAAATCGCCCGGCATCGTCCGCCGAGAGTTTTGGAACCCGACTGCTGCGGTTGCGCACCGCAAAGGGTTTGACGCAGGGGCAGCTCGCCGCGCGGCTGGGCGTCAGCGAACCGTCAATCTCGGCGTGGGAACTCGACAAGGCCCGGCCCAAGGCCGGCCGGGTGGAAGTGCTGGCGAATGAGCTCGGCGTCGAGATTCACGAGCTTCTCGGGCTGGAAGAGACCGAAAGCCTGCGCGATCTGGTCGCCCGGGCAAAGGAGCAGATTGCGAAGGCCGCAGGCGTCGCACCTGCCAATATCAAGCTGACTATCGAGATTTAGCCCGCAGCACGGCGACCACGCCCCCGTAATAGCTTCGATAATTCAGGACGCATCGCGTCAGGTCGGAATGATCCGCAATTCGAAGCGATCGGTATCGAAACCCTGTTCGCCCGGGACAGCCGCAATCGGCCGCTCCCTGATCCGCGGTCCCGTCGCGCGGCTGAGCACGGCCTGGCCCGAGCCGTTAAGAATGATCTCGTCGCTCCCCGCGATGATCCGGGTTCCTTCCAGCGAGCCCGGCGCGTAATTGATCACCAGATCATAGCCCGTCGGCGCGTTGCAATATTCGCGGAAGGTTCCGAGCGACACGGCGTTACCGCTGATGACACCGAATCCGGTCGCCTGGTGCTGCACCTTGCACTGCACAGCCACCGTCAGGCGGAGGTTGAAACCGAACGACGCCGCCATGGCAGTCGTCGGCGCCGCAACGAGCACGACACTCGCAAGGCCGAGCGAGAATTTCCTGATCATCCGTAACCTTTCCGCCAGTAGGCCGAAGCTTTGGATGATTATCTAGGCTCGCGAATCTAACATTCAGTTAAGGGGCGTCAGAAAATTGACAATCGAGGCCGGGCGAAGCAGGCCGCGTCAGCGTGCGGTCACCGAGATCGAGACGACGTCGCTATACACCCCGGCGCGCCGATCCGAGGTATCACCGATCAGGAACTGAATCGGCAGTGCTTCGCGGCGCAGCCCGCCATTCGCCTGCCCGGATATCGTGCGCACGCCCGTCAGATTGACCGAGTTGCCGCCGATCGCAAGGCTGTACGGCACATACCAGTCGCTCGAACCGAGCCGCAGACGGCCTGAATTGGCCGAGGTGACATTGAGGTCGTAAGAACCGGTGCTGGCGACACGAAGCTGGAGCGGCACCGGCGCGACGCCGGGACGCAGTTCGCCAAGGTCGACTACCGCATGCCCGTCGCTCATCGTGTAGGCGCCGGCAAGGCCGATCCGCGCCGAGGGCAGGACATTGATGCCGAGGACGAGCTGTGCGCCGCCGAGCGAACGGAAGCTGTCGTCCTGCGCCTCGATCGTCACATCTTGGGTAAAAATACCCGAATCCTTCACATCGTCGGCGTCGGCGACGAGCTTGTACAACAGGGTGCGCGACCCGCCGGCCCCGAGTGTCAGCATTCGTTGCGACGGATTGCGCTGCGTACGCCCCGCGCGCGGCGTCACATCCTGCGTATCGGTCAGGTTGAGCAGCGCGTAGCCGATCCGCTTTCCGCTGCCCTTCGACAGGCCGAACGGCGGCTGGACGAGTTCAAACACCGGCGAGAAGCGGCATTCGCCGGTGCCCTCGTTCACGAAAGTGATCCCGAACGTTCCCTCGGGAATGGCTCCGTCAAACGGGTCATATCCCTGGATCAACCAGCTTTGCGGTGTCGCGTTGATCCGAACAAGACATTCCGCACCGGGAACAGCGGCGCCCGGCGTCGGCGCCTGCGCATAAAGCGGCATCGTCAGTGCTGTCGCAGCGAGGAACAGGATTGGGCGCAGCATAATGCCTCCTAATTTTTCGAACCGGGGCGAACCGTACCAAGGTTCAACAGGCCGTCGGTGTCCGCCGGAACCGTGAATTCGAAGCTCCGGTCGATTGTACCATTGGGGCCATAGGTTTCGACAAGATAACGGCGTCCGGGCAACAGGTTGGTAATCGCGAAGCGTCCGATCGAATTGGTGAAGAAGGGGATTGGCTTGGGGCTTTCGCCGTCCTTGACATCGAGCATCGTCACACGCCCGCCGATCAGCGACACCGGCTTGTCGGGGGCAAGGATCAACGTTCCCATCGCGCTCGCGAACGCGTCGGTGCCGATACGCGCCGCATAGCCGCTCTTGTACGGCGGATGGACGCGGAACACGCCCGGACCGGTGTCGTAGCCCGTCGGCGGATCCTCGACGTCATATTGTACCGACTGGGTGGCGTAGGAGCCAAGGAAGTTGTTGACCGCGGCCCCCAACGGGCCGCTCTTGCTGATATAATTATTCTCGGCCAGCGACTGTCCGGCGACCACGCTGCGCTTGCCAAGGTTCTTGTGCGGCGACAGCAGCATGAAACTGTCGTTGATCCGCCGCCCGATGCCGAAGCTGCCGTCGGCAAAGGCCAACGAGGTGCCGACCCGGACCGTCGTGACGTTGAGGTCGGCCACGTCCGACAGATTGGGCCCGAACGTCGCGTGGCTGATCGACGCATCGAAACGATTGGCGGAGTAGGTCGCATAGCCGAGCGCACGTGCGCTGTTGTCGTCGCGCGTGACGACTCCGCCAAAGCCGACGCTGTTGAGTTGGTTCAGACCGCTCTGGTTGTAGGAAAGCTCGCCGAGATTGTCGCGGCTCTCGTACCGCGCCTCGGCCCGGCGGCGATAGTCGGGCTGGAAGACGACACCGACGTTGAAACTGACCCCGTTCCCGCGCGAGAAGGCCGACGGGAATTTGGCGTAATCGACGCCCGCGCGGATCGTCCAGCGCCGGTCGATCCGATAAAAGCCCGTCGCCGCGACGCGATAGCTGTCGCCGACGTCGCCGCGACCCTTGAGATAAGAGGCCGATGCCGTCGCGGTCAGGCGCATCGAAAGCTGCCGCGAATATTGCCCGCTCACCGTTGCCGAGGTGGTGTTGATCCCGTCGATGTTGCCCAGATTGGCAAAGCGGGGCGACAGATAATCGGCGCGCAGCGTGAAACTGTCGGACAGTCCGTCGCGATCGATGAAATGTTCGTAGCTGACCCCGCCGGCGAAACCCGTTCCGGCCGTTTTCGAATTGCTGCCGCCGGCATCGAGCAGCAGCCGACCGCCGTTGGGAAGGACGAACTGGGTCTGCCCTGTCAGCGTCTGGACATCCTTGCTCGCCTGAAGACCGACGCCGATCGCCGGGCGATTGAAAAAGGCCTTGCGAAAGAATCCGGAGAAAGCGACCGGCCCGCGATAGTCGGGCGCGCCGCCGAAGGTCCGGCTGGTCGGGCCGAAAAAGGCGCCATATTCATAATCGCCGGGATCGAGATCGATCGGGTCGAGATATTGCTGATACGACAGGTTCTGCACCGCGCCGCTGTTGTCGGTGACCTGAATATCGACATCGTTGCTGCCCGCGATCAGCGGCAGCGAGCTGAAATCGTAACGGCCGGGCTGCAGCCGGACCTCGCGATAGAGCGACCCATTGCGCATGAAACGAACGGTCGATTCGCGTTGCAGCACGAGTTGGCGATTGGCCTGCAGGATCGCCGAGCGGAAACTGTTGAAACGGCGGCGCTGGCGCAGCACGCCGATCCCGCCCATTTCGACGAAGGATTGCTGGCCGCGAATTTCGGGATCGAGATCGCCGAGATACCAGCGCCGGAAATCCTCGGGCTCGTCGTAAACCAGGCGCGCATAGTTGCGCGTGAATTTGTAACTGTCCCCGCTCACGCCGAACTGTTGCCCCAGCTGTGCGTCGCCCTCGAAAACGAAGCGGCCGAGCCGCACGGCACCGTCGAAGTTGATCGTCGGTGGATCGGCCTGGTCGCCCTCCCACAAATAGCTCTGGATCGCGCTGAGGTTCAGGAAGGCCGAAAACCCCGCGGGCTGCAACGACACATCGTTCGCGTCTTCGCGCGGCGGCGCGAAAATATCCTTGATCGCGCGCTGTTCGGCCGACACCGCGACCACGACCACCGCCAGCGTGCTGGGGTCGTACGTCAGCTGAACCCCGGTCTTGCCGAGATCGTCGGGGCCGAAATTAGGTAGCGACACGAGGTGCGACGACAGCTCCGCATGCGCCTCTTCGTTCAGCACCGGCTGCATCAAGCGCAGGAAGGTCGCCGATTCGAGCAGAAAGCGGTCGTCCGCGGTGAGCAGCATCGGGATATCGCCCAGACTGCTGCTCTGAAATGTCAGCGGCACCGTCATTTCGATGTCGCGGTCGTAGGGATTGATATCCGGACGACCATGAGCCCCGATCGGAAGCTGAGGCATCACCGGTGTCGGTGTCGGGATCGGGGGGATCGGCGTGCCCGGCAACGGAATAGTCGTGGGCGTGCCCGGGTCTTGCGCCGGCGGCGAAGGCCGCGAGCCCTGCGGCAAGGGGATCGACACCTGCGCAGCGGCCGTGCTTGCGCACAGCGCCGACAGCGCAACCGAGCACAGGGTCAATCGGGCTTTCACTGTTTGAACGAGAGTTTGATCGGGCCGGGGCCGAAACCGGGAACGGGCACGCGGAAGACGCGCTCACCCTGGGCGGGAACATAGCCGGTACCGACCGCCTGATTGAGTTCTTCGGGCGAGATGTCGACGCGCAGCCATTTGCCGTCGGTGCCGGTGCCTTCCAGCTGCCAGCCGAAATTCGACATCATCGCATGGCGGCGGCCGTCGTTGCGCAGGGTGATTTCCACCCCGTCCTGCATCGGCGGCAGTTCTTTCGATCCCGGCGGCGCGGGGGGTTGATACATTACCTGCTTGACCGTGGTCGCCTTCACGTCGGGTTTCGCTCCGGGGGGCGCCACGACGACCAGCGCGCGCATGTTATAGAGCACCTGCACCTGTGCGCCGATCGCATCGGCAGCGCCGGGTTCGAAGGCGACCGGCAATTGCTCGACCGAAACATAATAGGCCTGCGATGCGGCCAATTCGGCGCCGCCCACCCATTGCAGGCGGACGACCTGACGACCGCCAGCGGGCAGCACGCCCTGCGGCGGAAAAACCAGGAAATCCTGGTCAGCGGGGGTTTCGACGATATTCCCGTCCTTGTCGATTTCCATTCGGAAAACGCGCGTCTGGAACGCCAGATTACCGGGGTTGATATTCTGGACCTCGATCCGCGCCACCGCGTTGGTGCCGCGCGATTCCATCTCGACGACCATCGGCGACACGCGCATCGCCAGCGCCGGGGTGACAATCAATGCCAGCGCCGCAAACGCAGCCAACAGCGTGCGTGCATGACGCTTCATCGTCGCCAAAGCGGTCATGATCATCCCCCTGTCCCGATCTGCGGACATAATCGCATCAAACCATAAAGAAAGGGGAAAGATCGCTCTTTCCCCTTTCCCTATTCAGCTACGCTTAGAGAGCGCGAAGCGTCAGCGTGGTCGTGCCGGTGTAATCACCAGCGACCAGGCCCTTGTTCGTCACGGCCGGAGCGACAATGTCGATGTCCATGCGCGAACGCCATGCGCCCTGCTGCTTCTGGCCGGCGTTGCCGGTGGTCGGAACGTTGAGCGACTGCGGCGTACCGGTGGTCTGCGCGTTCAGCGCAACGCCGGTCCACGAAGCGGTCACTTCGTACGGGATGTTCGCCTGGAACTCGTCGGTGTCATAACCGCCCGGGTTCTGGTTCACGAGGCCGCGGATGTCGTTCTTGTTGATTTCGACGACATTGTTGGTGTTGCAGCCGGCGGTCAGCGTGTCGATGTTGGCTTCGGCCGGGCCGACCATTTCGAACGCCGAGTTGACGTTTTCGTTGTCGCCAGTGCGAACGCCGATGACACCGAAGTCGATGTTGCGGGCGTTCGAGTTGTTGCCGGCATAGAACGAGCAGTCGCGGTTGACGGTGCCGCTCAGCGAGAATTCGACGTTGACGGTCGGGGTCGCCGTTTCGCTGTCGCTCGGAGCGTCGGCCTGAGCGCGGTAGCGCGTGCCGACCTGGAGCGCGACGCCAAGGTCGCCAAGAGCTTCACCGACGTTGACCGGGCCGAGGAACGGGATGTTCACCGGCTGCGGGTTCGTGATCTGATAGTTTACGGGAACGCTGCCAAGAAACGGAATGCTGACCGAACCCGTACCAGCATAGTGCTTCTGGTTCGTCTGCGCGACGGCCGGCGTCGCGATAAGCGCGATGGCGGCGACGGTGCCGCTAAGGATCTTCTTCATAATCTTCTTCCCTCTATTATACCGCCCCGGCGCATTTGCCGATCGCGGCCCAATACCTGCACCGGTCTGGTCGGAGACCGGGAGAGCAGCGGTGCCTACTCTTCCGGCTACCGTCCGCGGTTCGCCCGCGGACGAATTCGCTAAATCGGGGAAACGGTGATCGTGATCGTCTCCGAATATTCGCCGGCAAGCAGTCCGGCTTCGCCCGAAGGCTCGCCGAGTTCGACCGCCAGGCGCATGCCGTCGGTGGCGATGCCGCCGTTGCTGGAAATGACGCCCCCCGCCAAAAGCTGACGGCTGTTGAAGGACCGGCTCACCACCTGCTGCGACGGCAGTCGCACCGGCATTTCGACGGCCAGATTATAGGGAAGGACACCGCTGTACGGGCCCTGCCCGTTCGGCATCGTCGTGTGGGTCAAGCCGCCGCGAGCGCCCTTGATCGTCATCGTGAAAGGGACATTGCAATCGAACGCGACGCGCGTTTCGATGCCGAGGCCGCGGCGTTCGAGATTGCCGAAATCCATGTCCTGGACGCTACCCATCGCGCAATGCTGGCGGATGGCACCGCTGACCGCGATGTCGAGTGATCGGACGTTCTGGATTTCTTTCGCGTTCGCAGGCACAGCGACAGCCGCCGCGGCGAGCGCAAAGAGCATGAACCTCATGACTCAACCCCCCAAAAAACCAAACGGTTTCCGGCCCCGCTTTGCGGATGACCTTTGGGCATCCCCCGACGCCCGGGGAGTCGCGACCCGACTCACCCCCCTCCGTTAAGAAAAACTTACTACAGAGATTAAGTTAGGTTCACACCCATAAAATTGGACCGACGGAAAATCGGCCGGACGCCGATGCCCTTCAACTTCCACGGAAATGCTGCATTTTGGCGGCTATCTAGGGTTAACTGCCCCCGTGCGCCAGCGAGCCCGGGCCCAACAGCGTCCAAAATCGGGACAAGAAGCTTAAAAAGCTTAACTTCATATTTCGATATAAGTTAACTTTTAGCAGATCGGCAAATCGAAAAACGCCGGAAATCCGCGGAAAGACGGTGCTTGACCGGTCGCAATCGGCGCACGCTTCGGCTCGCGTGCCGCGGATCGATCTTGCTGAGCCATATCCCCGAGAGCATGGCTCCATAGTGTGCCCCCGCCCTTAACCACTCCACAACCGATTGCCCCGCATAGGGCTGGCCCATGCCCATTCACGCGATGATCGAACAGGAAAAGGACGCCGCCGACGGAGCGCGCGGCGCCGCGCGCATGCACATGCGTCTGGAAACCTCGGGGTCGCTGGACGGCCAGCAGGGCACCGCCGTCATCATCCACAATCTGTCGGCCACCGGGATGCTGATCGAAACCACCTCCGATCTCGACATCGGCCAACGGATCACGGTGAGCTTGCCCGAAACGCCCGACTGCACGGCGTCCATCGTGTGGCGAAGCGAGGCACTCGCCGGTTGCCGTTTCGACCGGCCGCTCTCGCGCGCCGCGCTCAGCGCCGCGCAGCTGCGCAATCCACTCCCGCAGGACGTGGACCCCGCCACCGTCGCGGCGGACAGCGAGTTGCTGGCCGACCGGCTGCTTCGGTTGCGGCAGGAACGCGGTCTCAGCCGCGTCGAGCTGTCAAACCGGACGGGCTTCAGCAAGCCGAGCATCTGGGCATGGGAAAGCGGCAAGACGATGCCGCGGCGCAGCAACCTGATCGCGCTGGCCGAGGTTTTTGGCCTATCCGAACGCGAACTGCTCGCCGGAGCGCCCGCCGCCGCTTCGCCCGAGCCGTCGGCGACGACGAACCGGCTGCATGAACTGATCGAGACGAGCCGCGAAGCAATCGCCACGTTGGCCGGCGTAGAGCCCGACAAGGTCCGGATCACGATAGAATATTAGCGCCCCTCGCTGCACGCACATTAGGGCTTGACCCTTACGCTGCGTCATCCCCGATAGGTCCGTCCCGCAATGAGGAGACGGTGAATGCGGACGGTTCGGCAAGTGGCGAAGGCAGCGGGTATCAGCGTCAGGACGCTGCATCATTATGATGCCATCGGCCTGCTGAAGCCCGGCCATGTTGGCACCAACGGCTATCGCTATTACGGCAGGGAGGAGTTGCTGCGGCTGCAGCAGATCCTCTTTTACCGCGAACTCGGCCTGCCGCTGGCGGAGATCGCCGCCGTGCTCGACGATCCGGCGTTCGACCCGCTGGCCGCGCTGCATGAGCACCGCGCCGCTCTGGAAGGCCGGATCGGCCATTATCGGACCCTCATCCGCACCATCGATCGCACGATCGCATCATTGGAAAAGGACGAGGACATGAACGACAACGACTATTACGCTGGCATCGCCCCCGAAACGCGCGACCGCTGGCAGCGCGAGGCCGAGGAATTCTGGGGCAAGGATGCCGTCGCAGCCGCCCAGGCAAAGGCACGGACCTTCAGCAAGGAACAGGTCGCCGCGATCCAGGCCGAAATGGAGGCGATCCGCGCCGACTTCCTGCGCCTGTTCCGCGAGGGCGCCGATCCCGCCTCCGAAACGGTGCAGGCGGTGACCGACCGCCATTATCGCTGGGTCTCGCACAGCTGGACGCCCGATGCCGCGGCGTTCAAGGGCCTCGGGCGCTATTATGTCGAAAACCCAGAATTTCGGGGTACCTATGATGCCGGGGACTTGCCTGGCTGCCCCGAATTCATCGCCGAGGCGATGGCGATCTATGCCGACCGGTCGCTCTGACGCGGCAGCAGCAGGCTGGCATCGCCATAGCTGTAGAAGCGGTATTCGGCTTCGATGGCGTGGGCGTATGCCGCCTGCATCGTCTCCAACCCCATCAACGCGCTGACCAGCATGAACAAGGTCGAGCGCGGCAGATGAAAGTTGGTCATCAGCCCGTCGATAGCCTTGAAGCGGTAGCCCGGGGTGATGAAGATCGCGGTGTCGCCCGCGAAGGGCGCGATGGTGCCGTCGTCGGCGGCGGCGCTTTCGAGCAGGCGCAGGCTGGTCGTCCCGACCGCGATCACGCGCCCGCCGCCCGCGCGGACCGCATTGAGGCGGGCGGCGGTCGCGGCGTCGATCCGTCCCCATTCGGCGTGCATGATATGGTCGTCGGTGTCGTCTGCCTTCACCGGCAGAAAGGTTCCGGCGCCGACGTGAAGCGTCAGCGTCTCGCTTCGGATTCCGGCCGCCGCGACGGCTTCGAGCAACGTCGGCGTAAAGTGCAGCGCGGCGGTTGGCGCTGCAACCGCGCCATCCTCGCGCGCGAACATCGTCTGATAGTCGCGGCGGTCGTCGGCGTCGGTCGCGCGCTTGCCCGCGATATAGGGCGGCAGCGGCATCGTGCCTGCGCGCTCGAGCAGCAGTTCGACCGGCTCGTCGCCGGCGAAGGCGAGAATGAAACTGCCGTCGGCCAGCCGCTCCTCGGCGAGCGCCTGGACGCCTGCGCCGAAATCGACCGTCTCGCCGACGCGCAGCCGCTTGGCGTTGCGTACGAAGGCTTGCCAGCGGCGGAGGTCGATCCGCTTGTGCAAGGTCGCGCCGATTTTCGCGTCGCCTCTACGCCCCTCGAGCTGCGCCGGGATGACGCGCGTATCGTTGAAGACGAGGCAATCGCCGGGGCGTAACCACGCCGGCAGATCGCGCACCCCGGCATCCCTAATGTCCCCGCCATCGACGACAAGCATGCGCGCCGCATCGCGCGGGCGCGCGGGGCGCAGCGCGATGCGTTCACTGGGCAGCTCGAAATCGAAGGCGTCGACGCGCATGATGGTTCGCGCGCCTCCCCGGATTACTGGCTGATCGGGGCGTTGAGCTCGTCAGCCGTCACGGTGGGCACTACGGCAGGCGCGGGCACCGTCTCGGTCAGCATCGATGCCGGCGGCATCGGCTTGTTGTCGGCGGCGACCGAAACCTGGACCATGCGCGACATCACTTCAGGCGGCTCGCCCTTATGAATCGCATCGATATACTGCATTCCCGACACGACGCGGCCGAAGGCGGTGTAGCGGCGGTCGAGCGAGAAGCGCGGCTGGAGCATGATGAAAAACTGACTGTTCGCGCTGTCCTCGCTCTGCGCGCGCGCCATCGACAGCGTGCCGCGCAGGTGCGGGGTCGGATTGAATTCGGCCTTGAGGTCGGGAAGCTGCGACCCGCCCTGCCCCGTCGCGGTCGGGTCGCCCGTCTGCGCCATGAATCCGTCGATCACGCGGTGGAACTTGATCCCGTCGTAAAAGCCCGCGCGCGCAAGCTGCTTGATGCGCTCGACATGGTTCGGCGCGACGTTGGGATAGAGCTGGATCACCACGCGCCCGCCCGTCGAGAGGTCGAGGTTGAGCATATATTCGGGGACGCCCATATATTGCTCGGGCGCCATTGCCGGAACTGCGGGCGCGTCCGCCGCCGGCGTCCCGTCGGCCGCCTCGGGCGCGGGGGCGGGCGTTTCGGCCGGCGCCGGAGCGGGTGTTTCCACCGGCGGCGCCGGCTGGCTTCCCTCGGGGTTCGGCGAGGGCGCGGGCGGCGCTTCCTGCGCCACGGCGGCCGTCGCGAGACCGAACGCCATCGCCGTCAATACCAAGGGGCGGAAGGAAGATTTCATGCTGGATCGGCCTTTGTGTAACATTCCGGAATTGCGCCCCGTCCGGCGCGCCCTAGCTGGAAAAAGCTGAACGCTCAATGGATGGTATCACCCTTCGCCCTGGCGAAGGCCGCGTTCGGCGATACGCGCGGTGACCGCCTCGCGCACCGCGGGGGTCACGAATTTATGGATGTCGCCGCCGAAGATCGCAATTTCCTTGACCAGACGCGAAGCGATCGGCTGCAAGCCGACGTCGGCCATCAGGAAGATCGTTTCGATCCGGTCGTTCAACTGCTGGTTCATCCCCGCCATCTGATATTCATATTCGAAGTCGGCGACCGCGCGCAGCCCGCGGACGATGACACTCGCCCCCTCGCGCTCGGCAAAATCCATCAGCAGCGAGTTGAAGCCGACGACGCGGATGTCGCCCTCGATCGACGCGACCTCGGCCTTCACCATCGCGATGCGTTCGTCGTCGTCGAACATCGGCGACTTGGTGATGTTCGTCGTCACCCCGATCACCAGCCGGTCGACCAGCTTTGCGCCGCGCCGGATGATGTCCATATGGCCGAGCGTGATCGGATCGAACGTGCCCGGATAAACCCCCACCCGCATCAACGGTCCCTTTCCACGACATAGCGCGCGATCGCGCGCAAAAGCGCCGCCTCTTCGCCGAAGCCGGCAAGATGCTGGATCGCCTGTTCGACGAGCAGCGTCGCCTGTTCGCGCGCGCGCTCCAGCCCCATCAGCGTCACGAAGGTCGCCTTGCCCGCGGCTTCGTCCTTGTGCAGCGCCTTGCCCGCCAGCGCCTCGTCGCCTTCGACATCCATGATGTCGTCGGCGATCTGGAAGGCCAGCCCGATGTCGCGCGCATAGCCGCGCAAGGGGCGCCGCCCCTCGGGCGGGATGCGCGCGAGTATCGCACCCGCCTCGACCGAAAAGGCGATCAGCGCGCCGGTCTTGAGCTGCTGGAGCCGCGTCACCGTCGGCAGGTCGAAATCCGATGTTTCGGCGGCGAGATCCATCATCTGCCCGCCCGCCATGCCCGCCGGCCCCGCGGCGCGCGCAAGTTCGCAGCAAAGCTCGCCGCGCACGAACGGGTCGGAGCTGGTCGCCGGGTCGCACAGCCATTCGAAGGCGAGGGCGTGGAGCGAATCGCCCGCGAGCACCGCCGTCGCCTCGTCGAACGCCTTGTGCACCGTCGGCTTGCCGCGGCGCATATCGTCGTCGTCCATACACGGCAAATCGTCGTGGATCAGCGAATAAACGTGCATCGCCTCGACCGCCGCGCCGACCCGCAGGGTCAGCGCGCGATCGACGTGGAACAGGTCGCCGGCCGCGCGGACGAGCATCGGACGCAGCCGTTTCCCGCCGGCGATCGCCGCGTGGCGCATCGCTTCATAGAGCGGCCCACGCGGGTCGGCGGGCACGGGCAGCAACTGGTCGAACAACCGGTCGATCCCCGCCACGACCTCGGCCTGGGTCGAAAGCAGCAATTTCGTGCCCCGCGAAAGCTGGTCGTCGGCGAGCGCCATGACCGATCAGCTTTCGCCGAAGGGGGTGGTTCCCGCAGGACGGCCGTCGGCACCCAGGCTGACCTGCTCGATCCGCGCCTGCGCCGCCGCAAGCCGCGCTTCGCAATGGCCGCGCAGCGCGTGGCCGCGCTCGTAAAGCGTCACCGATTCCTCAAGGCTGACGTCGCCGCTTTCGAGCCGCCGCACGATCGTTTCAAGCTCGCCCATCGCGGCTTCGAACGACAGCGAGGCGATGTCGGGCGCGGCAGCTGGGTCGGGGGTGTCCGTCATGGCCCCTGCTTTGGCCCCTTCGCCCCCTCGCGGTCAAGCTTGACGTGGTGATTTTGCCCGATAGCGTCGCACCATGTTCATCGGCCATTTCGCCCCGGCGCTGGTCGCCGCAGCCCGCCCACGGGCGGCGGGGCTCGGAACGCTGTTCGTCGCGGCGCAGCTTGTCGACATCGGCTTCGCCTTGCTGCTGACCCCCAGGATCGAGGCGATGCGCATCGTCCCTGGCATCACCGCGATGAACCCGATGGACCTCCATCATATGCCCTATACGCATAGCCTGCTCGGCGCGGCGCTCTGGGCCGTCGCCTTCGGCCTGCTGGTCCAACTCGCCACGAAGTGCCGCGAGGCTGCGATCGGCGCCGCGCTGGTGGTCGTCTCGCACTGGTTTATCGACCTGCTCGTCCATATCCCCGATCTCACGCTCTATGGCGCACCGCCGAAGCTGGGGCTCGGACTATGGAATCATCCGATGATTGCGATGTCGCTGGAAATACTGCTGATCGGCGCCGCCTTTCTCTATTATGCCCGCCGTACCGAAGCCTCCGCGGGCAATCGCCGGCTGTGGATTCTCGCCGGACTTCTCGCCTTTGCGCAGGCGACCGACTGGTTCGGGCCAAAGGAGCCTGTCTATTCGCTCGCCATCCCGGCGACGATGCTCTTCGCTTACGCGTTGCTTGCCGGTACCGCGGCTTGGGCGGGAGCGGGCCGGCGGCGCCTGCCCCGCTGACCCTTTCGCTTCAGCGCAATCACGCTTCGGTTTTTTGCAATTGCTGGCGCGCGCCTCGCCGGCCATGTTGCACCGCACAAGAAGAGAGGGGCTCGAAGGCAAGTTTTGTTCAACCGACAAGGACTTGCACCATGAAAAACTATATTCTCCCCGCCCTTGGTTTGCTCGCGCTGGCGCCGACCGCCGCGCTCGCCAAGGACGAACCGGTCAAGCGTTTCGAGCATGAAGGCTCGACCTATAGCTATACCGTCACCAAGGTGGGCGACACCCGCGTCATCAGCGGCGTCGAGGAACGCACCGGCAAGCCGTTCACGCTCCGCGTTGGCAGCCACCGCGTCCGCGGCACCGTCGGCTCGCAGCAGGTCAGCTTCACGCTCCGCGACGTCGAACCGCTCAAGGTCGAGACGACCACGCTCGCTTCGCGCTAAAACAAGCTCCGACCGCAGACCCCATGATGTTTTCGCATCATGGGGTCTGTTCGTTTTGCGCCTGTGCCAAGAGCTTCCCCTCCCGAATTGGAAACGCCGTGATCGAGCCGGGCCGTTCGCTGGCAAGGAGTGGGGCGCCGCGCGGGCTGGTAGCCCGTGCAAGCGCCGCGACGCCGTCCAGCGGGCGGCCCGGCTCGACCCCGGAGGGGCGGGTCGATTTTGGCCCATTGCGGCGCTGCTCGTCGGTCACAATGCGATGACATTGCGCCCTCCTCGCGCCTTGCACTGGGTCAAAATCGACTCCGTCACGGCGCTTCCAATTCGGGAGGGGAAGCTCTAAAGGCGCGCCATGACTCAGCAAGCGCCCGCTATCACCCCCGAAATCGTCGCCGAGCATGGGCTCTCGCCCGAGGAATATGATCGCGTCCTGAACGCGATCGGGCGCGAACCGAACCTCGTCGAACTCGGCATCTTCTCGGTCATGTGGTCCGAGCATTGCAGCTATAAGAGCTCGCGCATCCATTTGAAGAAACTGCCGACCGAGGCGCCCTGGGTGATCTGCGGCCCCGGCGAGAATGCCGGCGTCATCGACATCGGCACCGGCCCGGACGGCAAGAAGCTCGCCGCGATCTTCAAGATGGAGAGCCACAACCACCCGTCGTATATCGAACCCTATCAGGGCGCGGCGACCGGGGTCGGCGGCATTTTGCGGGACGTCTTCACCATGGGCGCGCGTCCGGTCGCGAACCTCAACGCGCTGCGCTTCGGCCGCCCCGACCATCCGAAGATGAAGCACCTCATTTCGGGCGTCGTCCACGGCATCGGCGGCTATGGCAATTGCGTCGGCGTCCCGACCGTCGGCGGCGAGGTCAATTTCCACAAGGCCTATGACGGCAACATCCTTGTCAACGCGATGACCGTCGGCGTCGCCGAGCAGGACAAGATCTTCTATTCGGCCGCATCGGGCGTCGGCAATCCAATCGTCTATGTCGGCTCGAAAACCGGCCGCGACGGCATCCACGGCGCGACGATGGCAAGCGCGGACTTCGGCGAGGATGCCGAGGAAAAGCGCCCGACGGTGCAGGTCGGCGACCCTTTCACCGAAAAATTGCTGATCGAGGCGTGCCTCGAGCTGATGGCGTCGGACGCGATCGTCGCGATTCAGGATATGGGCGCCGCGGGCCTCACCAGCTCGTCGGTCGAGATGGCGTCGAAGGGCGGCGTCGGCCTCCACCTCAAGATGGACGATGTGCCGCAGCGCGAAACGGGCATGACGGCATACGAAATGATGCTGTCCGAATCGCAGGAACGCATGCTGATGGTGCTGAAGCCCGGCAAGGAAGAGTTTGCGAAAGCGATCTTCCACAAATGGGAGCTCGATTTCGCGGTCATCGGCACCGTCACCGATACGGGGCGGATGGTGCTCGAACATCATGGCGAGATCGTCTGCGACATCCCGCTCGCTCCGCTCGCCGACGATGCCCCGCTCTACGACCGCCCGCACGTCGCGACGCCCAAGCAGGTCGAACTGACGAACGTCCCCGAGACACAGGACGTCGCCGCCGATCTCAAGACATTGATGGGCACGCCCGACATCGCCAGCCGCCGCTGGATCTGGGAGCAATATGACAGCCAGGTCGGCGCCGACACGGTGCAGACCGGCGGCGACGCCGCGCTCGTCCGCATCCACGGCACCAACCGCGCACTCGCGATGTCGACCGACTGTACTCCGCGCTATTGCTATGCCGACCCCGTCGAGGGCGGCAAGCAGGCGGTCGCCGAAACCTGGCGCAACATCAGCGCGGTCGGCGCCACGCCCTTGGCGATCACCAATTGCCTCAACTTCGCCAACCCGCAGCGCCCCGAAATCATGGGCCAGATTACCGGCTGCCTCGACGGCATGGCAGAGGCGTGCCGCGCGCTCGACTATCCGATCGTCTCGGGCAACGTCAGCCTCTATAACGAGAGCAAGGCGACCGGCGGCGGCAGCGCGATCCTGCCGACCCCCGCGATCGGCGGCGTCGGGGTGATCGAAGATCTGAACAAGGCGGTCGGCATCGGCTTCAAGCGCACCGGCGACATCGTGCTCGCGGTCGGCGAACGCGCCGGCCATCTTGGCCAGTCGGTCTGGCTGCGCGAAATTCTGGGCCGCGAGGAAGGGCCGCCGCCGCCCGTCGACCTCAAGGCCGAAAAGCGCACCGGCGACTTCATCCGGGGGGCGATCAACGCCGGTTGGATCACCGCCTGCCACGACGTGTCCGACGGCGGCATGGCGGTCGCGCTTGCCGAAATGGCCTTGAAGTCGAACATCGGCGTGCTGGTGAGCGAGGAACAGCCCTTCGGCGTCGCCGAAAGCTTCTTCGGCGAGGATCAGGGGCTTTATCTGGTCACCGTCTGCGACACCTGCCTCGCCGACTTCCTCGACGCCGCGGGCCGCGCCGACGTGCCGGTCGATCCGGTCGGTCGCACGATCAAGGACCGCATCGTCTTCGAACTCGAGGGAAGCGACCATCAGGTGACGCTCGCCGAACTGCGCGAGGCGCATGAGGGCTTTTTTCCGAACCTGATGGGGGCCGACGCAGCGCTGGCATAAGCCCCGCCGAACACTCTAACCCGTTCGCCCCGAGCTTGTCGAAGAGCCGTTCTTTCTTTAGCCGTTGCAAGGAAGAACAGTGCTTCGACAACCCCGGATCAGGTCCGGGAACGAACGGGATAGGTGGTGATTCATGAGCATCCATGTCGGCGTCGGCGGCTGGACCTTCGAACCGTGGCGGGGCACATTCTACCCCGACAAGCATCCGCAGAAGCGCGAGCTCGAATATGCCGGCCAGCATTTGACCGGGATCGAGATCAACGGCACCTATTACGGCAGCCAGAAGCCCGAGAGCTTTGCCAACTGGGCCGCCTCGGTGCCCGACGGTTTCAAGTTCAGCGTCAAGGCGTCACGTTTCACGACCAACCGCAAAGTGCTGGCCGAGGGCGCGGCGTCGATCGAGAAATTCCTGACGCAGGGACTGACGCGGCTCGGCGACCGGCTGGGTCCGATCCACTGGCAATTCATGGCAACGAAGAAATTCGACCGCGACGATTTCGCGGGCTTCCTCGACCTGCTTCCCGACAGTCAGGACGGCCTCAAGCTGCGCCATGCGATCGAGGTCCGCGACGAAAGCTTCCGCGATCCGGCCTTCATCGACTTGGCTCGAGAACGCAACATGGCAGTCGTCTACGCCGACAGCGACGAATTCCCGTGCATCGACGAACAGACCGCCGACTTCACCTACGCACGGCTCCAGCGCAGCCAAGAGGATGTCGAAACGGGTTATGACGACAAGGCACTCGACCATTGGGCGAAGCAGGCGCGCGAGTGGGCCAGGGGCGACCGCGACGTCTTCCTCTTCTTTATATCCGGCGCGAAGGTGCGCAACCCCGCCGCGGCGCAGGCGCTGATCGCGAAGCTCGGCTGACCGACCTCACTGACCGCCGGCGCTCGGCGGCTGCAGATTGCGTTTCCCCCACTCGCATAGCGGCGTGAGCGCTTCGTTGAGCGAAGCCCCCAGCGCGGTGACCGAATAATCGACGCGCGGCGGGACCTGATGGAACATCTCGCGGTGGACAAGGCCGTCGGCCTCCATTTCGCGCAATTGCTGGATCAGCATCTTTTCGCTGATCCCGGCGATGCGGCGCTTGAGCGCGCCGAAGCGTACGGGCGTATCGTGAAGCTCCCAGAGAATCAGCGCCTTCCACTTCCCGCCGATGATCTCGAACACCGGCCCAAGACCGTCATTATAGGGTTGATTGCGTGTCGTCACGATCGCCAATTCTTACCTGATGGTGAGTATATAACAAAATAGTAGGTAGTTGATTGATAGAAAGTATAACGCCACTCCCTTTCGTCAACAAGACGCGGCAACCGTGCCGCGCCCAACACGAAAGGATTGGCCGATATGTCCGAAAAACTACTCATTCTTGTCGGAAGCCCGCGCCGGAATGGTAACAGCGCGACACTGGCCGACGCCGTCCGGCGCGGCGCCGAGGCAGCGGGCAGCGATGTCACGCTGCGGTTTCTGGACGATCATATTTCCGGCTTTCTGCGCGATTGCCGCCAATGCCGTCGCCCCGACGGCGAGTGCACGATCGACGACCCCTATCGCGCGCTGTTCTTCGAAGATTTTCTGCCCGCGCGCGGGGTGGTTTTCTGCTCGCCCATCTATTGGTACGGCGTGTCCGCCCAGATCAAGGCGTTCTTCGATCGTAGCTTCTGTTATTATGCGGCCTCCTATCCGGGGTCCGAGGATGCGCTCGCGGCGATGGCCGGCAAACGGCTCGGCGTCGTGTTGGCGTCGGAGGAAACATATCCCGGCGTCGCGCTCGGCATCGTCCACCAGATTCAGGAGTTTTCCCGCTACACCGGTTCGGACTTCGTCGGCGTTGTACGCGGGGCTGGCAACAGCCGCGGCGAGGTCCGCCGCGATCCGGCGAACCCCGTCGGCGACGCCGAACGGCTAGGCAGGGAATTTTTCGCCCGGTCCTATTCCGACTATCGGCTGGAAACGCCGCGCAGCCCGCGCGTCTGGCCCGAACAAGCGGCCTGATCGCCAGCGGTTCGGCATCGGTCCCCGGCCTTCGCCGGGCCGATGTCGGGAATTCAGGCCGCCGCGGCCTTTGCAGCGAGGAAGTTGTACGGGTCGATACCGCGGTTGCGGTACGCACGGTGCGCTTCCTCATAGAGCGTCGGCTTGGCGATGCCGAGGCGTGCGCGCGCGGCTTCGAGCGGTTCGGCGAGCAGCGCGCGGATATCCTGTTCGATGATCGCCTTCGATGCCTTGCCGTTGCGCTGCCCTTGGCGGATCGCGCCGAACACCGGGGCGTCGCTCTTGATGCTGCGCTTCACCTCGTAACCGCCGGCATAGGCGATGAAGAAATTGCCGTAATTGCCCGTCTGGCCATAGGTGAAACCGAGCACGCACTGTTCGCCGAGCGCGTCGCGGCCATAGCCGGTGAGGATGTGGAACAGGTCGTGTGTGTCGCGCAGGCGGTTCGAATACCATTGCACCTGATCGTCATATTGCGGGCGCCCCATCTTCTCGCTTTCGGCGACGAGGCCCGCAGCCGACAGGCCCTCGCGGCGCATGAAGGTGACATAGGCGTGGCCCACACTGCCTTCGGGCAGAGCGTCGATCCAGCCATGATCGTCGAGCAGGTCGGGCAGATAGGGCTCGCGCTCCATCAACTTCTGCCCGAAATCGCTTGTCACAAAGGCGCGCGCGTCGTCCATGAACCCCTTGCGCGGCAAATTCTCGAAGATGTGGAAGACCTGTTCGGTGTCTTCCTTGTCCCTGATCAGCTTGCGAAAGTGCTGGAACGCCTTGAACGGACGGAATTTCTGCGGCTGGCGATCGGGGTGGGAGAAGATGGTCGGGGTCATGGTTCGCCTCGATGGAATCGTGTGTTGCTTTCAAACTAGTCTTACTGACAGAAATGTCAATAGTGTGTGAACGGGGCTGGCGGGATCACCGCAGCACCGATAGACCGGCGTCATGAAACCGCACGCCACCATCCCCTATACCGCGCTGCCCGCGATGAATGATGCCGAGCGCATCGCCGCCGCCGAGGCGTTTCGCGACCATGTCGCCCGGCGGCGCACCTGCCGCATGTTCACCGACGCACCCGTGCCGCGCGCCGTGATCGAGGCGGCGATCGCCGCCGCCGGCACCGCGCCGAGCGGCGCCAACCACCAGCCTTGGCATTTCGCCGCAATCGCATCGCCCGCGATCAAGCACCGCATCCGCCTGGCCGCCGAGGAAGAGGAGCGCGAATTTTACGCGAGCCGCGCCGGGCAGGAATGGCTCGACGCGCTCGCGCCGCTCGGAACCGATGAGGACAAGCGATTCCTCGACATTGCGCCTTGGCTGATCGTCGTCTTTGGCCAGCGGCGCGGCGGCATCGCGGCCGGCGAATCGCGGCAGAATTATTATGTCACCGAAAGCGTCGGCATCGCCTGCGGCCTTCTCCTGACCGGATTGCACAACGCGGGGCTCGCGACGCTGACGCACACTCCCTCGCCGATGGGTTTCCTCCGTGACATTTGCGGGCGCCCCGCCGACGAAAAGCCGGTGATGCTGGTGGTCGCCGGCCACCCAGCCCCCGACGCGACGGTGCCCGTCCATGCGATGCGCAAGAAATCGCTGGATCAGATCAGCAGCTGGCTGTAATATTTAAATAATACAGCACGGAAGGGCGACATGGTCGAAACTGGTAAAGACGGCGCGCGGCTCGTCTCCCTCGACGCCATTCGCGGCGTTGCGGTGATGGGCATATTGGCGATGAACATCGTCGCCTTCGCCCTGCCCTTTCCGGCCTATGCGAACCCCGCCGCCGGCGGGCCGCCCAGCGGCGCCGATGTTGCGACGTGGTTCTTCAACTTCGTCTTTGTCGATTCGAAGATGCGCGGCATGTTTTCGATGCTGTTCGGGGCAAGCACTTTGCTCGTGATCGACAGCGCCGCCGCGGCCGGGCGCAGCGCGGCGGGCGCGCATTATTCGCGGATGTTCTGGCTCGCGATCTTCGGCCTCATCCACTTCTATCTGATCTGGTTCGGCGACATCCTTTTCCTCTATGCGATGTGCGGACTGCTGCTCTTCCTGTTCCGCAATCTTTCGGTGAAGGCGCTGCTGCTCTGGTCGATCCCCTTCTTCCTGATCGGCATCGCCGTACCGGGCAGCTTGTGGACGTCGCTCGCGATGGCGCAAGCGGGCACGCTGCCGCCCGACGTCGCGGCGAGCATGAAGGAGGCGCTCGCGCAGATGAATGCCGACATGGGCCCGTCGACGCCCGCCTATGCAAAGGAGATGGCGCTCTATCTCGGCAGCTATGCGGGCATCGTCGCGCACCGCACCGGCGAGATGGGAAGCGATCCCCTCTTCTTTCTCGGGCTGTTCGCCTGGGAAACGATCGGCCTGATGCTGATCGGCATGGCGCTGTTCAAATCGCGCATGCTGACCGGGGAATGGGGGGCCGCCCGCTACCGCAAATGGGCGCTGACCTGCTTCCTCGTGGCCGCGCCGCCGCTGATCGGCCTCGCCCTATATCAAACGCGCGCGGGCTATGACGCGGTGGCGATCTTCGGGTCGACGATCGCGCTGTCGATCCCGTTCGACACGCTGATGACCGTCGGCTGGGCGGCGCTGATCATGTTCCTGATCAAGACCGCGACGAACGACGCCGTGCGCGTTCGCCTCGCCGCGGCGGGGCGCATGGCCTTCACCAACTATCTCGTCACTTCGATCGTGATGACGACGATCTTCTACGGCTATGGGCTGGGCCTCTTCGGAAGCGTCGGCCGCCTGCCGCTCTATCTTTTCTGCTTCGGCATGTGGGCCGCGATGCTGCTGTGGTCGAAGCCTTGGCTCGAACGCTATCACTATGGGCCGCTCGAATGGCTGTGGCGCAGCCTGTCGCGCTGGCGGGTTCAGCCGATGAAGAGGGTCGCGATCGCTCAGTAACTTACGGCGCGGCCGAAGCCCGAAGGACGCCGCTGGACGAGCGGATTGGCTTCGCGCTCGAGCGCGGCCAGCGTTTCTTCGAACAGCCGGCGCAGGTCGACGACGCGCGGCAAATATTCGTCGGGACTGGTCTGGCTTTCGACGCAAGCCCGCGCGAACATCTCGATATCCTCGGCCAGCGCGCCGAGCTTCTCGCCGCCGAACTGGCGCGCTTCGCTCTTCAGCGTGTGCGCGGGCATGACGAGGCCGCGCGCGTCGCGGGCGCGCATCGCTTCCTCGATGGCGGCGACCGATTTGGTGCCGTCCTCACGAAAATAGCCGAGAATCCGTACGAAAGCGGCGCCCAACTGGGTGCGCGTCGCGCGGAACTCATCCCAATCGACCAGAATTTCGTCCAATGTTCTGTCCCTTGGTATTCATATTCGGCCGTGGTCCCGGCCGTTCCATGCCCAACTTGGGTAAAAAAGACGTTACAATGACGGATCGCGCGCGGCCAAAGCCGCCCCGTTTTGGATCAACCGCGCCGCACGCGCCAGCGCCCCGCATCGGCAGCAACCGCGTCGCCTTCGACCAGCCAGCCATGTTCATCGGCCAAAGCGGCGACTTCGCGCCCCGCCTGCGGATCGTCGGCGATCAGCAGCACCTCGTGCGCGTCGCGCATCGCGCGGGCGAGGCGCAGCGCAGGCCAGGGGCAGCGCATCCCGCGCGCATCGACGGTCACCGGCGGCGCCATCGCTTAAGCCCTGTCACTCGTCATAGGGATTGCGCGAGTTGCGGAAGTTGAGCCGCACCGGCACGCCCTGGAACCCCAGTTCCTTTCGCATCCCGTTGACCAGATAGCGTTCATAGCTTCCCGGCAGCGCGTCGGTGCGCGATCCGAATACCACGAAGGTCGGCGGCCGCGTGCGCGCCTGTGTGATATAGCGCAGCTTGATCCGCTTGCCGCCGGGTGCCGGTGGCGGGTTGGCGGTAACCGCGCCTTCGAACCAGCGGTTGAGCCGCGCGGTCGACACGCGGTT
Source organism: Sphingopyxis sp. PAMC25046 (assembly GCF_004795895.1). Classification (NCBI taxonomy): domain Bacteria; kingdom Pseudomonadati; phylum Pseudomonadota; class Alphaproteobacteria; order Sphingomonadales; family Sphingopyxidaceae; genus Sphingopyxis; species Sphingopyxis sp. PAMC25046. Next base: position 3,654,021 of record NZ_CP039250.1, read on the forward strand.
TGTCCATATCTCGCGCTGTTCGAACGCGACGCGCACCAGCGTGTCGATGCTCTTACCCGTCGCGCCTGAAATGCTGAGCACGGGCACGCCCTTGACCTGGCTCAGCCCGTCGTCGAGCGCGGTGCGGACGCCGTTGAACAGCGACGACGGATCCTCGGCGATATCCCATTTGTTGAGCGCGACGATCAGCGCGCGGCCTTCCTGCAGCACCTTGTCGGCGATACGCAGATCCTGCGCCTCGAGCCCTTTCGTGGCATCGAGCAGCAGCACGACCACCTCGGCGAAATCGACCGCGTGCAGGGCATCGGCGACCGACAGTTTCTCCAGCTTGTCGACGACCTTTGCGCGCTTGCGCATGCCGGCGGTGTCGAACAGCTGGATCTCGTGGACCTCGCCGTCCTTTTCCCACTGCCAGTCGACGCGGATCGAATCGCGGGTAATCCCGGCCTCGGGCCCGGTGATCAGCCGGTCTTCGCCGATCATGCGGTTGATCAGCGTCGACTTGCCCGCGTTCGGGCGGCCGACGATCGCCAGCTTCATCGGGCCGAGCGGCGCATCCTCATCCTCTTCGCCGTGCGCCAGCGGAAGGGTTTCGGCCTCTTCGGCGCCATATCCCTCGACAATCGGGCGGAGCGCATCGAACAGATCGACGACACCTTCGCCATGTTCGGCGCTCAATGCGATCGGATTGTCGAAGCCGAGCGAATAGCTCTCCATCAGGCCGTTTTCGCCCTGTTTCCCCTCCGCCTTGTTGACGAGAAGGATTATCGGTGTGTCCTCGCTGCGCAGCCAGCGCGCGATTTCCTCGTCGAGCGGGGTGACCCCGGCGCGGCCGTCGATCATGAACAGCGCCGCATCGGCCTCGCGCACTGCTTTTTCGGTCTGGACGCGCATACGGCCGGGCAGGGTCGCCGCGTCCTGATCCTCGAAGCCGGCGGTGTCGACGATGCGGAATTCGAGCCCGAGCAGCTTGGCATCGCCTTCGCGGCGGTCGCGCGTCACCCCCGGCTGGTCGTCGACCAGCGCCAGGCGCTTGCCGACGAGCCGGTTGAACAGCGTCGATTTGCCGACATTGGGCCGGCCGACAATGGCGATCGTCGCGTGTCGCGACATGGCTTGCTTCCTATCCTATCCGGGCCGCCCCGGCCCGGACGCTATGTCAGCGCCAGGCCGTGATCGTCCCGTCGTCCGCGAGGACGTACAAAATATTGTTCGCGACCACCGGGGGCTGCGACAGCGACGATTTGAATTCGGTCGATCCGAGCAGCGATCCGTCGGTGGGCGAATATTCCGCCAGCGTCCCTTCGCTGTTGACCGCGATCAGCCGCCCGCCGGCCAGGATCGGCCCGGTCCAGCGGATCGGGTCCTTTTTCTTCTTTTCGGTTTCGACGCGGAAACGCGCGAGTTGCTGGAGCCAGCGGACCTTGCCCGACGAGCGCGCGACGCAGAGCAGCTTGCCGTCGTCGGTCATCGCATAGACCCACTCGCCGACCACATAGGGGGTCGAGATGCCCGCGATGGAGATTTCCCAGCTGCGCTGGCCGGTGACGAGCTCATAGCTCGCCATGCGGCCGCCCTGGCCGAGCGCGAAGACATGACCGCGGTCGATGACCGGATCGGCATCGACGTCGGTGAGCGTCGACACCGACAGCGCCATCGACGTGCGCGCGAGCGCGTCTTCCCAAAGGTCGCGGCCATTTTCGTAACGATAGGCCTGCACTTCGCCCGACGAGAAGCCGGCGACGATCGTCCCCTGTCCCGCCGCGGGCGACGCCGCGCCGAACACGCTGCCGGCCTCGGTCGATGCCGTCGCCTGCCACTGCACCGCGCCATTGGCTGCATTGAGCGCGTAAATCTGGTTGTCCTGGCTGATCACATAAACGCCGCCGAACGCGATGGTCGGCGCGCCGCGCAGCGGACCGGTCGGCTTCACTTTCCAGATCACCGAGCCGTCGGCGACATTCAGCGCCGCGACATCGCCAACGCCGCTCGTCGCATAGACGACATTACCGTCGACCGCGGCGCCGCCGCCGAACAGCGAATCCTTGAAGTCCTTCCCGGTACTGCCGATCGCCGCGCTCCACAACTTCGCGCCGGTATCGGCGGCAAAGGCCGAAACCACGGCATCGGTATCGACGGTGAACAACCGGTTGTCGGCGACCACCGGCGACGAGGCGAGACGCTGTTTGTTGGTGCTTCCCGCGATGCTCGCTTCCCACAGCTTCGCGCGCGTCGCACCGAGCGCCGGATGGCCCATCGATTTCGACGCATTGCCGCCCGACTGGGCCCAGGCCGCATTGACCGCCGGTTCGGGCAGGACGACCGCCATCGCCGCGGTGGCCGGATCGACCTTGATGCTGTTGTCGTTCGACAGGATCGACACGCGATCGCCGATCGTCGGCGTCTTCGGCCCGCCGTCGCCCTTGAACACCCCGCATGAAGCAAGCGGCAGCGCCAGCAGCGCCGCATAGATCCCGTAACGCGTGTTCCGCATATTAATTGGCTTCCTCAGTCTTCGCGGTTGCCGCTGCCTTGGGCGCAGCATCGCCTTTCTTTTCGGCGGCGGCGCTTTCCGCCGCCCTGTCGGCAACCGCGTCGACGCCGAGCATGCCTGCCATCTGCACCGAACGCGATTGCAGCGACCGCGTCACGTCGGGCAATTTGGCGATGCGGCCATAGAGCGCGCCGGCCTGATCGAACTGGCCGAGCTGATAATGCGCCGTCGCCGACAGTTCGGCGGCGCTCGCGAACCAGCTCGACGCCGGATCCTTGGCATCGACCATCGGCTTCATGCGCGCGATCACCGTCTCGGGCTTCAGCGTGTCATATTCGAAAGCGGTCTGACGGATCAGTGCGAGGTCGCGCAGCGCCTGATCGAGCTTGGTGTCGGCGGCGACCTTTGCCATCAGCGCGGCGGCGGCCTTGAGGTCGCCGGCCTGCGCCTTGATGTTCGCTTCCTGCATCTGCGCCACCGCGCGATAGGCGGGATCGCCCTCCACCGCGATCTTCTGCAGGTCGGCGGTCGCGGCGCGCGGCTGGTTGGTACCGAGCTTTTCGAACGCCGCGATCAATTCCTCGGCCTGCTCGCCGCGCGCGGCATCCTGCCTGTGATCCCAGAAGAGATAGCCCCCGAACGCCAGCAGCGCGGCGACCACGCCGCCGATGATCCACCGGCCGTAACGCTGCATGATCGTGTCGAGCCGGTCCTTGCGGACGGCTTCGTCGACTTCCTGCAACAGCGCAGCGTCATTCGTCGGGCTCAGGGCCAATCAAACCTCCATAACTCAATAGCGGCGCTGGGCCGGCCCGCTTCCTTAGCGATGGCGCGGGGAAAGGCCAAGCGTTTCACTTTGGGTCGTCGCCGCGCCGTCGGTCCGCGCCTTCAACCTGCGTAGGTCTGATCCTCGGTGGGGAATGAACGGGACCTGACTTCGTCGGCATAGTCCTTCACCGCGCCACTCACGACGCCCGCCATGTCCTGATACCGCTTCACGAATTTCGGAACGCGTTCGAACATGCCCAGCATGTCGTCGGTGACGAGCACCTGGCCGTCGCACTGCGCCGACGCCCCGATGCCGATCGTCGGGCAATCGACCTTGTTCGTGATCTCGATCGCGATCGATTCGAGCACACCCTCGATGACGATCGAAAAGGCGCCCGCCTGCGCGACGGCGACGGCGTCCTCGACGATCGAGCGCGCCTCCTCCTCGCTCTTGCCGCGCACACCATAGCCGCCGAGGATGTTGACCGCCTGCGGGGTCAGCCCGACGTGGCCCATCACCGGGATGCCGCGCTGGGTCAGGAACTCGATCGTCGGCGCGAGCACCTTACCGCCCTCGACTTTCACTGCCGCAGCGCCGGTTTCCTTGAGCAGTCGCGCGGCATTGTCGAACGCCTGCTCGGGGCTCCCTTCATAGCTGCCGAAGGGCATGTCGACGATCACCGCGGCATGATAGCTGCCGCGTACCACGGCGGCGCCGTGCAGCGCCATCATATCCATCGTCACGCCGACCGTGTGCGGCAGGCCGTAAATCACCTGCGCCAGCGAATCGCCGACGAGCAGCATGTCGCAATGCGGGTCGAGCAGCTGCGCCATGCGGACCGTATAGGCGGTCAGCATCACGAGCGGTTCGCCACCCTTGCGCTGGCGAATCCGCGGCACGGTCAGGCGTTTCATCGGCTGCGGCGTCGGATTCGCGCGGCTGGTCGAGGTGTCGAGGGTGAGCGTTTTGGGGAGCGTGGACATGGCGCGGGGACTTAGCGCCTAACGATCGTACGCGAAAGCGGCAAAGCCCGACCATGTTATCTTTGATTGACTCAATGTTAAAAATATTATACATAAGGTTCGAATCATATGACATGGAGCTGAGCGATGTCCTTTCGGGAAAAGATTCATTGGGTCACGCTGGTGACGATGATTCTGGCTTTCGGTTGGTATTTCCTCGTTTACCCGTGGCGGATCATCGGGAGCCCGGCGGGGGTGATGGCGACCGCCGGCATGCTGGTGCCCGTGACAATCGCGATCATCGTGGCGATGACCGTCGCGACCGCCTTTCTGGCAATCCGCAGCCCGCGCGAGGTCCATGCGCGCGAGGATGAACGCGACCGCAGCTTCCACATGCGGGGCACGCATTTCGGCTATTATCCGCTCGTCGTCGGCATCTGGATCAACATCTTCCTGATCTTCTGGGGCATGGGGCAGGCCGAGCAGCTCAATCTGATGATCGCGACGCTCGTCCTGGCCGAACTCGTGCGGATCGGTACGCAACTCTATCTCTATCGCCGGGGCTATTGAGCCATGGCCTATCTCATCGCAGATGCCGGAGACCACCAGATGAATTTCCGCGAAAAGACCGCTTGGCTGAACGTCATCGCCATGGTCGCGGCCTACAGCCTCTATTTCGGGCTTCTCCTCTCCGGACGTCCCGCCGGGCGCGCTATCGTCGCGGCCGAGTTGGTGAACAGCGCAGTCGTCCTCCTCAGCTACCGAAAGGGCTGGCATGGCTAGACCGCCCTTCACCAACGACATCCGCACGCTGCGTTTCCTCGCAGGCGAAATGACGCAGGGCGAACTCGGCGACCGCGTCGGCGTCACCCGCCAGACGATCGCGGCGATCGAGCAGGGCAAATATTCCCCGTCGCTCGAGGTCGCCTTCCGCATCGCGCGCGTCTTCGGCAGGCCGCTCGATACGGTCTTTCAGTGGAACGAAGGCGGCGATTGAGACAGCGCGGCCGCGCGGGCCCGGACCGGCGCCTCCCCCCGGTGGCGCCGGTCCGGGCTTCAGGCTTCGCTCAACGCCGCGAGCTGCCCGTCGCTCAAGTCGAGATCGAGGCTGCCTATCAGTTCGTCGAGCTGCGCCACCGTCGTCGCGCTGGCGATCGGTGCGGTGACACCCGGCTGCGCGGCGACCCAGGCGAGCGCGATCTGCGACAGCGTCGCGCCGGTCTCGGCGGCAATGCCGTCCATCACCGCGAGCACCGCCGGGCCTCTTCCTTCGAGATAGGGTTTGACGCGCGCGCCGCGCGGGCTTTTCCCGAGGTCGTCTGGCTCACGATATTTGCCCGACAGATAGCCCGAGGCGAGACTGAAATAGGTGACGACGCCCAGCCCCTCGTCGATGCAAAGCTGCTGCAAGGGACCCTCATATTGCGTTCGGTCGATTAGGTTGAGTTCGGGCTGCATCGCGGTGAAACGCGGCAGACCCTTGTCATCCGCAACGCGCAGTGCCTCCGCCAACCGCTCGGCCGAATAGTTGGACGCGCCGATCGCGCGCACGATGCCCGCATCGACCAGTTCGGCAAAGGCACCAAGCACCTCGTCGAGCGGCACGTCGGGGTCGTCCTTGTGCGCGAAATAAAGGTCGATGACGTCGGTGCCGAGCCGGTCGAGCGATCCCTGCACCGCCTCGCGGATCCGTTCGGGCTTGAGGCCGCCGGGCATCATCCCGACCTTGCTCGCGATCAACACCCTGTCGCGCGCGCCGCTTTCCTTCAGCCATGCGCCCATCATGCTTTCGGATTCGCCGCCCTTGTGCCCAGGGACCCACGCCGAATAGACGTCGGCCGTGTCGATCATCCCGCCGCCACGCTCGACGAAGCGGTCGAGCACGGCGAAGCTCGCTGCCTTGTCCGCCGTCATGCCGAAGACGTTGCCGCCAAGGACGAAGGGCCGGATCGAGAGGCCGCTTTGGCCCAGCGCGCGTTCGGTCATCGCGAAACTCCTTTTGCCACCGCGGCCACCGCCTCGCGCGGGTTGTCACTGAACAGGCCATCTATCCCGGTTGCAAGATAAGCGGTGATCTCGCCCTTCAGGTCGCCATGGCCCGCAGGATTGATACTGGCCTTGCCGCCGAGCGGCAGGAAGTAATTTTCGCGGCGAAACGTCCAAGGATGCACTTTGAGCCCCGCGGCGTGGGCGTCGCGCACCAGCGCGGTCGGCTTGTCAAGCCGGCCCAGCGTGGCGCGCGGGATCACCATCGTCTTGTTCGGGCCGATGCCGTCGGCATAGCCGGCGATCATCTTCAGCCCCGCGGGTGACGCCATGGCGGCATAGCTGGTGCCCGGCCGGTCGGCGGGCCCGCCGCCCGCGTCCATCAACTGGATCAGCGGCAGGTCGCTCTTTGCGCGCAGGTCGATCAGATTGCCGACCTCGAAACTCTGGATGAACACCGATGCTGTGCGGCCGCGATAGCCGAAGCGACCCAGCATCGCGAGCAGCGGAGCCTCGTGCGGCAAGCCGATCGAGACGAAATAGCCGGGGTGCTTGGTTTCGGGATAGACGCCCACGGGCCGGTCGCGACCCTTGTTCACCTCGGCGAGCAGCGTCAAAATCTCCTCGAAGGTCGGAATCTCGAACTGTCCGTCAAAGTCAGTGCTGCGCAGCTGCGGCAGGCGTTCGCGCGCGCGCAGCGTCTTCAATTCCGCGAGCGTGAAATCCTCGGTGAACCAGCCCTCGACCTTTTGTCCGTCGATCGTCTTCGTCGCCTTTCGGCCCGCGAACTCGGGATGATCGGCGACGTCGGTAGTCTCCGAAATCTCGTTCTCATGCCGCGCGACGAGCACGCCGTCCTTGGTCAGCACCAGATCGGGCTCGATGAAGTCGGCGCCCTGCTCGATCGCGAGGGCGTAGCTCGCGAGCGTATGCTCGGGCCGCTCGCCCGATGCGCCACGATGCGCGATCACGATCGGCGGCTTGCCATCGAGGGTCGGCTGCGCGGTCACGTCGTCAGCCGTGCAGCCCGTGGACAGCATCAGCGCCGCCACAGCCAAAACCGGCCGGATCATGCCGCAAACCGCGCCTGCCAGTCCGCCGGCGAAAAGCCGACACTCACGTCGTCACCGGCTTCGACGACCGGCCGCCGGATCATTGCCGGTTGCTCGAGCATCAACGCCTTCGCCGCGGCGGCGTCGAGCCCCTGCTTCTGCTCGTCGGGCAGCTTGCGAAAGGTCGTTCCGGCCCTATTGAGCAGCTTTTCCCAGCCCACTGCGTCGATCCAGCCCTGTAGCCGCGCCGCGTCAAGCCCGTCCTTGCGGACGTCGTGAAAGCGGTAGGCGACGCCCTGCTCGTCGAGCCAGCGCCGCGCCTTCTTCACCGTGTCGCAGTTCGAAATGCCATAGAGAATCATCGTCATGGATCGAAGCCTAGCAGGCCATGATTGCGGATTCGAGGCCGCGAGACGGACGCGCTCAAGAAATCGGCGGCGGGTCCGCGATGCGGGTGTTCGCGCTGGCGAGTTTGCCGCGGAGCGCGCGTGCGAAGCCCTCGTGGAGGGCACCCGCGACCGCTGGATTGGCGGCGAGATAGGCGCGCAGCGCCGTCGCGGGCACGAACCACAGCCGCGCGTTGCTGCCGAGGACGACCGTGCCCGTCGCATGGGCGCCGTCGAGCGCGGTCGCTTCGCCGATCAACGCGCCGCCCGACAATTTCCCCACCTCGACGCCGTCGCGCAGCACCGCCGCCTGCCCCTCGGCAAGATAGAAGAGGCTCGGCGCCGCCTGATTCTCGCGGATCAGCACTTCGCCGCGCTTCGCCGAAATCCAGTGCCCCTGGTCGATCAGGTCGCGCGCCGCCCCCGCGCCCAGCCCCGTGAAATGCTCGCGGCGTAGCGCTTCTTCCTCGGCCGAAAAGCCGATATTCGTTCCGCGCAGCCACAGGCGCGCCAATATGCCGATATTGACCGCCAATATCGCGAGCACGAGCAGGCTGTAGCCGAGGTCCGACCCGCGAAAGAGCGTCAGCGGCAGTGCGAGGAGGGCGGCCGCGGCGAGGCCGATGCGCGCATAGTCGATGCGCACGACGAAGCTCGTCGCCAAAAGGAGCAACAGCGCCCCATAGAGGAACCACGCGGAATCGAAATTCGTCACAGCCGATCGCTCGCATCCCGACCCTGCCCCGCCTTGGAGCCTCGGTCATTGGGTGGTTGACGTTACCGATAGCCAAAAACCTTGGATACGCGCGCCCATCGCCGCTCCAAGATCCGCAATAAACTATCAGTTCCTGGCCCCGAAGAAAAGCATAGGTGCGCAAATGTCACGATAATGCTAATTTTCCGGTTTGCCCGTTCCGGAAACATTGCTTCGGGCGGGCATCCGCGCCATGGGGCGCTGGATTCGAAAGCGAAAAGACAAGCAGATGACGAAAAATTGGCAACCGCATAGCTGGCGCTCGCACGAGGCCCGCCAGCTTCCCACCTATCGCGACGCCGACGCGCTCGCGGCCGCCGAACGCGAGCTCGCAAATTATCCGCCGCTCGTCTTCGCGGGCGAAGCGCGCGAACTGACGAGCGAGCTCGCGCGCGTTGCGGAGGGCAAGGCCTTCCTGCTGCAAGGCGGCGACTGCGCCGAAAGCTTTGCAGAATTCCACCCGAACAACATCCGCGATACCTTCCGCGTGCTGCTCCAGATGGCGGTCGTGCTGACCTTTGCCTCGAAGATGCCCGTGGTGAAGCTCGGCCGCATGGCGGGCCAGTTCGCCAAGCCGCGCTCGGCCGACATGGAGGACATCGATGGCGTGTCGCTGCCGAGCTATCGCGGCGACATCATCAACGACATCGCGTTCGAGGAAGCGGGCCGCGAGCCCGACCCGGCGCGCATGGTCAAGGCTTATAACCAGTCGGCGGCGACGCTGAACCTGCTGCGCGCCTTCGCGAATGGCGGCTATGCCAATCTGCACCAGGTCAACGCCTGGACGCACGACTTCATGGACCGCAGCCCCTGGGCCAAGAAATATCAGGAAACCGCCGCGCGGATTTCCGAAGCGCTCGCCTTCATGGAAGCGTGCGGCGTGACCCCCGAAACGGTGCCGCAGATCAAGGGCACCAGCTTCTACACCAGCCACGAGGCGCTGCTGCTCCCCTATGAACAGGCGCTCACCCGGCAGGACAGCCTGACCGGCGGTTGGTACGACACCTCGGGCCACTTCCTGTGGGTCGGCGACCGCACCCGCTTCGAGGGCTCGGCGCACATCGAGTATCTCCGCGGGATCGGCAACCCGGTCGGGATGAAGTGCGGGCCGAGCCTCGAGCCCGACGCGCTGCTGCGCCTGCTCGATACGCTCAACCCCAATCATGTCGCGGGCCGCATGACGCTGATCACGCGTTACGGCCACGACAAGATCGAGGCGCATCTGCCCAAGCTGGTGCGCGCGGTGAAGGAATCGGGGCATCCGGTCGTCTGGTCATGCGACCCGATGCACGGCAATGTCATCAAGACCTCGACCGGGTACAAGACGCGCCCCTTCGAGCGGATCCTCGCCGAAGTGCGCGGCTTCTTCGCCGTGCACCGCGCCGAGGGTACGCACGGCGGCGGCATCCATATCGAAATGACCGGCCAGAATGTCACCGAATGCACCGGCGGCGCGATGGACGTGACCCAGATGGATCTGGCCGACCGTTACCACACGCATTGTGACCCGCGCCTCAACGCGGGGCAGAGCCTTGAACTGGCGTTCCTGCTCGCCGAGATGCTCAATCAGGAAATGGCGGACCGGGCGAAGCAGGCGGCGTAACAGCTCGTTCGATAAAATAACGTCGCCCCCGCGAAGGCGGGGACCGCTGGCAAGCTTGAGTTAGGCCGATGGCGGCCCCGCCTTCGCGGGGGCGACGTATATTCTCAGCGCGGATTACTTCCCCGGCCACCGCTTGGTATCGGCAAACGCCCGCCCCAGCGCGACATGCAAATCGGCATCCTCCGCCGCGCCGCCGAGCGGAATCTTGTCGGAGAAATTGTCGGCCGCCTGATGATAGTCGCTGCCGAGGAAGGCTTCGAGCAGCTTCATGTCCGAAAAGCTGCCACCGACCATCAGCGACGTCACGCCCTTCGCGCCCAGCGCCCAGCCATCCTGCCGCTGGATGAAGGCATCGGCCTCGCCATCCTCGTCGAGCGTGCGGCCGAGCTTCGTCGCGACCTCGCGCACCACCGCGTCATAGGTGGGCTTGCCGCGCCCGATCGTCGCCACCGGCGTGCCGCGCGGCGAGATGGCAATCGTATCGACGTTGAGCGCCACGGTGATGTCGGACAACGGCACCACCGGATGATCGGCGAAATAATGCGCGCCGAGCAGGCCCTTCTCCTCGGCCGTCGTCGCCATGAAATAAATGTCGCGATCGGGCCGCGCGCCCTTGCCCAGCCGCTTCGCGACCTCGATCAGCACCGCGATCCCGCTCGCATTGTCGACCGCGCCGTTGCAGATGCGGTCGGCGGCACCTTCGGGTTCGCAGATCCCGAGATGGTCCCAGTGGCCGAGGAACAGCACCGCCTTGCCGTCGGGTTTCGCGCCGGGCAGCTTGGCGATGATATTGTGGCTGGCAAAGGGGCGGACCGCCGATTGCGCGGTAAAGTCCGCCGTGACCGGCAGCGCGGCACCCTTGTAATCGGGCGACTTGGCGGCATCGCGCAGCGCGGCGCTATCCTGTCCTGCCGCCTTGAGCAGCGTGTCGGCAGCTTCGGGCGAGAGAAAACCGCTCACCGGCGCACCCGACTTGGCGCTGGCAAGGCGAACGGCCTTGCCGCCCGCGCTTTCGCGCAGCGTCGTCCACGGTACCGCATTGGTCGCGATCACCAGCACTGCGCTCGCCCCCGCATCCGCCAGCATCTGCCGCCGCTCGCGGTAGCGCGGCAGCTTGTCGCCGAAGGGGGCATTGTCGAACAGCATGATCGCGAGCTTGCCCTTGACCTCGGCATTGACCTTGCCCGCGCCGTCGACGCCATAGCCGACGAAAACCACAGGCAGGTCCGCAAGCGCGACCGACGCATCGCGGCCGGTCACGACGATCCCGTCGTCGCCCAGCGCGACATCGCGGCCGCCCGCCTTGAACGTCGCGCTGCTGCCGAGCGCTTGCGTCTCGACAAAAGGCACCGGCTGAAGCCACGGCGTCGCACTGCCCGGAACGGCTTCGAGCCCGGCCTTCGCCCATTCGCCGACGACATAGGCGATCGTGCGATCCTCACCCTCGCTGCCGGGCGCGCGGCCCTCGAACGCGTCGTCCGCCAGTATCTTGATATGCGCCGCAAGCTCGGCCTCGGTGACCGGGGCATCGCCCTTGGCGGGCGCGGCCGAAACGCTCGACGTGAAGGAAAGTAGGGCGACGGCCGCAATGGCGGCGCGGAAAGAAGCAGCTTTCATGGGCGCGCGGCATGACATTTCCGCCGCAAGCAGGCAAGGCGGTTCGTCGAACGACGAACGGCGGGTCTATGAGCCCCTCCCCTGAAAGAGAGGGCCGTTAGCTACCGCCCCGCCCGCGCCAGCAACGCCCTTGCCGCCGCGACGTGCATATCCTCGATCATCCGGCCGTCGTGCCGCTGCGCCCCGCCCGTTGCCCCGGCGACGAGCGCCTCCGCCGCCGCGATCTCGCGCTCCGACGGCGCGAAGGCGATGTTGCACGGGTCGACCTGCGACGGGTGGATCAGCGTCTTGCCATCGAAGCCGAGCCGGCGTCCTTCCGCAGCCTCGGTCGCGAAACCCGCAGCGTCGTCGATCGCGTTATAAACGCCGTCGAAAGCCCAGACCTCGCCCGCGCGCGCCGCGAGTATGATCGCTTGAATCGCATGGCTCATCGCGCCGCGGTCCATGCCATCGGGCAGCTTGAGTTCGTGCGCCAGATCGTTGAGCCCCGCGATCAGACCCGTCACGGCGGGATCGGCGGCGATATCGCGCGCGGCATAGATCGACACGGGCGTTTCGATCATCGCGAGGATGGGCAGGCCAAGATCGCACAGCGGGTCGAGATCAGGCGGCGCATCGACCTTCGGTAGCACGACGGCATCCAGCGCCAATCCGGCGAGCGCGGCGATGTCGTCGGCCTGCTCGGCGCTGCCCGTCGCATTGACGCGCACCGCGACGCGCTTGCCCGGAAAGCCCGCTGTCACCGCGCCGCGCATCGCCTCACGCGCCTCGGCCTTGCGATCGGCGGGCACCGCATCCTCCAGATCGATGATCAGCATGTCGGCGGTAAGCCCGCCCGCCTTTTCGAGCGCGCGCGCATTCGATCCCGGAACATAGAGCAAGGAGCGCGGCGGATAGTCGGCGGAATAGTCGCTTGGGGTCATGCGCTTTTCTGTGGCGCAACCCTGACGTTGCCGCAATAAGGAAGCGGGTTTGCAGAGACGCAATTTGCAAAGAGGGGATGATCGATGGAATTCGCACTCGCACTGGTGGTTCTGGCGCTGGTGTTCCTGATCTGGGCGCTGACGCCCGTGCGGCAGGGCTATGCCTATACGATCGAACGCTTCGGCCGCTACACGCACACCGCGCAGCCTGGCCTCAACTTCATCATGCCGATCTTCGACCGCGTCGGTCGCAAAGTGAACATGATGGAACAGGTGCTCGACATTCCGGGGCAGGAGATCATCACCAAGGACAATGCGATGGTTGCGGTCGACGGCGTCGTCTTCTTCCAGGTGCTCGACGCCGCCAAGGCGGCCTATGAAGTCAGCGATCTTTACCTCTCGATCATGAACCTGACGACGACGAACCTCAGAACCGTCATGGGCTCGATGGACCTCGATGAAACGCTGTCGAAGCGCGACGAGATCAACACGCGGCTGCTGCACGTCGTCGACGATGCGACGACGCCGTGGGGGGTCAAGATCACGCGCGTCGAGATCAAGGACATCCGCCCGCCCGCCGACATTTCGAACGCGATGGCACGCCAGATGAAGGCCGAGCGCGAAAAGCGTGCGAATATCCTCGAAGCCGAAGGCAGCCGCGCGTCCGAAATCCTGCGCGCCGAGGGGCAGAAACAGAGCCAGATTCTCGAAGCCGAGGGGCGCCGCGAGGCCGCCTTCCGCGACGCCGAAGCGCGCGAACGCGAGGCCGAGGCCGAAGCGAAGGCGACGCAGATGGTGTCCGACGCGATCGCGGGCGGCAACGCGCAGGCGATCAATTACTTCATCGCGCAGAAATATGTCGAGGCGGTAAGTCAGTTCGCGACCAGCCCGAACAGCAAGACGATCCTCTTCCCGGTCGAGGCGACGCAGCTGATCGGGACGCTGGGCGGCATCGGCGAACTCGCCAAGGACGCGCTCGAACGCAAGACGGGAGCCTGACATGCCCGACTGGCTCGCCAATATGGAACCGCACTGGGCGTGGCTGTCGCTCGGCGTGCTGCTCGCCGCCGCCGAGATCGTCGCGCCGGGCTTCTTCCTCATCTGGATCGGTGCGGCAGCGATCGTCACCGGGGTCATCGCGTGGATCGTCCCGCTCAGCGTCCCGCTCCAGCTCGGCATCTTCGCAGTGCTGGCGTTCGTTGCGCTTTACGGCGGGCGGCGCTGGCTGAAGGCGAACCCGATCACCACGGCCGACCCGCACCTCAACCAGCGCGGCGGCCGCCTCGTCGGCGAGGTGCTGACCGTGACCCGGGCGATCGAGGACGGCCGCGGCCGCGCCAGGGTCGGCGATGGCGAATGGCCGGTGCGCGGTCCCGACGTCGCCGAGGGTGCGAAGGTCCGTGTCGTCAGCGCCGACGGCGGCGTGCTGCTGGTCGAGCCGGCCTAGCCGCCCTGCGGCCGCGAATAGATCGCCACCACATGCCCCAGTGCGTCGCTGTCGCCGATGCGCCGGAACCCCAGCTTGGCCGCGACACGCTCCGATGCCTCGTTGCCGAGGTCGATGATGCAGCGCACATCCTTTGCATCGAGATTCGCGTCGGCCCAGTTCAGCGCCGCGGTCATCGCCTCGGTCGCATAGCCCGCCCCCCAATGGTCGGCGTCGAACGCCCAGCCCGCCTCGGGCCGCCCTTCGAGCTCGGGGATGCCGCGGCAGAAATAGCTGAGCCCGCCCATGCCGATCAGCGCGTCGCTCGCGCGGTCGGCGAACACCCAGTAACCGAAACCCATCACCGGCCACAGCCCCGCCGAACTCAGAAACTTGCCCCAGCTGACGTCGGGGGCGCGCGGTTCGCCGCCAATGAAGCGCGTGACGCGCACGTCGGCCCACATCGCGATGTGAACATCCTTGTCGGCGAGGCGCCCGGGACGCAGGCGCAGGCGGTCGGTTTCGATGACGGGGGGTGCGGTAAACATGGCGCGGGTGTGCCGAAGCGCGGCGAAGCGGTCAATCGGGGTCGAGATAATGGTCGAACAGGTCGTGCAGCACCGCCGTCCCGTCGACCTGCCGCTTTGCGCGCAACACGCCCAGTCCGTCGACCCGCGCCAGCACCTCCACATGGCGCAGCACTGCATGATAATGCGGCTCGTCGTTGAAATCGCGGAACAGGAAAACGCAGTCGGGCTTGCAGTGGATGATCGCCTGCAACAGGCAGGCGACGCGGAAACGCCCGGCGATCGACACCGCATCGGGGCTGCCGCCCATGCCGCGCCAGATATGGCTGTGATAGCGCGGCCAGTCGCGGATGCGGCTTTCGCCCGCGGGATAGCCCCCCTCGCCTACCGGCCCGATGTCGATATGGACGGGCGTGAATTCGACCGCTTCGCGCGCGACCTCGTCCTGTATCCGGCCGAGCTGCGCGGGATCGCCGTCGACGCTGACGATCCGCCGCACCTGCCGCGCCGCAACCAGCGTAGCTTCGCCGCAGCCGAATTCGAGCAGCGAAGACAGCCCCGCAAGTTGCAGCTCGATCTGCGCGATTTCGGCGGCGGTCAAATGTGGTCGCATGGTCCCCTCCCCACGCGCTCAGCGATATGGGACGGGCGCCGCGGCGTCCAGCCGCGATCGGCATATTATCGCCGCGAAGGCGGGCTCCCGGAGAGGGGAGAGAGAAGACCGCTCCGGGTGCCCGCCTTCGCGGGTCAGGCTGCCGCCGCAGCCAGCTCGGGTTTCGATGAATGCGCCGGCATGATCGCGTCGGCATAGTCGCTTTCATATTTCTGGATCAGCGACCGGTCGTCGTGGTTCCACGGGTGGAAACCCGGCATGAAATAGGAAAGCCAGGGAAAGAAGCTCTTGCGCAGCACGCCCGGCGTGCCGAGCAGATACCACCAGATGCGCGCCGTAACGCGCCAGCCGGTCAGGCCGTCCTGTTTGAGCAGCGCCTTCATGCCCTTGACCCGCTTGGGCCAGAAACGCATGGTGACGAGCAGCATCATCAGCGACTTGGCGCGCCAGCGCTTGAAACGGCTCCAGTCCTTCGTCGCATGCAGCCAGGTGTCGTAAGCGACGCCCTTGTGCTCGATCTCCTCGATCGCGTGCCATTTCCACAGCGCGGCCCATTCGGGCTCGGCGCCCGCATACATGCTCTCTTCGCGCAGCATCACCGCCGCCATCATCGCGGTATAATGTTCGAGCGCGATCGTCGCCATCAGGTTGACGATCTGCGGGCGCGTCTTGATCAGGTCGAGCACCTGGTTGACGTCGTCCTCGAGCTCGGAAAGATCATATCCCGCTTCGGCCGCCTTCTTGTTGAAGACGACATGCTCGCGGCTGTGGATCACCTCCTGCTGGGTAAAGGCCCGGATTTCGCGCGCCAGCTTGTCGGGGACGCCGTCGCGATGCGCCTTCACCGCCTCGATGAACATCGCCTCGCCGCGCGGAAAGGTCACCGACAAGGCGGTGTGAAAGGCCGAGGCGATCGGATCGCCGTTCAGCCACCAGCGCCCCTGCCGGTCGTCGCGGCCAAAGCGCATATCGCGCGGCGTGATCGAAAGATCGGCGGGGGTCGGCGACCGGGAAAGGCTGGACATATGGCTCATACCGTCGAAAAGGGTTGTCGGGGCCAGCAAATAGGGTTTACTTACATATATGTCAATAGTGAAGAAGCGTTTGAGTCCCGAGGAAAGCCGGTCGGCAGCGCTCGAGGCCGCGCGCCAGATATTGGTCGAAATGGGGCCGGCCGCGGTGACGCTGAAGGCCGTCGCCGCGCGGGTCGACCGCACGCACGCGAACCTGCTCCACCATTTCGGCAGCGCTGCGGGGCTGCAAAAGGCGCTCGCCGCCTATCAGGCCGAAACGGTGTGCGACACGATCGGCAGGAAAATGGCCGAATCGCCGCCGGGAGAACGCAATGTCCGCGAGATCGTCGACCTCGCCTTCGATGCCTTCAACGAGGGGGGCGCGGGCGCGCTCGCGACCTGGATGGCGGCCACGGGCAACGATGACGCGCTCGATCCGATCGTCGATGCGATCCACCGGCTGATCGACGGCATGGCGCCCGACGCGCACGAAAAACGGCTGATGCACGAAGATACGCTGGCGCTGGTGCTGATGGCGCTCGGCGATGCGCAGCTCGGCGGCCCGATGGCCGAAGCGCTCGGCCTGCCGCGCGACACCTCGCGCGTGCTCGCGACCGAACTGATCACGGGGCGGATCGCCAAATTCTGGGCAGAGCATGGCGGCAAGCCGCAAGCGTAAAGGCTGGTAATTTTGTTACGCTGGCGCTAAGGGCGCGCATCCCCTGTCTCCGTTCGCATCGAGCGAAGTCGAGATGCCTCTCGGCTTGACGCCGTGCTGCAGGGTGTCTCGACTTCGCTCGACACGAGCGGGTCTAGAGGTTTAGTCTCGCTTCCCCGCCCCTAAAGGCCCCGCCATGCACTTCCTCGACCAAGCCAAGATCTTCATCAAGTCCGGCGACGGCGGCCCCGGCGCCGTCTCGTTCCGGCGCGAGAAATATGTCGAATATGGCGGCCCCGACGGCGGCAACGGCGGCAAGGGCGGCGACATCGTTTTCGAAGCCGTCGCCGGCCTCAACACGCTGATCGACTTTCGCTACACCCAGCATTTCAAGGCGAAGCGCGGCACTCCCGGCGCGGGGCGCGACCGCACCGGTGCGGGCGGCCCCGACCTTGTCATCCAGGTCCCGATCGGCACCCAGATCCTCGGCGACGACGAGGAGCGCAGCCTGCTCGCCGACCTCACCAAGGAAGGCGAACGGCTCGTCTTCCTGCGCGGCGGCGACGGCGGGCGCGGCAATGCGAGCTACAAGACCTCGACCAACCGCGCGCCGCGCCAGCACGGCCCGGGCTGGCCGGGCGAGGAAGCTTGGGTGTGGCTGCGGCTGAAGTTGCTCGCCGACGCGGGACTCGTCGGCCTGCCCAACGCGGGCAAGTCGACCTTCATCAACGCGGTGACCAACGCGCAGGCCAAGGTCGGCGCCTATGCCTTCACGACGCTTCGCCCGCAGCTCGGCGTCGTCAGCCACAAGGGGCACGAGTTCGTCATCGCCGACATCCCCGGCCTGATCGCGGGCGCCGCGGAAGGCGCCGGCGTCGGTGATCGCTTCCTCGGCCATATCGAGCGCTGCCGCGTGCTTCTCCACCTCGTCGATGCGAACGACGAGGATGTCGCGACCAGCTACCGCATCGTCCGCGACGAGCTCGAAGCCTATGGCGCCGACCTGATCGACAAGCCGGTGATCGTCGCATTGAACAAGACCGACACGCTCGACGACGAGCTGATTGCCGCCTTGTCGGCCGAGCTCGAAGCCGAAAGCGGCCATCCGGTGATGGCGCTCTCGGGCGCGAGCGGCGCGGGCGTGCCCGCGGTGCTCGACAAGCTGCTCGAGGCGATCGGCCACCCCGAACCCGGCGAGGACGAAAGCGAAGAATCGACTGATTGGTCGCCGATTTAGCGCCTGTCCCCCGGGAACGAAATGCCGCCGCAGGGAATTTCATGCGGAACAACAAGGATTTCGCATGACCGAACGCAAGCCGCTTCACGCCCTGCTCCTCGTCGCGCTCGCCGCGGCCGCCGCCCCGGCGAATGCGCAGGAAGGCGACGAAAATGTCGGAAAGCGCACGCGCGTCATCCTCGGCCCGCAGCTTTCGCCATCGTGGCCGGGCGCGGACAAGTTCAGCGTCGGCCCCTATATCGACGTCACGCGCACCCGCGACAGCGAGTTCGAATATGAGGCGCCCGATGAAAGCTTCGGCCAGCCACTCGTCCATACGGGCAATTTCGCCTTCGGCCCCGCGCTCGGCTTCATCGGCAAGCGCAAGGCGTCCGACATCGGCGCCGACCTGCCCAAAGTCGGCTTCACAGTCGAAGCAGGCGCCTTTGCGCAGGCTTATCTGACGCCTTCGCTCCGCGTTCGCGTCGAAGGACGCAAGGGCCTCAGCGGTCACAAGGGCTGGGCCGGCGAAATCAGCGCCGACTATATCGCGCGTCAGGGCGACGACTGGCTCTTCTCGATCGGCCCGCGCGTCACGCTCGGCGACGCCAAATATCACCGCGCCTATTTCGGCGTGGACCCCGCCGCAGCCGCCACATCGGGCCTGCCCGCCTATGATCCCGGCGGCGGCGTCCAGTCGGTCGGCGTCACCGCCGGCTATCACCGCATGCTCGGCCGGAATTGGGGCATCGCGGTCTACGGCCGCTACGACCGGCTCGTCGGCGATGCCGCCGACTCGCCCGTCACACGCCAGCTCGGATCACGCAGCCAGCCTTCGGGGGGTATCGCGCTCAGCTACACCTTCGGCGGCGGCCGCTGAACCGGCGACCCTAAACTTCACCCGGTGCCGGCAGCCGCGCGAGCAGCGCCACGAGCTGCGCCTGGCTCCCCGCTCCGGTCTTGCGAAAAATGCCTTTCAAAAGGAAGCGCACCGCGTTGAGGCTGACGGCGCGAAGCGCGGCGTAATCGCGCAGCGTATCGCCTGCGGCCAGCGCGACGGCGAGGCGCGCTTCGGCCGGGGTCAGCCCGAACCATTGCGCGACGCGGTCGATCTCGACCACCGGGGTTTCGCCCGGCGCGCTGCCGAGCGTGACGATCAACGAGGCGCCAAGGCGGACGCCGCCGAGTTGCTGCGCCGACTGCCGCGTCACCCGCGCGACGAGCACCGGGCATTCCTTGCCCGAAGGCGCGACGGTCTGAAAGGCAAGGCCGGCGGGATCGGGGCGTCTGACGAGATCGAGCAGCTGTTTCTGGCTCGGCGGATGGGTGAAGGCGAAACGATCCTGCGCGGTGCGGATGAACCCCGCGCGTTCGTAACGCGCGGCGCGGGCGTTCGCGGCGAGGATGCCCAGCTGATCGTCGAGGCTGAAGATCGCGAAGGGCGCGGCGTCGGCCGCCGCCCGCGCGGCGCCAGCGGCAAGGTCGAGCGTCGCGATCCGGTCGCTGATCCGCATCGCGCGCTGCATATGCGGCGCCAGCACGCGCAGACCGCGCTTCAACCGTTCGACGTCGCGGTCGCCCGGGCCCGGTAGCATCAGTCCGAGCCGCTCGCCCTCGCGTCGGTCGAGCAGCACCGCGACCAGCCGGTCGATGCCCCATGGTTGCAGGAAATTGCGGAAAAATTCGGTTTCGGCGAACTCCGCGCGCGTCATGATGTCGAAACTGTCGACAACGCTGCCATTACCATAGCGCATCAGCTTGCGCGACCACGGATGGTTGCCGGCGTAAACCGCCGAATAGATTTCCTGCACACCGGCGGCGAGGCCGCTCGCCGCGACAAAGCGTGCGCTCGGCGGATTGCTGCTTTCCCAGAGGATGAAAGCCGCGTCCCAGTTCAGCGGGCAAAGCGTGCCGGTGATGCGGGCAAGGGTCTCGTTCCAGCTTTCGGGATGAAGGACGGAATCATAGATTTCGCCGATCAGCGCGTTGAGCACCTCCCATTCGGCCGGCGCATTATGGTCGGTCGGAAAGGCCGGTCGCTGTTCGCCCTGCATGCACTTCTCCCCACAGAAGATACGCAGCCCCGGCATTTGAGGGGAGCCGAACCGCAATGGCAAGCGCAATGCGACAAAATGAAAAAAATCCGCTCCCTACCCAGGTGGGTAGCGAAACAAGCGTCCGAATCGGTCATGAATGACCTGCGACCCGAGGAAGGTGGAACCAAGGCCATCTTGCTCTCTTGAAGTCCGTCGGCTTGCCGGCGGACTTCATTTTTTTGGGCGATGGACCGGCTGCGGCCATTCGGCGTATCGGCAATATCGCGGTCGGGATTGGGGCCGCTTGGAACGGAAAATGCAAAGCCTGAGCTATTCGCGTCCACCTGCGCGGAACGTTCGCTCCTTCCGGAGCCTGCTCCGTCGGCTCCACCGAACGAGCAAGCCTCTCGACACGACCCTGCGAAGGCGGCCTTTCTCGGTTGGCTGGTTCGACCGAAAGCTGCCATTAAATCCTCCCTGTGGCGAAGCCATGGGGAGGGGGACCGCCGCCGCAGGCGGTGGTGGAGGGGCCACGACGGTGCGCCATAGGCCCCTCCGTCAGTGCTTCGCACTGCCACCTCCCCATCGCTTCGCGACAGGGAGGATGTGTCTTTCCCCGTCACCCTCGAACGGGACACGTGGCTCGTTCGACTTGATCCGGGGTCCCGCTTGATGCCGAAGGCCGGTCGACGCCCCAAAAAGCGGGATCCCGGGTCAAGCCCGGGATGACGGAAGTGGAGGAGAGCAACGACAGCTTTCCACCCCAAAACCGCCCATTCCGCGCCGTCGAAAAACGCTGTCCTACGAAATCGGGCCGGACTAGCCTGCCTCCATGACGCCGCCCTCCCCTTCCACGCACTCCTCCGCCCTTCGCTCCTCGCGCGCGAGGAGCGTCAACTTCGTCAACTTCCGTCCCACCTCGCAGCGGCGTCGATCGCCGGGACATTCGCATTGGCGGAACGCGCGCATCGCGCTATCGGCGGCGCCATGAGCCTGTTTCCGCCCCTTTCCTGCCCCCGCCTGATCGTCAAGATCGGATCGGCGCTGCTCGTCGATCCGTCGGGCGCGGTCCGGCGCGACTGGCTTGCCGGGATCGCCGCCGATATCGGAGAGCGGAGGCGCGCCGGCCAGCAGGTCGCGGTCGTGTCGTCCGGCGCAATCGCGCTCGGCGCGCGGCGCCTCGGGCTCGCAAAAGGCGGACGCGGGACGCTGGAGGATGCGCAGGCGGCCGCCGCCACCGGGCAGATCGCGCTGAGCCAGGTCTGGGCCGAAGTGCTCGGCGCCGAAGGGCTGACCGCGGCGCAGATGCTCGTGACGCTGGACGACCTCGAGCATCGCCGCCGCTACCTTAATGCCGCAGCGACGCTCGACCGGCTGCTCAGCCTCGGCGTCGTACCGATCATCAATGAGAACGACAGCGTCGCGACCGAGGAAATCCGCTTTGGCGACAACGACCGCCTCGCCGCGCGCGTCGCGCAGGCCGCGGCGGCGGGCGGCGTGATCCTGCTCTCCGACATCGACGGGCTTTACGACCGCAACCCGGCGCAGGACGACGCCGTCCATGTCGCGCGCATCGAGCGGATCGACGCGGCGATCGAGGCGATGGCCGACACCGGTTCGGCGTCGGGCATGGGATCGGGCGGCATGGTGTCGAAAATCGCCGCGGCGCGCATCGCCAATGCCGCGGGCGCGCATCTCGCCATCGCGTCAGGTCGCATCGACCGGCCGCTGTCGACCGCCGCGCGGCACAGCCTGTTCGTCGCCGAAAAGGGCGCGAGCGCGCGCAAGGCGTGGCTCGCGGGCGGGCTCACCGCGAAGGGCCGGGTCGAAATCGATGCGGGCGCGGCGAAGGCGCTGCAAGGCGGCGCAAGCCTGCTCGCCGCGGGCGTGACCGCGGTCAGCGGCAGCTTCGCGCGCGGCGATATCCTCGACATCGCCGGTCCGGACGGACGCGTCATCGCGCGCGGCCTCTCCGAATATCCGGGCGCCGACGCCGCGAACATCGTCGGCCTCGGCCGTGAGGCGCAGGAAGCCGCGCTCGGCTATGCCCCCAGAAGCGCGATGGTCCACCGCGATCATATGGTGCTGCTCTGACCCCGCCCACCCTCGCGATGACCGGCGCGACCGGCTTCGTCGGCGGCGCAGCGATGCGGCAGGCGGTCACGGCGGGCTGGCAGATCCGCGCGCTCACCCGCCGTCCGCAGCCCGAGCGCGACGGCGTGACGTGGATCGCGGGCGCGCTCGACGACAAGGACAGCCTGGCGGAGATGGCGACCGGCGCCGATGTCGTCATGCATATCGCGGGTGTCGTCAACGTGCCCACCCGCGCCGCCTTCGAAGCGGGCAATGCGACCGCAACCGCCAATGTCGTCGATGCCGCGCGCGGCGCCGGCGTGACCCGCTTCGTCCACGTCTCCTCGCTCGCGGCACGAGAACCCGGCCTATCCAACTATGGCTGGTCGAAGGAACGCGCCGAGGCCGTCGTCATGGCAAGCGGACTTGACTGGACGATCGTCCGCCCGCCCGCGGTCTTCGGCCCCGGCGATACCGAAATGCTCGACCTGTTCCGCATGGCGCGGCGCGGCATCGCACTGGTGCCGAGCGGGCGCATGTCGGCGATCTACGTCGACGAACTCGCGCGCCTGCTCGTCACGCTCGCCGCCGACCGCACCGTCAGCATCGGCCAGATTTACGAGCCCGACGACGGAAAACCGACGGGCTGGTCGCACCGCGGCTTCGCCCGCGCCGTCGCGCGTGCGGTCGGACGCCAGCGTCTTTCGACGCTCGCCACGCCGACGCTGCTCCTCCGCGCCGGCGGGCGGCTCGACACGCTCGTGCGCCGCGGCCGCGCCAAGCTCACCCCCGACCGCGCGCGCTATATCGCGCACCCCGACTGGGTCGCGACCGTGGGCAAATGCCCGCCCGCCGCACTATGGCGCCCCGAACTGGGCACCGACGAGGCGCTGGCCGAAACGGTGCGCTGGTACCGCCGCGAGGGCTGGCTGTGACTTCGCCTGTATGGCTGCACCGTTCGCCCGTCGAAGCGTGCATTGCCAAGGGCGAGGCGTGTCCCTAGATTCGCCCGCATGACCGACAGCACCGCGAACACACCCAACGATCCCGCCGGCCCCTGGGCCATCCCCGTCCGTCGCCCCCTGCCCGGCGACGACAAGCCCAAATCGTCGACCAGCTTTCCGCGCAAGGTCTGGAACCTGCTCGTCGGGATCAAGGATGCGCTCGCGCTCATCTTCCTGCTCCTCTTCTTCGTCGCGCTGTTCGGCCTGCTCGCCGGGCGCCCCAATGCGGGCCTGCCGGTCAGCAAGGGTGCGCTCGTCATCCAGCTCGATGGGATCGTCAGCGAACAGCCCGCCGAAGTCGACCCGTTCGCGGCGCTCTCGGGCGGCGCCCAGCTCAAGGAAGTTCGCGTCCGCGACGTCGTCCACGCGCTCGAAGTCGCCGCCGGCGACGATCGCATAACCTCGGTCGTGCTCGATCTCGACCGCTTCCTCGGCGGCGGGCAGGTCTCGCTCGCCGAGATCGGCGCTGCGGTCGACAAGGTGCGCGCGAAGAAAAAGCCCGTGCTCGCCTTCGCCACCGCCTATACTACCGACAGCTATCAGGTCGCCTCGCACGCGAGCGAAATCTGGGCCGACGGCGTCGGCGGCGTCGCGATCGCCGGGCCGGGCGGTTCGCGCCTCTATTACAAGGGCTTGATGGACCGTCTGGGCGTCACCGCGCACATCTACCGCGTCGGCACTTTCAAGAGCGCGGTCGAGCCTTTCCTGCGTAGCGACCAGTCGCCCGAGGCAAAAGAAGCCGACCTCGCCTATGCCAGCGTCCTCTGGGAAAACTGGCTGACCGACGTCAGGAAAGCGCGCCCTGCTGCCAAGGTCGATGCGTTCATCGCCGACACATCGGGCGCGGTAAAGGCCGCGGGCAACGATCTGTCCAAGGCCTCGCTCGACGCCGGGCTGATCGACAAGGTCGGCAGCCGCATGGCGTTCGACCGCCGCGTCGCCGAGATCAGCGGCACGGCCGACGACAGCCGCCCTTGGGAATATAATGCGATCCCGCTCGAAAACTGGGTCGCCGCAAATCCGCCCGCAACGAACGGCAGCGCAATCGCGGTCGTCCCGATCGTCGGCGAAATCGTCGACGGCGAGGCGCCGAGCGGCGTCGCGGGCGGCGAGACCGTCGCGCAGCATATCCTCGACGCCGCCGCCGACAGCGGGGTCAAGGCAATCGTCCTGCGCGTCGACTCACCCGGCGGATCGGTGCTCGCATCCGAAGAAATCCGCCAGGCTTTGCTCGCCGCCAAGGCGAAGAAGCTGCCGATCGTCGTGTCGATGGCGAATGTCGCGGCGTCGGGCGGCTATTGGGTCTCGACCCCTGCCGACCGCATCTTTGCCGAGCCCGAGACGATCACCGGCTCGATCGGCGTGTTCGGCATACTGCCGAGCTTCGATCAGGCGCTCGCCAAGATCGGCGTCAACGCCGACGGGATCGCGACCACCCCGCTATCGGGTCAGCCCGACGTGTTCGGCGGCGTGAACGACGAATTCAACGCGCTGGCGCAGGCGAGCGTGGAGGACATCTACGCGCGCTTCACCGGCCTCGTCGCCAAGAGCCGCAAGCAACCGCTCGACAAGATATTGCCGATCGCCGAAGGCCGGGTCTGGGCGGGCGGTACCGCACGCCAGATCGGCCTAGTCGACCAGTTCGGCGGGCTGCCCGATGCGATGAAGGCGGCGGCGAAGCTTGCCAAGGTCGACGGCGAGTTCCACGCCAAATATTTCGAGGACGAACCGAGCGAATTTTCAAAGATGCTCGCAAGCTGGTCGGGCGCCGAGGAAGAAACGGCAGCGCTCCCGCGTGGCTGGTTCGGCATCGCGGCGATGAACCGCCAGCTCACCGAGCGGCGTCTCGTACAGGATCTGACGATGCTGACGCAGGCGGGATCGGTGCAGGCATCATGCCTCGACTGCCGCGCCTATCTGCCCGCCGTCCCGCGGCCGGGCCAGGCCGAGGCAAATGGTTTCTTTGCGACGCTGGCCTTGTTGCTGAAGTAATCCCCTCCCGTTCACGGGAGGGGCAACGAGACTAGCGAGCTTGCTCGCTAGTCGCAGCGGGGTGGGCAACTGCAAGGTTGCTGCCCACCCCCGACCCCTCCCGCAAGCGGGAGGGGAGAGTCAGGCCGCGACCGCAACCGCTTTCGCATGCTCCGCAATCGCATCGGCCAGCCTGTCGACGAGCGCCAGCGGCAGGTCGTGCCCCATGCCGGGGATCGTCAGCAACTGCGCGCCCGCGATATTGTCCGCCGTGTCGCGCCCGCCGGGCAGCGGCACGAGCGGATCGTCCTCGCCGTGGATGACGAGCGTCGGCGCCTCGATGTCCTTCAGCATCGGACGCCGGTCGCCATCAGCGACGATCGCCGCCATCTGGCGCGCGACGCCCTGCGGATACCACCCGCGCTCGAAGTCGGCGCGCACGCGGCGCTGCAGCCGGTCTTCGGCGGATGGGTAGCCGGGGCTGCCGATCACCCGCGCGGCATTGACCGAATAGGCGATCAGCGCCTCCTTGTCGCCGCTCATCGGCCGGTTCGCGAGCACGCGCATCGCCTCCTTCTGCGCGCGCGGCAGGCGGCGGTTACCCGTCGTCGACATCACCGAGGTCAGCGACAGCACCCGCTCGGGGTAGCGCGCCGCGATATGCTGCGCGATCATGCCCCCCATCGACACGCCGACGACATGCGCGCGGTCGATGCCGAGATGGTCGAGCAGGCCGATGCCGTCGGCGGCCATGTCGGCAAGCGTATAGGCGGGACGCACCGGCAGGCCGATCACCGACTTGACGATCATCCATTTCACATTGGGAATGCCCGCCGCCTCGAAACGCGTCGACAGGCCGACGTCGCGATTGTCGTAGCGGATGGTACGAAAGCCGCGCGCGTTCAGCGCATCGACGAACTCGTCGGGCCAGAGCGTCAACTGACCGCCGAGCCCCATGACCAGCAGGATCACCGGCGCATCGCGCGGTCCCTTGTCCTCATAGGTGATGCTGATGCCGTTAACGGCCGCCTGCTCTGTCTGCATGAAAATCCTTTGGTTCGAAACGCTAGCTCGCCGTTGCAGGCCTGTAATGCGCGGCGTCGGATGTGAATTCGGCGCGACCATATTCGGCCAGCTGGCGCTCGATCCGATGCACGAGGCGGCGATCGGCGAGGTGGCGAATGAGCGGCATGCGTGAGGCGATGCGGTACGCCGCCATGCGCCCCGCGATGCCGAGCATCGTCGCGCCATAAATCAGGTGATCGCGGCGCCGCACAGGCACGCCGACATTCGCTGCGCGCTCCTCGTCGCCGGCAAGGAAGGCTTTGACGAAGAAGACGCGGCTGACCGAATATTCGAGACGGCGCTTCACCTGTCCCTTCGGCGAGCGATCCTTCGACAGTTCGGCATCCATCGTCGCGCGCAGCAGCCCGCCGCAGACCTGGTCGTCATATTCGTAGCGCAGCGTCGCGCTGCGCGTGCGCCAGATGCGCACGATCTCCTGCGGCGTGTCGGCGAGCAGATCCTCGGGCAGCCCGAGCAGGTAACAGCGATAACGCGCGAGCTCGACGCGCCCGCGTTCGAGCCGGGTAAAGCTGGTGCGACCCTTCGCCAGCACCTCCTGCGACAGGAAATAGACCGGGATCAGCCCGGCGGGCATCTGGTCGAGCTGCGGGATCGGCATGCCATAGGTGTCGGCGTCCCACATGCCGGGGCGCGACAGCACATTGATGCGCACCATCGAGTGCATCAGCCGCACCATCGCCGCCGCCTTGAAGCCCGCACCATAACGGTCGAGCGCGCCGGGGAGCGCAGTCGTCGCGAAGAAGGTCGCGGTTTCCTTCACCCGCCGCGCCGCGGTCGCATGACCGAGCGTGCCGGTCAGCGCCATTGGCAGCGCCGAATATTTGTTGAGGAAGGTCGCGATGAACGCGCCGCGGATCAGGAAGGGCGAGAGGTTCGCGGTCGCGTTGCGCTCATAGGCGGCGCCCTCCTCGACCAGCCCCATGTCGAGCCAGTCGGGCTTCTGTTCCATTTCGCGGATCAGCGCGACCAGCTCGGGTGGTGCGTCTGCAACCGCTTCGATGCCCTTGTCGCACGCATCGACCAGCATCGCGACGGTGCGCTGGAAACCGTAGCGCGGCATCAGCGCGGCATAGGCATCGCCCGCCCGGTCGCCGAGCATCGTATATTCGCGAATGCGGCCGAGCAGGTCGGGATCGTCCAGATAGTCGGTACGATCGATGCTGCGGACGCGGCTGAGCTCGCTCACCGCATCGGCCTCGGGCGCCCAGCGTTCGGGCGCCTTGTCGAAATCGAAGCGGCCGAACAGCTCGGGCAAGGCGTCGGCCTGGCCCCGCACCCGACGGGCGATCATGCTGACATCATTGTTCATAAGGCGAACCTGCCACAGATTCGCGATTTGGCAAGCCTAAGCCTTGGGATCGCGGTACGCGGGGAGCGCGAGCGACCAGCGGATCGCCGCCCCGCGCAGGATGAAACCCGCGACCGCCCCGGTCACCGCCGCGACCGGCGTCCCCGCGCCAAGCCACAGCAGGATCAGGAACAGCCCCGACGCGAGCGCCGCCGCGGTGACATAGATTTCGGGCCGGACGATGATCGAGGGGACGCCGGCGAGGATATCGCGGATCGTGCCGCCGACGCAGCCCGTGATGACGCCCATCAACAATGCCGGCGCGGGCGGGACGCCCCATGCCATCGCCTTGGCTGTCCCGAACACGGCATAGGCGGCAAGTCCCACCGCGTCGGCCCATTCGAGCAACTGCCCCTGCCACCAGCGTTCGGGCGTGATCCAGACGATCAGCGCGATCGCGATGCACACCGCCGCGATCGCACCGTCCTGCACCCAGAACACCGGCGCCCCGATCAACAGGTCGCGCACGCTGCCGCCGCCAACGCCGGTCACCAGCGCAAAGAAGGCGGCGGTCACGAGCGTCTGGCGCAGCCGCACCGCCATCAGCGCGCCCGACAGCGCAAAGACGCCGATGCCGACCAGATCGAGCAGGCGAACGAGCGTTTGTGTATCCATTGCGCGCGGAGCTATCATCGCCCGCGATACGGCACAATGGAGAGGAAGCAGCGATGGAAGGCCGATGCACTTGCGGTGCGGTTCGTTACCGGATGACCGCGGCGCCGATGATCGTCCACTGCTGTCATTGCCGCTGGTGCCAGCGCGAGACCGGCAGCGCCTTTGTCGTCAACGCGGTGATCGAGAGCGAGCGGATCGAGGTCGAAGGCGCGTTCGAATATGTGATGACCCCTTCCGAAAGCGGCCAGGGGCAGGAGATCATCCGCTGTCCGACGTGCCGGGTCGCGCTGTGGAGCCACTATCCCCTCTCGGGCCGCCGTTCTTCCTTCGTCCGTGTCGGGACGCTCGACGCCCCCGACCGATACCCGCCCGACGTGCATATCTTCACGCGCAGCAAGCAGCCGTGGGTGGTCCTGCCCGCCGATGCGAAAGTCTTTCCCGATTTCTACCCGTCGCCCGAAGGCGTGTGGACCACCGACGCGCGGCGCCGGTGGCAGGTGATGATGGCCGGCTGAAGCCCTATTTCGCCGCCGGGCGCACGCCGCCGATGATCGACAACATGATTGCGGTCACGGCGTTGCGGATCGCCGGTTCGGCCTTCGGCGCGAAGAAGGGCGAGTGGTTCGTCGGTGCGGGTTCGCCCTTCGCCTTGAGGTCGGCGAGCACCGCGGGATCGTAACCGCCGATGCCGAAGAAAAGCGACGGCACGCCCGCATCGACAAATTCGGAATAATCCTCGCTTCCCGACATCGGCGTTGCGCTTTCGGGCGCGAAGACCAGTCCCTTGCCGAATGCGGGCGTCAGGGCCGCGACCGCGGCTTTCGCCATCGCCGCGTCGTTCATCATGATGCCGGTGCCGCCGAGATAGCGGATCGTCGGCTCGGGTGCCCCGCCCATCGCGGCCGCCGACTTGGCGACGCGCGCGGTGCCGTCCTGAAGCAATTTTCGCACGTCGGGCGATTGTGAGCGCAGGTTGACCTTCACCTCGGCGCTGTCGGGGATGATGTTGGGCGCGCTGCCCGCATTGATCGCACCGATCGTCAGGACGCCGAACGCCGCCGGGTCTTTCTCGCGGCTGATCACGACCTGCGTATCGGTGACGAAGCGCGCGGCGATCGGGATCGGGTCGATCGTCGCCGCGGGCATCGAGCCGTGACCGCCGCGGCCGTGGAAGGTGATCGCATAGCTGTCCGAAGCCGAAGAGGACGGCCCCGCCTTGATCGCGACGACGCCGGCGGGAAGATTGGTGACGTGCGCGGCAAAGCCGAAATCGGGCTTCGGGAAGCGTTTGAACAGCCCGTCGTCGAGCATCGCCCGCGCACCGCTGAGCGGTTCTTCGGCGGGCTGGCCGATCAGAACTACGGTGCCCGACCAGCTATCGCGCATCGCGCTCAAGGCCTGCGCGACCCCGACCAGATAGGCGACATGCGTGTCGTGCCCGCACGCGTGCATGACGGGCACATCCTTGCCCTCATAGGTCGCGCGCGCCTTGCTCGCCCATGCGAGCCCGGTCTTTTCCTCCATCGGCAGCGCATCCATGTCGGCGCGCACGAGGATCGTCGGCCCCTCGCCGTTCTTGAGCACGCCGACGATGCCGGTGCCGCCGACCTTTTCGGTGACGGTGAAGCCCGCGCTGCGCAGATGCTTTGCCAGGATACCCGCGGTGCGGACCTCCTGCATCCCGAGTTCGGGATGCTGGTGCAGATCCTTGTAAAGCGCCTCGAGCGCCGGATAATTTGTGTCGAGCAACGCGCTCAGCCGCGTCTGGGCGGCGCCGAGGTCGGGCGCCGCCTGCGCGCTGGTTGCCATGAGGGAGAGGGTCAGCGAAGCCGCTGCCCAGAGCCCGTGCTTCGCCATCATACTCTCCCCCAATTTTATCCGTGTCAGATGTGTATCGGCTTGCCCGTCACCGCCATCGCGGCTTCCTTGATCGCCTCGCTGTGCGTCGGGTGCGCGTGGCAGGTGTAAGCGATGTCTTCGGACGTGGCGCCGAATTCCATCGCCTGCGCGGCCTGCGCGATCATCGTGCCCGCGACGCTCGCGATGCACCACACGCCGAGCACGCGGTCGCTTTTCGCATCCGCAACGACCTTGACGAAACCGTCCGGCTCGTGGTTGGTCTTGGCGCGGCTGTTCGCCATCATCGGGAATTTGCCGACCTTGACCTCGCCCTTTTCCTTCGCCTGTTCTTCGGTCAGGCCGACGCCGGCGATTTCGGGCCAAGTGTAGACGACCGACGGGATGACGTCGTGGTTCACGATGCCGGTCAGCCCCGCGATATTCTCAGCACAAGCGATGCCTTCGTCCTCGGCCTTGTGCGCGAGCATCGGGCCCGGGACGACGTCGCCGATCGCCCAGATGCCGGGGACCGGCGTTGCAAAATCATGGTCGGTCTCGATCTGGCCGCGCTGGTTGACCGCGAGGCCCGCCTTGTCGAGGGCGAGGCCGTCGGTGTTCGGGCGACGCCCGATCGAGACGAGGACGACATCGGCTTCGAGTGTCTCGGCATCGCCGCCGGCGGCGGGTTCGAGCGTCAGCACGGCCTTCTTGCCCTTGACCGCAGCCGAAGTGACCTTGGTCTTGAGCTTGAATTCCATGCCCTGCTTCTTGAGGATCTTGTTCGCTTCCTTGCGGACGTCGCCGTCCATGCCGGGCAGGATCTGGTCGAGGAATTCGACGACGGTGACCTTCGCGCCGAGGCGGCGCCACACGCTGCCGAGTTCGAGCCCGATCACGCCGCCGCCGATCACGACCATATGGCCGGGGACCTTTGCGAGTTCAAGCGCGCCGGTCGAATCGACGATGATCTGCTTGTCGTTATCGACTTCGACACCGGGAAGCGGGGTCACCGACGATCCGGTCGCGATGATGATATTCTTGGCGCGATAGGTCTTGCCCGCGACTTCGACGCTGTCCTTCGACGTGAACTGGGCATAGCCCTTCAGCCAGTCGACCTTGTTCTTCTTGAACAAAAATTCGATGCCGCCGGTCAGACCCTTCACCGCATCCTTGCGCTGGCCATGCATGGTGCCGAGATCGAGTTCGGGCTTCACCTTGATGCCCATCGCCGCCATCGCACCGCCCGCCGCAGCCTCGAAATATTCGGACGCGTGGAGCATTGCCTTCGACGGGATACAGCCGACGTTGAGGCAGGTGCCGCCTAGCGTCTCGCGCCCTTCGGCGCATGCGGTCTTGAGGCCAAGCTGCGCGGCGCGGATCGCCGCGACATAACCGCCGGGACCGGCACCGATGACAAGGACGTCGTAGTCGTAATCAGCCATTATCGTTCCTTTCACCCCACGGGGGGACGGGGAGAAATATCTTTAGAGGTCGATCAGGATGCGCGTCGGATCCTCGATCGCTTCCTTGATCGTCTTGAGGAAGGTCACCGCTTCGCGCCCGTCGATCAGACGATGGTCGTAGCTCATCGCGATATACATCATCGGACGGATCACGATTTCGCCGTCGCGCACGACCGGGCGATCCTCGATGCGGTGGAGGCCGAGCACCGCCGACTGCGGCGGGTTGATGATCGGAGTCGACATCAACCCGCCGAACACGCCGCCGTTCGAGATGGTGAAGGTGCCGCCGGTCATGTCGTCCATCGTCAGCGTGCCGTCCTTGGCGCGCTTGCCGAGGTCGGCGATCGCCTTTTCGATGTCGGCAAACGACATGCTATCCGCGTTGCGGACGACAGGCACGACCAAGCCGTTCGGCGCACTGACCGCGACGGAGACGTCGAGATAATTGTGATAGACGATCTCGTCGCCGTCGATCCGCGCGTTGACCGCCGGAATGTCGTGCGCGGCGAGCGCAACCGCCTTGGTGAAGAAGCTCATGAAGCCGAGGCGCACGCCATGCTTCTTTTCGAAGCTGTCGCGGTATTTTTCGCGCGTCGCCATCACCGCCGACATGTCGACGTCGTTGAATGTCGTGAGCATCGCCGCGGTGTCCTGCGCCGACTTCAGCCGCTTGGCGATCGTCTGGCGCATGCGGGTCATCTTGACGCGCTCTTCCTGGCGGCCCGGCGCAGCGGCGGCAGGTGCCGACGGCGCGGCAGCGGGTGCGGGGGCAGCAGCAGGCGCCGCGCTGGCGGCGGCGAGCACATCTTCCTTGGTCAGGCGGCCGTCCTTGCCGCTGCCCTGGATCTTCGTCGGGTCGACGCCATGTTCGAGCACGAGGCGGCGGACGGCGGGCGACATGGTCGTGACGGTGTCAACCGCTTCGCCAGCCGATGCCGCGGTCGCGGCGGGCGCCGGAGCGGCGGCCTCAGCCTTGGCCGGTGCGGGAGCAGGCGCGGCAGCGGTAGCGGCAGGCGCCGGGACAGCGGCAGCGCCGCCCGCCTCAATCGTCGCAATCGCAGCGCCGACATTCACCGTATCGCCGACCGCGACGAGTTGCTGGCCCATCACGCCGGCGACCGGCGAAGGCACTTCGACCGCGACCTTGTCGGTTTCGAGGCTCGCGATCGGCTCGTCGAGAGCGACCGCCTCGCCGGGTTTCTTCAGCCATTCGCCGATCGTCGCTTCGGTGACGCTTTCGCCCAGCGTGGGGACTTTGACTTCGGTGCTCATAGGTGCAGTTCCTTGGGGACTTGGGCTTTGGGCTCAGGCTTTTTTCTTGGTGCGGCGGATTTCGGCGCGAACCGACAGGCCGAGCGCGTCGGCGACGAGCGCCGACTGTTCGGTCTGGTGGCGGCTCATCAGGCCAGTCGCGGGTGATGCCGCGGCGGCGCGGCCGGCGTAGCGCGGACGCATGCCCTTGTGGCCCGCATCGATGAGCGATTCCTCGATCAATTCGCCCACGAAGAACCACGCGCCGTTATTGCGCGGTTCTTCCTGCGCCCAGACGACCTCTTCGAGCTTCGGCATCCGCTTCAGGCGAACCGCCAGCGCCTCTCCCGGGAAGGGATAGAGCTGCTCGATACGGATCACCGTCGTGTCGGTGAGGCCCGCTGCGTCGCGCGCTTCCATCAGGTCGTAACCCACCTTGCCCGAACAAAGGACGACGCGCTTGATGTCGGCATCGGCGGGCGGCGTGCGGTCGGACATGATGCGGCGGAAATGCGCCTCGCCGATGAAGTCCGACCGCTGCGACACCGCCAGCTTGTGGCGAAGCAGCGACTTGGGCGTCATGATGATCAGCGGCTTGCGGAACGAGCGCAGCATCTGGCGGCGCAGGACGTGGAAATAGTTCGACGGGGTCGAAATATTGCACACCTGGATATTGTCGCCCGCGCACAGCTGGAGGAAGCGTTCGAGGCGCGCCGAGCTGTGCTCGGGCCCCTGCCCTTCATAACCATGCGGCAGCAGCATTACGAGGCCGTTGGCACGCAGCCACTTGGCTTCGCCCGCAGCGATGAACTGGTCGATCATGATCTGCGCGCCGTTGGCGAAATCGCCGAACTGCGCTTCCCAGAGCACGAGGCTCTTCGGATCGGCCATCGCATAGCCATATTCGAAGCCGAGCACGCCATATTCGGAAAGCGGGCTGTCGAGCACCTCGAACCGGCCGTGCGGCACGGTGGTCAGCGGGACATATTTCTGCTCGCTCTTCTGGTCGACCCAGACGGCGTGGCGCTGGCTGAAGGTGCCGCGGCCGGAATCCTGTCCCGACAGGCGGACCTGATAGCCTTCGCTGAGCAAGGTGCCGAACGCGAGGCTTTCGGCGGTCGCCCAGTCGAACACTTCGCCGTCCTTCTTGTCGGCGAACATCGCACCGCGCGCGTCGATCACGCGGCGCAGTGTTTTATGAACCTCGACGTCGGCGGGGATCGTCGTCAGCGTGCGACCGATCGAATCGAACAGCTTTTCCGAAACGCCCGTCGCGATGTTGCGGCGCGCATGTTCGGAATCGGTCGGCGCATAGAGACCCGACCAGCGCCCGGCGAACCAGTCGGCCTTGTTCGGCTTGTACGTCTTCGCCGCCTCGAAATCGCTTTCGAGCCGCGCGGTGAATTCGGCGCGGCGGGCGTCGGCCCAACCCGCGTCGATCACGCCCTCATCCTGCAGCTTCGCTGCGCAAAGCTGCGACACCGGTGGATGCTTGCGGATGCGTTCATACATCAAAGGCTGGGTGAAAGAAGGCTCGTCGCCTTCATTATGGCCGAAACGGCGATAGCACCACATGTCGATCACGACGTCGCGCTTGAACTGCTGGCGAAAATCGATCGCGAGCTTGCACGCGAAGGTCACGGCTTCAGGATCGTCGCCGTTGACGTGAAGGATCGGCGCCTGAACGCCCTTGGCGACGTCTGAAGGATAGGGCGACGAACGCGCGAACTGCGGGCTGGTCGTGAAACCGATCTGATTGTTGACGATGAAGTGGATGCAGCCGCCGGTATTGTAACCGCGGATGCCCGAGAAGCCGAGGCATTCCCAGACGATCCCTTGCCCTGCGAAGGCCGCGTCGCCGTGGATCAGGACCGGCAGCACCTGCGTATGTTCGGCGAGGTCGTCGCGCACCACCTGCTGCGCGCGCACCTTGCCGAGAACGACCGGATCGACCGCCTCGAGGTGCGAGGGGTTGGGGACGAGCGACATATGCACCGAGACCCCGTCGAACTCGCGGTCGGTCGAGGTTCCGAGGTGATATTTGACGTCGCCCGAACCGCCGATGTCGTCGGGGTTGGCGCTGCCGCCGGCGAATTCGTGGAAGATCACCTGATAGGGCTTGGCCATGACGTTCGCGAGCATGTTGAGCCGCCCGCGGTGCGCCATGCCGTAAACGATTTCCTTCACGCCATATTGGCCGCCATATTTGATGATCGATTCCATCGCGGGGATCATCGATTCGCCGCCGTCGAGCCCGAAACGCTTGGTGCCGACATATTTGCGCGCGAGGAATTTCTCCCACTCCTCGGCTTCGATCACCTTGTTGAGGATCGCGCGCTTGCCTTCGCGGGTGAATTCGACGCTCTTGTCGGCGCCCTCCATCCGGTCCTGCAGGAAGCGGCGCTCCTCGACGTCGGAGATGTGCATATATTCGAGGCCGACATGGCCGCAATAATTGGCGCGCAGGATCGCGACGATCTCGCGGATCGTGGCCTTTTCGAGCCCCAGCGTTCCACCGATATACACGGGCCGGTCCTGATCGGCGCCAACGAATCCGTGATATTCGGGCGTCAGGTCGGCGGGTAGCTCGCGCTGGCTGAGCCCCAGCGGATCGAGCGTGGCGGCGAGGTGGCCGCGCACCCGATAGGTGCGGATCAGCATCATCGCGCGGATCGAATCGTCGGCGGCGCGCTCGACCTCGGCGCTCGACAGCGCGGCGCCCGCCTTTGCGGCGGCTGCCTTCACCGCGACCTGCATCTGCTGCGGGTCGAGCGCGGCGGTCAAGTCGTCGCTGTCGATCCGGGGCCAGTTCTTTGGCGCCCAGCTCGGGCCGGCCTGCGGCTCGTCGATGTCGAAGCTTTGTCGTTCGAGGTTCATCTGCTTTTCCACGGGGAGGAAGGGGTGGGTATTTCCATATGGGGAGCGGAGGCCCGCCGACAAAGGGTACCGGCGGGCCGCTTGGCTCAGACGCGTTCCTTGAGCACTTCGGCGAGCGTTGTGCCGAGTTCCGACGGGCTCGCCGACACCTTGATGCCGGCAGCTTCCATCGCCGCGATCTTGCTTTCGGCGTCGCCCTTACCGCCCGACACAATCGCCCCGGCATGGCCCATGCGGCGGCCCGGAGGCGCGGTGCGGCCTGCGATGAAGCCGGCCATCGGCTTCTTGCGGCCGCGCTTCGCCTCGTCGATCAGGAACTGCGCGGCCTGTTCTTCGGCGTCGCCGCCGATTTCGCCGATCATGATGATCGACTTGGTCGCTTCGTCGGCGAGGAAGAGTTCGAGCACGTCGATGAAGTTGGTGCCGTTGACCGGGTCGCCGCCGATGCCGACCGCGGTGGTCTGGCCGAGGCCGACGTTCGAGGTCTGGAACACGGCTTCATAGGTCAGCGTGCCCGAACGCGAGACGACGCCGACGCTGCCCTTCTTGAAGATGTTGCCGGGCATGATACCGATCTTGCACTCGTCGGGGGTCAGCACGCCGGGGCAGTTCGGGCCGATCAGGCGCGATTTCGAACCCGAGAGCGCGCGCTTGACCTTGACCATGTCGAGCACCGGAATACCCTCGGTGATCGCGACGATCAACTCGATCTCGGCATCGATCGCCTCGAGGATCGAGTCGGCGGCGAACGGCGGCGGCACATAGATGACCGAGGCGGTCGCGCCGGTCGCGTGTTTCGCTTCCGCGACCGTGTTGAACATCGGCAGACCTATGTGCGTCGTGCCGCCCTTGCCCGGCGTCACGCCGCCGACCATCTGCGTGCCATAGGCGAGCGCCTGTTCGGTGTGGAAGGTGCCGGTGGCACCGGTCATCCCTTGCGTGATGACCTTGGTATTCTTGTCGATGAGGATGGACATGTTCTAAATCTCCCGGGGAGAGTCAGCCCGCCCTGCCGTTTCGGCCGAGCGGGCTAGAAAG
This sequence comes from Sphingopyxis sp. PAMC25046, assembly GCF_004795895.1. Lineage (NCBI taxonomy): Bacteria > Pseudomonadati > Pseudomonadota > Alphaproteobacteria > Sphingomonadales > Sphingopyxidaceae > Sphingopyxis > Sphingopyxis sp. PAMC25046. The sequence goes on from NZ_CP039250.1 coordinate 3,690,621, forward strand.
AGTTCAGGCGAGGCTCGAATCCAGATTCTTGCACGCGTCGAGCAGTTCCTTGACCGCATCGACCGAGACCTGCAGGCCCGCCCTGTCGGCATCGTCGAGTTCGATTTCGACGATCTTCTCGACGCCGCCCGCACCGATCATCACCGGCACGCCGACATACAGGCCATCGACGCCGTACTGGCCGTCGACATAGGCGGCGCAGGGCAGAATGCGCTTCTGGTCGCCCAGATAGGCTTCGGCCATCGCGATGCCCGAGGCTGCCGGCGCATAGAAAGCCGAACCGGTGCCGAGCAGCGCGACGATCTCGCCGCCGCCGCCGCGGGTGCGCTTGACGATCGCGTCGATCTTGTCCTGCGACGACAGGCCCATCTTGACGAGGTCGGGAACGGGGATTCCGTTGACCGTCGAGTAGCGGACGACGGGAACCATCGTGTCGCCGTGGCCACCGAGCACGAAGGTGTTCACATCCTTCACCGACACGTCGAATTCGTCGGCGATGAAGTGGCTGAAGCGCGCCGAGTCGAGCACGCCGGCCATGCCGACAACCTTGTTGTGCGGGAGGCCCGAGAATTCGCGCAGCGCCCAGACCATGGCGTCGAGCGGGTTGGTGATGCAGATGACGAAGGCGTCGGGGGCGTTGGCCTTGATGCCCTCACCCACGGCTTTCATCACTTTCAGATTGATGCCGAGCAGGTCGTCGCGGCTCATGCCCGGCTTGCGGGCGACACCGGCGGTGACGATGATGACATCGGCGCCCGCGATGTCCTTGTAATCGTTCGAGCCAGTGATCTTCGCGTCGAAGCCCGCGATCGGGCCGACCTGCGACAGGTCGAGCGCCTTGCCCTGCGGCACGCCTTCGACGACGTCGAACAGGACGACATCGCCCAGTTCCTTCTGCGCGGCGAGCAGCGCCAGCGTTCCGCCGATATTCCCGGCTCCGATCAAAGCGATCTTCTTGCGTCCCATGGCGCGCGGCACTCCCTTCCTGGCAAGCCCGGCAATTGGTTCACAGACCGGCGGGAGCACGGGCTAAAGCTCCGCTCCGGTCCCAAGACTGGCGACGCCCTACGCCGATTCCCTTAACGAAACAACCGCCAAAAGGACGAAAAACCGCCTTTTTCTGATAATAGTTCGCAATAACAATAAAGCGTCTGAGATATGATTTCGACAATAGGCTGGCGCGAGATATGACAAGATCGCAACGCGTTCGCGGTGGAATGGAACAAAAATGCGTCGTCCGCATAGGGGATCGCCCCGGCACCGATTAACCCTGTCTTATCCCCGCTTTGTTACGTGCTCATGGTGACGCGCGCGATCATCAGCTTCGATACCGAATTGTCGGCCGGCCTCTATCAACGGGGCCATGACGCGCGCGCCAATTTCGAAAGCTCGATCCTCGGCCGCTGCCGCGACGGCGATTTCGGCATCCATTTCCAGATGGACATGCTCGAAAGATACGGCCTGAAAGGCGTGTTCTTCGTCGATCCGATGCCGGCGCTCGTCCATGGCCCGTCGATCGTCCGCGATATCGTCGCCCCTATCGTCGCACGCGGTCACGAAGTGCAACTCCATATCCACACCGAATGGCTCGCCTTCGCGCGCTTCACCCCGGTCGGACGGCTGACGGGGCGGAACATTGGCGACTTTCCACTCGCGGCGCAGAAAAAGCTGATCGGGCTGGCGGCGGATATGCTGATGCGCGCGGGCGCGCCCGATCCGGTCGCCTTTCGCGCTGGCAATTTCGGCGCCAACGACGATACGCTGCGCGCGCTCGCAGCGCTGGGTTTCGATTATGACAGCAGCTTCAACGGCGCTTATGCGGGCCAGGGCTGCGACATTGCGCTCGACCGACGCAATATCGGGATGCGCCTGCACCATGGCGTCTGCGAAGTGCCAGTCAGCGGGCTGATGGATGGCGCCGACAGCTTTCGCCCGGCGCAATTGTGCGCGATGTCCGAAGAGGAGATGCGCGATGCGCTGGACCATGCGGCGGCAAGCGGAGCGATCCAGTTCTCTGCCTTCAGCCATAGCTTCGAACTCTTGAGTCGCGATCGCGCGGTACCGAACCGGCTGGCGATCGCCCGCATGGAAGCAATGTGCCAGGCGGTGGCGGCCGACCACCGCGTGACAAACGGGGGCTTTGCCGACCTGCCCTTGCCACCGGCGCGACCGGGGCCAATCAGGCCGCCCGAACCGCGACCCTTACGGACGCTCCGCCGCACCGCCGAACAGGCGGCGGGACATCTCGCGCACGAAATGCGCTATGTCCGTAGCCTCACCTATGTCGCCGCAAACACATCACGCTGGGGAAAGATCGCCGGCGGCATCCTGTTGGCCATGGCCTAGCGCGAGGTAATCGTCCGACTGCATTTCGGCGAGGCGGCTTGCGGTGCGCTCGAATTCGAACGCGCCGTCGCCCGCGACATAAAGCTGGTCGGGCATCGCCGCGGCGCTTGCGAGCAGCTTGACCTTATATTCGTAAAGCGCATCGATCAGCGTGACGAAGCGCGCCGCCTCGTTGCGGTTCTCGGGCCCCATGCGCGGGATGCCGACGATGATCACGGCGTGAAAATGGCGCGCGACGGCGAGATAGTCGGCCGCCCCGCGCGCCTCGCCGCAGAGCCGCTTGAACGAAAAGACCGCGACGCCCTTCAGCGCCTTCGGCACATGCAGCGTTCGCCCGCCGCCAACATCGAGGTCGAGGCTCGGCACATGCGCGCGGTCCTCGGGCGGATAGTCGGTCAGGCGAAAGAAGGCGGCCGACAGCGCCGCGCTCGCGGCATCGTCGGCGGGAACGAACCAGCGCGCGCCGTCGCCAAGCCGGTCGCGGCGGTAATCGGTCGGGCCGTTCAGCCCCATGACGTGGAGCCGTTCCTCAACGAGCGCGATGAAGGGCAGGAAATGCTCGCGATTGAGCCCGTCCTTGTAGAGATCCTTCGGCGGCCGGTTCGACGTCGCCACCATCGTCACGCCATGATCGATCAGCGCGGTGAACAAGCGCGAGAGGATCATCGCATCGGCGCTGTTGTTCACGACCATCTCGTCGAAGGCGAGGCAGCGGGTATTTTCGGCAAGCGCTTCGGCGACGAGCGGGATCGGATCGCCGCTCTCGGTCTTCCTGACCTCGCGCATTCGCGCATGGACGTCGAGCATGAAGGCGTGGAAATGGACGCGCCGCTTCCGCTGGATCGCGAGCTGGTCGTAGAAGAGATCCATCAGCATCGATTTGCCGCGCCCGACTGCGCCCCACAGATAGACGCCGCGCAGTGCATCGGGCTTGCGCCCCGCGAGACGCCAGAGCAGGCTGCCGCGCTTGGGCACCGCCTCAAGTTCGCCCTGTAGCTCATTCAACCGCGTGGCCGCCGCGCGCTGCTCGGGATCCGGGCGGAGCTCGCCCGCCGCGACAAGCGCGTCATAAGCCGCAAGGACGGCGGTCACTTGCGGCTCGCCTTGCGGATCGTTCCGGCGAAGCTCAGCACGATATGGCCGTCATCCTCGCCCTGCACGACCAGCCCGCGCAGGAAGATCAGCCGGCCGGTTTCGCGCACCAGCTCGACCACGGCGTCAAGCGGCTCGCCGACGCGGCCCGCGCCGACGAATTGCGTCGACAGGTCGAGCGTGACCGAATGGCCGGCATCGAGCGACCCGAACTGGTGCGACGCAGCGAACAGCGCGATGTCGACGAGCGCAAGGCTGACCGCGCCATGGACATTGTCGCCGAGGTTGCTGTGCTTGCGCTCGGGCAACATGCGAACCCGCGCGCGCGGCCGACCGTCGTCGGTCGGGGGCTCGACGCGCACCGAAAGCGGCTCGATAAAGGCGTTGAACCGGCTCTGATCCTTGAGGTTCCAGCTGACCCATCCGTCGGCCAATTGTTCGGCGCTGAAATTCTCGCGCCGCTTCGGCTCTTCGATCCCGTCGTTCATGCCCTGCAATATCCGTCCAGTTTTCCCGAGCGAACGCGTTCGCCATAATAATCGGCCATCGCCTTGGCGCGGGCGCTATCGCCGCCGATCCATTCGGCGGCGCCGGAAACCCATCCGGCCGAACAGGTCTCAAGCGCGCTCCGCCCGCGCGCGCAAGCGATAAAATCGCCAAATGCGGCACGCCAGCGTGCAAAGGCGGGCATGTCCATGACCGGGCCATGGCCGGGCACGATCTGCCGGGCGCTCGACCGCGCAACATCGCCAAGCGCCTCCAGCCAGCCTTCGGGGCAAGCAGTATCGAGAAAGGGGACGGGAAGCGTGACTAGGTCTCCGACGATCGCGCGTTCGGCATCGGCGTCGTATATCCAGAGATCGCGTTCGGTCGCCGCGCGGCGCGCGATCCGCAACGACAGCGGCCGGCCGGCGAAGACGGCATCGTGCGGCTCGTCGACGACGATGTCGGCGCGCAATTTCCGCCCGCGCCCGATTGTCGCCAGATCGCCTTTCACGTCCGGAACCGCCGCGGCGGGAATGCGCCCCTCGGCGAGCGCCTTGCTCGAAGCCGCCGCGCTGTCCGCGAGAAAGCCGGCGAGCGCGCCGTCGATGGCGGAGGTTCCGTAGACGCGCACATCGCGCCGTCCCGCCTTGAGCGCCAGATTGCCGCTGACATGATCGAGATGCCAGTGCGTGTTGACGATCGCGGCGAGCGGCAGGCCGAGTTCGTCGAGAGCCTTTTCCACTCTTTCTGCGTGGCTCGGATAACGCCCCGTATCGACGAGGATGGCACCCGCCGTCCCTTTCAGGATCACGCTGTTGCCGTCGGGCGAACGCTCCGGATCGAAGCGGCCGGGAACAAGCCAGGTCGTATCGCCAAGTGCGACCGCACCGGGGAGTTCGACAACGTTTCGCGGTTCGGTCGTCGATGCACAGGAAGCGAGCGCCAGCGCAGCGAATGCCGCGAGCGCGCCGCGCATCAGACCTGCCGCTCGGCTTCCAGCTTCTTGATCTCGGCGATCGCGCGCGCCGGGCTCAGGCCCTTGGGGCAGGCGTTGGCGCAGTTCATGATCGTGTGGCAGCGATAGAGGCGGAACGGATCTTCCAGCTCGTCGAGCCGTTCGCCGGTCATCTCGTCGCGGCTGTCGGCGAGCCAGCGATAGGCTTGCAGCAGGATCGCAGGGCCGAGGAACTTGTCGCTGTTCCACCAATAGCTTGGGCAGCTCGTCGAACAGCAGGCGCAGAGGATGCACTCGTAAAGCCCGTCGAGCTTTTCGCGTTCCTCGGGCGACTGCAGCCGCTCCTTGCCGCTCGGCGTCGTGGTCTTGGTCTTGAGCCAGGGTTCGATCGACGCATATTGCGCATAGAAATGGGTGAAGTCGGGGACGAGATCCTTGATCACGTCCATCGACGGCAGCGGGGTGATCGTGATGTCGCCCTTCAGATCCTCGATCGCGGTCGTGCAGGCGAGGCCGTTCTTGCCGTTCATGTTCATCGAACAGCTGCCGCAAATGCCCTCGCGGCACGAGCGGCGGAAGGTCAGCGTCGAATCCTGCTCGCTCTTCATCTTGATCAGCGCGTCGAGCACCATCGGGCCGCATTTTTCGGTATCGATCTCGAACGTGTCGAAATGCGGATTCTGCCCCTTGTCGGGGTCATAGCGATAGACTTTGAATTTCTTGACAGCGGTCGCGCCCTCGGCCTTGTGGACCGTGCCCGTCTTTTGCGGGCGGCTGTTCTTGGGCAGGACAAATTGAGCCATATCGCGGTCTTCCCTATGCAATCGCGGGCTGCCTAGACCCGATTGGCGGAGTCGACAAGGGGGTGATGGCGAGTGAAAGCGCGAAAGCCGCTGGCAGGCGCGCGGGCAAGACGCTAGGGCGGCGATGATGAGCGAAAGCGCCGCCCAGCCCGCCGTTACCAGCCGCAGCGTCGCGCGCGGGCTCGGCACGACCGTGCTGGCGCGGCTGGGCGCGGTGGTCGAAATCGTCGCGCAGCCGCTCTACGTCCTGATGTTCGGGCTCGCGGGTTACGGCCTCTACGCGGTGCTGTGGGCGGCGGTGAACCTGCTCGAGAATATCTTCGATCTCGGCATGACAAGCGCGATGCAGCGCACCGTCCCGCAATCGGCCAGCAATGCCGAAGCCGCGGCGGCGCTGCGCACGGCGATGGTCTTCGGCGTCGGGCCGTGCATCCTCGTCGCGGCGTTCGTCGCCGTCTTCGCCGCCGACCTCGCGCCGTTGCTCAACGTCGCGGCGAAGGACCGCGAGCTCGTCACCCCAGCGATCCGCATTTTCGTCTGGGCGCTGCCGCTCTGGGCCTTCGTCGAGATCGCGACCTCGGCATTGCGCGCGCGCATGCTATTCGGTGCCGAGATACGCCTGCGGATCGTATGGGAACAGGTGATGCGGCTCGTGTTCGCGGGGCTGTTCTTCGCGGGCGGCCTCGGCCTCAAGGGGCTGTTCATCGCACACCTCTGTTCGCTTGGCATCACCGCGGCGCTCAGCATCCGGCTGCTCGCGCGCCACTACAGCTTCGCCGACCTGTGGCGCGGGCCGTGGGCGGGAGAGACCGCGCGCAACACCTTTTTGGCGGGCCTCTCGATCCTGCCCTCGAACATCATCGCGCGGCTGTTCGGCGACGCCCCGGCGCTGATCCTCAACATGCTGCTGCCGGGCGCGGCGGGCGCGGCGGCCGCGGGGCTGTTCACGATCGCGCGCAAATTGTCGAGCGTCGTCCAGCTTGTGCGCATCGCCTTCACCTATGTGATGGCGCCGCTCGCCGCCAGCGCCGAGCGCGAGGACCGGCGCCAGGTAGCCGACATCTATGCCTATGCCACGCGACTTATCCTCGCGATCGCGCTGCCGCTCGCTGCCGTGCTCGCGGCGGGCAGCGCGTCGCTGCTCGGTCTGTTCGGGCACGGCGCGCAGGCGGCGCAAGCCGCGCTGGTCGTCCTGCTGTTCGCCCGCGCCGCCGAAGCGGTGCTCGGCATTTCGGCGCCAGTGCTGCAGGTCGTCGCCGCCTTCCGGCATCAGCTCACCGCCAGCATCTTCGGCGTCGCCGTCGCGATCGGCGCGGGCTGGCTGATCGTCGGCCATCTCGACCCGCTGACGGGGGTGACGCTCGCGACCGCCCTCGGCCTCGTCGTGATGGCGGCGATCCCGATGGTGCAGCTGGCGATCACCGAAAAGCTTCACCCCTTCGACGCCCAATTTCCGGCGGTGGCACTGCGCGGCCTTGCGATCACCCTCGCAGCCGGCACCGCCGCGGTGCTCGCCGACCTTTTGCCCGACGCGCTTTCGCTGCCGCTGCTCGGGCTGATCGCCGCCGCGTCTATATGGCTTGCGCTGCGCTTCGCCCTGCCGCTCGGCGATCGTATGTCGCTCGGCAAGACCGGCCGCAAGCTTCGGCTGTTCGAACCCGAAACCGCATGACCGACGCGACATCCCTCCCCCGCGTCGCGATTTACGATCTCGACCGGACCGTGCTTCGTGCACCGACCTTCACGCTGTTCCTGCTGTGGGCGGCGTGGCGCGAGGCGCCTTGGCGCTTGCTGCTGCTGCCCGCGCTCGCAGCGCTGATGATCGGCCATGCGCTGCGTCTTTACGGGCGCGACCGGTTCAAGCCCGCCGCCATTCGCCTGATGCTGGGTGCGAGCATCGCGCCCGAGCGGGCCGAAACGCTTGCCGCCGCCTTTGCCGCGTGGCGCGTTCCGCGCGACGTCCCGCCGGGCGCCGCCGCGTGCATCGCGCGCGACCGGGCCGAGGGCTATCGGCTGCTGATGGCCACCGCCGCCCCCGAATTCTACGCGGGTGCGATCGCCGAGGCGCTCGGCTTCGACGCCATCGTCGCCTCGCGCCACCGGCGCGACGATGCGGGTAGCTGGTTACCGCTGCTCGACGGGCCCAATTGTTACGGCGAGGAAAAGGCGCGGCGCGTCAGCGAATGGCTCGCCGTGAACGCCCCGGGCGGCGCGGCGCATATTCGCGCCTATTCGGATCATCTCAGCGACGCGCCGACCTTCGCGCTGGCCGGTGAGGCCTGGCTGATCGGGCGCGGCGACAAATATATCCGGCTCGCCGCGAAGCATGGCTGGCGCGCCGCGAATTTCGAGGACGCCGCAGTGGCGGAACATCTTTGATGCGCATCCTCTTCCTCTTCATCGGCGAGCCGCATCATGTGTTCCATGCGCTGCCCATCGCAGCGGAGATGGCCGCGGCGGGGCAAGTCATCGACGTCGCCGTCACGAGCGCCGATCATTTGCGCGTGGTCGAGCAGGTCGCGCCAGCCTATCCGGGCTTCTCTCCGAACACCACCCTGCTCGGCCAGAAGGGCTTGCCCCGCTGGCTTCGTGACATGGGCCTCTTCCGCAATCCGCGCCTGCCGATGCTGTTCGATGCCCTGCCCTTTCTGCGGCAATTCGATGCGATCGTCGTGCCCGAGCGGACGACCACCTCGATCCGGCATTTCCTGCCGCGCAGGACGCGGCTGATCTTCACGCCGCACGGCGCGGGCGACCGCGCGATCATGCTCGATCCACGCGACCGCCATTTCGATTTCGTGCTCGTCGCGGGTGAGAAGAGCGAGCAACGCCTGCTCGATGCCGGGACAATCCGGCGGGGCCATTATGCGGTGAACGGCTATGTAAAGCTCGACCTGATGCCGCGGTTGCAGGCGGCGCGCGAACCATTGTTCGCCAATGGCCGGCCAACCGTCCTCTACGCGCCGCATTTCAAGCGCGAGCTATCGTCGTGGGATAGCTTCGGCCGCGACATCATCGCCTGGTTCGCAGGCCAAGACCGCTACAACCTGATCGTCGCACCGCACGTCCGGCTGTTCGCCGAGGCGAGCGATGCCGAGCGCGCGGTGGTGACGAAGCTGGCGGTGCCGGGCAAGCTGCTGATCGACCTTGGATCCGACCGCCTGTTCGACATGAGCTACACGAGCGGCGCCGACATCTATCTCGGCGATGTCAGCAGCCAGGTATATGAATTTCTCGCCACCCCGCGCCCCTGCCTGTTTCTCAACGCGCATCAGGTCGATTGGGCCGACGATCCCGATTACCTCTTCTGGACGCTCGGCGATGTCGTCAGCGATCTTGCAGAGCTTCCCGACGCGCTCGAACGGGCGCCCGCACACCATCCGCTGTATGCCAACGCCCAGCGCGAACGGCTGGCCGAATCGATCGGCGGCGATCCGGCGGGCGCGGCGCGGCGCGGCGCCGAAGCGATCCTCGGCTTCCTTGCAAAGAACGCCGGGCAGGATAAGAGCGGCGGATGACCGACGCCGACCCTCTGCCCGCGCTGACCCCGATCGGCGAAAATTCGACGCCGCTGTGGGGCATGACCAATGCCGAGCGGCTACGGCGACTGGCGCGCGCCGAAGGCCTGCCTGAAACATCCGCGACAGCACGACTTTACGTCAATCTCGACTATGTCTTCGACCCGGTGTGGCTGCGCCATATCGTCATGCTGCCCGGCGCCGTGGTGATGGATGGCGGCGACCTCATAATGGCGCATCTGACCGGCGGCATGACCCCGGCCGATATCGCGCAGCATTGCGGCGCACTGACCGTCATCGACTATCGAGACAACCCGCAGATCTACAACCGCCAGCTACGCAAGCTCGATTGCCCCTTCATCCAGCGGCTGACGCCCGAAACGCGGCGTGCGATCGAGCGGAAAAGCTATTTCGGCGCCTATAAGGGCGTCACCGACGCGCTGACCAAATATCTCTGGCCCGAACTCGCGCTATGGCTGACGCGCGGCGCCGCGAGCATCGGGATGACCCCGAACATGGTCACCGCGATCGGCGCGGCGCTCTGCGCCTATGCGACCTACCTCTTCGCTTATGGTCATTATTGGACCGGCATGCTCGCGGGCTTCATCTTCATGGTGCTCGACACGGTCGACGGAAAGCTCGCGCGCTGCACGATCACCTCGTCGAAATGGGGCAATGTCGCCGACCATGGCGTTGACCTGATCCATCCGCCCTTCTGGTGGTATTTCTGGGGCGTCGGGCTTGGCACCTGGGGCCTTGCGCTGTCCGGCCAGACCTTCCTTTGGGTGATGATCGCGGTCGTCGCGGGCTACATACTCCAGCGCGTGATCGAGGGACTGTTCATCAAGGACTTCGGCATGGACATCCATGTCTGGCAAAGGTTCGACAGCCAGTTCCGCCTCATCACCGCGCGCCGCAATCCCAATTTCGCGATCCTCTTTTTCGCGACGCTCGCCGGGCGCCCCGACATTGGCCTGATCGCGCTCGCCTGGTGGACAATCATCTCGCTGGTCGTCCACGCCGTGCGGCTGGTGCAAGCCTATGCCGCCAAGCGTTCGGGCCGCCCGATCGTCAGCTGGATGGAAGAAGCATGAACGCAACGATCGAGAAGTTCGGCCACCCCGCGACGCTGATCGCCGAATATGATCATTGGGTCGTGCTGATCCGCCCCGCGCAGCCGGTGCTCGGCGCGCTCGTGCTGGCGGCGAAATCGGATGCGACCGCATTCGGCGACTTACCCACCGAAGCGCATGCCGAACTGAAAACCGTAACCGCCGCAATCGAGGCCGCGCTGAGCGAGGCGGTCGGCTATACGAAGATCAACTATCTGATGCTGATGATGGTCGATCCGCACGTCCATTTCCACGTGCTGCCCCGCTATGAGGGCGACCGTAGCGGTGCAGGCTTAACGATCGGCGATGCCGGCTGGCCAGCGCAACCCGACCTCGGGCAGGCGGTGAAGCTGGGCGACGCACAGATCGCCGCGCTCGCCGGCTGGCTCAAACCCTATTTCGCGTAGCGGCCTTCTTCGGCCCATTTCTCGGTGAGCGCATCGGCGGCTTCGACATCCTGCGGGAAGTCGACTTCCTGCCATTCGAGCCCCTCGATCGACACGGTGCCGACGCGGTTGCCCTTCGCGATGATGTCGATCGCGCGCAGATACCAGCGCTCGACACCGTCGGGGGTGCGCATCATCTGGTCGACCTGATTGCGGAAGATCGACGGGCCGTCGCCGACGAACGCCAGCATGCCGATCGATTCGGCATTGGTGTCGGGCGGCAGCAGCCGCTTGCCGATGTGATGCAGCCGCCCTTCGTCGTCGCGGTTCACCTTCATATCGTCATCGTCATAGTCGGCCTTGACGTCGACGGTGACATTGATCGGCTCGTTCGCGCCCGCGATCAGCTTCGCCACGATCTCGTCCGAGACGATGGTGTCGCCGTTGAGGATGATGAAATCGCGGTCCATCTCCTCGCGCGCGATCCAGCAGGTGCCCAGATTGTCGGCTACCTGAAAGAAGGGGTTGAACAGGGTGCGGATCCGCGCACCGGTGTCACGATAAAGCTGCAGCGCGTGATCCTCGACGCGCTCGGTTCGAAAGCCGGTGACGACCACGATGTCCTTGATCCCGTTCGCGACGAGCGCCGCGACCTGCCAGCTGATCAGGCTGCGGCCGTTGAACTCGATCAGGCATTTGGGGATGTCGCGGGTCAGCGGCAGCAGGCGCGATCCTTGCCCGGCCGACAGGATGATGGCTTTCTCGATGGTCATAGGAGCCGCCCTATAGCCGCTCGGCGCCGCGCGGCAAATATCGCTTCGATCAGCTCGATATCGACGGGCTTGTCGGCGTCGATGCACGCCTCGGGCTCGGACATCGGTACCACCTTTGCTTTCAGCCCGAAACGCAGTCCGGCGTGCGCGATCCCCTGCTGGATCGTGAAGAAGCGCAGCAACGCTCCGATGAGCAGCCAGGGACCGAAGGCGGCAATGATCTTCAGCCCCTTCTTGCGGTCGCGCTCGATTCGCCCCCAGAAATCGAGCAGCGGCAACACGCGGCGTCCGCGAAGCCAAAACATGTTCGCGCCCGACCACCAGCCGCCACGGAACTTCAGCCAGGTGCGCCTGGATTCCGGATAGCGTGCAAGCAGCACGTCACGCTCGACCATCGCCACCGCCACATCGCTGTCCGCCGCACCGCCGAGGAATTCAGCGATCATCGTCGGCGTCAGCAGCACATTGTCGGCGGTGGTGACAAGCAGCGGATCATCGCTCGGCGGCAATGCGGCGGCAAGCGAGCTGCTGATCCCCTGCCCCGAATCGGCGAAATGCAGGTCGGCGAAATCCGCGAGACCCGGCTCGGCGGCCAGTTCGGCGCTATTCTGCGCCAGGATCGTGATCGGCCCGACCAACGGCGAGTTCCGGAGCGCTTCCACGGCATGGACGAGCATCGCCCGTCCCGCGATCGGCAGCAACGCCTTGGTCGCTACCCCGCTTCCCGACAGCAGCGGATCGGGCCCGGGTCGGCTGCCCGCGAGAACGATCGCGGGGATCGGCGCGCTCATCCTGCCGCCTCGGCGGGCGCGATGCGGCGGCCGGTCACGCCGCGCAGGAAATCGGTGGCTTCGTCGAGCACCGGCCCGCGGCTCCTGAACGGCGCGGCGAGCGCCATGACGATGCCGGTATGCCCCATGCCCGGATAGATGCGCAGCGTCGCCGAGCCCCCCATCTTTTCGATCGCGGCGGCGAGATTCTGGCTGTTGCGCGGGCGCACTGTATCATCCTCGTCGCCCGTCGCCAGCCACAAGGGCGGCGCATCGCCGCGCACGAAATGGATCGGCTGCGTTTTCTCGATCGGCTTGACCTTGCCCATCGCCCGGTCGCCGCGACCACCCTTTTCGAGCGGGAGGAAATCATAGGGTCCGGCCAGCCCTGCGACGCCCCGGATAATCGACGGATCGCTCTTCGCCGCGCGCAGCCATTGCGGGTCGAGCGCCAGCATCGCGGCATTATAGGCACCCGCCGAATGGCCCATCAGCGCGATCCGTTCGGGATCGCCGCCAAGCTTGGCGATATGTTCATGCGTCCACGCGACCGCCGCCGCGCTATCCTCGATAAAGTCGGGCCAGTGCGCCTTGGGCACCAGACGGTAATCGGGAATCACCACGACAAAGCCCTGCCGCGCCAATGCGCGCCCGGCGAAGCCATAGCTACCCCGCTCGCCGCTGTCCCAGCCGCCGCCGTAGAAGAAAACGACCACCGGCAACCGGTCGCCCTTTTCGAGGCTATCGGGAACCCAGATGTCGAGTGACTGGCGCGGTCCGCGGCCATAGGGCTGGTCGGCGAGCAACAGCCGCGCGCCCTCGCCCTGCCCGAGCAGCCGGTCCGCCATGTCGAGCGACTTCGCGCCGCCCGCGACTATCATCTTGGCGCCGCCGCCGAACAACAGCACAAGCAGCAGAACGACGAAGAGAATCTTGATCAATCGTTGTCCTTTGGAAACCGGCGCGTCATGTTTTGCGCCCTACAGGGCAGCGAAGCGACGAACAAGACGGCCGCGCGATAGCCAAGCGACCTTTTCCGCCCTCACGCGTAGGAAAGTACGATGACGACAGCAAACTTCACCCGGCCCGCCCTTGTCTGCAACAGCCAGAGCGGCAGTCACGATGACGCCGTCGTTTCCGAGATCGTCGAAAGCTGCCGCAGTGCGGGCGCGCCGCTCATCGCTCTCTTCGAGCTCCCCGACGACGAGATTCCCGATGCTGGCGAACTCGTCCGGCAAGACATCGACCTGCTGCTCGTCTGGACCGGCGACGGGACGATCAATGCCGCCGCGACCGGGGCCGCAGGCTGGGATGGCGCGATCCTGCCGCTCCCCGGCGGGACGCTCAACCTTCTGTCGAAGGAACTGCACGGCGACCGGCCAGTGACCGAAATCCTGACGGACGCACTCCAGGGCAAGGCGCGGCGGCAACCGGTGCCCATCATCCGGTCCGACGATGGCGACGCCTTTATCACGATCGTGGCCGGCCCCGCGACGCAATGGGCAGAAGTGCGCGAAACGATGCGGCAGGACGGGCTGATCGAAGCAAGCCGCTCGGCGCCCGATGCGCTCGACACGATGCTGAACGCGCCCGGCGTCGCGGTGGCCGGACACGGCCGCGTCTATCCGGCGATCATCCTTACCCCAACGGCGCGAGGCATCCGCGCCGACGGAATATTGACCGAGGGCACCGCCGACGTGCTGCGTCATGGCCTGGCCTGGCTCGGCGGAGATTTTCGCGACGGGCCGAGCGAGGAAATCATCAGCGGCGAAACGATCATCCTCGAAAGCGGGGCGCCGATCAGCCTCGAATATGACGGCGAGCTCGGCGAAACACCCTCGCCCGCACGCTTCAGGCTCGGGACGAGCGGGGTGGACTTCGTCGCGACGGCATGACCCGGCTTTTCCACATCAGCGACCTGCATTTCGGGCTCGAGGATCGCGCCGCGCTCGGCTGGTTCACCGATTGCGTGCGGCGCGATCGGCCCGATGCGGTGCTGATCACGGGCGATCTCACGATGCGCGCGCGGACCCGCGAGTTCGCCGCGGCGTGCGACTGGATCAGCGAACTCGACGTGCCGGTGACGGTCGAGGTCGGCAATCACGATCTTCCCTATTTCAACCCCATCGAACGCTTCCTCTTCCCCTATCGCCGCATCCGCGGGATCAGGCGGCTGGTCGAACGCGAACTCGACCTGCCGGGCGTAGCGGTCGTCCCGCTCAAGACCACCGCGCGCGCGCAATGGCGGCTCGACTGGTCGAAGGGATGGGTGACGAAGAAGGCGCTCGAAAGAACGCTTGCTGCGATCGACACCTTGCCGCGCCGAACGACGGTATTAGTGACCGCGCATCACCCGCTGGTCGAGGCCGGGACCAAGGGGCGCGCCTTGACGCGCGGCGGCGAACGCGCGCTCGCGGCCTTGGCGAAGCGAGGCGTGGCAGCCGTGCTGACCGGCCATGTCCACGACGCCTTCGACCTGACAAAGACGACCGCCGCGGGCCCGATCCGCATGATCGGAGCGGGCACGCTGTCGCAGCGCATCCGCTCGACCCCGCCGAGTTTCAACGATCTGACCTTCGAAGGTGCGGCGATCGACCTCCGCGTGCGCAATCTCGATCATATCGCGACCCCCGACATGCAGATCGACGATGTGCCGCCCGACGCGCTGCCGCCGCGCGAACCCGGCGAACCGGTGGCCCCCATCGCGGCGGTGCCGCCCGTCGATCCACCGGTGCATTGACGCCGCGCCCCATTGACGCATCCCGGGGGGCCGTTAGGTTGCAACAAAAAACGGGATGAGGACATATGCTGACAAAGGGCGACGACTATCCGTTGCATCAGACCAGCGAGCCAATTGCGTTTGCGGGGACCGACCGCAATTTTTACGATCGCTATTTCTTCAACGGCTATTCGCCCGACGGATCGATCTTCTTCGCTGCCGCGATGGGATTTTATCCGCAGCTCGGTATCGTCGATGCGAGTTTCTGCGTTATCGTGGGCGGGGTCCAACATAATCTTCGCGCCAGCCGTCGATCGCGCGGCGAGCGGCTCGAACTGTCTGTGGGGCCGATCGCGCTCGACATCGACGTCCCGCTCGAAATCGTCACCCTGCGGATCGCGCCCAATGACGGACCGCTCGCGGCCGAGCTACGCTTCACCGGCCGCCATTTCCCGATCGAGGAACCGCGCTTCGTCCGCCGAAACGGCACGCGGCTGTTCATGGACTATACGCGCATGACGCAGAACGGCCAGTGGTCGGGCTGGCTGGCCGTCGGCGGAGAGCGCATCGAGGCCGGAACCGGATGGGTGGGGACGCGCGACCGCAGCTGGGGCATTCGTCCCGTCGGCGCGCGCGAACCGCAGCCGCCGCCCGAAGGCAATTTCAGCCAATTTTTCTGGTTGTGGACGCCGTGCAATTTCAAAGACAGTTCGCTTTTCTTCCACAGCAACGACGACGGCGCGGGCAATCCGTGGAACCGCCGTGCCGCGATCGTAGGCGACGGCGGGACCGAGCGACACTTCGACGCAGCTACCTTCAGCGCCGACTGGCAGGCCGGGTCGCGGCGGATTGCGCGGATGACCGCCGATTTGGGGCATGGGCAGTCGCTTACGCTGACCCCCATCGGACCCGTCTTCGCGATGAGCGGGCTTGGCTATACACACCCCGTCTGGGGCCACGGCCTCGACCACGGCGCCGAACTCGCCGTCGCGCACGACAGTCTTCCAGAAGCCGATCGCGGCTGGGGCAATCCGCTTGCAATGCACATTCAGGCGCTCGTCACCGCCGAGCTTGTCGACGGCAACAGCGTCCATCGCGGCGTCGGCGTGCTCGAACAATTGTTCGTCGGCCCGCACGAACCCACCGGTCTCTCCGGCCTGATGGACCCGGTGCGGTGAGCTTCCCTACCTGCCCCGAGGCGATGTCGTCCGCGTGGCTGGCCGGAACATTGGGACAGGACCCCGACACACTGCGCGGCTTCACCGTCGCCAAGGTCGGCACAGGTCAGATGTGCGACAGCTTTCGCCTGACGCTCGACTGGACGGGCGATGTCGGCACGCCGTCAACGGTCGTGGCCAAATGCCCGAGCCATGACGAGGCGAGCCGCCATATCGCAAAGCTGACCGGCACTTACGTCAAGGAAGTCAACTGGTACCGCGAACTGGCAGCGGAGAGCGGTGTCGCCGCACCCTTGTGCCATCATGCCGAGATCGCGGATAACGATGTCGATTTCGTCCTGATCCTGTCGGACCTCGCACCCGCGCGACAGGGCGACCAGCTTGCGGGACTGGGGCTGGATGGGCTCGTCCCGTGCATCGACGCCGCGGCCGGGCTCCACGCCCTGCTGTGGAACGACCCGCGACTCGAAGCGCTTCCCTGGCTGGCGCGCGACAATGGTGAAGTGATCCGGGCGCTGTTTCCCCAGCTCTATGCCGGCTTTCGCGAACGCTATGCAGAGCGGCTCGACCCGGAGGTGCTCGACCTTGGCGCCGGGATCGTCGAGCGGCTCGACGCCTATCTCGAGCGGCAGGCTGCGGCGCGCACGATCGTCCATGGCGACCTGCGCATCGACAACATCCTCTTTGCGCCCGATGGCGAAAGTTGCTGGCTTGTGGACTGGCAGACGCTCGGGCGCGGCAGCGGTGCGGTCGACCTTGCCTATCTCATCGGCACCAGCATCGCCGACCCGCTCGAGCGCGCAGCGGCCGACCGGCCGGGGTTCGACCGCTGGATAGCAGCACTCGAACAGCGCGGCATTGCGCCCGACGCGGATGCGCTGTGGGACGATTACCGCGCTGGTGCGCTCAGCGGCTATTTCATGGCGGTTTTCGCGTCGATGAGCGTCGAACGCACGGCGCGCGGCGACGAAATGTTCGCTGTGATGGCCGAGCGCCCCGCGCGGCAGGCGCTGATGCTGGGAAGTCTCGACCTGCTCTGACGAAAAAGGGCGGCCCGTTGCCGGACCGCCCTTTCCTTCTCCACCCGTCGGCGGAAAAAACTTAACGCTTCGAGAACTGGAAGCTGCGGCGGGCCTTCGCCTTACCGTACTTCTTGCGCTCGACGGCGCGGCTGTCGCGGGTCAGGAAGCCGGCCGCCTTCACCGGGCTACGCAGCGCCGGTTCGAAGCGGGTGAGCGCCTGCGCGATGCCATGAAGAACGGCGCCCGCCTGGCCCGACAGACCGCCGCCCTTGACGGTCGCGACAACGTCATACTGGCCAACGCGCTCGGTCAGGCCGAACGGCTGGTTGATGACGAGGCGCAGCGTCGGGCGCGCGAAATAGACTTCCTGGTCGCGGCCGTTGATCGTGATCTTGCCCGTGCCGGGCTTAACCCATACGCGCGCGACGGCGTCCTTGCGGCGGCCGGTCGCATAAGCGCGACCCTGCTTGTCGACGATCTTTTCGCGCAGCGGCGCGGTCGAAGCTGCGGGAGCGACGGTGCCTTCGACGGCGCCGCCGAGGTCCTTGAGATCGGTCATGGTCTGTTCGTCAGCCATTATGCACCCACCTTGTTCTTGCGGTTCATCGACGCGACGTCGATCACTTCGGGGTTCTGCCCTTCGTGCGGATGGTCGGTGCCGGCGAAGATGCGCAGGTTGCGCATCTGCTGGCGGCCGAGCGGACCGCGGGGGATCATGCGTTCCACGGCCTTTTCGAGCACGCGCTCGGGGAAACGGCCTTCGAGGATCTTCGCGGGGCTGGTTTCCTTGATGCCGCCGGCATAGCCGGTGTGCTTGTAGTAACGCTTGTCCTGCAGCTTCTTGCCGGTGAACGCCACCTTCTCCGCATTGATGACGATGACATTGTCACCGCAATCGACGTGCGGGGTGAACGACGGCTTGTGCTTGCCGCGCAGGATGTTGGCGATGATCGTCGCGACGCGGCCCACAACAAGGCCCTCGGCGTCGATCAGCACCCATTTCTTTTCGACCGTCGCGGCGTTTGCCGACTGGGTCGTCTTGGTCAGCGCCTTCATGGCACGCTCCTTGACAGATATGGACCGGAGCACGAGCGCCCCGAAACAAATGCGCCGCCTAATCCCATAGGGCGATGCGGCGCTTCGGAGCGGGCCAATGGCGTCAGGCGAACGAAAAGTCAAGCGTAGCGCGGCTTTGCTGACGGGTATTATAATACCCTAAGCTTCAAGACACTGGTTCCAGCGCCCGCACGCGCTCTTCGATCAGCTTGCGGCCCTCGCCATCAGGCCCGGCAATCCAACTCTGGCGGTGCTCACGCATGACCAGCCCCGTACCGGTGTCGACGGTCCACAAATTATCGATCTCGAGCGACTGCGCTTTCCCGGCGATCAAGGTTGAATCCCGTTCGATCCTGGCAATGGTGCGCCGGGCGCCGTCGGTGTGGATCGATACGTCCGTATCGTCGGATACTGCGGCGGCAGAAATGGCGGCGTTCGCGGGCGCGATCAGCGCACGGATGTCGGCGGTCGCGAGCCGGTCGCGCTCGGCGGCAGGGAGAGCGGCGATCATTTGCGCAAGTTGCCGGGCTTCGGCTCGCTCCGCTTCGGCACCCGCCCGCTCCACCCGTGTCGTCACCCGCTCCCATAATTGGTCAGGATCGACAAGCTCGATGCGGCTGCCGTCGGACGGGACCAAATAAGCGATGTTTTCGCCGACAAGGGGGTTGAGCATTACCGTCACCATGCGCGTCACGTCGGGTTGCGCACCTGATTCGATTCGTTGCAGCACGGTGTCGAGCCGATAGCCCCGCCCGGCCCGCTGCCATTCGAGCACATAGACGAGTGCGAAATCGATCAGCTTTCCGTCACGGCCGATACGGCGCGTCGTTACCCGATAGCGCAGCGGCACACCCACCGGCGGCGCGAACCGGACTTGCGCGGCTGCGGCGGGCGAGGCGTCGCCCGGAGCGGCCACCGCCTGCGATGGGGGCGTCAGCAGCAGCAAGGCACCGAGAGCCCCCGCCAGTATCATGCGTCGTCGCGGCCCAGTCGGTGGAGCGATGCCGCCGCCACGGCGACAAGGATGGCGCCGACGACCTGATGCAGCACGGCGACCCACATCGACACGCCCGACACGACTGTCCAGATGCCGAGCAGTATCTGCACCGCAACGACCGCGACGAGCAGCCCGGCCTCGCGCACAGCACCGCGCCGCGACAGCGTCCGCGCGAGAAGCAGCAATGCGAGCGCCGCGATCCACGACCACCAGCGATGGAGAAAATGAATGAGGAAGGGATCGTTGGTCAGCGCGAACCACGCGCCCCCTGCCCAGTCGATGCCTTCGGGCACGAAATGATCGTTCATCAACGGCCAAGTGCTCGAAACATAGCCGGCGTTGAGTCCCGCGACCCATGCTCCGAGCAGCAACTGAACGAAGAGGATGGTGATCACAGCCACCGCAGGACGAGTCAGCCGCGCGGGCGGGCTGGCCGGATCGCGCGCCAGCCCGTTGAGGTCGCGCGCCGTCCAGACGAGCCCGGCGAGCAGGAACAGCGCGGTCAGCAAGTGCGTCGCGAGGCGGAAATGGCTGACGTCAGTGCGATATTCGAGCCCCGAAGCCACCATCCACCAGCCAATTGCGCCCTGCAGCCCGACCAGGGCCGCGAGCGCGAACAGGCGCCAGCCATAACCCGCCGGAATGGCGCGACGCCAAGCATACCAGATCAGCGGGACGAGCAGCGCCATGCCTACCAGCCGCCCGAGGATGCGGTGCAGCCATTCCCAGAAGAAAATCGCCTTGAAACCCTCGAGCGTCATGCCAAGGTTGATCGCCTGATATTCGGGAATCCGCTTGTATTTTTCGAACTCCTCGACCCATCCGCCTTCGGTCAACGGCGGAATGACGCCCGAGACCGGCCGCCATTCGGTGATCGACAGCCCGGATTCGGTCAGTCGGGTGATACCACCGACGCCGACCACGATGATCACGAGGAGCGCGACCGCCCAGAGCCAGCGCGCCAGCGTCGCGGGGCGGGGTTGACGCGTAGCAGGCGCGGGCAAGGTAGAGATTTGCATCATCGCCCGCCCTATCGGCGCTTGCCGAACGATAGGCAAGAGGCCGGGAACACCACCGCTAGGGGAAATTCATGGTCGCGACAGGCGCGCCTTGATAGGGAAGGCCGATGCCGCGCCGCGCCCGACGAATCCTGACCGCCCTGATGCTGTCGATAGCCGCGCCGGCAATGGCGGCATCCGCCGAGCCATCGCCCTATGCAGCGCTGGCAGCGGCGGAGGCGCGCGTGGCGGCGATCGGTTTTCGCCTGACGACCGAAAACGCCGCCTGGTGCCCGGTGCGCCAGCCACAGTTCGGTTGGATCTGGGGCGACCCGCGCCTTTACGATACGGACCGGCGCGACGAGGCGCTCGCCGTCTATGGCGCCCACGATCGGGCGCATGCCTTCATCGCCGCGCTGGCGTCGGCAGCGCCGGCCGCGTCGGCGGGGCTCGGCGTCGGTACACCGGTGACTGGAGTCGGCGAAGCGCCCGTCCCCGACGGTGGCGGCAATCACCCCTTTGCGCGGATCACCGCAATCGAAACTTATCTTGCAGCGCTGCCCGCCGACGCCGATCTGGCGCTTCATACCGGCGCGGGGCGCACTGTCGACGTCACGCCCAAACCCGGATGCGTCAGCGACTTTCGCGTCGAGGCGAACGAGAAACCCGGCGCCGTTGCTGACGGACGCATGGTGCTCGTCAACCAAGGACTCGTCGAATTTTCGCCCGATGACGAAGAACTTGCAGCGGCGATCGCGCACGAGCTGGCGCACAATATCCTACGCCACCGCGCGCGGCTCGACGCGGCGGGGGTCGATCGCGGGCTGGCGAAGCAGTTCGGCCGCAATGCGCGCATATTCAAGCAGACCGAGATCGAGGCCGACCGCCTGTCGGTGTGGCTGCTCGCCGGGGCGGGCTACGACCCTGCCGCAGCGGCACGTTTCTGGTCGCGTTTCGGCCAGCGAAAGGGCCGACCACTGTTCCAGGCGAGCACCCATCCCTCGTGGCGCGACCGCGTCGCCGCGCTCGAAGCCGAAGCCGCAGCCATCGCCGCAGCGCGGATGTTCGGCCAGCCGCTGCACCCACCGTTGATCGACGCGCCGCCGCCCTTGGAATAGGGCGAGCCACACCCTATTTGGGGGATATTCCCGTCTCCCCGATAAGGATCGCCATCATGACCCGTGAAACCGCCATTTTCGCCGGAGGCTGCTTTTGGTGCACCGAAGCCGTGTTCCAGTCGCTCGAAGGCGTCGACGGCGTCGAGAGCGGCTATATCGGAGGCCATGTCGCGCACCCGACCTACAAGCAGGTGTGCGGCGGCGACACCGGTCACGCCGAGGCGATCCGCATCACCTTCGACCCCTCGGTGATTTCTTATGCCGACCTGCTCGACGTCTTTTTCGCGACGCACGATCCGACGCAGCTCAACCGTCAGGGCAACGACATCGGAACCCAGTATCGCAGCGCCATCTTCCCGCTCGATGCCGCGCAAGCCGATGCGGCGCGCGACGGAATCGCGCGTGCCGCGGCCGACTGGCCCGCGCCGATCGTCACGACGGTCGAAAGCGCTTCCGAATGGTATCCGGCGGAGGATTATCATCAGGCCTATTGGGAAGGCGAAGGACAGCGCAATCCCTATTGCATGGCGGTAATCCCCCCTAAGCTGGCCAAACTTCGCAAGGGTTTCAGCGACCGGCTGCGCGCCTGATTCCGTTCGTCGTCAATCGCGGCAAAGCCGGGATCTCGCATTACGATATGACGCGACACGGAGAACCAGCCGTCGCCGGGATGACGAATTTGGGTCATTGCACGCCTGTCCGTCGGCTCTCGTCGATTGTTGCAATATGACCGCATGACGTCACTATTCATTGACTTTCCAATTGTTTTGACTAGCGGACGCGCCTTCGCTGGGGCAGGGTGGCCCTGAAGCGCAGTTGGGGGGCACGGCCAAGTGCTGGCATCACTGTTTCTGATCGGCGCGTTGGTGACGACGCCGCAGATGTCGGTTCAGGCGGCAGGTCAGTCGGTCATCGACGAAAGCGCCGGCGGGATGACGCAGGCGGTCAACCGGATGATCGGCGGCATCGTGAGCTATGCCCGCTGGCCCGACGGGTCGTCCGCCGCCAACCGCCGGATGTGCGTCGTCGGAACGCCGCGCCTCGCTCCCCGCATGGCGCCGGATACGCCGGGCCGGGGTTCGATCTCGGTCCGTCTGACCCCTGCAGCCGGCGTCACCCCCGATTGCGACATATTGTTCCTAGGCCGGATGCCGGTTGCCGACCGCCGGCAATTGATAGCATGGGTTCACGGCCGCCCGGTTCTGACGATCACCGACGATGACGCGGCCTGCATCTATGGCGCGATGTTCTGCCTCAACAGCCGCGCCTCGAGCCTCAGCTTCTCGGTCAATCTCGACGCGATCGGTCGCGGCCCGCTGCGGATCGACCCGCGCGTGCTGCGCATCGGTTCCGGGCAGGGAGGCGCATGATGAGCAGATCCGATCTGCCTCGCTCCGCCCCACGCATCGGCGCGCGCACAACGCTGCAAAAACTGCTGTCACGCTTCCATTTCGGCATCACGCTGTTCGCCGTCGCCTTGTCGGGACTGACGATCCTGCTTGCCGGGGTGACGGCGCTGCGTGGTTATGCCGACCGCAACATGGAATTGGCCGCGCAGCTCGGCGCCTATGGCGTCGAGCCGGCGCTGGTGTTCAACGATCCGGTCGCGGCGCGCGAAGGGCTCGAACCGCTGACCCGCATTCCCGGCATAGCGCGGTTGCGGGTACTCAACGATGTCGGCCGACCCGTGACCGAGTGGACGTCGCCTACCGCCGATCCGGCCCCCATGCTCAGCCGTATATTCTTCCCCCGCCCCTTCGCGGTGACGGTCCAGCGCAACGGATCGACGATCGGGACGATCGAGGTGTGGGGCGACAGTTCGACGCTGGTCGACTATGTCCGGCTCGGTCTGCTCGCCGGGCTGACCTGCTTGCTCATTACCGCATTCGGCACGATCTTTCTCGCGCGGCGGTTCGAATATGAGCTCGTCAAGCCGCTTAACGAAATCGCGACCGTCGCGCATGACGTGCGGCTGCATCGCCGCTTCGACAAGCGGGTCCAGCCGCTCGGCATCGCCGAACTCGACCGGCTGGGGGGCGACATCAATGCCTTGCTCGATGAATTGCAGGGCTGGCAGGGTCATATGGAAAGCGAACGCGCGATGCTCGCCCACCGCGCGTCGCACGACACGCTGACCGCGATGCCGAACCGCGCGGCCTTCGACGAACAGCTCGCACGGCGTATCGATGCAGCGGCGGCACGCGGCAGCCGCTTTGCGCTGCTGTTCATCGATGCCGACAATTTCAAGGCAGCCAATGACAATTTCGGCCACGCCGCGGGCGACGCCGTGCTCGTCGCGCTTTCGGCGTGTATCAAGGAAACGCTTCGCAAGGACGATTTCGCTGCCCGCATCGGCGGCGACGAATTCGTCGTCATCATCGATCCCTTCGACGTCGGTGCGGCCGCCGACGAGCTTGCCGACCGGATCCGCACCTGCGTTTCGCAACCCATCACGTTGCCGGACGGGCAAACCTATCGCGCGTCGGTCAGCGTCGGAGTCGCCACCTTCCCGGACAGCGGCAGCAACGCGACCGCGCTGCTCACCGCCGCCGATGCCGCGATGTATGCGGACAAATTGGCCAACCGTTCCCGATGACCACCGGAGAGACGCCATGACTTACGCCTTCCCATATAATATTCGCCTCTTCGCGATCACCGTTTTGGCGGCGCTGCTCGCGGCGTGCCAGAGCGCGCCGCGCGCCGGCGACTTCAGCGCGGCGCAGATCGCGACGCTGCAATCCGAGGGATTCGTCGATACCGGTCTCGGCTGGGAACTGAGCATGCCCGAACGACTGCTTTTCCCCTCGAACGAAAGCAGCGTGCCGGCCGATCAGCAAAAGCGGATCACCGACATCGCCGCCAAGCTCGTCTCGGTCGGCATCACGACCGCGCGGGTCGAAGGGCACACCGATTCGACGGGAACGTCGGCCTATAATCTTTGGCTGTCGCAGGCGCGCGCGGAGGCGGTAGCGACGCCGATGCAGGCGGGCGGAATGCGGTTGACCGCCGATCAGGTCGTCGGCCGCGGCGAAACCCTGCCCTTGTCGAGCAACGCGACCCCCGAAGGGCGGCAGGACAACCGCCGCGTGGTCGTGATCGTGACGCCAGAATAGTTCGGCTAGCGGCCTGCCGCCTTTCCTTGACCGGCGTTCGCCGCTAGGCCTTGGTCCATGAAACCGATCCGCAAAGCCGTCTTTCCCGTCGCCGGCCTCGGCACGCGCTTCCTGCCCGCAACCAAGGCGATTCCGAAAGAAATGCTGCCCGTCGTCGACCGGCCGCTGATCCAATATGCTGTCGACGAAGCGCGCGAGGCCGGGATCGAACAGATGATCTTCGTCACCGGCCGCGGAAAGAGTGCGATCGAGGATCATTTCGACGTCGCCTTCGAACTCGAAAAGACGATGTCCGAACGCGGCAAGGATTTGTCGGTGCTCGAACCGACGCGGCTCGGCCCCGGCAATTGCGCCTATGTCCGGCAGCAGGAACCGCTAGGGCTGGGGCATGCGATCTGGTGCGCGCGCGACATCGTCGGCGACGAGCCCTTCGCGATCTTTCTGCCCGACGAATTCATGCACGGGTCGCCCGGCTGTATGAAGCAGATGGTCGATGCTTATGCCCGGGTCGGGGGCAACCTGATCTCGGTGCTCGAAGTGCCGCGCGAACAGGTGTCTTCCTATGGCGTGATCGCGCCCGGCGCGCGCGACGGGGCGCTGACCGAGGTGACCGGCCTCGTCGAGAAACCCGCGGTCGATGCCGCGCCGTCGAACCTCATCATCTCGGGCCGTTATATCCTCCAGCCCGAAGTGATGCGCGTGCTCGAAGGGCAGGAAAAGGGGGCCGGCGGCGAAATCCAGCTCACCGACGCGATGGCGACGATGATCGGCAACCAGCCCTTCCACGCCGTCACCTTCGCCGGCGCGCGCTATGATTGCGGGTCGAAAGCCGGCTATATCCAGGCCAATCTGGCGGTTGCGCTCGAACGCCCCGATATGGCGGACGAGGTCCGCGCCTTTGCGATCGACCTGCTGAAATAGTCTGGCGGAGGCGGCGCCCCCGCCAGAAGGGTGATTATTCGCCCTCGATATTCGGCTTGGGGAAGGTATCGGCCCCGAGCATCTTGTAGAGCAGCCCCCCGACCGCCCCGCCGACCAGCGGCGCGACCCAGAACAGCCATAATTGCTGGAGTGCCAGTCCGCCGACGACAAGCGCGGGGCCGGTGCTGCGCGCCGGATTGACCGAGGTATTGGTCACCGGGATCGAGATGAGGTGGATCAGCGCCAGCGCGAGGCCGATCGCCAGCGGCGCAAAGCCCGCGGGGGCGCGCCCGTCGGTCGACCCCATGATGATCCACAGGAAGAAAGCGGTCAGCACTATCTCGATCAGCACAGCCGACCAGATGTCGTAACCGCCGGGCGATCCTTCACCGAAGCCGTTCGCGGCAAGGCCGTTTGTCGCGAGATCATAGGCGGGACTGCCGCTCGCGATATAGAAGAGCAGAAACGCCGCAACGATCGCGCCGAGCACCTGCGCGATAACGTAGAGCGGAATGTCGCGCGCATCGAAACGCCCGCCTGCCCACAAGCCGACGGTGACCGCGGGATTAAGGTGACAGCCCGAGATATGGCCGATGGCATAGGCCATCGTCACGACCGTCAGGCCGAAAGCAAGCGAAACGCCGAGCAATCCGATGCCGACCTCGGGAAAGGCGGCGGCCAGAACCGCGCTGCCGCAACCGCCGAAAACGAGCCAGAACGTGCCGATGAATTCGGCCAAGCCCTTTTGGATATTCGTCATGATGACCCTCCTCCCCGCCGGCGGCCTCTGACGCCTCCGGCGCGGCTTCATCCTATCAGCGTTGCAGGATCGGGCAAGCTCTTGTCCGAGCGGAAGGAATCAGGCGGCGGCGACGGCCTCGACGAAGCGCTGCGCACGCTGGTGCAGCGACTGCGCGGCCTCGCCCAGCCCGGCCGACAATCGGCCTAGCGTTTGCGCGCCGTCCCCGACCGCGGTGGCGCCGTGGCCGATCTCGCGCACCCGCGCATCGATCTCTCGCCCCGCGAACACCGCTTGCTCGACATAGCTCGCGATCGTCAGCGTCGTCGCGCTCTGGCCGTCGACCGCGCGGTCGATCGCGTCGGAAAAGCCGTTGTTCGCGTCGATCGCCCGTTCGACCTCGTCGAAGCCCGCGGCGACCTGTCCCACGATGTCGCGGATGCGATCGACATATTGGGCGATGTCGCCCGCGGCTGTGCGCGTCTGGCTGGCGAGTGTCTTCACTTCCGATGCAACGACGGCGAAACCGCGACCGGCCTCACCCGCCCGCGCGGCCTCGATCCCCGCGTTGAGCGCGAGCATGTTGGTGCGGCTCGCCATGTCGATGATCAGCGCGAGCATCTGCTCGATCGACTGGCTCTCCGCCTTCAGCGCCGCCGCGCGTTCGCTGGCCTGCTTGATCTTGATATGCGCATCGCCGCGAACCGCCCGCGCGCGCGATCCGTCGTCGACGATCCTGGTCATCGTCGCGGCCAGCGCATGGCCGCGATCGCCAAGGTCCTGCAGCCCCGCCAGCGTCTGCGCCGTCGCGCCGGCGACCGTCACCGCGTCGCGGCCCGTCTGCTGCGCGCGTTCGGACAGCGCGCCGGCAACCGACTCGACCTTTTTCGCCGTTTCGGAAAGCTTAGCGGTGAGCGCCGCGATATCCTGCTGGAACCGCCGTCCGGCGTCGTCGATATGCGTCACGCGCGCGGCGCGTTCCTGCGCCAGTTCGACCTCGCGCAGCATCGCGAGCTTGGCGATCTGGCCGCTGTCGAGTGTCTCGACGAACCGGCCCGCATCGACGAGGATCAGTTCCTGTTGCCCCGCCGATTGCGCAGCGATCCGCAAAAGGTCGGTCGTCGAGCGCGCGACGTCGGCGGTCGGGCAGGGCTCGATCATCGAGGCGATCGAACCGCCGATCGTCGGATTCTGCATCAGCGAAAACCAGAAGGGGCAGAAAAGCAGTTCGCGCACCCGCTGTTCGCGAATGATGCCCACGGGGCGGTCCTCCGCGTCGACCACCGCGAGCGCGCGCAATTGGGGGGTGGTACGGAAAAGATCGATGACCGCGGACATATGCGCGTCGGCGCCGATCGCGGACGCGTGACCCAACGCCGGCTCAAAGGCATGTCCGATGGCGTTCATTCGATCCTCTTCAAGTTGCGACGCGGTTCGCGCTTCGACTAGAGCGAGAGAGTAAACAGCAATTTAACCATTTATTTCAGTGATGTGACACATGGGCCGAACTGACTGTCGCTCCATCGCAATATCCTGTTCAGAGCGTGGCGATTATGCGATGAGGCGCCCGATCGGCGAGGAGAAGGACATGCGCATTTTGATCGTTGCCCTTTTGGCGGCGCCCTTGCTCGCCGGCTGCGTCAGCGCGGTCAAGACGGTCGTCACCGCGCCGGTGAAAGCCGTCGGTCAGGTCGCCGACTGGTCGACCACGAGCCAGGACGAATCCGACCGCAACCGCGGCCGCGAGATGCGCAAGCGCGAGGAGCGCGTCGGCAAATTGTCGCGTCAGCGCGACAAGGCTCTCGCAAAATGCCGCGACGGCAAAGAGGAAGAATGCCGGCGCGCCGAAGTACTCGACCACGAAATCGAGGCTGAGATGGCGGCGCCGCGCTAGACGCTACCGCACCCGCCGTCCGGTCCACACGACCCGGCCGACCAGCTGGATCGCCGCCATCGGCAAATCGTCCCAGCTGCGATAATGCGGATTGTCGCTGATCACCGAAACGCGCCCCTGCCCCGGCGCGCGCGCGATACGCTTCACCATCAACACATCGTCCATGCGCAGCACATAGATGCCGTCGCGCAGCCGTGCCGCGGCATCGCCACCATCGACCAATATATCGTCGCCATCGTTAAGCGTGGGCGCCATCGAATCGCCTTCGACGCGAATGATGCTGAGCGCGCGCGGATCGGCGCCGAGGTCGCGCAGCCATTTGGGATCGAAGGCGACCTCGCCCTCGACCGGTTCGCCGTCGACGCTGGCCCCCGCGCCCGCCGATGCGCCGATCGCCAGTTTCGGCACGAGGACCATCCCGGTTCCGCGCCCGCGCGCCGGGGTCGCGACGCGCTGCACCGGCCCGCCGAGCATCGCTTCCGACACCCCCAGATAGGCTGCGATGCGGGCGCGGTCCTGCTCGGCGAGCCGCCGCGGCGAGCCGCGCTTGATATATTGCTGGATATAGGCCGGGTTGCGCCCGATCACCTGCGACAGACGCGCATAGTCGATGCCCTTTTCGGCCAAGAGGCGGTCGAGCGCCGTGCGGGGATCCTGAACGAATTCGGCCATGGGGTCGTGCGGGGCTGGTCCTTCCTATTTCGTCTCTACCAAACGGATTTTTCCTAGACAAGTAGGAAATCGAACTTCAGATAGGAAATATCCTATCGGGTGAGTCGCCCGGTGTTCAAGCGCGATCAGGAGGAAATGATGGAGCGCAGCCTGTTGCAACATATAGAGGCCTTTCTGAAGGAATCCGCGATGCCGCCGAGCGTTTTCGGCCGCCACGCGGTGCGCGACCCGCGCCTTGTCAGCGATCTGCGGAGCGGCCGTCAACCGGGACGTGCGGTCATATGCCGCGTGGAACATTTCATGAACAAATGGCGAGCCGACCACCGCGTCGGCAATGCCGCCCCCTTGGGCGACCGCCGAACCCGTGCCTTCTGGCGCCTCGACGCGGGGAGCGAAGCATGATGCGCTGGTCCCCCGCCCTGCCGCCGCGCCCCGGCTGTCCGCATCGCCGGCTCCGTCATCTGCTGACGCGCGAATTGCCGCCCGGCCTCGCTGCCGGAGCATCGACCTTCCGCCCTTGGGCGAGCGCGAGCTTCGTCGGAGCGCGCCACATCTTTCCCTGCGTGCTGGCGGCAGGAGACGCAGAGGCGACGCGGCGCGCGCTGCAGGAAGAACTGGGCGTGGCGGAATGGACGCTGCCTGGGCATATCGTTGCCGATGTCGTCGTGGAATGCGGAACCGACCCGCGGACTTTGCGGATCGAGATCTTGACGGTCGAGGATTAACCAACCGACTGGCGCGTCATCCGATGCAAGGTGGAGAGCGCGGCTTCGAGCGCGAAGTCGACCTCCGGTTCTTCTTCGCCTTCTATACCCGTCGCCGCCGAGGCTGTCTCCTGCATGGCGGCATCCTGACGTCGGCGCGCCAGCCCTGCTTCGAACCGCGCGACCATCGCGCCGAGCGATTTGTCGGCGGGATCTGACAATGTTGACGGCGCGCTCATCTCGGCGGGCTGCAACCAGGGCGCCTCGTCACCGAAATCCTCTTCGGAAGCAAGGTCGGCGAGCATGAGTTCGTCTTCGGCTTCTTCGCGTGCCTCGACCGTCGCTCCGCCAAGCCAAGGGTCGAATTCTGCAGGTTCATAGGCGCTCGTCGTGCCGACCGCGCCCAGCCCGCCCGCCGGCAGGTCTCGGCCTGCGCGGATCGGCGGCCGCGGGGGATCGTCGGGATGCAGATCGACGCGGCGCCGCGTCAGAACGGGTTCGTCATCGCCGGCCTCTTCGGACCCGCGCCGAAAAACATTGCGCAGCGAGGTCAGGCCGGCCGCCTCGGGCCGTGCGATCAGCAGCGCAGCGAGCCCCGCAATCGCGGCGGCGACCGCCGACATGCCGAGCGCGAGCGCGAGCCGTCCACCATTGCCGATCGGCGGCACGAACAGATCGGAGAGACGGTCGAGGTAAAGGTTCCAGCTGATCGCGGCGACCCATGAAAAAGGCATCAATGCGGCGAACAAGAAGGTCAGCGCCGCGGCGCCGATCACCGCCGGGATCGCGGGCTGGAGCGCGCGCAGCAGCGCGGTCGCTATGGCCTTGGCCCGATTCTCGCTGGTTTCTTCCATATCGTCCCAAATCCGTCGGCCCGCCGGGCCGTACTGTCCTCACATCAAACGCGTCACGCTCAAGCGCCGCGCAGCAATCGCTGGTAAACCGGTTCGTAACGTAAAATGTTTGACGACCAGTTACGATGGCTTTCGACAAAAATACGTGCGGTCCGCCGGCGTTCGGGCCACATCGCGCGATTGTCGAGCAAGCCGGCCAGCGCGTTCGCAATCGCGGCCGGGTCATCGGGCGCGAACAGCGTCCCCGTCGCGCCGTCCGCGATCAGCTCGCGGTGGCCGCCGACATCGGACGCCGCGACCAGCTTGCCCTGCGCCATCGCTTCAAGCGGCTTCAGCGGCGTGACCAGGTCGGTCAGCCGCATCTTCTTGCGCGGATAGGCGAGGATGTCGATCAGCGAATAATATCGCTCGACCACACTGTGCGGGACGCGGCCGACGAAATGGATATGCGCCGCGGCGGACGAAGCGGCGGCCCGCATCTTGAGCGCAGCCTCCATAGGGCCGCCACCCACCAGTAGAAGCCGCGCCTTGGGCTGCGCGACCACTAGCGCGGGCATCGCCGCTATCAGATCGTCGATTCCCTCATAGTCGTAGAAGCTGCCGATATAGCCAATCACGATATCGTCCGCGGTCAGGCCGAGCGTTTCGGCGAGCGCATCGTCGCGCGGCAGCGGATCGCCGAAGAGATCGAGGTCGACGCCGTTCGGCGACACGGTGATCTTGGCGGGATCGATGCCGCGCGCGATCAGGTCGCCGCGCAACCCTTCGCAGATCACCGCCACCGCGTCGGCAGACTTTACCGCGTGAGTTTCGAGCATTTTTGTCAGCCGGTAACGCAGGCTGCCTTCGCGCCCCGTGCCATTTCCGACCGCCGCATCCTCCCAAAAAGCACGGATTTCATAGATGACCGGGATACCGAGCTTCTTGCCGACACGCAGCGCCGCGAGCCCGTCAAGCACAGGGGAATGAGCGTGGAGCACATCGGGCTTCCACTCGTTCGCCAGCGTTTCGACACGGCTCGCCAAGGCGCCGATTTCGCGCCATTCGCGGAACGGCGAGGGCACCGGTGCGATCCGTGGGGTGCGATAGAAGGTCAGACAGTCGACCGTTTCGACATCGGGTCCGGGTTCGGGATGGCGCACGCCGGTGACCCCCGCGACCTCCCACCCCTTCGCCGTCTGCGCCTTCATCAGCGCGCGAGTGCGAAAGGTGTAGCCGCTGTGCGCGGGCAGGCTATGGTCAAGGACGTGCAATATGCGTGTCATGACAAAGGTCAGGACCTGCCAAGAGCGCGTTCGAGGCGCCGAAATGGCGAAGATATCGGCTTCGTGTGGCCGCCGCACATGGTGGTTCCATCTGCAAGGCCGCGCGGAGGCGAGATCGAAGCCATTTCGGCGTCCCTCCGGGATTTGACCGATTTTGTCCATGACTGCGTCAGCGAGCCTTGGAATATAGTCATATGCCTGCGTCTCGCTTCCTTGCCCTGAACAAAATCGCTTCAAACCTCGAACGTGCACTTGGCAGGTCCTGACCCTGAGCGCATTGACATACAAGCCTTAACGCGGCGTCAACCCAGGTCGCGTAGCGGGAGCCGACATGGTCGACAATTTCTCCATTGGCCTGACGCACGTCTTGATGGCGATCGCGCTCTGGCGCCTGCTCCATCGCAACGATCTCGATCGCGAAGTGAGCCCGCGCATGCTGTGGCAGCAGCGCCGCGATGCCGAGCGTGCCGAAGCGGATGCCCGCCCCGATGCGTGACATCGCCTTTGTTGCCTTTCTCTTCGCCTTCATCGGGCTCGGCTTTCGCAAGCCGTTCCTGTTCGTGCTGTGCTTTTGCTATATCGACATCGTCGCGCCGCAGCGCCTCAGCTATTTCCTCATCAACTCGATCCCGATCTCGCTGATCGTTTTCGGGCTGGCGATCGTCGGCTGGCTCGCAGTCGACGACAAGAAGGACGTAAGATGGTCGGGGCGGCAAGCCCTGCTGATTGCGCTGCTCCTCTATTGCTGGATGACGACGATCCAGGCCGACTTCCCGGTCGAGGCAGCCGAAAAATGGAGCTGGGTATGGAAGGCGCTCGTCTGGGCGATCTTCCTGCCGCTCACGCTCCGGACCAAGCTGCGTATCGAATCGCTGATTCTCGTCATGCTGCTGTCGGCCGCGGCGATCGCGATCGCGGGCGGAATCAAGACCGCGGCGGGCGGCGGCGGCTATGGCTCGCTGCAGTTGCTGCTCAACGAGAATTACGGCCTTTACGAAGGCTCGATCATGTCGGCGGTCGGAATTTCGATCATCCCGCTGATCCTCTGGTATCGGAGGCACGGCACGATCTTCCCGCCCGACTGGCGCGTGTCGATCTTCTGCTTCGCGCTCGTCTTCGCCTGCGCGCTGCTCCCGGTCGGCACGCAGGCGCGCACCGGGCTCGTCTGCCTCGTCATTCTCGCGATCCTGTCGCTACGCGCTGTGAAGCATCGCTTCCTCTATATGGCAGGTGCGGGATTGCTCGCGCTCGCCGCGATACCTTTCCTGCCGCAAAGCTTTACAGAGCGGATGGAGACGATCCGCGACCACAAGTCCGACCAGTCGGCATCGACGCGCGTCGCGGTGTGGGCGTGGACGTGGGAATATGCGAAGGAAAATCCGTTCGGCGGCGGCTTCAATGCCTATATCCAGAACCATGTCCGCGTCGAAAAAGCGGCGAGCGGCTATGACCCCGACGCTCCGCAAAATGACGAACCGACAGTTTATGAGGAACATTCGCGCGCCTATCATTCGAGCTATTTCGAGATGCTCGGCGAACAGGGCTATCCGGGGCTCGCGCTATGGCTGCTCCTGCATGCGGTCGGGCTGCTGCGAATGGAGCAACTCCGCCGTCGCTATCTCAAGACACGGCGCGCCGAGGAGCAATGGATCGCGCCGCTCGCGACCGCGCTCCAGCATGGCCATATCGTCTATATGATCGGCTCGCTGTTCGTCGGCATCGCCTTTCAGCCCTTCATCTACATGATGCTCGCGCTCGAAATGGGGCTGTCGACCTATGTGCGCCGCCGCGAACAGGAGGCGGGATGGCGCCCGCTGACCGCGCGCCCGGCACAGGTTCCGGCACGGCATCCGGCGGCTACTCCCGGCTGACCCCGGAACCATATGGCGCAGCAAGGCGCTATGGACGCATGGCCGCAACCCGCCTTGTCCATGTCGACGACAGTCTGCCCGGGATCAGCCGCGAGCGTTCGGGGGTCGGCTGGCGCTATCGCGATGCCAAGGGCAAGATCATCCGCGACCGCGACGAAATCGACCGCCTCAACGCGATCGCACTGCCGCCGGCTTACGAGGACGCCTGGTTCTGCCCGGCGCCGAACGGCCATATCCTCGCGACCGGCTACGACGCGCGCGGGCGCAAGCAATATCGCTATCATCCCGACTTCCGGATGGCGCGCGAGGCCGACAAATATGACCGCTGCGCCGCCTTCGGCCATGCGCTGCCGCTGCTCCGCGCGCGCCTTGCCGACGATCTCGCCCGCCGGACGCTCTGCTCGGAACGCGTCGTCGCGGCGGTCGTGCGCCTGCTCGACCTCGCCGCGCTGCGCATCGGCAACGAGCAATATGTCGCTGCGAACAAGAGCTTTGGCGCGACGACGCTGCGCCAGCGCCATGCAAAGGCTTCGGGCAAGACGTTGCGCCTGCAGTATGTCGCCAAGGGCGGCGCGAAACGCGACGTGACGATCAGCGACCGCAGCCTTTCGACGCTGGTGCGCCGGTTGCAGGATCTGCCGGGGCAGAAGCTTTTTCAGTATGAGGATGCGGACAGCCTGTGCGCGGTCGGATCGGACGATGTGAATGCCTATATCCGCGAGGCGATGGGCGATGAGTTCAGCGCCAAGCATTTCCGTACCTGGTCGGCCAGCGTCGAAGCCTTCGCCTTCCTTTACGACGCGCCCGAGCCGCCGACGCTGAAGGCGATGCTTGAGCATGTCGCCGGCCGCCTCGGCAACACACCCGCCATCGCACGCAAGGCCTATGTCCATCCGGCGATGATCGCCGCAGCGCAGGAGCGCACGGCCTTCGCGGCGGCCGTCGGGACGCTGCCCCGCGCGACGCGCTATCTTTCGCGTTACGAACGCGGATTTTTGACCTATCTGGAGCGGGCGCCGGACGCGGCTGCCTTGCTGCGCTCCGCTTGATCAACCCCCTGTCCTTTACCGCAACAAGAGGATCGATGTGATTTTCCCCCTCTTCGCAGTCGCCCCGACACAAGCCGCACCCGGCGAAACCGCGAAAACGGTCGCCGCGCCGCCCGCCGCCACCGTCAGCCCTCTCGACGATTTGCGTTACTGGTGGGACGCGAGCGTAGCGTGGATCAACGACCACTGGCTGCAGATCGGCATCGCCGTGGCTGCGGGGCTGATCATCTATTTCCTCCTCTCGATGATCCGCACCTTCGCGTTAAAGCGCGCGCAATCAGCGCCGGGTCAGTTCACGCTGACCGACATCGTGGGACGCGTGATCCACAAGACCAAGTCGCTCGTACTCGCGATCATCTCGATCCGGTTGGTCGCGGGCTATGCGCAGCCACCGGCGCTGGTGATGCAACTCATCCAGTTCGTGTTCACCGTCGCGGTGGTGATGCAAGTCGCGATATGGGTGCGCGAGATCGTGCTGGGGCTGATCCAGCGCCGCGCCTCCGAGGGACATAACGAGACGCTCTCCAATGCGATGGGTATCATCCGCCTGCTGATCAGTGTCGCGCTGTTCGCGATCGCAGGCATTGTCATCCTCGACAATATGGGGGTCAATGTCACCGGCCTCGTCGCCGGTCTCGGCATCGGCGGCATCGCGATCGGCCTCGCCGCGCAGGGTATCTTCTCCGACCTTTTCGCCTCGCTCTCGATCATCTTCGACCGACCGTTCCGCGTCGGCGAGACGATCAAATATGACAACAGCGTCGCGACCGTTGAGCGCATCGGGCTCAAGAGCACGCACTTGCGCTCGATCAATGGCGAACTCCTCGTGATCTCGAACACCAATTTGCTGTCGAAGGAGATCACCAACTACGCCAACCTCCATCGGCGGCGTATCCAATACGCCATCGGGGTCGTCTATCAGACGACCCCCGAAATGCTGCGTGCGCTGCCGGCGCTGCTCCAGGCGCAGGTCGAAGCGGAAGGGCATGAATTTATCCGATCGAGCTTTATCGGCTTTGGCGCGTCGAGCCTCGACTTCGAGCTCGTCGCCGACGTCCACAACGACGATTATAACGAGGTGATCGCTGCGCGGACGGCGATCGGCATCCGCCTGTTCGACGAACTGACGAAGGCGGGCTACGATTTCGCCTATCCGACGCAGACCACCTTCACCGCGGCGCCCGACGGCACGATGATTCTACCCTATGCCGAGAGCGTGACGATGAAGACGCCGAAACCCGTCAAGGGCTGACGCTACGGCGACGCGGCTGCGGGGCTTGGCCCTTGTGCAACGCGGCAAGAGAGGCCTAGAACGCGCCCCGAACCAGCAATTCGAGGGGATGAGATATGGCCACCATCACGCCGCAGGACCTGCAAGCCAGGATCGGTGAGCATCTGGGCACATCCGAATGGGTGCTCGTCGATCAGGACATGATCAACAAATTCGCCGACGCGACGGGCGATCATCAGTTCATCCATATCGACGAGGAAAAGGCAAAGCTCACGCCCTTCGGCGGCACGATCGCGCACGGCTTCCTGACGCTGTCGCTGATCCCGATGCTCGGCGCGCGCACCGACGGGCCGAAGATCGAAGGCGTGAAAATGGGCGTCAACTATGGCGGCAACAAGGTCCGCTTCCTCGCCCCCGTCCGTTCGGGCAAGCGCGTGCGCAGCCACGTGAAGCTGCTCGAACTCGAAGAAAAGCGTCCCGGCCAGTGGCAGCAGACCAACGAAGTGACGATCGAGATCGAAGGCGAGGAAAAGCCCGCGCTGATCGCCGAATGGATCAGCCAGTTCTTCGTCTAAGACATAGTTATACCGGCCCACCTCCCCCGTTAAGATAACCGGAACCAGAAAGAAGGACCCCTATCATGCGTGACGCCGTCATCGTTTCCACCGCCCGCACCCCGCTGACCAAGGCGGCGCGCGGCTCGTTCAACAATACCCTCGCCCCGACGCTCGGTGCCTTCTCGGTCAAGGCTGC
This sequence comes from Sphingopyxis sp. PAMC25046, assembly GCF_004795895.1. Taxonomy (NCBI): domain Bacteria; kingdom Pseudomonadati; phylum Pseudomonadota; class Alphaproteobacteria; order Sphingomonadales; family Sphingopyxidaceae; genus Sphingopyxis; species Sphingopyxis sp. PAMC25046. The sequence continues at coordinate 3,727,016 of NZ_CP039250.1, forward strand.
GGTCGAGCGCGCCGGCCTTGAAGGCGGCGAGATCGACGACGTCCTGTTCGGTGCCGCGATGCAGCAGGGATCGCAGACGATGAACATCGGCCGCCTCGTCGCGCTGCGCGCCGGCCTGCCCGTCACCGTCCCCGGCATGTCGATCGACCGCCAATGCTCGTCGGGGCTGATGACGATCGCAACCGCCGCGAAGCAGATCATCGTCGATCGTCAGGACATCGCGGTCGCCGGCGGCATCGAGTCGATCTCGAAGGTCAGCGGCAGCGGCAAGGTGTTCATCGAGACCGACGCCGAGCTGATCGCGATGCACAAGGACACCTATATGCCGATGATCGGCACCGCCGAGGTCGTCGCGAAGCGCTACAGCATCAGCCGCGAAGCTCAGGACGAATATTCGCTCCAGTCGCAGCAACGCACCGCCGCCGCGCAGGCCGCAGGCAAATATGACGACGAGATCGTCGCCTGCAACGCGACGATGGCGGTGGTGAACAAGGAAACTAAGGAAGTCAGCTTCAAGGACGTCGTCGCCGACAAGGACGAGTGCAACCGTCCCGACACGACGCTTGAAGGGCTCGCGAGCCTGAAGCCGGTGATGGGCGAAGGCCATACGATCACCGCAGGCAACGCCAGCCAGCTCGCCGACGGGTCGTCGGCGTGCGTCGTGATGGAAGCCAAGATCGCCGAAAAGCGCGGACTCCAGCCGCTGGGCCGCTATGTCGGCATGGCGGTCGCGGGCACCGAGCCCGACGAAATGGGCATCGGCCCCGTGTTCGCGATTCCCAAGCTGCTCGAACGCTTCGAGCTCAAGATGGACGATATCGGCCTTTGGGAACTCAACGAAGCCTTTGCGGTGCAGGTGCTCTATTGCCGCGACAAGCTCGGCATTCCGAACGAACTGCTCAACGTCAACGGCGGCTCGATCTCGATCGGCCACCCCTTCGGCATGACCGGCGCGCGCTGCGTCGGCCACGCGCTGATCGAAGGCAAGCGCCGCGGCGTGAAATATGCCGTCGTCACCATGTGCATCGGCGGCGGCCAAGGCGCAGCGGGCCTGTTCGAGGTCTTCTGATTTGCGGCCCGTTAAATGAGACTAAACGCTCCGCGTATCGAGCCGGTCGATTTGGACCGGCTCGATGCCGACCAGCGCGCCGCGCTCGAACCCTTCCTTGCCACCGATGGCGGCAAGGTGGGGGGCGGCAAGATCCTCAACATCTTCCGCACCCTCGCCCATGCCCCAAAGGCGCTGACCGCCTTCCTCGGCTGGGGCAATTATATCCTGTCGAAGCGCAATGCGCTGACCCCGCGCGACCGCGAACTCGTCATCCTGCGCACCGGCTATAATTGCCGATCGGGCTATGAATGGACTCAGCACAAACGCATCGGGCTCGACTGCGGCTTGTCCGAAGACGAAATCGCGCGGATCAAGGCAGGCCCCGATGCGGCTGGCTGGAATGACCTCGACCGAGCGATGCTGCGTGCGACCGACGAACTCACGACCAATCATTTCGTAACCGACGCAAGCTGGGCCGCGCTCGCGCCGCTCGGCGACAAGGGACGCATGGACCTCGTCATGACCGTCGGTCAGTACACACAGGTATCGATGATATTGAACAGCTTTGGCATTCAGGTCGAGGACGGCTGGCATGTCGACCCCGATCTCAGAGCCTGATTGCAAGAGGAGAGAGACATGAGCAGCATCGGCATCATCGCAACCCTGCGCGTGCAACCCGGCAAGGAAGAAGCGTTTGAAGGCGTCTTCGCCGAACTTGCCGCCGCCGTTCGAGCGAACGAACCGGGCAACAGCTATTACAAGCTGTTCCGCACCGCGGACGCGGGCGCCTACAAGGTCATGGAATGCTATGACGACGAAGCCGCGGTGGAAGCGCATCGCGCCTCGGACCATTTCCGCACCCTCGGCGCCAAGCTCGGCCCCTGCCTTGCGGGCGCCCCCGAGATCGAGACGCTAAGCGCAGCCTGAGTGGCGGGTTCCGACGGATCGCGGGCCATTGGGCATACCAAGCAGATTTTGCCGGATCGAGTTGAGACAGACCGCGATGCGCAATCTAATATTGGGACTAGTCTTCATCCTCGGCGGGTGCGCCACAGACGCAGACGACAGCAATCCGGAATCTGGCCAAGTGGATTCCGCTCCATATGCGGCAGTACTCGCGGCGGGGGCGCCAACCATCGCTGAATTGCAAGCGGCAGGTTATGTTCGGGTGGATTATCATCCCGTTGGCTGTGTCTTACCCGATTGCCCTGATTGCGCCTGCGACGCGACAGGAGCGGAGTTTCTGGACAAGTCCGAAATAGAACGCGATTCCCACGACAAGTATGAATATGTCTGCCCTGCAATCAAGGGCATCAAGCTCCAAGAATGGAAGTGTCGCCGCCAATCCGGCATCGGCGAATGAGCCTCCCGAAGCAACGAGCGTTCACCGCCCCAAGTCGTCAGCCGATCTCGGCAATCTCCCCCGCCCGGTCGCCGATCACATAGCGCGGTCCCGCACCGCGCTGCGCCGCCTTGTCCCCGCGGTTGTAGAGCCCGCATTTCTTGAGCGACAGGCAACCGCAGCCGATGCACTGGTCGAGCAGCCCGCGCGTTCGCGTCAGCGCCGCGATCTGCGCATCGATCCGCGCGCGCAATCCGGTGCTGATCCGCGTCCAGTCAGCGCCATTAGGCGTCCGCCCCGCAGGCAATCGAGCCAGCTCGTCGCCGATCTCCTCGAGGCTCAAACCCATCTGCTGCGCGATCAGGATGAAGGAGACGCGGCGGATATCGGCCCGCAGGAAGCGACGCTGTCCGCCGCCGGTGCGCAGCGCCTCGATCAGCCCCTTCGCCTCGTAAAATCGGATCGCCGACACCGCGACGCCGGTGCGCGCGGCGAGTTCGCCGATGGCGATCAGGTCGGTCCGGTGCATGATCCGCACTCCTCGCTTTTCGCTTGATCTAAACCTCACTTGAGCTTTCATAAGCCGCTGCGTCAACCCGAATCAGGAGTTCCCCGTGACGCATCCCTTCATCGAGCACGTCAATCTGACCGTCAGCGATCCCGACCGCACCGCGGGCATCCTGTCGGCGATCTTCGGCTGGCACGAGCGCTGGCGCGGCCCCGCGCGCGACGGCGGGCGCACGATCCACCTCGGCAGCGACGCCGCCTATATCGCGCTCTATACCGGCCCCGACGGCCAACATCAGGATGCGCATTATCCCAAGGGCGAGCCGCTCAACCACGTCGGGGTGCAGGTCGACGATCTCGATACGATAGAGATGCGCGTCAAGGCGGTGGGTCTCACGCCGTTCAACCATGGCGATTACGAACCCGGCCGGCGCTTCTATTTCCTCGATCCCGACGGCATCGAATATGAAGTCGTCAGCTATGCCGAGCCGCGGCGGCGCTGAACCGGGCAACAAGTGCACCGCTGCCGCGTTGATCGGTCATCGGGGGGCAGAAATGGAGCCTTTCGATGAGCGACGATATCAAAAAGCAGTTTTGGAAAGCCCTGGCCGACAGCCCCTATGTCATGGTCGGCGCAACGGGCGAGCGCGAACATCATATCCCGATGAACGCGCAGCTCGACCAGGATGCGAACAGCGCGTTCTGGTTCTTCACTGCGACCGACAATCGCTTGGCGGCCGGCGGCCCGGCAATGGCGCAATTCGCGGCCAAGGGTCATGACCTGTTCGCCTGCATTTCGGGAACGCTGGTGCACGAGAATAATCGCGCCGTGCTCGACAAGTTGTGGAACAACAGCATCGCGGCCTGGTATCCGGGCGGCAAGGACGATCCCAAGCTTGTCCTGTTGCGTTTCGACCTCGACGATGCCGAAATCTGGACCGCCGATCCCGGAATCAAGGGCATGTTCAAACTCGCGACCGGAATGGCGATGAAAGACGGCGATCTCGGCAAGCACGCCGAGGTGGCGCTCTAGGGTCAGATCAACGGCGGGCCGATCCGCCCCTCGCGAAATTCGAACCCGCCTTCGCGGTCCCGCGCCAGCAACGCGGGACCGTCGAGGTCGACCCATTTCGCGCGCTGCGCCAGCACGAACGCCGGCGCGATCGCGAGACTTGTCGAAAGCATGCATCCGGCCATGATCGACAGCCCCGCCGCGTCGGCGGCGTCCGCAATCCTGAGTGCCTCGGTCAACCCGCCCGCCTTGTCGAGCTTGATGTTGACTCCGTCGTAGAAGGGTCCGATCCGCACCACGTCGGCTGCGGTTTGACAGCTTTCGTCGGCGATGAAGGGCAGCGGCGCATAAATCGGATCGAGCAGCGCATCGGCCCCCACCGGCACTGGCTGCTCGATCATTTCGACTCCCATATCGGCAAGCGACTCGGCCTCACTCAAAATATCGATCTCGCCCCAGCTTTCGTTCGCATCGACGATCAGCCGCGCCTCGGGTGCGCCTTTGCGCACCCCTGCGACGCGCAGCCGGTCGCCTTCGCCGGTGAGCTTGATCTTGAGCAATCGATAGCCGTCGGCGGCCGCCGTCGCCGCCTGTTCGGCCATCGCCCCCGGCGTGCCGAGCGAGATCGTATAGGCCGTGACCCGCGAAGTGGGGGCGCCGTCGCACCCGGCGAGCTGCCAGAGCCGGAGCCCGCGTTGCCGCGCTTCCAGATCCCACAGCGCGCAATCGAGCGCGTTGCGCGCCGCGCCCGGCGCCATCAGCTCCTGAACCGCTGCGCGCGCCTCGGCAGCGCCCATATTGCCGATATGCGGCGCGGCGAGCAGAATCTGGTCGCGGCACCCCGCCGCATCCTCGCCGAGATAATAGACGGGGGTTCCCTCGCCGCGCCCGATCTCGCCTCCGCCTTCGATCTCCGCGACGACGACGTCTACATGCGTCTTGGCGCCACGACTGATAACGAACTCACCGGCGACGGCCCAACGTTCGACGCGCGCGCTTTTCAGTTGGATAGCCATGCAGGAAGGCTAGTGTAGATCGCTATGACCGGCAAATCCCTTTCCGAACGCATCGGCGATCTCGGCCACCGCCTCGCGATCGAGGGGCATGCCGCCTGGCTAGCGGCGCGCGACCCGCGGGTGCCTCTGATCGCACGCGCGCTCGCGATCGCGGTGGCCGCCTATGCGCTGTCACCGATCGACCTTATTCCCGACTTCATCCCGGTGCTCGGCTGGCTCGACGATCTCGTTATCGTCCCGCTCGGCCTGCTCGTGGTCCGGCGATTGATCCCCGCTCCGCTATGGGCAGAACTCCATGCCACCGCCGAAACCGCCGGCGAGCGCCCGTCGAGCCGCGCCGGCATGGCGTTCATCCTCCTGCTCTGGGCAGGGCTGCTCTATATCGTCTATTGGGCTGTGCGGACTTCGCCCTGGCATTGACCGACGCTTCCAGTCGTCAGCCGCCGTGCGTCCGGATCCATTTCTCGACCACCGGCGCGATTTCCTCGCGCCATTTGCGGCCGTTGAAGATGCCGTAGTGGCCGACGCCCTTCGCCATCAGATATTTCTTCTTCTTCACCGGCAGCGCCTTCGCCAGCGTCAGCGCAGCCTTGGTCTGACCGATCCCCGAAATATCGTCGCGCTCGCCCTCGATCGCGAGGATCGCGATGTCCTCAATCGCGCCGACATCAACCGGCTGGCCACGGTGCCTCATCTCGCCCTTGGGCAGCAGATGGCGCTGGAACACGATGTCCACCGTCTGGAGATAGAATTCGGCGGTCATGTCGCATACCGCGCGATACTCGTCGTAAAATTCCTTGGTTTTGTCCGCGCTTTCGCCGTCGCCCTCGACCAGATGTTTGAACATCTCCCAATGGCTCATCATATGGTTGCCAAGGTTCATCGACATGAAACCGGCGAGCTGCAGAAAGCCCGGATAGACGCGACGGCCGGCGCCGGGATAATAGGCCGGCACCGTCGCAATCACATTTTCCTGGAACCAGGCGTGCGGCCGCGTCATCGCATGGTCGTTCACCGCGGTCGGAGCCTTGCGCGTGTCGATCGGCCCACCCATCATCGTCAGCGTTTTGGGCCGGCATTTATGCTTGTTCGCCGCCATGATCGCCGCTGCGGCGAGGCTCGGAACCGACGGCTGGCACACTGCCAGCACATGTGCACCGGGCCCGATGTGCTCGAGCCACGAAATCAGATAGTCGACATAATCATCGAGATCGAACTTGCCCGCCTCCAGCGGTACGTTCCGCGCATCGCGCCAGTCGGTGATCCACACATCGTGCCCGGGCAGCATCCGTTCGACCGTTCCGCGCAGCAGTGTCGCATAATGACCCGACATCGGGGCGACGATCAACAGCTTGGGCGCGTCCTTCGTACCCTTATGCTTGAAATGCTTGAGCTGGCCGAAAGGCTTGCGTGCCTCGATCGCTTCGGCGACACGCACGGTCTCGTCGTTGACGACGGTGTCATAGAGTTCGAACCCCGGCTTGCCGCGCGGCGCCGCCGCATGTGCGAAGACTTCAAGCGCCGAGGCGAACATCGGGCTGCCGCCGAAATAGCCGAGCGGATTCGCCGGATGCTGCATCACCTGAGCACCCGCGGTCGCAAGCGCGCTGGCCCCCGCAAGCCAGTTTTTCTGCATATCAAAGGCGTGGTACAGCATCGATCGACATTCCTTGCGTCCTGGGGGGCGCTCTTCCGGCGCCCTGATGCTTCACAGTCTAGGCAATCACTGCCATTGTGCAACGCATCATTTCGTAATGCTTCAAACCCTTTGCAGTGAAAGTGCCGCTCTGGGTCGTTGAGCGCGCTTGGCGCCGCTGCTAGGGGCAGTGTAATGGCTAGCCAATCCGATCTTTCCGTCGCAAACGCTTCCGCCGAACCCCGCCGCAAGCTCGGTAGCTTGCGCATGGTTTGGCATCATGCCAGCCGCTATCCGCTGCAACTGATCGTCGCCGCGATCGCGCTCGGGATTGCGGCACTCGCAACGCTTGCGATTCCCTATCAATTCAAAGAGATGATCGACAGCGGGTTCATCGCCGGCGGCGGCGACGTGGCCCCCCATTTCCGGCTCTTTTACGCGATCGTCGTCGCGCTCGCCCTTGCAACCGCGCTGCGCTTCTATTTCGTCAGCTGGCTCGGCGAACGCACCGTCGCCGACATCCGTCAGGCAGTGCAGCAGAACCTGCTACGCCTCGCACCCGGCTTCTTCGAAGAGAACCGCCCCTCCGAAATTGCGTCGCGCATGACGTCTGATACAGCCATCATCGAGCAGGTGGTCGGAACCACCGTGTCGGTCGCGTTGCGGAACATGGTCATGGGCGTCGGCGGCATCATCTATCTGTTCAGCCTCTCGCCAAAACTCACCGCGGGCATCCTTCTAGGTATTCCAGTCATCATCCTGCCGATTGTGCTGCTCGGCCGGCGGCTTCAGAAAGTCTCGCGGACCAGTCAGGATCGCGTCGCCGACATCGGCGCGACAACCGCCGAACAGATGGGGGCAATGAAAATCGTCCAGGCGTTCGGCCAGGAAGCGCGCGAGGCTGATCGTTTTTCTGCCGCGGTCGAGGCCAATTTCGCGACCGCAAAGCGCCGCATCCGTCTTCGCGCGATCATCACCGCGACGGTCATCGGCCTGCTTTTCGGTGCGATCACGACCCTGCTCTGGTACGGCGCCGAAGGCGTGGCGCAAGGGACGATCACCGGCGGCACCATCGCAGCCTTCGTCCTTACCGGCGGGCTCGTCGCGGGGGCGTTCGGCGCGCTCACCGAAGTCTATGGCGACCTGCTCCGCGCCGCGGGCGCCGCCGAGCGGCTCAGCGAACTCCTAAATGCCGAACCGACGATCGCCGCACCGGCAAGCCCACGCCTCTTCCCCGAACCGGCTCTCGGCATGCTCGAATTCGAGAAGGTCGAATTTCACTATCCGACCCGTCCCGATGCGCCGGCGCTCCACGATTTCACGCTCGCGATCCGCCCGCGCGAGACGGTCGCGATCGTTGGCCCCTCAGGCGCTGGCAAGTCGACGCTCTTCCAGCTTGCCGAACGTTTCTATGATCCGCAGGCGGGGCAAATCCTGCTCGACGGCGTGCCGCTGACCGAGGCCGACCCCGCCGACATCCGCGCGCGCATAGCAATGGTGCCGCAGGAAACGGTGATCTTCGCTGCCTCAGCGCGCGACAACCTGCGCTACGGCAACTGGACCGCAAGCGACGAGGAATTGTGGAACGCCGCGCGCGCTGCCAATGCTGAGGAATTCCTCCGCAAATTGCCGCAAGGACTCGACACCTTCATGGGCGAAGGCGGCGCGCGCCTCTCGGGCGGCCAGCGCCAGCGCATCGCGATCGCCCGTGCGCTGCTGCGCCGTGCGCCGCTCCTGCTGCTCGACGAAGCGACCTCGGCGCTCGACGCCGAATCCGAGAAGCTCGTGCAGGACGCGCTCGAGACGCTGATGGCCGATCGCACGACAATCGTCATCGCCCACCGCCTCGCGACCGTGCGCGCCGCCGACCGCATCATCGTGATGGACGATGGCCGCATCGTCGAGGAAGGCCGCCATGATGAACTCGTCACGGCTGACGGCCTCTACGCTCGCCTTGCGCGGCTTCAGTTCCAGGACAATCTCGCCGCGGCCTGACAAGAATCGGAGGAAGACGATGCTCTACGACCTGACCATACCGGCCTACCAGAACGGCCTCAAGGCGCTGTCCGGAGAGCTGTCGAAGGCAAGCGCATGGGGTACGGAAAACGGCATCGGCGAGTTGCAGTTCGCGATCGCCCGGCTTGCCCCCGACATGTTTCCCCTCGCCGCGCAGATCCGGTTTACCTGCGCCCAGGCACTGCAGCCGCTGAGCCGGCTCGGGGGCATCGCGATCCACGAGCTTCCCGAGGATGCGACAGACTTCGCCGGAATGCAGGAGCAGATCGCCGCGACGCTGGCGGTCCTCGATAGCGTCGATCGCACCGCACTTGGTGACGACTTGGAGCGGGCCGTCAGCTTCGACCTGCCGAACGGCATGATCTTCGATCTCAGCGCGGCGGACTATGTCCGCGACTGGGCGCAGCCGCAATTCTACTTCCATCGCGTCGCCGCCTATGCCGTATTGCGCCACATGGGCGTCCCGCTCGGCAAGGCCGACTATGTCGCCTATATGATGCGCCACCTTCGCCCCGGAACGGCGCCCGCCGCCTAAACGACGACGCCCTTCAAATCTCAGATCAGCCCGGCGTAACCCTCGATACCTGGAAAGGCGAGCTTGGTCCCGCCATTGCGCCGGATTGCTCCGATTGCCTCGTCGACGCGCAGGTAACGCGCCCGGGCATCGGGTTCGAGCAGGATCGCCGCCGGCTCGGCACGCTCCGATGCCTGCCTTACCAGAACCCCCAGCTCGGCGAGGTCGATCGCTTCGTCGTTCCAGCGGATCACGTCGCGCGTATCGATCGTCACGCGATTTTGGTCGAGTATCTTGCCGGTGACATCATCGGCCGGCAACGTCACATCGACGCTGTGCGTCGGCGGCGGAATGGTAATGATAAACATCACCAGCATTACCAGCATCACGTCGATCAGCGGCGTCGTGTTGATGTCGGGATCACCATTGGGGTCGGCGCGAAAAATGCTGCGATGGAACATGCTGCGTTTGCGCATCGTCTCTCTCCCGCTCGGGAATGAGCGCCGTAATCGATCAGCACCCCACCCCGTCAAGAACTTGGGGGTCACCCCATAGCCAAGACGTGATGGTATATCATTATTCCAGATCGGCAAGAAAAATCGCAAGCACCTTCCAATAACTCCCCGCGCGAATCGCGCATAAAGAAAGGGCGACACCTTTCGGTGCCGCCCCTCTTTTTCCAATCCCGTCGGGGATAGAAATCGGTCTTACATGCCCGAGTTCGGACCGTAAGTGATTTCCACGCGACGGTTCTGGTCGTTGCGGACACCATCGGCGGTCGCAACGGCCGGGCGGGTTTCGCCGAAGCCCTGCGCGCTGATCGAGCCATCCGAAATGCCACGAGCCGTCAGGTAGCTGCGAACCGCGTCGTTGCGGCGGTTCGACAGGCCGACGTTGTACGTGGCCGAACCCGAACGGTCGGCGTGACCGGCGAGCATGACCTGCGTACCCGTGCAACCACGGTTGTAGGCGCTGATCGCGTTGTCGAGGGTCGAAGCCGCTTCCGGCGTGATGTTCGACTGATCCCAGTCGAAATACACGATGTACGGCCCAGGCGCGCATTCCACGACCGGCGGCGGCGGCGGAGGCGGCGGGGGCGGCGGGGGCGGCGGGGGCGGCGGGGGCGGAGCCGGCGGCGGCGGCGGCTCTGCACCACCGAAGTTGAACGTCAACGTGCCGAGGATCGAGTGCGAACGGAAGCGCGTCGAAACGTCGCGACCCGCCTGGTCGACCAGATCGAGGTTGTCGGCGTTGAAGAAACGATACTTCAGGCCGACATCGATGCTGTCGCTAAGCGGAGCGCGGACACCCGCGATCGCCTGCCAGGCAAAGCCCGTGTCCGAATCGTCGAGGAACGGGCCTGCCAGAACGGGTTCGACCGAAACGCGGGCAACACCGACACCACCGCCGACAAAGCCCTGAAGACCATCGTCGTCGCCGAAGTCGAGCAGACCGTTGACCATGAAGCTGAGTGCGTTCGAATCGCCGTTCAGATCAGCGCTACCGGTGAAAGCGCCGGTGCCGTCAGCGCGGCTCGGAATACCCGGGCTCGTGAAGCGGCCCGACTTGATGTCGGCTTCGCGGTAACCGACTTCGACTTCCGCGCGGAAACCGCCGAAGTCATAACCGACGGTACCTTCGACATCATAGCCAGCGCGATGATCGAGCGTACCGGCATTGTTGAAGGTGCCGATATCGAGATCCAGGTCCTCGACGAGCATTGCGCCGGCACCAACACCAACATACCAGGAGTTGTCGCGCGCCAGAACCGGCGACGCCAGGGTGGTGGAGGCCAACGCCACAGCGACGGCAAGCTTCCTCATAGTAATTCCCCTTTCAATTTGAGATATACGTCTCGGCAGACGTCCTACTCGCCGCTTTGGTTCCGTGCAAGTGAAACAAATCGTCAATCTGTTGCCAAAAAGTCGCACTTTTTCTGTCAACGCACGGAAATTCAGCCTGAAATCAAGATACCCTCCGCGACAAGCTGCGCGATCAGCGCCGCGATCGCGCTCCGCGCTTCGGAATCGACCACCGAGCCGTCAGCGGGCGCGGCGACCATTGCCGGCTCGACCCATGCCCCGCCCTCGAATCGGAGCCGCGCTCCATCGACGATCCGGATGACGCGCATCCCCTCGCGCGGCACCGTAAATCGCCAACCGCCCGACGTCCAGATCGCGATTGCATTGCCACGCCCGGCCCAGGCCCCAGCCGGCGCTGCACCGACGACCCAGCATTCTCCGGCAACCGGATTCGCGGGCGGTGTCGCAAGCGGCCCCCCTTCGACCGTTGCGTGAACGAGCGCGTCGAGCAAGGTCAGAGCTTCGTTGTGAGTTACCTCCTTTTGCGCTTGCGCAACGGCAAGTAACGGTAACGCAAAGCGCGGCGTGATCGGCATGTCGGTCATGATCTGTCCTTATGTCAAAGTCAGAAAGAGCGGTGGTGACTGAGAAAAATCCCCCGTTTGACGAATTTCCATCGCGTGTCCCGGTGCCAGCGCTGCCAACTCGTCGGCGCCGATATTCAGCGTCGGTGTCTCCAGTTCCCATGGCCCGACGCCGGGAACCGGCGGCACCATCGAAACGCGCCACATTTCCCGGGCTTCGCCCAGCGGCAGGTCGACATGATCGCGCCAGCCGGTGTCGACGCGGCTTCGTCTTGTCCATCCGATCGTGATTCCGCCCGCGCCGTCCTCGCGGACTTGCCCGTGTACGGGCGAAAGCGGTTGCAACGCTTGTCCGGCTGCCACTACCTCGATCTCGGTGAATGCAGTATCGTTCCGCGCGGCCCATTGAAGCGCCGCACCCTCTCCCGCTGTCATCGCGGCAAGCACCTCGGGCAGCATCAGCAACGCCGGATCGTCGAGCAGGACAAATGGCTCGCCCACCGGATGAATCAGCTGGCTCGCGGTCCCCGAACGCCCGCGGAGCAAGCGCGTCAAACGCCATATCCGCGGCCCCACGACCTCGGCCTCGCCGAACTGCAGCAGCTCGCCGCCCACCATTGCCCGGTTGGCACCAGCCAGCAGCGCGGCATCGTCAACCGATTCGAGCATCATCGACGAATTGACCAGTTCGACCGTCACCGTGCCGACAAGATCGAACAGGCTTTCGTTCCCCATCGTCAGCGGCGCGGTAAGCAGGCCGAGCGCTGCCGCCGGGCGCAACGATCCCACGGAGACCGGTTCGGCCCCGGGCGACGCGACAAACCAGCAATCGGCGCCACGCCAACCATCGTTGCTACCCGCCCCGGCGATCAGGATTCTAGGCGTCGAGGCGGCGAAGCTCCCCGCGTTGGGAAGATCGAACAGGTGAACCATGCCGGCGGCGTCGGGCCAGTCGGGAGCGCCGACCGGAACGCCTGGCGCTGCCGGAAGCTCGGCGGCGGGCAGCGGTTGGTGGCGTCGCAATTCGAGCGAGATTTCGTTCCCGCGCACTATCCGCCCCACCAGCCGCCAGCGGCTCCCGTCGGCGTCGACGACAACCCCTCCGACGGTTAGCACCAGCGCGGCCAGGTCGGCGTGCCGAATCACTGTCTCGCGCTCGTCCGCAGCGGCGGAGGCCAGGCGTTGCGCCAGCGCCCGCGCCGACGACGCCGGCAGCACCGCCGGCAGGTCGATCCGTTCCTCGTGTGCGCCGCCGCCCGCGACCCGGCTCGTCTGCTGGCCGAGCTGAAAATCGCGCTCCGGCTCATAGTGGCGCAGGCGAACCATCCCCGGCAGCGACGACAAGGGCGCGCGTTTCCGCTCGGCGCAATCGCCAGCAGCGTCGTTCCGCCGCGCTTCGAAAAAGCCGCTCAGCGCCGGCACGTCGCCTGCTCCTGTCGCCGGCGCCAAATGCCAGCCCTCGGGCCCGCTCGCCAGCCGCACTCCGTCGGCATCGAACAGCGGCGCCAGCGCGTCGCGTGCCCGGTCGCCCGACGCCGCATAGCCCGAAAAGGGCCATTCGCCGCCACAGCGCCCCACATCTCCAAGCAGTTCGTCGCCGATCAGCCCGACGTCGATACTCCCCACATCGGCCTCTACCTCGAAGGTCAGCGACGGGATCCGGTTGCCAAACGCCCCCAGTTCGAGTTCCTCGAAGACCGCGTACGACAGCCCGCGAAACGCGCTCGCCGACGCGATCCCCAGCGCCGACGCGATCAACGGATCGGCCTCCTGATCCTCGCTCCCGTCATACCAGCGAAAGGTGCAGCGTTCGCGAAAACTGCCGCTCGTCCCGCGCAGCAGATTGCCGTCGGCCCAGATGCGCTTGATCGCGCGGACGGGGCGCGACGACAGTGCGATCGCCAGCGATACGGCATAGCTATATTCGCTCGTCGACGGCCGCCCCTTGCCGCCCCCGCGCTTGGCCCGCCGCTCGATCAGGTCGGTGGCCCAGATCACGCTGCCCGCGACGCGCATCGTCCCGAACAATTGCGGGATCTGCTGGCCATAGATCGACGCCTGGACCTTCAAATCGGCGAGCCGCGGCCCCTCGCGCGCCTTGGGCTTGAATATCTGGGCGTCGACCTGCTGCCCGACCGTCGCGCCGATCGCGGCGCCCACCGGGCCCGCGACAATCCCGCCCACCACCGTCAGCACCAAAGTCGCCATTGCCGTCCCCTTATGAAAGCCGCCATCGCCCGGCGCCGCGCACGCCCAAGTCGAGCGGCGTCTCGACCACCTTGCGCAGCCCCGCATGAGCATGAATGAAAGTCTCGCGCCCGATCAGGCCGAGATGATATTGCCGCGCCGGAAGCACGATCAGCGCGACATCGCCGGGACGCACCGCATCGCCAGCGCCGACAAAACCCGCAGCAGCGAGCGAGCCCTCGATCCGATCGAGGCCCCAGCCGCGCAGCGGATAAGCCGCCGGCCGCGCCAGCCGCCGTCCCGCCGCCGCATAAGCCGCCCATACCAGTCCGACACAATCGAGCCCCGTCGCCGGATCCTTCCCCTGCGGCCGGAACCGCGCCCCCACCATCGCACGGGCCGCGCGAAAGGCGGCCTCACCGCAATCAGCCACCGGGATAGCGCGTCAGCAAATCATTGCCCGGCAGATGCGCCTCGCCGCGAAAATTGATCGCATTGGCAAAGCGGTCGCGGCACGTCGCAAGCTGCTTGTCGCATCCCTCGACCAGCCGCACGCGCACCGGTGCCGCTGGTTCGAACGCCGGCGCCTCGGCGAGATGAAGACTTTCTCCGTCCGCGGAAATCACAGGGCTTTCCAGGCCGCAATTGGCGCCCTCGATCCACGACAAGCTGCCAAAAGCCATGCCGCCCACCGCCGCGTCGAGCGTCACCACGCGCCCGTCGACCGCCAGCACCCGCCGGATATGCGTGCGCGGCGCCAGATCGACGCGGCACGCGCGGTCGCCGAGCATTGCGCGGCACGAGGGCGAGGTCGCCGGGCATACCGGCCGGTCGAGCAGCCGCGTCACGCCTTGCAGCTCGGCGGCAAAGGCCGTCCCGCGCTGCTCGATCGCCCCTAATGATCCGCGCGCGACCGTCACCGGCGCCGCCTCCGGCGCGGTCCAGTCGGTGACGAACAGCTCGAGTTCCGCCCCGTCCCATCGCCCCGCTTCCAGATCGCGCGCGGCGATCGCGTCACTCGCGATTGCGCCCTCCAGGTCCATCGTCGCGGCGTCGATGCCGTCGTTCGTCTCGATCGCCGAGGGTTTCATCCCCGGCGCCGCGCGATAGGCCAAGCCGCCGACTACCAAATCGCGGTCGTGCGAGGTGAAGCCGATCGCGATCCCGTCGCGCCGCGCCAACCGCCAGCACCAGGCGAGCGTCACCAACTCCTCGCGCAGCCAGCCGGGCGCTTCCATCATCACCATGGCGCCCGCACCTCGACCAGCGGCACGCTCGCCAATTCGCCCGCGAGAAAGGTCGCGCGGCTCGCCTCCAGCCGGTCTTCGGCAAATCGCACCGGCACATCGAACAGAAAGCCCGCGCGCACCGCGACCCCCGGCCCCGGCGCGGCGTCGAGCGACACCTCGCCATCGTCGGTGATCAGGAACGCCGCCGTCTCGATCCCGTCGACCGCGACGCGCACGCTCCCTTCGACCGGCAGCCGGATCGGGCGGACCTGTTCGGCATCGCCCTCGCCATAGCGCTTCACCAGCGCGAACTGCCGCCGTTCCCCGTCGCCCAGACCGAGCAGCTGATCGTCCGCCGCCGGCAGACCGCCGTCGGCGGCCGAACTCCCGTCGAAGGGATCGCGAAAGCGAAACCCCCGCGCCGCGCCGCGCCGCGCGCGAAAGAAATCGGTCAGTGCGCGCACATCGGTTTCGGACCGGATTCCCGGCCCCGCGTCATAACGCATCCGCGGCTCGGCCCATTCGCTCGCGCGCTGCTCATGCCCCGATGGCGAACTCACGATCTGGGTCGAAAATTCGGTGACGACCACCGCTTCGCGCCCGATCGCGAGCGGAAAATCCACCGCATCGAAAGCCTGCACATCATCCTCCCCGTCAAAGATCACGAACCCGTCGCGCGCCACCTGCGGCAGCGCCCAGATAAAGGCGCGCGCCACCCCCGCGCGCCGCGCCGCGCCAGCCGCCTCGGCAATCGCCGCCCACCCGGCGCGCTGCTCGGGCAACAGCACGAAGCCCGAAAAATAATGCTGCTCATGGGCTGGATAGCCGAGCCGTACCGTCATCGCCGTCCGCGCGCCCGCCGTTTCCACGCCGCGCCCGCCGGTTACCCAGTCATAATCCTCCAGTTGCAGCACGTCGAAGGCCGGCGCTGCCCACCCTAACGGCACATTGGCGCGGCGCAGCGCGGGCGCCGCGGGGTCGAGGACCGTCGGCAGATAGACTAGCAGATGGCTAACCAGCCCCGTCGCGTCCGCCTCATCGCGCGCCGCCGCAACCAGCGCCGTTGTCGACGCCGCAAGCAGCGCCCCCAACGCATCGAGCATCGCCAGTTGCGACGCGTCCAGCATCCCGCGCACATCGGCGATCGGCACGCTGGCGCTGCCCAGCGCCGCCGTCGTCGCGGCATCATAGGCGCATATCCGCCCTTCGCCCGCGATCCACCACCACGGTTCGCCGACCTGGAATTTCAGGTCGAGTCCCGCCGCCGCGCCGATTGCGACGAACGCGCGTGCGACCGACTGCAAATATCCCATCGCCTCGTCATTCGCGGGGGACAGCAAGGTCGACGGAGGCTCCCACCCGGTCAGCGCCGGCGACCCGTCGCTCGCGCGCTGCTTCCAGTTTTCCGGGCAATAGGCATCGAACAGCTCGTAGGAGAGCGACCAGATCACTCCCAGCCCCGCCGCTTCGCATGCCGCCGCGAACGCCGCGTGCCACGCTGCGCTCGGCGCATTGAGCGCGCCGCCCGCAACGCCGACATGAAATGCGCCCTCCGCCGCCTCGAGCCGCATATAATGGCTCATCCCGACATAATGGACGATGTCGCCGCGATAGCCGAGCTGCACGACCTGCCGCACCAGCCGCGCGGGCGTCAGATGATAGCTGTCGTCATAGCCGCTCGCGATGCCCAGCCCCCCGTCTGCCGGGTCCAGCTCGGGCATCACCACATCGCCGATCGCAAGCACCGATCCCGATCCCGAGCAGACGATCTCGCTCATCTCGGCCCAGCCCTGCACGGGGGCCGGCAGCACGCCATCGCCGCCGTCATAGACCGGTGGCACCAGCGAAATGAACATCCGGTCGATATCGCCCGCCCACACGGGGTCGGCTTCGCCGGGCAACAGAAACCCGCCGGCCAGCGCATCGAAATCGAGTGTGACGATGGCGTCTTCCGCCGCCCCCTCGGCGTAATTCCACAGCCGCACATACCAGGCGCGAGCGCTCCCCGCGGCGTCGCGCCCCTCGATCGTCAGCGTCGGCCCGTGCAGCGCATCGAGCGGCTTAACCCCGCCCGACCGCCAGCGGAAGCTCAGCCGTGCGTGCCGGAAATCGCGTTTCGTCTCATAGGCGAGCAGCGGGTGATCCCAACGATCCTCGCTCTCCCAGATCAGCCCCGCCAGATCCTGCTTCCGATAAAAGACCGCCTCAACGCGCAGGGCGTCAGGCGCGTCGCTCGTCACGCTCGCCATCATCGGCCGCGCGAAATCGACCGTCCAGAACCTCGGGTCGAACCGCTTGAGCCAGGTTTTCCGATGATGCGGCTCGGCGGCCGAAACCAGCGCCCAGCCCATCAATCCTCTCCGCTTGCCACCGCGCGCCGCACCGCACGGGCCAGCTGCCGCCCCGTCTGCGCCAGCCGCTGCGGCTCGCTGCCTGCCTCGCCCCGCACATTCACCGTGATCGCGATGTTGCGCACGCCCCCGCCCGCCGCCTCGATCCGCCCGCTCGCGGTCGGCACGAACAGCTCGGGCCCGCGCTCGCCGACGCGATAGGCCCGCCCCGCGCTCACCGGCCCACCCGTCGCCCGGCCCGGCGCGCCGAACAGCGCCATCGCGATCGACGTACCCAGCGACAGCAGCCCCCCGCCGCCCGATCCGCCGCTCGCCGCGCCGATACCGTTCGAAATCGCCGCGCGCGCAATATCGGCCATCACCGACAGCGCGAGCCGCTTCAGATCCTCGAACCCCATCTTGCCGCTCACGATCGCGCGCGACAGCGCCCGCTCGATCGCACGCCCCGCGCGATCGGCTTCGACGACCAGCGGCCCGCCCAGTTCGGCGCGCAGCGCCGCTATGTCGCGCCGGAACGCTCCGGTATCGGCGCGCACCGCGACGATCATTTCGTCCACCTCATCCATCGGGAAATCTCTCCATCATCGCCGTCAGCGCCGCACCGTCGAAACAGGTCGCCTCGCCGGGGTCGACCCACCCCGCCAGCGCCGCGCGGACGTCGGCCGGCGTCGCCGCCCAGAACTCGCCCGGCCGCCATCCCGCGACGCGTGCCATCACCCCTGCGAGCCTGATCGCTGCGGGGCCAAGCCGATCGTCCGCCACCTCATCGTCCCTGCAATATCTGTCCCAGCAGCACGCGCAGCGCCGGGGTCACGGCAGCCAGTCCCTCGGCGACCACCGCCTCGCCCACCGCTTCGCGCGTCAAGGCCTCGGGCCGCTCCTTAACGCAATGCCAGAACAGCCCCGCCAACTCGCCCAGCCCCAACCGCCCCTCGGCCGCCCGTTCGACCAGGCCGAAGAGCGGCCCCAGCTCGGCCTCGGCGGCGACCAGCGCCGCAAAGCTCGGCCGCAGCACCAGCCGCCGCCCGCCGACCGTCAGTTCCGCCTCGCCGCGAAGCGCGTTGGCCCCGCTCACAGGCTCACCACCGCGCCGCTCGATTCCAGGTTCAGCGTGTAATTGCGCTCGCCATTATAATCGCCGGCATAGTCGAGCCGCGTGACGAGGAAACGCCCGCGCATCCGCTCGCCACTTTCGAAGCTCAGCTCATAATCGTCGATGGTCCCCGACAAGGCATGGCCGCGCAGCCGCACCTCGGCGTCCGAACCCGTAAAAATGCCCGCCGCGCTCACCGACACCGACCGGACGCCTGCGCCCGACAGCAGCTCGCGCCACCCGCCCGAATCCTTGGTCGTGACATTCACCGCTTCGCCGTTCACCGACAGCTGGGTGGTGCGCAGACCCGCGACCGTGCGATAGGTCGGTGGCGCTTCGCCGTCGCCGACCTTGAGCAGAAAATCGCTCCCATTTTCGATAGCCATCGTCTAATCTCCTCAAAATATAATCATGCGGATGGGGAGTCGCAGGATGCTGATCACGACATTGCTTTTGGCCGCCATGGTGCAGTCGTCGCCCGCGGCGACCGTCGCCACGACGCGCGTTGCCTTCACCAAATGCCTGCGCGACGACATGAAGAAGGCGCTCGAGGCCAAGGTCGAAGACGTCCAATATGAAATGCAGGTGAAATCGAACTGCGGGACCGAGCGCGACGCCTTTCGCAAGGCGGTGATCGCGCTCGGCCGCGCAAGCGGCGACTCCGAAGCGGTCGCGACCGAAGACGCCGACCTTCAGATCGAGGATTACCACGCCAATTTCACCGAAAAGTTCAAGGACTATAAGTCGACCAACACGATGCCGGGCGAATAGCGAAAACCTCGCTCTATCCCGCCAGACAGCGACACCGCACGATCGTCTCGCGGCGCCAGCCACCGTCGCGCGCGAAGGTGAACCGCGTCCGCATCACCCGCACGCTGACGACCGTCCAGCCGTCCGCCGCACCGCGCAAGCCGCCGGCCGCCGCCTCGATCCGCGCGACGGCACCGCAGTCGGCGCTCTCGCCGACGCCGTTCAACACCAGCATCACCTGCACCTCGCGCCCAGCCCGGTCCTTCGTGCCCCAGTCGCGGCCTTCCGCCCCGCCCACCGAGACATAGGGCGCGCTTGTCCGCGGCGGAACGCCGTCGAACACGCCATGCACCATCCCTGCGAGATCCGCGTCACCCGCCAGCAGCGCCAGCGCCTTCGCGCGCACCGCCTGCTCGGCGCCGCTCATCGCCCGCTTCCCAGCGTCAGTCGCCGCCACGGCTGCCACAGCGCCGCGATCATCGCGGGCGGCCCCACCCCCGTGCCGTCGCGTGCGTCGTGCAAATGCTGCGTCATCCGCACGATGCCCTGGCGGATCGCTTCGGGGATGCCGTTCGCGCCCTCGGCCATGCCGGCGCGATAGGCGATGCGCACGCGGGCCGCGCTCTCCGGATCGGTAACCGTAACGCAGGCGCTGCCGTCGCGCGCGATCGTCACGCGATACGCGTCCTCGCCGAGCGGGATTTCCGAACCGTCCGCCGACAGCAATGTTACGCCGTCGACCCCGATCACCGGCCGCGCGCCAAGCAGGATGCGTTCCGCTGACAGCTGCGCCTCCTCCTCGCCCGCGCGCACGACCAGCCACTGGCCGATGAACGCCTCGCAGATATTGGTCGCCGCACGCACCAGCCCTGCGATCACCGCGTCGTCAATCGTCGCGCCCAGCCGCAACCAGCCGCGCGCTTCGTTCAGGCTCACCGGGGCCTCGCCCGGCAACAGGCTTTCCGCCATCATCGCTCCTCCACCCGCAAGGTCATTGACCGTTCGTCGATTTGCCCGTCGCTCATCGTCACGCGATTGGTGACACGATAGACATGGCCCGCGACCCCGCCCGCCAGCGTGACGGTCACCTCCTTAAGGTCGTGCGCGCTACCGATCACGGTCACGCCGCCCTCTTCGTCCGGTGCGACCGACCAGTCGCTCGCCACGACCGCCTGGCCGCCCGGATAGGCGGCAGCCCAGTCGAACTCGAAATCGATCCGCGTGCCCGGATCCTTCACCATCATCGTCATCGTCTTCCCCTCCCGTCAGGGTTTGCGCACCGTCACGCGCCGCGCCGCCTCGCGCGCCAGCGGCAGCACCGTCTGCGGCGCCGCCGGCTCGGGACCGGCCCACTCGCTAGCGAGATCGCGCCTTGCGACATCGCCGATCGCGCGCGCGGCCAATGCCGATCCGTCCATCATGCCGCGGCCTCAAGCGCCGCGAGGCGCGCGTCCTGCGCCGCGATCAGGAACAGCGCCAGCTGATCGGTGCGCACGCCGAAGCGGTCGCCGGCGGGCGGGCCTTCGCCGGTGGCTTCCTCGTCCCATTTGTCGTGGCACAAAAAGGCATAGCGGCTGCTCGACGCCGCGCCTTCAGCGATCGGGTCGATCAGCCCTTCATCGGCCATGATCGCCCATACCGCCTGCGCGCGAACGCCAAAGTGCAGCCGAGCGCCGTCTTCCCCTTTCATGGCGATCGCGTGGTCCCATCGGAAAAAGCCGAGTTCGCCGATGATGCGGCGCGCCGCGGCTATTTCTTCGATGGTCGGCTCGCCACGCCACGTCTTTTCGCGGGCGTCCGAGGTGTTGATCGTGCCGGTGCCGGCATAGATTAGCGACCAGCGCGCCGACGACCATCCGAGCACCTGTATATTGTCTCCTCCCGGCGTCACATTTCCGGCGGCATCGACCGTCAACCGTTGGGCGCCGTCCGTAACCAGGGCGATCTGGTTTGAAGCCGACAACATAAGGCCGGTATCGGGATCGGCAGCGAAGCTATAAGCGGGCGCCGCGCTGGTCCCGGAAACGCCCTGCAATTGCCCTTCGGGCAGGATACGGAACAGGGTCGTCCCCGCCGCAAGCGGGTCGCCCGCAGAGGCGTTCGACCGGCGAAAAACGAGTTCGCCATAGGCGACATGGCTAGCGACGATGGCCCAATTGCGGTCGTTCACATTGCCGCTGCCGTTGTAAAAGGCGATGTTCGGCTGCGTCGCACTGCTTTCGAGGCGAAGCTGCGTGGCGCCCGCACCGCCTCCACGAACGTGCAGCAAAGCGGCGGGCGCGCTCGCTCCGATACCGAAATTCCCGCTGCCGGTGATCCGCGCACGCTCCGCGCCATTGGTCGCAAAGCCCAGTATATTGCTCGCGGGCTGCCACAAGCCGGTTCCGCCGTCGCCCGCAAAGCCGATCGACGGCGCGAGCGCGCTTCCGTTTCTTGCGGCCAGCGCGCCGTCCAGCGCATAACGGCCATCCCCATCGCGAAACGCCAGTGCCGACAGCGGAATATTGACCCAGCCGGCGCCACGGCGAACCGTCACTGCGTCCGTTGCGTCGCCCGCGCCCGCGCTTGCGTGCGTTGTCGACAGCGGCTGCTTCGCCTCGACCGCATCCGCCAGCCCCGCCAGTTCGCCGCCGACCGCCGTCACGCCGGCCGCCAGCGTCGCCGCCTGCGTATCGCTCGCCGCGAACCATCCGGCGCCCACGGTCAGCGCGATCGTTTTCAGTCCGGTCGCGAAATCGACCGTCGCACCGCCCGCCGACGATGCCGCCACCGTCTCGCGAAGCAAGCGGCCGTCGACGTCGATCCGGCCGGTGCCGACCTCCCATTGTTCGGGGCGGGCGATCCCCGCCACGGCATAGTGAAACGAAGCGCCGGGCGGCACCGCGTCGGCAAAGCGGCGATGACCGGGCACCGCGCCGGTCGGCGTCAGCGGCCCGGTCCCGCCGTCTTGGGCAAGCTCGCGTACCAGATCGGCAAAAAAGGGGGTCGGCATGGCAGGGCCATCCTTTCCAATAGGATTTTAATGGAGAAAATGCCGGTTGCCATTTCGTTCAGACCGAGTCGAAAATGACTTTCGCCCGCGACCCGGCGTGCTGCGTACCATTGTACATGAGCACCGGAAGCGCGGGCGACAGGCATTTGCAGGCCGGTATGGGCGGAATGGCGATCGGCATTTGGCGCCCGGCTCCGCCCCGAAAGGGTTGGACGGGCCGGGCGCCCTCGCGCACCAGCCTCTTAGCTGGCGGCGAACTTCATCAGCTTGATGGCCTGCGTATCGATGATCGCGCCGCCGACCCTTTTGGTTGCATAGAAATGCACGAAGGGCTTGTTGCTGAACGGATCGCGCAGAATCCGCGTTTCACCGCGATCGGCTATCAGGTAACCGGCGCGGAAATTGCCGAAGGCGACCGACAGGCTGTTCGCGCCGACATCGGGCATGTCTTCGGCCTCGACCACCGGATAGCCGAGCAAGGTCGCCGCCTGCCCCTCGACCATCCCCGGCTGCCACACGAAAGCGCCATCGGTCGTCTTGAACTTGCGAATGCGCGCCAGCGTGTCCGAATTCATCACCCAGCACGCGCCCTGACGATAGGGAGCCTTCAGCGAATGGACGAGCTCGACAAGCTTGTCCTGCGGGTTCGACGCCGGAAAGGCGCCCGCGGTCCCCGTCGCCAGATGCTGCAGCGTGCCGAAGGCGCGTACACCGTCGAGTTCGTTCGTGGTCGCATAGGTCAGGAAACCCTTCGGCCGGTTCGTCCCGTTGCCGGTCACGAACGCCGATCCTTCGGCGACCGCGAACTCGCGGCCGAGCTGCTCGGCCAGCCAGTCCTCGACATTGAACATCGCATCGTCGAGCATCGCCTGACTCGCCGCCGGATTGGCGTAGAGCTCGCCCGACGGCGGCGCTATCTCGGCAAAGCTGCGCGTCGCGGTCTCGGGCCGCGCCGCGGTCTCGCCGACCCAGCCCGCGCCCATCGATCCCGTCGCGATAAGCTTGCGATATCCGCTCGTCCCCGTCTGCACCACCGTCGCGATTCCGCGGATCGGCGACAGCGTCTTCAGCGTCGCCGCGATACTGCCGTCGATCTCGCGCGGCACGGCATAACCGCCCTCACCGCCCGACGCTCCCGAAAGGCTTTTCATCTCCACGCCGGCATCGATCCCGCGCCGCAGATAGCGTTCGACAAAGGCGTCGCGCGCCGGATCGGCCGCCTTCGCCCCGTCGAGCGGCAACCGCGACGCCGCCACCGCCTGCGCGTCCACCTGCGTCTTCAGCGCAGCCACCGACGCCTTCAGCTCATCCACGGCCTCGGCCGCCAGCACCGCATCGAACGCCCCCTCGAGCGCGTCGGCCTTCACTTCCATATCATCCATGCTTGTCACTCCTTCACCAAATCCACCGCGATTACCCGCGCCAAGGGCTGCATCGGCGCCGCCACCAGGCTGACCTCCGCCAAATCGAGCGCCGTCAGCTCGCGCGGCCCCGTTCCACGCGCAGCCCGCACCCGATATCCAAAGCTCAGCCCCGTCAGCGCGCCGCGCGCTACCAGCGCGGCGGCGGTCGGATGCGTCACCCGCGCCACCACGCGCAGCCCCCGCGCATCCTCCGCCAAAGTCTCGATCGCGCCGATCACGGCCCCCGGCCGGTGCTGCCACAGCAACGGCACGGCGCGTCCCTCCTTCAGACTCGCCGCAAACGCCCCCGCGCGCACCACATCGCCCCCGCGATCGACGCGGTCGAACACCGATGCATAGCCCGCGAACCTGACCCCCGCTCCCGCTTGCGAGAGGGGTCGGTAGAGGGCCCGTTCGGCTACCGCCTTCACTTCAGGAGCCCCGGCAGCCCCAGCTTCACCGCCAGCCCGACGACGACGAGCGCCAGCACACAGCGCACCGCCCAATCGACCACCGCCGCCCACACGCTCTTCTTCGCGTCGCGCCACGCGCCGAGCAGCTGCCGCAAATCGCTTACATCGTCGCGCGCCGCCTCGTCGGCGAGCCCGAGCCGCGCCAGCGCCCGCCGCGCCCCCAGTTCGCTCGCCTCCTCGACCACCGCGCGCAGCAAGGCCGCGTCAGGCGCGCCGGAAGCTCCGGCCGCACTCGTCCCCGCCAGCGCGACCAACCGCGCCAGCGCTTCGTCTTCATCCATTTGCATAACTCCTCTTCGTCACCCCGGGCTTGACCCGGGGTCCCGCTTTTCGAGCGTCGCTGAGCGGAACCCCGGGTCAAGCCCGGGGTGACGGTCCAGTTCAATCCAACCCCAGCAACGCCTTCTTCTCGTCCGCGCTCAGCCAGTCGGCCGCCGACACCTCGCGCCACAGCGCCATCCGGTCCTCGGCCAGCGCCGGCACCCGGTCGAGATCGACGCGCAGCTCCGCCCCCGCAAACCAGCCCGAAAGTCCCTGCGCCACCGCCGCCAAAATCTTCGCGCAGAGCGGCAACACCGTCAGCCGCCACAGCGCCCGATTGGCCTCGCGATAATTGGCATAGGTCGCGTCCCCCGGCAGTCCGAGCAGCATCGGCGGCACCCCGAACGCCATCGCGATCTCGCGCGCGCTCGAATCTTTCAGCGCCAGGAAATCCATCTCGGCCGGCGACAGCGACAGCGCCTGCCACTTCAATCCGCCTTCGAGCAGCAACGGCCGCCCCGCATTCGCCCCGCCCGCGAAACTCTCGGCCAGCTCCTCGCGCAGCCGGTCGACCTGCTCGGCCGACAAGGGCATGCCCTTGTCGCCCGGGTCGTGCACCAGCGCCCCCGAAGGCCGCGCCGCATTGTCGAGCAGCGCCGCATTCCACTTCGCGGCGGCATTATGCGCCGCGATCGCACCCGCAGCCGCGCCCAGACACCCCGCGCCATAATGATCGTCGAGCGGATGCAGCGCCTTCACATGCACCACCGCCACGCGCCCGGCGCCATCTTCCGCCGGAAGCACCGCGGCACTACCGCCGGCTTTATAGCGATAGGCTACCGGCCACCCCCGCGCATCGGCCTCGACCGTCACCCGCTCGGGCCGCAGCGCAAACAGCTCCGCCGGCGCCCCCGCACCATCGGTCAATATCTGCACATAGCCATTGCCGTGGAGCAGCAGCTGCGACGCCAACGTCTCGACCAGCCCCTGCCCGCCCGAAGTGCCCGCAACGAGCGCCGCCAGCGCCGGGTCGCTCGCCACCACCGGCGCCGACCCCGCCGCCTCGGCAACAAGCCGCACCGCCCGCTGCACGATCGCATTGGACAAATAGCCCTCGCGAACCTGCGCCTCCCAGCTCAACGGCGCGGGCGCCGACCAGCTCCCATACACACGCGACAAAGCGGGCCGCGCAGGATGCTGCGCGGCCTTGCGGCCAAACCAGTTCATGATGATCTCCTATGTCGCGCCCAAGAGGGACAGTACCCTACCTCTCGTCACCCCGGGCTTGACCCGGGGCCTGCCTATTCCACTCGTTCGTAATCCCCGGACGCGTTGCATCCCGACGCGACGATGGCTAATTGCTCGCAATGCACGAAAACGACGTGACGGGACTGGAAAGCCAATTCAACGAAGCTTTTTACGTGCCCGCAAAGTACGGCTGGCAGTCCAGACGCGCTATGATCCACTGGATCGAGACGGCACATCTAGAAGTCGCGCTGGCCGGTCCGGTTTACAGCATCGTGACTTCCGGTGGCTGCAACTATGTATATAGCCGCGAGGATTATTATTTCCGGGGCGTCGATAATCCGGTGGCCTTGCGAAATCGACTGCTGCAATCGCACAGCCAGATGGTCGAGATCGTCGACAACTTCATGCCAACGTCCTCCCGCGAATCCGCAGACCTCGTTTCGATGCGTCAATTCGTATCCGACATAGGCAATGTCATCGAAGCAGCATGCGATATCGAGCAGAGGCGCTGGGACGATCAAAACAATCGACAAGCCTAACACCTGACTACCGTTCAGCCTAAACCACCCGCACCCCCGGCTCCTTCCCTCTCTTCAGCCCGTCCAGCAAAGCCGCCAGCGCCCAAACGCACGCATCCGCCCGATCGGGCGAGCGCCCCGGTCCCGCATAGCCGCCGCCCACCTGCAACCCGCAAAGCTGGTCTTCCAAGTCCGCGAACGCCCCCGCATGCACCACCCGCCCGCGCTCATAGGCGATCGCGACCGGCTCGGCGCGGCGCGCCTTGCCGACGCTCGCGTGCACCGGCACCACCGGCAGCGTCAGTTCGGCCTGCCGCAGCGTATTTTCGACCATCTCGCCGCCCATATTGCTCTCGGCGACCACGCGGTCGGCGCCCCAGCGCGCCGCCGCGCTCGCCACCGCCTGCGCCCACACCGCGGGCGGCGGGTTCAGGGCGCTCGCATCCTCGACCACCGCCAGCCGCCCGTCGCGCAGCAGCGCCGCGACGACGATCCCGCACGCATCACCCGTGCTCGTCGCGGGCGGATCGACGCCGATCACCACGCGCACCGGCTTGCCGATCTCGTCGGCGCCGATCCGGCACCGCTCGATCAGCCCCCGCGTCCATAACGCGCCCTCGACATCCTCCAACATCTCGCCATCGAGCTCCTGCCGCCCCAGCCGCGTGCCGCCGTAACTCGCGACCATCGCCTCCACGAAATTCGACGGCAGATACGCGTTGTCATTTGTCCCGCCGCGCGTTTCCTCAAACCCCGGCAGCGCCATGATCCGCCGCATCAGCGCGGTCGGCCGCGGCGTCGTGGTTACCAGCACACGCGGCGCGTCGCCCAGCCGCAATCCCATCATCAGATTGTCCCATGCCATATGGCCTTGCGGCCACTTCGCCAGTTCATCGCACCAAGCGACATGATGCTCGGGTCCGCGCAAATTTTCAGCCGCCGCCGCCGAATAGAGCGTCGCCACGGCGCCGCTGTCGAAATGCAGTTCGCGCAGGCTCTCGCGCCAAAGCGGCTCCTCATCCGACCGCGCGACCGCCAGCAGCCCGCTCGGCCCTTCGATCATCACCCGGCGTCCGTCGGCATCGTTCGCCGCAACCAGCGCGATCCGGGCTCCCGGTAACATCCGCGCCCATTCGCTGATCCATTCGGCACCCGCGCGCGTCTTGCCGAACCCGCGCCCCGCGCGAATCATCCAGATGCGCCAGTCGCCCGGCGGCTCGCATTGCCCCTCCTGCGCCCAACCTTGCCACCGCTCGATCAACTCGCGGCGATATTTATATGGAAGGTCGCGCATCAACCGTCGCAACTGGCCCGGCGTCAGCGTCGCCAACAGCTCCAACAGGTCGCCGACGACATCGCGCGTCGCCTGCGCCATGTTAGAGTTGATCCCAGCCGCGCTGGCGTCGCAATATGTCGATCCGCTTCAGCACATAGGCATCGGTCTCCTCCGACGTCGGCAGTTTGCCCTTGCCGAGGCGGAGGCTGCGCAGCTTACCGTCGCGAACGCTCCCTTCATGCCGCCCGAGAACCCGCAGCGCCTGCTCCATCGTCATCGGCGCAATTACCACGCCCTCGCCCTTTTCGTTTTCGCTCGGTGACTGGCCCTCGACAACTGCCAAAGCGGCATGGAGCAACCCGATCTCCAGCCGCTGATAACCGGCGTCGAGCGCGCCCTGCCAAGCGGCCGCGAACGCCGGGTCGCGCTGGCGTATCTTGTAAAAGGTCGAAAAGGCGACACCGACCCGCTCGGCCGACAGCGTGACGTTGCAGGTCTCGCTCAGATGCTGGATGAACTCGTCACGCTTGCCCTGCGAAATTTCGCGGCGCGAGCGCTTCGTCTTGACCAGCAATCGCCCTTTCCCGCTTTTCACCACCAAGTCCATCGCCACCTCCCAAGGCAATCGGGCCGGAAGGCCTCCCGCAAAACGGAAGGCCGCCGGCCCGACTCGCAATTCTTCATGATGTGATACTTGTGCCATATCAGCGTGACGATGTCAAGATATTTTCACCTATTAGGTTATATCGTCCGATCGTGCGCGATTTCGATGCCGCTTAAAACCCGTAACGCAGCGTCACGCGTGCATTGCGCGGTTCGCCATAGATGAAGCCGCCGAACCAGCTGTTGGTGTTGTAATAGCTCTTGTCGAAAACATTGTTGACATTGACCTGCACCGACCACGCCTCGGTCAGGGCGTAAGCGCCCATCAGGTTCACCAGAGCATATTCCTTTTGCCCAACCGGTTCATCCTGCCCGGTCACGGGATTGGGCGCCGTCTGCGGCGGCCGGCTTTCCCAGCGCAGCGAACCACCGAGGCTGAAGCCGCCCAACGCGCCGCCGAATTCATATTTGGTCGCCATGCGGAACACACGCCGCGGCTGGTGCGCCTGCACGTCTACGCCGTCCGGATCCTTCGCCTTGAAATGGCTCCACCCGACGCTGATGTCCCAACCTCGAAGCGGCTCGCCCTGCATCTCGAGTTCATAGCCCTTCGACACCACGCCCTTGGCGGGGCGCGAGGCGACGTCGGTGGTGCCGGGCACGAAATAGGGGTCGCCCGTTTCGGGATCGATGTCGGGAACGGCGAAATTGCTCTGCTCGACGCGGAAGACTGCCGCCGACGCGCGCAGCCGGCCGTTCATCAGGTCGGCCTTCAGCCCCGCTTCGTAATTGTCGCCCTCGAGCGGATCGAGATAGCGGCCGGTGCGGTCGCGCGCGGTCTGCGGGTTGAAGATGCTCGTATAGCTCGCATAGGCCGAGAAGAAATCGGTGAAGTCGAAGATCAGCCCCGCATAGGGTGTAAACACCCCCTTGTGCTCGATCCGATAGGCTTCGGGCGTGTAAAGCGCCTCCTCCTCGTCGCGCGTCCACGAACTCAACCGCCCGCCGGCGATCAGCTTCAGCCGGTCGAGAATCCGGAAACGCGTCACGCCATAGATGGCGGTCTGTTCGGTCGTGCCGAACCCGCTCATGCGATAGCGTTCGCCCCAGACGGGCTCGGGATAGCTGCCGTCCCAGTCGTGGAAATCGCCGACCGGGGCGACGCTCGCGGGGTCGGGGTCGCGATTGGTCCAGCCGCCCTTCTGGTGGCTGTACATCGCGCCGAACACCAGCTCGTGCTGCCGGCCGAAGAGCTGGTAATCGCCCTTGACCTGCAGGTTGGCGCTCCATTGCTTGGGCTTGGAAAGATACCAATAGGGCCATATGTCCATGCCCGTCCCGGTTTCGCGGTCGGGGTTGCCCCACAGCCAGATCAGCTTCGAATCCTCGACCTGTTCGAAATAGGAGAGGTCGCCGCGCAATTGCCAGCTGCCGCCCAGATCCTGCTCGAGCGACACGAACGCCGCCTTTTCGGTGGTGTCCCATTCGTTCCAGTCGGCGCCCGTGGTCTTCGAACGCGCCCAGTCGGGACGCGAGCCGTCGGCATACCAATAGGGCAGCTGCGCCCACATCACTCCGTCGCGCTCGTCGCGCTGATAGCTCGCGCCGGCGCGGAGCCGCGTGCCCGGGCCTAGATCGGCAGCGATCGTGCCATAGAGGGTAAAGCCGTTGCTGCTTTCGAGGTCGACAAAGGCATCCTGCGAATAGACCTCGGCGACGAGGCGCGCGCGCACCGATCCGTCGGCGGTCAGCGGCGCGCCGATGTCGATCAGCCCCGAATAATGATTCCACGAACCCGCTTCGAAATTCACGTCGCCGGTCAGCTCGCGCGCGTCGGCGCGCTTGCGGACCATGTTGATCGACGCCGAAGGCTCGCCCGCCCCCTGCAACAGGCCGGTCGCGCCGCGAATGACCTCGACCCGGTCATAGATGGCGGTGCTCGTCTCCTCGAGCCCGACATTGCCCGTCGCAAAGGGCAGGCCGTCGAGCTGGAAGGCGGTGATGTCGAAGCCGCGCGCCGACAGCAGGTTACGGCCGCGGTCGACGCGCTTCACCGAAAGCCCGGTGGTATATTCGAGCACGTCGGCGACCGTCGACGCCGCCTGGTCGTCGATTTGCTCGCGCGTGATGATCGTGATCGACTGCGGCGTCTCGCGCGGCGTCAGGTCGAGCCCGGTGGCCGCACTATTGCGGTCGATGCCGCTGCCATAGACGACGATCGTATCGTCCTTGCGGCCGCTCGCCCCGCCCTCTTCCTGCTCCGGCGCGGCTTCCTGCGCAAAGGCCGGAACCGAAAGAACGCTGGCGGCGAGCAGCGCGAATTTGAAGACTGGACGAAACGAACGAACCATGATGCCCCCGGATATCCGTGCGATGAACGGGGGCCGCCTAGACTAATTGCAACTGCGACGCAATAGAGATTAAAATCAGGTGGGATGCGCATTAGCCGACAGGATCGCTCCGGTCATCCGGCGACCGCATAACTCGCCTCATAGGACACGGGAAAATTCACCGAGCGCGCGATAAAGCAGACCTTGTGGATTTCATGGTGGATCGCATCCGCGCGCGCCAGATCGCTGCCCCGCTCGACGATGATATGCGGTTTGAGGATCGCGCGAACGAAGCGGCCCGCGCCGTCGGGCGTGCTTTCAGCCGCTCCTATAGGCGTGTCTTGATAGGATTGCACGACGATCCCGGCCTTGCTGGCCAGATGAAGATACCAGAGCATGTGACAGGCGGCGAGCGCCGACAGCAGCATGTCCTCGGGATTGGGCAGCGCCGGATTGCCGCCCAGCCGCGGATCGTTCGAACAATGGATGACCGGCTGGCCCGGCGTGGTCACGCTCCACGTGCGGTCATAGCCGCGATAGCTGCGCGTCCCGTCGCCGCGATTGCCGGTCCACTCGATACGGCTTGTAAAATCATGCCGGGTCGCCACGATCAGTCCTCCTCTTGAATTTGTTCAGCCAATGATCCGGCGCTATCGCCTCAGGCCGCAGCCGGCACCATCCGGATGGCGTCGCCGGGCACCAGATAGTCGTCGAACCAGATATGGGGAAGCGCATCGGCCTCGCGCATCCATTCGGCAACGGAGGCACGCTCGAGCAACGCCGCCGCCCAATTCCGCGAACGGGGCCAGCGTGCGAGGTCGAGGTCGTGACGGGTCAGCCGCACCACCGTCGGCACGAGCATCAGGTCCGCAAGGCTCAGAGCCCCGAACAGATACGGCCCGCCGCTCAGCTCGAGCGCCTGCTCGAGGCAGTCGAAGAGGCGTCGGCATTCGGCACTCTCGGCATCGGTCAGCGATCGCTTGAGCGGATAGAAAGCGCTTTCGAACGAGATTCGCGCACAAATCGCCGACAGCCCCGAATGCTGCCAGGCCACAAGCGATCGGGCGCGGGCGCGCGCCGCGCGGTCGGCGGGGAGCAACGCCCCGTCCGCGACATCGTTCGCATATTCCATGATCGCGACCGAATCGAAGATCGCCATTTGATCGACGACCAGCACGGGAACCATGGCCGGGGGCGAGAAAGCACCGATCCGTTCCAGATTCGCGAACCGTTGCGGCCGCCGGATGTCGACGACCTCCTCGTCAAAGTCGATCCCCGCCTCGCGCAACGCGAGCCACGCGCGCATCGCCCAGCTCGAGGCGTTTTTCGTTCCCGAATAGAGAAAAGGTTTCATGGCGAATGTCCCGAATAGTTGCTACGGATTTCATAGCGCGCTATCGAATCGATAGCAAGAATGCTTTGAAAACTGCGCCTTCCCAAGTCGGGCTAGCTATCAAAATGCTAGCACGCTACCAGCGGAGCCACGATCATCCGCACTCGCACAGGAACGTGCCAGCGCAGGAGAAACCCATGGCGAAACTGCCCAAACCCGGCCAGCCCGTTCGCGGATCGCGCTCCGGGGCGCCGATCATGGCGCTGTTCGATCTGCTCGGTCGCCGCTGGGCGATGGGGGTGCTCTGGACGCTTAGCGAAGGCGGAGCGATGACGTTCCGGGAACTCCAGGACCGGTGCGAGACGATCTCCCCATCGGTGCTCAACCAACGCCTCAGCGAACTAAAGGAGGCCGGATTCGTGACGCGATCGGCGCGCGGATATGTTCCGACGCCGCTCGGCGACCGCATCTACCGGCACCTCGTCCCCCTCGGGGCCGCGGCGCGCGATTGGTCCGATATTCTCGATCAAAGCGATCCGGTCTGAAGCCCTCTTCGATCGGGCGACGCGCCAGCGACGCAGCCGCCGTTCCGTTCGCCGACCTGCCGGCGCTCCCCGGCCCTGCACATACCGCCTGACGGGATTGCTGGCCGAATGAC
The DNA here is from genome assembly GCF_004795895.1 of Sphingopyxis sp. PAMC25046. NCBI lineage: Bacteria > Pseudomonadati > Pseudomonadota > Alphaproteobacteria > Sphingomonadales > Sphingopyxidaceae > Sphingopyxis > Sphingopyxis sp. PAMC25046. The sequence continues at coordinate 3,759,201 of NZ_CP039250.1, forward strand.
CGCGACCGCGGACGATCCGCGGCGCGACCATTTTTTCATCTGACCGGCCCGATCAGCCCTTGGCGGGAGCCGCCTCCGCACCATCGGCATATTTGATCGAACAGCCATAGGGCTGCGCGAACGCCGTAGTCACTGGCCGCCCCGCGGCATGATCGTCGAGCGCCGCGCGGACGAAGTTCTTCGCGCCCTCCAGATCCTCGACCTTGTTGGTCGGCTTGTCATCGATGCCGCCGGCGTAGATGATCCGTCCCTCGCCATCGATCACCCGCATGTCGGGGGTGGTCTTCGCATCATACGCCTTCCCCGTCGCGCCCGTAGGGTCGAGCAGCAGATGGGTGAAGCCCGCGTTGAAGCGCTGTTTCCAGTTTTTCGCGCTCTCGCCCTCGACAAAGCCTTGCTCGCCGGGCGCCGACGAGATGATCGTCAGCCAGACGACGCCGTCGGCGACCGCTTCCTTCTGCAGCGCCTGCATCGCCCCGCTATAATGTTTCTTCACATAGGGGCAGCCTTCGTTCGTCCATTCGAGAACCACGGTCTTGCCGCGGAAATCGGCCAGCGAAACTTGCTGACCATCGGCACTGGCAAGGGTGAAGGCGGGCGCCATCTGGCCCCCGGCGGTTTCGGTCGCCTGCCCGGCAGGAGCTTCGGCCGTCTTTTCGGCCGGCTGTCCGCAACCGGCGAGCAGCAACGCCGACGCGGCGGCGATCGAAAGCAACGCATGTTTCATGGTTCTTCTCCTCTCGGTCTTCAACATCTTCAAGCTTCCGCTCCGGCCCGTTTCACCGCATCGGCGACGATGCCCGGGGTCAGCAGCTGCGGCAATATTTCCGGCTCGGCCCTGCCGGGCGAATAGACGAGGTAGAGCGGGACGCCCGAGCGGCCGAACCGCTCGAGCTCGCGCGCGATCAGGTCGTCGCGCCGCGTCCAGTCGGCGACCATATAGACCGCGTCGGCGCCGCCAAACAGCGCGCGCGTTCCCTCACTGGCAAGCGCGGCGCGCTCGTTGACCTTGCACGTTACGCACCAGTCGGCGGTAAAATTCACGAACACGACTTTGCCCTCGGCGCGCGCCGCCGCGACGGCATCGGCCGACCAGGGCGTTTCGGCGGCCGTTTGCGAAGCCGCCGGCCCGGCGCCGGGCGCGAGCGACGCCGCCGACACCGCGACGACAGCCGCCGCCAGCAGCGACAATGTCGACGCGGCGGTCGTGCCGAACGCCTTGCGTCCCCCCATTCGCGCGCCCTGCCGCCAGCCCCAGAGGGTGAGGCCGAAGGCGAGCAACAGGCCGCCGGCCAGGATCAGCGCGAGGGCTTCGCCGCTCGTCTGGCGCGCGAACACCCAGACCAGCCAGAGCGCGGCGCCATACATCGGAAAGGCAAGGATCGACTTCAGCCGGTCCATCCAGGGTCCCGGCTTCGGAAAACGCGCGAGCACGCCCGGCGACAGGCTGATGACCAGATAGGGAAGCGCGAGCCCGAGCCCGAGCATCGCAAAAACGGCGAGCGCCATCGGTGCGGGCATCACGAGCGCCGCGCCGAGCGCGAAGGCCATGAAGGGCGCCGTACAGGGCGCGGCCACGACCACCGCGAGCACCCCGGTGAAAAAGGCGCCGGTTCCGCCGGGCAGGCGCGTCAGTCCGCCGCCCGCCCCGCTTCCCGAAAGGCCGACCTCGAAGGCGCCCGAAAGGCTGAGGCCAACCGCGAGCATCAGCAGCGCGAGCCCCGCCGTGACCGCGGGATTCTGAAGCTGAAACCCCCAACCCGCCGCCTCGCCCGCCGCGCGCAAGGCGAGCAGCGCGCCCGCCAGCAGGACGAAGGTCGTCAGCACGCCGAGCAGGAACGCGACTCCGTCGCGCCGTGCCTCGCGCGGATCGTGCGCCGAAGCGGACAGCGACGCGGCCTTCATCGCGAGGATCGGGAACACGCACGGCATCAGATTGAGGATCAGGCCGCCGATCAGCGCGAACAGCGCGGCTTGGGCGAAAAGCAGGAGGCTCGTTCCGCCGCCGTCCGCCGCCGGCGCTCCGCCCGGGTCAGCGACGACTTCCCATGCCCCGTCCGATGTCGCGACGACACCCCCCACCGGTTTGTCGAGACCACCCGCGAGCACGGCGCCGCCGGCCTTCATCCGGAGGATCAGGTCATCGCCCTTTCGTTCGCCGCGCTGAACCGCCGGATGCTCGACGATGCCCCCATCGAAGGGAAAGAAATAGGCATCTGCCGTATCGACACCGTTCAATGCCGCGCCGCGCAAGGTCAGCACAAGATCGGCGCCATCGCGCGCGATATGCGCATCGATGTCGGCGGGCCGCGGCGCCGCGTCGACGACGCGTTCGATCGCGGCTCCCTCGGCCTCGGTCAGTGGCGGCACCCCGTCGCGGACCGCTAGGTCGAGCTTCACCGTGCGCTCGTCGGGAACGCACATATCCTCGCTGCAGACCATCGAGAGGACCGTGACGCTCAGTGGCACGACCGATCCCGCTTTTGCCGTCCGCGGCACGTCGATCGGCACCGGCAGATAGACCTGGCGCGAATAGCCATAGTTCATCAGCCCCTTCACCGGCTGACGTTCGGGGAGCGGCCACAGAATCGGCCCCGCCGAAAAACCGGCCGGAAGCGTCCACGTCAATTCGGTCGCGCCACCCGAATCCCCCGGATTGCGCCAATAGGTATGCCATCCGGGCTCGATGTCCTGACGAACCGCGACGATCGCGGTCGATCCGGGCGCGGCCCATTGATTCATCGGCACCAGCGAGACCTCGACGTTCGCCGAAAACATCGGCTGGGCCGAACCCGGCGCGACGCCCGCCATCGCAATGAAAAATGCAAGGAAGATCAAACGGAGCGAAGCGATCATGGATGGACCTGTCGACAGCTTTCCAACGCGACGCCCCGGTTTGCCGCGGGACAGGAGCATCACGACTTTGTCGCAACATTATGGCAGAATCAAATATCCTGATCGAAGCTGTCCGCGACGCAAGGCCGGCCGAGCGGATTTGGGACATGGGGCGAGAAGGCCGCGCCCTCCCACCCCATGCCGCCTCAGCGCGAACCGCCGGCCAGCCAATATTCGTGCAGCGCCTCTACCTTTCCGTCGGTGAGGAGCGGCATGGCCGCGTGCAATTGCTCGTCGGTCCAGTCCCACCATCGCATTTCGAGCAGCAAGGCGATGCGCGCCGCGTCGAAACGCGTCCGGATCGGCGCGGCGGGGTTGCCGCCGACGATCGAATAGGGCGCGACGTCTCGCGTGACCACGGCGCGCGTTGCGATCACCGCGCCGTCGCCGATCCGGACGCCGGGCATCACGATCGCCTCGGACCCGATCCACACATCGTTGCCGACCACCGTGTCGCCCGCCGGCTCGAAGCCGTTGCGCGCGCCCCCGAACGCCGGAACCTCCGGCATCCAGTAAAAGGGAAAGGTGCTGATCCAGTCGTGCCGATGCCCCTGATTGCCGGCCATGATGAAGGCGGCGCCCGATCCGATCGAACAGAAACTGCCGATCACCAGCTTGTCGGCGTCGCTGTCGGGAAGGATGAACCGCGCGCAATCGTCGAAGCTGTGACCGTGATAATAGCCCGAATAATAGCTGAAGCGACCCACGCGAATATTGGGATGGCTCACCTGTTTGTCGAGCGTGATGCCCTTGAAGGGGCTTTCAAAAAAATTTGTCATTTCATGTACCTGAAGAAACGCCGGCACGCGCATGCCGCCGCTGCGAAGGCAATCGCCTCCATTCAGGCGCTTCGTTCGGAGCGCCTGTTCATGTTCCTCGCGTCAGCCGACCGGGAACCCGATGGAGGTGGTACATGGTGCCGATTTCATCGAGGCGACGCCTAGCATCCGGCCTCGAGCAAGGCAAATTGAGGCACCCGATAAATTGCCGCCAGCGGCCTTTCTCCATCGGCACATTGTTCCGGCACCGCTCGCCGGAAGCCTCGATCTCCGTCGCCGCCCGCGGCGTGTCATGTCGGTGCATCATGATTGTCATGGCCGCGTCGTATCGCGGCCATCGAAACGCAACCCTGCGCGCCTAGCGGACGTGCCGACCGCAATCGGCGGCAATCCAATCCAGGGGTTTCAGAATGACGATCAGAGGTCTTGCCTCCGCCAGCCTATTTGTTCTTTTTGCGAGCACAAGCAGCGTCGCGCTGGCGCAGTCGGATGCCGACGACACATCCGCCGCCGCGGCCGAATCGCAGGGCGAGGAGATCGTCGTGACCGGCCGCGCCGGCGCCGGCGACCGCACGCGGATCGACACCAGCTATGCGATCACTTCGATCGACAATGACATGCTGCGTTCGCGCGCGCCCTCGAGCGTCACCGAAGCGCTGAAGTCGGTCCCCGGTTTCTGGGTCGAGGCATCGGGCGGCGAAGGCAGCGGCAACGTCCGCGCGCGCGGCATTCCGGTCGACGGCTTCGGATCGATCACCCTGCTCGAAAACGGCCTGCCGGTGCAGCATGACCCCTCGCTCGGCTATCTCAACGCCGACCAGGCCTTTCGGATCGACGAATCGATCGAACGCATCGAGGTGGTCCGCGGCGGTCCGTCGTCGATCTTCTATTCGAACGCGCCCGGCGGCGCGGTCAATTTCATCACCCGCCAGCCCACCGACGAAATGACCGGTGTCGCGCGCATCCTCTATGGCCCGACCGCCGACCTGTTCCGCTTCGACGGCTGGGTCGGCGCGCCGCTCGGCAACGGGTGGAGCTTTGGTGTCGGCGGCTATTATCGCAAGGAGGATGGCGTCCGCGACCCCGGCTTCACCGGCAATCAGGGCGGACAGGTCCGCGCCGACTTGGGATATGATTTCGGCGATGGTCGGATCACGCTCGGGTACAAGCGGATCGACGACAGCACGATCTTCTACACCGGCATTCCGCTCACCAAGGACCGCAAGGGCGACATCGTCGGCCTTCCCGGCTTCAACCCGCATTATGGCACGACGGCAAGCCGGGCGACCGCTTTCCTGACGCTGCGCGACGCCAATGGCCCGGTCCAGTTCGACAATGCCGACGGCACCGACGTCAATCTCGACCAGTTCAGCCTGCTCGCCGAATGGGAGTTCGCGCCGGGCTGGAAACTCAGCAACCGTGCGCGCTACCGCGATTCGCTGACGGTGCGCAACGGCGTCTATCCGGCCTCGATCAGCACCGCGGCCGCCTTTCTCAACCAGAATAGCGCGTCGCTCCTCGCCGCCTTCCCGGGTGCGACGAGCATCCAGCTGCGTTACAGCGACACGGGCGAGGCGTTCGACGTCACCGGCCAGAACGGCAATGGCGATGTCTTCATCAACGCGGCGCGACCGGTCACGGTCGACGAGAGCGAGTTTCTGAACGATCTCCGCCTCGCGCACAGTTTCGACATGGGCGGCACGACGCATGACTTCGCCATCGGCTTCTATTACGCGCGGATCGAGGAGACCTTCCGCCGCTATTCGGCATCGACGCTGCAGGACGTGTCGGACAATTCGCGCCTCCTCGACCTCGTCGCGCTGAACGGCGCCGGGCAGGTCGTCGGCGCCGCAACCGAAAATGGCGTCGTCCGCTACGGCTCCGAATTCGCGAACGGCAGCGGTACGCAGGACACATTCGCGCTTTATGCCGCGGACGAATGGCAAATCCTTCCCTCGCTGCGCCTCGACGCCGGTATCCGTTGGGAAACGGTCAAGACCCGCGGCGCGCAAGAGGGCAGCCGTACGGTCGATCTCGGCAACGCGGCGACGCTCGCCGACAACAATGTGCTGACCGGAAACGGCGTCTTCACGCCCTTCGACAAGAAATTCGACAAGGTCGGCTACACGGTGGGTGCCGATTGGCAGTTCGCGCCGCGCGCCGGAGTCTTCGCGCGCTACACTTCGGCTTTTCGTCTGCCGAGCGTCGGCAACTTCATCACCAGCGCCACCGCCGTTCCGCGCACGCAGGGCATCGACCTTTGGGAAGCGGGCCTCAAATATCAGTCGCGCTTCGCCAGCGTCTATCTCACCGGCTTCCTCACCGACTTCAACTCCTACGGGATCGGCAACACGCGGTTCGACCCCGACACCAACGGCTATGTGTCGCAGACGATCTACACCGACACGCGCGCCTATGGCGTCGAGTTCGAAGGCACGGTGCGGCCGGCGCCCTGGTTCGATTTCACGCTCAACGCGACCTGGCAGGACCCGACCTTCCGCAACCTGCGCTTCGACGAGCTCACGACGGTCGACGGACAGCAGACGCTGGTGCCGCGGGACTATACGGGCAATCAGCTGATCCGCGTCCCGAAGATCGCGCTGCGTGCGACGCCCGCGGTGACGCTGCTCGATGACCGGCTGCGCGCGCAGCTCGACGTCGAACATTATACGAAGCGCTTCGCCGACGCGGCGAACATATCGAAGCTTCCGGCCTACACGGTCCTCAACGCCAGTGTCCGCTTCCGCGTCACCGACCAGATCACGCTTTGGGCCTATGGCGACAATCTCACCAACGAAATCGGACTGACCGAAGGCAATCCGCGCGCGGGCGAACTCACCAGCGGGCAGGCCAACGACCTGTTGTTCATCGGGCGTCCGATCGTCGGCCGGAATTTCCGCTTCGCGGTGGACTTCCGCTTCTGATGTGGACCCGGGCAACCCTGTTTGCCGCTGCGCTGGCGATCGCCGGCGCAGCGGCGGCGGCCGAACCGTCGCAGCCGGACGTCACGGTTGCGGGCGAGATCAGCGGCGCCGATCATCAGACCTATCGCGAAGTGCCGTTCGACGTGCCCGAGGGCACCGAACGGATCACCGTGACGCTGACCTATGACAAGGCGAACCGGACGGTCGTCGACATGGGGGTCTGGGATCCGGCGCGTTTCCGTGGCTGGAGCGGCGGCACGCGCGACCGCTTCACGATCGCGCCGAGCGATGCGACGCCCGGCTATCTTGCCGGGGCGCTGCCGTCGGGACGCTGGCGCGTGTTGCTGGGCGTTCCCAACGCGCGAAAGGACAGCCGGGCGGCCTATTCGGTCAATGTCTTCTTCGATCGCGCAGGGCAGTCGCGCGCCAGCGCCGCGATCGCCGATCCGCCGATCAAAACCGAACCGGGTTGGTATCGCGGCGACCTTCACATGCACGATGCGCACAGCGACGGCAGCTGCCAAAGCCGCGGCGGCCGAAAAGTGCCGTGCCCGCTGTTCCGTACCGTCCTCGCCGCCGCCGATGCGGGGCTCGATTTCATCGCGGTCACCGACCACAACACCACCGCGCATTTCGGCGGCCTGCGCGAGCTCCAGCCCTATTTCGACACGATGCTGCTGATCCCCGGTATCGAGGTGACGACATTCGGCGGCCACGCCAATATTTTCGGCCCCGCCCGTTTCGTCGATTTTCGCGTCGGGACGGCCGGCGTGCCCGATGTCGACGCCTTGCAGCGCGACGCCGCAGCATCGGGCGCGATCCTGTCGCTCAATCATCCCGCCCTGCCATCGGGTGAGCAGTGCATGGGCTGCGGCTGGACCTGGCCCGACACCGATTACGACAAGGTTGCCGCGATCGAGGCGATCAACGGGACGATGACCGAGGGCCCCTTCGCCGGGCTTGGTTTCTGGTATGCGCGGCTGAACGAAGGGCACCGGCTGACCGGCATTGCAGCCAGCGACAATCACGATCCCGACGTCGCGCCAGGCAAATCCCCGCCCGGCCCGGCGCCGATCGGCCGGCCGCGAACGGTCGTTCATGCGCGCGCGCTCTCGACGCCGGCGATCCTGAACGGCATCCGCGCCGGCAATGTGTTCATCGACGTCGAGGGAACGCGCACGCGGCTCCTGGAAGTCGAAGCCGCGGCAGACGGACGACGTGCCGCGATGGGGGAGGTGTTACCGGGACGCCGCCCCACGACGATCCGGGCGCATATAAGGGACGCCGCGGGGTCTTCCGCCGAACTGATCCTCAACGGCCAGCCGACCGGCGCGCGTCATCCGGTCGCGTCGGACGATGCCCGGCTGACGCTGGTGTTGAAAGCCGAAAAGGCTTGCGGCTGGGCCGCCGTCAATGTTCGCAGTAGCGAAGGCAAGCTGCTGCTGGTCGGCAATCCGGTCTATTTGTCCTGCGATACGGTCCGGCCGCAATAAGGGCGCGGCCGGACCGGCGGGAAGTGCGCGCCGAAAAGACGGGGGACCGCCATTTTCAAGACCGTCCGGGCCGATCGTCGATTCGGTCTAGTCGTCGCGGTTGGCGATGTTGGTGAAGGCGGCCCAGGCGGAAGGATGCGCCCAGCCGGCTTTCCAGCCCGCGATCGCCGAGCCGTCGGCACGCTTGCCGCTGCGCACCGCCTTCATGCCCATCTGCAGCGCCTCGGCGCGCGAGGTTCCGGGGTTTGCGCGGCGCGCGGTCAGCGTTTCGACCGTGAGCACCGCGGTCGCCTGATCCGATACGCGCCAGTGGCTCGCGAGCAGCGCGTCGGCGCCCGCGTAGAGGAAACCGCGCGCGAGCGCCGACAGACTGTCGCCGCCGCCCGAATTTACGGCCGAGGCGGTGTTGCACGCCGACAGGATCACCCAGTCGGCCGACAGCGTCAGCCGTGCGGCCTCGGTCGCGGTGAGCAGGCCGTCGTCGGTATCGCTCGCGACGCTAGGCGGGGTGAGCACCAGCCCGGGCTCGCCGAACCCCAGCTCGGGATCGGGAAGCAGGCCGTGCGTGGCGATCGCGACGATGTCGCTCGTCGGCAGCGCCGGATCGCGGCGCAGCGCCGCCTCGGTGGCATCGCGCTCGAGCGTGAGGCTGACCGGCGCGGCGCCGAACAGCTCGGCCATCGCCGCGAGCTCGACTTTGGTACCGGGCAAGGGGGCGAGCTTGCGGAGCGCGTCGGGGTCGGCCAGCGGCGAGCCCGCGGCCGACACCCCGTCGAAGACGCCGACCCCCGCCGCGGCGCGCGATCCCGTATCGCCGCCGAGCAGCACGGGCGCGCCATAGCCACGAAAACTCTTGCTCCGCCGTTCTCCCCGCGCCGCGACGGGCAGCATCAACGCCGCGACCGACGGCAGGCTGGTGAAGGCATAGCGATCGGCGAGCCATCCCGCGCGGGCAAGCGTGTCGGGGTCGGCCAGGTCGGCGCCTTCGGGCAAGGGGGTCGACGACAGCATCGCGAGCGGCAGGTCGCCGAGCTTGCCCGAGCTCGCGACATACAGGCGCCGCGTGTCCTTCAGCAGCGGTTCGACCGGTGCGATCAGCTCCTTGTAGAGCGCGTGCGCGATGTCGAGATCGAAGCGGCGATGCCCCTCGAGCTCGCGCGTCGTCATCGGCAGCGCGTCGAGTTCGGCCTTGCGCGCCGCCGAACAGGTCGCGAAGTCGACATCGCAGCGAAGGTCGGAAATCTGTTTCAGGATGACGTCGATCTCTTGCGCCGGCCGGCTCCAGCCAACGGCGTCGGGGGTGACGACAAAGAGGTGAAAGGTGTTCGCAGCCTCGGTCATCATCAGCAAGGCTTCGCCCGGCCGCAGCGCCTTCTGCGCTTCGGCAAGCCCGACCGGGCGCGGCGACACGAGCTGGCGGTACGACGGATATTTCTTGTCGATCAGCGCGCCGATGTCGGCGAGTTCGGCCTGCACGCCGTCGAGTTCGCCGCGCAGCCGCGCAGCCTCGACGGATTTCCGGTCGCCGAGCGCGCGGAGCAGATTCTTGTCGATGACGTTCGCGCGCGCGGCCAGATCCTGCTCGCGGCGCACCGCTTCCGCCATTTGCGGCGTCTTCGCGGCGCTGCGCGCGGCGGACTGCAGCACCGCGCGCCCCGAAGCCGAGCTGTTCGCATCCTGCGCCGCCCGAAAGGCAAGGTCCTGAAGTCGCGACTGCCCGGCTGCTTCGCGCGTATCGCTCATCAGGCCGAAGGCCGCATTCATATAGGTGGTGAAGGTACCGCGGTTGGGGTCGACCTGTTGCCGGTCGAGCGCCGACAAGGCGACGGCGTTGCCGCCCGCCGCGGTCCGGTCGTTGAGTCGCCGCACGATCGCGACCGCCTTGGCAGCCGCCGCCTCGGCTTCGGCCGCCTTGCCCTGCCGCAGCAGGCTCGCGGCAAGACCGCTATAGGCATGCGCGGTCTCGACGTGCGATTCGCCGAGGCTGCGCTGGCGGATCCCCAGCGCCTGGCGGTAATAGGGCTCGGCCGCTTCGTCGCCGGCGCGATCGAGACCGCCCCGGCGAACCAGCGCCGCGGCGACGCTGGCATAGCCATCGGCGGTGAGCGGATGGTCCTCGCCGAGCAGGCGGCGGCGGATGTCCAGCGCCTTGATCGCCATCTCGGCGCCCTCGGCATGCCGGCCGAGCAGGCTGAGCGTCGTGCCGAGGCTGGCAAAGGCATGCGCGGTCTCGGGATTGTCTTCGCCGAACTTGGCCCGAAAGATGCCGAGCGCCTCGCGCATCAGCGGTTCGGCGGCTTCGGGGCCGAGATTATAGGCGAGGTTGATCAGCTGCGTCGCATAGGAGGGATGGTCCGCCCCCGCGACGCTCTTCTGGATTTCGATCCCGCGCCGGTACATCGGCTCGGCTTCGTCGAAGCGGCCCTGCTGGACCAGATTATGCGCGACATTGCCGTACATGATGGCGGTGCGATGGCTGCTTTCGCCGAACGCCTGCCGCGTGATGTCGAGCGCCTTGCGCAGCAGAGGTTCGATCGCCGACGGCGGCAGCCCGCGGTTTTCCATGATCAGCGCGACATTGCTATAGGCCTCGCCGGTCAGGGGGTGGGTGTCGCCAAGCGCCTTGACCCGGATCGCGAGTGCCTTGCGATAGGTGGCGTCGGCTTCCTCATAGCGTCCCTGCAGCCGCAGGCTGTTGGCGACCGCGGTATAGCCGAGCGCCGCCTCGGCGCTTTCGTCGCCCTTGGCCGCGCGCCACAGGTCGAGCGCCTTGTTCGCTGCTGCCGAGGCCTCGTCATAGCGCCCGATTTCGGAGAAATTCGCCGAAACATTATAATGGCTGAGCGCGATGTCGGCAGGATCGCTGTCAGGCAGCGCCTCCTCGATCGCCAGCACCTTGGCAAAGACGGGCGCCGCCTCGTCGAAGCGCCCGAGGGTGCTGAGCACGGTCGCGAGATTGCCGTAATTCGCCGCGGTCTCGCGGTGATTTTCGCCATGGACCGCGATGCTCGCCTCGACCGCTTCGCGGTACAGCGGTTCGGCGCCCTTCATGTCGCCGCTTTCGGCCATGGCACGCGCCAGATTGCTGGTCGCGATGATCGACTTGGAGTGGTGCTTGCCATTGTTCGCGAGGCGCGCCGCGAGGATCGCGCGGCGCAGCGGGATAGCTTCCACGGGGCGACCCTGCGCCATATAATTGGCCGAGAGGCGGGCGTAGGCGAGCAAGGTCTCGTCGTCGCTTTCGCCGAGCGACGCCCGGTTGATCGCGAGCAGCTGCTTCAGGAAGGGCTCGGCCTCCTTCAGCCGCCCCTCGTCCTCCAGCACGCCCGCGAGCAGCCGATAGCCCATGCTGGTGATCAGATTGTCGGCGCCGTACCGCTTCGTCGCTTCGCCGGTCCAGCGCCGGTAGACCGCCTCCGCGTCGCGCCGTTTGCCCGCGCGTTCGAGATCCATGCCGCGATTGAGGAGGTCGATCAGCTCCTGTTCGTCGCCGTCGAGCTTGGCGGGTGGCGACGTTTCGTGCGCGAACCCCGTCGGCGCGATCGTCCACAGCGGCGCCGCGAGGAGAAGAGCGAAAAAGCTAAGTCGGCGGCTGGCCATGGCGCTGCATTTCCCTGTTTTTACCCAACATACAGAATATCTTGAGTTATTGTCATCCGTTCGCGCTAGGACAAGGCGCGCGGCGGCGTTGTGACCACGGTCACGCCCGGTCGATATCGCTCGAAGCGCGCTTCACTAAGCGACGACAGGCCTTCCGTACGCGAGCACGCTCGACGCGGGCTCGGCTGATCGTCGCCCGTTGCGGCGGACCCATGGGTTATGCTAGTTTTGGTCTCGATCCAAAATCGTCAGGGGGCGCGGCAACGCATCGTCCCCTTTTGCATTCATTTGTAAGGACAGCCGCCGACGAAGCCGTCGCGCGGAGAAAAGATGATTGGGACAGCGCATGGCAATATCGCACGACATTTCCATCTCTCGGCGCGGGCTGCTCGCCGGCGGCGCGATCTCGGTCGCTACCGTCGCGGTATCCGATTCCGCGGCCGCGACCCAGGAATCGGGGCGCCCGGCCAACGGACCGCCGACCGCACGTGTCAGCTTCGAGGTCAACGGCTCGGCACATGAGCTCGAACTCGACACGCGCACGACGCTGCTCGATGCGCTTCGCGAACATCTTCGCCTGACGGGCACGAAGAAGGGGTGCGATCATGGGCAATGCGGGGCCTGCACCGTCATCGCCGACGGTCGCCGGATCAACAGCTGCCTTTCGCTCGCCGTGCAGCATGACGGCGACAAGATCACGACGATCGAGGGGCTGGGCCTTCCGGGCAAGCTCCATCCGATGCAGGAAGCCTTCGTCGTTCACGACGGCTATCAATGCGGCTATTGCACCCCGGGACAGATCTGTTCGGCGGTCGCGGTCCTGGACGAAATCGAAGCAGGCATTCCGAGCCACGTGACCACGGACCTGAACGAGCCCCCCAAGGTCACGCGAGGCGAACTGCGCGAACGGATGAGCGGCAATATCTGCCGCTGCGGCGCCTATTCGAACATCATCGACGCGATCACCGATGTCGCGGGAGCGAAGGCATGAAAAGCTTCACCTACGAGCGTGCAGAGACGCCCGCCGCGGCAACCGCCGCCTTCGCGCGCACCCCGGGCGCGCGCTTCATCGCGGGAGGCACCAACCTGCTCGACCTGATGAAGCTCGAGATCGAGACGCCGGCGCACCTGATCGACGTGAGCCGCCTCGGCTTCGACAAGATCGAAGCGACGAACGACGGCGGATTGCGGATCGGCGCGATGGTGCGCAACACCGACCTCGCCTCGGACGCACGCATCCGGCGCGACTATGGCCTCCTCTCGCGCGCGCTCGTCGCCGGCGCTTCGGGACAGCTTCGCAACAAGGCAACGACCGCGGGCAATTTGCTCCAGCGCACGCGCTGCCCCTATTTTTACGACACCAACCAGCCGTGCAACAAACGCAAGCCCGGCAGCGGCTGCGCCGCGATCGGCGGTTTCAGCCGTCTGCATGCCGTTGTCGGCGCAAGCGAGGCGTGCATCGCCACCCACCCCAGCGACATGGCGGTCGCGATGCAGGCGCTCGACGCCGCGGTCGAAACGGTCGACGCGGCGGGCAAGGCCCGCAGCATCGCCCTCGCCGATTTCTATCGCGCGCCCGGCAGCACGCCGCATCTCGAAACGGTGCTCGCGCCGGGCGAGCTGATCACCGCGGTAACGCTGCCGAAACCGCTCGGTGGCACCCACATCTATCACAAGGTCCGCGACCGCGCCTCCTATGCCTTCGCGCTGATCTCGGTCGGCGCGGTGATCCGGCGCGACGGCAGCGGGCGCGTCGCGCTCGGCGGCGTCGGGTACAAGCCGTGGCGCACCGAGGCGGCCGATGCCGAATTGCCGCGCGGTGCCAAGGCGACCGCCTCGGCGCTCCTTGCCGGCGCGAAGACGAGCCACGAAAATGCCTACAAGCTGCCGTTGGTCGAGCGAACGCTCGCCGGGGTGCTGATGCAAGCAAAAGGTTGAGCCCATGAAGTTCGACACGCCCGCAACCGACAATCCGATCGACCGGCTGAAGGTCGTCGGCAAGCCGACGAACCGCATCGACGGCCCCCTCAAGACAAGCGGCACCGCACCCTATGCCTATGAACGGCACGATGTCGTGCCCAACCAGGCCTATGGCTATGTCGTCGGCTCGGCGATCGCAAAGGGCCGCATCGCCTCGATGGACCTCGGCGCCGCAAAAGCCGCGCCCGGGGTCCTCGCCGTCGTCACCGCCGCCGACGCGGGCAAGCTCGGCAAGGGCAACTTCAACACCGCGCATCTTCTCGGCGGTCCCGACATCGAACATTATCACCAGGCGATCGCGGTCGTCGTTGCCGAAAGCTTCGAGCAGGCGCGCGCGGCCGCCGCGCTCGTTCGCGTCCAATATGATCGCGCGAAGGGCAATTTCGACCTCGCAAAATCGATGGACGGCGCGGTCAAGCCGCCGCCGGCCTTCGGCACAGAGGCGGACACTCGCTTCGGCGATTTCGATGCGGCCTTTGCAAGCGCGCCGGTCAAGCTCGACGCGCGCTACACGACGCCCGACCACAGCCATGCAATGATGGAACCGCACGCGTCGATCGCGAGCTGGGACGGCGACAGACTCACACTCTGGACATCGAACCAGATGATCGCATGGTCGGTCGGCGACATGGCGAAGACGCTGGGTATTCCCAAGGAGAATGTCCGGCTGGTCTCGCCCTACATCGGTGGCGGCTTCGGCGGAAAATTGTTCATCCGTTCCGACGCTCTGCTCGCCGCGCTCGGCGCGAAGGCCGCCGGGCGTCCGGTGAAGATCGCGCTGCCGCGGCCGCTCATGACCAATAACACCACGCACCGCCCCGCGACGATCCAGCGCATCCGGCTCGGCGCGACGACCGACGGCAAGCTCACTGCGATCGGCCACGAAAGCTGGTCGGGCGACCTCAAGGGCGGCAGCCCCGAAACCGCGGTCGCGCAAACGCGCCTCCTCTACGCCGCGCCGAACCGGATGACCGCGATGCGACTCGCGACGCTGGACCTTCCGGAGGGCAATGCGATGCGCGCGCCCGGCGAAGCCCCCGGACTGATGGCGCTGGAAATCGCGATCGACGAAATGGCGGAAAAGCTAGGCCTCGATCCGGTCGCTTTCCGCGTGCTCAACGACACGCAGGTCGACCCCGAAAAGCCCGAGCGGCGCTTTTCGCAGCGCCGGCTCAACGAGTGCCTCGAACTCGGCGCCGAAAAATTCGGCTGGAAGAGCCGCAAGGCGGAACCCGGCGCCACGCGCGACGGCCGGTGGCTCGTCGGCATGGGCGTCGCTGCGGCCTTCCGCAACAATCTCAACGAAAAATCCGCGGCACGCGTCCGCCTCGACCGCAATGGAACCGTAACTGTCGAAACCGACATGACCGACATCGGAACCGGCAGCTACACGATCATCGCGCAGACCGCCGCCGAGATGCTCGGCGTCCCGCTCGAACGCGTCGAGGTTCGCCTCGGCGACTCGACCTTTCCCGTCTCGGCGGGCTCGGGCGGCCAGTGGGGGGCGAACAGTTCGACCGCCGGCGTCTATGCCGCATGCGCAAAGCTGCGCATGGAGGTCGCCGAAAAGCTCGGACTCGACCCCGCGGCCGCGGTCTTCGAAAACGGCAAGGTCCGCGCCGGGGGCAAGGGGGTCGCGCTCGCAAAGGCCGCGGCCGATGGCGATCTCGTCGCCGAAGATATGATGGAATATGGCGACCTCGCCCAAAAATATCAGCAGTCGACCTTCGGCGCGCATTTTTGCGAAGTCGGGGTGGACGCGATGACGGGCGAGATACGGGTGCGCCGGATGCTCGCGGTCTGCGCCGCCGGACGCATCCTCAACCCCAAGGCCGCGCGCAGCCAGGTCATCGGCGCGATGACGATGGGCGCAGGCGCGGCGCTGATGGAGGAACTGGCCGTCGACAAGAGGTTCGGCTTCTTCGTCAATCACGATCTCGCCGGCTACGAAGTCCCCGTCCACGCCGACATTCCGCATCAGGAGGTGATCTTCCTCGACGAGGTCGATCCGACCACATCGCCGATGAAGGCCAAGGGCGTCGGCGAACTCGGCATCTGCGGCGTCGCCGCCGCGGTCGCGAACGCCGTCTATCATGCGACGGGCGTTCGCGTGCGGAACTACCCGGTCACGCTCGACAAGCTGATCGACAAACTTCCGGACCTCGCGTGAGTCCCCATCCCGCTCAGCGCAGGTCTTCGGGACGGTCGATATCGGCAAGCTCGAGCGAATCCCCGGCGACGAGCAGGGCACCGGCGAGCAAGGCGCGCGCGCCGCGATCGCCTTCGATATTGCGCAGTGCCTCGAAGTGCGAACGCGCAAAAAGCGCCGGCGGCATCGCGGTGCCGTCGCGCCCCGATGCGACGATCGACGCCTTGGCGGGGTCGAACGCCGCCAGCAGCGACTTGATATGCTCCGGTCCGACGAACGGCATGTCGCCGAGCGTCACCAGCGCCGCATCGGCGCCCGACAGGTCCGCCCGCTCGATCGCGAGGGCGAGCGAGGAGGACAATCCGCGCGCAGGCTCGGCATTGACAATGATTTCGAACCCAAAATCCGACAGGATCGCGGCGACCTCGCTTCCCGCGCGGCAGACCGCGATCAGGCGGCCGGGCCCGATCGCGACCAGCGTCTTCGCCGCCATGAGCGCGACCGGTTCGCCGCGAACCCGCGCAAGCAGCTTGTCGCTTCCGAAGCGCTCGGAACGGCCGGCCGCCAGCAGGACGGCGGCGATGCGATTGGCTTCGATCACGGCATTGTCTCCCGTTGCGCGGCGGCCAGGCAATTCAGCGGGTCGATCGCGATGACCGGATTGGCGACATCTTCGCTCGACATATTGCACTTTCTGCGCAGCCGGGGCGAGTCCGGCGACGCCTGCGTCCTCGTGACGCTCACCGGCATCGAAGGTTCGTCGCCGCGCACCCTCGGCGCGCAGATGGCGATCGCGGCGAACGGCGATTATGCCGGTTCATTCTCGGGCGGCTGCATCGAGGCGGCCGTCGTCGCCGAAGCCCTCGACGCGCTCGCGGCGGGTGCCCCGCGCCTCGTGCGGTTCGGCCTCGGCTCGCCCTATCTCGACATCCGGCTGCCCTGCGGCGGGGGCATCGACCTTCTGTTCGCGCCGCAGCCCGATCCCGCGGCGATCGAGACGGCCATCGCGTTCCTCACAGCACGAAAGCCCGCAGCGCTGGCGCTCGCGCCCGCGGGGCTCCGCCTTGCCGAGGCGAGCGCGCCGACCGGTTGGCGCGGCGACGACTTCGTCGTCACCTATGTGCCGCAGCTTCGCATCCTGGCGTTCGGGCAGGGCGAGGAACTGACGGCGGCAGCGACACTGGCTGCGGCCTCGGGCGCCGCCACCACCGCCTTCTCGCCCTATGCGCGCGATATCGCTGCCCTTGGCGCGGCCGCGGTCGATGCGGCGCTTCTCCCCTATCGAGGCTGGCGCCCGGACATCGGCTCCGACCCCTGGACCGCATTTCTCTTCCTTTTTCACGACCGCGACTGGGAAGAAGAGCTGATACCCTGGGCATTGGAACAGTCGCGCTTTTACGTCGGCGCACTCGGTAGCCGCCGGACGCACGCCGATCGCAAGATCATGCTCGAAGCCGCCGGCGTGGCGGCCGAAGCGATCGCATCGCTCCGATCGCCGGTGGGCCTCATCCCGTCGACGCGCGATCCCGCGACCCTTGCCATTTCGGTGCTTGCCGAAATCGCCGAGCAGTTTGCGGCCGATGCGTTTCTATCCTTGGCAGGTCCGCGCCGCGAACCTGCCCTCAGCGCATCCTGACGTTTCGGGCCCCAACCTCGCGAGCGCCGGATTCGAAGCCGCTCAGAAGCGAACCCGGAAGCCCGCGGTGCCCTTCAGATTATAGCCGGCGCCAAAGTCGGCGATGGCCGTGTCACCCGACACTTCGGTGTAGAGGGTGAAACGGTCGCCGCCCCAGCTATAGCTGCCGCCAAGGCCGAGTTCGCCCGACAGGCGATGGTCGCGATTGGCGATCGGCGTCCCGGACACGTCGGCAACCGCACCATCGAGCCATTCGTAGCTGAGGTTCATCACCGAATAGAGCCGCGTGCGGCGGGTATCGCCCGACCGGCCCTTCCAGCTCGTCTGGTGATCGATCGCAAGACCCCAGCGGGTCTTGAGGCTTTCGCCCGTCGCAGCCGAAACCGCGGCGTCCGACGGATCGACGAAGCGATCGAAATCGACCTTGGAATAGCTCATCTGGATTTGCGGCGTGATCGACAGGTTGCGCCCGATCGCGGTCTGCTTGCCGAGTTCGAGGCTGAACGCCTGCCCGTCGCCCTTGTTGCCCTGAGCCAGCGAACCGAGAATGTTCGATTCAAGGTCGCTGTCGAACCAGCTGAGCTTGACCTGCCCGTCGACATAGAAGCCCTTGGGCCCATACCATGTCATCGTCGCGCCGACGCCATAGCCTTGCGTATCGATCGTGCCGTTGCCGAAGATCGACGTCACGGCACTGTCCGCCTTGCCATAATGCGCGGTCAGGCCGCCGACGAGCGCGGCGCCGTCGCTGCGCTCTGCCAGCACTGCATCGAGCCCGAGTTGCGCCTGCCACTGGTCGACCTTGCGGTCGGCACCGCTCGTCGAGACAAGCGCTTCGGGGCGCTGGCGTTCGGATTCGAACCGGCCCCACAGCCCGGCCCCGGCGATCGGCGAAGCGGCCCACGACCGGTTGCCGACGCGCTGCTGCAACGTCGGCAAGCGATTAAGCGACTGGAGTGCACCGACATAGGCCTCATAGACGGGAACCCCGGGCTGATAGAGCGGTCCTTCGGGATTTCCGCCATCGTCGAGCAGCGCCGAGCGCAGATACCAGTCGCCGTCCTGCGGCGTCGCGATGCCGTTCTTGTAGAGCCGGTAGCCATAGGCGCCGGCGATCACCGCCTGCTCGCCGTCGAACAGATAGTCGCCGTCGAGCGTGAAATCGCCGTTCGAAGCGCCGGCGACATCGACAATCTTGATGCCCTCGACCGTCTGCGCGCCAAGGCCGCCGCGATTGACCACGGTCACCCGCGTGTTGCCCGAGGTCGCGCCGTTCACGACCAGACGGTCGGCAAGCGATGCGTCGCCGCCAAGCTCGGCCTCGATCTCGAGCACACCGCCCTCGCCGCGATAGTCGCCTGCGACCGTCAGCGCCCCGATGCTGCCGCCCGGTGCGACGACGCCCGCGTTGACGATGCTGCCGACGCGGCCCGCGCCTTCGAGGCGACCGGCCGAATTGACCGTCACCGCACCGCCAAGGCTGCCCTGCACGGCCAGCGTGCCGCCGGCGACCGTCGTGCTGCCGCCGAAGCCGCCGTTGTCGGCGGTGACGAGCAACGTGCCCGCACCATTCTTGGTCAGCGCACCCGTGCCCGAGAAGAGACCGTTATAGGTAAAGACCGTATCGGCCGCGGTCGCGATCGTACCCCCGCCGGTCACGGCGAAGCCGCGCGCGCTCGTAAGAGTTGCGCTCGTCTCCAGCGTGCCGCCATCGAGCGTCACTTCGCCGCTCGCCGCGCCGAGATTGGCGTCGTTCGAAATGCGGAGCGTGCCACCCACGATCTGCGTGCCGCCGGTGTAGCTGTTCGTGCCGCCGAGGACGAGCGTCCCCGCATCGGTCTTGACCAGCTGCGCCGTACCCGAGAGCGCCGAGTTGATCGTCGCGGTGAAACCCGCGCCAGCTGTGCTGCCGTCGCCGACGCGGATCGTCGCCTGCACCCCGTCGAGCGCGAGGGCGTCGCCGGTGATGACGTAGCCGTTCGTCGCAAACTGCATGCCGGTGGCCGACACGGCGCCCGGGCCGTTATCGACCGTTACCGTACCCGCCGTGCCGCCGAAGATCGCAAAGGCGCCATCGGCATAAGGCGCACTGAGGTTGCCCGTCGCGTCGGTCCAGTTGTCGTTGCCGGCGCTGCTCTGCCACACGCCGTCGCCGCCGTTGATCACGCCGTCGACCCTCGGCCCGGCCGCGCCGTCCCAGAAGTTCAGCATCAGCCCACCCGAATTGACCAGATTGACCTGCCCCGCGACCGAGGTCTGGATGGCGGCGTTGGCGCCCGTCGGCATGGTGCCGAAGGTGACGCCATTGTTCGTCAGCGTGCCGCCATAGTTGAACATGCGATAGATGCCGACGTCGAACGCGCCGCCCGCCGGAACGCCGACATTGAGCACACCGTCGAGGACAAGGTTTCCACCGACGTTGACGAGGTCGTTGAGCGCACCGCCCGCGACCCCCGCCTGTCCGAATTCGAAATCGAGCTGCGTCCCCGCCGCAAGCGACAGATTGCCACCGATGGTCAGCGTGCCCGTTCCGCCCGCACCCGGTGCCAACGTCGCACCGCTGGCGAAGTCGACATTGCCGCCGATCGTCCCCGTACCGCCCAGCGTCGCGCCCGCGGCGACACTGGTCGCGCCGGTCGCCGCCGAATAGTCGCCATTGACAAACAAGGTGCCCGCTTCGACCGTCGTGGTGCCGGCGAAAGATCCGCTGCCGCCAAGCGCCAGCGTGCCCGCGCCCGCCTTGGTGAGCCCGCCTGTGCCGCCGACCGGGCCGGTCAGCGTCAAGGTCGTGCCGGCATCGCTGCGGAACACGCCATCGCCGATCAACGTGACGGTGCGGCCCGAAACGATATCGGCGGTCGTGTGAAGCGCGCCGCCGCCGAGCGACAGCCCGCCGCTCGCGTCGCCCAGATTGGTATCGCTGCCGATCCGGACCGTGCCGCCGTTGATTAGCGTACCGCCACCATAGCTGTTGGCGCCGGTCAGAACGAGCGTGCCGGCGTCGGTCTTGAGCAGTTGCGCGGTACCGGCGATCGCCGCGTCGATCGTCGTGGTATAGCCTGCGCCCGCGACGCTGCCGTCGCCGACCTGAACGATCGCCTGCGTGCCGGTCAGCGTCAGCGTGTCGCCAGCGATTACATAGCCATCGCTCGCGAACTGCATACCCGAGGCGAGAACGTTGCCGCCGCTGTTGTCGATCGTGACCGTGCCGGGCGCGCCCGCGAAGACCGCGAAACTGTCCTGAGCATAATCGGCGTTGATCGAGCCGTCCGCGTCGGTCCAGTTGTTGAGGCCGCCTGCGACGCGCCACACGCCGTCGCCGCCGTTAAGCGTTCCGTCATGCTTGGGCCCCGCCGCGCCGTCCCAGAAGCTGAGCGCAAGGCCCATCGAATTGACGAGGTTGACCTGACCCGCGATCGCGGTCTGGACCGACACGCCGCCAGTCCCACCGGGGATCGCCCCCAGCGTCAAGCCATTGTCGATCAGCGCACCGCCATAGTTGAAGACGCGGTAGATGCCGGGGCCGAAGGTGCCCCCTGCCGGGACCGTCACATTGATCGTTCCGTCGAGCGTCAGGTCGCCGCCAACATTGACCAGGTCGTTGAGCGTGCCGCCCGCGACATCGGCCTGCCCTAACTCGTAATTCAGGATCGAGCCACCGGCGAGCGACAGATTGCCGCCGACCGTCAGCGTGCCGGCACTTTCCCCCGGTGCAAGGATCGCGCCATCGAGCATGGCGACATTGCCGCCGATCGTGCCGGTGCCACCGAGCGTAGCGCCCGCAAACACTGTCATAAGGCCGCTCGCCGCCGACTGGTCGCCATTGACCAGCAAAGTGCCCGCATTGACGAATGTGGCCCCGGCATAGCTATTGGCACCCGTCAGCGTAAGCGTGCCGAGGCCGTCCTTCGTCAGCCCGCCCGCGCCGGAGAAGCGCGGCGCAATGCCGATATTGTGACCGTCGGTGTCGATGATGCCACCGTTTGTGCCGAGCGTGATGTCGTTCGCACCGAAATCGGCGAAGAACTCGCCTTCATCCTGCGTCGCGCGGAGCACGCCGCCGTCGAACGAGAAATTGACCGTCCCCAAACCGGCACCGATCTGGCTGGTCTCGACAACACCGCGGTTGCCGGTCGTGCCCGCTATGGTCACGGTTCCGCTGGACCCCGCCGCGAAGCCGAGCGCGAAGCCGCCCTCGGCGCGGACCAGCCCGCCGTTTTCGACCAGCAGCGAGCCCGTACCATCGTTGCCGACGGTCATCGAGAAATCGGTGACCAGCCAGCGCGACCCGGCGCCGGTCACAACGACGCTCCCGGTGGAATTGGCGCCGATATAAGCCTGATTGCTGGTGACGCTCGCGCCGTTCTCGATACGCATGGAGCCGGTGCCAAAGCTGCCGACGCTCAGTTGCTGGGTGTTGACCCATGACGTGCCGACGCCGGCTATGATCGCGTTGCCGTTTCCGGAGGCCCCGACGATCGCGTCATTGCTGGTCACCGTCGCGCCATTTTCGATGCGCAGCGTACCGGCGCCGAAAAGGCCGACGTTGATCCGTCCGCTGTTCTCCCACAGCGAGCCGGCGCCGGCTACGAGCACCTGGCCGACGCCGTCGGAATTGGCGCCGATCTGGCCGCCGACGCTGACGACCTTGCCGCCGTCGGCAATATTCAACGTGCCGTTGCCGTCATAGCCGACGAGCACATCGCCATTGTTCGTCCAGATCGAGGCGGCGCCGTTGCCACCGACACCCAAGACATTGACGATCCCCTGGCTGCCGGCGTTGGAGCCGATCCAGCCCGACTGATTGCTGACCTGGCCGCCTGCGGTGATATTCAGCGTGCCGCTACCAAACTCGCCGACGACGATGTCGCTTGCGCCGGTCCAGGTCGAAGCATTGCCATTGGCATCCCGCCCCGAAACATTGACGGTCCCCTCGCTGCCCACATCGTCTCCAATATAGGCGATATCCGCGACGGTCACGATGCCGCCATCGAGGATATTGAGCGTGCCGGTGCCAAGGCGGCCGACACGGAGGATACCCGTGTTGGCCCAGGTCGAGGCGTTGCCGCTGCCGTCGGCGCCTATGACGGTGAGGATGCCCTGCTCGCCGCTTTCGCGACCGATCATGCCGTCCGTATTGTTCAGCGTGCCGCCGTCCGCGAGCCGTAGTTCGCCGCCCCGGACATTGGTTTCGCCCACGAAACTGTTGTCGCCCGTCAGCACGAGTGTGCCAAGGTCGGTCTTGATGACGTCGCCGATGCCGGTCAGGTTCGACGCGATGTTGGCGGTATAGGCCGCGCCGCCAATCGAGCCGTCACCGACGCGAATGATCGCCTCTGATTCAACGAGCGCGATATCGGTGCCCGCGATGACATAACCGTCGCTGGCGAACTGCATTCCCGATGCCGTGACCGCACCGAGCGAGTCGTCGACGGTTACCGCGCCACCGACGCCCGAGAAGACCGCGAAGGCCGCGTCGGTGAACGGCGCGTTCGCCGAACCGTCGAACTCGGTCCAATTGTCGTTGCCGCCGCTGGCCTGCCACAGGCCGTCGCCGCCCGTGATCACCCCGTCATTCTTGCCGCCGTTGACGCCGTCCCAGAAGCGCATCGTGAGGCCGGTGGTGTTCACCAGATTGACTTGGTTCGCGACCGATGTCTGCACGAAATAGCCCGCATTGACCGTCAATCCGTTGTCGGTCAGCGACCCGCCATAATTGATGACGCGATAAACGCCGGGTTGGAAGTTACCCCCAAGGGTCTCCTGCACATTGAGTGTCCCGCCGAGAACGAGGTCGCCGCCCACGTCGATCAGGTCGTTGTACGCGCCGCCAACGACATTCGCCTGACCGAAGTCGACGTTGAGCGTCGCGGCGGAGGTGAGGTTAAGATCGCCCGCGATCGTGAGCCTGCCCGGAACCCCGCCGACGCTGCCCGGATTGAGGTTGCCGTCGAGGATGGCAACATTACCGCCAATTGTGCCGGTGCCGCCCAGCGTGCCGCCCGTCGCCACGCCGACATTACTCGCCACGCCGCCGAGGATTCCGTCGATGAACAGCGTGCCGCCCGCGACCGACGTTGTGCCAGTAAAGGCCGAGCTGTCGCCGGTCAGGCGCGTCGTGCCCGCCGCATGGTTGATCGAACCCGCGCCCGACATACTGCTAGCCAAGAGATAGTCGGTGCCAGCGTGGTTGAAGTTCAACTCGCCCGCGCCAGGGCCGAAAATGATGTTGCCGTCGATGAAGCCCGCTGCGGCCGCCAAACCGCCTTCGACGCCGCCGATATTTACGGTGCCGGTCGAACCGACTTGGGAGGCAATCTGGAGTCCTGAGCCGGCGATCACCCGCCCGTTGTCGGCAACCGTCAGGACGGCGGTTCCGGTCCCGCTACCGATAACAAGATCACCGGTGGTGGCGAAGCTGGAACTCGCACCCGACACCGTCAGGCTCGCGGCCTGCGGCGCGGTCCCGAAGGTCGCCGACGTAAAGCTAGCCGCGCCGCCCTGATCGACGGTGAAATCGCCAGCGGTCATCAGCAACGCGCCAGTGCTCGTCCAGTTGGAGCCCGCCCCGGTGACCGCGACGGCGATGGCGTTGCTGTTGCTGGTCGCAGTGCCGATCTGGCTCGCGCCCGCGGTGCGCAGCGTCCCGCCCGCACCCACCGTCAGGCTGAAGGGGCCGTTGAAGGTCGCGCTCCCCCGGATGCCGCCCGACACATCGGCGAGCGAGTTCGCGCCGGTGATGTTGAGCTGGGTCGAGGCGGTGGGCGCGCGCAGGTCGAAATCGCCTGCCCTCAGCCGTAGCGTGCCGCCGTTCGTGACGTTCACGACAACCGAACCGGCGAAAGCGATATTATTCCCGCCAACAAACGCTGTGCTGTAGAGCGAGTTCGCGCCGTCGATGCTCAGCGTCGAGCGGCCCAGGGTCGTGCCGCCGCCGGACGTGACGTTCGCCCCGCCGACGATGCGCAGCTCGCCGCCCGTGCCGTTGATGCTCGTCCCGCCACCATAATTGCTGTCGCCGGTCAGCGTGGTTACGCCGGTTCCGGCTACACGAAGGCCGCCAGTACCGGTGATCGATCCGCCATAGGTATAGGCGTTCGAGCGGTTGAAGACGAGGAGGGCATTGTTGACCACGTCACCCGCGATCGAACCTGTGGTGCCGGAGAGATCGCCAATTTGCAGCACCCCCGCCTCGATCGTCGTGCCGCCGGTGTAGGTATTTTCGCCGCCGAGCGTGAGCGAGCCGGCACCCAGCTTCGTAAATCCGCCCGTTCCGGTCATGGCGTCGAGTATGCCGTTGGAGGTCGCGGCGTTCGCCACGTCGACCGCGCCGCCGTTCGCGCCCAGAATATAGCTGTGCTGATTGGTCGAGTTGGCACCCGTCATCCGCAAAGTGCCGCCGTCGAGCGTTATCGCACCCGAGGGATCGCCGAGAAAGCTGTCGTTCTCGACCGAAATCACGCCGCCCTCGATCCGCGTGCCGCCGGTATAGCTGTTGGCGCCCGTCAGCACGAGCGTGCCGCCGTCGGTCTTGACCAGCTGCGAGGCGCCGGTGAGGTCGGCGCTGATCGTCGCGGTGAAGCCCGCACCCGCGACGGTGCCGTCGCCGACGCGGACGATCGCTTCGGGGCCGACCAGCGTCAGCGGCGCGCCATCGATCACATAGCCGTCTGCCGCGAACTGCATTCCCGCCGAAGTGACCGCACCGCCGCTGTTGTCGACGGTGACGGTGCCGGGGGCGCCCGCAAAGATTGCAAAAGTTCCATCGGCATAGGCCGCATTGACCGCGCCGTCGGCGCCGGTCCAGTTGTTGTCGGCGCCGCCCAGATGCCAGATGCCGTCGCCGCCATTGACCAGATCGTCGAACTTCGGTCCGGCACCACCGTCCCAGAAGCTGAGCGCCAGACCTTCGCTGTTGATCAGGTTGACCTGTCCCGCGACCGAGGTCTGGACGGTGACATCGCTCCCCGCCGGCATCGAGCCCAGCGCGAGGCCATTGTCGATGAGCGTCCCGGCATAGTTGAACACGCGGTAGATACCGCCGCCGAAATAGCCGCCGCTGGAGCTCGTGACGTTGATCGTGCCGTCGAGCGTCAAGTCGCCGCCGACATTGACCAGGTCGTTGAGCGCGCCGCCTACAACCCCCGCCTCACCGAATTCGAAGTTCAGCACCGAACCGCCCGCGAGCGACAGGTCGCCATCGATGTTGAGCGTGCCGGGACTGTTGCCGGGCGCGAGAATACCGCCGTTCAGCACATTGACGCTGCCGCCGATCGTCCCGCTGCCGCCCAGCGTCGCGCCCGATGCAACGGTAACAAGACCGGTCGCCGCCGACTGGTCGCCGTTGATGCGCAGCGTCCCGGCGCTGACATTGGTCGCGCCCGCATAATTGTTGTTTCCGCTCAGCACGAGCGTGCCCGCGCCCGACTTGGTGAGCCCACCCGCGCCCGAAATCACGCCGCCAAGCGAGAAAATGGTTCCCGCATCGGTCAGGATCGTGCCCGCGCCCGTCAGGTTGGCGTTGCGGCCGCTCGCGAAGGAAGCGGTCGTGCGCAGCGTGCCGCCGGAAAAGGTCAAGCCGCCCGCCGCGGCACCCAGATTGGCGTCGGCCGCAACCTGCAGCGTGCCGCCAAGGATCAACGTCCCGCCGGCATAGCTGTTGATGCCGGTGAGCACCGTCGTGCCGCTTCCGACCTGCTCGACCGAGCCGCTGCCCGAGATGAGGCCGCCAAAGGTGACGAGGTCCGACCGGTCGAACACCAGCACCCCGTCATTGGCGACATCGCCGACGATGCTGCCGCTCGTTCCGCCGTCGCCCAGCTGGAGCGTGCCGGCCTCGATCGTCGTGCCGCCGGTGTAGCTGTTGTTGCCGGTGAGAACCGTCGTGCCCGTCCCGGCCTGACGCAGCGCCCCGGTGCCGACGATCTGCCCGCCATAGGCCAGAAGATCGCTGCGATTGAAGCCGAGCGTGCCGAAATTGTTGACGATCGCGCTCGCGATCGCACCCGTCGTGCCGCCGCCGCCGACGAAGAGGGTGCCGCCGTTAATGTTGGTCGACCCGGTATAGCTGTGATTGCCGGTCAGCACCCAGGTGCCGCTGTCGTTCTTCGCGAGCGTCGTGACACCCGATCCGGCATTGCCGATCGAACCCGCCAGCGTATTGTTGCCCGTATTGGTGCCGCCCAGCGCGATCGTGCGCGCCTGGTTGTTGTTCGCGAGCGTAACCGGTCCCGTGTCGGTAAAGACGATCGCGCCGGTGCCCGACGATTCGATGAAGGTGACGCCCTGCGACAGGGTGAAAAGGCGGTTCGTCGTATCGCCGCTGCCGGTATAGCGAAGCGTCGAGCCATTTCCGATGATCAGATTGGAGGCGGCCGCCGACGAAGCGCCGATACTGCTTGCCAAGCCGCCGTCGGCCAGCTTGTCGACGCCGAGAACGCCGCCGCTGATCGTCGTAACCCCGGTATAGCTACTGTCCGCATTGGTCAGAATCCAGGTGCCGGCGTCGGTCTTGGTCAGGCGGGTGACGCCGGTGCCATTGTCGGTAATCTGCGCCGCGAGGATATTGTCCCCGGTGTTGACGCCGCCAAGCGTCAGCGTCTGCGCCGTATTCGCACTGGCAAAGGTCAGTGGGCCCGCATGGCTGAATTCGATCGCGCCGGTACCCCACGACTCGAGTCTGCTCGCAGCCGAGGCTCCGAGCGTGAACTGCCGGTTCGTACTTCCGCCGGTGCCGACATAGCGCAGCCCGCCGCCGTTGATCACGAGGTTGCCGGCGGCCGAAGAGGAAGCGCCGATCGAGCTGTTCGCGCCGCCATCTTCGAGGCAGGCGACCGCGAGCGTGCCGGCGTTTATGACGGTCGTCCCGCTATAGCTGCTCGAACAGCCCGACAGCTCCTGATAGCTGCCCCCGTTCATGACCAGGCCGCCGCTTCCCGATATTGCACCGCCATAAATGGCGGAGGCGCTGCCGCCCGTGCTGATCGTCAGCGTCGCTCCACCGAGCGCGATGTTGCCGCCCAGCACACCCCCGCCGATCAGATAACGGACATCATTGTCGTAACCGTCGAGGTCGAGCAGGACGCCGGCGGTGTTGTCGAGCGACATGGGACCACTACCCAGAGCGGTCGTCGATCCGGCGCGAACCGTGCCATTGATTACGCGCAGGGAGCCGGTCGAACTGTTCGTTCCCGACAGGAGCAACGTCCCGGCACCGGTCTTGGCCAATTGCCCGCCGCCCGTGACATCGCCTGAAAATTCCAGCACGGTGTCGGTGTCGACGACGTTGATCGCGCCATTGCCGGTCAATGCGAAGCCGCGATCGGTCGAGGCGCTGGCGCCGGTATAGGCCAGCGTGCCGCCCGCCAGCACCAGATTCGACGACGCCGAGGACGACGCGCCGATCGCGCTCGCCTGCCCGCCGTTGGCGATGCAATCGATCGCAAGTCCGCTGCTGATCGTCGTGACGCCGGTATAGTCATTGTTGCAGCCGCTGATCGTCTGCGTATAGCTGCCGCCGCCGCGCGTGAAGCCGCCGGTGCCGGTGATCCTGCCGGTGAAGGAGCCGGGGCCGCCCGCGGTCGTCAGCGTCCGCCCGCCCAGATCAATGAGGCCGCCGCCGGTGACCGACGCGACATTGATGTCATAGCCGCCGAGGTCGAGCGTGGCGCCGGTGTTGACCGTCATGTATCGGCCACCGAAGCCGAAGGCGCGCGTCGATCCCGCGCGCAGGGTTCCCGCGGTCACGATCGTATCGCCGGTGTAGGTGTTGGTGCCGCTGAGCACGAGTGTGCCGGCACCGTCCTTGATGAAATTATTGCCCGAGCCCGTCGCAACGCCGCTGATCGTCAGCGTCGTCGCCGCCTGCGCGACATCGATCCGGCCATTGCCGCCCGCAAGCGTGAAGCCGCGATCGGTCGTGATGGTGCCGCCCGTGTAGCGAAGCTGGCCGCCGGTTGTCAGGACAAGGTTTTCCGACGCGCTGCTTGCTGCGCCGATCCCGCTCGCGTTCCCGCCGTCGGTGAGCGTGCCGATCGCCAGCGTTCCGCCCGCAATCGTCGTCACGCCGACATAATCGTTGGCGGCGTTGGCGAGGGTCAGCGTCCCCGCGCCGGCCTTGATGAAGCCTGCATCGTCAGAGCTCGTGACGAGGCCCGAGAAGGTCAGGTCGGTTCCCGCCGCGGCGACGTCGATCGTTCGCGCGGGGCCGCCATTGACCAGCGTGAAGCCGCGATCGCTGCTTGCCGTACCGCCGCTATATTGGAGCGTCCCGCCTTCGAGGACGAGGTTCGACGAATCGGCCGAGGAGGCGCCGATGCTGGAGGCGATCCCGGCGTTTGCGACGCTGGAGATCTGGAGCACCCCGTCGGTCAGCGTCGTCGCGCCCGTATAGCTGTTCGCTCCCGACAGTATGACGCGGCCCGCGCCGCCCTTGGCAAAGGAGGTCACCCCGCCGCCGTCGACGATCGCCGAGCCGATGGTGAAGATGCCGCCGCCATTGTGCTGGATGCCGAGCGCGCCGCCCGCAACGCCGCTGGTCAGTTCGCCGCCGTTGATCGCCTGATTCGCCGTGCCGACGCTCGGCGCGACGATAATCGTGCCTTCGATCCCCAGCCGGTTGCCCGCGCCGACCGTGACGGTCGATCCCGCCGCGGCCGAATAGCGCAGCCCGCCCAGCGCGGCATCGCCGCTGACCGTGCCGAAGAAGGGCGAATTCGCCGTCCCGGCCGCATCGCTGACGATTTCGCCGTTCGCCCAGGTCCCGGCGTCGTCCTTGTCGGTATAGTCGCTCGCGTCGAAGGCGACGATATTGCCGCCGACGACTTTCGCATAATCCGATCCGTTGATCGTCGCCCAGCCGCCGAGCACCCCGTCGAGGTTGCTCGTCGTGATCGCGCCCGCGCCGGGCAGCACGAAATTGACGAGCCCGCCCGTGCGATTGATTGCCCCGAGGCTGACATTCATGGTGCCGCCCGCGCCGTTGACCACGCGCAGCGTATTGCTGCCCGCGCTGACCGTCAGGCCGTCGAAGCTCTGATTGTTCGCTTCGCCCGCCGCGCCGAGCACGTCGAGCGCGCCGCCCGACAGCACCAGATGCGATGCCGACGAAATAATGTCCGATGCCGGGCCGCCGGCGCCCGCGAAATCGAGCGCGAGCCTGCCGCCCGAAATCGTCGTAGCACCGGTATAGCTGTTCGCGCCGGTCAGCGTCAGCGTGCCCGCGCCCGCCTTGGTCAACCCGCCGCTGCCCGCGATGCTGCCGCCAAAACTCTGCGCCGCCGCCGCTTTGACCGTCAACGTGGAGGCCCCGAGCGCGACCGTGCCGCCGCTGCCCGTCAGCGACGGCGCGACGAGATCGAACCCGCCGAGGTCCAGCGTGCCGCCGTTGACGACGAATCCCGTCGCGTTGCCGAAGGCGCCGGCAACGCCCGCCCGGAGCGTGCCGCCGTTCACGGTCACCGTTCCGCGCTGGACATTCGCGCCGCCGAGCACCCATGTCCCCGCGCTATCGGCGACGATGTTGCCGTTGCCCGACATGACGCCCGAGAAGAAATTGGTCCCGGCAAAGCTGCCCCCGAAGGTCAGCGTGTCGGGATTGGGATTGGCGGCATTGAAGGCGAGCGCACCCGACAGATCGAGCGCGCCCGTGCCGTCGTTGCGGATGATATTGGCGGCGCCGTTGATCAACCACTCGCGGTTGCTGGCATCGCCCGCGCCGGTATAGCCCAGCGTCCCATTGTTGAGCAGGATCGTCGTGCCCGCGCCGAGCGAGCTTTCGCTGCCGATGTCGGCGAGTTTGCCGAGGCGGATTTCGCCCGCGAGCGCCGCCTGTCCGGTGAAGCTGTTCGCGTCGCCGAGTTCGATGCTGCGCCCCGCCGACGCGGCGAAACCATAGGCTCCGCCACTGAGCGCGCCGAGGAGGTGGATGTCGGCAGTCTCGGCATTGAACGTGCCGGAGACCGAAATATCGATATCGCCGGTGAGCGCGAGCGTGCCGGTCCCCTGATTGCGAATGATCGCGTTGTTGCCGTTGATATCCCAATTGCGGTTCGAACTGTCGCCATCGCCGAGATAGATGACGCTGTCGCTATACTGGCTGGACTGGTTGAAGACGATCGTACCGTCCTCGACCGTCACCGGCGCGCCGAGCGAGCTGGCCTGTCCCAGATCGCCGATCGAAGTGAAGCGCACCGAGCAGACGCCGTTGCAGCCGGAGAAAACCGTGCGCCCCGTATAGGTGCTGGCGTCGTTGCTCATCGTGACGCCGCTGGCCGCGACCGAAACCGACCCGTTGCCCGTGATCAGCGCCGATCCGGCGCCCGAGCCCTCGAGGATCAGGTTACCGCCGTTGCCGATCGTAACGGTGCGCGCCGTGCTCGCGCCGCCGATCGACAGGCGGACATTGGACGCCGCCGCTGTGAAGATGTTGTTGCCGCCCGCACCGAGAGCGCTGTCGGCGGCGGCATAAAGACTGCCGGCATTGATATTGATATCGCCGGTGAAGCTGTTGACGCCGTTCAGGACCAGCGCGCCGTTCCCCGCCTTGGTCAGCCCGTTCGAACCCGCGACGACCGAATTGATCGTGCCGCTCCCCACCGTCGTGATTGTCGAACCAGGTCCGCCCAGCGTGATCGTGCTGCCGTTCAGCACATAGCCCGCCGAGCTGAAGGTGATGTTGCCGACCGTGACAGGCGCGCCGACCGTCACCGTCCCTGCGGTGCCGCCGAAGATCGCATTGTCGAGATCGCCATTGACCCACGGCTCGACGAACGGCCCGCTGACCCCGTCGGCATTGGGGCTCCAGTTGAGATTGCCGAGGTTCCAGGTCCCGGTGCCACCCGAACCGACAGCGGTGCCGTTGGCATCCCAGTAACGATCCTCCGCCTGCGCGGCCACGGGAGCGCAGGCAAGCACGGCCGCCAGCGACGCGCCGCAGAGCAGGCGGCGTGACAGCCGCTTTTGATCGCGAACGGAGAAAGCGGGCTTGCTGTCGATCGTCATACTGTTTCCTTCGGGCACGGTTCGGGTTGCGTGAACGAGTCACGACAAGCGGGTTTTTCAGGGCAAAGGTCAGGGCGCGGGATGCGTTCAGGCGCGGCGATCGCCACCGCGGGCGCCGGGCGCGGAGAACAGAAAATGCGGCTTCCGATCATTCGGCCCCCCGGCGGTTTCGCAAAGGGTCCGTCACAGCCGAACCCTTTCGTCGATTGACACGCGTAGGCGCCCGATACCCGGACGCCCCGCGTCGCGCTCCCACCACCGGGCTTCCGCCGCCGAAGCGGGTCATTGCGGAAAACCAGGCCGTGTCCCCGTTTCGGCTCGTCCGATGGATGACACGGTTCGCGGCTACGAAGGATTTATTATCAACCGGTTACCAGAAGGCAGTAAATGCCGGTATGTCACGGTATCGATACGGAGAATTGATACCCGGGTAACCTCCACGCCTCTCTTGCAAAGCGCTCGTCGCGGGGGAGACACTTGCATCGACCGCACGGCGGCCGATAAGCCGAACCGATGTTCTCGCGCACGCCGTCGACGGCAACCGACATAACGCCCCCGCCCGACGAGCAGGCGCTTCGCAAAGCGGCCGCGCGAAGTCCGGACTCGGCGCACGCGCATGCCGCGCTCGCTTCCTTCCTGTGCGACGCCGGCCGCGTCGAAGAGGCACTGGCCCATGCCGATCGCCAGATTCAAAGCTGGCCCTCGCGCATCTGGCCGCTGTCGATCAAGGCTGCCATTCTGTCCGGCGAGCGGCGCGCGGCGGACGCGATCGACGTCCACCGGATTCTGGTTGATACAGCCCCCGGCATCCCCCTGCTGTGGGCCAATTACGGCAGCGACCTCGCGGCCCTCGGCGACGTCGACGAAGCCGCCCTCGCCTTTCGCAATGCGATCGGCCTTGCACCCGACTTCGGGCCCGCGTGGCTCGGACTTGCCCTTCTGCCCGTTGCGGCCGCCAGCGAGGCCGATATCGCGGCGATGGAAAACGGCCTCGCCCGCGCGCGCGATCCCTATCACAAGGTCCAGATCCTCTTCGCGCTCGGCCGCGGTTATGGGGCGCGCGGGGCTTATGACAGGTCCTTCGAAAAATACGCCGAAGCCAACGCCCTCCGCAGCACGCTCGTTCGCCACGACGGAGCGGGGCTCGCCGCCTTCGTCGACGCGCACCGGAATCTGGAGCCATATTTCTCCGAAACGGCACAGGCTCATCCTCCCGCATCGGCGGGGGCCATCTTCATTGTTGGCATGCCGCGTTCGGGATCGACGCTCGTGGAGCAGATTCTTGCCGGCCATCCCGAGGTCGAAGCGATGGGCGAGCTGCTTGCGCTTCGCGAAGTCGCCACCGCGGCGGGCGCCTTTGCGTCACCCGATGCCTTTGTCCGCCGCCTGCAGACATTGGGGCAAGCCGAGGCCATGCAACTCGGTGCAGACTATCTGGCGAGGATGGGTCGCTATCGCCGGACCGACCGCCCCCGCTTCACCGACAAGATGCCGGCCAACTGGCGCTTCGTCGCGCTCATTCGCCGCATTCTCCCGGACGCGCGGATCATCGACGTGCGGCGCGATCCGCTCGGCTGCTGCTTTTCGGCCTATACGACCTATTTCAACCGCCACACGGACTTTCCCAATACGCTCGGCGAACTGGGGCGATACTACCGGCAATATCTCCGGATGATGGACATGGTGGGCAGTCCTGCAGTCGGCAAAATCTACCGGCTCGATTATGCGCGCCTGGTATCGGATACTGCGCCGGAGATATCCGCGCTGCTCGATTTTCTGCGCCTTCCCTTTGCGGCCGCCTGTCTTGCGCCCGAGAAAATGCGGCGCGCCATATACACGCCGAGCGCCCAACAGGTCCGCGCGCCCGTCCGCCGCGCCGAAAGCCGCCTGCAAGGCTATATGCCTTGGCTCGGCCCGCTACAAGCGGCCCTCGACGCCGAGGAATAGGTCCGCCCGCAAAAGGCCGCACGATCAATCACCCCCTCGATATGGCCAGGCTGTCAGAGTGGGCGCGCATATGTCCCTCTGGAACCGCCAGCAATTATCCGTTAGGCAAGCGGGCATCATGGGGCACAGGATTTTTATGGTGGCGTTGTCACGCGGGCTCATCGACCCGATCGTCGGCGTTCGGCCGGATCGGAGCCGCCGTTGACCGCCGCCCGGATCGACCGCGAAACGCTGTTTCGGCAGGTGTGGGACGCGCCGCTCCACGAGGTTGCCAAATCGCTCGGCATGACAGCGGGCGGCGCGGCAAAGCTTTGCGACCGGTTGCAGGTGCCGCGGCCGAACCGCAACTACTGGCGCCTTCCGGCGGCCGAGCGACGCGACGCGCGACCGGCATATCTGCCTTCGCTCAAGTCGCCCGAAACGCCCGGCGGCGAGGCGGCGCCGGCCAACGGACCGGCCGGACGGCGGCGGCTGCCGATCGAGGCGCGGCGCGCGCAGATGCTCGGCATCGCCGGCCGCATCTGCCTCGAGGAAGGGATCGACGAAGTCAGCCTCAACCGCGTCGCGCGCGAGGCGGGCATTTCCGAAGCGCAGGCGCATAATTGCTTCGCGCGGCGGATCGACATGTTGTCGGCGCTCGCGCGCCGCGAGATCGACGAATATGAACGTTCGCGGCGCGGCGTCGTGCTGCGCGGGCGCGACCGCAACACCCAGATCGTCATGTCGACGGTCAATTATCTGAGCGAGGCCGGGCGCCGCGGCGCGCTGCTCCAGACATTGCTCCTCGAACCCGAAGTGCGCGAGATCATGCGCGAGGAATTCGAGCGGACGCGTATCTCGGTTTCGAAGCCGATCGTCCAGGCGATGGCATCGAGCTATGGCATGAGCGAGGAAGAAGCGTTTGGTAGCAACTGGATCGTCACCGCGATCAGCCTGCGCGCGGGCAGCCTTGTTTCGGCGGGACGCCTCACCACCGAAAATGCGATCCGCCTCTGCCTGCCGATGGTGATGGGCAGCATCCGGAGCCACGCCAAGGCGCATCCCCGCAGCCGCGACACCTAGTTCGACGGACGGAGTTCGTCGATCGACGCCGCGATCAGGCGGCGGCACAGCCCCTGCGCCATCGCGAACGATACCTCGCCGTTGCGGACGAGCCGCGCCCCCTCTTCGGGAACGGCCTGCAAGATCTGGACGATCCCGAGTGCGTCGTGCGCCGAATAGTTGAGTTCGCGCTGCGCCTTGCGCGCCAGACGGCGATAGATGCTGTTGCCGAGCGTGCGCATCGCCCCGTCGAGGTTACGCGCCAGCCATTTGTCGCGAAAGCAAAGTTCGATCGCCGCGCCATGCTGGACGACATGGTCCAGATAGATCAGCGAACAGTCGGTCATCGCCGAGGCGAAATCGGGGCGCGCGACGGCCTCCTCTATCCCGGCGGCCGCGAGCTGCCCGGCGTGCCGGTCGAGCACCGCGCGCAGCAGCGCCGCCGGATCGGCGAAATAGGAATAGACGAGCGAGCGGCTGGTGCCGAGGTCGCCCGCGATGTCGGCGGGCGAGATGCGCGCGCTGCGGCGCAGGTTGATCTGCCGGTCGGCTTCCTCGACCATCATCACCGCGCGGTCGGCCGCCTTCATGCGCGCCTGGCCTTCGCCCCGTTGCCCCATATCGTCCATCACCGATTCCTAGCGCGGCCGCCGCGCATTGCAATTCCCGCTCAAAAGGTCGGCGAGGTCACGCCGGCATCCTGCAGCCGGCGCGCATTCTCTTCCGCCTCGAGCGCGCGAAGTTTTTCGATATTCGCCCGATGCCGGTCCTGATCGATGTCGTAAAAGAGCAGGAACAGGCAACCGGCGAGCCACAGACTGACGATCGTCGGCACATAATGGACGAGGAGCGACAGCTCCATGGCGCGCGTGACATTGGCCGGGTTCGCCTTTTCGGGGAAAGCCGACCAGGTGAGGACGAGCCCCGCGACGAACACCCCGAGCGCCGCCGAACATTGCTGCATGAAGCTCGAGGCCGAGAAGAAGACCCCCGACAGATGTTTTCCCGATTTGACGGCATAATCCTCGACCACATCGGCCAGCATCGAACTGGTGTTGATGAGCGAGATGGCGATGAAGCCGCCGCCGATCGTGCCAAAGACGAGCAGCGTCGGGACGACCATCGGGTGCCCGATCGGAAAGAAGAGGCCGAAATAGACGAGCGCGAGCGGCAGGTTGTTGATCAGGATACCGAGGATCGCCATCCACATCGCCGTCCGCTTCTTGCCGAGCCTGCGCGAAAAGACCGGCGCGAGCGGCGCTGCCAGCGTCGCTGCCGTCACCGCTTCGAGCGCGAGCAGCGCGACCTGCTTGGCCGAGAGGTCGAAGATATAGGTGTTGAAATAGATCGCCATCGCGCTCGCCATGCCGATCGCGGTGAATTTCAGGACGCCGAAGGCGAAGATCGCGAGGAAGCTCCGGTGGCGGAAGGCGGTGCCGATCTCGCGCACATGCCCCATCATGCCGAGGCGGACCGGTTCGGGCGCGTCGGCCTGGCGCATGCGCGCGACCTGCCCCAATGTCCCTAGCCCGCACGCGAGGATCGCGAGCATCATCGCGAACCCGCCCGCAAAGGCGAATTTGACATAGCCGTCGGGATTGAGCTGGCCCACGGGATGCTCGGACGTCTTGACGAAAAAGAGCGACAGGCTGAGCGCGACGAAGGCGAAGGTGCCGGCATAGCCGAACCAGAAGCGCAGCGAGAACAGCTTGGTGCGCTCGGCATAATCGCGGGTCAGTTCGGGTACCATCGCGGTCGAGGGAATGTCGTAGGCGCTGACCGCGACACGCGTCAGCGACGCGACGGCAAAAATCCATATCCCGGTCTGGACGTCGGTCAGCCCGGCGGGGGGGAACCACAGCAGGATGAAGAAGATCGCGGTGGGGATCGCCGAGCCGAGAATGAACGGATGGCGCCGGCCGATTCGCGAACGCGTCATGTCGGACCAGCGCCCGATCAGCGGGTCGACGAGCGCATCGATAATCAAGGTCGCCGCGATTGCGGTCGAGACGATCGCCGCGGGAATCCCCACCACCTGATTATAATAGAGAAGAAGATAGGCGAAGGCAGCGTTCTTGACCGCGGTCGAGATCGCCCCGCTGCCATAGGCCAGCCGTGCCCCGAACGGCATTTTCGCGCCGGCGGCCGCCTCGCGGCCTTCGCCAGCGACCGTTTCGCTCTTCGCGTCCGCGCCTCGCGCCATCGGACCATCCTCTCTCATGTCCCCGGCCTGCCGTCACCGCAGCAGCACCGCATCGGGCACAAGCAATTTTTATGGTGTTTCTGTCAACAAAAATCGACGCAGCCGCCGATGAGCCCGGATCGATGCCGGGCCGCGTCCGGACACCCGGAACGCCGACGCCCGCTCCACGCGTCGCAATTGGGAGTCGCCCGCGCCAGACTTGCCGGACCGCCCGCCGCCGATCAGCGAGGGCAGGGACGATTCGAAGTCCCGAAACTCTTGGTCTCGGCAACTTAATTTTATGACTGACACACCATTATTATGTCAATTCCTGCAAAAATACGGCCTCAAAAGCCGGAATATCAATCATAAATATTGACACAAACCCTAATTATGGTCAGCGTTAAGGCAATTCCCGAGAAAGGGATGCTACGCGGGAGAGAAAATATGCGTAAAGGGACGCTTGCGACTTCTGTCAGCCTGACCATCTGCGCGGTCCTTGGCGCGGGAATGCCCGCAGCAGCAATGGCCGAAACGGCCGCCGACGAAGGCGCGGCTCGCACAGCGGATCACAGCCCTGCGGATATCATCGTCACCGCCCGCAAACGGGCCGAGAATGTCCAGGACGTCTCCGAATCGATCACGGTCGTTAGTGGTGAGTCTATCGATACGCTGCAGATCGTTCAGCCGAGCGACCTGACCCGGATCGCGCCCGCCCTCACCTTTCGCGACAATCCGATCCCCACCTCGTCGGGCTTCGCCGTGCGCGGCATCGGCACCTCGACCTTTTCCTCGACCGTCGAACAGAGCGTATCGACCGTCGTCGACGGCGTCGTGCTCGGCCAGCCGCAGTCCGCCGCGTCGCTGATCGACATCAGCCGCGTCGAGGTGCTCGAAGGGCCGCAGGGCCTGCTGTTCGGCAAGAACGCCTCGGCGGGGCTCGTCAACATCGTCACCAACACGCCGCGCCTCGGCAGCCTCGCCGCCGAGGCATCGGTCACGTTCGGCACCGATGGCGAACTCCGGAACAGCGGCATCCTCAACGTCCCGATCGGCGACACGCTGGCCGTGCGCCTCGTCGGCTTTCGCAACCGCACCGACGGCTTCATTCGCAACAAATTCCTGAACCAGGATTATAACGGCGAGAAGAACTACGGCTTTCGCGGCAAGCTGCTCTTCGAGCCGTCGGACAATGTCAGCCTCCTCGTCTCGGCCGATTATGCGAAGGACACGTCGGTCTGCTGCTTCTCGACCGCGCGGACGCTGGGCGCCAACGCCAACCTCGCCAATTATTTCGACATTTATGGCGTGGTGCCCGGTCCCGACAATCTCGACGTCGTCGCGGGCAAGCCGTTCGGCACCTATCCCGGCGCGCCGCTGCGTGCCTACAAGGGCGCGAGCGCCGAGCTGAACGTCGATCTCGGCGGGATCGAGCTGACCTCGATCACCGCCTATCGCAAGAATCATTATATTCTCGACTTCGACGGCGACCAGACCCCGCTCGACCGGTTCGACTATAATGGCGGTGACTATGACTATCGCCAGTTCAGCCAGGAACTGCGCCTCGCTTCGCCCGCGGGGCAGACGATCGAATGGCTCGCCGGCCTCTTCTATTTCCGCAGCACCAACGACGTCTTCTACCAGGCGGGCGGGCGCCTCCTCGGCCCCGCGCCACTCCCGCTCGTCGTCGCGGTGATCGAAACCGACTTCCGGTCGAAAAGCCTTGCCGGCTTCGGCTCGGTGACGTGGAATGCGTCCGACGCGCTGCGTCTGCGCGTCGGCGGCCGCCTGACCCGCGACGACCTCAAGGCACGCCGCATCGCATACGATCTCCCCGGCGCGCTGCCCGGATCATCGGCGATCATCGGCAGCGTCGCGGGCGACACGACCGAGACGGGGCGGACGACCAACTTCTCGTGGAAAGTCACGGGCGAGTATGACGTCGCGCCCGATGTCATGGTCTATGCCAATGTCGCACGCGGCTACAAGGGCCCCGGCCTCGCATCCAGCGGCATCATCACGCCCGGCGTCGATCCGATCATCCGGCCCGAAAAGGTCTGGGCCTATGACCTCGGGATCAAGGCGAGCTTCCTCGACAATCGCGCGACCTTCAACGCTGCGCTCTTCTATGAAGATTTCACCGACTTCCAGACGCAGATCTACGACACCAGCACCAACCCGCCGGGCTTCCGCACCACCAATGCCGGCGGGCTCAAGACCAAGGGCGTGCAGGCGCAATTCTCGATCCGTCCCGCCGACGGCCTGACGCTCAGCGCCAACGGCATTTATGTCGATGCCGAATATCAGGACCTCGACGGCCTGTCCTGCCCCTATGCCTGGACCGTGCCGACGCCCTCGAACGGATGCCGGATCGTCGCGGGGCGCCCCGTGATCGATGCCTCGGGCAACCGCCTCGCCAACGCGCCGAAATTCAAGTTCAACCTCGCCGCCAATTATGAGGCACCGATCGACGACGGCGTCAACCTGCTGCTCGCGACCGATTATTCGTGGCGCAGCGACGAGCAATTCTCGGCCAATGGCGATCCGACGACGATCCAGCCGGCTTTCGGAATCTGGAACGGCTCGGTCGGGCTGTCGCTGGGCGACGGCAAGTGGGAATTGCGCGCCTTCGTCCGCAACCTGCTCGACAAGCAATATGTGACGCTGCTCGCCCCCAACTCGGCCGACACCTCGGGCGGCTATGCGCAATATCTCTCGCGCTACAGCCAGCGGCAGGTCGGCGTGACGATGCGCGTTCGCCTCGGCAATTGACATGAAATCAACTTAGTCATCGTGATATGTCATTTTTTGGCTTTAAACATGAATTCGAATCATTGACACACGCACCGATTAATTGATAGCATTTTGCAACCGAAACGAGATTGAGGAGACTTGCAGTGGCTTTTGCATATGGCCGCGTCATCAATGACGCTGACAGTCACACCATGGAAACCGACGACTGGATCCATGAATTTCTCGACGACCGCCTGCGCGAGAAATTCGGCGCGCTTTACAAGGCCGACAAGTCGGGCCGCGTCGTCGGCATGATCGACAAGGCGAAGGCACGCGCGACCGATGCCGAAGCCGAGGCCGCCGCCGCCGAAAATCCGATCGCCGGCGACAAGGGCTGGCTCGCCTTCGGCGCCTTCGACGCCGGCGAACGCACGCGCATGCTCGACCAATATGGCTTCGTCAGCCAGCTCGTCTTCACCACCGCCTGCCTCGCCGGCATGGCGCGCGCCGAAACGCCCGAAGATAAATATGCCATCGCGCGCGCGGCCAATATGGCGCAGCAGAAATTTTCGAACGGCGACAAGCGCCTCGTCAACGTCGCCTATATTCCGCTCGACGATCCCGAAATGGCCTTCGCCGAAGCCAGGCGCGCGATCGACGCGGGTGCGGGTGCGGTCGGCATTGCACCGATGCCGAGCGGAGATCGTTCGCCGGGACACCCCGATCACGACCGCTTCTGGCAGATGCTGTCGGACCGCAAGATCCCGTTCATGGTCCACATCGGCACAGGCACCAAGACGCAGCCGAAAGGCTATCACAACAACGGCCGCGAACGCTCGGCCGACCTCCACGGCGGCGGCGAGAATCTGCGCTTCGACGATTTCACCGCGCTCTGCTTCGCGCCGCAGGAATTCCTGACCGCGATGGTCTATGATGGCATCTTCCACCGCTTTCCCGACCTGCGCGGCGGCGTGATCGAGTCGGGCGCGGGATGGGTTCCGGATTTCCTGCGCCGCATCGATTATGCGTATAAGAGCTTCTCGCGCACCGACAAATATCTGCAGACCCTCGACAAGCTGCCGTCGGACTATATCCGCCGCGCGGTCAAGTTCACGCCCTTCCCGGGCGAGGACGTCGGCCAGATGATCGCCGACGCAGGCCCCGAGCTTTTCATGTTCTCGAGCGACTATCCGCATCCCGAAGGGACCAAGGATCCCGTCGGCAAGTTCGAAAAGTCGCTCGACGGCGTCGACGAGGCGGTCAAGGACATGTTCTATCGCACCAACTACGACGCGATGATGAACTATAGCTCGGACGCCTCGCTGGCGGCGGCATGATCCTCTACTGGAGGGCGGCCAGTGGACGACGCGCCGCCCTCCGTCTTTTCGGACGAGCCCCTTATGACCGATAGCGCGGTGGCCGAAGCGGCCCCGGTAGAACCGACCGCCGAAGAGCTTTTCGCTCTTGCCGGAAAGGGCATGTTGTTCAGCCATTGGGCGCGCCGCAATGGCGATCGGGCCGCGCTCCTGTCGCCGCGCGGCAATCGCAGCTTCGCCGAACTCAACGGCAACGCCAACCGGCTGCTTGCGCATTTCCGCGCGGCCGGTCTGGTGCCCGGCGACGGCGTCGCGCTTCTCTGCGGCAATATCCCCCAATTCATCGAAACCTATCTCGCCTGCCAGCGCGGCGGCCTCCGCCTGACCCCGATCAACTGGCATCTTTCGCCGCGCGAGGCCTCCTATATCCTGACCGATTGCGAGGCGAAGGCGTGGGTCGTCCAGGGCGAGTTCGTCGACCTGACCGCGCCCGCGCCGACAAGGGATGTCGCGACGCGCTTGACGACCGGCGTCGCGCGCGCGGGTTTCGACAGCTATACACACGCGCTCGACCGGCAGGAACCCGCCGATCCGGCCGACCCGATCATCGGCACCGTCATGCTCTACACTTCGGGAACCACCGGCCAGCCGAAAGGCGTGGTGCGGCAGAACCCGATCATATTGATGCCGCAACGCGAGAACAGCCTCTGCGATTATCGCGACGGCGATCTCAACCTGCTCTGCGGCCCCGCCTATCACGGCGGCCCGCTGACCTTCGACATCGCCTTTGCGATCGCGTCGGGAATTCCGCTGCTGATGATGGAGCGTTTCGACGCCGCGGAATGGCTGTCTCTCGTCGGCAAATATCGCGTCACCCATTCGCATATGGTGAGCACGATGTTCCGCCGCCTTCTCGCGCTGCCGGAAGAGGTGCGCGAGACCGCCGACCTGTCGAGCCTGAAGCGCATCTTCCATGGCGCCGCGCCCACCTCGCCCGAGGTCAAGCGTGCGATGATCGACTGGTTCGGGCCCGTCCTCCACGAATATTATGGCGCGACGGAGGCCTCGCCGGGGATCGGCATCACGTCGGAGGATTGGCTCAAGAAGCCCGGCAGCGTCGGCCGCATCCCCGAGGGCTCGCTGACGTCGGTCCGCGACGCCGACGGCAATGTCTGCGCGCCCGGCGAGCTCGGCTTCGTCAGCTTTCCCTATAATCCGGCGACCAGCCCCAGCTATTTCCGCGCGCCCGAAAAGAACGCCGAAACCTTCGGCCGCAGCCATTACAGCGTCGGCGACCTCGGCTATGTCGACGCGGACGGCTATCTCTATCTCACCGGCCGCTCGGCCGAGGTAATCATCTCGGGCGGGGTCAACATCTACCCGCAGGAAGTCGACAATGCACTCGCCGGCCATCCCGCGGTGCGCGAGGTCTGCACCGTCGGCGTGCCGAACGAGGAGTGGGGCGAAGAAGTGAAGGCGGTGGTCGCGCTCGCCGACGGCTTCGCGGCCTCACCCGAACTCGAACGCCACCTACTCGCTTATGCGCGCGAACGTCTCGCCGCGTTCAAACGACCGCGCTCGATCGATTTCGTCGAGACGATTCCGCACAGCGAAGCGGGCAAGGTCCTCCGCGCCGAGGTCCGCCGCCGCTTTTGGGCGACCGCGACCCGGCAGATCTGATCGTGACGATGATCCCCAGCCTCGACGCGTTTCGCGAATCGATGGCGCGGCTCGCTGCGACCGTCCATATCGTCACCGCCGAGGTCGAGGGGCAACGCCACGGCATGACGATGACCGCGGCCTGCTCGCTGTCGGTCGATCCGATGTCGATGATCCTCTCGATCGATCGCGGATCGGCGACGCACGGCGCGATCATTGCATCGCGGCGCCTTTGCCTCAACATGCTCGCCCCCGGCGACGATGCGCTGGCGATGCGCTTCTCGGGCGCGCTCGGGCATCGCGAAGACCGCTTCGCCGAAGGCGACTGGCTCTGCCGTCCGGGCGC
Source organism: Sphingopyxis sp. PAMC25046 (assembly GCF_004795895.1). Classification (NCBI taxonomy): domain Bacteria; kingdom Pseudomonadati; phylum Pseudomonadota; class Alphaproteobacteria; order Sphingomonadales; family Sphingopyxidaceae; genus Sphingopyxis; species Sphingopyxis sp. PAMC25046. Next base: position 3,801,882 of record NZ_CP039250.1, read on the forward strand.
GCCGCCGCTGCTGCGCAGTGCCGCTGCGGCGCTGCAATGCGACCTCGTCGAGGCGCATGGCTTCGGCACGCACAGCGTCCTGCTCTGCGCGGTTCGCGACGTGCAACTGGGCGCGGGCGAGGCCGCGCTCGTTTACGCCAATCGGCGCTACGGCGCCGTCCATCACACCGAACAGACAGGGGTTTGACATGCCAGCAGACGAAATCGTCATCGAGACCGCGCCCGCCTTCTACAAGATTTTCGTCGCCGACCTCGACCGCTCGATCGACTTCTATTCGGTCTGCCTCGGCTTTCGCGAACAGCGGCGGATCGACGCGGGCAAGTTCGACGAAGTCATCCTCGCTCCGGCCAAACAGGGTGCCAGCGTCGTGCTCTGCCGCTGGAAGGACGGCCGCGCGATCGACCGCGGTGCGGCACAGGGGCCGACGGGCTATTTCGTCGCCGACGTCGACAGGATTTCAGCCCGGATGATCGACCGCGGCGCCCAAACCGCGCTTGGTCCGGTCGATTATGCCGGGATGCGGATCGCCGTCCTGACCGATCCCGATGGCCACCAGATCGAGCTGCTGGCGCGCAGCCCGGCGACTTCGCCCGAATAGGCGGCCGCCCTCCGCGGTTATTATTCGCGGTGGATTCCAGGCTGTTGCGGAAGCGTCACCAGCGTCGCGATCTTCTGCTTGGCACCGCTCCGATCGCTGACCTTGGTCACGCCGACCACATCGGTCCGCCAGCTGTCCTTCCCGATCGTGAAAAGCTGATACCCCCGGCGGTCGTTCAGCAATTTCGTATGGGGGTTTTGCTCGGGAACCTTTTCCCAGCCCGCGGGGATGTCCGCGCCGTCGCCGCCCGACGCAATCGAGCTCGCCACATATTCCGTCGCCGCGGCGGGTCCGTCGAGTTCGCCTTCGCGTAGCGGAACGATGCCCGCATGATGCTTGTGGACGTCGCCGGTGGATACGATGACGTTGTTGAGCTTTCGTTCGGCGATCGCATCGACCAGCCGCGCCCGGGCGTCGGAATAGCCGCTCCAGGAATCGAGGTTGGTGGGCCCTTGGGCGCGGCTTTCGGGATAGACGAACGGCATCATCATCACCTGCTGGGCAAGCAGGTTCCAGCCGAAGTCGCCCCCCAGCCCGTCCTTCAGCCACGCCTCCTGTTCGGCGCCCAGCATTTGCGAGGGACCGCGATCGCCGGAGGGACGACAGTGCTCCGCTTCCCCGGGACCGCAGCGCTGATCGGCGCGATACTGGCGCGTGTCGAGCAGATGGATACGCAGCCGCCGGCCGTAATCGAGCCGCCGGTGCATGCGCAGGCCCGCGGGCGTCGGGAACAGCGCGCGCCGGACGGGCATATTTTCGTACCACGCCTGCATCGCGGCGAAGCGGCGCAGCACAAATGCTTCGGGCGGCGTGCCGTTTTCGTCGCGATCGTCCGCCCAATTATTATCGACCTCATGATCGTCCCAGGTGGACAGGAAGGCCGCGGCGCGGTGCGCCGACTGGAGGTCTTCGTCCATCTTGTACTGCGCGTGGCGTCGGCGATAATCGTCGAGCGAATAGATTTCGTCGCCGGCATGGCTGCGGAAACAGGTTCGCTCCCCCTCCCCCATCTTCGGACAACTGCGCCCGGACCGGCCTTCGTAGATATAGTCGCCATAGTGAAAGATGGCGTCGAGATCGGGCTCTTCGCTCAAATAGCGATAGGCGGTGAAATAGCCGCTCTCATAATTCTGGCAGCCCGCAACGCCGATGCGGAGCCGGTCGACCGCGGCGCCCGCCGCCGGCGCCGAGCGCACGGTGCCGACGGGGCTCGCTTCGCCTTCCACCAGGAAGCGATACCAATAGCGGCGTGCGGGTTCGAGCCCCCGAACCTCGGCATGAACCGAATGGCCGAGCTCGGGCCGCGCCATCGCCTCGCCCGATTGCACGATCTGCGCGAAACGCTCGTCCTTCGCCACCTGCCATTGCACCGGAACCGTCGCCATCGGCATGCCGCTGCCGGGCTCGAGCGGGTTGGGCGCGAGGCGGGTCCAGAGGACAAAGCCGTCGGGATGGGGATCGCCCGAGGCGACGCCGAGCGTGAACGGGTAACCCTCGATCGGTCGCGCGAAAACGGGCCGGACGGACAAGCCCGCGAAGATGGCGAGCGAACCGGCGGATTTGATGAGGTTACGGCGATCCATGAGATTCTCCGGGACAGAATGGGAAGGAAGCGGTCAGGAACCGCGCTTTGGCGGCGGGGCATCCGGCGCGCCGAAGCGCCGGTGGAAATCGTCCAGTTCGATCGTGAATTCGTCGCGCTTCAGATAATCGGCGTCGGACAGATCGCCCTGTCCGTCGTGCGCCTTGTACCACCCCGCATATTCGGGAAGCTCCGACGCATATTTCCCATAATGGGTCGAAAAGGTCCGGACGTCGATACTCGGCTTCGCGGTGTCGAGGCGGAAGGTCAGGAGCCGCAGCCAGCCATCGCCGACATCGCTGCCTTCGGCGCCCGCGTCTTTCGCCGTCTGGCCCCGTCCCTGATAGTCGGCCATCATCTGATAGACCTTACCGCCCGACCGGTTCGTATCGATGCTGAAACCCTGGCCGCCGACATGACCGCTCAGCACCAGGAAAATCTGGTCGTGACGGCTTACGAACTCGTCCCACATCATCTCCGGATCATTGTCGAGCGGGTCGAGTATGCTGTTGCGGGGGTTCGACTTCAGATTGCGCTGCCCGTCGCGCCCCAGATAATCGTGCGTCGACACGATGGTCGGCAACCCCGGAAAGCGGTCGATCATCGCGCTCGCCCAGGCGAGGGAGGCGTCGGGGGCATGATATTGCAGGCCGATATGCAGAAAGCGGCACTGTCCCGCGCGAAAGACCTGCGCGCTGTCGGCGCCGCCGTCATGCGATCCGACGTACCAGGGCTGCCCCGCAAAGAATGCCGATTTGTCCGAAAAGGCCGATCGGAAACCGGTCAGCCCCCCGACATGGCGCACCCCCGCCTTTTCTTGCTCGGGCTGCGGCGGATGTGCGGGATCGGTCCACAGCGCGTCGAAGTCGTGATTGCCCGGCACGACCGAAAAGGGCAGCTTGCCCGCCACGAGCTGGTAGGCCTGCACCGCCACGGGAATCTCGAACCCCCTTGCATGGACCTTGGGCGACATTGCGACTTCCGAACCGCCGTTCGGAATCCATTTGAAACCGCGCGCGGCGTGCGCCGGGTCCATCCATTCGGAATAATGCTGCCAGACGTCGCCGACATGGGTCGCGAACGCGATATCGCCGCCGGCCCCTGCGGAATTCTCCGCCACCCAGCGCATCTGCCCATAGAATTGCTCGACCGCGTCGAAGGGGAAACCCGACCATTTCTGATGCCGGTAATCGACATAGTTCTGCGTATCGGGAATCATCGCGACCCTGAATTCGCCGCACGTCCGCCGGGGCGCCTCCGCCGCTCCGGCGCTGGCAGGACCGGCAAGCGCGGCGAGCAACGCCAACCCCGCCTTCAGCTTGTTTCGATAGAAGACCATGGATGCCTCCTTCGCGGCCGCTAGAAGCGCGCCCGGACGCCGATCACGCCGCTGCGGCCGTTGTGGACATAGATCGCGCTGTGATCGCCCAGCGGGCCGCTTGCGGCGAGACTGCCGGGCACGATGACGTTCACCGGTTCGTTCAGCAGGTTGCGGATCGAGAAAAAGGCTTCCCAGCCGCGGTGAAAGGCGACGCTGCCCGACAGATTCATGTCGATGCGTTCCTCGAACCACGACGGCGTCGTGCTGCGATATTTTTCGCCGGTCCACACACTGTTGAGATACAGCTTCACCGGCCCCTTCTTGTAGGAGAGGGAGAAGCTGCCGACATGGTCGGCGACACGAACGATCGGGATATCCGGGTCGTTATACATATAGGAACCGCGGACCGACAGGCCGTCGAACGGCGCGGGCAGATAGGTCAGCGCGTGGTTGAACTCGAACTCGACGCCCTTGATGTTGACCGCATCGCCGCCCACCGTCGTCGTGGTGATGAAGGTGTAATCGGCATATTGGGTGCCGGTATAACCGAACTCCTCGGCGGTCAGCTCCTGCTCCTGGAACAGCCCCTTCGTGCGATTCATATAGAGGTTGATCGCGACCAGGCCGACGGGTTCGAAATAATGCGCGAGCCGCGCCGAAAAATTGTCCGAGACCGCGGGTTCGAGGTTGGGGTTGGGCGCCCGGATGATCCGGTCGAGATCGTTCACCGACCAGACGCCGGCCAGCTGGCTGACGGGCGGCCGCAGGATCGTGTTGCTGTAGCCGAGCTGCAGGTCGGTGTTGCGGCCGAGCGAATATTTCAGCGACGCGCTCGGGAAGAAATAGTCGTATTTGCCTTTGCGATAGATCTTCGGCCGCGAGAGATATTGATATTCGAGCCCCTCGATCGTCGTGGCCCGTCCGGTGCTGTCGGAGACGTCGAAACCCGCCGCGCGAACCTCCTCCGCGGTCAGCGCATCGAATTCGCGCGATGCGGTGCGGGTCTGTTCCCAGCGCAGGCCGCCGCGCAGCCGCAGGCTTTCGAACGGCGTGATCGTGGCCATGCCGTAGACGGCGGCGTTGGTCTCCCGGAAATGCGCGTCGCTGGCGACGTTGGCGCTGTACCAGTTCGCCGCGGTAAAGCTGCGCTGCCAGTGGTCGGGGTTCGCCTCGAACAGCTGCCAGACCTTGTACAGGCTCGGCATGTACAGCTTTTCGCTTCCGGAAAGCGAACTCAGCTTCAGGCCGCTGTCGGAATAGGACGAAAGATCGGTGAACGAGCCGATGGCGCGAAGAAACTCGGCGTTGCTCATCGGACCGACATAGGAATATTCATTTTCGGCCGAGCGGTTCGAAAACTCATATTCGGACCGCTGGACCTTGAAGCCCGTCTTGAACGATGCCTCGATCCCGCCCACCGACGTATCATAGGTCAGGTTCATCGCTGCGGTCTTGAAATCGACCTCGGATGTGTTGCCGTTGTTGAGCCGGATCCTCGGCGTACCGGACAGGGTGAAGGAATCGGAATCGGTCCAGTCGGGGCCGCTGACCTGCCGGATGTCCCAATCGGCTTCGGTAAGCTCGCTCCGTTCGGCGGAAAAATTCCCTGTCGAATTGACCGTGCTGAGCAAGGCGTTGACCGCGCCCTTCGACGGGCTGTCGTAACGGCTCTTGGCGCGCGACCACGACAGATAGCCGTCGAGCCGCAGGCCGCCGCGCGTCCATTCGAAACCGGGGGTGAGTGAAAAGCCCTTGTTGATCTTGTACTGGACCGCGCTCGCCGCCCGGAAGCTGTTCGCCGCGGCGCCCTGCTGCGTCGTGAAATCCAGCCCCGCATCGCCCGTCACGCCGACGGTCCGCGCGCCCGTGGTGAAGGTCGGCGTGAGCTCCTGCTGATAGACCCTGCCCCGGTTGAGGTTGCTCGCGAGCGACAGGATCAGCTCGTCGCTGGCCCTGAAGTCGAGGTTGAGCGCGCCCGCCATCCGCGACGTCTTGCGGAACTGGCTCTGCGCCGCGATGACGGTTGTCGCGAGCGGGTCGGGGCTGATCGCAGTGGGCGCATAGTTGCGGCTGTTGGTGATTTCCTCGCGCTCGATATAGGTGTTGGTAAAGCCGAAGCTCGCCATCACCCCCAGCCGGCGGCCGAAAAAGCTGTCCGAAAACTGGACCTCGCCATTCGGCAACAGCGGCGCATCGAAGCCGCCTTCCTGCGGCCCGGTATTGCGCCCTTCCCAAAGATCGGCGCTCGTCGCGCCGCTCAACTGTACGTTGAACAGCCGGCGCTTTCGGTCGAAGGCGCGCTTGGTACGGATGTTGATCGTTCCCGCCGGCGCATTGGCATCGACGTCGGCGCTGATCGTTTTCGAAATCTCGATCGAATCGATGCCGGCGAGCGAGACGCCTTCGAAACTGAACACGCGCGCCGAACCCGCGCCGGTATTGGCATCCGCCGAGGCCATGCTGGTGCCGTTGAGGGTCACCTGCGTATAGTCCGACGGCATGCCGCGCAGCGAAACGCTGATCGCGGTGCCGTTCGTGCCGTCGGTGTCGACGCCCGACATGAATTTCAGGAATTCGGCCGGATTGCCGTCGGCGATATCGCCATAGGATTCGGCCGACAGATTATTCTTGATGTCCATCGATTCGCGCTGGTTCATGATCGCGCGCGCATCGCCTTCGAGGACGCTGGCGACCACGACGATATCCTGCGCGCCCTCCGCCCCGGGGCGGACCAGCTCGACGTCGTGACGTGTCGTGACGCCGGCGGCGACGTCGATCGTTTCGACGTGATCGCTGTAACCCGTATAGCTGATGGCGATGCTCGCCGGGCCCGCCGGGACGTCGACCATCCGATATTCGCCGCGCTCGCCCGAATTGGTCGAGCGGCGGCGGCCGTCGGCGGTCTCGACGCTGACGATCGCGTTGCGCAGATATTCGCCCGTTGCCGGGTCGAGCACGCGGCCGGTAACGATGCCCTCACCCGCGGCGCGCTGTTCGCCCGACCGGGCCGGGCTCGATCCGGCCGGGCTCGCCGAACCGTTCGCCGCGGCGCGGGCGCGCAGGACGACAACGCCGCCGGCGTCCGATACGATTTCGAGGCCCGTGCTCACCAGCAGCTTGCGCAATGCGTCGCGCGACGTCATCTTTCCGACGATCGGCCGCGATTTGGCATGTTCGAAACCGGCGACGGGCGCCACGATCTGAAGCCCCGCCTGGCGTCCGAAGGCCGAGATCGCCGCCGGAAGGCTCTGCGACGGAATATCGAAGCTGATCGTCTGCGCCGCCGCCGGCGACGAAATTGCGAGTGCGGCAACGGCGACGCCGCTGCTCAATACCGACCTCAAATACATTTTAACGCCCCCGAACTTGTTGCTTCAGCCATGGTTCGGGGGCTGGATGACGTGCAGCGATCTTTCCGCCATCGCCGACGGAAAAAAACTTCGATCGCTATGGAAGGGCGAGCCTTACTCCGTCGGATATCGGCTCGGCGCGGATACCCAGGCTGAGCGCGGCCGCCTCGGCAAAGCCGATTGGATCGCTCGTCGAATAGACGCCCGCCACCTTCATCGCGCCGACCGTCCGGTCGCCGATCTCGATGCGACGGTCCGAATAGCGGGCATATTCGGCGGCGGCCTGGTCGAGCGTCATGCCTTCGAGGTCGAGAAGTCCGCGGCGCCAACCCACCGATCGTTCGAGCACGGTCGGCGCCAGACGCTCGGTGCGAAAGCCCCCACCGGCGAGGAGGCGCGTCCGCTCGCCCGCGCGAAGCAGTTGTTTCCGCCCGTCGCCGGCGCCTCCCACTTCGACCAGCCCTTCGAAGACGGTGACCTCGACCGCATCGTCGCCGAAACGCCGAACCGTGAAACTCGTGCCCAGAACGCGAATGCGGGCATGTCCCGCCCGCACGATGAAGGGCCGTTGCCGGTCGCGCGCGACGTCGAACAGGACTTCGCCTTCGACCAGATCGACCTCGCGCAGCTTGTCCTCGATCCTGGGCTCGATGCGGCTGTCGGTGTTGAGCGTAATCGCCGATCCCTCGGCCAGGGTGACGCGGCGCATGTCGCCCTTGCCCGTCCTGATTGTCGACCGCGCAGCCAGCAGGCCATAGCCGGCCAGCGCGGCAACCGAAGCCGCGAGCGCGCCGCCGCTTGCCAGAATGAATTTCCGCCGCGCCACCTGCGGCGCGGGCTTCGTCGCATCCTCGAAATCGGCCGGCGAGAAATTCGTGCCCAAGGCGGCGGCGCGATCGAAATGCGCGTTGACGGCAAGCGCGCGTGCATAGGCGCCGATACGGCGGCTGTCGCCCTGCAACCAGGCGTCGAGCGCCGCCTGATCGTCGGGAGCGAGCGGTCCGCGGTCGGTTCTGGCCGCCCATGCGGCCGCCGCTTCTTCAATTTGCGAGGCGGTTTCCCTGCGGCTCGGGTCGGGCGAAGTCTCGATCATATGCATCAGATGCCGCGATCGCCGACTTTCCGCCATAGGCGATTGCAGCCGATAGAAGACGGATCGCCCTACCCATGTGCTTTTCGACAGTATTCTCCGAAATTCCCATCTTGCGGGCGACCTCGCGCTGCGAGAGTTCGTGAACCTTGCGCAACGTGAACACCTCGCGGCATTTGGGCGGAAGATCGGCGATCAACGCCGCGACGCGCGACAGTTCCTGACGCCCCGCTGCGATGCTTTCGGGTCCCGGCGCATCGCAGGATATTTCGAGTCCTTCGATGTCGGCTAGGGTGCTGAACGAAACGACGCGCGAGCGCCGCAACGCCATCAGGACGACCGATTTGGCGACCTCGAACAGATAGGTTCGCGGGTTGCGGATGTGATCTACCGATCCGAGGCCGGCCAGGATGACATAGGATTCCTGAACGACATCGTCGACGTCGAGTCCGACCAGCGGCCGGCGCCGGAGCCAGGTGCGAAGCTCGGCTTCGTGCGGAAGAATCTTGCGCGCGAGCCACTCGATGCGTTGCGGAGATAACACAGCCATGCGGCGCCCGTAGGAGAGCTATGTTACACTTGTGGTTCAACGAACGGCTATGGACGCCGCCGCTCCATTTCGCTTTCGGCCGATCGCGGATTGGCCGGCACTGGTGCGATCATGCCGCTTTCGACTCGGCCGCGCGGTGTAAAAATCATTTCATGTCAACGACTCAGGCGCCGGACAAGAATGCGCTGGGCCGAATTTCTCGACCAAGCGAGACGCCGCGCGATCGGCCCGAAAGTCCCCGCGCTCCATCGCAATAACCGCTCCGATGATCAGGATAACGCTGGCTTAACCATGGTGCCGTGCATCATGTCGGATTTGTCGAGGTTAACCTCGACGTAACAGCAAGGGGTCGTTCGTCATGCCAAGCCTGTATATCTCGCCCGCCGGATCCGGCGACAAAAGTGGCAGCGATATCAACAATGCAGCGTCGATCGGCTCGCTCAACACGCTGATCGGACGCGCGGGGCCGGGGGGCGAAGTGCTGCTGCTCGCCGACCAGGGCGGTTACAACGTCACCGGCATCCTCGGCATCACGCGCGGCGGGTCGGAGGGCGAGCCGGTGGTGGTGCGCGGCATCGATTCGGACGGCAATGCCATGGCGGCGCAGTTCACCGGCTCGCGCCCGGCCGACTGGCAGGCGGGCGACGCCGCAGGCAACGAATTGTTCAAGCTCGGCACGGGCGCCGACAATCTCGAATTTCGCGACTTGCGGATCGACAATGTCGGCACCGCCTTCCGCGTCACCGCCGATCTCGCCAATCTCCATGTCGAGGATGTCGACGCGAATAACGTCCGCCGCTTCTTCGAAGATTATGCCAGCGCGCCCTCCGGCACCGCGACGATCAGCGGGCTTACGATCCGCGACGTCGATGTGCAGGGTTTCTCCAGGGTCGCGATCCGCCTCCAGTACGACACCAACAACGTCGTGATCGACAATGTCACCGCGGACATGGCGGGGCAGACCGGCGACGACCTGCCCGCGGGAATCCATCTCGACGACACCGTCCACAACGTCACGCTCAGCCGCGTGGTGATGGAGAATATCCAGAGCACCGCCGGCGCCTATTTCAACGGCGACGGCTTCGCAACCGAGCGCGGCGTGTATGACGTGCGTTTGATCGACACGGTCGCGCGCGGCAACAGCGACGGTGGGTACGACCTCAAGTCGAGCGGCACTCTGGTCGTCCGCGCGCTCAGCGAGGAGAACGGCCGCAACTACCGGCTATGGGGCGAGGCCACGCTGATCGACTCGACGGGCCTCAATCCGGTGCTGCGCGGCGGCATTTCCGAACAGAACCAGCTCTGGCTCGACAACGACGCCGATGTCACCGTGATCGGCGGCCGCTTCGAGGATGCCGGGTCGCGCACCAAGGTGATCTCTTCGCAGGGGCGGCTCACGCTGCAGGGCGTCGAGATCACCTTGTCCGAACTCGCGACGCTACTCACCCGCGATTCGCTTCCCGGTCTCAGCGGCATCGAGACGATCCGCGAAACGCTGACGGTCGATCGCGGCGATGCCTCGCCCGGCGCGACCGACTTTATCGCGCTGCTTCCCCTGCCCGACACCGCGACGGCCGACGCGCTGCAGGGCACGGCCGGCGACGATATTTTCCTTGTCGACGACACCGGTGACCGGATCGCCGAGGCAGCTGACGCCGGGTTCGATCGGGTCGAAACGACGCTGGAGGGCTACACGCTCGCCGGTCATATCGAACAACTGATCCGCCGCGGTGCCGCCGATTTCATCGGCAATGGCAACGCGCTCGCCAACAGCCTGATCGGGGGCGCGGGCAGCGACACGCTGGGCGGGCTCGACGGCAATGACGACATCGCCGGCAATTCGGGAGACGATTGGCTCGTCGGCAGCAATGGCGAGGACCTGCTTCAGGGCCAATCCGGCGCGGACATGCTGCTCGGCGGCTGGCAGTCCGACGCGCTTTTCGGCGGCATGGGCGCGGACCGGCTGATCGGCGACCAGGAATGGTTGAGCAGCCGGGGCGCCCACGACCGGCTCGATGGCGGCGACGATGCCGATCTGCTGATCGGCGATGCGACCAATATCTATGGCAGCGGCAGGGGAGGCAACGACCGGCTGACCGGCGGCGCGGGCAACGACATATTGATCGGCGACGGCGACGCGATGACGGACAGCGCCCGCGGCGGGGCCGACACGCTGGAGGGGGGCGACGGCGCCGACTGGCTCTATGGCGACGGCCGCGAGTCGGCCGCGACGGTGGCCGGCGGCGACGACAAGCTCTACGGCGGCGACGGTCCCGATCACCTGATAGGCGGCGGCGGCGACGATCTGCTGGCGGGCGGCGCGGGCGCCGACTGGTTCGTCTTCGCGCCCGGTTCGGGCGCCGACGAGATCAGCGACTTCACCTCCGGAGCGGACCATATCGACCTCAGTGCCTTCGACATCGCCTATGAACGGCTCGGCTTCACGGCGAGCGCGGACGGCGTCCGCATCACGATGGGCGCGGACAGCATCTTCGTCCGCGGTGCGCAGGCGTTTTCGCCCGACGATTTCGTCTTCGGCTGACTTTCCTCCGCCCTTTGCGGGAGAGGGCCATAGGTATCCCTCGGCCGAACGGTGCGATGCTCAGCCGAAGACGAAGTCGGCCGGGTCGAGCGCGGTGGCGCCGCGAACGAAGATCGTATCGGTACCGCCGAGCTGAACCGTCACCCCGGTGCTGCTCGTGGTGAAGCGCAGCGCCTCATAGGCGATGTCGAAGGCGCTGAGGTCGATCCGGTCGGCTTCTGCGCCGCCGCGCGTGAAATCGGTGATCTCGTCGGCGCCCGAACCGGGCGCGAAGACGAAGCGGTCGCTCCCGCCGCCGCCGGTCAGCTTGTCATTGCCCCCGCGCGCTCCGGCCGCCATGGTCATTGCGTCGCCGTACAGCACGTCGTCGCCGAGCCCGCCGATCAGCGTATCCACGCCGCCAACGCCGCTTGCCGTCATGCTCATCCCGTCCCCGACCAGCACGTCGTCGCCGTCGCCGCCATCGAGCGTATCCCGCGCGGCCAGCGAAGAGATCCATTCGGTATCGCCGACCAGAAGGTCGTTGCCTGCGCCGCCATAGAGCCGGTCGGTCTGCTGCCCGCCATACAGCGTGTCGTCGTCGTCGTCGCCGTAGAGCGCATCCTCGTTCTTGCCGCCATCGAGCCGGTCGACGCCCGCCCCGCCGCGCAGCATGTCGTTGCCGGCATCACCGGAGAGTGCGTCGTCGCCTTCGCCGCCGGTCAGCACATTGGCCCCGGCGCTGCCGAGCAGTACATCCGCAAAGGCCGAGCCCTCGGCATTTTCGATAGCGATCAGCCGGTCGCCGGTGGCATCGCCGCCGGTCGCGGTCTGGCTGCGCAGGTTGACCAGCACACCGCCGAGCGAGCCGGCATATTCGACGGTATCCGATCCCGCGCCGCCGTCGAGCAGATCGCCGCCCGCGCCGCCGCGCAGCACGTCCGCGCCGTCGCCTCCGGCCAGCTGATCCTCGCCGCCGCCGCCGACGACGAAATTGTCGAGCGCATTGCCGGTCATCGCCGCCCCGATCGTCCCGGTATAGACCAGCTCCTCGATATTGGCGCCGAGCGTGTAGCTGCGCGCCGCGGTCCGGATGCGGTCGCGGCCTTCGCCCGCCGCCTCGATCACCTGGTCGCCGGCCTCATATACGACATAGAGGTCGTTGCCGGCGCCGCCGCGCAGCACATCGTTGCCGCTGCCGCCGTCGAGCTGGTCGTCGCCCGCGCCGCCGACCAGCACATCGCCGCCGCCGCGGCCGTACAGCGTGTCGCCGGCCAGCGGGTCGTCGCTGCCGGTGATGCTGTCGGCATAGTTGGAACCGATCACAATCTCTATTCCCACCAGCCGATCGCCTTCCGCCTCGCCGCCGTGATTGACGTTGGTGACCAGGTTCACGGTGATCGCGGCAGATTTGGTATAATCCACCTGGTCGCGTCCGGCCCCGCCGTCGAGCAGGTCCGCGCCCGCGCCGCCCACCAGCTTGTCGTCGCCATCGAGACCGTAGAGCGCGTCGTTCAGCGCCTTGCCATAGAGGCTGTTATCGAGCGCATTGCCGGTGCCGGAGAAGCCGCCGCTACCGACATAGCTCAGGTCCTCGACCCCGTCGGCGAGCGTCAGCGAGGACAGGCTGGTGCGCACGATGTCGCTCCCTCCGCCGACCGCCTCGACCACCTGGTCGCCGGCGTCGTCGACGATATAGGAATCATTGCCCTCGCCGCCGATCATCACGTCCGCGCCCGCGCCGCCGTCGATCGCGTCGTTACCGCCGCCGCCCTCGATCCGGTTGGCGTTCGCGTCGCCCGTCAACGTGTCGGCGAAGGCGCTGCCCACCAGCCCTTCGATTCCGGAAATGCTGTCACCCTGCGCGTCGCCGCCCGACAGGATATTGGTCGCGAGGTTGACCCTCACCCCTGCCGCGCTGCCCGAATAGACCAGGGTGTCGAAACCGCCCGCCCCGTCCAGCCGGTCGCCCGACGCGCCGCCGACCAGTATCTGGTCCGCTCCGTCGCCGATGATCGTGTCGGCGAAACCGGTGCCGATGAAATGCTCGACCCCGTCGAACCGGTCCCCCTCGGCATCGCCGCCGCTGCTCGCGCCGGTCTGGAGGTTGATCGAGACGGCGCTTGTATTGGCGCTATAGTCGACCGTGTCGATACCGGCGCCGCCGATCAGCATATCGGCGCCCGCCCCGCCCTCGAGCAGATCGTCGCCGCCGCGCCCTTCGAGCCGGTCCGCCCCTGCGCCGCCATACAACGCTTCGGCGCCATCCAAGCCCGCCAGCGAATCGTCGAACGCCGAGCCTACCAGCGCCTCGATGCTCACCAGCCGGTCGCCCGCCGCATCGCCTGCGCCGCCCTGTACCGACAGGGCAAGGTCGACCTGCACTGCCGCGGCCGAATCCGAATAGTCGGCGGTATCGAAACCGTCGCGCCCGTCGAGCAAGTCCGCACCTCGGCCGCCGACCAGCAGGTTGTCGCCGGCGTCGCCGTTCAGCGCGTCGTCGAACGCCGATCCGGCCAGGCCCTCGATCGCGGTCAGGCTGACCCCGCCCGAAACCGTGCCCGCCGCAAGGTCCGCCGTCACCATGTTCGCGCTGGCCGAAAAGTCGGCCACATCGAACCCCGCTCCGCCGTCGAGCCGGTCCGCCCCGCCATTGCCGACCAGCCGGTCGTCCCCGGTACCGCCCGACAGGACATTGACCGCGCCGTCGCCGATCAACACGTCGTCAAACGCGCCGCCGACCAGATTCTCGATTCCCCCCAGCACGTCGCCCTCGGCATCGCCGCCGCTGCCGGTGCCGCCCAGCACCGCGGTCACCGCGGCACCGCTCGCCGAATAATCGGCGGTGTCGATCCCGGCGCCGCCGGTCAGCCGGTCCGCGCCTGCGCCGCCGGTCAATATATTGTCGAAACCGTCGCCGGTGAGCACATCGCCGAAAGCCGAACCGATCAGTTGCTCGATCCCCTCGATCCGGTCGCCCTCGGCATCGCCGCCGCTTCCCGTGCCCGCGGCAAGGTCGATGGTGACCGCCCCGCCGCTGGTCGAATAATCCGCGCTGTCGATCCCCGCGCCGCCGATCAGCGTATCGGCGCCCGCCCCGCCGAGAAGCAGGTCGTCTTCGCCGCGCCCGTCGATCCGATCGTCGCCCGCGCCGCCCTCGATCCAGTCCGCGCCGTCACCCCCCGACAGCGTATCGGCAAAGCCCGAACCGCGCACCGCCTCGATGCTCACCAGCCGGTCGCCCGCCGCCTCGCCGCCGCTCGCCGCGCCATTGGCGAGATCGACGACCACCGCCGCGGCGCTGCTGCCATAATCGACACAATCGAACCCGGCGCCGCCGTCGAGCAGGTCCGCGCCCGCGCCGCCGTCGAGCATGTCGTCGCCCGCCCCGCCCGAAAGCGCGTCGTCGCCCGCGCCGCCGAACAGCCGGTTCGCGCCCGCGTCGCCCGCAAGGACATCGGCAAAGGCCGAGCCTTCGATCCCCTCGAACCCGTCGAACAGATCGCCTTCGGCATCGCCGCCACCGGCGGCGAGGCGCAACAGGTCGATCCGCACGCCCGCGGCGCTGCCGGCATAGCTGAGCAGGTCGCTCCCCGCGCCGCCGACCATGATGTCGCGCCCGGTGCCGCCTTCGACGCGGTCGTCGCCGGCATCGCCGACCAGCATGTCGTCGCCCGCCCCGCCCGCAAGCAGGTCATTGCCCGCCCCGCCGCTCAGCATGTCGCGCCCGCCGCCCCCCGCCAGCGCATCGGCGGCGGCGGTGCCCGCCAGCAGGTCGTCGCTTGCGGTCCCTGCCGTCACCGCGATACGCTCACCGGTCAGCGTCAGCACCGATCCGGTGCCGCGCACCGACTGGGTCGTGCCGGGTCCGATGACGAACCCGAAATCCTCGACCGCCAGCCGGCCGTTCCGCTCGGCGAGGTTGAACAGGGTTGGCGAGCCGGGGTCGGAGAAAAACGCGCCGTCGATCGTCGCACTCGCGCCTTCGGCCAGCCAGATATGCTCGCGGTTGCCGCCCGCCAGCGGCGCGCCCGCGTCGAGGCTGACGATATTGCTCAGCTCGGCGCCCGTGCCCCACAGCCGGATATTGCGGCCGTTGCCCGAAACGATCGCGCCGTCGATCACGATATTGTCGCTCTTCAGGTCGAGCCCGCCGTCGCTGTTGCTCGTGGCGATCACGTCGCGCAGCGTAATGTCATAGGTGCCGCGCTCGGTCGCAAAGCCGTCGCCGTTGCGATAGTCGTTCACCGTGTCGAGCGCGTTGCGCATCGCGACGCGATCGATCGTCACATCGTGCACGGTGTCGGTGAGATGCACGCCGATCGCGAAATTGTCGCCGTCCTGAAACCGGCTGTCGCCGCGCACATCCTCGATCAGGATGTCATTGCTGTTGTACTGGATGCGGATCGCGCCCTTGGAATAGCCGTTCACGGCGACGTCGCGGATCGTGAGGCCAGTGATCGTCGCGCTGGCGTTGGCGCCCGAGACCATATTGTCGAAGAAGCGGGCGACATTCGTCGCCTCGACATGCTCGATCGCCAGGTTCCCGACGTCCGCGCCAACGCGAAAGGCCGTGCCGACATTCTGGAACGCCAGATCGCTGAAGCGCAGATTGTCCGCGCCGTTGAGCAGCCGGAATATCTCCTCGCCCGGCGGCATGGCCGGATCGAAAGGCTCGCTTCGCGTGCCGGTGATCGTCGCCGCCATCGCATTGCCCGCGCTGTCGACGCCGCGGACCGTCACCGGCGCGCTCGCCGTTCCGCCCGCAACGATAGCCAGCGCGCCCGCCGGCGCAGTATAAGCGCCCTGGTCGGCGAGCAGCAGCACCTCGCCGCCCGGCCCGGCCGCCGCGATCAGCTGCGGCAGATCCTCCAGCGTCGCGGCGTTCGCCGCGCTGGAGCCGTCGCCCGAACCGCTGCCGGTGGGAGAGATGTAGAGGGTCGGCATGGCGGGGCTCCGTCACAAGCTTGAAAAGCGACCCCCCGCAATCGCGAGCAGACAGCCCGCGATGGCATCCGGGTCAACCATATGCTGCGCCTGCGAAAGCCGAATCGCCCCTTTGCTCCGACGACCGGAGCCTCGGCGCCTTCGCTCGCCGGGATTTGGCCGCTACCAAGGACCGTGCCGGACGATTCACATTGCTCACCGCGAAAGCCGCGCGGCGGCTGTGGGCCGGAGGCCGGGCTCACTCTGGCCCGCCGCACCCCGCATATTGTCAACGCCTGAGAAACCCGATCGGAGACGCACCGTGCAGCAGGACCTGTCCCTCGGTTCGTCGGAGCCGCCCGCGGACAGCGGGCTCGCCGCCTTCGCGCTGATCCTCGCCATGCACCGCATCGCCGCCGACCCCGTCGAGCTGCGCCACGATCTGGGTCATGCCAACCCCGTCACCGAATCCGATCTGTTACGCCTGGCAAAGCGCATCGAGGGCGTCCGCGCCCGCGCCACCACCGGCGATTTCGAGCGATTGCAGCGCCTTCCCATGCCGGTGCTGGGCGGCGGGCCCGAGGGCTGGTTCGTGATCGGTCGCGTCGGCGAGGACGCCGTGGCCGTCCAGCGCCCCGGCGCCGAGATCGAGCGCTGGGATCGCAGCGCACTGGAGGCCCGCTGGTCGGGCGCCTTGCTCCTCGTCGCGACGCGCGATGCCGCGCAGGTCGCCGCGCCCGCCTTCGACATGACCTGGTTCGTCCCCCAGATCGTCAAATATCGAAAGCTGATCGGCGAGGTGCTGCTGATCACCCTCGCACTCAACCTGCTAGGGCTCGCAGCGCCGCTCTTCTTCCAGAACGTCGTCGACAAGGTGCTCGCGCACAACAGCCTCGCCACCCTCCAGGTGCTCAGCATCGGGCTGGTGATCGTCTCGCTCTGGGAAGTCGCCTTCGGCTGGCTGCGCACCCGGCTCTATTCGGAAACCAGCCAGAAACTCGACGTCGAGCTGGGCAGCCGGCTCTTCCGCCACCTGCTCCGCCTGCCGCTCGCCTATTTCGAGAACCGCCGCGTCGGCGACACCGTCACCCGCGTCCGCGAGCTGGAAACGGTGCGCGAATTCATGACCAATGCCTCGCTCACGGTGCTGATCGATCCGCTGTTCACGATCGTCTTTCTCGTCGCGATGTGGCTCTATTCGCCGACACTCTTCCTCATCGTCGCGCTGACGCTGCCCGCCTATGTGATCGTCTCGCTGCTCGTCACCGGCCCTTTGCGCCGCCGGCTCGATGAAAAATTCGCGCGCGGCGCCGCGAACAACGCGCTGCTCGTCGAAAGCGTCTCGGGCATGCAGACGCTCAAGGCGGCCGCGGTCGAGCCGCAATGGCAGGAGCGCTGGGAACGCCAGCTCGCCGCCTACAGCGCCGCCAACCAGCGCGTGATAAACCTCGGCAATTCGGGCAGTCAGGCGGTTCAGCTCATCTCCAAGCTCAGCCTCGCCGCGATCCTGTTCTTCGGCGCGCAGCAGGTGATCGCGGGCGCGCTGACGATCGGCGGGCTGGTCGCGTTCAACATGTTCGCGCAGCGCGTCTCGGGCCCGGTCATCCGCATGGCGCAGCTCTGGCAGGACTTCCAGCAGGTCCGCCTCTCGGTCGCGCGGATGGGCGACATCCTCAACACGGGCGGCGAGCCCGGTGCCGGATCGCGGACGGCGCTGCCCGCGCTCGCCGGCCATATCCGCTTCGAAAATGTCCGTTTCCGCTATGCTGCGGATGGTCCCTGGACGCTCGACGACATCGACATCGACCTGCCCGCCGGCGCCACGATCGGCATTGCCGGCGCCTCGGGCTCGGGCAAGTCGACGCTCACCAAATTGCTCCAGCGTCTCTATCTGCCGGCGAGCGGCCGGGTGCTGGTCGACGGCGCCGACATCGCCCAGATCGACCCCGCCTGGCTGCGCCGCCAGATCGGCGTGGTGCTGCAGGAGAATATCCTGTTCAACCGCTCGATCCGCGAGAATATCGCGCTCGCCGACCCCGCCATGCCGATCGAGCGGGTGATGAACGCCGCGCGGCTCGCGGGCGCGCATGATTTCATCCTCGCGCTCCCGCACGGATATGACACGATCGTCGAAGAGCGCGGCGTCAACTTCTCGGGCGGCCAGCGCCAGCGCCTCGCCATCGCCCGCGCGCTGATCACCAATCCGCGCATCCTGATCCTCGACGAGGCGACCTCCGCGCTCGATGCCGAGAGCGAGGAGATCGTCCAGCGCAATCTGAAGGCGATCGCCGCGGGCCGCACCGTGCTGATCATCGCGCACCGCCTTTCGGCGATCCGCCAGTGCGACCGTATTCTGACGCTCGACAAGGGGCGCATCGTCGAGAGCGGCACGCATGACGAGCTGCTCCGCCTCGGCGGGCGCTATGCGGCGCTCCATCACCGCCAGATCGGCGTTCAGGCGGGGGCGGCGGCATGAACGCGATCACCCGCCACTGGACCGCCGTCCGCGACGCGCTCGACAATGAACGCGTGCGCTCGCGCGCGGTTCTGCGCACCGAAGAGACCGACTTCCTTCCCGCCGCGCTGGAGGTGGTCGAGCGCCCGGTGTCGCCGACCGCGCGGGTCACCGCTTGGCTCTTGCTCGGCCTGCTGGCGGCCGCGCTGCTCTGGCTCGTGCTGGGCCGGGTCGACGTCGTCGCCTCTGCACCGGGCAAGCTGGTTCCCGCCGACGACGTCAAGCTGATCCAGCCCGGCGCGGCGGGGATCGTCCACGCGATACTGGTCCGCGACGGCCAGAGGGTCCGCGCGGGCCAGCCGCTGGTCGAGCTCGATCCCACCGTCTCCGATGCCGACGCAGCGCAAGCCCGCAAGGCGCTCGAGACCGCCGAACTCGACGCCGCGCGGCTGCGCGCCATCCTCTCCGCGCTCGACGGCCGGGGCCTGCGCTTCGCACCGCCCGCCGGCACCTCGTCCGAGGTCGCCGACACCCAGGTCGCGCTCGCCCGCGCCCAGCTCGCCGAGATCCGGGCGGGCAGCCAGACGCGCGCCGCCGACACCCGGGCCGCGCGCGCGAGCCGGGCCGAGGCGCAGATTCAGGCGGACAAGCTCGACGAAACCCTTCCCCTGCTCGACGAGCAGATCGCCGCCAACGAGAAACTGCTCGAGAAGGGCTATGTCTCCAAGCTGCGCGTGATCGAGATGCGCCGTCAGCGCATCGCCGCCGCGCGCGACCGCGACGCCGCGCTCGCCACCGCGCGCAAGGCGGACGCGCAGATCGCCGCGGCGGGCGGCAGTTTCAGCCAGTCCGCCGCGGAGGCGCGCGCCCGCATCCTCGCCGACCTCGCGCGCGCCGAAAGCGACGCACGGCTGCGCAAGGAGGAGCTGACCAAGGCGGCGAAACGCAGCAGCCTCCAGCGGCTGGTCAGCCCGGTCGACGGCACCGTCACGCAGCTCGCGGTCCACACCGTCGGCGGCGTCGTCGAAGCGGCCAAGCCGATCATGGTGATCGTGCCCGCGCGCGGAAAGCTGGTCGCCGAGGTGACGATCGCCAACAAGGATGTCGGCTTCATCGCCGCCGGCCAGCCCGTCGCGCTCAAGGTCGAGGCCTTTCCCTTCACGCGCTACGGCGCTGTGCCGGGCCGGCTCGAGCAGGTCAGCTCGGACGCGGTGCAGGACGAAAAGCGCGGACTCATCTACACGGCGCGCGTCGCACTGGACCAGACGACGATCCTGCGCGACGGAACCAGAATATCGCTCACCCCCGGCATGGCGGTTACCGCCGACATCCGCACCGGCCGGCGGTCGCTCGCATCCTATCTGCTGAGCCCGATCGACGAAATCCGCACCACGGCGGCGCGCGAGCGATAACGCCCCGGAAGTCGGGTAACGCGCGGCAGCAACGCCCATCTTGACGGCGAAGCGATCGGAACGATTGGAATCGGGATGGTTTCACCTGTATAGACGGGTGATGGATCTTATGCCTCGACGAAGCTCGAACAACGCCAGGCGGTCTTCCGGCCGCGCTGCCCCGGACACCCCTCCGCGCTACGCGGCGATCAAGCAAAGCATCCACGATGCCATCCGCGACGGCCGCTTGAAACCGGGTGACCGCGTGCCGTCGGAGGCCGATCTGGTCGGACAGTTCGACGTTTCGCGCATGACGGCAAACCGCGCGCTCCGCGAGTTGCAGGCCGCAGGCATCATTGTCCGCCGCGCCGGCAGCGGCTCGTTCATCGCCGAACCGAAGCCGATCGGACATATGATCGAAATCCGGAACATCGCCGAGGAAATCCGCGGGCGCGGCCATGACTACCGCGCGAGGGTCATCCAGAATGTCGAGGAAAAGGCGGGTGCCGAAACCGCCGTGTTGCTGGAGGTGCCGGTGGGCACGAAAATCTTCCACTCGATCATCGTCCACCACGAGGCCGAGTTCCCGATTCAACTCGAGGAGCGGTTCGTCCTCGCCTCGGTGGCGCCCGACTACGGCCGGATCGATTTTACGCAGATGACGCCGAACGAGTATCTGACGCGCACCGCGCCGCTCGAACGGGTCGAGCACCGCGTTTGCGCGACGATGCCGGACGCGCGCACGCGCGGCATGCTCGGCCTCGACGAGAATGAGCCGGTCCTGCGAATGACCCGGCGAACCTGGAGCCGCGGGCGGCTGGTGTCGCACGCCTGGCTTTCCCATCCCGGCACGCGTTTCGAGCTTTCGGCCGCCTTCTCGGTCGACGACTGACGCGTCAGGACGTGCTGCGCGTCACCACGGGCTTGCGGCGGCGGCGAAGCCAGCGAAAATCGGCGCGGCTGAAGCTTTTGAACAAGAGATAAAAGCCCGTCCCCGACAGCCAGAGCGCGCCGAAGCCGACGAAGACGATCAGCGGGTGGTTGAAACTCTTGCGGTTCAGATAGTCCATATTGTGGAGCATCCAGAAGAAGTCCCAGGTGCGCCAGGTGTCGCCGCGCATCACGAGGAAGCGCGCGGTATCGAGCGTGACATAAGCGCTGCTGTTTTCGGCATCGGCGAAATCGACACGCCACATCGCGCCTTCATGATCGCGCGATTCGAGGTTGGGCTTGGCAATCGCGCTCACCTTGCGGACCGGCGCCTCGTTCATCATCATCGCGACCTCGCGCGCCATATCCTGATCGACGCGGATATCCTCACCCGTCGTCGCATCGACAAGGCGGGTGCCCTTCGCGCTCTCGACCTCATAGACCGGCCGCACGCCGAGATCGCGCAGCACCACTCCCGTCACCGGCTCGCCGTCGGGCAAGGCGGCGACGTCATGATATTCGCCCGGCGGCAAGGGGTGCGAATGCGACATGCCGCCGCCGTGGCCGCCGACCTTGTCCTTGTCGAGCAGCGCCATCACCGAACCGCTGAGCGCCCAGAGGAGGAACTGGAGGCCGAGGATCAGCCCGACCCATTTGTGGATGCGCCGGAAGAGCAGCGGCGACAGGCGAAGCTTTTTCATGCCTTTTTCCTCTTGCGGCGCGGGAAGGACCAGATCAGCAGCCAGGCGCCGGTCGCCGCCATGGCAAAGGTGCTCCAGGTCGCGACGCGAAGCAGCGGATTGTTGACGTCGGTGCGCTCGTCATAATCCATGATGTGCAGCATCCACGCGAAGTCGAAGACGCGCCACAGCGCGTGGCGGCGCGAGACGAGCTCGCCCGTCGCCGGCGACAGATAGAGCGTCGGCCGGTTCCAGCCTTCGAATTCGACCTGCCAATAGGGCGGCTTGCGCGCCTGCATTTCCTGGGGCGCCTCGGTCAGAAGCCGAACCGAAACGATCTTGCCGTCGCCCGTATAGATGCGCCGCGCCTGTTCGCGCACCTGGGGCTCGGTCAGCGCGGGCAGCGCCGCTCCGGTGCGCGCATCGAACAGGCGCGCGCCTTCGGGTGTCTCGGCGCGCCAGACCGGCCGGCCGGAAAACCGCTGGAGGCGCATTTCCGAGACGCCCGGCGCCGCCGCGACGATCTTCGACGGCGCGGCAAGCCCGTCGAGGTCAAAGGGCTGAGCAACCGGCGCGCGCACCAGATCGTCGCCGTGAATGATGTCGATATGCACCGCCACCATGTAAAAGCCGGTCAGCGTCCAGAGCAAAGCCTGGACGCCGACCACCAGGGCCAGCCATTTATGCGTCCGGCGAACGACCAGCGGCCAACGAATTGCCATGCTCCCCTGCCCCTTTAAAAGGCGGTACGGAAGCCGACATAGAAGCGCCGGCCGAGCAGGTCATAGGTCATCGTATCGGTGTTCGCATCGGTGAAGCTCTGGATATAGGGCGCCTTGCGGTCGAAGAGATTGTCGACGCCGAGCTGGAAACGCGTCTTTTCGTCGATCTCGTAGGCGAGCTGGAGATTGTGGTAGAAGACATTTGGGGTGCGATAGCCGATCTCGCCGGGCGCGGCGTTGAAATCGGTCGCCTTACCGATCCACTGCGTCGACCAGGTCGCGCTGATCCCGTCCTTCTCGGCCGTCAGCACGCCATAACCGCGCCACTTCGCATAGCCGCCGTTGCCGCCGCCGATGAAGCCGTCGAAATCGATCGGGGCGCCGCCGGGGAATGGCAGCACGACATATTTGTTGAGGTAGGTCAGGTTGACGTCGAGCGATAGGTTCACGCTGCCGATGCCACCGGCATAGACGAGCCCCAGATCGAGCCCGTTCATTTCCTCGCGGCCGGTGTTGATCGGCTGCGCGGAGAGGAAGGTCACTTCGCCGGTCAGCGTGCTGCGCGTGAAATCGTCGCAGAAGGGATGCGACAGATTCTGGCTCGCGTAACAGATCGACAATTTGGTCGAGCCGGGAATCGCGCGGATCGCATCCTTGATCCTGATGTCGAACCAGTCGGCGGTGAGCGACAGGCCGGGGACCAGCCCCTTGGGCGAGACCACCGTCCCGACGGTCCAGGTCGTCGAGCTTTCGGGCTTCAGATTCTCGTTGCCGCCGACCGTCGTCAGGATCGTCGTGCCGAGCTGGACGTAATTGGCGGGCACGCCCGAGGCCTGGCAATTGGCGATCAGCGTCGCATCGCCGCTGGCCGCGTAGCGCGAGCAGGGATCGGTCGTCGTCAGATTGCCTTCCGATACGCCGCCATAAAGTTCGGGCACGTTCGGGATGCGGAAGCCCGTGCCATAGGTGCCGCGCAGGCGGAAGCTGTCGCTGATCATCCAGTCGAGGCTCGCCTTGTAGTTCCAGTCGCTGCCGAACAGGTCATAGTCGGAGAAGCGCACCGCACCGCCCGCGGTCAGCGCTTCGAAAAAGGGCGTATCGGCGAGGATCGGCACCGACAGCTCGAGATAGGCCTCCTTCGCCGTGGTCGAACCCGAGATCGGATCCTGCTGGTTGGTGTTGGCGATGCCGAGCACGGTCAGCGGATCGGGATCGCGCCAGCCCTTTTCCTTGCGATAGACAAGCCCGGTCGCAAACGACACCGGACCGGCGGGCAGGTTGAAGAGGTTGCCGTTCAGGTCCGCGGTGACCGTCGCCAGCTCGTTGCCGCCGCGATCGCGCGAGGTGAAGAGGATATAGTCGAGAACCTCGGGCGTCAGATCGCCAAAGCCCAGATAATCGGCGCACGGGATCGAGGCGCCCGCCGCCAGGCTGCACTTGCTCGTGTCGAGCGTGTTCGCGACGCGCTCGAGATTGGCGATATTGGTCGAGCCGTCGACCGCCGTGTTGCGCCCGAATGCGCCCGCGACTTCCCACGCCCAGTCGTTGGACAGCTTGCCGCGCAGCCCGAACGTGCCCTGCCAGGTGTCGGTTTCCTGAAAAAACTGGCGCGGCCCCGGCTCGGCGAGGCGGCGCTGGATGAGCACGATATTCTCGCCCGTCGGGTTGGTGGGGTTGCTCGCGGCGATCGACAGGTTGCGCAGCGTTCCCGGGGTCGCAATCTGGTTGGACTTGCGGAAGGTATAAAGGAATTCGCCGAACGCCTCGATATTGTCGCTGAGGTCATAGTCGGCGAAGAAGGCCGTGCTGACGCGCTCGACGGGGCTCACCGCATTGAGGAACGGGTTCGAACTGAAATTATGCTTGGCGGCGCTGTAGGGCTCGAAGAAGTCGCCGTCGCCGCCGAGAACCTGGTTGAAATTGATCTGCTGCCCGTTCGGGAGCACGGCGCGCCCGCCGATCGTCGAGGCGCTGTTGACGCAGCTCAGTGTGCCAGGTGTCGTTTCGGCGAGCGAACAGGGCGCGCGCGTCGCCATGTTGACCGCTCGCGTCTTTTGATAGGTGACCGCGGCCATGAAGCCGCCGCGATCATTGCGGACGCCCCACAGGAGATCGGCGGTAAAGTCGGACCCGTCGCCCCTTTCGGTGATGCCCTGGCGCACGCTGAGGCCCAGGCCTTCATAGTCGGTGCGGGTCACGAGATTGACCACGCCCGCCATCGCGTCGGCGCCATAGATCGCCGAGGCGCCGTCCTTGAGCACATCGGTGCGCGCGAGCGCCGCGACCGGGATCATGTTGAGGTCGGGCGAGGAGTTCGCCCCGGTGCCGCCCGCGACGAGGCGCCGGCCGTTCAGCAGCACCAGCGTGCGCTTGATGCCGAGGCCGCGAAGGTTGACCTGCGCCGTGCCATAACCGTTGTTCGCCCAATAGGCCGAGGTCTGGTTGCCCGCGAAGCCCGCGTTGGCGGGCAGGCGTTGCAGCACGGTTTCGATATTCACCAGGCCGGTATTCTCGATCTGCTCGGCCGAGACGACGGTCGCCGGCCCGACGCCCGCAAGATCCTGCCGCCGGATGCGCGACCCGGTGACGACGATGTCGTCGGGGCTCGCGGCGCTTTCGGCGCCGTCGGCCGGCGCTTCGACCTGCGCGAAGGCGGGCGTGGAAAGGCCGGCGGCGAACGCCGCGCTGGCGAGCAAAATTGTCCTGATCGTCATGGCAAACCCCCATCTGGTTTCGTGCATGGCGGCAGAAAGCATCAATTGTATATACAGGTCAACGGAAATTTCGTTTTTATTTCAATATCTTATTGACACTTCCGCAGGACGCATTGCCAGTCGATATACGCAGGCGAAAGCCCTACCCCTCAAAGTCGCACGATTTTTTTGCCCGCACGGCAAATCGGCGTAATTAAATTACGCGCGCTTGTCGGGGAGGGGGCGATGCGGCACGCAAACGCCGGGGCGCCCGCGGGTGGGCACCCCCGAGTCGCGGCGGCGCGCCGGCTTGTCGATTGGCTTGTCCGGAGCGTGCCCCGGGGGAGGCGCCCAGGGTCAGGACCCTAGAACCAGGCGCGCACCCCCATGACAAGCGCGACACTGCTGGGATCCTCGCCCGCCGCGCGCGCGAAGCGGGCGGTGTCGCCGAACTGGCGCGTCCATTCGACGCCGATATAGGGCGCGAATTCGCGGACGATCTCATAGCGCAGGCGGAGACCCAGCTCGACGTCCGACAGGCCCGATCCGATGCCGTTCGCGGGCACGTCCTGCAGCGCGAAATTCGCCTCGACGGCGGGCTGGAGCACCAGCCGCTGCGTGATGCGCTGGTCATATTCGCCCTCGATCCGGGCAAGAAGGTCGCCCTTGTCCGACAGGAAAAGCGCGCCGCCCACCTCGAACCAATAGGGGGCGAGCCCTTCGATCGCGACGGTGGCATAGCTCCGGTCGGGACCGGGGCCGAAATCCTGGCGGACACCGGCCTGCGCATTGAAATAGGGGCCGATGGCGCGGCTGTAGAGCAATTGCGCCTCGCCCTCCTCCAGCCCTTCGCCGATCGTGCTTTCGCCTTCGCTCTTGATCGTCAGCCGGTCGATGTCGCCGCCGTACCAGGCCTCTCCCTCCCAGCTGAAGCCGTCACGGCCCTTGCGCGCCTGATATTCGAGGTCGGCGGTGACGAAGCCAAAGGTCTGACCGCCGTTCTCCCTCATCATCTCGTGCCGCGAATGATCCATCGCGGCCTTGGAAAAGACGCGGTCGGCATACCAGTCGTCCGGCGGCGGCGGCGCGGGAGCGTCGCCCGGCGGCAGGTCGGTGCCCGTCGCACCGCCGGGGGACTGCGGCGGCGGTGCGACGTCGGGCGTGCAATGCCCCATGGCGGCATGTTCGGGCGGACAGGCGGGATCGCCCGCCGCGGCTTGCGCAGCTGGCGCCATTGCATGGCCGGCATGGGGGTCGGCTTCGGCCGGGGCAGGCCCGGCTGGCTCGGCATGGTCGCCGTGCGCGTCGTGATCGGGGTCGTCGTCGGCCATGGTGCAATGGCCCATCGCCGCATGTTCGGCGGTGCAGCCGCCGTTCATGCTCTGCTCCTTCGCCTCGGGCGGCGGAGCTTCCTGCATGGACGGTTGCGGCGCACCATGCCCCGCATGGGGGTCGGACTGCGCGACGGCGGGACCGGCGAGCGCGAGGGCCGACAGGCCGGCGAGCAGCATCGACGCGCGCCTCATGCCGCCTCTCCCTTCGGGCGGACGCTGACGACGCGCATCATGCCGGCGTGCATGTGATAGAGAAGATGGCAGTGGAACGCCCAGTCGCCGAGCGCGTCGGCGGTAAAGTCGAATGTCGCGATTCCGCCCGGCTGGACGATCACCGTATGCTTGCGCGGCGCGTGATCGCCCTTGCCCGTCACCAGTTCAAAGAAATGGCCGTGCAGGTGAATAGGGTGGCTCATCATCGAATCGTTGATCAGGTTCACGCGCACCCGCTCGCCCTCGATAAAGGGTATGGGTTCGTGATGGTCGGACATCTTCACGCCGTCGAACGACCACATGAAGCGCTCCATATTGCCGGTCAGGTGGATGTCGAGCGCGCGTCCGGGCGCGCGCACGTCGGGATTGCGGTCGAGTGCGACGAGGTGATGATAGGTCAGCACCTCGTGCCCCACATCCTCCAGCCCCTGCCCCGGTTCGGCCATCCGGTCGACCGGCATCGGCGAAATCGACTGGACGCTGGGGTCGCGCTTGACCTGCGGCGCGACGCTGAAATCGCGCATGCTGTGCTCCATGCCGCCCGCGCCATGTCCCATTGCGGCATGATCGGCGGCGGGCGCGGCGCCGGCGGGGGTGCAGTGCCCCATGGCGGCATGTTCGGGCGCGCAGGCCGCGTCGCCGCCGCCCGGCATGTCGCCCATGCCCCCCATCCCCATATCCTTCATCGTCGCGAGCGGGCGCGGGCGCAGCGCCGGAACCGGCGCGACCATGCCCGCACGCGGCGCGAGCGTCGCGCGCGCCATGCCCGACCGGTCGTTCGCTTCGGCGACGAATGTATAGGCGCGGTCGTCGGCCGGGGTGACGACGACGTCATAGGTTTCGGCCACGCCGATCTGGAATTCGTCGATCGCGACCGGCCGGACGTTGAGCCCGTCGGCCTGCACGACCGTCATACGGAGCCCCGGAATGCGGACGTTGAAGATCGACATCGCCGACGCATTGATGATGCGCAGCCGCACGCGCTCGCCGGGCGCGAACAACGCGGTCCAGTTGTCGCGCGGTCCATGGCCGTTGACGAGGAAGGTGTAGGTCGAACCGTTGACGTCGGCGATGTCGGTGGGATCCATCCGCATCCGGCCCCATTCGACCCGGTCCTTGAGCGTCTGGTCCTTGCCGGCGAGCAGCCCCGACAGCGTCTGGCGCTGCATGTTGAAATGCCCCGGATTGACCTTCATCTTGCGAAAGATTTCTTCGGGTGCGAGCTGGCTGTGGTCGGACAGCACGATCACATGTTCGCGGTCATAGGCGACCGGATCGGCATCCTTCGGATCGATCACGATCGGACCATAATGGCCAAGCTGTTCCTGCAGCCCTGAATGGCTGTGATACCAATAGGTGCCCGACTGGACGACGGGAAACTCGTAAACGAAGCGCTTGCCCGGCTTGATCCCGGGAAAGCTGACCCCCGGCACCCCGTCCATGTGAAAGGGCAGGATCAGCCCGTGCCAGTGGATCGAACTGTCCTCGTCCAGATCGTTTACAACCGTCAGGCGCGCCTGTTGCCCCTCCTTCAGCCGGACCAGCGGCGCGGGAACGGTGCCGTTGATCCCGATCGCCCGGCTGAGCTTTCCGTCGATGCGCATCGTCTGGCGCGCGATGCGCAGCGTGATGTCGTTGCCCGACACGGTCGGAAGGGGCGCGACGATACCGGCCGAAACCGGCTGCGCCCAGGCGGGGAACCATGCGGCCAGCGCGGCCGTCGCCCCTCCCCCCGCTGCCGCACCGATGAAACGCCGCCGATCGATTGTCATATCCGCCTTCTCATTTTTCCGAATGCTTCCCATACGCGCCGCGGCGGCGCGCCCCTCACGTTCCCGCCGTCCCCAGCATCGCGCGGAGTTTGGCGCGCGCACGATAGAGCCTCGTTTCGACGGTCTTTTCGCTGACGTTCAGCAGCTCGGCCGTCTCGGCCTGGCTATATTCCTCGACTCCGCGCAGCACGACCACCTCGCGCAGATTGGCCGGCAGGTCCGCGATCGCGCGCTGCACCCGCGCCAGTTCGGCGCGATCGGCCGCCTCGACGTCGAGCGGCGGGCTGTCGCCGGCGACGTCATAAGCGCTTTCGAGCGGCAACGCGCGCGTAAAGAAGGCGCGGACCGCGCGGCGGCGGCCCCAGTCACGGCATTTGTTGAGCGCGATGCGCGAAATCCATGTGCGAAAGGGCCGCTCGCCATCATAGCGGGCGAGCGCGGCGAACCCCGCGACAAAGGCCTCCTGCGTCAGGTCCATCGCCTCGCCCTCGTCGCCGACATGCCCCCGGATCAAGCGGAAGACGGGCGCCTTGTACCGCGCCAGAAATTCGCGATAGGCGTCCTGCCGCCCCGACAGGGCGAGCGCCGCGAGGTCACGGTCGGGGCATTGCGACAGGTCGGGCGTCACCTCGCATCGGCGGTCAGCGCCTTGACCACAACCTTGTCGAACATCGCCGCCTGTTCGCGGTCGAGAACCGCGCGCATTGCAAAAAGATGCTGCAATGTTTCCTTCTGAAGTTCGCCCATCACTTCATGCGTCTCGTCGATCGCCTTGGTGACCCGCGGCCCATAACCGTGCTCGGCCTCGATCGCCTGCGCGAGCCGGATATTGGCGGCGCGCATCTCGAGCTCGAGCGCGGTGCGGCGCGCGGCGAATTTCGCCTCGATCGCGTGGATGCGCTTATCCTGGTCCGCCGACAGCGTCAGTTCGCGGTGCAGCAGCGCGTGCAATTCGGTCTCGTCCTGCTTCGGCGCGTCGACGAGCAGGCGGCCGAGAAAGACGCCCGCGATCGCCGCGAGAAAAGCGATGAGCCCGACGATCGCGAGCCGGCGTGCAGACGTCATCGGCGCGCGTCCAATATCGTCGACGGTGCGAGCGGGCTCGCGGGAATCAGCGGCGTCAGCGGCTTTGCCTCGACCGCGGTGGGCGCGAAAATGCTGCCCCCGATCATTCCGCCGCCGAGCGATACCAGCGCGGCGACCGCCATCAGCCGGCGCGTCGCTGCGGCTTCGCGTTTCCGGACGGCGAGCGCGGCGAGGACGCGGTCGTCGAGCGCGTCGAGCGCCGACGGCATGACGGCCGCGTGCATTTTCCGAAATTCGTCGTCCATCACCGTTGCTCCGGTCCTTTCATCGGGATCATACGCAGCGGCGCGCATCACCCCTCATCCTCTCCCGTTCGGGCCGCGACCTTTTCGTACGAGGGCCCGCACCCTGGCATGCGTATTAGCAGCACAGACATGCTGTTGGAGCTTTTTATGCACAGATTCCCCCTCTCCCCTCTCGCGCTTTTCGCCGCGGCCGCGTTGGTGCTGTCGCCCGCCGCGGCGATGGCGCATGCCAAGCTGGTCGCATCGACCCCCGCTGCCAACGCCAAGGTCGCGAAAGTGACGTCGGTGCAGCTCAAATTCAGCGAAAAGCTGATCGCGTCGACGGTGCGCGCCGAACTGGTAATGACCGCGATGCCGGGGATGACCGACCACCCGCCGATGAAGATCGCGATCGGATCCGCGATGGGCAAGGACGGCAAGTCGATGACGCTCACCCCGAAACGCGCGCTCGTCCCCGGCACCTACAAGGTCAAATGGTCGGCGGCGGGCGCCGATACGCACCGCATGGGCAGCGAATTCAGCTTCACGGTAAAATAGGGCGGTGGCCGACCCTGTTCTGATCGGCATCAGGTTCGCACTTTACGCGGACCTGATGCTGGTCGCCGGTCTTGCCGCATTCCCGCTCTATGCACTGACATCAAGCGAACGTCTCGAACCACGGACCGCGATGGCCGCGATCTGGCGTGCGGAGCGATGGCTCTGCGCCGCCGGGCTGCTTCTCTCCATCCTCGGAATGGCGGTGCTCGCCGCTTCGATGCAGGGCGTGGGGCTCCTCTCGCTGGAGCTTCGGCCTTTGCTGGATCTGGTGCGCGAGACCGACGTCGGGATGGCCTGGCTCTACCGGAGCGCCGCGCTCCTGCTCGCGCTTGCCGTCGCGCTCCGGATGACGCGCTGGCCGACAGCTGCGGCCGCGGCGCTCGCGGTGGCCGGCTCGGTAGCCACCGCGACGCTCGTCTGGTCCGGGCACGCGGGCGCGACCGAGGGCGCCGCAGGCACCGTGCACCGGATCAGCGACATCCTGCACCTGATCGCGGCCGCGGTTTGGATCGGCGCGATCGGCGCCTTCCTTCTCCTGATCGCGCCGCACGGCCTTCGCGAACGACCGGACGGGCTCCGGATTGCGGTGCGGAGTCTCGACCGGTTTTCGCGCATCGGAACGATATGCGTCCTCATCGTCGCCGCGACCGGCCTCATCAACGGCCAGATGATCGTCGGCGTCCAGAATCTCGACCGGTCGCTCGGCTCGGCCTATGGGCAATTGCTTCTTGCCAAGCTCGCGTTGTTCGCTCTGATGCTCGCGCTCGCGGGCGCCAATCGCTGGCGGCTGACGCCCGCGCTCGCGACCGCCGCCGATGCCAATCCCGAAGCCGTGCTTTCGGCCCTGCGCAGGAGCCTGATCGTCGAAGCGTCGGCGGCGCTCGCTATCCTCGCGCTGGTTGCCTGGTTCGGCACGCTCGAACCCTTCGCCGCGCCGCCGGCAAGGGTGCTGGCGTAACTGAAATGGGTATGACGGGCACTCAAATCATCGGGAAATTTCTGTTCGATTGAGTGGGTGAGGTCGGCTTTGCGTCCAATCGCGGTCATTCGATATTCGTGTTGGAGTCCTTGGATGCGTATATTTGGATAGCCTCTTACCGCCGTTGACTCGTGATTTTTAAGCAGCCTGATGGATTGCGATGAAAAGTCCGAGGGCAGAGCGTTTCTGACAATTTGAATCTGTAATGCCGCCTCACCACCCCAAAGCCAGTCGTTTCGCTGCGCTGCGGCATCTCGATATCAACGAACGCGCTGAGCCCAATCTCTCACGGAGGCATCGAGTACCGTCATCGGCATCGGTCCTGAGGTCAGAACCAGGTCGTGAAACTGGCGCACGTCAAATGCCGTACCCTTGGCCGAACGCGCCCGCTCGCGCGCCGCATAGATCGCGTTGGCACCGACTTTGAAGCTGCATGCCTGCCCAGGATAGACAGCGTAGCGAGTGACCTCGCGGTCGGTTGCCTCGGGCTGTTCGCCGGCATTTTCGACCATCCATGCCACCGCCTCTGCCTTGGTCCAGCGGTGATGATGGAGCCCGGTATCGACGACGATGCGGGCAGCCCGGAACAGCTCGGACTGAAGATAACCGATCCGTCCGAACGGATCGTCCTTGAAGATGCCGAGTTCGTCGGCGACCTGCTGCGCATAGAGCGCCCACCCCTCGGTATAGGCAGAAAAACGCACGATACGCCGGAACAGGGGGAGCGCCGGCGCCTTGCCGAGCACGCTGTACTGGAAATGATGGCCGGGAATGCCTTCGTGGTGCGTCAGGGTTGGCAGACGCCACGTTACATGCTCGCCCGGATTCTTGAGATTGAGCGAATAGACACCCGGCTCGCCCGGCGCGCCTTCGGAATAGAAGGCACCGGGCGCGCCCGCCTCGATCGCCGGCGGGATGCGACGCACGGCGATCGGACTGACCGATGTGATACCGAACGCGCCGGGCAACAGCGCCTTGATCGCCGCGAGCTGCTCGTTCGCCAGCGCCAACAGCTTTTCGCGCCCTGCATCATCGGCGGACACGCGGAACCGGTCATCCCTGTTGAGCGCCGAAACGCGGGCAATGACACTCCCCTTGCTCAGACCTTGCGCTTTCAGCAGCAAGTCGATCTCGGCGGTGAGTTTACGGCATTGATCGAGCCCGATGCGATGCAACTCGCCGGGCGGGGTATCGACCGTCGTGTTCGAACGCACCGCCGCGGCATAATAGGCATCGCCGTCGGGCAGCTTCCAGACCCCGGCGCGGTCGTCGGCTTGCGGCGCGAGCGCTTCGAGCGCATCGATCTGGCGGCTGAGCGCGGGCTGGATAGCCGAACGGAAAATATCGCTCGCGCGACCAGCCGGATCGCCCAGCCCTTTCTCGCGGATGCGCTTGAGCGCCGGCGCGATCAGCGCCGATCCGAGCGGATCGCCATCGCGTAGGCCCTTGATCTGCGCAATGGTGCGGGTGATCACGAAATCGGGCGGAACAACACCTATACCGACATCGTGGCGGATGCGCTCGCTCTCCTGATCGAGTACAACCGCGAGCGCCGCGAGGCGCTGGAGCCAAGCCTCGACGTCGGCCTTGGTCTCGATCGGATGGCGGCTGCCGATGAAGTCGGGCAGCCAGTAATAAGCACCGTTCATCTGGCTGACGACATAGGGGCTCGGCCGCAAATTGCCGTCGACATAGCCGTATCGACCGAGAAGGTCGTCGAGCGTCCGGTAGACATAATGTGCGACATCGCGGTCCAGCGCCGCGCGCGAAGACAAGGCGCCGACATCGATCGAACCGAGCTCAGCCAGTGCCGTGCGGACGGCGGCCCGGTCGCTGGCGCGCGCCGCCAGCGACCGGTCATCGAGCCGGCTGCGGAGCAGCGCATGCGCGCCCGTGTCGAAATTGTTCGCCGTTGCTTCCTCGGGCGAACGCCGCAGATAGGCCTCGCTGTGCCGCTGCAGCAATGCCTCCAGCGCGCGATCCGCGGCGCCCCCTTGCGCGTTTAGCGCAGGGGGCACGAACCCTGACAAGCCGGTCGCCGCCGCGGCTCCCATAAAGCGTCGACGGTCGATCATGGCGTTACTCCAGTGCAATATTGTCGTCGGTCGGTCGGTCAAGCAGAGGGGGGCGGCCGCGACCAGGGCCGCCACCCCCGTTCGCGTCAGAACTTATAGCCGACGCTGACACCGAAGACACGATAGGACGGTTCGACCTGCACGCCGCTGTAAAATGCCTTTTCATAGGCGTTGGCATAATAGTCTGCATCGAACAGATTCTCGACGAACACCACCGCGCGAACGCGGTCATCCTCGACGCCCAGACGCAGGTTCACATTGTGATAGCTCGGGCTTTCGAAGGGTTCGCCCGCCACATCCTTGTATAGATAATAATAGGGGTTGGAGATCATCGCATCGCGATAATTCCATTCGGCGCGTACGAAGGCTTCGAAGCGGTCACCGATCGGCAGCGTATATTGGGTCTGCGCACCGAGCGTCCATTCGGGTGCATTGGTCAGTTGCTCGCCGCTGATATCGATGACCATACCGTCGATGAGCGCGTTCGGATAATCCTTGTACTTCGATTTGTTGAAGCCGACGTTGCCGCCGAGCGCCCAACGGTCGGTAATCCGCGCGTCGAAGCTCGCCTCGACGCCATAGCTTTCGGCCGAAGCCGCGTTGGCGATGCCGCTGACCCCGCGCAGAAGCCCGCTGACCGGGTCGATGAACTGGAAGCGGATCGTCTGCTGGACATCCTTCCAATCCATATAGAAGCCGGTGATGTCGACGCGCAGACGCTTGTCGAACAGGTCGAACTTCGTCCCGAGTTCATAGTTCCAGAGCGTTTCAGGCTTGAATTCGTTGGTCAGCGCGGCGCTATTGGTCGTCTGCGTCCCGCCCGACTTGAAGCCACGCGACGCGGTCGCGAAGATCATCCAGTCGCTGTTGGGTTTATAGCTCAACGTGACCTTGGGCGAGATATCCTCGAAATCGGCGACGCGGTCATTGTTGCCGGTGACCACCGTATTCGATCGGGTTTGTGAGATATTCGTCACCTTCTCCCACGAATAGCGAAGCCCAGCGGTCGCCGAGAATTTCTCGCCGAAATTCAGCGTTCCCTGGGCGAAGATAGCGAAATAGCGGCTTGAACTGGCGCCGTCGGCGCCGGTGACTTCCAGCCCTTCGCAGTTGCCCGCGCTGGCCGCAGGACAAAGCGGGCTGTCGGCGCCGTGATAGGTCGACTGGTCGCTGACGCCACTATCCTTGCCGAGCGAGGCGCCGAGGCTCCAGTCGAAGAACTGGGTCCCCGTCGATTGCAGTCGAAGTTCGCCGCTGGTCGATTTGCGACGCAGTTTCAGGTCTTCGTAGAAAAAGTCGGGGCTGCCGCCATCGACATCGCCATAGTTGAAGACATCGGCGACCAGATGCCCGCCGACGGCCGTCAGGGCGACCGGACCGAAATCCCAGACCGCACGCGAACTGAAATATTCGAACTTGCTGCCGACACGCTGGTCGCGGTTGAAATTCACACGGGTCTTGTTGTCCGGAAAAAAGCCCACGCCGTCTTCGTCGGCGATCGTTCCGGCGGCGGCGCCATAATAGACCGAAGCCCAGGTCCGCGTGACGAAGCCGGTCGGTACGCCGTTGCGCATGCCCACTTCTTCATCGGAATAATTATAGGTGAAATCCCATGTCAGATTGTCGAGCGGCGTGAAGCGCGCCTGGATGCGGCCGGTATAATATTCGCTGTCGTTGCCGCCGCCGATCGGGTTGATATTCTTGATATAGCCGTCGGATTTTTCGATCTGACCCGATGCGCGAACCGCGAGCAATCCGCTGACGACAGGGATATTGATCACGCCCTGCGCGCGTTTCGTATCGAAGCGGCTGTAGCCCAGCTCGAGCTCGCCCTCGAACGCATCGACGGGCTTCTTCGTGATCACGTTGATCGCGCCGCCGACTGCGTTGCGGCCGAAATAGGTGCCCTGCGGGCCGCGCAACACTTCGATACGCTCGAGATCGACGATCTGGGGGTTGCTCGTCCCCGCCGCGACGTTGAATTCGTCGACATAGAAGGCGTAACTCGATTGCCGGACGTCGGCATAGGGATTGAGCTGGTTCGAAATGCCGCGGATCGCAAGATCCTTGCGGTCGCGCGATCCGTTCGACTGGAAGCTGACGTTCGGCGTCATGGCGAAATAATCGTCGACGCTCTGGATATTCTGGTTCTTGATCGTCTCGGCGCTGAGCGCGGTGATCGCGATCGGAACATCTTGCAGGCTCTGTTCGCGGCGCTGCGCGGTGACGACGATTTCGCCCGCACCGGCGCTTTCGGACGCACCCGCTTGCTGGGCATAGGCGGGGACGGCGGTCAAACCTCCGATCATCGCCGCGGTCGCGGTTCCCAACGCAAAGCGGCCAATGCCGCGCTTTTCCTGATTGATGCACTTCATGTCAAAACCCCCTCATTGGCCGGCAGTCCTGTCCGTCGGCCCCTTGATCCAATCCTCTCCACGGTCACCGTCAGGGCGTCATTTGGTCCAGCATTGCGGGTCGAGTGGATCCTTGCCCTCTTCCAGCGTGTGGCGGACGAGGACGATCGACGCGATCTTGCCACCTTCGAGCTCCGCATGGCCCGCCGCGAGCGAGCAGCCGGTCTTGCCGTCGCGCCGCGAACGAATGACATGATAGGTGTAGACGCGGTCGTCGGCTTCGAAGACGTCCTTGAATGGCACGACGATCTCGACGTCGCCGCCGCCCGACTGGATGCGCTGGAAATGGGTCGCCCATTGGTTGACGCCGTTGATGACGGTGCGGCCTTCGAGCACCAGCGTCGCATCGGGAGTGAAGAATTTCGAGAAATTTTCCGGCGTATAGGCACCGGGAGTCCGGAACGCCTCGTTCCACCAGATGAACATCTTGGAAAGAACGTCGGTCGCAGGCTTTTCCTGGGCCGCCGCCGGTGCCGCGAAGTTGAGGGCCGCAAGCGCGGATGCGAGTATCAGCGTCTTTTTCATTTGGAACTCCCTGTAACTATATTGCTTCGTTGGCGGCCTCGAGACCGCGGTGTTTCGGGGAGTGTCCGTCAGTTGCACTGTTGTTTCAACAACATTACAAATTCGCGTTCGTTGCGCTGAACGCAAATAACGAACAACCCTGTTCTCGCCCGCGACGACCTCTCTCCACCTGATCGGGATCGTTCAAAGACCTCGAATGATATATTTTCATTATTTTTATCAGATACTTGATGAATAGCTTGCCGATTATAACTGCGCGACCAGACGGCCCGCGACCCGATCCGGGTTATTGCGCGGATACCGCCGAGCCATGGGTCATCGACGACGGGCCGCGGCACCATCCATCGATGGCCGCCGCGGCAATGTAACAAAAATCACGCGATTCGTTGTCTATTATCGCGCCGCATCGTTGCGGATCAGCTTGCCGCCCTTCATCACGAAACCGATCGTGCGCAGCGCGCGGATGTCCCGCGTGGGGTCGGCGTCCACCGCGATGATGTCGGCGTAATAGCCTGCCTTCAGCAGCCCCACCTCGCTGTCGACGCCGAGCATCCGCGCCGGTTCGCTCGTCGCGGCGCGAAGCGCCTGCGCATGGCTCATCCCCGCATCGACATAGATTTCGGCTTCGCGGACGGTCGCCGTCGTGCCCTCGTTCGGTTCCCAGGGATATTGGTCGGTGCCGAGTGCGATGTTGACCCCTGCCGAAATCGCGTCTCGCAGCGACTGGATATGCGCCTTTCCGACCGAATCGACGCGATCGAGATACCAGTCGGGCGAACCGATCTTCCTGTAGAAAGCCTTGGCGCCGCTCTGGCTGACGACGATCGTCGGTACGTACCAGACGCCCTTCTTCCTCATCTTCGCGAGGACGGGGGGCGTCAGGAAATAGCCATGTTCGAAACAGTCGATCCCGGCATCGATCGCAGCCTCGGATGCGATGGGCGACCCTGTATGGCCGGTGACCTTCACGCCGTTGCGGTGCGCCACCTCGATCGCGGTTTTCAGCTCGTCATCGGTAAAGGGCGAGGCGCCGATGTCGCCGTGCGTATCCGAAATTCCGCCCGAAATGCCGAGCTTGATCCAGGTGGCGCCAGCCTTTACCTGCTCGCGGACCGCACGTGCGAATTCGGCCGGCCCGTTGACCTCGGTCTTGCCGTGCCCGCCGGTTGCAACGATCGACGAGCCCGCGGTGTGGATGCGCGGCCCGTCGAAAACGCCGCTGTCGATCGCGCGCTTGACGGTGAAATCGACCCCGGCGTCGGATCCCGTCAGCCGGATCGTCGTCACTCCCGACCACAGCGATTTCTGCGCGTTGTCGAGCGTGCGGAGCGCCATCGAGTCGGGGGTTTCGTTATAGATGCGCGACGCCCCCGGCAGGTTGAGCGCGAGGTGAACATGCATGTTCATCAGGCCGGGGATCAGCCATTTGCCATCCATCGGGATGACCGTCGCCCCCGGCGGGACCGGCGTCGAGGCACGCGGGCCAACTGCCTGTATGCGTTCGCCGTCGATCAGCACCACGGCATCGCGCAGCGGTGCCTTCCCGGCCAGATCGACGACATTGCCGCCGACGAGCGCGACGGGCTGCGCCGCGGCGGGTGCCCCGACGACGATGGCGAGCGGGACGGCGGCGGAAAGCAGGCGATATGTCATGGCGACCCCCATTTATCGAGTCAGTGCGCGATCGTTTCGGGCATCGCGTCGTTGCGGTAGATGACGCCCCCCTTCATCACGAAGTCGAGCGTGCGCAACGCCGCGACATCCTTGGCCGGATCGGCGGTGACGGCGACGATGTCGGCGTATTGGCCGGCGACGATCCGCCCGACGTCCTTGTCGATCCCAAGCATCGCCGCGGGTTTGATCGTCGCCGCCTGCAGCGCCTGCAGCGGCGTCATGCCGGCTTTCTGATACAACTCGGCCTCGGCGACGGTCGCGGTCGTTCCACCATTGGGTTCGAACGGAAACTGATCGGTGCCGAGCGCGACATTGACCCCGAGCTTGATCGCCTTTTGCAGCACCGCCCAATGATCCTTGCCGGTCGAGGCAACGCGGTCGAGATACCATTCGGGCGAACCGATCTTGCGATAGAATTCATAGGCTCCCGGCTGGCTGACGACGATCGTCGGTACCAGCCAGGTGCCCTGCGCCTTCATTTTCGCGAGCACCTCGTCATTGAGATGATAGCCATGTTCGAAACAGTCGATACCGAACTTCAACGCTTGAAGCGCCGCTTCGGACGAGCCGTTGTGCGCGGTCACCTTCACCCCGTTGCGATGTGCGACCTCGATGATCGTCGACAGTTCGGCATCGGTCATCGGCGCGGCGGAAATGCTGCCGTGCGTGTCCGAAATACCGCCCGAGATCGCAATCTTGATCCAGCTCGCACCGCCCTTGATCTGCGTTCGCGCCGCCTTGCTGAGTTCGGCGGGGCCATCAGCCTCGAGCGACCCGTGGCCGCCGGTCGGGACGATCAGTTCACCTGCGGTCTCGATACGCGGGCCGACCGCCTGACCTTTCGCGATCGCGCGCTTGAGCATGAAATCGAGGCCGCGGTCCTCGGCGGTCAGCCGGACCGTCGTGACCCCGGCGAGCAGCGTCCGGCGTGCATTGTCCGCCATGCGCAGGACTTCCTCGCCGTCCTTCTCGTTGATCAGTTCGGCGCCCGCGGCGCCGGGAAGCTTCAGCCCGAAATGGACGTGCATGTTCATCAGGCCGGGGATCAGCCACTTGCCGTTCATCGGCACCACCTTTGTCCCGGAGGGGACGTCGACGGACGCCGCAGGGCCGACCTTCAGAATGCGCTCGCCCTGCACCAATATGGTGGCATTCGAAATCGGCGCTCCGCCGTCGATGCCGACGACCGTGCCGCCAACCAGCGCGGTCAGCGGCGCGGCCGCAGGCGCCTCGCCCGGTTGAGCCGCCGCCGATGCAGCAAAAAGTCCCAGAAATGCGGCAAGCGCCGGCGCGGCATGCAGTCGTTTCATCAATTGCCCTTCCCTAGTATCTGCGGCCGAACCTGCGGCAATGGCTCAAGAAAACAATGCGCAAGAAGGCGCAAGTTTGTTGCAGTAAACGCAACGTAACTTCAACAAGCTTTCAGAAACGACAACGATAAATGCGGAAAACCGCTTCTTTCCGCTGCTTCACGGCCGGCCACGCCAATCGAGCTCCGCCACACCGCCGGTTGCATTCTGGCCGCGTCGCGACACGATCATGCGACAAGTCGAAAACAAGGCGGGGACTCGATCATGCATCATACACGACCATTTCAGCTCGCGCGCCGCGCGGTGATCGGGATGATGGCGGCCAGCGCGCTGACCCCGCTACATGGCTTCGCGAAGACGGGTTCAAGTGCGGAAGCGCTGCGCGCGCTTCTCGAACAGAGCGAGGCGGCCGATGCCGCGCTCGATCCGTTACGCGCGGCCCGCAACGGTGGAGGAACAGGGGGCGCGCTTTTCGTCGATCCGCTGAGCGACGGCTATGGCGCGACCCTCCGTGCCAACAAGGTGCGCGACCTTGCCGCGCTCCGCGAGATAGATCGCGCGACGCTGTCGCCGGTCGATAGCATCGCCTATGACGTATTCGACTACAAGACGCGCCAGATGCTCGCGCTGTTCGACAGCGGACTGTTCGCCGTGCAGCGCAAGGCGCCGCTCAATCCCTCGTTCGGCCTGCACGTCGAGTTCCCCGACTTTCTGTCAGGCGGAGCCGCCCCCTTCGCGACCGTCCGCGACTATGACGACACCCTCGCGCGCATCGACGGTTTCGTGGACTATATGAACAGCACCGTCGCCCGATTGAAGGAAGGCCGGGCCGAAGGTTATCTGCAACCGAAGATCATCGTCACCAATATCCTCGCACAGGTCGACGCGATGCTCGCGCTGCCCGTCGAAAAAAGCCCCTTCTGGTCGGGCGTCGACCGGATGCCGGACACGTTCACTCCCGCCGAAAGCGCCCGGATAACCGACGCGTTCCGAACCGCGATCGACGACAAGGTCTATCCCGCCTACCGCGCCTGGGCGACCTATCTGCGCCGAACCTATCTGGCAGACGCGCCCGACGCGCCCGGTCTGTGGGCGATGAAGGGCGGCGCCGCGCTCTACGACTGGAATCTCGCGCGGCACACGACGACGACGCGCTCGGCCGACGACATCCACATGCTCGGCCTGTCCGAAGTCGCGCGGATCCGCGGCGAGATGGAAAAGATCCGCATCGAAGTAGGCTTCGCGGGCGACCTCAAGGCCTTTTTCGAACATGTCCGCACCGACCCTCGATATTATTACAAAACCCCCGCCGAACTGCTCGCGCGGTTCGAGGCGATCGAGGCGAAGATCTGGCCGGCGATTCCGCGACTGTTCCATAATCGCCCCAAAGCGCCCTTCGAAGTCCGCCCGCTGCCCGCGCTCGGCGATCAGCGCGGCACCGGATATTACCGCCCCGGACCGCCCGACGGCGTGTCGCCGGGCATCCTCTTTTTCAACATGTCGATGCTGAACACGCGGCCGATCCCGACGCTCGAGACGCTGACGCTGCATGAGGGGATTCCGGGCCATCATTTCCAGCTGACGCTCGCGATCGAAAATGCCGACCTGCCACCGCTGCTCCGGCACGGGCAGGCCACGGCCTACACCGAGGGTTGGGGCCTTTACGCCGAATCGCTCGGCCCCGAACTCGGCATGTTCACCGACCCGATGCAGATGTTCGGCCATCTCGACATGGAAATGCTGCGCGCGGTGCGGCTTGTCGTCGATACCGGCATCCATGCGAAACGCTGGGGACGCCAGCAGGCGATCGACTATATGCTGGGCAACACATCGATGGCGCCGCGCGATGTGGTGGTCGAGATCGACCGTTACATCGCCTATCCCGCGCAGGCATGCGCCTACAAGATCGGCGAACTCAAATTCCGCGAGTTGCGCGAGGATGCGGCGAAGACTCTCGGCACCGCATTCGATATTCGCGACTATCATCATCAGGTGTTGAACACCGGCGCGCTGCCGATGGAGGTGCTCGAAACGAAGATACGCGCGTGGGTCGCATCGGGCGGCGGGCGGGCTTGAGGATGCCGCACCTCATGTCCTCGGAAACCGAAGTGCTTTCCGCAACGCCCCCAGTTTCGCGCCGCCATCGATGGCTGCTGCTCATTCCCTTTCTGTGGCAGGTCGGCGCGGTTCCGCTGGTCAACGACGTGGCTTGGCGCCCCTTCTCGCTTCCTTTCCCCATGGTTTGGCAGATGACCGGAATCCTCGTCACCTCGGCGATCATCGCCCTCGTCTTCGCGATCGACCGCCGGCATCCCGAATTCGGAGACGATGACGAAAACTCCGAACAGGCGGGAGAAAGCCATTGATCCTCGCCCTCACCCTCGCAGTCGTGCTGGGCACGATGGCCGGAGCCCTGCTGTCGGCGCGGCGGCAGGAGCGTGCGCGTACGCTGACCGAATGGGCGGTCGGTGGCCGCCGCTTCGGCGTGCTCGTCTTCTGGTTCCTCAATGCCGGCGAGATCTACACGACCTTCGCCGTGCTCGGCATTTCCGGTTTCGCGTGGGCGCATGGCGCGCCCGCCTATCTCGCCTTCACTTCGGTCTCGCTCTCGGCGGCGATCGGCTATTGGCTGATGCCGTGCATCTGGAATGCCGGGCGCCGATACGGGCTGGTTACCCAGGCCGATTTCTTTGCCGCACACTATCGCGCGACCTGGCTCGGCGTCGTGGTCGGCGTGGCGGGGATCGCGGCGCTGATCATCTATGTGCAGATCCAGATCGTCGCGCTCAGCCTGATCGTGCGGCTGACGCTGGGCCCCGAGGTTTCGACGGCGGGCGCGGCGACGGTCGCCGCGGTCATCATGCTCGCCTTCGTCTATTTCGCCGGGCTGCGCTCGGCCGCCTTCGCGGCGGGGGTGAAGGACGTGCTGATGCTGCTGATCGTCGTCGCGCTCTGTGCGACCGTCGCGTCGAAGGTCGGCGCCGCGTCGATGCTCGACGTCTATAATATGGCGCAGGACCAGTTCCCCGGCATCGGCCGGCTGCCGGGGCTCCAGCCCGGGGCCGGCCTGTCGACCGTCTGGCTGATGACCGCAGCGCTTAACGTCGCGCTCGGCAACTGGATTCTCCCGCATCTGTTCCAGCTCTGCTTCTCGGCAGGAAGCGAAGCGACGATCCGGCGCAACGCGATCTGGCAGCCGATCTATTCGCTGTCCTATTTCTTCATCATCCTGCTCGGCTTTGCGGCGCTGCTCGCCGGCACGCAGCCCGAGGGCGGCGACACCAATGCCGTGCTGCTGCAGTTCGTCGCCGATCGCTATCCGGCGTGGGCGGTCGGCATCTTCGCGGGGACGGCATGCCTGCTCGCGCTGGTACCGGGGTCGGTGCTGCTGCTCACCGCGGGATCGATCTTCAGCCGCAACATCCTGCTGCCGATGCGGCCCGGCCTCTCCGACCGCGCGTCACTGCTCGCCTCGCGCCTGTCGATGATCGTCTTCGCCGCCATCGCGGTGTGGCTGATGCTCGGTGGATCGAAGTCGCTCGTCGAGATAGGGCTGTCCGCCTATGCCGCGATCGGCATGCTCGCGCCGGGCGTCTATTTCGCCTTCACCTGGAAGCGCGCTCACGCAGGGGGCGTGTTTGCGGGGATCGTGGCCGGCTATCTCGCCCTGTTGCTGCCGCAGGCACAGCAACTGTGGACGATGCTGCTGCCCGGCTGGGACCATGGGCTGGTCGCGATGGCGATCAACGCCGCCGTCGCGGCGGTGGCATGCGCGGCATGGCCCCGCCGCGCCACCACTGCCCCGCATCCCGCCTGAGCGGTATCGGCGATCAGCTCCAGCTTTTCAGCCGCGCCTCGAGTATGGTCATCAGCCGCGCGGGTGCGCCCTCGAGCTGCCGGCCGAGCCTGTGGATCAGGCTGACCGTGCTGTGCTCGATCGCATCGTCGAGCAGCGGGCGCGCGACGAGGGTCCCTTCCTCGAGCTCGGCGAGTGCCGAGATGCGCGGCAGCACGGTCAACGCGCGACCGGCCTTCGCAATCTCGCGCATCATCTGGATCGAGGTCGTGACCAGCCGCGGCTCCAGCCAGGTTTGCGCGCGCTTTTCGGCATGATTGAGCGTGCCGCGAATGCGGAAGCCCTGTGGCGGCAAGCACAGGTCGAAACCGGCGAGGTCGGCTATCGTCAGCGCCTCCATCGCCGCGGCCGGGTGGCTCGGCGCGCACAGCACCATCAAGGGCTGTGCGACCGCGCTGCGCGTGCGGATTTTGGGCTCGCTGGTAGTATGGAGGATCATGCCGATATGCGCCTCGTCGTCGAGCACCATGCGGATGATCTCCGAACTGGCGCAGCTCGTCACGGTGATCGCGATGCCCGGATTACGGCGCTGGAATCCCTCGATCAGCGCGGTGAAGGGCGGGCCGAAGAAGCCCTCGCCGATCGCAAGGTCGATGCGGCCCGATTTGACCTCGCGCAATTCCTGGATCTGGTTCAGCAACGCTTCGCGGTCAGCGAGCTGGTTCTTGTGATATTCGAACGCCAGTTGCCCCGCCTCGGTCAGCCGGATCGAGCGACGCCCGCGTTCGATCAGCGCAATCCCCATCTCGCTCTCGAGCTGTGCGATCTGGCGGCTGATCGACGACACGGCCACGCCGATCTTGTCGCTCGCCAGCCGCATCGATCCCAGGTTCGCGGCTTCGTAGAAATATTGAAGCGCATTATCCCACATCGGCAATCTCTCCGCAGTTACCGGTTGAAGCCCGAAAATGCTCATCGTTGCGATAAACGCAACTAATTTCGTCTTTTGATGCCCTTGCTGCGAATGCACCTTGGCTTATCGGGGCTGGCCGCATTGACTATATCCCGACCAAGGGGGAGCCGAATTACATGAACAAGAGATCGCGTGCCGACTGGCAAGGCTATATCCCCGCTATTACGACGCCCTTCGACGCGAACCGCAATCTCGACCTGCCCGCACTCGGTACGCTGCTCGAATGGCTCCATGCCGAAGGAATGCACGGCTTGCTGCTGGCCGGCACGACGGGCGAATGGCCGAGCATGTCGACCGACGAGTGCAAGACGCTCTTTTCGTCAGCGGGCGCGCAGCTCGGCGGCAAGCTGCCGCTACTTGCGGGATGCAATGCCTACACCGCGCGCCATGTGCTCGAACTGGCCGACCACGCCGCAGCGAGCGGGTTCGACGGCATCGTGGTGACGCCCCCGCCCTACTATCGCCCCTCGGCGGACGAGATCCACGGCTTCTACGCCGATATTTCGGCGGAAACCAAATTGCCGATCTGCGTCTACAACTGGCCTCCCGGCACCGGCATCGACATGCCGCTCGCGCTTCTCGAGCGCCTCGCGGCACTCGACAATGTCGTTGCGATCAAACAATCGACCAGCGACCTGCGCCGTTTCGTCGACACCTTCTTCGCGCTCAGGGACCGGATCCGGATCTTCGGCCATTCGATGGACGAACATGGCCTTGCGTTGCTCGAAGCGCGAGGCGGCGACGGGACAATGGGCGCGGGCGCGGTGCTGGGCCGGACCCATCCCGATTTCTACAACAAGCTCTGGGCGGGCGATACCGCCGGCGCACGCGAATGCGGCCGCATGGACCGTGTCATCCTCGATGAATGGTACACGCCCGAACTCGTCGGCCGCTTTGGATCGGGGCCCGCCATATTGAAGGCCGGGCTCAATGCCCAAGGCCTGCCGGGCGGTTACGTCCGCCCGCCGCTGCGCGACGTGTCGGCCGAGGACGCCGAGAGAATCAGGGAGACTTTGGTCGCGCTCGGACGCATCTAAGGCTTTATGGAACAGGTTGATGTCGCGATCATCGGCGGGGGGCTGATCGGCTGTGCCGCCGCATGGCGCCTCGCAGCGCGCGGGGCGTCGGTCGCGCTGATCGAAGCGGGCGACATCAACGGCGGTGCGTCGGGACAGAATGCCGGTTCGTTGCACTTCCAGATCGAGCGCCGCTTTCTCGAGAACGGCGACGCACTCGCCGGGCAGGT
The DNA here is from genome assembly GCF_004795895.1 of Sphingopyxis sp. PAMC25046. Classification (NCBI taxonomy): domain Bacteria; kingdom Pseudomonadati; phylum Pseudomonadota; class Alphaproteobacteria; order Sphingomonadales; family Sphingopyxidaceae; genus Sphingopyxis; species Sphingopyxis sp. PAMC25046. The sequence goes on from NZ_CP039250.1 coordinate 3,846,871, forward strand.
AGCCGACATCGTCGCGCTGAGCCGCATCGCGGTCGACGACTGGCGCGCCATCGAGGAAGATCTGGGCGCCGATCTCCACGTGTCGATGCAAGGCGGGCTGATGGTCGCCGAAACCGCCGAAGAGGTCGCGCTGCTCGAACGCAAGGCGGCGCGCGAACATCGTGAAGGACTGTCGGTCCGGACGATCGACGGCGACGAAGCGCGCGCGATCGCCCCGTATCTTTCACCGGGCGCCCTGGCCGCAAATTTCTCTGGCGACGAAGGCCACGCCGATCCACGCGCCGTCACCCCCGCGCTGGCCGACGCCGCGCGCGCCGCAGGCGCATCGATCCGCACAGCGTCGCGCGTGCAGTCGATCGCACGCGAAAACGGGCGTTTTACGATCCGGGGCGACCGGATCGACCTGTCCGCCGACCGGCTGCTCGTCGCCGCGGGAGCATGGAGCGCCAATGTCTGCACGCTGCTCAACATCCACATGCCGCTATATCCCGTCGCACTGCTGATGAATGCGACCGAGCGGACACGCTCCATGGTGCCGCATCTTATCCAGCACGTCGGACGCCGGCTGTCGCTGAAGCAGACATATGCCGGCAATATCCTGATCGGCGGCGGCTGGCCTTCGCGACTGGCCCGGATGCCGGCAGGGGGATTCGACCCGTCGGCAAGGCCCGCGATGATCCCCGGCTCGCTGACCGGCAATCTGCGTGCCGCGGTCGATATCGTGCCGGAAGTCGCGCGGCTGAACCTGATCCGCAGCTGGACCGGGGTCACCGCCATCTCCGCCGACCAGTTGCCCGTGGTCGGCGAAGTGCCGAGCATGCCCGGCCTGTGGGTCGCGGCGGGCGGGTCGGCCTTCACGCTCGGGCTGACCTTCGCCCGGCTGATCGCCGATGCGATGGCGGAGGGCCCGGTGCCCGCGCTCGCGCCACTGTCACCTGCACGCTTCGAACATCTGAACGGGTTCATGGGATGAGTGCGACCCGTATCACCCGGGGCGTGAACCGCGGCGGCCCGATCGCCATCACCGTCGATGGCATACGGATCGAATGCTTCGCAGGCGAAACCGTGGCCGCCGCGATGCTCGCGGCCGACCATGCCGTTTTCCGTGCGGACACACGCGGACAACGGCGCGGCATGTTCTGCAACATGGGCGTGTGCAGCGAGTGTCTGGTCACGCTGATAGCCGGCGGACCGCACGTGCGCGCCTGCCTTGTCGAAGCCCGCGATGGCATGGAGGTCGCGACGCGTGACTGAACCGGAACGCTTCGACATCGCGATCGTCGGCGGCGGTCCCGCCGGTCAGGCGGCGGCAATCGCGCTAGAGGGGCACGGCCTGTCGATCGCGGTAATCGACGAACAGATACGTCCCGGCGGACAGATCCTGCGACAGCCCCCCGCCGCCTTCACCGTCGCAAACTGGCTTGCCGACCGCAGCTACGCACCGCTGAAGCGCCAGCTCGACCGGTTCGGGCAGTTGAAGGAAGTGCGCTGGCTCGGCGGCCACTCAGCGGTCGGGTTACAGGCGGGATCGATCGTTGCGACCGGCCCCGACGGCCTGCGAAACATCGCGGCCGACCGCATCCTGATCGCCGCGGGATGCCAGGATCTCGCCGTGCCCCTTCCCGGCTGGACGCTGCCGGGGGTTTATGCCGCAGGCGGCATCCAGGCCTTCGTCAAGAGCCAGCAGTTGCTGGCCGGCACACGCGTGCTGCTCGCGGGGACCCATCCGCTGCAGCTGATCATCGCAGCGCAGATCGTCGCTGCGGGCGGAACGGTCGCCGCTGTTCTCTTTGCGCAGCCGCGCGCCCACATGATCGCTGCGCTCGCCGCGCAGCCGCTAACCGCACTCGGCCGCGCATCCGATCTGTTCGCTGCCGGGACGGCCATGGCAACGCTGGCGCGCGCGGGCGCGCCGATACGCTTTGGCGTCGGCCTGTCGGCCCTGACCGGCCGCGACCGCGTGTCGGGCGCCGTGACGAGCGCGGGCAATGTCGAATGCGACGCGGTCGGGCTTTGCTACGGTTTCGTGCCGCAATCGGCGCTACCGCGAATGGCCGGCGCGCGCATGACCGCAGCAGGTCCGGCGGGCGGCTGGGCCTGTGTCCACGACGACTGGATGCGGACCTCGGTGCCCGGCCTCTACGCGGCGGGCGAGACGGTCGGCGTGGCCGGAGCTGCGGCGGCGGCGGCGGGCGGCGAGCTCGCGGGTCTGGGGATCGCGCTCGATCTCGGCCTGCTCGATGCCGACACGGCGCAGCGCGCCGCGCAAAACTCCCGGCGCCGGTTCGCGCGCCATCGCGCCTTCGCGTCCCTTCTCGACGCGGCTGCCGACCCGCGCCCCTTCTTTCCCGCGCCGGACAGCGGGACGATCGTCTGTCGCTGCGAGGATGTCGAGTTCGGCCCGCTGTCGGAACGGGTATCGGCAGGCGGGTCGGCCAATGCCGTGAAGCTGGCGACGCGATGCGGCATGGGCGCGTGTCAGGGACGCAATTGCGAACCGACGCTGCTCCGGATGATTTCCGCCGCGGGTGGGTGCGACGATGTCGGCTTCACCGCACGCTTCCCTGCGCGCGCCGTCTCCATCGCCGACCTTCTGTCATCCGATTGACCGTTGCATTGACGGCAACGATTTTTGCGTTTCGCTTGCGTTGCAGGCGCGACACGGACCGCCCAAGATGGCGGCCTGTCGCACGGAGTTTCGCATGAACGCAGCACCTGAAAAGCCCGTTTTCCTGTCGGTCGACCATATCTCGTGGACCGTCCCCGACATCGAGGCGGCGCTGGCCTTTTACCGCGACGTCATCGGCGCCGAAGAGCTGTTCCGGATGGGACCGCTCGACGCGGCGGACATGCCGGTCGATGCCGAGGGCCGCGACTGGATGGAAACGCATGTGGGCGTGAAAGGCGCGCGGTTGACGCTTGTTATGATGAAGCTCACCGGGAATATGAACTTCCAGCTCGTGCAATATGACAAGCCCGCCGATCGCCGGCAGGACCTGCCGCGCAACTGCGACCGCGGCGGCCATCACCTCGGGCTGAAGGTCGACGATGTCGACAAGGCACTCACCTATCTCGCAGCCCATGGCTGCACGCCGCTGGAGACGATCCACATCGACGCCGGACCGCTCGCGGGCAAGAAGAACGTCTATGTACTCGATCCCTTCGGGCACCAGCTCGAAATCGTCGACTGACCCACGAAAGGAAGTTGCATGCCGAACAGCAAGATCAATCCCGCCGGGCTTTATGATGCCGTTGGTTACGGCTTTTCCCATGCCGCGCTGCAGGATGGCGGGCGCACTCTGCATCTTGCGGGACAGGTTGCATGGGACAGGGACTGCAATGTCGTCGGTGGCGGCGATCTTGCCGCCCAGACACGGCAGGCGCTGGCCAACCTCAAGGCGGTGCTCGCCGAAGCCGGTGCGACGCCCGCCGATGTTGTGCGGCTGCGCACCTATGTCGTCGATCATGATCCGGACAAGCTGGGGCCCGTACTGGCCGAGGTCGGCGCCTTTTACGACGGCGCGCTTCCCGCGCCGAACACCTTCATCGGCGTTCAGGCGCTCGCGCTGCCGGACTTTCTGGTCGAGATCGAAGCGACCGCCGTCATCGGATAGACAAGCCGTCGCGGCTGTTATCGCATGCCCCTGATCTCGTCGTCGCGGCCCGTCATTTCCCAGCGGATGAGCGAGATCGGGATCGACCCGGCGGCGCGAAAGCGGTCGTGGAACGATTTGATGTCGAACTTTTCGCCTTCCTGCATCGCTACGTCGGCGAGCAGCTTTTCCAGCTCTACCTTGCCGATATAATAGCCGATGCCATAACCCGGCTGGCGCAGATAAAGCTCGATATCGAACTGCGCTACCGCGTCGCCCGCCTCCATCCATTTGGGCGTACGCGCGATCAGCGAGGCATTGGCCTCTTTCCACGTCCATTCATTCGCCTGCATCTTCAGTTCGGGCAGGATGCGCGCGGCGCGTTTCGCGCCCAATATATAATCGATCTCGCGTGTCTTCGGCCGGTCTTCGAGCATCCCCGCCTGAAGGATCATTTCCTCAAGATAGAAGGCCCAGCCCTCGTTGCGCAGGCCGTTGACGAAAAACAGCCGCGACGCCCCCCGCACCGGCCGCGTGTCGCGCGCTGCCTGCAGCGCGTCGAAGGCGTGGCCGGGCAGATTGTGCGCGCGCAGCGGCCGCCCGTCGCGAAATTCGGCCTGGAAAAAGAAATGCAGATGCAGCGGCGGATCGAACAATCCCGGTTTCGACGGGTCCTTTTCGAACGGGAATTGATATGGTCCCTCTTCGGGATCGTGCCGGACATAATCGGGGATCGTCACCCAGTCGCCGTCGCGCAGGAATTTCAGCAGATCCTCGTCCTCGGCCTTGCGCTTGGCGTCGAATTCGGCGCGCGTCTGCACGGGTTCAGGCATCGCGATGCCGCGGTTGCGATGCTCCTCGATCTTCAGGAATGCGATCTGGCGCTGATACTCGCGCTCGCCGATCACCGCGATCTCTTCGGGGGTGTAGGGAAGCAGCAGAACATTCTTCAGATACCAGGCGTAATTTTCCCGGCCCACCCCGCCGTGCGCCGGAAGACCGGCTTCGATGCTTTCGAGCCAGGCCTTGAATCCGGCGGCCGCCGCCTGCGCGCGCTTTGCCGGCAGGGCGAGTGCGGGCTGCACCTTCGCGGCGCGCGCGGCGAGTTCGCCGTAGACGTTCACCTCGACTTGCTTCTGCGCGATCCCGAGCCGCGCAAGATCGCCGCGCGGGTCGGTGAGGTTCGCCCGCGCCTGTCGCAACGCTTCGGGAACCGCTTCGAGCCGGGCCTTGAACGCGGCAAGTTCGCCCGCCGCCAGCGGCAGCTTCGGAATCGCCAGCGCGCCATGCATCTTGGGCCCGAAGCCGAGGTTGGTCGTGCTGTAGAAAGCGGGGTCGTGCTTCCACGGCTGAACGACCCGGTGCTGGAACTCGAGTCCGCGCATTTCCGCGAGCACGACCATATAGTCGACGCGTTCGGAAACCGGCCAGGCACTGTCGTCGATCGCCTTCAGCCGCGCCTCGAATGTCTTGAGCCCGGCATAATGCCGCGCCATCGTCGCCGGCGAATAATCGGGTACGCCCTTCACCATCGGTGGCGGGACGAAAGCACGGAACTCTTCGTAAAGCGCGAGCAGCGCGGGATAGCCCGACGGCGCGGCTTCGGTTTGCGCGGCAAGCGGCGGCGGAGCAGCGAAGGTCAGCAAGGGCGCGGTCATCAGCGCGGCAGCCGCACGCAATTTCATCTTCAAAACCTGTCTCCCGATCGCAAAAGTCCGTTGCCGCAGCCTCTGTCAGAGTGCGTTGAAGAAGCGCGTCAGCCGCTCCATCGCCTCGGTCACCCGCGCTTCGGATTCCGATCCGAAGCAGACGCGCAGATGCCCCTCGCCCCCGGCGCCATAAAAGCTTCCCGATTCGACGACGACATGCGCTTGCTTGAGGATCGCCATCGCCAGATCCTGTGAAGAACGCCCCGTGGCGCGGATATCGGGAAAGGCATAGATGGTGCCCTGGGGCTCGGGACAGGTCACGCCCGGCATCTGGTTCAGCGCCTGCACGACGATGTCGCGCTTGCGCCGGTCGGCCTCAACCATCGCCAGCATCGCGTCCTGCGGCCCCTCGACCGCGGCGCGCGCGCCTTCCTGGATGAAGACGTTGACGTGCGTCACATCGGTCATCGTGATCCGCATGATCGCCGGCATCAGCCGCGCGTCGGCGGTCAGATAGCCAATGCGCCAGCCGTCCATCGAATAGGCCTTGGTGAAGGCGAAGCAGCTGATCGTGCGTTCGCGCATCCCGGGCAGGCTCGCGATGCTGACATGCTCCGCCCCGCCATAGGTGATATATTCATATACCTCGTCCGACAGCACGATCAGATCATGCTCGATCGCAAGATCGGCGACATTCTGGAGCTCGGCGCGGCTGTAGACGCGGCCCGTCGGGTTCGCCGGGTTGATCAGCACGATCATCCGCGTCCGGTCGGTGATCTTCGCCGCGATCTTTTCCTTCGAAATCGCGAAATCATTCGCCTTGTCGAGTTCGGCGATCACGACCTTGCCGCCGGCAAGCTCGGTCTTGCCGATATGTTGGGGATAATAGGGATCGAGCAGGATGACCTCGTCGCCCGGATCGATCGCGGCCATGAAGGCGGCGAAGGAGGCGTGGGTGAGTCCGTTCGTCACGAGGATCTCATCGACGCCATAGTCGAGCCGGTTGAAGCTTTTCAGCTTTTCAGCCAGCGCCTGCCGGAACGACAACGTCCCGCGAAAGTCGCCATAGTGCACGATGCCGGCATCGAGCGCGGCCTTCGCCGCTTCCTTGATGTGCAAGGGCGTGTCGGCGTGCGGCCGCCCGAACTCAAGGTGGATCAGGTCGGCGCCCGCGGCGTCGAGCTTCGCCGCCTCGTCGTACATGCCGAAGCTCTTTTTCGATCCCGCCGTCAGGCGCTGCGCCGGCCACTTCATCAATCGCTACCTCCCGGTGATTCCCATACACGTGAATAATTGTGTGATAAAGGATATTTCAAGCTTAAAATTTTAGGCTTGAAGCATTTTGATGCGAAGCTTAGGAATCGGGGCATCGGTCAATGGCGATGGAGTCGTTCGAGTGAGGATCGCATGTGTCGGAGGCGGGCCAGCGGGCCTGTATTTCGCGATTTCGATGAAGCTGCGCGAACCTGCGCACAGCATCGACATCTTCGAGCGCAACCGCGCCGACGACACCTTCGGCTGGGGCGTCGTCTTTTCCGACCAGACGGTCGAGAATCTGATGGCGAACGATCCGGTGAGCGGCGCAACGATCCGTGACGAATTTGCGCATTGGGACGATATCGACATCCATATTCACGGCGAATGCATTCGCTCGTCGGGGCACGGCTTCATCGGCATCGGGCGCAAGCGCCTGCTCGCGATCCTGCAGGATCGCGCCCGCGAGCTGGGTATCGGGCTGCACTTCGAGCATGAAGCGAGCGCGGACCTCGCCGACTGGGCCGATTATGATCTGGTGATCGCCGCCGACGGCGCGAACAGCCGCATCCGCAATGCCCATGCCGAGCATTTCGATGTCGACATCCAGGTCAAGAAGAATAAATTCTTCTGGTTCGGCACCGCAAAACAGTTCGAAGCCTTCACCTTCGCCTTCGAACGTACCGAAGCGGGCTGGGTATGGGCGCACGCCTATCGTTTCGACGACGAACTTTCGACCTTCATCGTCGAGATGGAGCCCGAGACATGGGCGAAGCTCGGCCTCGACAAGATGGACCAGCCCGAAGCGATCGCGCTGTGCGAAAAGATCTTCGCCAGATATCTGGACGGCAATCCGCTGATGTCGAACGCCACCCACCTCCCCGGACCGCAGGCCTGGCTCAATTTCCGGCGCATCATCACCGGCCGCTGGTCATACGACAAGCTCATCCTCCTCGGCGACGCCGCGCACACCGCCCATTTCTCGATCGGTTCGGGCACCAAGCTCGCGCTCGAGGATGCGATCAAGCTGGCCCAGGTGCTGAGCCGCCCCGGTCTGGGCCGCGCAGAAGCGCTCGAGGAATATCAGGCCGAGCGCAATATCGAGGTGCTGAAGCTGCAGAACAGCGCGCGCAACTCGACCGAATGGTTCGAGACGCTCGACCGATATCTGCCGTTCGAGCCGATCCAGTTCGCCTATTCGCTGCTCACCCGCTCGCAACGCGTCAGCCATGAAAATCTGCGGTTACGCGACAGAAGCTGGCTCGAAAGCGTCGAGCGCTGGTTCCATTCACGCGCGCCGGGCGGGCGCGACGAGGGCGCGCCGCCGATGTTCGCCCCGTACAAGCTGCGCGAGATGGCCATCGAAAACCGGGTCGTCGTCTCGCCGATGGCGATGTATTGTGCGACCGACGGCACGCCGGGCGATTTTCATTTCGTCCATTATGGCGCGCGCGCGCAGGGCGGCGCGGGGCTGGTCTATACCGAAATGACCTGCGTCTCGCCCGAAGCGCGGATCACCCCGGGCTGCCCCGGCATGTACACACCCGAACACGCCGCCGCATGGCGCCGTATCACCGAATTCGTGCACCGCGAAAGCAAGGCCAAGATCTGCCTTCAGCTTGGCCATTCGGGCGCCAAGGGATCGACCAGGATCGGCTGGGAGGGAATGGACGAGCCGCTGGGCGAGGGCAACTGGCCGCTGATCGCCGCATCGGACGTGGCGTGGAGCCCCGGCAACCAGACGCCGCGCGCGATGACCCGCGACGATATGGACATGGTCCGCGACCAGTTCGTCGCTGCAACGCGCATGGCGATCTACGCCGGTTTCGACATGGTCGAAATGCACGCCGCGCACGGTTACCTGCTGTCGAGCTTCATCACCCCGCTGCTCAACCGGCGCACCGATGAATATGGCGGCAGCCTCGAAAACCGGCTGCGTTTCCCGCTCGAAGTCTTCGCCGCGATGCGCGCTGCCTGGCCCGCCGAACGGCCGATGTCGGTGCGCATCTCCGCCAACGACTGGATGGGCGACGCGGGGGTGACTCCCGACGAGGCGGTGCTGATCGCGCGGGCGTTCGATGCCGCGGGCGCCGACCTGATCGACGTGTCGGCGGGCCAGACCTGGGCCGATTGCAAACCCGTCTATGGCCGCATGTTCCAGACGCCCTTCGCGGATCAGATACGCAACGAGGCGCGCGTATCGACGATGGCGGTCGGCAACATCTTCGAAACCGATCATGTCAATTCGATCCTCGCCGCCGGCCGCGCCGATCTGGTCGCGATCGGGCGTCCGCATATGATCGACCCGATGTGGACGCTGCGCGCGGCGGCGCAGCACGATTATCGCGGCGCGGCGGTGCCGCCGGGTTACCGGAACGGAATAAGCCAGCTCGCCCGCAACATGAAACGCGCAGCCGAGCAGGAAGCGGCGTTGAGAGGGTAGGATGCGACTGAAGGACATGCATGCCGTCGTCACCGGCGGCGGATCGGGGATCGGCGCCGCGGTCGCCCATGCGCTCGCCGCCGAGGGGGCGCGGCTGACGCTGGTCGGCCGGCGGCGCGAGGCGCTGGAGGCCACCGCAGCCACGTTGCCGGGCGCTTGTGTCGCCCCTGCCGACGTCGCCGACCGCGCCGCGATCGATGACGCTCTTGCAGCAGCGCGCGATGCGCATGGACCCATCACGATCCTCGTCAACAACGCCGGGATCGCGCCCAGCGCCCCCTTCGCCCGCGTCACCGCCGAAGCATGGCGCGCCACTATGGCGGTCAATCTCGACGCGCTGTTCCATTGCTGCCAGTCGGCGCTGCCCGACCTGCTGGCGGCCGACACCGGCCGCATCGTCACCGTCGCATCGACCGCCGGGGTGAAAGGCTATGCCTATACCGCCGCCTATGTGGCGTCGAAGCATGGCGCGATCGGGCTGATGCGCGCGCTCGCGGCCGAATATGCCGCGACCGGCCTGACCGCCAACGCCGTCTGCCCGGGCTTCACCGACACCGACATCGTCGGACAGGCGGTTGCAAATATCCGTTCGAAAACCGGCCGCAGCGAAGCCGAAGCGCTTGCCGAGTTGACGCGCTTCAACCCGCAGAAGCGGCTGATCGACCCAGCGGAGGTCGCCGAGGCCGTGCTGTGGCTCTGCCTTCCCGCCAGCCGGTCGGTCACCGGCCAGGCAGTGATGATCGCGGGCGGAGAAGTGATGTGAGCGAACGAACGGCCATTCGCGAAAAGCACGACGGCGCGCTCGACGATCGCGGCAACGTCCGTCTGTGGCTGCGGCTGCTGACCTGTACGACGGTGATCGAAAAGCGCCTCAAACGCCGCTTCGCCGACCAATATGGCATCACGCTGCCGCGCTTCGACGTCATGGCGGCGCTCGATCGCCATCCCGAGGGGATGACGATGGGGCAATTGTCGCAGGCGCTGCTGGTCTCGAACGGCAACGTCACCGGTGTCGTGCAGACGCTTCTGCGCGATCGCTATCTCAGTATCGCGCCCTCGCCCACCGACGGCCGGGCGTCGATCGTCCGGCTGACGCCGCTCGGGCAGGAATGCTTCAGCGGCCTCGCCGAGGCGCATCACGAATGGGTCGACATGATGCTGGCCGGCCTCACGCGCGATCAGCGCACGACGCTCTTCAACCTTCTCGGCGCGCTCAAGGATTCGCTCGCCGCCGACAATGGAAAGGAACAGGCATGAATCCGGAAAGCTTTTTGCCCGAACATTTCGGGTGGCATTTCGACGGAGGCGTCGCCACGATCACGCTCAACCGCCCCGACCGCAAGAATCCCCTCACTTTCGAAAGCTATGCCGAGCTGCGCGACACCTTTCGCGCCCTCGTTTATGCCCCGACGGTGAAGGCCATCGTCGTGACGGGCGCTGGCGGCAATTTTTCGTCAGGCGGCGACGTGCACGAGATCATCGGGCCGCTTACCGAAATGGCGATGCCCGAACTGCTCGATTTCACCCGCATGACGGGCGATCTCGTCAAGGCGATGCGTGCGTGTCCGCAACCGATCATTGCCGCGATCGACGGTATCTGCGTCGGCGCGGGCGCGATCATGGCGATGGCATCGGACATGCGCCTTGCGACCCCGCGCGCCAAGACCGCCTTCCTGTTCACGCGCGTCGGTCTTGCCGGCTGCGACATGGGCGCGTGCGCGATCCTGCCGCGCATTATCGGCCAGGGGCGCGCGTCGGACCTCCTCTACACCGGGCGGATGCTCGGCGCCGAAGAGGGCGAGCGGTGGGGCTTCCACAACCGGCTGGTCGAACCCGACGCGCTGCTCGACGAGGCAACCGCGCTCGCCCGTTCGCTCGCCGCGGGGCCAACTTTCGCGCACGGCATCACCAAGACGCAACTCGGCATCGAATGGGCGGTCTCGGTCGAAACCGCGATCGAGATGGAAGCGCAGGCGCAGGCGATCTGCATGGCGACCAATGATTTCCGCCGCGCCTTCGAGGCGTTTGCGGACAAACGCACTCCCGAGTTCGCGGGCGACTGATGGCCGACCGCAGCTTCCTCGACTGGCCGTTCCTCGACGACGGTCACCGCCGCCTCGCGATCGACCTCGACGACTGGTGTTCGGTGAACATCACGCACGATCATTCGGACGATGTCGATGGCGAATGCCGCGCGCTCGTCCGCGCGCTCGGCGACGCGGGATGGCTCCGCTACTGCGTGCCCGCCGCCTATGGCGGGGTGCATGACAGCCTCGACATCCGCTCGCTCGCGCTGATCCGCGAAACGCTCGCGCGCCATTCGGGGCTCGCCGACTTCGCCTTTGCGATGCAGGGGCTGGGGTCGGGCACGATCAGCCTCTTCGGCACCGAGGCGCAGAAACAGGCCTATCTGCCCGACGTCGCGGCGGGGCGGAAGATCGCGGCGTTCGCGCTCACCGAACCCGCGTCGGGATCGGACGTCGCGTCGATGGAAACGACCGCCGACCGCACCGCGGACGGTTATGTCGTCAACGGCGCCAAGACCTATATCTCGAACGGCGGCATTGCGGATTATTACGTCCTCTTCGCCCGCACCGGCGAAGCGCCGGGCGCGAAGGGCGTGTCGGCCTTCATCGTCGATGCCGACACGCCGGGGCTGGCGGTGACCGAACGCATCGCGGTGATCGCGCCGCATCCGCTCGCGACGCTGACCTTCACGGGCATGGCGCTCGCAGACACCGCGCTGCTCGGCGAGGCGGGGCGCGGTTTTGCGCAGGCGATGGCGACGCTCGACATCTTCCGCACCACGGTGGGCGCCGCCGCACTCGGCTTCGCGCGCCGCGCGCTCGACGAGGCGACCGCGCGCGCAAAGGTCCGCAGGCTGGGCCCGGGCACGCTCGCCGATAATGCCATCACCCAGTCGAAGCTCGCCGAAATGGTCCTCGACGTCGACACCTCGGCGCTGCTGATCTACCGCGCCGGTTGGCTGCGCGACGTGCGCGGCGAGCGCAACACGCGCGAAGCGGCGCTGGCAAAGCTGCACGCGACCGACAGCGCGCAGGCGGTGATCGACAAGGCGGTGCAGATGTTCGGCGGGCTCGGCGTGACCGTCGGCGCCCCGGTCGAGGCGCTCTACCGCGAGGTGCGTGCGCTGCGCATCTACGAAGGCGCGTCGGAAGTGCAGAAGGTCGTCATCGCCCGCCAGCACCTCGCCCAGAGCGCATCCTGATGTTCCGGACCAGCCTGCCGCTGCGCTTCGCGCACTGCGACCCTGCGGGCATCGGCTATTACCCCCGCTATTTCGAACTGTGCGACGCGGCGATCGAGGACTGGACCGCAGCGGTGCTCGGCATCGATCGCCGCCAGATGCACCTCGAAATGGGGCTCGGCCTGCCCACCGTCAGCCTTCACGCCGACTTCGCCGAGCCGAGCCGGCTTGGCGACAGGCTCGACTTCACCGTCGGGGTCACGCGCGTCGGGCGCAGTTCGGTCGACCTCGCGGTCGATATCGCCTGCAGCGGCGAACCGCGCTTCGCGGTGCGCTACACGCAGGTGCTCACCGATCTGACCAGGGGAAGCTCGCGGCCCTGGTCCCCCGAACTTCTCGAACGACTCAACAAGGAACTGCCATGACTGCTCATCAAAGCCTTCTTCCGCCCGGCTGGAAGCGCCCGCGCGGCTATGCCAATGGCGTCGCAGTAACCGGCCGCATGGTCTTCACCGCCGGCGTCGTCGGCTGGGATACAGAGGAACGCTTCGTCGCGCCCGACCTCGCCGGCCAGTTCCGTCAAATACTCGTGAACACGCTCGCCATCCTCGCCGAAGGCGGCGCGGGGCCCGAGCATATCGTACGCATGACCTGGTATGTGACGAGCCGCGACGAATATCTCGCCAGCCTGCCGGCGATCGGCGAAGCCTATCGTGACCTGATCGGCAAGAATTTCCCGGCGATGGCGGTGGTCGAAGTGGTCGCGCTGGTCGAGGCCGAAGCCAGGATCGAGATCGAGACGATCGCGGTCGTCCCCGACGCCGGTTGAGCGAGGGTCGAGACATGCAGAAATTCGACTGGGCCGACCCCTTCCTTCTCGACGATCAGTTGGAAAATGATGAGCGGATGATCCGCGACAGCGCGCGCGCCTATGCTCAGGACCGGCTGGCGCCGCGCGCGATCGAGGCGTTCGCGACCGAGCGCACCGATCCCGAAATCTTTCGCGAAATGGGCGAGCTCGGACTGCTCGGCCCGACGATTCCCGAAACCTATGGCGGGGTCGGTGCCTCCTATGTCGCCTATGGCCTCATCGCGCGCGAGGTCGAGCGCGTCGACTCGGGCTATCGCTCGATGATGAGCGTGCAGTCGAGTCTCGTCATGTATCCGATCCACGCCTTCGGTTCCGAAGAGCAGAAGCGGCGCTACCTGCCGAAACTGGCGAGCGGCGAGTGGATCGGCTGTTTCGGGCTGACCGAACCCGACGCCGGCAGCGACCCGGGCGGGATGCGGACACGCGCGGTCAAGATCGACGGCGGCTATCGCCTGTCGGGCACCAAGACCTGGATCTCGAACGCGCCGATTGCCGATGTTTTCGTCGTCTGGGCCAAATCCGACGCGCACGGCGGCGCGATCCGCGGCTTCATACTCGAAAAGGGGATGCGGGGGCTGTCGGCGCCCAAGATCGAAGGCAAGCTCAGCCTTCGCGCCTCGATCACCGGTATGGTGGCGATGGAGGAGGTCGAGGTTTCCGAAGACGCGTTGCTCCCCGACGTCGAGGGGCTCAAGGGCCCCTTCTCGTGCCTCAACCGTGCGCGCTACGGGATCAGCTGGGGTGCGCTGGGCGCCGCCGAATATTGCTTCCACGCCGCGCGCCAATATGGGCTCGACCGGCACCAGTTCGGCCGCCCGCTCGCCGCGACGCAGCTGTTCCAGAAAAAGCTCGCCGACATGGAAACCGACATCGCGCTCGGACTGCAGGCCAGCCTGCGCGTCGGGCGGCTGATCGACGAAGGCCGTTTCGCGCCCGAAATGATCTCCATCGTCAAGCGCAACAATGTTGGCAAGGCGCTCGACATCGCACGCATGACGCGCGACATGCACGGCGGCAACGGGATCAGCGGCGAATATCAGGTCATCCGTCACATGATGAATCTCGAAACCGTGAACACCTACGAAGGCACGCACGATGTGCACGCGCTGATCCTCGGCCGCGCCATAACCGGCATAGCCGCCTTTTGATCGCGCCCGCGGGTGCCGCCCTCCCCCGATGCGGCGCCCGCTATTTCACCAGCAAGATCCGGCTCGCGGGGGGAGCGGTCCACTCGAAGCCGCGCTCGGTGACGACGCCATTATCCTCAAGCGGGATTTTGATCTTGCGCCCGCCCCATTCGGGAACAGGGGTATAAAGAAACAGCTCGATCGACAGGAAATTGCCGGGGCGGAGCGTATAGGTCATGCGCAGCGGGTTGAAATCGGCCATCGACGGCCCCGACCCGTGCCCCCAGTCGCCGACCGAATGGCTGCCGATCACGACGTCCGACACCGCGGGATCGGCGCTCGGATCGTCATAGCGGCCGAGCACGAGGCCCGGCGTTTCCGCCACGCGGCGGTTCACCGCCGCCAGCGCGTCGCCCGCGGCGACGCCGGGGCGCACGACGTCGAGAATCATTCCCCGGATCTCGGCCGCCTTGTCGAAGGCGCGCTGCACCCCCGGCGGCGGCGCCGTCTCTCCCGGCTTCAGCACATAGGCCATGCGCTTCATGTCGGTATAGGAAAGCAGGTAGTTTACCCCCCAGTCCATCGTGATCAGATCGCCCGGCTGGATGACATGGTCGCCCGAGGTCGGGCCGCGTTCACCGGGGCCGAGCACATAGATGCTCGGGATGCCGAAACTGTTTCCCAGCCCTTCCCTGTGCAATTCTTCCATCATCCACCAGGCGACGTCGCCGGTGGTCGTCTGGCCGGGCCTGATTACTTCGCTCGACAGCGCACGCTCGGCAATCGTCCGCGAATAATCGCCCGCGCGGGCAAAGGCCGCGATTTCGGCCGCGGTGTGCCGCGACCGGAAATCGGACACCAGCTTTTCCGCCGACACCAGCCGCGACGCGAATTCGGGACCGAGCGTCTCGCGCAATTTCTCGTGCAGGCTGTGGCTGAGACCGTCTGCCGTGCCGATCTCGGTCGCGGTGTTGATACCGATGCGTTTCGGCGCCCGTTCCGCGACAAGGCGCCGCAATTCTGCCGGCGAAGCCTTGATATCGTATAGCGGGCATTGATCGAAGGCCGCGCCGCCGATCCCCATCGCCACGCGCTCGATCCGTTCGCCGCCGCGATCGGTGAACACATAATAGCCGACATCGCCCACATAACCGCCCCCCAGCATCGCAGCGTTGGGATCGTCATGTCCTTCGCGCGAGGCAACGATCCACATATCGATGTCATTTTCGCGCATCGCCTGCGGAAGGATCCGATCGAGCTTTTCCGTCCGTATCTGGCACAGTTGATCCCAGCGCCGCTTTGCTTCCTGCGCCGGTGTCGGGGTCGCGGCGAGCGACGAGAGCACCGCCAGGCCCGCAAACAGCCGATCGAGTCGATTCGCCCGCATGTCCATCCTCCTCAACCAGCGCAAGCCGTCACACAGACCCCGGCGTCCGCCAGCATTTGAATATATATTCATATTCACACGAATATCGTTTGATTATGACGTTAGCAGGGAAGGCGTGATCCGCAAGGCTTCTGCGCACTGACGCACCACCCCCCTTTTGCCGGGAAGCGTCTGTTCATGAACATCAATGCCGTGACACCGGGCGCAGAAATCCGGACCGTCACACGAACATCACGGATATGCTTCTATCGCCCGGGCGGGGCTTTCGCACGCCCGATCGCCATAACTAAGTGCAAATACATATGTTTTCGGCTAATTCGCTGTCAGCGCCAGCCCGCCATGACGGAACGGCTTGATCGAACAAGACATTTGAGGAACACATGAACACAAGGTCGACGGGGAAATCGGCAGGCAGGGCAGAGGGAAAAATGGAAAAGCGTGGCGACTATGACCCGAGCAGTCCGACCTTCCGCCTGGAAAACTCGCCGTTCTACCTGATGGCGCATGCCGATTTCAAATATCACGAAGATATGGACAAGGTGCTGCACAAGCACGGCGTGTCGAAACCTATCTATCGTGTCATGACGGTGCTGCGCGAACATCAGCCCGCGAGCATCGGCGCGATCGCCGAAGCCGCACTGACCAAGCGGTCGACGATCAGCCGGATCATCGACCGCATGATCGAGCAGGGCCTCGTCTCGACCGAACCCAATCCGGAAGACAACCGGATCACCGAAGTTACGCTGACTGCCGCCGGCCAACAGACGCTGCGCAAGCTGACGCCGATCGTCGGACGCCAGTTCACGCGCGCGATGGACGGCGTCAGCAATCGTGACATCGCCCATTTGCTGCGCACGCTTCAAAAGATCAGCGCCAACCTCAGCAAGCTTCCGATCGAATAGCGTCGGCGGCTCAGCGTGCCGGGCCGTCGACGACGATCTTGCCGTCGGCGACGATATAGCGGACGTCACGAAGATTCTTCAACGAATCGAGCGGATTGGCGCCAATGATCAAAAGGTCGGCGATCTTGCCCCTCTCGACCGTGCCGAGCTTGTCGCCCATGCGCATGATCTCCGCCCCGACGCGCGTCGCCGATGCCAGGACATCGGCGTTGCTCATCCCCGCCTCGCTCAAATAATCGAGTTCGCGGAAATAGGCGTCGGGATAGCGCACGTCGTTCTCGAACGGGATATCGGTGCCGACGCCGATCGGCACCCCGGCGCGATAGGCTTCGGCGACGCGTTTCAGATGGTCCTGCTGATCGATCACGAAACGGCGCGAATGGGTGTGATAGAAGCCGCCGGTAGGGATTCCCGCGGTCGGATAGCCGCCGTTCAGCAGATTGTCGAAAGCCCCGATCGTGGGCACGAATGCCGTGCCATGCTTCTTCATCAACGGCACCGCCTGGTCGCTCATCAGCAGCGGATGCTCGAGCGTGTCGACCCCCGCCTCGATCGCCCAGTCGGTATATTTGCCATAGCTGTCGATCGCGACGGGCACTCCCAGCGAATGCGCTTCGTCGATCGCGGCAGCGAGTTCCTCCTTGTCGGCCGGCGCACCGAGCTTGATCCAGTCGGCGAGGCTCCGGATCTGCTGCCGCACCGCCGTGCGCCATTCCCACGGGCCGTTGAAACCCTTGCTCGGCCCGCCCAGCGCAGGCTTCTGCCGGCCCGTCGCGGTCGAGGTCACTTCGTCGCCATGGCCGCCGGTTGTCGCAATGATGCGCCCGCTCCACAGCACGCGCGGCCCGCGAATGATTCCGCGTTCGACTGCTTCCTTGATCCGCAGCGCGACATCATCGACCGTACCGACGTCGCGCGCCGCGGTGATGCCGGCGCCGATCAACTGTTCGGCCAGCGCGACGCCCCGGATCGCGGCACCCGCCGGGCTGTCCGAATATTTGCCGAAGTCATGGCAACGCTGCTGCGTGAAATGGATGTGAAGGTCGATCAGGCCCGGCATGATATAAAGGCCCGTCGCGTCGATGGTTCGCGCGGCCCCGGCCGGCACCGGCGTCGCCCCGGCCGCCCCGGCCGAAACGATCCGGTCGCCCTGCATCACCACCACCGCATTGGAAATCGGCGCGCCGCCTCGCCCGTCGATCAGCGTTCCGCCGGTGATCACCACGACCGGTTCCGCGCTGCGATCGACCGGCGGGATCGGCAGGCGGCGCACGTCGTCGGTGGTTTCGGGAATCGGGCGCGTCGCGGCGTGGAGATGCGCGGGCAGCATCGCGAGCGCGACAAGCATTCCCGCTCCCAAAAACGCATATTTCCGGGGGAAACGGAGCGAACTGCGAACGGCTGCGACGGACATGGCGACCTCCCATAAATGTGAATTTACACATGATTTAAAGCGCGATTTGCTTGACGAAACAAGAGGGATTTGCTTCGCTCTCCCTGGCGGCTCGATCGGCAAGCGATCGCAGCCGCGGGAACCGCGACATGCAGCTGGCAGAATCGCAGGCAATGATCGGGCAGCAACTCGGCGATGCGATGGCGCTCGCCCGCACCGGACAACTCGACGCGGCAGAAGCCGGCCTGCGTCGGATATTGATCGCCGTTCCCGATCACCATGATGCGTTGCAGTTGCTGGGAATGGTCGCTCGCAGCCGCGGCGACCATGATGCCGCGATTGCCCTGTTCGACCGCTCGCTCGCTATCCGGCCGGATCAGCCCCATGTCCTCAACAATTTCGGCAACAGCCTGACGGATAGAGGCCGATACGCCGACGCAGTGCAAGCCTATGAAAGGGCGCTCGCGCTAAAGCCGGGTTATGCCGACGCCCGGATGAATCTCGCACTCGCCCTGCTGGCGCTCGGCCAACCGGCATCGGCCTGCGATACGCTGCAACCGGCACTCGGTGCCGGGCCCGACCATGCCCGGTCGTGGGCAATACTCGGGCAGGCGCTTGGCGACATGAAACAGGGTGCGCGCGCCATCGATGCCTGGCGCACTGCGCTGCGCCTGCGACCCGGTCACCTCCCCTGGCTCCACAATCTGGCGGTCGCATTGCGGGTCGCCGGCCGCGCCGGCGAGGCCCTGCCAATCTTTCGCGAATGCGCCGCCCGCTCGGCCAGCGAGGCGAAAATCCACTATAACCTTGGCCACTGTCTGCAGGATCTGGGGCGGATCGACGCGGCAGCCGAAGCCTATCGCCGCGCGATCCGGCTGACGCCGGCCGATGCCGAAATCCATGATTCGCTGAGCCGGATGCTGTGGAAGCACGGCCGGATACAGGCCCATGTGCAGAGCTATCGCGAAGCGCTCGTCGATCGCCCCGACGATCCGGGCCTGCTCGCGGGACTGGCGAACCGGTTGACGCTGGCGGGCGAACCGCAGGCCGCGGCGGACCTGTTGGCGCCCGCGACCGCGCGCGGCATCGGCGGTGCCGATCTCCATTACCGGCGTGGCCAGGCGCTCTGGTCGGCCCGCCAGCCTGATCCGGCGCTCGTGGCGTTCGACGCGGCGCTCGCCACCGACGCCGGACATGCCGCCAGCCTGCGCGAGTCGGCTCGCGCGCTCCTCATCCTCGACCGTCCCGCCGACGCGCTTCCGCGGATCGCGCGCCGGCTCGCCGCCGATCCGGCGGACCAGCAGGCGCTCGCATTGCAAGGCATAATGTGGCGCCTGACCGGTGACGCGCGCGCAAAATGGCTGACCGATCCCGGGTTGATCGGCGCCGCCCGGCTCGCGCCCGGCAATGGCGACGTCGCCAGCTTCAACCGTCAACTCGACCGTGCGCTGGGCGCGCTCCATATCGGCAGCCAACATCCGCTCGAACAGACGCTGCGCGGTGGCACCCAGACCGCCGACGATCTCTTCAGCCGCGACGTCCCGGAGATCATGGCGGTTCGCGCGATGATCGAAGCGGGGGTCCGCCGATATATCGACGCGTTGCCCGCCGATCCCGCGCATCCGTTTCTGTGTCGCAAGGCGTCGGGCTTTGCCTTTTCGGGTTCGTGGTCGGTCCGGCTGCACAGCGGCGGCCATCACCAGAACCATATTCACCCGGAAGGCTGGATCAGCGCCGTCTATTATGTCGCGCTGCCCGACGCGATCGCCGACGGCGAGCAGGGGTGGCTGAAATTTGGCGAGACGGGGCTGAACCTGGGCGAACGCGAACAGATCGCGCGGACCGTCCGCCCCGAACCCGGCCTGCTCGTTCTTTTTCCGTCCTATTTCTATCACGGGACGATCCCCTTCGCCGCCGACGATCACCGCACCACCATCGCCTTCGACATCGTGCCGACGAGCTGAGCGGCCGTCAAAATACTTGCATGTGCAAGTTTATCATTGCACATTCCGGTTCGAGAGGAGTTCAGAATGGCCAATCAGATTCTTCAGCAGTTCGCCGCCGGGGTCGCTTCGGGTGCGATCCGCACGATCGACCTCACCCAGACGCTGTCGCCCGAAACGCCGACGCTGGTCCTGCCACCCGAATTCGGCCAGTGCGCCGCGTTCAGCCAGGAAGAAATCTCGCGATACGATGATCGCGGCGTCGCGTGGTACTGGAACAATTTCACCGTCAGCGAGCACACCGGCACGCATTTCGACGCGCCGATCCACTGGATCACGGGCAAGGACCTGCCGAACAATGCCGTCGATACGGTCGCACCCGCCGATTTCGTCGCCGAAGCCGTGGTCATCGACATTTCGGACAAGGCGGCCGTCGATCCCGATTATCTGCTCACCGTCGCCGACATCGAAGCGTGGGAGGCCGACCATGGCCGCATCCCGCCGCGTAGCTGGGTGATGCTTCGCACCGACTGGTCGAAGCGCGACGTCGACGCCTATACCAACCGGCGCGAAGACGGTGCGCACACGCCGGGACCGTCGGCCGAGGCGGTGCGGTTCCTCGTCGACGAACGCGACGCCCACGGACTGGGGGTCGAAACGATCGGGACCGACGCCGGGCAGGCGCATCTGCTCGACCCCGCCTATCCCGCGCACACCCTGTTCCACGCCGCGGGCCGTTACGGTCTGCAGTGCCTCGAGAATCTCGACCAGTTGCCCGCGACGGGCAGCGTGATCGTCGCCGCGCCGCTCAAGATCAAGGGCGGCTCGGGCAGCCCCTTGCGCGTCCTCGCGCTCGTGGCGGACTGAGGCAGAGATGGCCGAGCGGTCGTTCAAGGCGGAGGTCGAGCAGCTCAGGCTCGGCGACGGCGAGATTTTCGAAGGCGAAGGCATTCTTGCGGTTACCAAGGCGCTGCTCCAGGCCGGGGTCGCCTATGTCGGCGGTTATCAGGGGTCGCCGATCAGCCATTTGATGGACGTGTTCGCCGACGCGAGCGACCTGATGGCGGGGCTCGGCGTCCATTTCGAAAGCTCGGCGAGCGAGGCAACCGCCGCGGCGATGCTGGCGGCATCGGTGAACTATCCGCTGCGCGGCGCGGTTGCGTGGAAATCGGTGGTCGGCACCAATGTCGCATCGGACGCCCTCTCGAACGTCTCGTCGGGCGGCGTGACCGGCGGTGCGCTGATCATCCTCGGCGAGGATTATGGCGAGGGCTCGTCGATCATGCAGGAGCGTACGCATGCCTTTGCGATGAAGTCGCAGATGTGGCTGCTCGACCCGCGGCCCAGCCTGCCGCTGATCGTCGACATGGTCGAAAAGGGGTTCGAGCTGTCCGAGGCGTCGAACACCCCCGTGATGCTCGAACTGCGCGTAAGGGCGTGTCACGTCACCGGAAGCTTCGTCGCACGCGACAACCGGCGACCCCCGCTGACCGTCGCCGACGCCGCGGCATCTCCGACGCGCGACACCAGCCGTATCGTCCTGCCGCCCGCCAATTTCCTGCACGAGGTCGAAAAGATCGAAAAGCGCTGGCCCGCGGGCATCGACTTCGTGAAGCGGAACGGACTCAACGAGCATTTCGGCACCGCCAGCGACGAGATCGGCATCATCGTCCAGGGCGGGCTGTTCAATTCGCTCAATCGCGCGCTCGAACTGGTCAACCTGTCCGATGCGTTCGGCAACGCTGCGCTGCCTGTCTATGTCCTCAACGTCACCTATCCGCTGATCCCCGACGAGGTGCAGGCCTTTTGCGCGGGCAAGCGCGCGGTGCTCGTGGTCGAGGAAGGCCAGCCCGAATTCATCGAGCACGAACTCAACACGCTCGTCCGGCGCGCCGACCTCCAGACCCGCATCGTCGGCAAGGAGGTGCTCCCGCGCGCGGGCGAATATACCGCGGCGGTCATCAGGGACGGCATCGCGAAATTCCTCCGCGCCCACGCCCCCGAGCGCGCACCGGCCGAGGAAGCGGCGCGCGCGCCGGCCCTGCCGCCGAGCGCCGTGCCGCAACGCCCGGCCGGCTTTTGCACCGGCTGCCCCGAACGGCCGATCTTTTCGGCGATGAAGCTGGTGCAGAAGGATATCGGCGAACTCCACGTTTCGGCGGATATCGGCTGCCATCTCTTTTCGATCCTGCCGCCGTTCCACATCGGCAACACCACGATGGGCTATGGCCTCGGCACCGCGGGCGCGTCGGCGTTCAAGCCCGAGGGCAAGCGCGCCGTCGCGATCATGGGCGACGGCGGATTCTGGCACAACGGGCTGACCTCGGGCATCGGCAACGCGGTCTTCAATCAGGACGACAATCTGACGATCATCGTCGACAACGGCTATTCGGCCGCGACCGGCGGTCAGGACATCCCCTCGTCGCGCGCGACGCCGCCGCACCGCCAGACGAACAATCCGATCGAGCGCGCGGTGCGCGGCGTCGGCATCGCCTGGGCGCGGACACGCACGCGCACCTATGACGTCGCAGGAATGCGCGATGCGATCCGCGACGCGCTGACCACGCCCGAAAAGGGCCCGAAAGTGCTCGTCGCGCAGTCCGAATGCCAGCTCAATCGCCAGCGGCGCCTCAAGCCGCAACTCGCGAAGGCGATGAAAGCGGGCGAGCGGGTCGTGCGCGAGCGCTTCGGCGTCGATCCCGACACCTGCACGGGCGACCATAGCTGCATCCGCCTGTCGGGCTGCCCGTCGCTGACGATCCGCGCGAACCCCGACCCGCTGCGACAGGACCCCGTCGCGCATGTCGAGAACAGCTGCGTCGGCTGCGGCGTCTGCGGCGAGGTCAGTCACGCCGCCGTGCTCTGCCCTTCCTTCTACAAGGCGCGGATCATCGCAAACCCCAACGGGCGCGACCGCGTGCGCCAACGGCTGCGCGGCTGGGTGATCGGCGCACTCCAGAAGCGATCGGCGCGCAAGCTTGCTGCGAGGGCGTTCTGATGCGCCGGCGCGAACGCATCACCATCGCGGTGCTCGGCCTCGGCGGTCAGGGCGGCGGCGTGCTCGCCGACTGGATCGTCCAGCTCGGCATGAAAAACGGCTATGTCGCGCAGGGCACGTCGGTCCCCGGCGTCGCACAGCGCACCGGCGCGACGGTCTATTATATCGAGATGTTCCCGGCCGGAAGCGCGGCGCAGCCCGTGCTTGCGCTGATGCCGGTACCCGGCGACGTCGATATCGTCGTGGCATCCGAACTGATGGAAGCGGGCCGCGCGATCCTGCGCGGCTTCGTGTCGCAGGACACGCTGCTGATCGGTTCGACGCACCGCGTCTATGCCATCGATGAAAAGTCGGCGATGGGCGACGGCCGCGCAAGCGGGGAACGCATCATCGCCGCCGCGCACGAGCGCGCGCGCCGCTTCATCGGTTTCGACATGGACGACGCCGCCGACCGGGCAGGCAGCGTGATCAGCTCGATCATGTTCGGTGCGCTCGCGGGCAGCGGCGCCCTGCCCTTTTCGCGCGCCGCGTTCGAGGACGCGATCCGCGCCGGCGGCAAGGCGATCGACGCCAATCTGCGCGGCTTTTCGGCTGGCTTCGACACCGCACAGGGCAAGGCGGAAGCCGCACCCGCCTCGCCGCCCCCCGTCGCCCCCACCACCGAAGCCGGGCGCGCGCTGCTCGCGCGCATCGAAGCCAAGCTGCCGCCCGAAGCGCATGAATTTTCGGTCGAGGGCGTGAAGCGGCTGATGGATTATCAGGACGCCGCCTATGCCGGTCTTTATCTCGACCGGCTCGAAAGCCTTGATCGGGACCCCGAACTCGTCACCGAGGCCGCCCGGCATCTTGCGCTCTGGATGTCCTATGAAGACACGATCCGCGTCGCGGGGCTGAAGGTCCGCGCCAGCCGCTTCGCGCGCGTGCGCGGCGAAGTGAAGGCGAAAGACGACCAGATCGTCCAGCTCACCGAATATATGCACCCGCGCCTCGAAGAGATTTGCGAGACGATGCCCGCGGCGCTCGGTCGCCGCATCCTCGCCAGCCGGTCGCTCTCGCGCCGCCTGAAACCGCTGTTCACCAAGGGCCGGCACGTCGAAACGACCAGCCTGCGCTGGTTCCTGATGCTGTCGCTACTCGCCGGCTGGCGGCGCTGGCGGCGCGGCACGCTGCGCTACAGGCTGGAACAGGCACGCATCGAGGACTGGCTGGCGCTCGTCCGCGCCGCCGACCCCGCGACCGCCCTGGAACTCGTAAAATGCCAGCGGCTGATCAAGGGCTATGGCGATACGTTCGAACGCGGGCTCGGCAATTATGCACGTATCGTCGATCGCTATCGCACCGGCAGCCTCGCAGCCGCCGACATCGCCCGCCTGCGCGACGCCGCGCTGGCCGACGAGGATGGCAAGGCGCTGGCGCTAGCCCTCGCCTCCTGATCGTTTGCGCGCCGCGATCCACGCGTCGACCTTGGCCTCGAGCATCGTCATCGGCAGCTGCCCCTGTGCGAGGATCAGGTCGTGGAACGCTCGGATGTCGAACCGCGCGCCCAGCGCCGCCTCGGCGCGCCGGCGCAGCTCGACGATCTTGAGCTCGCCGACCTTGTACGCGACCGCGCCGCCCGGCGCGCCGATATAGCGCGCCAGTTCGGTGTCGATGTTGATGTCGGCGAGCGCGGTATTTTCGGCGAAACATTGCCGGGCCTGCGCATAGCTCCAGCCCATGACGTGAATCCCGGTGTCGACGACCATCCGGCACGCACGCCACATCTCGGTCGAAAGACTGCCGAACTTTTCATAGGCATCGCGATAGACGCCCATTTCGTGCCCCAGCCGTTCGGCATAGAGCGCCCAGCCTTCGCGGAAAGCGAGCAGGTCGCGCGCGCGGCGGAAAGACGGCAGCTCGGGATTTTCATTATTGAGCGCGCCGTGCGTGTGGTGGCCGGGCGCCGCCTCGTGCAGACTGAGGGCCGGAACCTCGTACAACGGCCGCTGATCGAGATGCGAGGTGTTGACGACAAAGGTGCCGGCAAAGCCCCTGGCGAAATCGCCGCCCCCGCCGCCCCGCGCCGTCGTATAGCCTTCCTCGAGCTCGCGCGGCACCGGAACGATGGTGAACGGCTGACGCGGCAGCACCGAGAAATAACGCGGCAGCACGCCGTCGATCCGTTTCGACGCGGCGGCATATTTTTCGATCAGTCCCTCGCGGCTGGTGGCATAGAAGCGCGGGTCGGTCCGCAGAAAGCGCAGCCAGTCGGCAAAGCCCCCCTCGAAACCGGTCGAAGCGATGACCTTGTCCATCTCGGCGCGAATCCGCTGCACCTCCGCCAGACCCATCGCATGCACCTGTTCGGCGGTCAGGTCGGTCGTCGTGTAATAGCGGAGCAGGAAATCGTAATAGGCCCGCCCGCCGAGCACCGCCGCGATGCCGAGCTCCTTGCGCGCCTTTGCGCGGTACGGGCCGTCGATATAGGCGAGCGCGGCCTTTTGCGCCGGACGGATCTCGCGCTCGATCAACCGCTGTGCCTCGGCGCGTACAGCGGGATAGGCGGTCAGCGACGCGAGCATCGGATCGTCGGCGGCAGGAACCGCGATCTGGTTGCGGAGCACGGCAACCGCGACATCGATCACCACCCCAGGATGCGTCCAGCCGGTTGCGACACCACGTTCCAGATTGGCACGCTGTTCGGCGAAATAGCGGGGGATGCCGCGCATCCGCTCCGCCCACACGCGCGCTTCGGCTTCGCTTTTGACGTCGAGCCCGCGGGCCAGCGAATAGGGTGTGTTGTAGAAGCCCTCATGCGCGACAAAAGCAAAGCGGCGCTCGTCGAAATCGATGCCCTCGATCCGCCAGCCGATCAGTTCGCGCAGATAGTCGCGATTGACGCGATCCTCGCCCGTCAGCGTCGCGCCATCCAGTGCGTCGAGCTCAGCGGCAATCCGTTCGAGTTCAGCCTTGCGGCGCGCCATACCCTCAGGGGTTTCGCCGGGCCAACCTTCGCGCGAACGCGACGGGTCGGACCGCCCCGCTTCCATCGGGTAGTCCTCGGCGAAATGCTCGTATCGCACGACCAGCCCGGACAGCTCGGGCGCGCTCGCGCCGGTCAGCAGCACCGCTGCGGTGCCCAGCGCCAAAATTCGCCACCAACGCCTGCTCGATTGTGCGGTCAGATTGGCCATGGGGATTTCCTTTCGGGGGATGTTGCCGCACCCTTTGCGGATCGATCGTGGATCGGACGGGGCGGATTGAAACAGACAGGCATTCGGCTAAAGCGGCGCTCATGGACGTCTTTCTGTCGGGCAATCCCGGCGCCGCCGCCTTTCGGGTCAAACGATACCCCTTCTACCTGCTCAACAGGCTGGTGAGCCGGTACAACAGCATCATCGACGCGCGGCTGCGCGCGATCGGTCTCGATATCCCGAGCT
This sequence comes from Sphingopyxis sp. PAMC25046, assembly GCF_004795895.1. Classification (NCBI taxonomy): domain Bacteria; kingdom Pseudomonadati; phylum Pseudomonadota; class Alphaproteobacteria; order Sphingomonadales; family Sphingopyxidaceae; genus Sphingopyxis; species Sphingopyxis sp. PAMC25046. The sequence continues at coordinate 3,873,058 of NZ_CP039250.1, forward strand.
GGCGGGTGCTGATGATCCTTGGCGAAAAATCGCCGCGCGGCGCGCGCGAAATCGCCGAGGCTGCGGTGATCAACCTGTCGACGATGACGCGCATTATCCAGCGGATGGCTGCGGCCGAACTGGTTACGGCGGCGCCAAGCCGCGACGACGCGCGCGTTACGCTCGTCGCGCTCGCGCCCGCCGGCAAGGCCCGGCTCAAAAAGGCGCGGCAAGTCACCGCACCCATCTATGAGCATCTGGTCGCGGGACTCGCGCCCGAGGAGTTCGAGCAACTGATCGCGCTGCTCGGACGCCTTCACGACAATCTCGAACCGCTGGCGCCCTGAATTCCCCATCGTCTCAGTTCGAAAGATAGGCCATCGACATCAGCAATTTGGGCAGCATGGCCGCACCGGCGTGGAAGCGCACGGGCGAGGGCTCGCGCACCGGCACCGAAAGCGCATCGCGGTTCCCCGTCGCCAGCATCTCGGCGACCTCGGCGCCGATAACGCTGTTCGTGGAGATACCGCGCCCGTTGCACGCCTGAATTGCGATCGCGCCGTCGCCCAGGTCGTAAACTTCGGGAAGGAACGAGGTGTTCACCCATGCGAGGCCGCGCCACAGATAGTCGACCTGCGGATCGGGCATCGCCGCGAAATGCTGTTTGAGGCGCCGCCGCGCCTCGCGATAACAGGCCTCGTCGCCGCGCACGAGGAAGGATACGGGAAAGGCGGAGATCAGATGCCCGTGCCCGTCGAGCCGTGCGCTGAACAGATAGGGCACCTTGTCGGTGAATGCGCCGCCTTGCGGAAGGATCGCCTCCCTCTGCGCCGCGTCGAGCGGCGCCGTCGCGAACTGGAAGACGTGCAGCGGCAGGGTCGTACGGCGCATCGCCGGATGGAGCGCGGCGTTGCCCCCGTTGGCGGCCAGCACGACGCGGCCCGCGCGTACGGTGCCGCCGGGCGTCCGGCATACCCATCCGCCGTTCCGGCGCTCAAGCGATCGCACCGGGCTGCTGGCGAACAGGCGCGCGCCATGACGCACCGCCGCGGCAGCAAGCCCGCGGACATAGGCAAGCGGATTCAGGCTGCCGCCGCCCGCAAAGCGCAGCGCGCCGCAATAGCGATCCGCCCCGAACAGCCGCCGCACCTCGTCGTCTGCCACGAAATCGACGTCATGGCCGCGTGCGCGCCACTGATTGGCAAAGGTCCGCTGGGCGTCCGCCAGCGCCTCGGTGTGTGCAGGCGTATAAAAGCCGTCCTGCCGCGCATCGCAGTCGATATCGTGACGCCTGACCAGATCGAAGACGCGCTGTCCCGACGCACCGATCATCTGCGTCAGGCGCTCGCCGGCTTCCTGGCCGAGGGCCTGCACGATCGTTTCGGGCGAATGACGGATATAATCGGGCGCGATGAGTCCCCCGCTCTGGCCGGTCGCGCCGTCGCCGGGTTGGCCGGCCTCGACGAGTACGACGTCCGTCCCCCTTTCGGCGAGGTGCAGCGCGGTCGCGGTGCCCGCGATGCCGCCGCCGATTACCAGAATATCGGTTTCGACATGGCCTGCGAGCGGCGCCAGAACGGGACCGGGTGCGGCGGTCGCGGTCCACAAGGGAGCCGTCACGCTGCCGTTGCGCGCGGCGCGGGATATGGATCGATGCTGCATTACCGCTCCGTCGACCAGACGGAGGGGGAGGGTATCGCGACGAGGGGGAGCAACCCCGTCACGACGCCCTCAACTCGGGACAATGTCATATGCGAACTTTCCTGCTCGCCCGGTCGGTCGCCGGACTGTTGTGTTTCAAATCGTGGCGGGAACCCCCTGCGCCGGCCGGCCCGTTCGCCGCGCGATGGCGACGAAAAGCAGCACGAAGCAGAGCGCGACGGGAGTGTTCATGATCATCGGCAGCGACATTTCGTTATTGCCGACGATCGATACGGCGATGAAGATTGCGGTGCCTTCCTGGCGCATCAGATGCTCGATCCCGATCGCGACATTCTCGCGCCGGGTGAAGCCGGCAAAGCGCATGATCGTCATCACCACCACGACCATGGTGAGGTTGAGCGCAACGGTAATCCAGAAGAGCGCGCCCAGATTTTCGCGCAGCACCGGAACCTGGTCGTAGAGGATGACACCGAACGAGCTGAACAGCACGATGGTCGCGGCATTTTTCAGGTAGCGCTTGAACCAGATCGCGAAATCCGGACGCCACGCACGGACCACGAAACCAACCGTCGCGGGCAGCACGGTGATAGAGAAAATGTCCCAGAAGAATGACGCGAGCGGCACCTGTACGTCGGCTTTGAGCCCCATGAAGTGGAGCAGCGCGAAATGCGCGTAAAAGGGGATGACGAAGATGTAGATCATGCTGAGGATCAGCGTCATCGACATCGACAGCGCGAGATCGCCCTTGGCCATGTCGGTGAACAGGTTCGACAGCATCCCACCCGGCGTCGTCGCGAGCAGGACGAAGCCGACCGCCAGCGCCGCGGTCGGCGCCACGGTCAGCGCGAGCGAAAGCCCGATCAGCGGCGGCACGATCAGCATCGAACAGACGCCGAAGATCAGCGCGCGCTTGTTGCGGAACACCTGACGGAAATCGTCGGCGGTCAGCGACAGCCCCATCGAGACCATGATCGCGACCAGCGACCCCGGCAGCAGCCAGTTCCCCAGGAAGGACATAAGATCGTCATAAGTCATCCGCGAATGTCCTCAGGCGGTTTCGAGCGAAAGGGTACAGGCGCCATTGCGGCGGATCGTGCGGCAATCGGCCTGCGCCTTGGCGAGGTCCTCGTCGACGATCCGCGCGCAGACATTGGCCTGGATCCAGCCGAACGGCATCAGCAGCCGCCCGCCGCCGCCGTAGAAGAGACCGATGTCATAGAAGGGGCCGGGGGGAAGTCCCCTGGTGCTGCCCGCCGCCAGATAGGCGAGCACGATGTCGCCCGCGTCGGGATAGGATGTAGCGTTCTCGGCCGGGATCGCGGGCTGCGCCATCCCGGCCGGCAGCGTGCTGGCCGGCATCGGGATGGAGATTTCCGGACCGGTCCAGATCGCATGCATTGCCTCGAACCCCGCGCGGCGTTCGGCGAGATCCCACAGGAAAGCCGTCGATTCGGGCGCCGCGTCGTCGAGCAGCCGGCACCGTGCCGAAAGTCCCGATTGCGGCTCAATCAGTCTGATGAAACGCATGCCGCCCCCTATTTTCCGCTCACCATCGCCAGATATTCCTCTTTCTGGAGCGCAACAGGAACATTGCCGTTCTGCCAGAGATAATCGTGAAAGCGCTTGAGATCGAACGCCTTGCCTTCGCGGACGCGCGCCTCGGCGAGGAATTCCGCCGTCTGCATCTTGCCGATCTGGTAACTGATCGCCTGTCCCGGCGACGCGGCGAAAAAGATCGCCTCTTCCTCGGCCGTCGTGCGGTCCATCGGCACCATCTTTTCCAGATAATCGGCCGCCTCGGCGATACTGAACTCGCCGAGCGCGAGCTTGACGTCGACCTCGACACGCAGTGCCCGCAGCCGCGCGAAATTATAGATGATCTCGCGGGTCTTGGGCGCATCGGCCCACAGGCCAGCCTGGAGCATCATCTCCTCGGCGTAGAAGCCCGTGCCCTCGTTAGCGCCGCTGTCGTAATAATGGCGGCGCAGCGGGTTGGGGTGTTTCCATCCGAGCGTCAGCTGGAAAAAATGCCCCGGCACGCCCTCGTGCACGATGATCGGCCGCGGATCGCGGGCGATCGACAGGTTGAAATAGCCCAGCTTCGGCGACGGTTCTGGAAGATAGACCGTCGCATCCTGCCCGACCCGCGCCTGACTGGTCAGATCGAAGGTGCGCCCCAGCCAGCCGATCGGTGCAAGATAGGCGGGGAACGGCTGCGCGTTATAATGCCCCGCCCAGTCGGGAACGGTGAGCAGATTCTTTTCGCGCAAGAACGCCCGCACCTTGAGTTCGTCGGCGTCGAGCTTCGCGGTCACCGCCTCGATCGAGCGGCCGATCGGCAATTCGGCGACGCCCGCGTTGCGGTTGCGCTCGAGTTCCTCGAACAGCACCGAACGCGCCCATTCCTGCCGCCCCATCACGAGCAGTTCCTCGGGCGAATAGGGGTAGAGCGCCACGCTGCCGAGGAAATAGCGGTAGGAGTCGCGCCCGACCGCGGTGATTTCGGAAAGCCCGGCGCGCTTCGCTTTCAGAAAGGCGGCGAAATCGGCAAAAGCGACGACCGCCTTGTCCTTCGCGTCCTTCAGCTCCCGGCGCTGCGCGGGTGTGGCGTGCGGGTCGATTCCCGCGACCATGCCGTCGAGGCTCGCCGGCACATCGGCAATCTGGTGCAGCGCGGCGTCGACGAACGGGCCGCGCATGTCGGTGAGGTTCGCCTTGCCCGCCGCAAGGGTCGCGGGTGCGTTGCCGAGAAGCCGGATCACATCGTCGATCCGCGCGCGCTCGAGCGGCGGCGGCGGCAGCAGCACCTCGAAGATGGGGTTCAGCGCCTGCGCGACGTAGAAATGCGGCTGACGGCGCCAGGCCGCGACATGGTCGAGTTCCCAGCGCACGCGCGACAGCGCCGATCCGACGAGGCGGTAATCGACCGTCTCTCCGACCGTTTGCGGCTTGTCCGCCAGCGCCTTCCATTCCGCCTCGAACGCTGCGAGCCGCTTCTGCTGTACCGCGACCGCTGCAGGCGACCAGTCGGGCGTCCAGCTCTGCGGCCGGACGATGCGCGGGATATCGTCGCTCGTCGCCGGCTGCGTCGTCGCGCGCCACGCCCAGAAATCGGCACCGAGCTGCTGCACCTCGGCCTGCGCCGCCGCATTCGACGCCGAAAACAGAGCGGCACCGCCGGCCATCAGGGAAATCGCCCGCCGCAGCATCCTATTTCCGGTTCTTCACGTTGCGGTCGAAGAAATCGATCATCTTCTTGAAGGCGAAGCGCGCCTGCGGAAGATTGTCGCTCGCCCATGCGTGGTTGGCACCGGGCAGCGTCACCAGTTCGAACATCTGCTCGCGCTGGATCATCTGCTCGGCGAGCGCGATCGTGTCCGAATAGAGCACGACCGGATCGCGCGTCCCGTGGATGATCATCAGCGGATCCCTGATCCCCTTCGCCTGATAGAGCGCCGACTGCGCCTCGTAGCGCGCTGGCATGTCGGCACCCTCGGGCGGCCCCATGATCCACATCTGCGACGGATAGGCGTGCCACACGTTCGTCGCCGGCGCGCCCGCGATCCCCGCCGCATAGACGCCGGGTTTCTTCGAGAGCGACATGATCGTCATCAACCCGCCATAGCTCGACCCCCAGATGCCGACGCGCTTTGGATCGGCATAGCCTTTCTCGACCAGATAACGCACCCCGCTCTCCAGGTCGTTGATGTCGGTCTCGCCATAGCTGTGATATTGCGTCTGATTATGGTCGCGGCCCTGCCCCCACGACCCGCGGATGTTGACGTTGAGAACGATATAGCCCTGCGCGACGAAATATTGATCGATCCCCCACGTCGGGTGCGCGCGCCGCCCGCCCCACTGGTTGCGCACCGCGTCCGAATAGACCGACCCGACGATCACCGGATAGCGTTTGGCGGGATCGTAATTGGCCGGCAGACTGATACGCGCGAGCAGATTCGTCCCGTCGACATGGCTCGGGAATTCGGCATAGCCGATATCGGCCCAAGTCTGCTGATAGAATTCGGGCTGCGGCGATCTGGTCACCTGCGTTGCCCGACCCGGCTTGGCCGTATCGACCAGATAGAGCTCGGGCGGCGTCGTGTCGTTGCTGTACCAATCGGCGATGTGCCCGAAATCGGGCGAATAGACGGGCTGGTGCGTGCCCGCCGCCGCGCCGCTGATCCGCTGCATCTTTCCGCCCGCGACCGGCACACGATAGATTTGCCGGTCCGCGAGGCGCGACTCGTTCGCGGTGAAATAAAGCTGCCCCGCCTTGCGGTCGACCGCAAAGCCTTCGACTTCCCACTTGCCGTGCGTGATCTGGCGCGGTGTCCCGCCCGCGGCGCGCTGGTGATAAAGGTGCAGCCAACCGTCGCGATCGGTCATGATGATCAGACCATCGTCGCCCGGGGCCCATGCGACTTTCCAGTCGGGACGCAGATGCCTGGGCTCGCGAAGCTGGTAAAAGGTCTCGCGCGCACCGGTCGCCACGTCATAGACGTAGATCGTATGTTCCTTCGCCTCCATGTCGGAGCCGCTGACGAATAGACGCTTGCCGTCGCCGGAAAGGCCGTAATCCCACACATGGTGCTTCGCATCGGGACGGTCGTAGAAGCGCGTTTCGCCCGACGCGAGCGTCACGACGCCAACGGTCGCCCTGGTCGTCTCGTCACCCGGGAACGCGCGGACGACACGATTGTTCTGCAACTCGCCCTTGGCGTTATAGAAGATGTCGCGCTCGGGCATGGCGCGATCGTCCGACTGCTGGAAGGCAATCGCCTTGCCATCCTCGGCCCACTGGAAATCCTCGATATAGACTTTGGGGTCGGCGTCGCCCGCAACGCGGCGCGCGGCATTGACCGCCCTCGCCGCAACATCGCGCACCCACAGCACGCCGCCCAGCGTCACGCGGTTTCGCATGTCGACCGGGTTACCCGAAATGAAGGCCAGCCGGGTTCCGTCGGGCGAAACCGCGAGTTTCCGGATCGCCTGCTTGTCGGTTTCGACCTTGGCGATCGTACCGTTCGCCTCGCGGATATGGAGCTGGCCGCCAAGGGTGAAGGCGATGCGCCCCCTGTCCAGCGCGACCGCCTGCGCGATCCCCTTCGCCTCGGCCTCGGGCTTGCTGTCCTGACCGAGCGTCGTCAGGCGGACCTTCTTTCCGCTCTTGACCGAATAGGACCAGATGTCGCGGAAGCTGTAGCCTTCGTCGTTCCACAGGAACAGCACGCTGCCGCCGTCGGCCGACCAGGAATATCCTTCGGGCGTCGTGCCGACCAGACTCTTGTACCGGTATAGCTCGTCGATCGACAGCGACGTTCCGGCCACATTCGCGGCGCCTTGAACCGGCACGGGCCGATCCTGCGCCACGACCGGCGGCGATGCCAACACGAGCGCCAGCGCCGCCCCGGCCATTCCCAATAGACCCACTTTGTTCATCGACGACTATTCCCAGCTTCACACGACTTCGAACGCGACCGGCGGAGCCGCGGCGGCACCTTGCCGCCGCAGCCCACACCTTTCCACTCAGAAGTTCGCCCGGAACCCGATCGTGAACCGGCGACCGATCGCGTCGTAGGTTTCACGCTCGTAGAGGTAGAAGGGTGGATCGCGGTCGAACAGATTGTCGACGTTCGCGAACAGGCTGAAATTCTCCCGCACGTCGACATTGGCGCCGAGGTCGAAATAGTGGACGTCGCCGGTTTCGGGCACGGCGAGCAAGGGAGTCGCCGCGCCCGAAGCCTTTGCCCCCGCGATACGGCCATCCTTCGTGGAGCCGATAAAGCGGTGGCGGAGCGAAAGCTGCAACTTGTCCATTTCCCACGTCAGACGCTGGGTAAAGCGCCATTTGGGGTTGGCGGTGCTGCAGCTGCCGCCGCCGATATAGCCAGCACAGTTCACCGGGTTCACGATCGGGCTGCCCTGCGTAATGGCGTCGATCAGATAAGTACCGGAAATATAATAGCTGAGGCTTCCGACCGAACCCAGACTGTGCCGGTAGTCGAGCCGATAGTCGATCCCCGACGCCTCCAGCTTGGCGATATTGGCGTTAAGCAGCGGCACGTCGTAGAGCTGGCCGTCGGGGGTGCGGTTCCGCAGCGGCTGGCAGAAGATGTTATCCAGCGACAGGTCGGAGTTGCAGGCCGTGATCACGGCCTGCAGCCCGCCGCCGAACGAGCCGATCGCATCGTCGATCTTGATGTTGTAATAATCGACCGTCAGCTGCAGGTTCGGGATGAATTCGGGGCGGATGACCGCACCGACAGACCAGGTATCCGACGTTTCTTCCTGCAGATTGGGATTGCCGCCGGTGATCGCACGGATCTGCTGGTTTTCCTGCTGGAACACATCGATGACCGCCGCCGGGATACCCAGCGAGTTCACGCAGAAGTCGCGTTCCTGCTGCGTCCGGTCGGGACCCGCGTTACAGAAGTCCAGCGCCTGCGGGGCGGTATTGGTGGCCCCCGAAAAGAGTTCGACGACGTTCGGCGCGCGCACTGCGCGCTGATAAAGGCCGCGGAACTTCAGGCCGCGGAACGGCGAATATTCACCGCCCAGTTTGTACGACCATACCGACCCCGCGGTCGAGTAATCGGAGAAGCGCAGGCCGCCCTCGAATGCGAGCAATTCCACCCCGGGCATGTCGGCGAGGATCGGCACATAAAGTTCGCCGTACAGCTCCGCGACGTCGAACGAACCTGCCGTCGGGCTGAGACCCGCCGACCGCGACAGCGCCTTGCCCTGGACATACAGCTGATCCGGATCGAATGCCGAGCTTTCCTTGCGATATTCGCCACCGATCGAGATGCCGACGTCGCCGGCAGGGAGCGTGAAGAGCGACCCCGTCAGGCTTGCGCCGACCTGCTTCTGGCGGATCGTCGTGATGTTGGTGAGATCGGTGTAGATATAGTTGATCATGTCGGGCGTCAGCGAATTGAGCCCGAAGGGATTGAGTACGACGCAATCGGCATCGGCGATCGCGCACTTATAGGGATCATTGGGGTCGGTCAGGAAACCATTGGCGAAATTGTCGATCAGCACGCCGCCGCCCTGGACGTCGGTGACCTTCGTTTCACCCTGGTTGTAGAAGACTTCCCATTTCAGCCGGTCGGTCAGGTCGCCCTTCAGCCCGACGACGAAGCGGTAGAAATCACGCGTCTGGTCGCTGGTACGCGAACCACCGTCGAGCAGGCGCCGATTGATATTGACCGGGACCAGGCTGTCGCCGTCCGCATCCATGTTCGTGCTCAGGAAATCGCGCAGCGTCGGATCGAGATACGGGTTGCGGATGTCGAGCTGGAAGCCGGGAATGAAGCCCGAACTGCTCATCGGCACCGCGCCGAGCGTCGAGTTGATCTTGCTGTGAACGTACGACCCTTCCCAGAAGGCCGTGACATCGTCGGTCACGTCATAATGACCGATCACCGACCCCTGCCAGCGCTGCATCGGCATCTGGATGTTGGTGAAGGGACGATCGTTGAAGCCATCGCTCGTGCGATAGGCGCGCCAGCCTTCGTCGGCGAAGAATATCCCCGCGGTGCCGATCGTATTGCCGTAGGGGTCGGTCAGTCCGACAAGCTGCGGGCTGAAAATCGTGCCCTGCGGCGTGACCCCGTTGCCCGCCGGCACCAGTACCGGCTTGCCGTCGACGATGGCGTCGGCGAAATATTCGATCGCATGGTCGCGCGCTGCGCCCTTGACCATCGCGCGATCATAATAGCTGCCGTGGAAAACGATGTTGCCGCGTCCATCGGCAAAATTGCCGCCGACAGTCAGATCGACATTATAACGTTCGGCATCGCCCTCGTCGCTGAGGCCATAGGATCCGCCGATTTCGAAGCCTTCGAAATCATCTTTGGTCACGAAGTTGACGACGCCCGCCATCGCGTCCGAACCATATACGGCCGACGCACCGCCGGTCACGACCTCGACGCGCTGAACCAGCGAAGGTGGGATCATGTTGAGGTCGACGACGCCATCCTGCGACGCGCCGACGATCCGGCGGCCATTCTGCAGCACCAGCGTACGAACGGCGCCAAGATTGCGCAGATTGACCGTGGCCGAACCGTTGCCCGAGTTCGACTGGGCGCCCGCGCCGGCCACCGCCTGCGGCAGGGCATTCAGCAACTGCTCGGTCTCGACGGTGGCCGAATATTTGATTTCGTCCTGACCGATCACATTGACGGGGCTGTTGGATTCGACGTCGGGCCGCGGGATACGCGACCCGGTAACGACAATCGCGCCTCCATCCTCGGCAATCGGCTCCTGCGCCATCGCCGACCCCATAACCGCCATCGACAGGAGCAGTGCTGAACCGCCCCTCAATCCTGCCCGAACAGCTGCTACCCGCTTCATATCCATGCTCGTCACTCCCTGAACTGGAACGCCCGCCTGCGAAATTCACGGTCGCCGGCATTTGGTGCCAGTCATTCCCGTGAACAGTTGCGTGATTTTGATCATATTGATGCGGCACAGTCAATTCCGTGACGCAAAAAAATGTGAAAAGTGTCATTTTAGATGCGCCGTCGCGTTTCCCGCCGCGCATCTCGTCCGGTGCACGGTCAGGGAATATTCTATATAATATATTGTAATTAAAAGAATAATATTCCCGCTCGCGCCCAGTGCCCTACCCTCTCCCCGAAACGACGGATTCGGAGATCGAGGTTACCCGTCTGCTTCATCCTGCCCCGTGGCGGACGCAATATGGCCACTTGACCAAGGGCTTCAGCTATAACATCATAACCAAAATCACGCGTTTTTAGTTTTAATAATCAAGCGGTGGATCGATGATTCGCCGGTAGACAACAGAGGAGACCTTATCGATGCGCAAGGCATTCGTCGTGGCGGTTACCGCGCTGATCGCAAGCACCACCAGCCTTACCCCGCTCGCGGCGGCCGGCGCGGCGGAGCAGGTCTCGACCCTGCAGGCCACGCCGCCGGACGGCAAGGGCAGCTATGACGAACTGGTTACGCTGTTCACGGCCTTCAACGAATGGAAAACGCCAAAGGCGATCGACGGCGTCATCGACTATAGCCCCGCCGCCGTCGAAAAGCGCCGTGCCGAATTACGGGCCTTTCAGGCCAGACTGCCCGACTTCGCGGTCGCGCGCTGGGATCGACACAAGCAGGTCGACTATCTGGCGGTCCGCGCGCAAATGGACCTTGCCGACTTTACCCTGAATGTCACCAAGCCTTGGGCACGCGATCCGGGCATGTATGTCGACGAGCTTCAGCGACTTGCCTATACGGACGTACCGCTGAAGGGGGACGCGCTCGAAACCTTCCGCACGCGGCTGCTTGCGATCCCCGCCTATCTCGCTCAGGCCCGCATCAACCTCGACTCGGTCGCTGCCGACTATGCCGATCTCGCGATCCACAGCTTGACGCACGGCGACGGCGTCGGCCACGGCATGCCCTACCGCCCCGTCGAACCCGAAGGCCTGATCGGCTGGTTCGCCGATCTGCACGGCCGCGCCGCAAAGCAGCAACCTGCGCTGCTGCCCGAGATCGAGGCCGCGGAGCAGGCGATCGCCGGGTTCCGCGACTGGCTGGTCGGCGCGCGTCCCTCGATGACCGCCCCGGCCGGAGTGGGCAAACCGGCCTATGACTGGTTCCTCACCAACGTACGCCTGATGCCCTATGATTCCGACCAGATCGTCACGCTGGCTCAGCGCGAACTCGAACGGCACTGGGCCAATTATACGACCGAGCGGCACCGCAATCGCAACCTGCCCGAACTTCAGCTGCCCCGATCGGCCGAGGAATATGAGGCGCAGCTCGCCGGCACCGACGCCAAGATCCGCAAATGGCTGAAGGATGAAGAGATCATCACGATCCCCGACTATATTCCCGGCACCTATCAGGAAGTCGGCTTCAACGCGCCATGGATCGTCCGCCCCGACGGGCCGATGTTCTGGGAGCAGGTGCAGTTCCGCGACGCCTCGCCCGACCATCTTCACGCGACCTTTCCCGGCCACCGGTTCGACGGCATGACCGGCAAGCGGGTTTCGCACCCGATCCGCCGCCATATCAGTGACAGCGGCCGGACCGAAGGCTGGGGTTTCTATCTGGAAGAAAACGCGCTCCAGCTGGGGCTGTTCGACGATCGTCCGCGCACCCGCGAGCTCATCTATATCTTCGGTCTCTTCCGCGCCGCCCGGACGATCGGGGACGTCAAGATGCAGCGCAACGAGATGACCGTCGACCAGACCATGAATTTCTGGAAGGAGTGGACACCCTATCTCGATGACAATGTCGCTCGCGTCGACGCGGGCATCTATATCCGGCGTCCGCCGGGTTACGGCATGACCTATACGATCGGCGCGATGCAGCTTCAAAAGCTGCTGGTAGATCGCAAACGCCAGCTCGGCGACAAATTCTCGATCAGGGATTATCACGACTATCTGATGAACACCGGCCGCCTGCCGGTATCGCTGCTGCGCTATGACCTCACCGGCTACGACGACGAAATCAAGAAGCTATGGCTTCATGAACCGCTGATTGCCGATGTCAGCCACAAACCGTAAGGGGAGCCATCTCGCGGCTCGCTACGGCCGACATCGGCCGCGAAGATGACCGACCGATTTCCTGCGAAAAACCGTCTAAGAACCGTCACCAAGGCGAACAAGTTTGCCTCGGAGGCAGCGTAAAGTTGCCCCAACAATTTCCGCGGAGATGTTGGCGCGCCCGGCAGGATTCGAACCTGCGGCCACCCGCTTAGAAGGCGGGTGCTCTATCCAGCTGAGCTACGGGCGCGCGGCACGGCTGTGCGGCGCCGCGAATAGCGCGGTTTGCGTCCGCCGCAAAGCAGGTTAAGCAGCGGCCGATGACCGATTCCGACGCGACCCCCGCCGAACCCGCGCATGTCAGCGCCGGAAGCATTCGGCACTTTCGCTATTACGACCTCGTCATGGCCGCTTTCGTCGCCGTCTTGCTGCTCTCGAACATCATCGGCGCGTCGAAGCTGTCGATGGTCGGCGGGCTGACCTTCGGCGCGGGCATCCTCTTCTTTCCGATCAGCTATGTCATCGGCGACGTGCTGACCGAGGTCTATGGCTATGCCCGCGCGCGGCGGGTGATCTGGACGGGGTTCGCCGCGCTCCTGTTCATGGCGGTGATGAGCTGGATCGTGCTCGCAATGCCGCCGGCGCAGGACTGGTGGTGCAGCGGGACCGAGACGCTGGCGCTCAAATCGGGCATCGACGCGGCGGGCCCCGGCTCGGTCTGCCAGCAAACCTATGAAAGCGTGTTCGGCGCCGCCTGGCGCATCGTGCTCGCATCGATGGCCGCTTTCTGGGCGGGCGAGTTCGTCAACTCCTATGTCCTCGCGCGGATGAAGCTCGCGACCGAAGGACGCCACCTGTGGATGCGCACGATCGGCTCGACGATTTTCGGCCAGGGCGTCGACAGCCTGATCTTCTACCCCATCGCCTTTCTCGGCATCTGGGAAACCGAACAGGTGTTCCTCGTCCTCACCACCAACTGGGCGATGAAAGTCGCGTGGGAAGCCGTGCTGACCCCCGCAACCTATGTCGTCGTCGGCGCGTTGAAGCGCCGCGAAGGTGTCGACGTGTTCGACGAAGGCACCGACTTCAACCCCTTTGGCGCCAAAGTCTGACCGCGCATGACCCTGATCGAAATCGCGTCGCTGTTCGAAGCCCGCAAGCTGTCGGTGATCGAGGCGACCGGCCTCGGCAAGGATGCGCTACACGTCTATTTCGGCATGACGCTGTTTCTGGCGGTGCGCCTCGCGTGGCGCGGCCGCGGCGGATGGGTCGCGGCGTGGATCGCAGTGCTCGTCATGGCCTGCGGCGGCGAATGGCTCGACCTGACCGCCGAATACAGCCGTTCGGCGATCCAGCCCGACGCGGCGCACTGGCACGACATCTGGAACACGATGTTCTGGCCGACGGTGCTGCTGCTCGTCGGGCGCTGGCTGCAACCGCAGCGCGCCGTGCCCGACCTAGGCGAGAGCGCCGAGCGCCGCCTCGAACAGGCGTAGCCCGTCGGTTCCGCCATGCGCGCGGTCGATCGCGCGTTCGGGGTGCGGCATCATGCCGAGCACATTGCCCGCATCGTTGAGCACACCCGCAATATTGCGCGCCGATCCGTTGACGCCGTCGGCGTAACGAAACGCCACGCGCCCCTCGCCCTCGATCCGGTCGAGCGTCGCCGCGTCGGCGAAATAATTGCCGTCGTGATGCGCGACGGGGATGTCGATTTCCTCGCCCGCCCGATAGCCCGCGGTGAACAGCGACTGGCTGTTCTCGACCGTCAGCGGCACGGTACGGCAGACGAAGTTGAGCCCCGCGTTGCGCATCAGCGCGCCGGGCAGCAGCTGCGCCTCGGTCAGCACCTGAAAGCCGTTGCACACACCGAGCACCGGCACGCCGCGCCCGGCGGCGTCCGAAACCGCGCGCAGGATCGGCGACCGTGCCGCCATCGCGCCCGAACGCAGATAATCGCCATAGGAAAAGCCACCGGGGAGCGCGATGAAGTCGACCCCGTCCGGCAATTCGCTCTCGCGGTGCCACACCATCGCGGGCGCCTTGCCCGTGACAGCCTCGAGCGCGACCGCCATGTCGCGATCGCAGTTCGAACCCGGAAAGACGATGACGGCGGTCTTCATGGGTCTGGCTCCTCTTACGGCCGTTCGATGCGGTAGTTTTCGATCACCGTGTTGGCGAGCAGCTTGGCGCACATCGCGTCGAGATCGGCGTCGCTCGTGCCGTCAGCGACGTCGAGCTCGATGAAACGGCCGGCGCGCACGTCCGATACGCCGCCGAAACCCAGCCCTTCGAGCGCATGATGGATCGCCTTGCCCTGCGGGTCGAGCACCCCCGGCTTGAGCGTCACATAGACATTCACTTTCATCGGGGCGAACCTTTTGCTGGAAGGGCGTGGAAGATGGGCGCGCCTATGCCCGCGAATCACGTTCCGGGCAAGGGCCACGCCCACGAAAAATGCGGCTCTTCACATTGCGAACCAGTCGCATCTTTCCTGTTGCGAATCTCTCGCACTATCCCTACATCGACATTGTTGAGAAGGATTCGCACATGGTCGTCTGTGTCTGCAACGCAATAAGGGAAAGCCAGCTGCGCGATGTCGCGCGGAGCGGCCAATTGCGGTGCGCCAAAGCGGCCTATGCGCAATTGGGTCGCAAACCCAAGTGCGGACAATGCCTGTCATTCGCTCGCAATATCATCAGCGACGCCGCCGCGACCGCCTGATTTTTCTTGGTTTTCCGCCATTTTTGACCTTGGCCTGATGGGGCCGGGGCGCCTATAATGCGCCCACTCCCATTCCAAGAAAAATGACAGGATAGACACCATGAAGGGCGACGAAAAAGTCATCGATTTCCTTAACGAGGCGCTCAAGAACGAGCTGACCGCGATCAACCAGTATTGGCTGCACTATCGCATGCTCGACAATTGGGGCGTCGCGCGCCTCGCCGCGTTCGAACGCGAAGAGTCGATCGACGAGATGAAGCACGCCGACAAGCTCGCCGACCGCATTCTCTTCCTCGGCGGCCTCCCCAACTTCCAGCTGCTCGGCCGCCTGCGCGTCGGCGAAACGGTCGAGGAAATCCTCAAGGCCGACCTTGCGGTCGAGGAAGAAGCGATCCCGCTGCTCAAGGACGCCATTGCCCATTGTGAAAGCGTGCGCGACTATGTCAGCCGCGACCTCTTCGCCGACATCCTCGAAAGCGAGGAGCATCATGTCGACGAGCTCGAAAAGCAGTTCGAGATGATCGAGCGCATGGGCATCGAAAATTATATCCAGCTCCAGTCGAAGCCCGCCAGCGACGACTGAGAATCATCGTCGCCCCCACGAAGGCGTGAAGGGTCGGGTTGTCCCCCGGACAACCCTTGGACATGCGGGGCATGTCCCACCCTTAACTGGCCGTTGTCGGAATTTTCCTGCGCGGATGTGCAAACCGATTGCGGCCCCCGCCTTCACCGGGGCGACGAATCCACGGAAAACCCCAGGTTTTCCAAGGCGCTTTCGGGCGCCTCTTTTTTTGCTTGTATTTGCGAATAATTCTCAATAGCAAGGTGGGGCAGTCCCCTCCTGCCGGCCGCTGCAACTTCAAGCTGCACCAAAGCGGCCGGCATCTTTTTTCCGAACGGGGCGAAGCGGACCGTGGGACTGCAAGGGCCGGGAGAAACGAACCTCATGCAAAGCAGCGAGCTGATCCGCCAACTCACCGAACAGCCGCTGGTGCGCGACCTCACGGTCGAAGCCGCGCAGGCCGTGCTGGCCCTTCGCTACTGCATTCTCTGCCGCCGCGGCGAGCGCGACCCGATGCCCGAACTCGAACGCCGCTGGGGCAACATCCTCGCGGCGCGCCGCTTTCGCCTCGTCGTCGAGGCGATCGGCCATGTCTGGCCCGAACCCTTCGCCGTCGCCCCGCCCTGCTGTCCGCACGTCAGCTTCGACGAGGCACTACTCGCCGCAATCGTCGGCGCCGCCGCGCGCCGCGACCGCGTCCACTTCGACTGGCTGACCGCCGAAATGCTCGGCAGCGACGCCCGCGAGATGCTCTTCGTCGCCTTCGAAAACTTCATCCGCGCGCGGGCCCCGCGCCCGGTGTGACCAGCGGTTTTGGGGTGGGGCGCGGACGGTGTGAACCGCCTTATTGGAAGTGAGGAGGGCTAGCCTCATACGCTTCGCGTTCCTGTTTCCACATCTCGTCGGAAAGGTTAAACCGCATCCAATGGTCGAAAGCATCGAATGACACCTCTTCGCGGTGGACAGACCGTTCCTCCGACACATGCTCCGCAACTTGCCACAGCGCTTGATGGAAAGACCAGTTGGCAAGCTTCCGCCACTCATCCCCTGCAGTCCACACACCGACCGGATTGCAAGAAGCTTCTATCGACCGGTAAACGGCCGCCAAAGCCGGATCGGCCTCGAAGCGGGGAGTTCCGTCAGTTGGAGTTATGCGAAAGCGACAAGGCCAGCGTTTCCTAGCGTCCTCAAATAGTTTCATTTTGTCGACAACCATGCGCCATATGCACCCGAATGCGTTTCGCCCGCAATCGGGTCTTTCCAGTCTTCGCATAAGCTCCGAACGCGGACGCTGACAGAGAGGCCGCTGTCGCGGCGTCGCCCTCCACCACCGCGCCAAAGGAAAATTTGCATCGCGCCCCCCGCCTCCCTACATAATCCCCTCAATCGCACCGGAGACTTTCGCCATGAACGACAATCTGACCGCAATGCCGCCCCGCCTTGCCGCCAGGAAAGTCCTTGTTCATGTCTCCCGTTTCTCCCTCGATCACCATCGCCAACCTCGGCTGGTCCACGCCTGACGGCCGCGCCGTCCTTTCGGGCCTCGATCTCCATTTCCAGCGCGAGCGGGTCGGCGTCGTCGGCCGCAACGGCGTCGGCAAATCGACGCTGCTGCGCCTGCTGACCGGCGAGCTTTCGCCCGCAAGCGGCAGCATCGCGACAACCGGCAGCATCGCGATGCTGCGCCAGACGGTGCAGGTCGCGGCGTACGAAAGCATCGCCGACCTGTTCGGCGCGCGCGCCGCGCTCGCGCTGCTGCGCAGGGCCGAAGCGGGCGAAGCGAGCGTCGACGAGATCGGCGAGGCCGACTGGACGCTCGACGCGCGGATCGACGCGGCGCTGGCGGGCGTCGGCCTGCCGCTCGCCGCCGACACGCCGCTCGCGTCGCTGTCGGGCGGCCAGCGCACCCGCGCCGCGCTCGCAGGCGCGATGTTCGCCGCGCCCGACTTCCTGCTCCTCGACGAACCCACCAACAATCTTGACCGCGAGGGCCGCGAAGCCGTGCGCGATCTGCTCGCCGGCTGGCGCGGCGGCGCGATCGTCGTCAGCCACGACCGCGAACTGCTCGATGAGATGGACGCGATCGTCGAGCTGACGGGCCTCGGCGCGGCGCGCTACGGCGGCGGCTGGAGCGCCTATCGCGCGCGCAAGGACATCGAACAGGCGGCGGTCGAAGCCGAACTCGCGGGTGCCGAAAAGGAACTCGGCCGGGTGCGGCGCCAGGCGCAGGTCACCGCCGAACGGCAGGCGCGCCGCGACGCCGGCGGCCGGCGCAAGGCGGCGCGCGGCGACGAGCCCGCGATCCTGCTCGGGACGCTCAAGCGCCGCGCCGAGGAAAGCGTCGGCGCGAACCGGCGCCTCGCCGAACGCCAGCGCGCCGACGCCGAACAGGTGCGCGACGCCGCGCGCGGCAAGATCGAGGTCGTCGATCCGCTCGCCGTCGCGCTGCCCTCGACCGGGCTGCCCGCCTCGCGCACCGTCCTCGCGCTCGACCGGATCAGCGCGGGCTATGTCGAAGGCCGGCCGGTCATCGAAAATCTGTCGCTCACGCTCACCGGCCCCGAGCGCGTCGCGATCGCGGGCCCCAATGGTTCGGGCAAATCGACGCTCCTCGCACTGATCGCCGGGACGCTCGCCCCCTGGTCGGGCGAGCTACGCGTCGGCGTCCCGTTCGCGCTGTTCGATCAGCGCGTCGGCCTGCTCGACCCCGCGCGCTCGATCGCCGACAATTTCCTCGACCTCAATCCCGGTACGACGAACAACCAGTGCCGCGCCGCGCTCGCGCGCTTCCGCTTCCGCGCCGACGCCGCCGACCGCATCGCCGGGACACTCAGCGGCGGCCAGATGCTTCGCGCCGGCCTCGCCTGCGTCCTCGGCGCGCCGCACCCGCCGCAATTGCTGATCCTCGACGAGCCCGGCAACCATCTCGACGTCGAATCGCTCACCGCCGTCGAAACCGGCCTCGCCGCCTATGACGGCGCGCTGCTCGTCGTCAGCCACGACCGCGCGTTCCTCGATGCGATCGGGGTGGAACGGGTGATCGCGTTGGGGCGCGAATAGCCCGGCGCCGGGGACCGTTTGGAGTGGAGAATTGCCGTCGCACGCTCTCACTTCCGTCACCCCGGGCTTGACCCGGGGCCTGCGTTTCTTTTCACGGTTAACCAGAAGGAAGGCGGGTCCCGGGTCAAGCCCGGGATGACGATAAAGAGATGGACCCTTCTACCAACCTCAGCCCGCCAGCACGCGCTCGATCAGCCGCTCTTCCTTGGCGATCCACGGCGCCATGCTCGGCCGCGACAATATCGCCTCGCTCCATGCCGCGACCTTGGGGTAGGCCGCCGCGTCGACGCCCGCGCCGCAGTGACGGAAGTTCATCAGCGGCGACGCGACCGCCAGGTCGGCGAGCGTCAGCCGGTCGCCGACGAGGAAACCCGACGCCGGGATCGCGCTTTCCAGATAGGCGAGCAGCCCCGGCAATTCCTTGCTCTCGGCCTCGGCCGCCGCGACAAGATCGCCTTCGCGGCCGAGGAATTTGGGCGCGACGATGCGGTTGAAGAATATCTTGCCGCTGCACGCGGCGAACACCGTGTCGGCGAACTCTTCCCACCAGATCACGCGCCCGCGCTCCTGCGGGTCGGCGGGGATCAGCGCGGGCTCGGGATATTTCGCCTCGACATATTGGATGATCGCGCTCGAATCGGCGAGCAGGAAGCCCTCATCGTCCATCGCCGGCATCTTGCCGAGCGGCGAGGCGGCCCGAAAGCCGGGGTCGGGGTCGCCGATGCCGACGCCCTTCAACTCGAATTCGATCCCCTTTTCGCCCAGATAGCCGAGCAGCTTGCGCACGAACGGCGATACCACCGACCCGTAAATGATCATCGCGTCTCTCCTTTTCTTCGCGTCACCATATGCGAAAGGTTGCGGATCGCAACCCGCCCGTCGCTGCCGCATGCGCGCGAAATAAACTTGCCAAGGACGGCGCGGCATGGAACATCGGGCGGCAGAGGGGGGCGCTGCCGCGGCAGCCATCAGGCAGGATGAACAGATGCGCCCTTCGTTGTGGGCAGATCGGCTGCTGGCGCTCTCCGCCCGCTTCGTGGGTCTTGTGATATTGGTCGCCACGCTGCTCGCGGCGGGGGCCAGCTTTCTTTACAATCGCGGCGAGGAAGCCGACCGCGCCGACCGCGTCGCGATACAGGTCAACATGCGGCTGCGCGACCATATCGCGGTGCTTGAGGGCGTGCGCGCCCTCTATCAGTCGGACAGCCAGTCGAGCGGGCCCGGCATCCGCGCCTATCTCGCGTCGCTACAGCCGCAGGTCCACGCGCCGGGGATGGAGGGGATCGGCATCGCGGTGGCGATGCGGCAAGGAACGCCGGCGGCGGCCGAGGCGATGCTGCGCCAGAATTACGGGCGCGACATAACCGTCTGGCCCGCGACCAGCCAGCCGATCGGCTTTCCGATCATACTCGTCGAACCCTATACCCCGCGCCGCCAGAATGCGCTCGGCTATGACATGTACAGCGAGCGCATCCGGCGCGAGGCGATGCGCCGCGCGTGGCAGACCGGCCAGCCCGCGGCGAGCGGCATCGTCCAGCTCGTACAGGAAAAGGGCGTCGCGCGGCGGCAGCCCGGCTTCCTGATCTACGTCCCCATCTATGCCGGCCGCACCGCGCCCGGCGGCGCGCAGCCGCCCGGCGAGGCATCGCCGCCGCCGGTCGTCGCCACCGCCCCCAACGCGCGGCCGATCGAAGCCTTCGTCTACGCCCCCTTCCGCACCAACGACCTGATGACCGCGGTGCTCGGGTCGCAGCTCGACGCGATCGCGGGGCTCGAAATCTATGCCGGCGAAGGCCCGTCGGCGCCGCTCGTCTTCCGCCACGGCACGATGGGCTGGGATACGCACGAACAAAAACTCCGCATCGCCGACCGGCAATGGACGATGCGCATCTCCTACGGCCGGCTGCTCGAACGGATCGGGCGGCCCTTCGCCATCTTCCTCTTCGGCTTCGCGATCATGCTGCTCGCGATGCAGCTCCACCGCCTCCAGCAACGCCGCGTCGGCGCGTTCCAGGCGCTCGCCGACGAACAGGCGCTGCGCGCCGCCGACCGCGAGCTGATGATCGGCGAGATGGCGCACCGGATGAAGAACGCCTTCGCGCGCATCGGCGCGCTCGCGCGCATTACCTTGCGCGAATCGACCAGTCTCGAGGATTTCGAGGCGCGCTTCGACGGGCGGATGCGCGCGCTGTCCGACGCCAAGCAGATGCTCGTCACCGGCGCGGTCGGCAGCGTCGAACTCGGGCAGATCGTCCGCCGCGAACTCGATCTTGCCGGGGTACCCGAACAGCAGCTTGCGGGCATTTCCGGGCCCGACGTCCGCCTGGACGACGAGGGAGCGCAGGCGATCTCGCTCGCGATCCACGAATTCGTTACCAACAGCATCAAATATGGCGCGCTCGCGGGCAAGGGGCATCTTGCGGTCGGCTGGCACCGCGACGACGGAGAGATCGAACTCGACTGGACCGAAAGCGACCTCCCCGAAACCCCGCATATCGAAAGCGAAAGTTTCGGCACCCAGTTCATCCGCACCCTGATCGAGCGGCAATTGAAGGGCAGCTGGAGCCGCACCGCGGTTGACAATCGCCTCGCCATCGTCATTCGCTGGCCCGACAATGGCACCCCCGACTGACGACATGGGTCCCGGCCCCCTCTGGCAAATCTGGATCGACCGCGGCGGCACCTTCACCGACGTCGTTGCGCGGCGCCCCGACGGCGCCGTCGTCACGACCAAATATCTCTCCGAGGATCCCGCGCGTCCCGGCGACGCCGCGGTGGCTGCGATCCGCGACCTTACCGGCGCGGGCGCGGGCCCGCTGCCCCCGCTCGCGATCCGCATGGGCTCGACCGTCGCGACCAACGCGCTGCTCGAACGCAAAGGCGAGGCCACCCTGCTCGCGATTACGCAGGGCTTCGGCGACGCGCTGACGATCGGCTATCAGGACCGCCCCGACCTCTTCGCGCGCAAACTCGACCGCACGCCGCCGCCGCACGCCGCGGTCGCCGAAATCGCCGAGCGTATCGCCCCCGACGGCGAAGTGCTGACCCCGCTCGACGAGCGCGCCGCGCGCGCCGCGCTACAGGCCGCGCGCGACCGCGGCCTTTCCAGCGTCGCAATCGTGCTGATGCACGGCTATGCCTACCCCGCGCACGAGCTTCACCTCGCCGCCATCGCCGCCGAGCTCGGCTTCACGCAAATCTCGACGAGCCACGACGTCAGCGCGCTGATCAAGCTCGTCGGCCGCGGCGACACGACGCTCGCCGATGCCTATCTCTCGCCCGTGCTGCGCCACTATGTCGATCAGTTCGTCGCGCAGCTCGGAGAGGGCATCGACCCGCAATTCATGAAAAGCTCGGGCGGCCTCGCGTCCGCGAGCGCCTTTCACGGCCGCGACGCGATCCTCTCGGGCCCCGCGGGCGGCATCGTCGGCATGGTCGGCAGCGCCGCGCCGCTCGGCAAGACGCGCCTCATCGGCTTCGACATGGGCGGCACCTCGACCGACGTCAGCCATTATGCCGGCCGCCTCGAACGCGATAACGAGACTATCGTCGCGGGCACGCGCATCCGCGCCCCGATGCTGCGCATCCATACGGTAGCGGCGGGGGGCGGCTCGATCTGCCGCTGGGACGGCGCACGCCTCTCCGTCGGCCCCGAAAGCGCGGGCGCCAACCCCGGCCCCGCCGCCTATGGCCGCGGCGGCCCGCTCACCGTCACCGACTGCAACGTCCTGCTCGGCAAGATCCAGCCCGATCATTTCCCCAAGCTCTTCGGTCCGAACGGCGACCAGCCGCTCGACCGCGCGGTGGTGGTGGAAAAATTCGCCGCGATGGCCGCCGAGGTCAGAAACATCACCCCCGAAGCGCTCGCCGAAGGCCTGCTCGCCATCGCGGTCCAGCAGATGGCGAACGCGATCAAGCGCATCACCATCGCGCGCGGCCACGACGTCACCCAAGGCTACAGCCTCGTCGGCTTCGGCGGCGCCGCGGGCCAGCACGTCTGCCTCGTCGCCGACGCGCTCGGAATCGACGAAATCCTGCTCCACCCGCTCGCGGGGGTGCTCTCGGCCTATGGCATGGGCCTCGCCAAGCCCTCGGCGATCCGCGAGCGCACGCTCGCGTTGAAACTCGACGAAGAGTGCGCTGCGCCACTCGGCCAGGTCGAAACAGAACTCACCGCTCACGCCCGCGCCGACCTGTCTCCCGGTGCCGAAACAACCCGCGAAACATTGCTCTTCGTCCGTCTCGCCGACAGCGACAATGCGATCGAACTGCCGCTCGCGCCGCCCGCAGAGGTCCGGCAGGCCTTCGCCGCCGCCTTCCGCCAGCGCTTCGGCTACGCCCCGCACGCCAACCTCGTCGTCGACCGCATCCGCGTCGAACTGACCGAAGCGGGCGACGCTGCTGCCAGCCTGCCCCCGCCCGCACCGACCGCGGAAACCGAACCCGAAACCGTCACCGCCTGGCTCGCGGGCGCGGCGCACGCCATCCCGCTCCACCAGCGCAACGCCCTCGTCCCCGGCCGCAGCATCGCCGGCCCCGCGATCGTCATCGACGCGCTCTCGACCACCATCGTCGAACCCGGCTGGACCGCGACGGTCGAGCAGGAAGGGACGCTGCGGCTCGCCAAGACGATCCTCCCTGTCGCGCAGCAATGGGGAGGCGGCAGCCCCGCAGGGGCTGACGGAGGGGCCGAGCGCGCCGCGCTCGCTAACGCTCGCGGCCCCTCCACCACCGCTTCGCGGAGCGCTGGGTCGTCCGGTCCCCCGGACCGGACTTGGATTGCCGGGGGCAATCCAACCCAGCACTCCCCCTCCCCATCGCTGCGCGACGGGGAGGATAAATCGAACCCCGACCCGATCCGCCTCGAAATCTTCAACAGCCTGTTCATGGCGATCGCCGAGGAAATGGGCGGCGCGCTCCAGCACAGCGCCTCGTCGATCAACATCCGCGAGCGGCTCGATTTCTCCTGCGCGATCTTCGACGGCGCGGGCAGCCTCGTCGCCAACGCGCCGCACATGCCGGTGCACCTCGGCTCGATGGGCGAAAGCGTCCGCACCATCCTGCGCCAGCGCGGTCCCGGCGCCGACGGCCGGCCGCGCGACGGCCGCGGCATCCGCCCCGGCGACGCCTATGCGCTCAACGCCCCCTATGACGGCGGCACGCATCTTCCCGACATCACCGTCATCATGCCAGTTTTCGTGGACAGCGACACCCCAAGCTTCTTCGTCGCCGCGCGCGGCCACCACGCCGACCTCGGCGGTATCGCCCCCGGCTCGATGCCCCCCGACAGCAGGAGCATCGCCGACGAAGGCATCCTCTTCGACAACAGGCTCATCGTCGACGACGGCCATTTCCTCGACGCCGATGTCCACGCACATCTGATCGCGGGCGACCACCCTGCCCGCAACCCCACGCTCAACATCGCCGACCTGAAGGCACAGGTCGCCGCCTGCCAGCGCGGCGCCAGCGCGCTCGCCGACCTCTCGGCCGCGCACGGCACTGCTACCGTCGCGGCCTATATGGCGCACGGCCAGCGTCAGGCTGAAACCGCCGTCCGCCAGCTCATCGCGCGGCTCGACGACGGCCAGTTCCGCTACGCGATGGACAATGGCGCCGAAGTCGCGGTCGCCGTGAAGGTCGACCGCGAAGCGCGCCACGTCACGATCGACTTCACCGGTTCGTCGGCGACGCTCCCGGACAATTTCAACGCGCCGATGCCGGTCGTCCGCGCCGCCGTCCTCTATGTGCTGCGCACGATGCTCGACGATCCGATCCCGATGAACGAGGGTTGCCTCGCCCCCGTCACGCTGATCGTCCCCGCGGACTCGATGCTCAGCCCCAGCTATCCCGCCGCGGTCGTCGCGGGCAATGTCGAGACGAGCCAGGTCATCACCGACGCGCTGTTTGCAGCCTTCGGCGCGATGGCCCCGGCGCAGGGCACGATGAACAATTTCACCTTCGGCAATGACGCGCACCAATATTATGAGACGATCGCTGGCGGTTCGGGCGCCGGTCCCGGCTTCGACGGCACCAGCGTCATTCAGACGCATATGACCAACAGCCGCATGACCGACCCCGAAGTGATGGAAACGCGCTTCCCTGTCATCGTCGAGGAGTTTTCGATCCGCAAAGGCTCGGGCGGCGCGGGCCGCTGGCACGGCGGCGATGGCGCCACGCGCCGTATCCGCTTCCGCGAAGCGATGGCGGCGAACATCCTCGCCAATCGCCGCAAGATCGCGCCAAAGGGCCTCGCGGGCGGCGACGATGCCGTACCGGGGCGCAACTGGGTCGAACGCGCCGACGGCCGGGTCGAAATGCTGGGCGCCACCGGCAGCGCCGATCTCGAAGCGGGCGACGCCTTCGTGATCGAAACGCCCGGCGGCGGGGGCTATGGAAATGCCAAGGGGGATCGGGATTGAAAGCATCGCTGCACCGCCTCCTTCTCCCTCGATGGGAGAAGGATACGAAGCCTTATCGCGAAGCGATTAGGCGAAGTTGGATGAGGGTGAAGGCGCGTCGCCGCACCACCATCTCCGGCCAAAACCACACCCCCAACGCTGCGACCAGTCAGCAAGCAGCCAAGTCTCGCTGTCTCCCCCATCAATCGGGAGGAAATTAGCCATGCTCGTCCTGATCGGCATCCTCATCATCATCGCGGGCTTCCTGCTCCGCTTCAATCCCTTGCTCGTCATCATGGCTTCCGCCCTCGCGACCGGGCTCGCGGCCGGACTCGACGTCACCGCGATCGTCGCCGCCTTCGGAAAGGCGTTCAACGACACGCGCTATGTCTCGATCGTCTGGATCGTCCTCCCCGTCATCGGCCTGCTCGAAGCTTACGGCCTGCAACAGCACGCCCGCACGCTAATCGGCCGGATGAAGGGCGCGACGCTCGGCCGTCTGCTAACCTCCTACCTCTTGCTCCGTCAGGCGATGGCCGCGGTCGGCCTGACCTCGGTCGCGGGGCACCCCCAGACCGTCCGCCCGCTCGTCGCGCCGATGGCCGAAGCCGCCGCCGAGGCGAAGAACGCCGCGCTCACCGAAGACCAGCGCGAGGAGGTCAAGGCCTTCGCCGCCGCCACCGATAATGTGGGACTCTTCTTCGGCGAGGACATCTTCCTCGCGATCGGATCGATCCTGCTGATGAAGGGCGTGCTCGAAGGCTATGGCTATATCATCGAGCCGCTTCACTTCTCGCTGTGGGCGATCCCGACCGCGATCGCCGCCTTCATCATCCACGGCCTCCGCCTCCGCCGCCTCGAACAGCGCATGGCAAAAGCGGAGGCGAGCGCATGATCACGCTCGGCTTCGTCTATGTCCTCGCCGGGCTGACCTTCGCGGCCTTCGCCTTCCTCGGACTTCGGGACCACACCAACCCGAAACGCTTCGGCAACGCCGCCTTCTGGGGCCTGCTCGCCGTCTCGATGCTCGCGGGCGACCGGCTCGGCGACTTCGGCAACGGCCTGCTCGTGCTCGCGTTGGTGGCCATCGCCGGCACCGGCCAGATCGGCCGCGCCCCCGGCGGCGATATCCCCGCCGACGTTCAGGCCGAACGGGCGGCGCGCCACGGCCCCTTCCTCCTCCTCGTCGCGCTGATCATCCCCGCAGTCGCGCTCGCGGGCACCTTCCTGTTCAAATGGGTGCCGGGCCTCGCCGATCCCAAGCAAGCCACCTTGATTTCGCTCGCGCTCGGCGTGCTCATCGCGCTCGCCGTCGGCATGACGCGCCTCAAACCGCCGCCTTTGCTCCCGCTGCAACAGGGCCGCCGCCTGCTCGACGCGGTCGGCTGGGCGGCGATCCTGCCGCAGATGCTCGCCAGCCTCGGCGCGGTCTTCGCATTGGCAGGCGTCGGCGAAGTCGTCGGCGACCTCATCGGCACCGCGATTCCCGAAGGCAGCCTGTTCGGCGCCACCCTCGCCTTCGGGCTCGGCATGGCGCTCTTCACGATGGTGATGGGTAACGCCTTCGCCGCCTTCCCGGTGATGCTCGCCGCGGTTGGCATGCCGCTGCTGATCAAGCAATATGGCGGCGACCCCGCGGTGGTCGCGGCGATCGGCATGCTCGCGGGCTTCTGCGGCACGCTGATGACCCCGATGGCGGCAAACTTCAACCTCGTCCCCGCCGCGCTGCTCGAGCTCAAAAATCCCTATGGCGTGATCAAGGCGCAGATCGGCACCGCCGTGCCTTTGCTCGCGGTGAACATCGTCTTCATCTGGCTCTTTGCGTTCTAGCGCCCAGCCCAAATCCCGCTCGTGTCGAGCGAAGTCGAGACACCCCGAAGGCATGCACAACCGATGGGCATCTCGACTTCGCTCGATGCGAACGGATAGGAAAATACCCATGCACCTCACCCCCGACCACGCCGCCCGCTTCACCGCTGCCACCCTCGCCCACCTCGGCCGCGAATATCCGTACAAGATGGACCTTGTCCTCACCGGCCCCGAGGACGCCAAGCCCCCGCGCGAGCATCACCCGATCTTCCACGGCAGCTTCGACTGGCACAGCTGCGTCCACGGCTGGTGGCAGATTCTCCGCCTCGCGCGCCGCTTCCCCGACCTGCCCGTCGCCGCCGACATTCGTGCGCGCGCCGACACCATGCTCGTCCCCGAAAAGGTCGCGGGCGAGCTTGCTTTCCTCGATCGCCCTTATTCGGCGGCCTTCGAGCGCCCCTATGGCTGGGCGTGGCTGCTCGCGCTCCACGCCGAAGCGGCCCGCCACGACGCCCCGTGGGGCGCCGCGCTCGAACCGCTCGCGCTCGCCTTTGCCGCGCGCTTCCACGCCTTCCTCCCCAAGCTCACCTATCCCCTGCGCGTCGGCACCCATTTCAACATCGCCTTCGCGCTATTGCTCGCGCGCCACTGGGCCGCGCCCCGCGACCCCGCTCTCGCCCGGCTGATCGACGCGCGCGCCCGCGACTGGTTCGCCGGCGACCGCGACTGCCAGGCGTGGGAACCCGGCGGCGACGAATTCCTCTCCTCGGCGCTCACCGAAGCGCATCTGATGGCCGCCATCCTCGGCGAGGATTTCCCCCGCTGGTTCGACACCTTCCTCCCCCGCGCCGCGCAGCAGCAACCCGCGACGCTCTTCACCCCCGCCACCGTCTCCGACCGCAGCGACGGCAAGATCGCGCATCTCGACGGCCTCAATCTCAGCCGCGCGTGGAGCTGGCGCGCCATCGCCGCCGCGCTCGGCGCCGCGCATCCCGTCGCCGCCCAAGCCGAAGCCGCCGCCGAACGCCACCTCGCCGCCGCGCTCCCCCACGTCACCGGCGACTATATGGGCGAACACTGGCTCGCGAGCTTCGCCTTGCTCGCACTCGACGGCCTCACCGATTGACAAGCCCCGCGCTCGCGGCAACAGACGGCGCAAGGGGGAGAGGCCAGAGGTGAACGGAAAGATGCTGCGTCCCACATCGTTCGACGTCGCCGAGCGCGCCGGCGTGTCGCAATCGACCGTCTCGCGCGCGCTCCGCAACTCGCCCGGCGTCAACGCCGAGACGCGCGCGCGTGTCTCGGCGGCGGCGCGCGAACTCGGCTATGTCGTCGACCGCCACGCCTCGTCGCTGCGCCTGAAAAGCAGCGAGACGATCGCGCTCGTCACCATCTGCCGCCCCGGCGAGGACCGCAGCGCGATCAATCCCTTCTATTTCGCGCTGCTCGGCAGCATCGCCGCCGCGACCTCGGCGCGCGGCTTCAACCTGCTCGTCTCGTTCCAGGAAAATGCCGACAATTTCCGCGCCGATTTCGTCGCCTCGGGGCTCGCCGACGCGATGATCGTCATCGGCACGACCAGCAACCGCGAGGCGTGGAAATATTTCGCCGACGCGCAGGCGTCGGGGCTCGACTTCGTCTGCTGGGGCAGCCCGGGCAGCCCCTTCCACTGGATGCGGAGCGAGAATGACATCGGCGGCCAGCTCGCCGCCGAGCATTTTATCGCCACCGGCCGCCGCCACATCGCCTTCGTCGGGCCGCAGCAGTCGCCGCAGCGCCAGTTCGACGAGCGCCGCGACGGCTTCACCGCCGCGCTCGGCCTCCACGGCCTCACCCCCGTCGTCGCCGAGCCTCCGCCCGCCGCCGACCGCCATGCGCAGGGCGTCGCCGCGGTGCAGGCGCTGCTAGCGGCGCATCCCGAAACCGACGCGATCTTCGCCGCCAGCGACATGCTCGCCCTGGGCGTGCTGCAGGGGCTCAAGGACGCCGGCCGCCGCGTGCCGCAGGATGTCGCGCTGATCGGCTTCGACGGTATCCGCGCCGGCACCCTCGCCGACCCCGCGCTCACCACGCTCGAACCCGACCTCGACGCGGCCGGAGAGGCGCTCGTCGCGATGGCGCTCGAGGATGACGAACGCACGCGCAGCGGCACGCGCATCCCCGTCCACCTCGTCGTCCGCGGCACCGCCTGAGCGCACGGCGCGCGCGAACAATCCGCCGCGCCACGCCGCGATAAAGGCGAGCAGCGACGCGTCGCCCCACATCACCCGTCCGCCGCGGCGCGATACTCCAATATGTCGCCGGGCTGGCAGTCGAGCGCCGCGCAGATCGCCTCGAGCGTCGCGAAACGCACCCCCTTCACCTTGCCCGTCTTGAGCAGCGACATGTTGGTCAGCGATATGCCGACGCGCTCCGCAAGCTCGCTCAGCGACATCTTGCGCCGCGCCAGCATCACATCGACGTTGACGATGATCGGCATCAGAGGAACCCCTCATTTTCCTCGCGCAGCGCCGCTCCGGCGCGGAACGCCTCGGCAAGCGCCAGGACGCCGAGCCCGGTGAGCAGTAGCGCCGGGTCGATCGTCAGGTCGATGCGCACCCCCGCCTTGCCCGCGACCGCCGCCGACACCGACGACAACAGCACAATGCCCGGATCGTCCGGCGCGATGCGCGGCAGCAGCAGCGCCTGCGCCAGCACATCGCTCGCCACGCGCCACAGCGACAGCGCGACCATCGCCGCGCCGATCCGCCGCAACCGCCCCGCATTGGGCGTGGCAAAGGGCGCGCCCGCGCCGATCGACAGCGTCAGTCGCCGCAGCCACAGCAGCATCGCGATCGTCAGCCCGCCGCTCGCGGCCAGGTCGATCCCCTGCAATATCCGGTAACCCGCGCCGCCCGCCTGCACGTCGAGCCGGCCGTGATCGAACAGCATCGATCCCACCGCGCGCCCCGCCGCGTCGACCACCGGCAGCGCCCGCCCCGGCGTATCGGTCACCACCGCAAGCGTGGTCTGCAGCGGCTGCCCCGTCGCGAGCGCAAAGAGCCAGAAGCCCAGCCCGACGACCGTGCCGAGCAACGCCAGCCCCAGCGCGACGGTCAACAGGATGCGAAGCAGGCGAATCGGCATGACGAATTCCTTTCGCCAAGCCCGATAGCGCCCAGACCATCCTCTCACAATGATTATTTTATGTTTTACATAAATTCATCGATGTAAAACATGGCATCGATATCGCGCCGTGCGTCCGCGGCGTCCGGACTGGCGTTTCGCCTGCGTTAACCGCCTTCGCGAACCGTGGCGCGACATCCGCCCGGCTATGCGGCGCGCGAGGGGCCTGAAGGGGAAAAGGATCGAAACGTGATGCGGATAACGACATTGCTGAAGGACAGGCGCGGCGCCACCGCGATCGAATATGGGCTGATCGCCGCGCTGATTTCGCTCGCGTGCCTCATCGCCTTTCAGACGCTCGGGCTCAATCTGGCGAACATCTTCAACACGATCGCCGACGCGCTGAGCTGAGCCGGCGAGGCCAGGACCGATCGACATTCAAAAGATGGCGAGTCGAAAATGGCGGTTTTCCGCGACCCGGAGCGCAGCGTGCTGATGGCATATGAGCACCGGAAGCATGGAGAGCCGCCCTTTGCAGGCCGCCAGAACTGAATCCAGGGCTGAATGTCGATTGGTCCTAGGGTCCTGACCCTAGGCCGCCGGATCGCCGTGGATCGGCTCTTGGCATTCGTCGCACAATATCCGTTCCCAGCCGCGCTGCTTGCGCAGGATGGCAAGCCGCGCGATGATCGCCTCGTCGGTTTCTTCGGGCGTCGGCCGCTGCCCCTTGCCCCCGTCCGGATCGTCGCGAAACCCGTTGAAGACGATGCCGCTGAAAAATTCCTCGCGCGACAGAAAGCGGTGCCGCACCGCCGCGGGCAATTCATAGGCCGCGGCCTCCTCCGCCGTTAATTGCACGTCCTTCCCGTTTTTCAGGTCGCCGCGCTTGATCAACAGCCCCAGCATCGAATCCGACGGCACGATCCGCCGCTCGACCTCCTTGCCGTTCCGCAGGATCACCATCTCGCGCCCCTCGACCGCGCGCTCGTAAGCGACCGCCTCCAACCCGCGCAGCGCCCGCGCGATCGCCTCGCCGCACGCCTTGTCGAACGGCGCGAACAGCGCGCGCGACCGATTGACCGACGTCGTGCTGACCCCCGCGATTCTTGCGGCATCGGTGATGCACCCCGTGCGCCCCAGCGTAGCCAGAAACACCCGCGTCCGCGCCGCCGTCCACCCGTCCGACCGCACGCGCAGCCCGGGCATGAAGGGATTCTCCCGCTCGCGAACCCCGGACTTGATCCGGGGCCCAGCGGCGCCGCGCACCTTGCTCCCCTCCCGCTTCCGGGAGGGGGTGGTCGGAAACCCGTGGCTCCGACCACGGGAGGGCCTGTTTCGATCCTCACCGCCGCCTGAGCCTACAACCGATTTCCCCCGCGAACCCCGCGCCACCTTACGCCCCATAGCTCCATCTCCCGAATCACTTGGAATGAATCGGAATGATTTTGAACCTATTTGGATAATGTAGGAAAGAACTATTTTTGTGGCGAAAAAAGCGATTTTCCGACGGCCATTGCACTCGATGCGCCAATCAGTTGTGCGGCAACGAACATCGGCACGTCTCGCGGCGCAATGCCGGCGAACGTGTCCGAAAGGCTACGCACCACGGTGATCGCCGGATTCGCAAAGCTGGTCGATGACGTAAACCAATAGGCGGCAGTGATATAGAACCCCACCGAGGCCGCTACGGCCTGCGGCTTGAATTTCGCCGTACCGAGGATTGTCAGCACAAGGCCGAAGGTCGCGACAAACTCGCCGGTCCACTGACCCAGCCCGGTTCTTGCCTTCACGGAAAACTGAAGTGTTGGCAAATCGAACATCAGGTGCGCCGCCCAAGCGCCCAAGATGCCGAAGGCTAGTTGCGCCGCGATATAGGCCGCCGCGTCGACCCAAGGCAGCTCGCGGCGCGCCGCAAAGACCAGTGTCACCGCCGGATTGAAATGCGCCCCCGAAATCGGACCGAGCATGGTAATCAGCACGAACAGGATCGCGCCGGTCGCGATCGTGTTGGCGAGCAAGGCGACGCCGTCATTCCCGGCCGACAGCGCCTGCGCCATGATCCCCGACCCGATGACACAGGCGAACAGAAAGAAGGCGCCTACGCCTTCAGCCGCGATACGCCGCGCAAGCGGCGCGACGTCAGCCAAGCGCCGCCTCCTCATCGGCGATCTTGCCGATGGCGCGCAGCCGTTCCGCAAGGCTCAGTTCGTCGAGGCTTGCGAGCGGCAGGGCGAGCAGCAAATCGATACGCCGTTTCAGGGCAAGATAAGCCTGCCAAAAGGCCTCGTGCTGCCCGTCGCCTTCGACGGCAGCCGGGTCTTCGATGCCCCAATGCGCCGTCACTGGCTTGCCCGGCCAGACCGGGCACATCTCGCCTGCTGCGTTATCGCAGACGGTGAAGATGAAATCGAGCGACGGCGCGTCAGGCCCGGCAAGCTCATCCCAGCTCTTCGACCGATAACCTCCGGTTTTATACCCCAGCTCGCCGAGCAACGCCAAGGCGGCAGGATGCACCTCGCCCTTCGGAAAGCTGCCCGCCGAAAAGGCCTGAAAGCGCCCCTCGCCTTCGCGCTTCAATATGGCTTCGGACAGAATCGAACGCGCCGAATTGCCCGTGCAAAGAAAAAGGACGTTGAAGGGGCGGGTCATGCCGCACCGACCAACTTGGGCACGCAGCAGGTCGAACCCGCACCGTTGCTGGCAAGCTGATCGAGCGCGGGGCTATCGCCGTAGGTCGTTGCCTCCCCGTCGGTAAAAAAAGCTTCCCACACGACGCCATCGGGATCGGCGATCCAGCTCTTTTCCGATTTGGCGTAGCAGCACGTCGTCCGTCCCTCTTCGAGTACCGGCCCGTCCGCCGCTTTCAGGCGACCATAGACTTCATCAAGTTCTTCTGCGCTTTCGGTTTGTATGCCGAGATGCTCGATACCGTTCCGCGCATGGTTGCCCGCCGAAATCGCGAAATTGACGCGCGGGTCTTCAAGCATCCATTTGGCATAATCGTCTTTCACGACCGTCGGCTCGACACCGAACATGGTCGAATAAAAGCCGATCGAGGCATCGAGATTCTCGACGCCGACATGAACATGCAGACGCTTCATGCGCTTTTCCTTTCCTGTGCGGGGGATTCACACGCCGCCCCCGCGCCGCAATCGGCGGCACCGGCACAGCAATTTTCCATGAGGTAAGCGACCAGCGAATTCATTGCCGGATAATTGGCGCGATAGATAATCGAGCGATGCTGCCGTTCCTGCAAAACCAACCCCGCCTCGCGAAGCTGGGTTAGGTGAAACGACAGCGAGCTATTCGGCACACCAAGCTTCTCAGCGATCACGCCTGCCGCCAGCCCGTCCTTGCCAGCTTGCACCAGCATGCGGAACAGCGCGAGGCGATGCGCCTGCGCAAGGGCGCCCAAGGCGTCGATGGCTGCGTCGGCTTTCATTTGCGAATCCTCATTTCCATTAAGATCGAAATGACAGCAGAAAACCGCCCGGTCAAGCTCATTTTGATAAATATGGAAATGGAGATTGGCCGCGCAACCAGTTCTCCCCCACCCCCTTGCATTTCCGTGACCTAGGCGTAAGGCGGCGCCAACATAAACCTGCGCGTGCGACTCCGCTTGGGCTCCGCTCTCCCGAACGGGCCTCGGCCGTCATTCCCCGCCGCGCCAACATGGGGACTGCAATCCTATGACCACCACGGGTAACGACACGCTGGGCACCCGCTCGACGCTCGACGTCGGCGGCAAGAAATACGCCTATTATTCGCTCGACAAGGCCGCAGCCAAGCTCGGCGACGTTTCGCGGCTGCCCTTTTCGATGAAGGTGCTGCTCGAAAACCTCCTCCGCTTCGAGGATGGCGGCTTCACCGTGTCGACCGATGACGTGCAGGCGCTGGTCGACTGGCAGAAGGACCCGCATTCGAACCGCGAGATCCAGTATCGCCCCGCGCGCGTGCTGCTGCAGGATTTCACCGGCGTTCCCTGCGTCGTCGACCTCGCCGCGATGCGCGATGCGATCGCGAAGCTCGGCGGCGACACGTCGAAGATCAACCCGCTCGTCCCCGTCCACCTCGTCATCGACCACTCGGTCATGGTCGACGAATTCGGTCATCCCAAGGCGTTCGAGCAGAATGTCGAGATCGAATATTATCGCAACGGCGAACGCTATGACTTCCTGAAATGGGGATCGAAGAGCCTCGACAATTTCAAGGCGGTGCCCCCGGGCACCGGCATCTGCCACCAAGTCAACCTCGAACATATCGCGCAGGCGGTGTGGTCGAGCGAGGATGCGTCGGGCGCGACCGTCGCCTATCCCGACACCTGCGTCGGCACCGACAGCCACACGACGATGATCAACGGGCTCGGCGTGCTCGGCTGGGGCGTCGGCGGGATCGAGGCCGAGGCCGCGATGCTCGGCCAGCCCGTGTCGATGCTGATCCCCGAAGTCGTCGGGTTCAAATTCACCGGCGCGCTGAAGGAAGGCGTCACCGCGACCGACCTCGTGCTCACCGCGACGCAGATGCTGCGCGCCAAGGGCGTCGTCGGCCGCTTCGTCGAATATTTCGGCCCCGGCCTCGCCTCGCTGTCGCTCGCCGACCGCGCGACGCTCGCCAATATGGCGCCCGAATATGGTGCGACCTGCGGCTTCTTCGGCGTCGACGACAAGACGCTCGATTATATGCGCCTGACCGGCCGCAGCGAAGAGAATATCGCACTGGTCGAGGCCTATGCCAAGGCGCAGGGGCTGTGGATCGTCGAGGGTGCCGCGGACCCGATCTTCACCGACACGCTCGAACTCGACCTCGGCAGCGTCGTGCCGTCGCTCGCGGGGCCGAAGCGCCCGCAGGACCGCGTATCGCTTCCCGACGTCGACGATGTGTTCAACGCCGACATGGCGAAGGTATACAACAAGGCGCAGGCGCGCGTGCCGGTCGAGGGCAAGGATTTCGACATCGGCGACGGCGACGTCACCATCGCCGCGATCACCAGCTGCACCAACACCTCCAACCCCGGCGTGCTCGTCGCCGCGGGTCTCGTCGCGAAAAAGGCCGACGCGCTGGGGCTGAAGCCGAAGCCGTGGGTCAAGACCAGCCTCGCGCCGGGGTCGCAGGTCGTCACCGACTATCTCGAAAAGGCCGGGCTGCAGAAGCATCTCGACAATATCGGCTTCAACCTCGTCGGCTATGGCTGCACGACCTGCATCGGCAACTCGGGCCCGCTGGCGGAACCGATTTCGAAGGCGATCAACGAAAATGGTCTCGTCGCCGCGGCGGTGATCTCGGGCAACCGTAACTTCGAAGGCCGCGTGTCGCCCGACGTGCGAGCCAACTTCCTCGCCTCGCCGCCGCTGGTGGTCGCCTATGCGCTCAAGGGCACGGTGATCGAGGATTTCACCACCACGCCGATCGGGCAGGACCAGTCGGGCAAGGACGTCTTCCTCGCCGACATCTGGCCGACCAACGAGGAAGTGGCGTCGGTCGTCGCGGGCGCGGTGAGCCGCGACATGTTCGAGGCGCGCTACGCCCATGTCTACAAGGGCGACGAGCATTGGCAGAAGATCGAGGTCGAGGGCAGCGACACCTATCAGTGGCGCGCGGGCTCAACTTACGTGGCCAACCCGCCGTACTTCGAGGGCATGACGATGACCCCGGCGCCGGTGTCGGACATCGTGAACGCAAAGCCGCTCGCGATCCTCGGCGACAGCATCACCACCGACCACATCAGCCCCGCGGGCAGCATCAAGGCGGACTCGCCGGCCGGAAAATGGCTTATGGAACATCAGGTTAGCAAGGCCGACTTCAACAGCTACGGCGCCCGCCGCGGCCACCACGACGTCATGATGCGCGGCACCTTCGCCAACATCCGCATCAAAAACGAAATGGTCCCCGGCATCGAGGGCGGCATGTCGCGCTACGGCGAAGAGGTCATGCCGATCTACGACGCCGCGATGCGCCACAAGGCCGACGGCACCCCGCTGGTCGTCATCGCGGGCAAGGAATATGGCACCGGCTCGTCGCGCGACTGGGCGGCGAAGGGCACCAATTTGCTCGGCGTCCGCGCGGTGATCGTCGAAAGCTTCGAGCGTATCCACCGCTCGAACCTCGTCGGCATGGGCGTGCTGCCGCTGCAGTTCCTCGAAGGGCAAAGCCGCGAGACGCTGGGCCTGACCGGCGACGACCAGTTCACCATCACCGGCATTGCGGACCTTAAGCCGCGCCAGACGGTCACCGTGAACGTCACCCGCCGCGACGGTTCGACCTTCAGCTTCGACACGCTCTGCCGCATCGATACCGCGAACGAGGTCGAGTACTACATGAACGGCGGCATCCTGCATTACGTGCTGCGCAAGCTCGCGGCCTGACGCCGCGCGCCGCTGATGCTATGAGCGCCCGCCCCCTCACTGGGGCGGGCGTTTTCATTTGGAGAAGGGCCGCATGGACGCGGAGGTCATCGTCATCGAGGTTATCGGCTGGAACGCCGCCGCGATCATCCTCGCCGCCTATATCCTGCTGTCGCTCGGCAAGCTCGAAGGGCGGAGCTATTTCTATCAGTGGATGAACGTGATCGGCGCCGGCGGCTTCATCGTCAATTCGGGCTACAACGGCGCGCTGCCCTCGGCCGTGCTCAACGTCATATGGGCCGCGATGGGACTGTTCACGCTGTGGAGCGTCTGGCGCGCGCGGCAAGCAGCGCGCGCCGCGATCCCCTAGCGCGCCGCCCCCTCAGCGTTCCACGCCGCGACCTTCGCGCGCGTATCGGCGAGCATCTTGTCGAGCGCGGCGCGATCCTGCACCATTCCGCGCAGCACCACCGTGTCAATGGCGCGCGTCGCCGCAATATCCTCAAGCGGATTCTTCGTCAGCAGCACCAGATCGGCCGCCATGCCGGGTTTGATCGCCCCATAACGATCGAGCTGGCCGAACCATGCCGGTCCCGCACGCGTCGCCGAAGCGAGCGCCTGCGCCGGAGTCAGCCCCTTCGCCATGAAAAGCTCGATTTCATCGTGCAGCCCGAAACCCGGATAGTTGAAGCTGTTCAAGAAGCCTGCATCGGTCCCCGCGATGATCGGCACCCCCGCTTCGGCGAGCATCGGCAGGATCGTCGCCACATCTTCGATCTGCTTGTGCCGTGCCGCGATCGCCGCCGCATCGGCCTTGGCCGCACGCTCGATCCGCCAGTCATAGGTCTTGCGCAGCTTCGGCCCGATATAGGCGAGCCCCTCGTCCTTCGAATGATCGTCGCGGTCGAGATAGGCGATGATGCGGCTACCGTTGAGCGTCGGCGTGACGGACACGCCCTTCGCCGCAAAGCGGCGATAGGCCGCCATCGCGGTGTCGCGGTCGAACCCCGCGTCGAGCCGGCGGTTCGCCTCGGCGCGGTCGATGCGCTTCGCGGCGAAATCGGCGGCGATCGCGGCTTCGTCCTTCGCGCCGGCATTATAGGCATAGTCGAGATGCTCGATCGAACTGATCCCCGCGTCGACCGCCTGATCGACGGTCAGCGCCATCGGGATGTGCCCCGACGTCTTGAGGCCGAGGATCTTCGCCTGCCGCAGCGCATAGAGGAAGAGTTCGGGTTTCAGCGTGCTGTCGGTGATCTTGACGAAATCGACCTTGTCACGGTTCTTCAGGCGGTCGAGCGCTGCATCGACATCGGCCTCGCTGCCGACCTCGATCGTGCCCTTCCAGACCGGTGCGATCCCTTCGATCTTCGCGCCGGAGGTCAACAGCCGCGGTCCGAACAGCTTTCCCTTCGCAATCTCGCCGCGCCAGGCGAGCACCTCGCCGGGCAGATCCCCCGAACAGTCGCGGATCGTCGTGATTCCGTTCGCGATATAGAGCGGCAGCAGCGCCTTATTCTCTTCGATCAACTCGGGCCCGCCGCCGAAATGGACGTGCATGTCCCAAAGACCTGGGATCAGATAGCGGCCCTTGCCCTCAATCGTTCGCCCCGCGTGCCAGTCTTTTGCAATCTCGCCGTCGGCGCCTACCGCGACAATATCGTCGCCTTTCAGCACCACCGCTTGCCCGGGAATCGTCTTCGCCGCTTCGACATCGACGATCGAGACATGGCGGATGACTACATCGCCCTGCTTCGGTGCGGCGAGTGCGGACGGGGCAAGAGCGAGCAGCGCCGGAGCGAGAGCGAGAAGCAGTTGTTTCATGGGAGGTGGCCTTTCCAATGACTTCCCCTTAACCGCGTCGGACGCGAGATCAAGCGACCCAGACACCCTCA
This sequence comes from Sphingopyxis sp. PAMC25046, assembly GCF_004795895.1. NCBI lineage: Bacteria > Pseudomonadati > Pseudomonadota > Alphaproteobacteria > Sphingomonadales > Sphingopyxidaceae > Sphingopyxis > Sphingopyxis sp. PAMC25046. The sequence continues at coordinate 3,911,098 of NZ_CP039250.1, forward strand.
TCCTTGTGCCATTGCTCGATCGATTTTGCAGGATAAAGGTCGAACGCCGCATCGCCGGGTCCGATGGCGGGTTCGACCCAGCCAGCCTTGTATTTGAGCATCAGATGCACGCGCGACGGCGCCGCCGGAAGCTCCGAATCGATCGCGCTAGCGAAGGGATGGACGAGATCGGGCCAGTCCGGGTCGTAAAGCCACAGCGCCGACCCGCACGCGCGGCAAAAGCGCCGCTCGCCGCTGGATAGCCGACATGTCGGATGTTCGTCATCCTCGATCCGCGCGCGATAAAGGCCCAGATGCTTCTCGCCGTTGATTGTCAAGCTCTTGGCTTCGGCGCCGAGGTTGATCGCATAGCCGCCGCCGCCCTGTTGTTTGCGGCAGATGGAGCAATAGCAGAGCTGATATGGAACCGGCGTATGGCTTGTCACCGAAAAGCGCACTGCGCCGCACCGGCAGGATCCTTCGAGTTTGGTCGGCATGGAATATCCTTTCGCGATCGAGGGTCGCTAGCGCCAACGCGTAATCGAAAGGAAGGTTCGTGGTGGGCGCTGACGGGCTCGAACCGCCGACCCTCTCGGTGTAAACGAGATGCTCTACCAACTGAGCTAAGCGCCCCCAGGATGTCGCCATCAGGGAGGAGCGCCCCTGCCACAAGCCGCCGTCGCTGGCAAGCGATCGGTCGCCCGCGGTCAGAGCCAGCCGATATGTTTGAAGCGCCAATAGAGCGTGAGGCAGATCGCGCCCATCGCGCCGACGATCATCGGATAGCCAAAGGTCCAGCCGAGTTCGGGCATATGTTCGAAATTCATGCCGTAAATCCCCGCGATCGCGGTCGGAACCGCGAGGATTGCAGCCCAGGCGGCGAGTTGACGGGTAATCACGCCCTGACGCTGTTGTTCGAGCATACCGTTAGTCTCGATGACCGACGCGGCAATGTCGCGCAGCCCGTTGAGGCGATATTCGGCGCGCTGGACATGATCCCAGACGTCGCGAAAAAAGGGACGCACCGCTAGGTCGATATTGGGCATATCGTCATCCGCGGTCAGGCGGCCGGCGACCTCTTTCATCATTCCGACCAGCCGCTGAAAACGGATGATCTCGTGCCGTTGCTTGTAAAGATGCCGGATTTCGCTGGCGTCGAGCGGGGTGTCCATCACGCTGTCCTCGACCGCCAACATCCGTTCTTCGATCGAATCGATCACCGGAAAATAGCCATCGATGATGAAATCGAGCACGGCGTAGAGAACATAATCGGGACCATGTGCGAGTTTCGCCGGCAGGCTTTCGAGCCGCGCCCGGACATCGGTGTGCGTCCGCGCCGACCCGTGGCGGACGCTGACGAAGAAATGCGGGCCGATGAAAAAAGCGGTTTCCCCCGGCTGGATCGTATCGCCGTCGAGATTAGCGGTCCGGGCGATGATGAATAGCTGGTCGCCATAGGTTTCGACTTTGGGCAACTGATTCGCCTTCAGCGCATCCTCGACCGCCAGCGGATGCAGGCCGAACCGTTTGGCGATGCCGGCAAGCTCGCCCGGCGTCGGCTCGTAGAGGCCAAGCCAGAAGAAATCGCCGGTGTCGCAATCATCGGGAATCGTCTCGTCGGGGCCAAGGTCGCGGACGAGCTTGCCGTCATGATAGAGGCGGGCGGCCATGATCGGCATTCGGTGGAAACTCCCTTGCGTGCGGCGCCTATATAGTGCGCGTGAACCGCAACGGAAATCACCTCTCCGACCGGATTATATGTCCCGGCTGTCATACGCCCATTGGAGCAGTGCCTGGCGCTGCTTCGGGCGACAAAAGGGATCGCCGGGCTCACAATGCTTGCGCACCTGCGCCGCATGACGCCGGAACGCGCGCCATCGCGCGATCTGCCGGCGATCTTCGTCCGGCATCCGCCGTCCCGAATAATAGCGGCAATACCATTGGAACCAGCCGCGTGGATCGTCGGGATGGATCCAGCCCTTTTCGATCCAGACGCGGAGCGGCACGCTCGCCCGAACGCCGAAATAGTTCAGCGAACAATCAGGATATTGCGGCGCGAGCTTCGCCTCTCTGAACCAGCTTGCAGGGAATTCGGCCGCACAGTCGGTCATATATTTCCCGCAGAACACGCCCAGCTTAAGCATCTCCGCCGGGGTGAGTTCGGGCTCGAAATCGGGATCGAATGCCCGCCCCATTGGTGCCGTGCGCGTGTAACGATAGCCCTTCTGCATCCGGTCGTTCACAACCACTTCGGCTTCGTTCTTCATCCGCCGAGACTAGCGCCCCGCTCCCGACCGGGCCATCGCTATTCGTCGAGTGCCTCGAAATAGCGGGCAAGCGCATCAAAGGCTCCCTCGGCCAGCGCGATGAAGATGCGGCGGCCGTCGTGCGGGTCGGCTTCCCGCACGAAGAGGCCCGCGTCGGTCATCGTCTTGATCCAGCGCAGCGCCGTCGTCGCGGGAACAGCGGCCGCGATGCACAGGCTTGACACTGACACCGGCTGACGCTCGAGCCGCGCGGCGTAAAGGTCGAGCAACATGTCCCACGCCGGATCGGCGAACAGGTCGGCCGGGAAATATTGCTCGCGCATCCGCCGCTGCCGCAGCATCCGCCGCACCGCTTTCGCACGCTGCCGGTCGAGCACTCGGTCTTCGGGAACGAAGCTGCGCGGCATTGCCGCATAGTCGCGCGTCGGCGCGCGAACCTGCTCTGTTGCGGCCGAATCGGCGTCCCACGGCACGAAGCCGGTCGGCGTACCGGGAAGACCGCTCCGCTGTCCCGCAAGGTCGCTGAGAAGGCGGGAAATGCGCGCGACTTCCTCTTGCAGCCGGTCGATCCGCTCCATGGCGTCGTCGCGGGCGATATCATGGACCACCCCGTACCGCGTGCGTCGTGCCGCCGCGAGCGCGACGAGCTTGTCGGCCGGATCGGCGTCGATGAGTAGCTGGACCTCGATCGATGCAGGAATGGCCGCGACGATTCGGTCGAGCGCCGACAAAGAGGCTTCGCAAATCAGGTTGCATCCCTGCTCGCCCGCTGCCGCGCAAATGTCGGCCAGCGTCTCGCTCTCCATCGCGTCTGCTGCCGCCAGCCAGACGATATCGAGCGTATCGGTCCGCCGGATATGGCTCGCCGCCTGCAACGTCCCGACCGTTCCGGCCACCCGTATGTCGGAGAGGACAGCGATATCGGGCAAATCCGCGCGGGTCCCGACGAACAATAGCGGCGACGCGACAGCGTCAGGACTCGGGTCCCTGGATTGTGCCCCTGGCCAAACCTCGCCCGAACGAAAACCCCGATCCGGAAGAACCGACGTGTCGAAGTCGATTTGCGTCCTCTGGTCCATCATGCTGCAGCCCCCGTTTCCATCGCTCCACCTTGGCGTAACTATGTCGTCATTCCGGCGTTATTCACCTTTTGTTCGTTCCTGTTTGCCGCCAATCCGGACCCAAAAGCGCAATTGGCATGAGTCGCCACTATGTAGGATAGAACGGAATGATCCATTTTGGACATGATTTGTTCTCATAGTCAATCTTTTATTCGGACTTGCCAATCGGGTCGCCGCGGGCGCACTCGGGGACCATGACCCGCGCTCCGTCTCCCCTCACCCGTTTGCGCTGGCGGCGGCGGCTGCGTTCGCTCATCGCGTTGCTGTTGCTCGCAGGCCTGGCGCTGGCGGCGTGGGTGTGGTTACCGGCACCTATTGCGACGGTGCCCATTGTCCATATCATCGACGGCGATAGCCTGACGGTGCGGCATGAAGACAGCACGCTGACTATCCGGTTGACGGGGATCGACGCGGCCGAATATCGGCAAGATTGCGCGCGCGCCGACGCGAGCCGATGGCCGTGCGGCCGGGAAGCGCGCGCGATGCTCGAAAAGCTCGCAGGGCGAGGCCCACTCCATTGCGAGGTCGCGGCGAAGGATCGTTACGACCGCATCCTCGCCGCCTGCCGCACCGGACTCCTTCCCGACGGCATCGATCTCGGCGCCGAGATGGTGCGGCTCGGCGGCGCGATCGCGACCAGCGACGCCTATATGGTCGAAGAGGCCGAGGCGCAGGCGAAGCGGCGCGGGATCTGGCAAGGCGATTTCGTGCGGCCCGCCGACTGGCGCGCGGCGCATGAACGGCCGGCCACCGCGATGGCCCGGCCCGACGCTTAGCGTCAGGCCGCCCGCCGCGACGCACCCGCTATGCCTCGCCAAAGTTTCGGGCTAGGGCAAACCATATGAACAGCCTGTTTCCCGTAATGATCGGCGGCGCGATCGGCGCCGGCGCCCGCCATCTGGTCGGCCAAGCGATGCTCGCGCGGCTCGGCCCCGGTTTTCCCTGGTGGACGCTGTCGATCAATATCGTCGGCGGCCTGTTGATGGGGCTGCTGATCGGCGCGCTCGCACGCAGCAGCGACGGCGGCGAAACCGCGCGCCTGTTTATCGGCGTCGGGATCCTCGGCGGCTTCACCACCTTCTCCTCTTTTAGCATGGAATTCTGGATGCTTTTCGAACGCGGTCAAAATGCTCAGGCGGCCGCCTATGCCCTCGCGTCGGTGATCGGCGCGATCGCCGCCTGCGGGCTCGGCCTGTTCATCATGCGCCAGGTGCCGGCATGAGCGAGCCCAAGCCAAAGCTCGACGGCGCGACCGTCGCCGAGGAGGATGACGGCATCCGCCTCGACCGCTGGTTCAAACGCCACCGCGAGGGCACGCCGCACGCCTTGCTCGCGCGCTGGGCGCGCTCGGGACAGCTCACACTCGACGGCAGGAAGGCCGATGTGTCGGACCGCATCTCGACGGGGCAAAAGCTCGTCATGCCGACTCCGCCGGTCGAAACCGCGGCGCGCCCGGCGCGCAAGGGCCGCCCGCTGACCGACGCCGATATAGAACTCGCAACCGGGATGATGATCCACCGCGATGCGAGCGCGATTGTGCTCAACAAGCTGCCCGGCCTTGCGACGCAGGGCGGCACCAAGACAGAGCAGCATGTCGACGGCCTGCTCGACGCGCTGAAATTCGACGGCCCGACGCGGCCCAAGCTGGTGCACCGGCTCGACAAGGATACCTCGGGCGCGCTGCTGATCGCGCGCACCCCGCGCGCCGCCGCCTATTTCGCCAAAAGCTTTTCGAACCGCAGCGCGAAGAAAACCTACTGGGCGCTGATCGTCGGCGTACCCGACATCCAGCAAGGCGAGATTGACCTGCCGCTCGCCAAGCAGCCGGGATCGGGCGGCGAGAAGATGCACGTGCATGACAGCGGGCTCGCATCGAAGACGCGCTACCGCGTGATCGAACGTGCGGGGAACAGCGCGGCGTGGGTCGAGCTGCAACCGCTCACCGGGCGCACGCACCAACTCCGCGTCCATATGGCAGCGATCGGCCACCCGATCGTCGGCGACGGCAAATATGGCGGCAAGGGTGCCTTCCTGACCGGCTCGATCAGCCGCAAGATGCATCTGCACAGCCGCCGCCTGCGCATCGACCATCCCGACGGCGGCGCGATCGACGTGCATGCCGAAGTGCCAGAGCATTTCGCCGCGAGCCTCGACGCGCTCGGCTTTGACCTGCTGCTCGGCGAAATCGGCATCGACGACATCGCCAAGGGCCCGCCGCCCAAAGCTGCCGAAAAAGCCGCCGCCAAGGCGCACAGCAAGCAGATCCGCAAGGCGCGGCGCGGCGAGCGGCGCGGCCGCACCGCGACGAGCAAGCCGACCGACCATGTCGGCAAGCCGAAACCCAAAGCGAAGATCGGCAAGCCGACGGCGCGGAAGCCCGGCACGAAGAAACCGCAGCCGCGTCCGGCGCGGCCGCGCTGATGCACCCCAACAGCGCTTTCCGGCCAAAGCAGGACGACCTTGCCGAACTGCTGGTGCGCGAGATCGGCTTTGCCGCGATCTTCGCGAACACTCCCGACGGGCCGCGCGTCGCGCATGCACCGGTGGTGCTGAGCGACGACCGGACGACGCTGCAGTTCCACCTCGCGCGCGGCAATGCTCTCACGCGCCATCTGGCCGGGACGAATGCGCTCGCCGTCGTACAAGGACCCGACGCCTATGTCAGCGCAAGCTGGTACGCCGACGCCGACCAGGTGCCGACGTGGAATTATGTCGCGATCGAGATGGAAGGCGTGGCACGCAAACTCGACGATGCCGAACTGGTCGCACAGCTCGATACATTGTCCGCCCAGCATGAAGCGCGCGTCGGCGCGACCCCGCCGTGGACGCGCGACAAGATGAACGCGGCCCTGTTCAGCAAGATGACGGGCGCGATCACCGGCTTCGAATTGCGGATCACCGCGTGGCGCCCGACGATCAAGCTGTCGCAGAACAAGTCCGCCGCCGAACGCGAGCGCGTCGCGGCGGGCGTCGAGACGACCGGTCATGGCGCTCTGGCGCAGTTGATGCGCCACCTCGGCGGCGATAGGGAGGGCGCATGAGCCAAGCCGACGACGCCCTCGCGAAGAAACGTTTCTTCGCCCTCTCGATCATGCGACTGATGGGCGCAGCCTTCGTCGCGATCGGTTTTATCCTGATCGGTGGCGGTTTCGCGCTGGCCGGCCAACCGACCGACCGCTGGATCGGCGCCGCGATCGTGCTGGTCGGCGCGTTCGATTTCGCGGTCATGCCTTTGCTGCTCGCGCGCCGCTGGCGGTCGCCCAAAGAGCTGTGAAGCGCTTCTGGAAAGAGGTCGCCGTCGTCGCCGAGGGCGACGGCTGGGGCATCGCGCTCGACGGGCGGCCAGTGCGTACGCCGCAGCGCGCACCGCTGGCCGTTGCAAGCGCCGCACTCGCCGAAGCGATCGCCGCCGAATGGCGCGACCTCGGCGAGACACTCGATCCTGCAGCGATGCCGATGACAGGCCTGACCAACGCCGCGATCGATCTCGCGGCCCCCGACCTTGCCGCCTTCGCCGCGCCCGTCGCCGCTTATGCCGAAAGCGACCTCTTCTGCTATCGCGACGCGCGCGATGCGGCGCTGCAGGCCCAACAGGCGGCGGCGTGGAACCCGCTGCTTGTCTGGGCCGAGGCGCGGTACAACATCGAGTTTGCGCTGACGCAGGGCGTGCTGCCGGTCGATCAGCCCGAAGCGACGATTGCGACGCTGCAGGATGCGGTTTTTGCGCAGGAGGCATGGCGGATCACCGCACTGACCCCGCTGGTGACGATCGGTGGATCGCTTGTCGCCGGTCTCGCCTTGCTCGAAAGCGCGTTCGACGCCAACGCCTTGTGGGAGGCCGTCAGCCTCGACGATCTTTATCAGGAACGCCGCTGGGGCGCCGACAGCGAAGCGCAAAAGGCGCGCGCGGCGAACAAGCGCGACTGGGACAATGCGGCGCGATTCCTGACCCTGCTCTAATCGACGAAATTCGGCTTTCGTTTCTGCATCCCCGCCATCACCGCTTCCATCTGGTTGGGCGTGCGGATCACCTTCACCTGCTCGTCGCTTTCGGCCTGCAGGATTTCAGCGTCGCTCGCATCGGCGAGCATGTTGCACAGCCGCTTCGCCCCGCGGATCGCGTGCGGATTCTTGTCGGTGATGACCCCGGCCAGTTCCATCGCTTTCGCCAGCGGGTCGTCCGACACATGCGTCGCAAAGCCCAGAATCTTGGCTTCGGACCCGTTGAATTCGCGGTTGGTATAGATCAGCTCGCGCAGCACATCGTCGGCGACCTGCGTACGCCACAGCGCCATGCCCGCGACGTCGGGGACGAGCCCCCAGCGCATTTCCATGATCGCGATGCGCGTATCGGGGTGGACGATGCGGATATCGGCGGCGGCCATGATCTGGCTGCCCGCGCCGAAAGCGACCCCGTGCACCGCGGCGATCACCGGCACCGGCAGTTCGCGCCAACCCCACGCCGCATATTGCGCGTTGTTCGCGATGCCCTTCGTGCGGTCCGCAAGCCCCCCGCCCGCGCTGCTCGCGCCCGGATCGCGATCGTTGCCGAGGCTGGAAAGGTCGAGCCCCGCGCAAAAGGCGCGGCCCTCGCCCGACAAGACGACGACGCGCAGGCCCGCCGTCGCCTTCAACTGGTCGATCGCTTCGGCCAGCGCCTCCCACATCGCCGCGTCGAGCGCGTTCATCTTGTCGCTGCGGATCAGCCGGACGTCGGCAATCCCGCCGCCCTGCATGGTGATCGAAATACGGTCCTTCATCGGAGAGTCCTTTTAAGCGCGGCCTCGACGAGCGGAAGCTGGTCGTTGCCGAAATACATATCGTCCTTGTCGACGAAAATCGTCGGCGAGCCATAGCCGCCGCGGGCGATGACTTCATCGGTGTTCGTGCGCAGCCGCGCCTTGACTGCGTCGCTGCCCGCCGCCGCAGCCAGCGCGGTGCCGTCGAGCCCCGCGGCATCGGCGACCGCCGCGACCACGGCGAGGTCGTCGAGATTTTCCTGCCGGTCGAAATAGCTCACGAAAGCGCCGCGCGCGAAACGGACGAGCGCCGCCTGATCCTCCTCGAGCGCGCAGCAGAAGCGCATCGCGGCGATGCTTTTCGCGGGGTGCCACTCTGACGGGAAATTCATCGGCACGCCCGCAAGCCGCGCCCAGTCCTTCAGCACTTTCCAGCTATGCTGGAGCCGGCGGTTGTCGGCCTGCTCGCGCGCCGCATAGACGGCGGGGTTCACCGCGTTGAACACCCCGCCGACAAGGATCGGCCGATAGATCGCGGTCGCGCCCGTGCGATCGAGCACGCCGGGCAGATTGTGGAACGCCAGGCAGGTCCATGGTGAGGACAGGTCGAAGAAGAATTCGACGCGCGCGCTCATCGGCTCAGGCCTCCGCCTTCGCCTTCTCCCAATATCGGTCGCGGAGCAGGCGCTTGTAGAGCTTGCCCGTATCGTGGCGCGGCAGCGCTTCGAGGAAGTCGATGCGGCGCGGGATTTTCACCCCTGATAATTTCTCGCGCGCAAAGGCGATGAGTTCGTCGCGGAGCGCCTCGCCAGCTTCGGCCATATCGGCAGGCTGGATCACCGCGATCACTTCTTCGCCCATTTCGTCGTGCGGGCCGCCGACGACCGCGACGTCGGCGACCTTGGGGTGGGTGACGAGATGATTCTCGATTTCCTGCGGATAGATGTTCACGCCGCCCGAGATGATCATGAAGCTCTTGCGGTCGGTGAGGTAGAGGAAGCCTTCATCGTCAAGTTTGCCCACATCGCCAAGAGTCGACCAGCCCTTCGAGTTGCGGCTGGAAGCCGTCTTTTCATTATCTCCATGATATTCGAAGACATTTTCGCTCTCGAAGAAAATCGTGCCCTCCTCATCCGGGCCGAGCTCGGTCTCGTTGTCCTCGCCCATGATATGGACGGTGCCGAGGATCGGGCGGCCGACGCTGCCCTTGTGCGTCAGCCAGTCGGGGCTGGAGATGAAGGTCATGCCATTACCCTCGGAGCCAGCGTAATATTCGAAGAGCACCGGGCCCCACCAGTCGATCATCGCCTGTTTGACCGGCACCGGGCACGGCGCCGCGGCGTGGATCGCGACCTTCAATGAGGAGGTGTCGTAGCGGGTGCGGACACCGTCGGGGAGCTTGAGCATCCGCACGAAATGCGTCGGCACCCACTGGCTCGAATTCACGCGATATTTTTCGATGTGCGACAGCGCCGCCTCGGGATCGAATTTCTTCATCAGGACGACGGTGCCGCCGAGGCGGTGGATCGTCATCGACCAGCGCAAGGGCGCGGCATGATAGAGCGGTGCCGGCGAGAGATAGATGCTGTCCGAATTGATCTGGAACACGGCCGAGGCGAGCATGACGAGGCTGTTGACCGCGTCGATCGCCGGATCCTCGGGCAGCGGCACGCGCACGCCCTTGGGCCGGCCGGTGGTGCCCGACGAATAGAGCATGTCGACCCCGGCGCGCTGGTCGGCAACGGGCGTCGCGGGCATCGCCGCGACGGCATCCTCCCAGCTTTCGTAACCGGGGATGGCGCCGCCCATCGCGAAACGCTTGATCCCGGTCGTGAGCTGCTGCGCCGCGGCGGCGAGGCTCGCCGAAACAACAAAGATCCGCGCGCCCGAATTTTCGAGGATATAGTCGGTTTCGTCCTGCGTCAGCCGCGACGAGATGCACACATAGCGCAGCCCCGCGCGCTGCGCGCCCCAGGTCAGCCCGTAATAATGCGGGGTGTTGTCGAGCATGAAGGCGACGACGTCCTCATGCCCCAGCCCGTGCGACCGAAAGAGTTGCGCGGCGCGGTTCGAGGCGGCGTCGAGTTCGCCATAGCTGATCGCCTCGCCCGTCTCGGCGACGATGATCGCTGCTTTGTCGGGGTTGGCGCGAGCGTGGACTGAGGGGTGCATCGGGCATCATCTCCGGAATCACTGGTTTCTTTATGTCGAAGATGAGTAGCAACCTGAAACTTTTGGTCAAGCAAGCTGGGGCTCGTGACAGGATCGTCAACCGGGGCGCGAGCGCAACGTATAGCCGCGCCCTTTCACCGTATGGAGCATCGGCCAGTCGAAACCGCGGTCGACCTTGGCGCGCAGCCGCGACATATGCACCTCGACCCGGTTGGTGCCGGGATCGAAATTGAGCCGCCACACGGCGCGGAGCAACTCGTCGCGCGATACCGGCCGGTCGGGAACGCGCGCCAGGTTCGCGAGCAGATCGAATTCGCGCAGTGGCAGGCGGATCAGCCGCCCCGCACGCTCGACGCGCCGGTCGATCAGGTCGATGCGCAGGTCGCCGGCTCCGAGTTGCCCGGCGGCTATGCGGCTGCGCCTGAGCAGACTGGCGATCCTCGCCAGCACTTCGGGCAGATTATCGGTCCATCCGACCGCATCATCGGCGCCGGCATCGAGCGCCGCCATCCGGTCAGCGGGCGAATCCCGATCCGAGAGGACAAGCAGCGGGCGCCGCCCCGCAATCGACCGCGCCAGCCGGACAAATTCGACCGGCTCCTGCCAGCCGAGGAACGGGTTGATCAGCAGAATATCGAAGCAGCTGTCGATCCATGTGCGGAGCCCGTCCACATGCTGCGGCAGCGTTTGCACGCCAAGGCCGGCGGCCTCGAAGGCACCGCCGAGCGCCCGGCCCCGCTCCGCCCGCGGATGATAGAGCGCGACCAGCAACTTCCTGTCGCCGTCCCCTGCAATATCCGATGAGGCCATCCGCATCCCCCGTCGTCGACGCAACATCTTGTCGCCTCGCCGCCCCACCGGCATTGCACCGCCTTTCGGCTGTGCTAGTCGATAGGCATGACCAGTATCGAAATGCTTGACGGCGACTTCGCCACCCTGCCCGACCTTGTCCGTGCCCATGCCGCGGAGCGTCCCGATGCCGTAGCGGCTGCGGACCCGTTCCGGCGGCTGAGCTGGTCCGAACTGGATCAATTGACCGACCGAATCGCCGCGCGGTTGCAGCAGGATGGGTTCGCCAAGGGCGACCGCACCGCGATCGCCGGCCTCAACAGCGTCGAGCAGATGGCGGTGATCCTCGGCACCTTGCGCGCCGGCGGCGTCGCGGGACTCGTCACCAACAGCGCGACGGGCGAGCAGATGGCGGCGATGATCGCCGACACCGGCGCGCGCCACCTGTTCCTCGACGACGCCGCGAAATCGAGCCTCGACGGGCAGGTCATCGCCGCGAGCGACCTGATCGCGATGGACGGCAGCGACGCGGGAACGCCGCTCGACGCCTGGCTGTCGCTCGCGGGCGCCAAACCCGTCCCGATCGATATCCGGCCCGAAGACGGGTTCAACATCATCTATTCGTCGGGCACCACGGGCACGCCCAAGGGCATCGTCCACAGCCATGCAATGCGCTGGCAGCATATCGTCCGTGGTGCGCCTGCCTATGGACCCCAGGCCGTGACGATCCTGTCGACTCCGCTCTATTCGAATACGACGATGGCGAGCTTCATGCCCACCGTCGGCTCGGGCGGGCAGGTCGTGCTGATGAAGAAATTCGACGCGCGCGGCTTTCTGGAACTCGCGGCGCGCGAGCGCGCGACCAACTGCATGCTGGTGCCGGTGCAATATCGCCGGATCATGGCGCTCGACGATTTCGGCAGCTTCGACCTGTCGAGCTTCGTGATGAAATATTGCACCTCGGCGCCCTTTCCGGCGGCGCTGAAGGCCGATGTTCTGGAGCGCTGGCCGGGCGGGCTGGTCGAGATTTACGGCATGACCGAAGGCGGCGCGGCGTTCATCCTTGAGGCGCATCAATTTCCCGACAAGCTCCACACCGTCGGCAAGCCGGCGCCCGGGCATATCGCGAAGGTGATCGACGAGGATGGCAACGAACTGCCGCAAGGGTCGGTCGGCGAAGTCGTCGGCCGCAGCCCCGCGATGATGACCGGATACAACAACCGTCCCGACGCGACCAAGGCGATGCACTGGTACGATAGCGAAGGAAATCTCTTCTATCGCCATGGCGACATCGGACGGATCGACGAAGACGGCTTTCTGACGCTGATGGACCGCGCGAAGGACATGATCATTTCGGGCGGCTTCAACATCTTCCCGAGCGACCTCGAAGCGATATTGATCGCCGACGATCGCGTCGTCGAGGCGGCGGTCGTCGGGATGCCGAGCGAGGAGTGGGGCGAAACGCCGGTGGCGTTCGTCGTGCTGAAACCCGGCGCCGATGCCGAGGCCGTGCGCGCCGACTGCAACGCCAAGGTCGGCAAGACGCAGCGGATCAGCGCAATTACGATGGTTGAAGAATTGCCGCGCAGTCCGATCGGCAAGGTGTTGAAGCGCGAACTGCGCGACGCCCACGCCGGGTGAACTGCAGGTAAGGAAGGTCTGAAAGCGACCGATAGTTGCCATCAAATCCTCCCTGTCGCGAAGCGATGGGGAGGGGGACCGCCGCCGCAGGCGGTGGTGGAGGGGCCGCGACGTTGCGCCATGAGCCCCTCCGTCAGCGCTTCGCGCTGCCACCTCCCCATGGCTTCGCCACAGGGAGGATATTTCCTCGTTCGTCACCCCGGACTTGATCCGGGGTCCCGCTTGATGTCGAAGACCGGTCGACGCCCCCAAAAGCGGGATCCCGGGTCAAGCCCGGGATGACGGAAGTGGAGAAGAGCAACGACAGCTCTCCACCCCTAAGCCGCCGCGTCCCCTCACAGCATATATTTCATCCTGATCGACTGGCGCATGTCGCCCGCCACCGCGAAGCTGGCCGATTTGAAGCTCGGCGGCCCGACGGTGATCGTCGGGTTGCGTGAAAAGCCGAAGCCCTCCTTCGGCAGGAAGATCGCCGTGTCGAGTTTGTTGTTGCTATTCTCGTCATGCACGACCGCGATCGCATAGGTTCCGGCGGCGGGTGCATGGATGGCGAAATTTTCCGCGTCGGCGGCCTTCACCGCCATGCGCACAGAGTTCGCATCCTTGCTGCAATCGGGAAAGGCCTTGCGGTTCGTGGTCAGGCAGACGAGGACCTGCCCCTTCGCGCTGCGCAGCCCGGTGACGCTGACCTCAACCGTCGGCGGCGGCGGGCTCGCGGCGGTCAGCAGCGCGGGCAAAATAGCCAAGCCCGATATCCGTGCCGCACGCCCTGTCCCAAAAGCGAAAATAAAGGCCATAATTCCCCCGGTAAGCCGCATGATGCGCCTGATGGTGCGTTGCGGTTATCAGCCATTTCCCTGCGGGTCCATGAACAAGCGCGCGCGGAAACATCTCCCACCCCATATGGTTGCCGACCCCCATCACCGTCATGATCGCAAGCACGAGGCCGAGCATCGCGACGTGGATGGGGACCAGAAAGACGAGCCCTGGAATGACGATGGCGCCGGTGATCGCCTCCAGCGGATGAAAGCTCATCGCCGCCCACGCGGTCGGCGGGCGGCTCGCATGATGGACCGCATGCGCGGCGCGGAACAGCGCCGGGCGGTGCATCCAGCGGTGCGTCCAGTAGAACCATGTGTCGTGGAGCAGGAGATAGACGAAGAGGCTGACGGGCAGATACCAGAGCGGATAGGCGCCGATGTCGGTATAGATGCGCGTCCAGTCATGTTCCTGCCAGCCCCAGGCGACGATGCCCGCCGGAATCCCATAAATGGCGGCGCTCGCGAGGCTCCATCCGATCTCGCGCTTCATCTGCGGTTCCAGCCCGCGATACAGGCCGGGGTGCCTCCACTTTGTCGCGAAGGCGAAGGCGCCGCTGGTGATCAGATAGCGCACGCCGACGATCGCGGTCATCGCGAGCGCGGAAAAAAGTATCGTCCAGCCGGTCATGGCGCAAGGCTAGCCGCTCGCCGCCGCGTTGCAATGGCTTTGCGCCCGCGCGTTCGGGTGGCTAAGGCGGATGGATGGCGGGGCAGAACATCGATAAATGCGACATCGCGATCGTCGGCGGCGGGCTCGCCGGCGGCCTTGCGGCGCTCGCGCTCGCGGCGAAGCGGCCCGACCTCGACGTGCGGCTGGTCGAACCGGGACCGGTCGGCGGCAATCACATCTGGTCCTTTTTCGACAGCGACATCGCAAAGAAGGACCGCTGGCTCGTCGCGCCGCTCGTGCGCCATCACTGGCCGCGGTACGATGTCCGCTTTCCCGGGCACGAGCGCAGATTGCGCATGGGATATAAGAGCATCACCGGCGAAGCGCTCGCCGAAGCGGTCGCGGCGGCGCTGCCCGCGGGGCATATCATCGCCGACAAGGCGAAGCATGTCGCGCCCGACCATCTGCTGCTGACGCGCGGCGGCCGGTTGTCGGCGAATCATGTCATCGACGCGCGCGGCGCGGGCAAATTTCCGGGGCTCGATTGCGGCTGGCAGAAGTTCGTCGGACAGGCGCTGACGGTGAAGGGCGGGCATGGCGTCGACCATCCGGTCGTGATGGACGCGACCGTCGAGCAGCTGGACGGCTATCGTTTCGTCTATCTGCTGCCCTTCGATGCCGAGACCTTGTTCGTCGAGGACACTTATTACGGCGACGACGCCGACCTCGATGCGGGGGCGGTGCGCGAACGCATCGCCGCCTATGCCGCGGCGCAAGGCTGGAAGGTCAAGGCGACGACGCGCGAGGAAAACGGCGTGCTGCCCGTGGTCATCGCGGGCGATTTCGAGCGGCTGTGGCCGGCGTCCGACCGCACCGCGCGGATCGGCGTGCGCGCCGGCCTGTTCCACGCGACGACCGGCTATTCGCTTGCCCATGCCGTGCGCACCGCATCAGCGTTGCCCGCGCTCGTCGACCGGCCCGATCTTGCCGCCGTCCTGCGCGGCCGCGCGGCGGCGGCGTGGCGGCGCCAGCGTTTCTACCGGATGCTCGGCGCGATGCTGTTCCGCGCGGCCGAGCCCGGCGCGCGTTTCCGCGTCTTCGAGCGTTTCTACCGCCTGTCGCCGCGACTGATCGCGCGCTTCTATGCCGGTCGCTCGACGAGCGCGGACAAGCTGCGCCTGCTCACCGGCAAGCCGCCGGTTCCTGTCGGCCGCGCGATCGCCGCGCTGGCGAAGCTCGACTGGCGATGACCCGCCGCGCCATCGTCATCGGCGCCGGTTTCGGCGGGCTCGCACTAGCGATCCGGCTGCAATCGGCGGGCGTCGCGACGACAATCGTCGAGGCGCGCGACGCACCCGGCGGCCGCGCCTATCACTGGAAACGCGACGGTTTCACCTTCGACGCGGGCCCCACCGTCATCACCGACCCGCCGTGCCTCGAAGAGCTCTGGGCACTCAGCGGGCAGAATATGGGGCAGGACGTCGAGCTCGTCACCGTCACGCCCTTCTACCGCCTCAACTGGCCCGACGGCACGAATTTCGACTATTCGAACGACGAAGCGGCGCTGCGCGAGGAGATCGCGAAGCTCCATCCCGCCGATGTCGCCGGCTACGACCGCTTTCTCGAATATTCGAAGGGGGTGTATGAACAGGGCTATGTGAAGTTAGGCGCGGTCGCCTTTCTCGACTTCGCTTCGATGGTCCGGGCGGCGCCGGCGCTGATGAAATATCGGGCGTGGCGCAGCGTCTATGCGATCGTCTCCTCCTATGTGCGCGACGAGCGGCTGCGGCAGGCGCTCTCCTTCCATACGTTGCTCGTCGGCGGCAATCCGATGACGACGAGCGCCATCTACGCGCTGATCCACACGATCGAGAAGGAGGGCGGCGTGTGGTTCGCGCGCGGCGGCACCAATGCGCTGGTGCGCGGCATGGTACGCCTGTTCGAGCGACTTGGGGGGACGCTACGCCTCAACGATCCGGTGGCGCGGATCGACACGGCGGGCGACCGCGCGATCGGCGTGACGACACAGGGCGGCTGGCATGGCGAGGCCGACATGGTCGCGACCAACGCCGATCTGATGCACAGCTATCGGGATTTGCTCGGCGGCCATCCGCGCGGGAACAGCGCCGCAAAGAGCCTGTCGCGTAAACGCTGGTCGCCCTCGCTTTTCGTCGTCCATTTCGGTGTGAAGGGCGATTATCCCGACATCGCACACCACAGCATCCTGTTCGGGCCGCGCTACAAGGGACTGCTCGACGACATTTACGGTGGCAAAGTGCCTGATGATTTCTCGCTCTACCTCCACCATCCGAGCATCACCGATCCCGGCATGGCGCCGCCGGGGCACTCGACCTTCTATGCGCTCGCCCCCGTCGCGCATCTCGGCAAGGCGCAGGCGGACTGGGACGGTGACTTCGGCACACGATTCGCCGACGCGATCCTCGACGAGGTCGAGCGCCGTGTCGCGCCGGGCCTCTGCGCCAACCTCGTCACGCGCTTCCACTATACCCCCGCCGATTTCGGCCGCGACCTGTCGGCGCACCTCGGCAGCGCGTTCAGCCTCGAGCCGGTGCTGTGGCAAAGCGCCTGGTTCCGCGCGCATAATCGCGACGACGTGATTTCGAATCTTTACTTCGTCGGCGCGGGGACGCATCCGGGCGCGGGTATCCCGGGGGTGGTCGGAAGCGCCAAGGCGACCGCCCGATTGATGTTGGAAGATATATGAAACGCCTTGCCGTCTATTGCGGGTCCGCGACCCCCGAAGATCCGATATATATCGAAACCGCGCGCCACGTCGGCCGCACGCTGGCGACACGAGGTATCGGCGTCGTCTATGGCGGCGGGCGGCTCGGGCTAATGGGCGCCGTTGCCGACAGCGCATTGGAAGCCGGCGGCGAAGTGATCGGAATCATTCCCGATGCGCTCGTCGGCGCCGAGGTCGCGCACCGCGGCGTCACCGAACTCCATGTCGTCAGCGGCATGCACGAGCGCAAGAAGATGTTCACCGACCTCTCCGACGGCTTCCTCACCATCCCCGGCGGCGTCGGCACGATGGACGAACTCTGGGAAGCGATCAGCTGGGCGCAGCTCGGCTATCATGCAAAGCCCGTCGGGCTGCTCAACGCAGCGGGCTTCTATAACGACCTGATTGCGTTCAACCGGAATATGATCGAGGTCGGTTTCATCCGCCCCGCGCACGCCGGGATCATGATCGTCGACGCCGGGCTCGACGAACTGCTGGACAAGATGGCCGCCTATGTGCCGCACAAGACGATCTTCGCGATGAAGGCCGAAAACCTCTGATGACCGAGGAGGGGGTCTATGACGCACACGCCCTCCACGGTTTCGCGCACGACAGCATCGCGCGCGGATCGAAAAGCTTTGCCCTGGCGAGCCAGCTCTTCGACCGCGAAACGCGCGAGCGCGTCTGGCTGCTCTATGCCTGGTGCCGCGCCGCCGACGATCTGACCGACGGACAGGATCATGGCGGCGCGATGAAGCCGGGCCACGACCCCGCCGCCGCCGTCGCGCATATCCGCGCGCAGACCGACAAGGCCTTTGCCGGCGAACCGACCGGCGAGGCCGCCTTTGACGCGCTCGGCTTCCTGCTCACCGAGGTCGCCATCCCGCGCGCGGTGATCGAGGACATCATCGCGGGGTTCGAGCTCGACGCCCGAGACTGGCGCCCGCGCAGCGAGCAGGACCTTTTGCGCTATTCCTATCATGTCGCGGGCGCCGTCGGGGTCGCGATGGCGCTGGTTATGGGGATCGACGCGCAAGACGAAACGACACTCGATCGCGCCTCCGACCTCGGCATCGCCTTCCAGCTCGCCAATATCGCACGCGATGTCGCCGAGGATGCCGCCGCCGACCGCTGTTATCTACCCGTTGAATGGATGGTCGAGCTCGACATCCCGCCGGGGCAGCACATGCACCCGGCCTTTCGCGGACGCCTGTCGGTGATGGCCAAATGGCTCGCAGAGATGGCCGGGGAATATGAGGCGTCGGGGCGCTGGGGCGCACGCAAGCTGCCTCCGCGCAGCCGCTGGGCGGTGCTCGCCGCCGCCGGCATCTATGGCGACATCGCGCGCGAGGTGCGCCGCCGCGGCGACCATGCGTGGGATCATCGCGCGGCCTCGAGCCTGCTCGCCAAGCTCGGCTGGATCGCGCGCGCCGGCTGGTCGGTGCTGCGCCGTCCGCCGCAGCGGCGGATCAGCCGCGACGGGTTGTGGACGCGTCCGCGCCGCGAACCGTCGGCATGAGCCCGATCGAGGGGCTCGCGGCGGCGCTGGTCCTCGTCAACGTTGCGCTCGTCGCGCTGCGCAGCGTGTGGAACTATCCTTTCGCGCTCGTCGCGGTGACGCTCTATGCCTTCGTCTTCTTCGAAGCGAAACTTTACAGCGACATGCTGCTTCAGGGCTTTTTCTTCGCGCTCAACCTTTACGGCTGGGCGGCGTGGACGCGTGCGCGCGACGAGGGCGGCGTACCCGTACGCTGGATGACCGGCCGCGCCCGCCGGGGCTGGGCGCTGGCAACGATCGCCGCCTGGGCCGGTTGGAGCTTTGCGATGGACCGATATACCGACGCCGTCGCGCCATGGATCGACGGCGCGATCGCGATGCTCAGCATCACTGCGCAATGGCTGCTCGCGCGGCGGCGCGTCGAAAGCTGGTTCCTCTGGATCCTCGTCGACCTGATCGCCGTGCCGCTCTTCGCCGCGCGCGGGCTATATGCGACGAGCGCGGTCTATGTCGTGCTGCTCGGCCTGTCGATCGACGGGCTGATCCAGTGGCGCCGCGCCGCCGCGACGGGCCGGGTGGCGCTGTGACGCGCCATATCTGCCTGCACGGGGCCGAAAGCACCGGCAAATCGACGCTCGCTCCGCGCCTCGCGCTGCGGCTTGGCGGCCTCGTCGTCCCCGAATATGGCCGCACCTATGCCGAGACCAACGGCACCGACCTCGACGAGGTCGACCTGCTCGCGATCTTCGACGGGCATCGCGCGGCGACCGAGGCCGCACTCGCGCAAAAGCCCGAATGGCTCGTATCGGACACCGATCCGTTGATGACGCAGGCGTGGGCGATCATGCTGCTCGGCCGCCGCCTGCCCGAAATCGACCTGTGGGACGCGGTAGCCGACCTCTATCTCGTCCCCGCGATGGACCTGCCCTGGCAAGAGGACGGCACGCGCCTGTTCGGCAGCGAACTGGCGCGAGCGCAATTCATGGAGGTCGCGATCGGCGAACTCGACCGGCGCCGGCTTCCATGGACGTGGGTCGAGGGCGAAGGCGATGCGCGGGTCGAGAGTGCGCTGGCGGCGATCGAGGCGGCCGGGCTGAGCTAACGGCCGCTATCGTCATTGTCGGAGCTCCGCCGCGCGGCTAAAGCAACGCGCGTGACAGCGCATTCCCTCCGCATCGCCGCTTTCGCCGACCATCGGCCAAAGCTTCTCGCCCTGTTGCTGGGCGCCGTTTCGGCGACGGGGTTTGCGCCGCTCCACCTCTGGCCACTGACGCTGCTGGCGCTCGCGGGCTGGATGGCGCTGGTCGCACGAAGCGCGGGCGGCTGGCGCACGCTGGGGATCGGGTGGGCGTTCGGCGTCGGTCATTTCGTCGTCGGTCTGAACTGGATCGCGACCGCGTTCACCTATCAGGCGGCGATGCCGGCGTGGCTGGGCTGGATCGCGGTCGTGCTGCTGTCGCTTTATCTGGCGGTTTATCCCGCGCTGACGGCATGGGGTGCCTGGCTGGCGAAACCGAAGGGCGATACGCATTTCGCGGCGCCGTCCTATCTGCTGGCCTTCGGCGGGTTCTGGATTCTCACCGAGTGGCTCCGCAGCTGGATTTTTACCGGCTTCGCATGGAATCCGATGGGGGTGATCACCGTCCCGCACGCGGCCATGCCCGCGCGCTGGATCGGGACCTATGGCATGAGCGGGATCGTTTTCCTGCTCGTGGGGGTGCTGATACTGGCGTGGTTTCGCCGCCGCGTCGCCGCCACCGCGCTATTCGGCAGCGTGCTGCTTTTCTGGGGCGCAGCTTTCGTTTCGCAACTGGGCGGCAGCGCCGACGCCGCCGTCCGATCCAAGGGCGTCGTCCGGATACCCATCACCGTCGTCCAGCCCAATGTCGGGCAGGAGGACAAGTGGGAAGGCAGCAAGGCCGACGCCAATTTCGCCAAGCTCGCGCGGCTGACGACGCCGAAGGACGACATACCGCGGCTGATCCTGTGGCCCGAAGCCGCCGTTCCCGATTATCTCGAACGCGGCTATCCGTCGATCTACTACGACCGCTCGCCCGCCGAAGCGCGCGCGCGGATCGTCAGGTTGATGAACCCGAACGACATCATGCTGCTCGGCGCGCTCAAGCTCGAACTCGACAAGGCGGGCGGTGTCGTCGGCGCCCGCAATGCGGTGATGACGGTGCATGCCGACGGCACGCTGGGCCCCCGTTACGACAAGGCGCATCTGGTGCCCTACGGCGAATATCTGCCGATGCGGCCGATCCTGTCAGCGATCGGCCTGTCGCGGCTCGCGCCCGGCGACATCGATTTCTGGCCCGGCCCCGGGCCGCGCACGCTCGACCTCGGCGCCTTCGGCCGCGCGGGCCTGCAGATCTGTTACGAGATCATCTTTTCAGGCCAGGTCGTCGATCGCGCCCATCGCCCTGATTTCATCTTCAACCCATCGAACGACGCCTGGTTCGGCAGCTGGGGCCCTCCCCAGCATCTCGCCCAAGCCCGCCTCCGCGCGATCGAGGAAGGCTTGCCCGTGATCCGTGCGACTCCCACCGGGATCAGCGCGGTCATCGATGCCGACGGGCGTATCGTCGAATCGCTGCCAATGCACAAGGCGGGTCGCATCGACACGAAGGTGCCGACCGCGCGCGCTCCGACGCTCTTCGCCCGCTTCGGCAATAGTCTGCCCGTCGGTTTCGCGCTGCTGTTGCTCGCGCTGGCCATTGCGTTCCGGCGCTCGGGACGCTAACAGCGCGCGGACATAAAGCATCCTTTATATTCGATTTCGAGAAGGCTTTCCCATGCGCAACAGCTTCCTTTTCACCTCCGAAAGCGTGTCGGAGGGGCACCCCGACAAGGTCGCCGACCAGATTTCGGATTCGATCGTCGACCTGTTCCTGTCGAAGGATCCCGAGGCGCGCGTGGCGTGCGAAACGCTGACGACGACGCAGCTTGTCGTGCTCGCGGGCGAGATTCGCTGCAAGGGCGTGTTCGAAAATGACGCTTGGGCGCCGGGCGCGCTCGAGGAGAT
The DNA here is from genome assembly GCF_004795895.1 of Sphingopyxis sp. PAMC25046. Taxonomy (NCBI): domain Bacteria; kingdom Pseudomonadati; phylum Pseudomonadota; class Alphaproteobacteria; order Sphingomonadales; family Sphingopyxidaceae; genus Sphingopyxis; species Sphingopyxis sp. PAMC25046. The sequence continues at coordinate 3,932,503 of NZ_CP039250.1, forward strand.
CGAGGCGACGGTCCGCAACACTGTGCGCGAGATCGGCTACGAGCAGTCGGGCTTCCACTGGCAGAGCTTCCGCTTCGAGAACAACCTTCATGGCCAGTCGGCGCATATTGCACAGGGCGTCGACGAAAGCGGCGACAAGGACGAAGGGGCGGGCGACCAAGGGATCATGTTCGGCTATGCGTCGGATGAGACCCCCGATTTAATGCCCGCGACGCTCGATTACAGCCACAAGATTCTCGAGCGCATGGCCGCCGACCGCAAGGCGGGCACTGCGCCCTTCCTCGAGCCCGACACCAAGAGCCAGGTCACGCTGCGCTACGCCAACGAGCGCCCGGTCGAGGCGACCGCGATCGTCGTGTCGACGCAGCATGCACCGGGCTATTATTTCCACAATGGCGAAGGCGACGAGGCGAAATATAGCGAGCTGCGCAAATATGTCCTTGGCGTGATCGCCGATGTGCTCCCCGCCGAACTGCTCACCGCGAACACCGTCTATCATATCAACCCGACCGGCCGCTTCGAGATCGGCGGACCCGATGGCGACGCGGGGCTGACCGGGCGCAAGATCATCGTCGACACCTATGGCGGCGCCAGCCCGCACGGCGGCGGCGCGTTCAGCGGCAAGGACCCGACCAAGGTCGACCGCTCGGCGGCCTATATCACGCGCTATCTGGCGAAGAATATCGTCGCCGCGGGCCTCGCACGCCGCTGCACGATCCAGCTCTCCTATGCGATCGGCGTCGCCGAACCGCTGTCGATCTATGTCGACCTGCACGGCACCGGCACCGTCGAGGAAGGCCGCATCGAAGCCGCAATTCCCGGGCTCGTGCGCCTGACGCCCAAGGGCATCCGCACCCACCTCGGACTCAACAAGCCGATCTATCGGCAGACCGCGGCCTACGGCCACTTCGGCCGCACCGCCGTGGGCGATGCCTTCCCGTGGGAGCGCACAGACCTCGTCGACAAGCTCAAGGCGGCGCTCGCGGCCTGATGTGGGCCGGGGGCGCTTGCCGCCCCCGCTTCGCCGCGCTAACGGGCGCGGCATGACTGCGCATAAACCCGGCGATCCGACCACCCTCAACCGCCTTTACGGCCGTTCGAAGGGCAAGCCGCTGCGCGCGGGGCAGCAGGATCTGGTCGATACGCTGTTGCCGCAGATCGCGGTTCCCGAAGTTGGCGAAGTTTCCGCGGAGCGTCTGTTCGGGCAGGCATGTCCGTTGCATTTTGAAATCGGTTTTGGCGGCGGCGAGCATATGGCGGGGCGCGCCGACATGCTGCCCGACCATGGCTTCATCGGCGCCGAGCCGTTCATCAACGGCGTGGCGCAGGCGTTGGTCCATGTCGCGGGCGATCATGGCGCCAGCCTGCCGCTCGGCAACGTCCGCATCCACCATGGCGACGCGCTGGAGGTGCTGCGGCGGATTCCCGACGGCGCGCTGTCTTTCGCCTATCTGCTCCACCCCGACCCCTGGCCCAAGGCGCGCCACGCCAAGCGGCGGATGATGAACGACGGCCCGCTCGACCTGATCGCGGCGAAACTGAAGCCCGGCGGCGAGTTCCGCTTCGGCACCGACCATCCCATCTATCTGCAGCACGCGCTGATGGTGATGCGCCGCCACCGCCACCAGTATGAATGGCTGGCGAAGGACGCGCGCGATTTCCAGCAGCGCCCGGGCGGCTGGCCCGAAACGCGCTACGAAGCCAAGGCGCGCGCGCAGGGGCACGAGGTCTGGTATTTCCGCTACCGGCGGATCTAGTCCCTGGATTCGGGTTTCGCGGCCCTGGCCTGCCGCAGCCGATTCTCGCGCATCGCGAGTTCTTCGTAGCGGCAAAGCGGCACCGGAGGCTTCGCGGCGCGGGATGTTTCGCGGCGGGGTTTCTTGCCGGGCATGACGGCGGATCCTAACCCGCGCACCGCGCATAAACAAATGGGGCGGCCTCGTGTCGAGTGCCGCCCCAGTTTTGTGGATCCGTCGGGGAGAGGGAGAGGACGGTTCCGGAGATTGGTGTCTTGGTGTCTTAGCGCGAAGCCATCTGGCTGTCGGTTTCGACTTCGGCGACGCCGGCGATCTTGAGCGCGGCGCGGAACTGCTTGGCGGCGGCGCGTTCGTTACCCGCTTCGCACAGCTTCTTGCCGGTCGAAACGAAGCGCTTGGCGCTCGACTGCTTGCTGCCCTCGATGCCGCTCGCGGCGACATGCGCCTGTTCGGCGAGACCGGCGCAGCGATAATCGCCGCCCGACTGGGCATAAGCGGGAGTCGCCGATGCCATCAGGCCGGTAAAAGCGAGCGCCGAGGCGGCGACGACGGCAAAGGCGGTGGGAAAGCGGCGGAAAGAGGAGAGCTGATAGGCCATGGGAGAGGTTCCTTTCGTTTCGTTGTGCAACCTTTATAGGCGCGGTTGCGCACTTAGATAATCCTCTATAATCTGCAAGTGCTTTGAAGCAGGATTTAACAATCCCCCAAGGGGCGCTCGACGGGATCGAAGCCTTCCTGCGTGTCGCGGAAAGGCGCAGCTTTTCCGCCGCCGCCGCCGACCTCGGCGTCTCCCCCTCCGCGATCAGCCAGACGGTCAAGGCGCTCGAAGCGCGCGTCGGCGCGCCCCTGTTCATGCGCACGACGCGCAGCGTCGGCCTGACGCAAGCGGGCGAGATGTTCCTCGAACGCGCGGCGCCCGCCTATACCGGGCTGGCCGACGCCTATGAAGCGGCGCGCAACCTCGGCAACCGGCCCGCGGGGCGGCTGCGGATCAATTTGATGCGCGGCGCGGTGCAGCCTTTGTTCGAGCCGATCATCGCGGGTTTTTGCGAAACCTATCCCGATATCGAACTCGAGATCTACGCCGACGATGCGCTGGCCGACCTTAGCGCCGGGGGTTTCGACGCCGGGGTGCGGATGGGCGAATCGCTCGACGCCGACGTGATCGCCGTCCGCCTGACCGGCCCCTTCCGTTTCGTCGTCGCGGCGGCGCCCGCCTATCTGGCGAAGCACGGCCGCCCCGAAACCCCCGAGGAGCTGCGCGACCATCGCTGCGTCCGCTTTCGCCTCGCGACCGGGGCGCTGATGCCGTGGACGTTCGAGAAGGGAAACCGCGAATATGACGTCAGCGTCACCGGGCCGGTGATCGTCAACGACTGGATCGCCGCGCTGGTCGCGATCCGCGCCGGCGTCGCGATGGGCATGATGGCCGAACCGATGGCGAAGGCAATGGTGGAAAACGGCGAGCTCGAACTGGTGCTCACCGACTATGCGTCGGCGACCTCGGGCCTCTTCCTCTATTATCCCGGCCGCAAACAGGTGATGCCCAAGCTGCGCGCCTTCATCGATTATGTGCGTGAGTATCTGCCCGACGAGATCTCCGCCTAGGACCGGCCGACATTCAGCCCCCGGCGGCCTGCAAATGGCGGCCTTCCGCGCTTCCGGTGCTCACGTGCAAAAAGCACGCTGCGCTCCGGGTCACGGAAAACCACCATTTTCGACTCACCGGGAGCTGAATCTCAACCCGTCCTGAAGGCTGTCCCCTCGATAATCGGCCCGGCGCGGAAACAAATCCCTTTGCCGCCAGCAGAAAAATTGGGCTGGCGCATTGCCCCAAATCGCGGCAGCAAGTTGTCAACTAAATGAGTTGGGATGAATCATGATCGATCTTGCGGCCATCGACTTTACCGCACTCCTGCCGTTCATCCTGATCGGTTTTGCGGCGCAGCTCGTCGACGGCGCGCTCGGCATGGCATTCGGGGTGATCTGTAACACGCTGCTCGTTGCCGTGCTCGGCGTCCCGCCCGCCACCGCGTCGGCGCGCATCCATGTCGTCGAGATTTTCACCACCGGCGTGTCGGGGCTGAGCCATGTGTTCCACCGCAACATCGACTGGCCGCTCTTCTTTCGCCTGCTCGTCCCCGGGGTGATCGGCGGGGTGCTCGGCGCCTATGTGCTGTCGTCGCTGCACGCCGAGGTCGTGAAGCCCTTCGTGCTCGGCTATCTCGTTCTGATCGGGATCTGGTTGCTGATCCGCGGCGTGCTCTATCCGCCCAAATTTTCGAAGCCCAAGGTCGTCGGCCCGCTCGCGGTGGTCGGCGGCTTTCTCGACGCCGCGGGCGGCGGCGGCTGGGGCCCGGTCGTGACCTCGAACCTGCTCGTCCAGGGCGGCGAACCGCGCAAGGTCGTCGGCACGGTGAACAGCGTCGAATTCTTCCTCGCGGTCGCGGTCTCGCTCGCCTTTATCTGGCACCTCGGTATCGACGATATTCTCGGCCCGACGCTCGGCCTGATCATCGGCGGCGTCGTCGCCGCACCGATCGGCGCGATGATGGCGAAACGCTTCTCGCCGAAGGTCATGCTGATGCTGGTCGGCGTCGTGCTGACCGCGACGAGCGCGTTCGGGCTGTACAAGGCGCTGGTTTGACGGTCGTGACGGCGGGTTACGGCCGGTTGCGGACCTGTCCTGCATCGTCATCACCCCGGACTTGATCCGAGGTCCATGACGTCCGCGCCGCAGTGGATCCCGGATCAAGTCCGGGATGACGAAGGACCGAACGACCGGTAGTTGCCATTGCCCACCCCGGAAACCGCCGACGGGGCCTCAGGCGGCGCACGGCCGCCCTCTCCAACCGGCGTTCAGTCCGAATTACCTGATCTTGTCGCGGTTCGCATAGAGCAGCGCGGCGATCACCGCGGCCGAGCCGATGCCGATGCCCGCTGCGGCGGCGGTTTTCCAGCCACGCTTGCCCTTTGCGGCTTCCCGGTCGGCCGCCTCGGCGGCGTCGGCCGCTTCCTTTTGCTGCTGCAACTCGCGCGAGGCGCGCAGCACTTCATTTTCTTCTTCCTCTTCGGGCGGGGGAGGCGGCACTTGGTCGGTCATCGTCTCTGTCGTTCCTTGTTGTCAGGCGAGTGCCTGTTCGACAGGCACATAATCGGTTCCGATCGCTTCGGCTACGGCCTCGAACGTCACCTTACCGTTCCAAACGTTCAAACCCTGCGCAAGATGCACGTCGCGTTTCAAAGCCTCTTTCCAGCCGAGGTCGGCGATGCGGAGTGCATGCGGCAGAGTGACGTTGTTGAGCGCATAGGTGCTGGTGCGCGCGACCGCGCCCGGCATGTTCGCGACCGCATAATGGACGATGCCGTCAACCACATAGGTCGGGTCGGCATGGGTGGTCGCGTGGCTGGTCTCGAAACAGCCCCCCTGGTCGATCGCGACGTCGACGAGCACCGAGCCGGGGCGCATCGTGCCGAGCATCTCGCGCGTCACCAGCTTGGGCGCCTCGGCGCCGGGGATCAGCACCGCGCCGATGACGAGGTCGGCCTCGGCGACGCATTCGGCGAGGTTGGCGCGGTTCGAGAAACGCGTCTTTGCCCGCGCCTCGAAAAAGGTGCCGACGCGTTCGAGCACTTCGGGATCGCGGTCGAGGATGGTGACGTCGGCGCCGAGACCCGCCGCCATCTGCGCCGCGTTGAAGCCGACCACGCCGCCGCCGATCACGCAGATCTTGCCCGGCGCCACGCCCGGAACGCCGCCGAGCAGTACGCCGCGGCCGCCATGCGCCTTTTCGAGCGCGGTCGCACCGGCCTGGATCGACATGCGGCCCGCAACCTGGCTCATCGGTTTCAAAAGCGGCAGCCCACCGTGCGGGCTGGTGACGGTTTCATAGGCGATGCAGACGGCGCCCGACTTCATCAGGTCGCGCGTCTGGTCGGGATCCGGCGCGAGGTGGAGATAGGTATAGAGGATCTGGCCGTCGCGCAGCATCGCGCGTTCGACCGGCTGTGGTTCCTTGACCTTCACGACCATGTCGCACTGCGCGAAAATCTCTTCGGCGGTCGCGACGATCTCGGCACCCGCCTGTTCGTAGAAGCGGTCGTGCGCGCCGATGCCTTCGCCCGCGCCGGTCTGGACGAGCACGCGGTGGCCGTGAACGACGAGTTCGCGCGCGCTTTCGGGGGTCAGGCCGACGCGATATTCGTGATTCTTGATTTCCTTGGGGGTGCCGATGATCATGGTCGCTCTCCGAATATTGATGTCGCCGACGGTCGTCCTGCGCCGCCGAAAACTTGTCGGCGCTTTTAGCAGAAATGCCCCGCGAGGTGCTTGCATATGCCGCCCGGATTCGCGAGGATTACGCACGGATTATGCGTGAAATGGCCCGAGGACGCACAATGATCGACCGAATCGACGCAAAGCTGCTCGACTTGCTGCAACGCACCGGCCCGCGTCCAGCCGCGGAGCTGGGCGATATCGTCGGGCTTTCGGCCTCGGCGTGCCATCGCCGCATCCGGGCGCTCGAGGCGGCGGGGATCATCACGGGCTATACCGCGAGGCTCGACCCCGAGAGCATCGGGCTGGGCCTCGACGTCTTCGTCGACATCAGCCTGACGTCGCAGAGCGAGGAGGCGCTGACCGCGTTCGAAAGCGCGGTCAAAAGCTTCGACGAGATATTGGAATGCCAGCTGCTTTCGGGTGCGTCGGATTACCGGCTGCGCGTCGCGGCGCGCAATGTCGCCGATTTCGACCGATTGCACCGCCACTGCCTGTCGCGCCTGCCCGGCGTTGCGGCGATGCATAGTGCCTTTGCGCTGCGCACGATCAAGGCGTTCGAGGGCTATCCGGTCCCTGCGGCCGGTTAACACCGCCTTTACCACTTCTATCGCATATCCCGTTCACCAGTTCCGCGGGATGCGTGGCGAGCGGCAGACTAGCGCGTTTGGGATCGATCAGGAAGCCAAGATCATGGTGAAGGAAAATCCGATTCATAAGCAGCAGATCGATCCGATTTTGATGTCGGAACGTTTTCCCTTTTACGATCTCGACGGCCAGCTCGCCGCGTGCGGGGCCGAAATCCACACGATCATCGCCGGCCGCGAGGATGCGGTCGCGCGCGCCTATTGGGACGCGTTCAACAAGCTGCCGAGCGTCGACCGCAAGGTCGAAGGCGAGCTTTACGACAGCTATGTCCGCGGCAGCGCACGCCATACCTTCACCAAATATGCCGACGCCGCGGGGCAGGAGGTCGCGACGATCGCGTGCCAAAACACGCATATGGCGCGGCGCGTGAAGCTGCCGCTCGCCTCGGTCATGTCGTGCATCGCCGAGAGCCATCGCCTGACGATCGAATATGTCGTCGAGGCGTGCGTCGGCGATGCCGAGCGGCTCGCGCGGCTGACGAGCGCGATCAACCGTCTCGCGCTGCTCGAATTCGACATCATGCAGCGTTATGCGGCGAAGCTCGACCGCGCGGTGTTTTCGAGCGAGCGGCAGACGCTCGCGGGCGATTTCGACCGTTCGATCGCCTCGCTGGTGCAGGATACCGACGGCGTGCGCGAACAGCTCGCACGACAGGCGGCCTCGGCCGACCAGGCGGCGAAGGGCATGATCGCCAAGACGAGCGAAGTCGCCGCCGCATCCGAACAGTCGGCGATGGCGATGCGCGAGGCCGCGTCGACCGCCGCGGGGCTGATCCGTGCGATCGAGGATGCGCGCAGCGAAGTCGAAGCATCGGCGAGTGTCGCGACGCGCGCGTCCGAACAGGCGGGCGAAGCCGTCGCCATGTCCGAAACGCTGTCGCACCACGCCGAATCGATCGAATCGATCCTCGGCCTGATCCGCGAGATCGCGGGGCAGACCAATCTTCTCGCGCTCAACGCCACGATCGAGGCGGCGCGCGCGGGCGAATCGGGCCGCGGCTTTGCCGTCGTCGCGCAGGAGGTGAAGAGCCTTGCCAACGAAACCGCGCGCGCGACCGACGATATCGCAGGCAAGATCACCGCGATCCAGCAGGCGACGCGGGGGTCGGTGAGCGCGAACCAGTCGATCCAGCAGACGATCGTCGAGGTGCAGACCTCGGCGCAGCGCATCCGCGACGCGATGGACGCGCAGGCGCAGACGGTCACCTCGATCACCGCCGCCGTCGACGAGACCGCGCTCGCCGCCGACAGCATGTCGTCGACGATCGCGAGCATCCGCAACGATTCGGGCATGGTCGCGAACGAGATCAGCGTGCTGAGCCAGGAATTCGCCAAGATGGGCGGGCGCCTCCAGCAGCTGGAACAGGCCGCGAGCGAATTCAGCCGCCGGGTGGCGTAAACACGCGCTCCTCTTTTCTTGGCAAGCCCTGCCCCGCTGCCTAAGGCGAGGGCATGAGCACGCATATCCTGATCACCGGCGCGAGCCGCGGCATCGGTGCCGCGATCGCGGAGGCACTGACCGGCGACGCGACCAAAGTCGTCGCGCTGTCGAGCGCCGATGGCGACCTGTCCGATCCCGCGACCCCCGACCGGCTGTGGCAGACGAGCCTCGACAAGCTCGACGGCCACATCGATGTGCTTGTCAACAATGCCGGCGTATTCGAGCGCAACCCGCTGGGCGACGCCAACGCCGACTGGCTCGCGAACTGGAACCGCACGATGCAGGTCAATCTGACCGCAGCTGCGCAATTGTGCCGCCACGCGGTGCTGCATTGGCACGAACGCGGCGCTCCCGGCCGCATCGTCAATATCGCGAGCCGCGCCGCCTACCGCGGCGACAGCCCCGCGCACTGGCATTATGCAGCGTCGAAATCGGGCATGGTCGCGATGACCAAGACGATCGCGCGCGCCTATGCCAAGGATAGCATCCTTGCCTTTGCGATCTGCCCCGGCTTTACGATGACGGGCATGGCCGACGACTATATCGCGAGCCGCGGCGGCGACAAATTGCTCGCCGACATTCCGCTCGGGCGCGTCGCGATGCCGGGCGAGGTGGGCGAGATGGCGCGCTGGTGCGCGATCGATGCGCCCGCGTCGATGACCGGCGCCGTGCTCGACGTGAACGGCGCGAGCTATGTGCGCTAGATGAGCTGGATCGTCTCCCTCCCCTGCACGCGCGACGAGGCCGAGGCGCTGTCGGGCGAAATTCCCGAGCTCGACGCGATGCCGGAGGCACCCGTCGTCGTGACGCGCGAGATCGACGAAGACAAGGGGCTGTGGCAGCTCGACGCCTATATGGACGCCAAGCCGGATGCGGCGCTGTTGAAGCTGTTGCAGTCGTTCGTGCCGAGCGCGAAAGGTCAGAAACCCGTCGTCGAAGAATTGCCCGAAGAGGATTGGGTGACCCTGTCGCAGCAGGGGCTCGAGCCCGTGCGGGCGGGACGCTTTTTCGTCCATACGAGCAGCTACGCCGACCGCATACCGCCGGGGACGACACCCTTCCTGATCGACGCGAGCCAGGCGTTCGGCACCGGCGGCCACGATACGACGGCGGGCTGCCTTGCCATGCTCGACCGGCTGGCTCGGCAAGGCGCGAGCCCGCGCAACGTCGCCGACGTCGGCACCGGGACGGGGCTGCTTGCGTTCGCGGCGATGGCACTGTGGCCGCGCGCGAAGGTCATCGCGTCGGACATCGACCCCGCGAGCATTTTTGTGACCCGCGACAACGCCGGCATCAACGGCGTGCCCTTGGGCCGCGGCGGCGGACGGCTCGCGCTCGCGGTGGCGCCCGGGACCGACCATCCCGCGATCCGCCACCGCGCGCCCTACGACCTCGTTATCGCCAATATCCTTGCAGGGCCGCTGATCACGCTTGCCCCCGATATCGCAGCCGCGACCGCGCCGGGGGGCCATGCGATTCTCGCGGGGCTGATCGCGCGCCAGATGGAGCCGGTGCTCGCGGCCTATCGCGCGCAGGGCTTTCGCCTCGCCGCGCGCGGCGGCAGCGCCGAATGGCCGTGCCTGCTGCTCGTCAAGCGCCGCCGTTACGGCTGGCGGCGCAGGGAACGCGCGCTGCACCGCGCCAGCCCGTCGGATGCCAGTTTCGGGAGCTGGTAGCCAAATAGTTGAATTTTACCGGTGGCTTGCTAGCTTTTGGCACGTCATCGGGAGAATCGGCCATGAGCCTGTTTGCCGCCCTCGCCCTGCTCGCCGCCGCGCCCATTGCCGGCGACGATCCCGATTCGATCATCGTCACGGGGACGCCGCTGACCCGCGAGGAAGCAAAGAAGCGCGCGGCCGAATATGTGCGCCGCTCCGGGGTCGTGCAGCTCAAACCGCTCGCGCGATGGGTAGACCCTGTTTGTCCACACACAATAGGGGTCGACGATCATGTGGCCGCGATCGTCAATGCACGCGTCCGCGCCGTCGCCGCTGCGGCGGGTGCCGATGTCGCCCCAGCCGAATGCCGACCCAATATCGTCGTCGCTTTCAGCGCGGACGGGCGCGCGCTCGCGCGTGCGGCGCGCCGCAAGGCGCCCCAACAGTTCGCCGAGCTAGGGCCCGTGGCGCGCGACCGCGTGCTCGACGGGACGGGTGCGATCCGCTGGTGGTATACGACGCGCGACGAGAGCCGCGACGGCATGCCGATCAATGATTATTATATAAAGCTCTATAACAGCAGCATCGTCAGCACGCAGGTCGTGCGGGCGCTGCAGACCGCGACGGTCGTGATCGACGTCCATCAGGCCGATGGCACCCCGCTTGACTCGGTCGCCTCCTACGCCGCCATGGTCGCGCTCGCCGAATTCCGGAGCAATCCCCCGCCGCCGAAGGAGTCGATCCTCGCGCTGTTCGACGGCGAAACCGAGCGCCGCGAACTGTCGCGCCACGACGCGGCGCTGCTCCGCGGTATCTATACCGTGCCGCCCGACCGCGAAGCCTTTCAGCAGCGGCGTCAGCTGATATCGACGGTGCGCAAGGAAAGCGAGTGAGCGTCAGCCGCTCTTGGCGAGGGCATATTCCTGCGTACCGCGGGTGATCACCGCGTCGCCGGGCAAGATGTCGGCGATCGGAATCGGCGGCAGCGCGGCGTTGGCGGCATAGAGCGGCGCGAAATCGGTGTTCACCGTCGTGCTCAGCAGCTGGTCGAGGCTGTCGATGACAAAATAATTCTGCTGGAAATCGTCGATCCGGTAGTCGGTGCGCATCACGCGCGCGAGGTCGAAGCCGATGCGGTTCGGGCTGTCCGAATCGAGCGCGAAGACGCTTTCGGCGAAGGACGAGACGATGCCCGCGCCATAGATGCGCAAGGCGCCCGCCTCGCGGATCAGGCCGAATTCGACCGTATACCAGTAAAGCCGCGCGAGTTGCTTCAGCGCATCGAATTTAAGGCTGCGCAGCCCGCCCTCGCCATAGGCGACCATATAGTCGGCGAAGACCGGGTCGGCGAGCATCGGGACGTGGCCGAAGACGTCGTGGAAGACGTCGGGTTCCTGGAGGTAATCGAGCTGTTCGGGCGTGCGGATGAAATTGCCCGCGGGAAAGCGCCGGTTCGCGAGATGGTCAAAAAACACATCGTCGGGGACGAGGCCGGGCACCGCGACGACCTGCCACCCCGTCGCCGCCGTCAGGCGCGCATTGAGTTCGCGATAATCGGGAATGCCCGGCTTTTCGAGGCGTAGCACGTCGATGCCGCGCAGAAAGGCTTCGGACGCGCGGCCGGGCAGCATCTCCGACTGGCGCGCGAAGAGGCGATCCCACATCGCATGTTCGTCGGCGGTGAAGGCGTCCCAATCTTGCGGAATCGTCCAGTCGGCCGCGGCGCCCGGCGGCGGCGTGTCGTGGACGTGGGTAAACTGGCTTTCCATAGGACAGCTTCTATCATCAATATGGTTTCAAGTGAAACTTTATTCTCCGATCTCCACGACCTGCGTCGCGAGGCGATCGACCTCGGCGCGGTCGTGGCTGACATAGAGGATCGGCAGTTTGAGTTCGTCGCGAATCCGCTCGATCACCGTCATGATATCGCCGCGCCGCGCGGCGTCGAGCGACGACAAGGGTTCGTCCATCAGCAGGATTTCGGGACCCGCGAGCAGCGCGCGGCCGATCGCGACGCGCTGCGCCTCGCCGCCCGACAGGCTCTGCGGCCAGCGGCCGAGGAGATGGCCGATGCCGAGGAATCGGGTTGCTTCGTCGAGGCTCATCCAGCGATTGGCGGGTTGCGCGAGGTCGTGGCCGTAGAGCAGATTCGCGCGCACGCGGCGGTGCGGGAAGAGCCGCCCGTCCTGAAAGACATAGCCGACGCGGCGCGCCTCGGGCGGCAGGTCGGTCGCGCTGTCGAACAGCGTGCGGTCGCCGATGCGGATATGCCCGCGATCGGGCTTCAGCAGCCCCGCAACCATATTGAGGATGCTCGTCTTGCCCGCCCCCGACGGGCCGAACAGCGCGGTCAGCCCCGGTCCGGCCGTGAAGCGCGTGGCGATGACCCGATCGCCGAGGCGGCGCGAGACGTCGATATCAATCGCCACGGCGCTGCCTTTCGCCATGGGTGCGGCGCACGAGCCATTCGGAGAGGATGAGCGCGCCGAGCGACAGCGCAACCGAGAGCAGCGCGAGGCGCGTCACCATCGCCTCGCCGCCCGGCACCTGCAGCGCCGAATAGATGGCGAGCGGCAGTGTGCGCGTTTCGCCCGGGATGTTCGAGACGAAGGTGATCGTCGCGCCGAACTCGCCGATCGAGCGCGCGAAGCCGAGCACGAGCGCGGCGAGGATACCGGGAAGCGCGAGCGGCAGGCTGATCGTGCGGAAGGCGTGCCAGCGGCCGGCGCCGAGCGTCCGCGCCGCGCCCTCGAGCCGCCGGTCGATGCCCTCGATCGACAGCCGCATCGCGCGCACCATCAGCGGTAGCGCCATGATCGCCGCGGCGAGCGCAGCGCCGGTCCAGCGGAACATCAGGGTCGCGCCGAACCAGCTTTCAAGCCAGCGCCCGATAGGGCCGAGCGGGCCAAAGGCGATGAGCAGCAGCCAGCCGGTGACGACGGGCGGCAGCACGAGCGGCAAATGGACGAGCCCGTCGAGGATCACGCGTCCCGGAAAACGGTACCGCGCGAGCACCCATGCAAGACCGAAGGCAATGGGAAGCGTCGCGAGCACAGCGACGCCGCCGACCTTCAACGACAGCGCGACGATCCCCCACTCTTCTGGAGATAACATCAGGGGGCCGTGAAACCATGGCGAGCGAAGATGGCGCGGCCTTGTTTCGAGAGGAGGAAGTTACGGAATCCTGCCGCATCCGGGTGCCGCGATGCCTTGAGCAACGCGAACGGGTAGCGGATCGGGGGATGGCTGGTCGCGGGGAAGGTGTCGACGACGCGCACCGCTTTCGACGCGCGCGCGTCGGTCGCATAGACGATGCCAAGCGGCGCGGCGCCGCGCTCGACGAGCGCCAGCGCGGCGCGGACATTTTCGGCGGGCGCGACCTTGGCCGCAACGCCGGTCCAGACGCCAAGACGGCTCAGCGCGGCCTTCGCATATTTGCCCGCCGGCACCGCATCCGGATCGGCGAGCGCGAGGCGGCCGGTGCCAAGGGCTCTTGCGAGCGGGAAGCCGCGCGCGATCGTCAGCTTTGTCCGGCTCGCCGCGGGCGCGATCAGCACGAGGCGGTTGCCGAGCAAGGTCGCGCGCGTTCCCGCACGCAGCATGCCCGCTTTCGCCACCGCGTCCATCCACGGTTCGTCGGCCGACAGGAAGAGGTCGGCGGGCGCGCCCGCGATCACCTGTCGCGCAAGTGCCGACGAGGCTGCGAAGGAGAGGACGGGTTTGGCGTGATCCTTCGCCGCCCAGGCGTTCGCCGCTTCGGTGAGCGATTCCTGCAGGCTTGCCGCCGCAAGCACCACCGGTCCGCGCTCCTGTGCGATCGCGGCGGGCGTCAGCAACAAGGCGAAGAGCAGCGCAAACAGGTGGAGGAAACGGGCCATCGGCAAAGCTATAGCGCCCTCACCCACCCGGCGAAAGCGGCGCGCGCAGCCGGATATGGCGGTAGCCACGGGCGATCTCGCCGCGGCCTTCAAGGCAGCGGAGCGCGGCGCCGAGCGTCACGCGCGAGACGCCGAGCAGGTCGGCAAGTTGCTGCTGCGTCGAGCGAATCGTCCGGCCGTCGGGCGCGTCGGCGGCCATCGCCGCGAGCAGACGCCGCAGTCGTTCGGCGGTCGGCAGCCGCCGTTCGGCGTCGATGATATCGAGCGACACCGCAAGCTGGCGCCCCAGGCTGCGCAGCAACAGCTCGGCCCACCCAACGTCGTCCTGCATCAGCCGGCGGAGCAGCGGGCGATCGATGGCGACCAGCCGCGCAGGGCCACTGGCGATCGCATCGACCTGCCGCTCCAAGCCGGTGAAGAAAGCGAGTTCGCCGAAAATGTCGCCGGGCCCGAGCACCGCGAAGGCAGTGAAGGCGCCGTCCTCGGCGTAGCGGCCGACGAGCACATGCCCCTCGATCACCGCCCAGAAGGCGTCGCCGGGATCGCCCTGATGCTGGACGAACTGGCCGTCGACGAAACCGCGCGGCTGGCGCGCCGCGAGCAGGCGGTCGCGTTCCTCGCCAGCGAGGCGGGTGCGCTCGGCGAGCGCCAATTGATAAGACCTTTGCATTTCTGTCGCCGCTTTTGCGACACGATGCGCGCAATAACAAGCGGCGAAACCGCGAAGGGAGATTGAGGATGCACCTGACCACCGCCCAGTCGAGCGCGATCGTCGCGGCGATCTATCTCGGCTTCTGCCTGATCGAGCTGATCCGCACGCGCCTGTTCGCGAAGGACGAGCAATCGCGCCACGACGGGATCATCGAGATCGTCAGCACCTTCATGCTGTTGATCGTAACCCAGCCGGCGATCCTGCTGGTCGTCGGCGCGCTCGGCCACCGTTTCTTTCCGCACTATGAGGGCGCGCTCGCGAATGCGCCGTTCCTCGCCGCGCTCGCGCTGTTCCTCGTCTTCGAGGATATGATGCAATATTGGTGGCACCGCGCGAGCCACAGCTTCGCCTGGCTCTACAACCTCCACCGCGCGCATCATAATGCGCGTTATATGAGCGTGCGGCTCGTCTACCGGAACAACATCATCTATTATGCGATGATGCCGAGCATCTGGTTCGCGGGGGTGCTCGTCTATCTCGGGCTCGGCTGGTTCTATGCGGGCTATCTGGTGGTCAAGATGGCGGTGATCATCGGCGCGCACAGCGACGTCGCCTGGGACGCGCCGCTCTACCGGATCAAGGCGCTGTCGCCGGTCATGTGGGTCGTCGAACGCACGATCAGCACCCCGGCGACGCACCACGCGCATCACGGCCGCCACGCCGACGATCCTGCGGTAAACTACAAGGGCAATTTCGGAAACCTGCTCTTCTTCTGGGACGTGCTGTTCGGCACCGCGAAGATCACGCGGCATTATCCGCAAAGCTATGGCGTCGAGAATCTGCCGCCCGCGACGCTGGGACAGCAACTCCTGTGGCCGATCTTTCCCGAGAACCAGGATATGGATGCACGCATCCCCGGCGCCGTGCCGGCGGCGCCGGGACCGGCGGCGGCAACCTAGGCCGCGACGCCGAGCCAGCGCGCGGCGTGCGGCAGACGCGGCAGTAGCAGCCGCTCGACGATCCAGAGCAGGATCAACGAGGCGGCGAGCAAGGGCAGCAGCGCCGCGAGCAGCAGGATGATCGCCGCTACGCCCCTCAGCCGCGTCGAGTCGCGCGCGGAAGGCGGCGCGCCGAGTGCGCCCTCGGGCCTGCGGCGCCGCCACATCAGGAAACCCGAGACGGCGAGGGTAAAAAGCGCGAGCGCGGTCAGGGCGCCGATCAACTGGTTGATGCGGCCGAACAGCTGGCCTTCGTGCCAGGCGATGCCGATGTTCACCACGCGGTCGATGATATGCTTGTCGGCAAAGCCGCTGCGCGCGACCTCGACGCCGGTCGCGGGATCATAGCTGATCTTGCGCACCTGCGGCCGGTTCTGCGTCTGCGTCGTCAGCGTCCAGGTGGCGCCGTTCGGCGGACCGAAGAGATTGGGCGCGCCCGGCGGCTGGACGATCGCGGGCGCGGGCATATGCTCGGCACGCGCGCGTTCGACGATGCGCGCGAGCGGGATCGTCGGCGCGGCGCGCGCAGCATGATCGGCCATCACCATCGCCTTGCGATCGTGCGCGGCGTGCGGATCGGCGCCACCCTTCCAGTCCTGCGTGCCCGACACCCAGCCCATTTCGGCGCGCACGGCGCGAAAGCCGCTCGCCCAGACGTCGGTCCACGGCAGGGCGGTGAAAAGCAGGACGAGCGCGAAGCCCGAGACCCAGAAGCCGGTGACGGCGTGAAGGTCGCGCAGCGCGGTGCGAGCGCCCAGCGACAGGCGCGGCCACACCACCCCCGCGAGCCCCCGCGCGCGCGGCCACCAGAGATAAAGGCCGGTCAGGATCATCACGATCGCCCAGCTCGCGGCAAGCTCGACCAACAGGCTGCCCGTGCGGCCGATGAGCAGGCTGCCGTGGATCGCCGACAGCCACGCCGATAGGCGCCGCTCGGGATCGGCCGAGCCGATCACGCGGCCCTGCGGCGAGACCGCGACGTCGCGCATCGTGCCGTTCGACAGGCCGAGGTGGACGATGGCGGCGTCGCCGGGCCCCTCGGGAACGCGGTAATAATGAAAGCTCGCCCCCGGAAAATCGGCGAGCGCGGCGGCGACCTGCGCGTCGGCATCGACCGCGCCCGCGGTCGGCAAGCCGCGCCACGCGCGCTCCTCCCACCGGTCGAGGTCGGGCTTGAACAGATAGGCCGCGCCCGTCGCCGACAGGACGAGCACGAAGGGGATGACGAACAGCCCGGCGTAGAAATGCCAGCGCCAGATCGTGCGATAGAGCGGAATGCGATTGCTGTCGGTCATCCCCCGTCCCTTCAGAAGCGCGCGCGGATGCCGGCGGAGACCGCGCGGCGCTCGACGGGGTAATAGATCGCCGACGCGGGCGTCACTGCGATCGCCGCGCTGATGTCGCCGATCGCCTTTTTTCCGGTGACGTTGCGGACATCGACGAAAGCGTCGACGCCCTGCGCGATCGTCGCCCCACCTGTCACGCCGATCAGCGCATAGCCCGGCGTCGACGCTTGGTTGCGGTAATCGGCGAACGGTCCGTCGGGCACCCATTCGAGGTTCGGCGCGACGTGCAACGCGTCGGAGCCGATGCGCAGTTCGGCGCGATAGACGTGCCTCGGCACGACCGGCAGGCGGTTGTCGCCGAATTGCGCATCATTGCGGAAGCGGAAGTTGCTGTAGGCATAGACTTGGCGCAGTCGGAGCCACTCGGCAGCCTGCACCTCCAGCGCCGCCTCGATACCTTCGTGGAGCGTGCGTCCGGCGTTGAAGGTCGAGGCCGGAATGTCGGGGCCGATGTCGAATTGCAGCAATTCGCCTTTTATCGTCGAGCGGTAATAGGTGACGTCCCAGTTCAGCGGCCCCTTCTTGCCGCGCGTCCCGATCTCGGCCGTCCACGCGCGCTGCGCGTCGAGCGGGACGAAGGCGGCGACCTGCCCCAGTTCGATGAATCCCGGAAATTCGACCGACCGGCTGTAGTTGGCGTAAATCTGCGCTCCCGCCACAGGTTCCAACAGCAGCCCGATCTTGGGCGAGAAGGCATCGAAATCGGCGCGCCCCACCGTGCCGCCCTGTTCCGGCGCGGAGGCGTTGAAATTCATCGTCTGCCGCCGCTTTCCGTCGGCATAGATGCCGCCCGCGATCAGCGTGAGCATCGGCACGGGGCGGACGCGGACTTCGCCATAGAGCGATGCCGCGCGGGCATGCTGGTCGGCGTTCACGCGCAGCGCGCCGCGCTTGCCGCCCCGATTGACGAAACGCTTTGCCCTGATGTCGCCGACGCGCAGTTCGCCGCCCAGCGTCGCTTCGACTATGCCGCCAGCGTAATCGAGGCGGAAATAGCCGCCGCGATCGAGCCCCTCCTGATCGACCAGCTCGAAGATCGGATGGTAGAGCGACTTGGCGTTGACGAAGGCGCCGACGTCGAGCTTCACCGCGCCCCAGTCGAAGCGCGTCCGGTTCTGGATGCGGATCGAATCGATGTCGCGCCCATGGTCGCCTGCGACCGTCCCCGCGGTCGCGAGGCGCGGCGTGGTCAGCGCCTGTTCCATCGTCAGCGCGCTCGGGATCTGCTGGTCGATGCTGTTGATGCTGACATAGAGGCGGTTCGACACGACATCGCTGAATTGCATCCAGACATTGCCGTTGAAGCGGAAACTGCGGCGTTTCGCATGATCGCGGTCGCCGTCCGATGTGTCGGCGCTGATCGCGCCCCATGCGTCGACCGCGCCGCTCGCGACGCCCGCCGCGATCAGCCCGCGCAGGCTATCGAAGCGGCCGGCGTCGGCACGCAGATAGACGCCCTCGGCGGTGCGCCCCGTCGGCGTCACGCCGTTGATTGCGCCGCCGAGTGTGCCCGAACCGAAACGCAGCGCATTGGCGCCGCGATAGACCTCGAGATGATCGAAGAAGATCGGTTCGAGTTCCTGGAAATCGCCATTATCGTCGGCGAGGTTGATCGGCACCCCGTCCTGCAGCAGCGTCAACCCGCGCATATGATAGCCGCGCGACAGGCCCGACCCGCGGATCGAGATGCGCACTTCCTGCCCGTAGCGCGGCTGGAGATAGACGCCGGGCGAAAAGGCCAGCGTATCGCGCAAGCTGACGATCGACTTGTCGGCATAATCCTCGTGGCCGACGACGTCGGTGCCGCCGGCGGTTTTGGCGGCGCGCTCCTCGGCTTCGTTCGTGAGCTGCGGCGCGGTGACGATGATCGTCGAGTCGGCTTCTTCGGCATGGACGGGAGCGGCAGCAATACAGGTGGCGAGCGCCAGCAAGGGCGCCGCGCGATAAGCGAATTGGATCATGGAGATATCTTCCCCGGAAAAACAGGCATGGCGCCGCACCGCGCAGGGCGCGGACGGCCGTTCAGGCTGGATCAGGCGAAGGAAGGGGGTCCGGTACTCGGCGGAAGCGGCGAGGCGATGCCCGGCGCATAGCCGAGCGAGGGGGTCGCGACCGGGGCGGGCTCCGCCTCCATCGGGGCGGCGGCGAGCATCGGCAGATCGGGAACGATCGGCGCACCCGCGAGCGCGCCCCACGGGCAATGCTGCTGCGTTTCGCCCGCATCGTGGCTGCCCGCCTTCTCAAGCGGGATCGTCATCGTTCCGCCGGGATTGGCGGGGTCCGAACAGATGCGCACGGTGATCGACCCGCCTGCATCGCTCTCGATCATCCAGCCCGGCGCGACGAGCACCCGCGCAGCGAGCGCGAGCAGCAGCGGCAGGAGCAGCAGGATGCCGGGACGGCGAAAGGCGGCGAGCAGGCCCACGCTGCGCGCCTTATGGCGCGCGCGCGATGCTGGCAAGCGGACAGATTGCCCCACTTCGCTCCCGGCTATTCGGCGGGCGTCTTATCGGCCCTTATGCCGGACATGATCCGGCATCCACTGCGCCGGCGGCATGGGCCCCGGATCAAGTCCGGGGCGACCAGGAGGTTGCTTATCCCGCCGATTCCACAATCTTCGCCCACTCCGCCTCGTCGATCACGCGGATGCCGAGCGCGCCCGCCTGCTTGAGCTTCGATCCCGCACCCGGGCCGGCCACGACGAGGTCGGTCTTGGCGCTCACCGATCCCGCGGCCTTGGCGCCGAGCGCCTCGGCCTGCGCTTTGGCTTCGTCGCGGCTCATCGTCTCTAACTTGCCGGTGAAGACGACGGTCATGCCCGATACCTCGCTTTCGCGCGTTTCGACGACATAGAGCGGCGGCGCGACTTCCGAGAGCAGGTCGTCCCACAATTTACGGTTGTGCGGTTCGTGGAAGAAATCGGCGAGTGCTTCGCCGACTGCGAGGCCGATGCCGTCGGCACGCACTTCGAGGATCGCCTTGAACGCCTCGACGCGGCGCGCCGTAAATTTGCCGTCGGACTCGCCCTCGCCGCGGGGGTTCGCATCCAAATAGGCGCGAATCTCCGCCGCCTTCTCGGGAAGCCGCCCTATATCGCCGAGCCCCTTGAGCAGGTCGCGCGCGGTCACCGCGCCGACATGGCGAATGCCGAGCCCGAAGAGCAGCCGCGCCGCGTCGGGCGCGCGCTTTGCCTCGATCGCGGCGAAAAGATTGTCGACCGACTTTTCCTTCCACCCCTCCCGCCCGAGCAGCTCGGCGCGATGTGCCTTCAACCGAAAGATGTCGGCGGGCCCCTTGTCGAGCCAGCCGAGTTCCAGAAACTCGGCGATGCTCTTTTCGCCCAGCCCCTCGATGTCGAGCGCGCCGCGGCTGACGAAATGGCGCAGGCGCTCGAACTTCTGCGCGTTACAGATGAGGCCGCCGGTGCAGCGCACGTCGACCTCGCCTTCCTCGGCGACCGCCTCGCTGTTGCACACCGGGCAATGGTCGGGGAAGACGAACGCCGCGCGCTCTTCGTCGCGCGTGAGATTTTCGACGACTTGCGGAATCACGTCGCCCGCGCGCTGGATCACCACGCGGTCGCCCGGGCGCACGCCGAGGCGGCCGATCTCGTCACGGTTGTGGAGCGTGACGTTCGACACGACAACGCCGCCGACGGTGACGGGGGTGAGGCGCCCGACGGGGGTGAGCTTTCCGGTGCGGCCGACCTGGATATCGATGGCCTCAAGCGTCGTCTGCGCGCGCTCGGCGGGGAATTTATGCGCGATGGCCCAGCGCGGCGCCTTGGCGACGAAGCCGAGGCGCTGCTGCCAGTCGAGCCGGTCGACCTTGTAGACGACGCCGTCGATGTCGTAATCCATCTCGGCGCGGCGGCGCTCGATCTCGGCATAATGGGCGAGGACGGCATCGACGCTCTCGAAGCGGTTGAGCAGCGGCGAGACGGGGACGCCCCAGCCCTCGATCGCCTTCATCACATCATATTGGGTCTCGGCGGGAAGCGCGCTCACCTCGCCCCAGCCGTGCGCGAGGAAGCGCAAGGGGCGCGAGGCGGTGACGCTCGCGTCCTTCTGGCGGAGCGAGCCCGCGGCAGCGTTGCGCGGGTTGGCGAACTGGCGAACTGCGGCGGGATCGAAATCCTGTTCGCGCTGTGCCGCGAGGGCCCTGCCCTCCTCCATCAATCGCGCGTTGAGCGCCACGAAGTCGGTCTTCGCCATATAGACTTCGCCGCGGATCTCGAAAACCTCGGGTGCATCTCCGTTCAGTTCCTGCGGGATGTCGGCGATGTGACGGACGTTAGCGGTGACATCTTCACCGACGCTGCCGTCGCCGCGCGTCGCGGCCTGAACCAGCTTGCCCTTTTCATAGCGCAGCGAGCAGGAGAGGCCGTCGATCTTGTCCTCGGCGGTCATCGCGATGGCGGCGTCGGCGCCTAGATTGAGGAAGCGCCGCACGCGCGCGGCGAATTCCTCGACATCCTCGGCCGCAAAGGCGTTGTCGAGACTCATCATGCGCTGCGCATGCGTCACCTTGGCGAGCGGCGACCCCTCGACCGCGGCGCCGACCAGATTGTTCGGGCTGTCGGCGCGGATCAGCTGCGGGAAGGCATTCTCGATTTCATTGTTGCGACGGACGAGCGCGTCATAGTCGGCATCCGAAATCTCGGGTGCATCCTCGGCGTGGTAGCGTTTGCTGTGATAGGCGATCTGCTTTGCAAGGCGCATCAATTCGTTGGCGGCCTCGGCCTCGGACAGCGATTCGATTTCGGTCATGCACCGGCCTTTGCCACCGGCGTGAATTCGGCGCGAGTGCCAAATCCGGCGATCAGCGGGCGGCCTTTCTTGATCGCGTCCTGCACCGCGGGAAGATTGAGCGAGGCGGCGTGCGCCTCCTTGCTGTCCCAAAGTTCGACAATCCAGATCGCATCGGGGTTCGCGCTGTCCTCGCCGATCAGATAGGCGATGTTGCCGGGCATTTCGCCCGTGCCTTCGGCAAGGATCGCGGCCAGCGCGGCCCGCTGGCCGGGCTGCGCCATCATCTGGCCGAGCAAGCCATATTGCGGATCGGCTTCTTCCATCGTGGCCTCCAATGCGCAGAGTTTCGTCGCGGGGAGCAGTGCCGCCGCCATCGCCAGCATCGCGGTCAGATGCTCGCGCCGGTTCATTTCGCGAGCACCAGCACATGCACCTGCCGCCGGATGCGGAATCCGAGCGATTCATAGAGGCCGATCGCCCCCGCATTATCGGCATAGCTGTGCAGGAAGGGCGTCTCGCCGCGCGCGACCATTTCGCGCATGACGTGCCCGATCAGCGCTCGCGCTAGCCCGCGGCCGCGGCAATCGGCCCATGTCGCAACGCCGCTGACCTCCGCCATGCCGGGAACCAATATGCGCTGCCCCGCCATCGCGAGCAGGCGGTCATCCTCGCGGATTCCGAAGAAGGGACCGTAGCGGTGCGTCGCCGGTCCCCAGGGGCCGGGCTTGGCATGGTCGGCGAGCGCCGCCATTTCGGCCGCATCGGCCTCACCGAGCGCGAGAATCGCGAGTTCGCCATCGCGCGGCGCGGGCGGTGGGCCCTCCGCGACCATCTGCGCAAGCACAGCGCGCTTCACCTCGCGCGTGCCGGCGGGCACCGGCCAGGGCTCGCCCTCGACGATCCAGAGTTCGCCATCTTCGGGCACGAGCGCGGCCAGCGCCGCCTGCGCCTCGGCGCCTGTGTTGGCGGCGACGCCGAACACGCCATAGCCGCGATCGATCCTGAGCGCCCGCGCGTCGCCTTCGGCCAGATGCGCCTGCCGTCCGGTGAGCATCGACCAGATCGGGCGATCGAGCGGATGCACCGTCACGCCGCGACGTCCAGCAGCCGCTCCGCCTGCGCGCGCGCTTCCTCGGTCACTTCGGCGCCCGACAGCATGCGCGCGATCTCCTCGCGGCGGCCGGCGTCGTCGAGCGCATGGACGCTGGTGCGCGTGACCGTTCCTTCGCTCGACTTGGCGATGATGAAATGCGCGGCGCCTTTTGCCGCGACCTGCGGGCTGTGGGTGACGGCAAGCAATTGCTTGCCCGCGCCCGCGAGCCTTGCCAGCCGTTCGCCGATCGCGCTGGCGACCGCGCCGCCGACGCCGCGGTCGATTTCGTCGAAGATGATCGTGTCGGCCCCGCCCTCTTCGGCGAGCGCAACCTTCAGCGCGAGGATGAAGCGCGAGAGTTCGCCACCCGACGCGATTTTCGCGAGCGGCGCGAAGGGGGCGCCGGGGTTGGTCGAGATGAGAAATTCGATCCGGTCGATCCCCTCGGCGCCCCAGCGTTCGGCGGGCAGACGTTCGATCGCGGTCTGGAACCGCGCGGCGTCGAGCTTGAGCGGGACGAGTTCGCCCGCGACCGCGGCGTCGAGCCGGGTTGCTGCCCTGGCGCGCTGGTCCGACAGGGCGGTCGCGGCGTGGGTGTAGGCGGCGGCGGTTTCGGCGACCGCGGTTTCGAGCTTCGCCAGCCCCGCGCTGCCGCCCTCGATCGCGTCGAGCCGCGCGGCAAGCGTGCCGGTGAGTTCGGCGAGTTCGTCGGGCTGGACACCATGTTTGCGCGCCATCGCGCGTAGCTCGAACAACCGCGTCTCGGTCGCCTCGAGCCGTTCGGGATCATATTCCATCGCGCGCGCGGCTTCGTGCAGCCTGGTTTCAGCCTCGTCGGCCTCGATGATCGCGCGGTCGAGCCCCGCGAGCGCCTCGGCGAGCAGCGGATGGTCGCCCGCGAGCCGGTCGAGCCGCCGCGCCGCGCCGCGCAGCAGCGCCGGGCCGCCCGCGCTGCCGTCGAAGGCCTCGAGAATCGCGCCGAGATCGCCCGCGATCCGTTCGCCCTTCTGCATCGCGGCGCGCGCTTCGGCGAGTTCGGCTTCCTCGCCCGGCTGGGGTGCGAGCGCCTGCAGTTCGGCGACGCAATGTTCGAGCCATTCGCGGTCGCGCTCGGCTTCGGAAATCGCCGCGCGCGCGGCGGCGAGTTTGTCCTCGGCGGCGCGCCACGCCGCATGGGCGGCCGCCACGGCGCCAGTGTCGGCGCGCGCATAGGCGTCGAGCAAGGCGCGATGCCCGGCGGGTGCGAGCAGGCCGCGGTCGTCGTGCTGGCCGTGGATCTCAACCAGATGGCTGCCGACTTCGCGCAGCAACGCCGCCGAACAGGGCTGGTCGTTCAGGAAGGCGCGGCTGCCGCCGTCGGCCTTCAATGTCCGGCGGATCAGCAGCGGCTCGCCCGCCTCCAGCCCGATCTCGTTATCGGCGAGCAGCGCCGCGAGCGGCGTATCCGCCGCGGGCGGGGTGAAGCTGGCGGTCACCTGCGCCTTGTCGCTACCTTGCCGCACCAGCGCGCTGTCGGCGCGCGCGCCGAGCGCGAGGCCGAGCGCATCGAGCAGAATCGATTTACCCGCTCCCGTTTCGCCGGTTAGCACGCCGAGCCCCGCCTCGAAATCGAGGTCGAGCCGTTCGATGAGAACGATATTGGCGATGGACAGCGCCGTCAGCATGACCCGCCCTTACCGCAGAACAAAATGCGAATCTATTCGGTAATGGTTCGCCGCCCCCGCGCAGGCGGGGGCCGCCGGCAAGCTTATACCATGCCGATAGCGGCCCCCGCCTGCGCGGGGGCGACCGCCAGACATCACGCGCTGGGTGCGTGCCTCTGCATCAGCTTGTAGGCGCGTTCGTACCATTCATTGCCCGGATAATTGGCGCCGAGCACGGCTGCCGATTTCTTCGCCTCGACCGGAATGCCGAGCGCGAGATAGCATTCGGTCAGGCGATAGAGCGCCTCGGGCGCGTGGCTGGTCGTCTGATATTTGTCGACAACCTCGCGGAAACGGATCGATGCCGCGAGCCAGTTCGAGCTGCGCTGGTAGAAACGGCCGATCTCCATTTCCTTGCCCGCAAGATGGTCCTGCACCAGATCGACCTTCAGCCGTGCATCGGCGGCATAGCGGCTGTCGGGATAGCGGCGGATCACCTCGCCGAGCGCGGCGCGCGCCTGCTGGGTGATCTTCTGATCGCGGGTGACGTCGCTGATCTGCTCATAATAGGAAATGCCGATCAGATAATAGGCGTAGGGCGCGTCCTTGTTGCCCGGGTGGATCGCGAGGAAGCGCTGCGCGGCTTCGATCGCCGGCGTATATTCGCGGTCCATATAATAGCTGAACGAACTCATCAGCTGCGCACGGCGCGCCCAGGGCGAATAGGGGTGCTGACGTTCGACTTCGTCGAACAGCGCCGCGGCCAACCCATATTGCTTGCGGTCGAGCCGGTCCTGCGCCGCGCGGTACAGCGTGTTGACGTCGCGCGCGACGTAACGCGTGTCCTTCTTGACCCCGCCGCCACCGGCGCAGGCCGCCAGCATCGGGGTGATCACGAGAGCGGCGGCGAGCAGGCGCATAGTCGCGCGCGAGGGGGCAAATCGAGTCATGCGCGCGGTATAGCCACAGCGCGGATGAACGCAAAATAAATGATGGGGGTTCGGCGCAGCTTTACGGCGCCTTGACCACGCATCCCTGCGGCGCGCCCGCCGGCGCGGGAACCCGGCGCGCGGTCTTGATCGTCACCTGGGGTTCGAGCATCTGGCCGACCATCACGCCTTCGCCCGCGGTGGGCGAGATCGGCGCGTTGAAAATCGCCTCGGCGACCTCGGCGCCGGCCACCATTTCGCCGAACACCGCGAAACCCGCACCGTCGCCGCCCACCGCGTCGGCATCGAAGCCCTTGATGTCGGAGAGGAGCAGGAAGAAATCGCTCGTCGCGTCGCCGGGATTGAGCCGCGCCATCGACAACGCGCCCTTGCAGTTGGTGAGACCGGTCGTCGTCGTCGGCTCGTGCGCGATCGGCGGGAAATTCAGGCGCGCGTCGCCGCGATTGCCCGCCTGGATCAGCTGGTTCGCCGGACCCCAGCTCTTCGTCGAGCGGTAGAATTTGAACCCGTCGAGCCGTTTCGCGTCGACGTAGCGGAGAAAGTTGGCGGCGGTGACGGGCGCACGCTTGTCTTCGACCCGCACGGTGATCGTGCCGAGATCGGTGACGAGCGCGACATAAGGCCGCGTGTCGGCTTCGACGACCGGAGTGGCGGGCGCCGGAACGGGCGGCACCGGCGGCGGCAATTGCGTCGCCTGGGGCGGGACGGGAGTCGATTGGGCGGCGAGCGCGAGCGCGGCAAGGAGGGTCAGCATGAACCGATCATAAGCGCAATCGCGCGCTCGATGCGAGCGCTTTCAGCCGCGTTGGCGCCTGCGGCGCCGCCAGAGCCTTATCCCGCCGAAGCAGAGCCAGAGCGCTACGCCGCCCCCGCCCAATCGCTATTGCGAACCAACGTCGACAAACAGGGTAATTGAAATTGGGACGAAAGCCGCGCTAGGCACCGCTCGAAACGAGCAGGAGCCGAAGCCATGACCGAAACGCCGAACCGCGAAGCAGCGCCGGCCTCAGGCGCCCCGGCGCACGTCGCCGCCGATCTCGGATCGCGTTTCCTGCGCTACCTTCCCTTCATCACCGTGGCGCATTTCGTGATCGGACTGCCCGCGCTGATCGCCTCGCTCGCGCTCGCCTATTTCGCCTTCGTACAGGCCGACGCGACGCAAAAGATGCAGACCGGCGGCGTGATGCCCTTCGTCACCTTCGGAACGAGCAATGGGGACGAGGATGGCAATCAGGATATTTCGCTGTCGCTGACGAATAATGGTGTCGGGCCCGCGATCCTCGGTCCGATCGAAGTCCGCTATGAAGGCAAGCCGATCAAGACGCCGGTCGAACTCCTCAAAACCTGCTGCGCGAAAGCCGGCATGCAGGGCGTGCGCCTTTCCACCTCGCCTTCGACCGGCATCGCCGTCCGGCCGGGAGAAACCATCGAATTCGTCAGCTTTCCGCGCACTCCCGAATCCGAGAAGCTGTGGCAGACGTTCAACAAGGAACGGTGGAAGCTGGAAGTTCGCTCCTGCTATTGCTCGATCTTCAACGATTGCTGGATCACCGAAGGAATGCAGGGATTGCCCAAGCCGGTGAACAAATGTCCGGCCAACTGGTCGCTCTATCTCGAGGACGCGGGAAAGCGAATCGGAGGGGTGGCCGCCAAATAATTCAACCAATCGGTTGACAATAAAAATCGAGAGGCCATATTCAACCACATGGTTGAACATGATTCGCACAGTCTCGATACGATCTTCCACGCGCTCGGCGACACGACGCGCCGCGCCATGCTCGGCGAGCTGGCCTCCGGCGAGCGCACCGTGGGCGAGCTGGCCGAGCCTTTTGCGATATCGCTCGCGGCGGTGTCGAAACATATCAAGGTGCTGGAAAATGCGGGGCTGGTCCGCCGCGACGTTCGCGGCCGCACGCATGTTTGCAGTCTCGACCCTGTCCCGCTGATGCACGCGGACCAGTGGATCGGCATCTATCGCCGCTTCTGGACCGATCGCCTCGACCTGCTCGAGAAAATCCTGCGCGCCGAAGATGCCGCACCGCCTCCCCCAAGAAAGCCTGCCCCCGGAAAGAAGGAGAATGACGATGACGACGATGCTTGACCAAGACCATTTCGGTACACTGGCCGACCCCGCGACGCTGCGGATCGAGCGCCTCCTCCCCGGCCCCGCCGAACGCGTCTGGGCCTATCTGACCGACAGCGAACTGCGCCGCCAATGGCTTGCCGCGGGCGCGATGGAACAGATGGTGGGCGCACCGGTCGAACTCGTGTGGCGCAACGACGAACTCACCGATCCGCCGGGCAAGCGGCCCGAAGGTTTCGGCGACGAACACCGGATGACGTGCGAGATTATCGCGATCGATGCGCCGCGCCTGTTGTCGATCAGCTGGGGCAGTACCGGCGGCGTGACCTTCACACTCGACGAACGCGGCCACGAGGTCCTGCTCACGATCGTCCACAAGCGCATCGAGGATCCCGAAGTGCTGCTCAACGTCAGCGCCGGCTGGCACGCGCATCTCGACGTGCTCGAAGCGCGCGCGCGCGAAACGCAGGCGGCGCCGCACTGGGACAATTGGGTTCGGCTGCGCGACGCCTATGCCGAGCGGCTGTTCGGCTGATTTGCCTGCGATACCGACGGGAAGGGCCGCGCCTGCGGCCCTTCCCCATGGCTGGAAACGACCGGAAGCGGGCATTCCCATTACCGTCACCCCGGGCTTGACCCGGGGCCTGCCTTGCCTTTTCGCCGTCGTCAGGAAGAAAAGGCGGGTCCCGGGTCAAGCCCGGGATGACGAAAGTGAGAGCATGCAATGGCAGCCCCCCACCCCAAAACCGCCGATCAGTTCGCCGGTTTTGTCTCGTCGATCTTGTCGACCCATTCGGGGAAGAAACTCGGCTCGCGCGCCGACCAGCCGGGGGCGGTTGCAGCCGCTTCGCTGATCGACTGGAGCAGGATCTTGCGCTTGTCGGGGTGGAGGTGCGGCAGCGAGGCGGCAGCGCAGAAGGCGCCCGGAAGCCACGGCCGCGCGTGCGCGCCGAGCAGCCGTTCGTAGAGGAAGCGGTAGGAAGCGAAGCCCGGCAGGCGATCCTGCCCGAGGTCGAACGCCGACACCGCGATCAGCGGCGCCATGAAATGTTCGAGCGCATCGAGCCCGCTGTCGTCGGGGACATGCGCGCGCACTTCGCCGAGCCGCTGGTAGACGCGCGCCTGGACGCGGATCGCGGTTTCCTCGACCATGTCGCGCGACCAGCGCGCGATCGCATCGTCGCGTTCGAGCCCAATATCGAGCGAGCGGCGGATGTAGCGCTGGGTTGCCGCGGGAAAACCCGCAAATTCCTTGATTTCGGAAAGGGACAGGTCGCCTGCGGCCGGTCCTGAACGCGTCGCCATGGTCATGCTCCCGCACGGCGCCCGGGGAGCCATCCCCCCGGAGGCCTGCATCAAACAGTCTGCCACCATATTGGTTAGTGGCAGGTTAACCATGGCGTCGGGACTCGTTCAGCAAATCACGGGGCGTTGCGCGATGCCGCGACGGGGCCTAATCAGAGTGTCTTGAATCCATAAGACACACGCAGGTCCACCATGTCCAACGCACCGCAGCCGGTCATTTCCGCAACCGGCCTTTTCACCCCCGCCGAAGCGATCTCCAACGAAGAACTTGTTGCCAGTTTTAACGAGTATGTTGCGCTGCACAATAGAGAAAATGCCGCGGCGATCGCGGCGGGCGACGCACCCGAACTGACCGAATCGAGTGTCGAGTTCATCGAGAAGGCAAGCGGGATCGGATCGCGTTTCGTCGTCGACAAGGCGGGCATTCTCGATCCGGCGCACATGGCGCCGCGCATCGCCGAACGCGGCAACGACGAGCTGTCGATCCTCGCCGAAATCGGCGTCGCGGCGGCGAAGGATGCGCTGGCGCGCGCCGGGCGCGACGCGGGCGATGTCGACGCCGTGCTGTGCGCCGCGTCGAACATGCAGCGCGCTTATCCGGCGATGGCGGTCGAGATTCAGGACGCGCTCGGGATCGACGGCTTCGGCTTCGACATGAATGTCGCCTGCTCGTCGGCGACCTTCGGCATCCAGACCGCCGCCGACTATATCCGCGCGGGCCATGCCAGGAGCGTGCTCGTCGTGAACCCCGAAATCTGTTCGGGGCATCTGAACTGGCGCGACCGCGACAGCCATTTCATCTTCGGCGACGTCGCGACCGCGATTCTGGTCGAGGACAAGGACATCGCGCCGGCGGGGCATTGGGACATTCTCGGCACCAAGCTGAAGACCGTCTTTTCGAACAATATCCGCAACAATTTCGGCTTTTTGAACCGCGGGCACGGCGGGATCGACCAGTCGGGGCCGAAGTCGGACAAGCTTTTCGTCCAGGAAGGCCGCAAGGTGTTCAAGGAAGTCGTGCCGATGGTCGCGAACATGATCGTCGAGCAGATGGAAGTGCTGGGCCTTGAGGGCGCCGACATGCGCCGGCTGTGGCTGCACCAGGCGAACACCAATATGAACCGGCTGATCGCGCAGCGCGTGCTGGGCCATGAGGCGAGCGAGGATGAAAGTCCGACGGTGCTCGACACCTATGGCAATACGTCGAGCGCGGGGTCGATCATCGCCTTTCACCTGAACCATGCGGATATGGTCGCGGGCGATACCGGGCTGATCTGTTCGTTCGGCGCGGGGTATAGCGCGGGGACGGTGTTCGTTCGCAAGACGTGATGTTCGAGGCTGCGCCGGCCCGCTCCCCCACCCGGCCTCCCACAGGATACTAAACTAGGGAGGCCGGGTGGGGGAGCGGGCCGGCGCAGCCTGGTTTCAGCAAAGCTGAAACCGATTTACGGCACAAACGTCGTGAACAGATAGATCGCGAAGAGCATCAGGTGGATCACCCCCTGCAACACGGTCGTCCGGCCGTTCGCCAGCGTCTGCACCGACACGATCAGCGAGAGGAAGAGCAGCACGGTCGATTTGGCGTCGAGGCCGAGGCCGATCGGCAGGTCGGCGACGATCGACAGGATCGCGACCGCCGGGATGGTGAGCCCGATGGTAGCGAGCGCCGATCCCAGCGCGAGGTTGAGGCTGGTCTGGAGGCGGTCGGCCT
Organism: Sphingopyxis sp. PAMC25046; assembly: GCF_004795895.1. Taxonomy (NCBI): domain Bacteria; kingdom Pseudomonadati; phylum Pseudomonadota; class Alphaproteobacteria; order Sphingomonadales; family Sphingopyxidaceae; genus Sphingopyxis; species Sphingopyxis sp. PAMC25046. Next base: position 3,962,692 of record NZ_CP039250.1, read on the forward strand.
TCGCCGCGCGCACCGCCGCGAGCCCTTCGGGCGCGAGGATCAGCGCCGCGATCAGCACGCCGAGCACCGCGGGCGGCGCGCCCCAGTCGGCAAGCAGCGCGCCCATCACCGGCGAAAGATTTTTGGCGAGCAGCACGACCGCGACGAGGCTGGCGAGGAGCAGCGCGCCCGAAATGGCGGTGCGCTGCATGCTCGGCGGCGGGGCGTGCGCGTCGGGTACGCCGTCACCGTCAGCATCGCCGTCGGGAAGGAAATAATCGCGGTGGCGGACCGTCTGGACGAGCGCGAAGGTCGCGTAGAGGATCAGCGACACCACGGCGACGAAACCGAGCTGGGTTGCCGAATAGAAGGGGCCCGGCACGCTCGAGGTAAAATTGGGCAGCACCAGCGTGACGACCGTCAGCACCGTCAGCGTCGCAAGCGCGGCGCCCATGCCGGTGCGCTGGAAACGCTGTTCGTGATGGCGGATCGCCCCGCTCAAAAGGCAGAGGCCCATCAGGAGGTTGAGGATCACCATGACCGCCGCGAACACCGTGTCGCGCGCGAGCGTCTGGGCCTTTTCGGGTTCGGCCTGCATCAGGGTGAGGATCAGCCCGACCTCGATCACCGTCACCGCGAGCGCGAGGATCAGCGTGCCGAAGGGTTCGCCGACGCGGTGCGCGATCACCTCGGCATGGTGGACCGCCGCGACGACCGCGCCGCAGAGGATGAAGGCGACGAGCCAGGGGTTGAGCGGCATCGCAAGGCTCGCCATCGCGGCGACGAAGCCGAGGATCGGAAAGATGTCGTTGGTGCGATCGGCGAGGCGGAGCTTTGCGGTCATCGGGCTTCTATTGCAGCCGCTTTCGCGCCTGAATACCCCCAGTCCGATTTTTTGGGGGACGCAATTTAATGCGCGCGCACCGGCAGCCCCGCCGCGGCGAGCCGCGCATGGGCCTCGGCCACCGTCGCTTCGCCGAAGTGAAAGATGCTGGCGGCGAGCACCGCGCTGGCGCCGCCTTCGATCACGCCGGCGACGAGATGGTCGAGGTTGCCGACGCCGCCCGATGCGATCACGGGCACACTGACCGCGTCGGCGATCGCGCGGGTGAGCGCGAGGTCGTAGCCGTCCTTGGTGCCATCGCGGTCCATGCTGGTCACGAGCAGCTCGCCCGCGCCGAGGGTGGCGAGGCGGACGGCGTGTTCGAGCGCGTCGATCCCGGTGGGCTTGCGGCCGCCATGGGTGAAGATTTCCCAGCGGGCGTCTTCGACCCGCCGCGCGTCGATGCTCCCGACCGCGCACTGGCTGCCGAACCGATCGGCGATGTCGGCGACGAGTTCGGGGCGTGCGACCGCGGCGCTGTTCACCGCGACCTTGTCGGCGCCCGCGAGCAATAGCGCGCGCGCATCGTCGGCGCTGCGCACGCCGCCGCCGACGGTGAGCGGCATGAAGCAGACCTCGGCGGTGCGCGCGACCATGTCGAGCAAGGTGCCGCGGCCCTGATGGCTGGCGCTGATATCGAGGAAGCAAAGCTCGTCGGCGCCCGCGGCGTCATAGGCGCGCGCGGCCTCGACCGGGTCGCCCGCGTCACGCAGATCGACGAAATTGACGCCCTTGACCACGCGCCCGTCGGCGACGTCGAGACAGGGGATGACGCGGACGCGGACGGTCACGAACCCGCCCCCCCAACCCCGTTCGTGTCGAGCGAAGTCGAGACACGCCGAAGCAAAGCGCCCAGCCAGGAGGTGTCTCGACTACGCTCGACACTAGCGGAGAAGAGGGCGTTTCTCACGCCCGCCCCATCGCAATCGCTTGCTCAAGGTCGAGGCGGCCGTCGTAGAGTGCGCGGCCGGTGATCACGCCCTCGATGCCGTCGGCTACGTGCGGGCGAAGCGCATGGATGTCGCCGATGTCGGCGACGCCGCCGCTGGCGATCACGGGGATGCTCACGGCCTTGGCGAGCGCCACGGTCGCCTCGACATTGCAGCCCTTGAGCAGCCCGTCGCGGCCGACGTCGGTGAAGAGCAAGGCGGCGACGCCGGCATCCTCGAAGCGGCGCGCGAGATCCTCGACGCGGACGTCGGAGACGTCGGCCCAGCCCTCGGTCGCGACCATGCCATCGCGGGCATCGACGCCGACGACGATCCGGCCGGGCAGGTCGCGCGCGGCGGATTTGACGAATTCGGAATCCTTGAGCGCGGCGGTGCCGATGATCACGCGCTCGACGCCGAGCGCGAGCCAGCGGTCGACGCCTTCGCGATTACGGACGCCGCCGCCGACCTGCACCTTGCCCGGAAAGGCCGCGATGATGCTCTCGACCGCCGCGCCATTGACGCTTTCGCCCGCGAAGGCGCCGTCGAGGTCGACGACATGCAGGTGCGACGCGCCCGCATCGGCGAAGAGGCGCGCCTGCGCCGCGGGATCGTCGCCATAGACGGTCGCGCGCGCCATATCGCCCTCGGCGAGCCGCACGACCTGCCCGCCCTTGAGGTCGATCGCGGGGAAGATGGTCAGGCCAGAATCTACGGGCGCCATGCGAGGAATCTCTCTAGTGTCGCGAGGCCGTAGGCCTGGCTTTTTTCGGGGTGGAACTGGACGCCGACGATATTGTCCTTCGCCACCGCCGCCGCGAAGGTCGAACCATGGCTGCTCGTCGCGGCGACATGCGCGGCATCGGCGAAATGATAGCCGTGGAGATAATAGGCCTCGCCCGCCGCGATCACCGGGTGCGCGAAGGTTGGAACGACGTCGTTCCAGCCCATGTGCGGGATGCGGAGGCCCGGCGCCGGATCGAAGGCGCGCACCGTACCGCCGATCCAGCCGAGCCCCTTGTGCGTCCCATGCTCCTCGCCCGCGTCGGCGAGCAATTGCATGCCGACGCAGATGCCGAGGAAGGGCGCCCCCTCGCCGCGCACGCGCTGCTCCATCGCCGCGATCAGTCCCCGAATCGCCGAAAGCCCGTTCATGCACGCGGCGAAGGCGCCGACGCCGGGCAGCACGATGCGGTCGGCCTTGGCTACGACATCGGGATCGGCGGTGACCGCGACATTGTCGGCGCCCGCCGCGACGAGCGCATTATGCACCGAGCGAAGATTGCCCGCGCCATAGTCGATCAGGGCAACAACGCTCATGGATGGCCCCTAGAGAACGCCCTTGGTCGAGGGGATCGCGTCGCCCTTGCGCGGGTCGATCTCGACCGCCTGCCTCAAGGCACGCGCAAGCGCCTTGTACATGCTTTCGGCGATGTGATGGTTGTTCTCGCCATAGAGCATTTCGATGTGCAGCGTGATGCCCGCGGTCTGCGCGAAGCTGTGGAACCAGTGCGGAAACATCTCGGTATCCATCTCGCCGAGCCGCGGCTGCGAGAAGCTGGATTTATAGACGCAGTGCGGGCGTCCCGAAATGTCGAGCACGCAGCGCGTCAGCGTCTCGTCCATCGGCGCGTGCGCCTCGCCATAGCGGGCGATGCCGCGCTTGTCGCCGAGCGCCTTGGCCACCGCTTCGCCGAGCGCCAATGCGCTGTCCTCGACCGTGTGGTGCTGGTCGATATGAAGGTCGCCCTTCACGGCCATCGAAATGTCGATCAGCGAGTGGCGCGACAATTGTTCGACCATATGGTCGAGGAAACCGATGCCGGTGGACACCGAATATTCGCCCGTCCCGTCGAGGTTGACGGTGATCGCGATATCCGTTTCCTTGGTCGTGCGCTGGACGGTGGCGGTTCGCATGGGCGACCCCTTAGAGCGTCTGTTTCGCGTTGCAAGGCGATTCTCCCCCCTTGACCCCCCTTGACCCGCACGCGGCGCGCGTTCATCCCCCTTCGCCATGAGTGATGACGTTCGCGACAGCCTGATTCCCTATGACGAAATCGTGCAGGACGCGCTGCGCGCCGTGGTCGGCCGCGTGCTGAGCCAGATCGAGGGTTACGACAGCCTGCCCGGCGAACATCATTTCTATATCACCTTCAAGACGCAGGCCCCGGGGGTCGACATCCCCGCGCATCTGATCGCCAAATTCCCCGACGAAATGACGATCGTGCTGCAGAACCGTTTCTGGGACCTGAGCGTCGAGGAGGATCATTTCCGCGTCGGCCTGTCGTTCAACCAGACGCCGTCGATGCTGACGATCCCCTATGCCGCGATCACCGCCTTCGTCGATCCGTCGGTCGATTTCGGGCTGCAGTTCCAGGTCAGCGACGACGAGGCCGCGCAGCCCGAGCCGCACGACGAAGCCGACAATGACCGCCCCGACGTCACGAGCGAGGACGGGTCGAACGTCGTGACGGTGGATTTCGGCAAGAAGAGATAGCGTCGTGGGCCCGCTCTGGCCCCCGAGCCGCTTCTGGCAATATTGGGCACTCGCCGGAATGCTCGTGCTGACCGGCGCCTTCTGGTGGGGCGTCGAGGGTTATGCGCTGTTCGAGGGCGACTATGCGGGCGGACAGATCGCCGACGGACTGCTGCGCTTCAGCCTGCTGGTGCTGACGCCGGCGCTTGTACTCGTCTGGCTTGCCGCCGCATGGCTGCGCCGCCGCATCGGCGAGGGCGGCTATTGGCAGTTGCTGGGTCTCGTCGCGATGATCTGGGCGGGTGCGGTTCTGGTGACAAGGATGCTGGTGGCATGAGCGCGCGAATTGAAAGCGACAGTATCGGAGAGATCGAGGTTCCCGCCGAGGCCTATTGGGGCGCGCAGACGCAGCGATCGATCGAAAATTTCCCCTTCGGCGCGCGCGAGCGGATGCCGATCGAGATCGTCCACGCGCTCGCGCTCATCAAACAGGCCGCAGCACGTGTTAATCGGAACCACGGGCTCGATCCGGCGCTGGCTGACGCCATCGAAGCGGCGGCAGCCGATATCGTTGCAGGAAAATTCGACGATCAGTTCCCCCTCGTCATCTGGCAGACGGGCAGCGGCACCCAAAGCAATATGAATGTCAACGAGGTGATCGCCGGGATCGCCAATGAACGGCTCGCCGGGACCCGCGGCGGCAAGTCGCCGGTGCATCCGAACGATCATGTGAATATGAGCCAGTCGTCGAACGACAGCTTCCCGACCGCGCTACACGTTGCGGCAGCCCTCGCGCTGCGCAGCCACTTGCAACCCGCCATCCTCCAGCTTTGCAGCGAACTCGAAAAAAAGGCGGAGGATTGGTCCGATATCATCAAGATCGGTCGCACGCATCTTCAGGATGCAACACCGCTAACGCTGGGGCAGGAATTTTCGGGCTATGCGGTGCAGCTTGCCAAGGCGAGCGTGCGCATCACGAGCGCGTCGACGGACATATTCCATTTGGCGCAAGGCGGGACCGCCGTCGGGACCGGTCTTAATGCCCCCGCCCAATTCGGCGAGGACATAGCGCGCGAGATCAGCGCGCTTGCGGGCGTTGAATTCTCCAGCGCAACCAATAAATTCGAAGCGCTGGCAAGCAACGACGCGCTCGTCGAACTTTCCGGTGCCCTCAATGTAATCGCCGTCTCGCTGACCAAGATCGCAAACGACATTCGCCTTATGGGCTCGGGGCCGCGCGCCGGATTGGGCGAACTCGACCTGCCAGCCAACGAGCCCGGCAGCTCGATCATGCCCGGCAAGGTCAATCCGACGCAGTGCGAAATGCTGACGATGGTTGCGGCACAGGTGATCGGCAACCACCAGGCTGTGACCGTGGGCGGACTGCAGGGGCACTTGGAACTCAACGTCTTCAAGCCGCTGATAGGCGCCAATGTGCTGCGTTCGATCAATCTGCTGAGTACCGGCATGACAACGTTCGCCGAACGCTGCGTCGCCGGAATCGAGCCCAACCGGACACGTATCGCCGAGCTGGTCGATCGCTCGCTGATGCTCGTCACCGCGCTGGCGCCCGAAATCGGCTATGACAAGGCGGCGAAGATCGCGAAACATGCGCATGAAACCGGCGGCACATTGAAAGAAGCCGCGCTCGATCTCGGCTATGTCGATGCCGCGACTTTCGACCGGGTGGTCGATCCGCGCACGATGCTGGGATCGGAACCCTGAGCCGCCCTTGCGAATTGAAGAGGGGAAGGAGAGACAAGATGATCGGTCGCATCGTAGGCGGCGTCCTGGGCAGCGCCATCGGACGGAAGCAGGGCAACCATCCCGTCGCGGGTGCCGTGATCGGCGCTGGCACATTGTTCGCCGCGCGGCGCCTGTTCCCGCAGCGCTATGCGGTGCTGGCGGCGACGGTCGCGGGCGCCTATCTCACCAAGAAATGGGCCGAACGGTCCGAAGCGCGCAAGGCGGCGGCGGAAGCGCATGCGCTCGATCCCGAGCTCGCGAATGCAGGCGTCGTCGACACCTATGCGGGCACCGCGAAGGTGCCGACCGACGGCGAGACGATGGGCGACGCGCTGCCGCCCGCGATCCCGGTGGACGCAAACGGGAAACGGCCGGCGATACATTGAAAATAGCAGCGCGCGTAATCCGCAGCACCCTAATCCCGTTCGTGTCGAGCGAAGTCGAGACACCGTCGGTGTTGCGCGAGGCTGATGGGTGTCTCGACTTCGCTCGACACAAACGGGACGATAGGCGGACTAAACGCGCTCTGTACTAACCCGCCTGCCACTCCTTCACCGCCTCGATCGGCGACACCAGCATCAGCACATTGAGTGTCAGATTGTCGCGGATCGTCCACAACGTGAAGAGTTCGAAGGCGATCGCGATCGCCACCGTCGCCCACCAGCGCATCCGGCTCGCCGCGAGGAAGCCGAGGATCATGAAGAGCGCGTCGCTGACCGAATTGAGGATCGAATCGCCCGAATAGCCATAGGCCATCGTGACTTCGCGATAGCGGTCGATGATGACGGGCGAATTTTCGAGGATTTCCCACGCCGCCTCTATCCCGATCGCTAGCGCAAGTGCGACCCACAAGGGCTGGCGCGGGATCAGCCAGCGCGACAGGCCGAAGAAGAGGAAGCCATGGATGACATGGCTGAAGCTGTACCAGTCCGAAATCTGCTGGCTGTTCTGGTTCGATTGGACGGTGCCGTGCCACAGGCTTACGCTTCCGCACGGGCAGATCGGCGGGCGTCCCATCGCGAAAAGGATCGCGGCGAAAAGGACCATCAGTGCCGCGGCGACCAGCCAGCCCCGTCTTGAAACCCCAAGGATCATCGCCGCCCCTTCCCGCTTGACCGCGCCCGTCTCTCGCGCAATTAGCGCCCATGGCTGAAAGCGTCCACCTGAACCGCCGCGGCGTGTTGTTCGTCCTTTCCTCGCCGTCGGGCGCGGGCAAGACCACCATCTCGCGCATGATGCTCGAGGCCGACAAGGATATCGCGCTGTCGATCTCGGCGACGACGCGCCCGCCGCGCCCCGGCGAGGTCGACGGGGTCCATTATCATTTCGTCGATGTCGAAACCTTCAAGAAGATGGCCGCCGACGGCGAGTTCCTCGAATGGGCGCATGTCTTCGGCCACCGCTACGGCACGCCGCGCGCGCCGGTCGATGCGATGCTCGAGGCGGGCAAGGATGTGCTGTTCGATATCGACTGGCAGGGCGCGCAGCAGCTTTATCAGGAAGCCGGCCCCGACGTCGTGCGCGTGTTCGTGCTGCCGCCGACGATGGAGGAGCTCGAACGGCGGCTGCGCGCGCGCAACACCGATAGCGACGAGGTGATCGCGGCGCGGATGGAACGTGCGGCGAACGAGATCAGCCACTGGGACGGCTATGACTATGTCCTCATCAACGACAATGTCGAAGGCTGCTTCGACGAGGTCCGCGCGATCCTGCGCGCCGAGCGATTGAAGCGCCGCCGTCAGATCGGGCTGATCGGTTTCGCGCGCGATTTGATCCGGTCGGTGCCCGATGCGGACAAGAAGCTCTGATTTTCCCCTCCCCCTTGATGGGGGAGGCAGCGAGACTTGGCAGCTTGCTGCCTAGTCGCAGCGGCGAGGGTGCGGTTTCGGCCTGAGACGGGCAGTGCCATGACGCACCATCACCCTCATCCAGCTTCGCCTAGCGCCTTCGGCGCAAGGCTCCGTGTCCTTCTCCCATCAAGGGAGAAGGAACCTAGACCGCCTTCGCCAGCTTCTCTTCGAGCTCCGCGACCATCTCCGCGCGCAGCGGCTTCGCCTGCCCGTCGGTGCGGCACACCACCACCGTGTCGCAGGTCGCGATGGCGCGGCCGTTCTGGAACATCGCCTGGACGATCGTCCAGCTCGAGGTACCGAGGCGGCCGATGCCGGTCGCGATCTTTACCGGGTCGGGGAAATTGCCCTCGGCGAGATAGTTGATCTCGACCGCCGCGACCATCGTCCGCTCGTTCGCGGGACGTTCGCCCAGCGGGCGTACTTCGCGGTTGAGCAAGACGCGACCACTTTCGAACAGCGCAGCGAAGGCTACATTGTTGAGGTGGCCGTTGATGTCCATGTCCTGGAACCGCGTTTGCAAGTCCAGATGGACGGGGTAGCTGGCGGCGTTCAGCCGCCAGCTCTCCGGTTTCGGCATATCAGCGCGGCGCCATGCGGATGCCGCCGTCGAGGCGGACGTCCTCGCCGTTGAAATAGCCATTCTCGATCATGCACATGGCAAGGTTGGCATATTCGACCGGGTTGCCGAGGCGCTTCGGATTGAGCACCGAGGCTCCCAGCGCGTCGCGGACATTCTGCGGCGCGCCCGCGAGCAGCGGGGTATCGAAGATGCCCGGCAGGATCGTGTTGACGCGGATATTTTCGCTCGCGAGGTCGCGCGCGATGGGGAGGGTCATGCCGACGACGCCGCCCTTCGACGCGGAGTAAGCCGCCTGACCGATCTGGCCGTCCTCGGCCGCGACCGACGCGGTGTTGACGATCGCGCCGCGCTCGCCGTCTTCCATCGGGTCGAGCGTCAGCATGCCCGCCGCCGACTTGGCGATGCAGCGGAAGGTGCCGACGAGGTTGATCTGGATGATCCAGTTGAAGGCATCGAGCGGGAAATGCTTGATGCTGCCGTCTTCCTTGCTGCGGCTCGCGGTCTTGATCGCGTTGCCGGTGCCCGCGCAGTTGACGAGGATGCGCTCCTGGCCGTGCGCTTCGCGCGCCTTGGCGAAAGCGGCATCGACCGACGCGTCGTCGGTGACGTTGCATTCGCAGAAGACACCGCCGAGTTCGGCGGCAATGGCTTTGCCCTTTTCTTCCTGCAGGTCGAAGATCGCGACCTTGACGCCCTTCGCGGCGAGCGCGCGTGCGGTGGCAGCGCCAAGGCCCGAGGCGCCGCCGGTGACGACGGCGGATACGGTGGAATCGAGTTTCATCTATTCAGTCTCCCTAATTCGTCGCCCCCGCGAAGGCGGGGGCCGTTGGCAGCCTCTCGCTGCCCCGATAGCGGCCCCCGCCTTCGCGGGGGCGACGCTGATTGCTTCAGATCAAAGCCGTTCGACGATCGTGACGTTGGCCTGGCCGCCGCCTTCGCACATCGTCTGGAGGCCATATTTGCCGCCCGTCGCGTCGAGCACGCCGAGCAGGGTCGCCATCAGCTTGGTGCCCGAAGCGCCGAGCGGGTGGCCGAGCGCGATCGCGCCGCCGTGCTGGTTGATCCGCGCGGGATCGGCGCCGAGATATTTGAGCCAGGCGAGCGGCACCGGCGCGAACGCCTCGTTGACCTCATAGGCGTCGATGTCGCCGATCTTCATGCCCGCCTTTTTCAGCGCGCGTTCGGTCGCGAACAGCGGCTCTTCGAGCATGATCACCGGGTCGCCCGCGGTGACCGAGATGTGGTGGATGCGCGCGCGCGGCGTGAGATTGTGGTCCTTCAGCGCCTGTTCGGAGACGACGAGCGCCGCCGAGGCGCCATCGCAGATCTGGCTGGCCGACGCCGCGGTGATCGCGCCGCCTTCCTGAAGCAGCTTGACGCCCGCGATGCCTTCGAGCGTCGCATCGAAGCGGATGCCTTCGTCGATCAGGTGCATTTCGCGGCCTTCGGGGGTGTCGATCTCGACCCCGACGATCTCGCGCTGGAAGTGCCCCGCCTCGGTCGCGGCGGCACCGCGGCGATGGCTTTCGAGCGCATAGGCGTCGAGGTCCGCCTTGGTCAGGCCGTGCTTCTTGACGATCATCTCGGCGCCCATGAACTGGCTGAACATGATGCCGGGATATTTTTCCTCGAGCCGCTCGGACTTGTAGTGGCCGAGGCCCTCTTTCATGAACAAGGTCGCGACGCTGCCCATGGGCACGCGCGTCATGCTTTCGATGCCGCTGGCGAGCACGATGTCCTGCGTGCCCGACATCACCGCCTGCGCCGCGAACTGGATCGCCTGCTGCGACGAGCCGCACTGGCGGTCGATCGTCACCGCGGGGATCGAGTCGGGGAGCTTCGAGGCGAGCACCGCGTTGCGGCCGACGTCCATCGTCTGCTGGCCGCCCTGGCTGACGCAGCCGGTGATGACGTCGTCGATCGCCTTGGTATCGAAATCGTTGCGGTCGGCGATCGCGTCGAACACCGCGGCGCCGAGGTCGACGGGATGGACGCCGGCAAGGCGGCCGCCGCGCTTGCCGCCCGCGGTGCGGACGGCGTCGACGATATAGGCTGTGGCCATGGGAGAATTCCTTTCACCTTCTTCCCTCTCCCCTTGCGGGAGAGGGATGTTGAGACTTGGCAGCTTGCTGCCTAGTCGAAGCCGGGAGAGGGGTCGCGCTTCAGCGCAACCGTAAGAACCCCTCTCAAGACTTGCTAGGCGGCAAGCCGCCAAGCCAAGTCTTTCTCTCCCGCAAGGGGAGAGAGTTTTCTCGTCAGAGCTTGCGCCCGATCAGTTCCTTCATGATTTCGTTCGTGCCGCCGAAGATGCGCGTCACGCGCGCCGCGCGCCAGGCGCGGGCGATCGGATATTCGTTCATGTAACCCGAACCGCCGAACAGCTGGAGGCATTTGTCCATCACCTCCCACTGAAGGTCGGTGTGCCAGAGCTTCGCCGCCGCGCCCTCTTCGGGGGTCAGCTCCTTTTTCATGTGTCGCGCGAGCGCCCAGTCGAGATGCGCCCAGCCGACCTGCAGCTTGGCCTTCAAATCGGCGAGGACGAAGCGGCTGTTCTGGAAATCGAGGATCGGCTTGCCGAACGCCTTGCGCTCGCGCGTATATTCGACCGTGTCGTCGAACGCGCGCTGCGCCGACGCCTGCGCGCTGACCGCGATCGAAAGCCTCTCCTGCGGCAGTTCGCTCATCAGATAGATGAACCCCTGCCCCTCTTCGCCGAGGCAATTGGTGATCGGCACGCGAACGTCGTTGAAGAAGAGCTCCGACGTGTCGGCCTCGTCCTGACCGATCTTGTCGAGGTTGCGGCCGCGCTCGAAACCCTCGCGGTCGGCCTCGACGAGCACGATCGAGACCCCCTTCCACGCCGGTTCGACCTCGGTATCGGTCTTGACGCAGACGAGGATCAGGTCGGCGTTCTGGCCGTTGGTGATGAAGGTCTTCGACCCGTTGATGACATAATGATTGCCATCCTTTTTCGCGGTCGTGCGCATCCCCTGAAGGTCGGAGCCGGTGCCCGGTTCGGTCATCGCGATCGCGGTGATCGTCTCGCCCGACACCATCCGGGGCAGCCAGTGCTTCTTCTGCTCTTCGCTGCCATATTTGACGATGTAGCTGGTGACGATGTCCGACTGGAGCGAGAAGCCGGTCGTGGCGCGGCCGTAATAGGCGCTTTCCTCGTCGACGATCGCATTATAGCCAAAGTCGAGGCCGAGCCCGCCATATTCCTCGGGAACCGTCGGGCAGAGCATGCCGATCTCGCCCGCTTTCGGCCAGATCGACTTGGGCACGATCTTGTCCTCGGCCCATTGCGCGGCGTTCGGGGCGACTTCCTTTTCGAGAAACTGGCGCACCGTCGCGCGGAACGCCTCATGATCCTCGTTATAGGCGAAACGCGACAGGCTATCGAGCGACATTGATCTTCCTTTCCCTGAGGGCGACCGAACGCAAGCGGGGAGTCGGCCGCATCTTCCCGATCAAAAGACCTTACGTTTACGTCCACGTCAAGTAGAAAGACGCTACGGCATGAAGTTCTCCGTCGCCCCCCGCGAAGGCGGGGGCCGCTATCGGCATTGCGCCAGGTTGCCAGCGGCCCCCGCCTCCGCGGGGGCGACGAATAGCTTTTCAGGCCGCTGAACCGCTGGGCAGTTCCGCTCCGCCGCGCTAGAGCCCGGCGCATGGTCGAATTGCTCCTCGACGCCGGCGCCTTGCTCGGCGAATCACCCGTCTGGCACGCCGCCGAAGCCCGCCTCTATTGGGTCGATATCGACGCCCGAAAAATCCATCGCACCGATCCCGCGACGGGCGCCGACGAGGTCATGGAGCTTCCCGAACAGGTCGGGTGCATCGCGCCGCGCGCCGCGGGCGGGCTCGTCGCGGCGCTGGAAAATGGTTGCGCGCTGATCGACGGCTGGGGCGCGGCGCCGCGCCCCTTCGGCCCGGCGGTGCTCGCGGACAAGCCCGAGCAGCGTTTCAACGACGGGCGCGTCGATGCGCTCGGCCGCCTGTGGGTCGGCAGCCTGACGAGCGACAAGGCGAACCCGGCCGCGACGCTCTACCGCCTCGACCCCGACGGGTCGCTGACCGAAATCCTGCATGGGCTGACGACGAGCAACGGCGCGGCATTCAGCCCCGACGGGCGCATCTTCTATCACGCCGACACGCCCACACACGCGATCCGCGCCTATGACGTCGACATGGCGGCGGGCACGCTGGCGGGCGGCCGCGTCTTTCATCAATTCGAGTTCGGCAACGGCCGCCCCGACGGCGGCGCGGTCGATGCCGAGGGTTGCTATTGGTCGGCGCTGTGGGACGGCTGGCGCGTCGTGCGCTTCTCGCCCGCGGGCGAGCTGATCCAGACGGTCGAGCTGCCCGTCCAGCGCCCGACGATGATCGCGTTCGGTGGACCCGATCTCAAGACCGCCTTCGTCACCAGCGCGGGCAAGAATCTGACCGACGCGGAGCGCGAGGAGCAGCTGCACGCGGGCGGGGTGTTTGCTTTCCGCGTGGATGTGCCGGGGCTGGCGCAGAAGATGTTTGCAGGATGAATAAATCCTCCCTGCGGCGAAGCCGTGGGGAGGTGGCAGCGGCGTAGCCGCTGACGGAGGGGCCACAACGCGACGTTGCCGCCCCTCCACCACCGCTTCGCGGCGCCCCCCCCTCCCCATCGCTTCGCGACAGGGAGGATCAACCAAGCCTCCCACCCTTGCACCCCCCTGTCATATCCGGTTAAGACGGCGCCCGACATGGTTTCGTCCGAAACCTTATCCTTCGGGGAGATATGCTTATGCCGCGCGCCGCGCAGCCTTTTGTCCGTCATTTGTCGATCCTGCTTGCATCCACCGCGATGATGACGGGTTATAGCCAGATGAGCATCGCAACCGCCGCCGAACCGACCGCCGCCCCCCAGCCGGCCGCCACCGCGCCCACCGGCGCGAACCCGCTGCTTCAGCCCTGGACCGGCCCCTATGAAGGGGTGCCGCCGTGGGACAAGCTCGACCCCGAACTCTTCCCCGACGCCTTCACCAAGGGCATGGCCGAAACCAAGGCCGAGGTGCAGGCGGTGATCGACAACCCCGAAGCGCCGACCTTCGAGAACACCCATGTGCCGATGATGCTTGCGGGCGACACGATGGAGCGCCTCTTTGCGCTGTGGGGGGTGCAGACGTCGAACAAATCGAGCGACCGCGTCGAGGACATCGACGCCGAGTGGAGCCCCAAGCTCACCAAATTCTACACCGAGCTGTTCCTCGATCCCAAGCTGTTCGCGCGGTACAAGGCGGTTTACGAGAAGCGCAATTCGAGCGGGCTCAACGCGCAGCAGATCCGCATCGTCGAGCGAAGCTATGACGAGATGGTCCGCGACGGCGCGAACCTGTCGCCCGCCGACAAGACGAAGCTGGTCGAGATGAACTCGAAGCTCGAAGGCCTGTTCTCGGCCTTCTCGTCGAAGCTGCTCGGCGACGAAAAGCTCTATACTTTCGTCACCGACAAGGCCGAGCTCGCGGGGCTTGAGCCCGGCTTCGTCGCTTCGCTCGCCGAGGCCGCCGAAGCCAATGGCAAGCCCGGCCAGTGGGCGATCAAGAACACGCGCTCGTCGGCGCAGCCGGTGCTGCAGAATGCCACCAACCGCGCGCTTCGCGAAAAGGTCTACAAGGCGTTCGTGAACCGCGGCGACAATGGCGACGCGAATGACACCAATGCGACGATCGCCCAGATATTGAAGCTGCGCCAGCAGCGCGCCGAACTGCTCGGTTTCCCGACCCACGCGCATTACCGCATGGCCGACACGATGGCAAAGACCCCCGAGGCCGCGATGGGGCTGATGATGAAGGTCTGGCCCGCCGCTGTCGCGCGCGTCAAGGAAGAGGTCGCCGACATGCAGGCGATCGCCGATGCCGAGGCGAAGGCCGGCAAAGGCCCGAAAATCACGATCGAACCATGGGATTACCGTTTCTACGCCGAGAAGGTCCGCAAGGCGAAATACGACCTCGATGAAAGCGAGGTGAAGCCCTATCTCCAGCTCGACAAGCTGACCCAGGGCATGTTCTGGGCGGCGGGACAGCTTTACGATCTCGGCTTCAGGGAAAATACCGGCACGATCCCGGTGTTCGACCCCAAGGTCCGCACCTTCGAGGTCTATAACCTCAAGACGAACGAGAATGTCGGGGTCTTCTACCTCGACAATTTCGCGCGCGACGGGAAGCGTTCGGGCGCGTGGATGACGACCTATCGCAGCCAGCAGACGCTGGGCGGCGAGCGCAATGTCCTAGCCTCGAACAACAATAATTTCACCGAAGCCGCGAAGGGCGAGCCGACGCTGATCAGCCTCGACGATGCGCAGACTTTGTTCCACGAATTCGGCCACGGCATCCATTATCTGCTGCAGCAGGTCACCTATCCGGCGCTCGCCGGCGTGCCGCGCGACTTCGTCGAATATCCGAGCCAGGTGAACGAGAATTGGCTGATGACCCCCGAGGTGCTGTCGAAATATGCGACGCACTACAAGACGGGCGAGCCGATGCCGCAGGCGCTGGTCGACAAAATCCTCGCCTCCGACAAGTTCAACCAGGGGTTCACCACGGTCGAATATCTGGCGAGCGCGATCGTCGACATGAAGCTGCACGACCGCAAGACGCCGCCGGCCGATGTCGACAAGTTCGAGCGCGAGACGCTCGCCGAAATTGGCATGCCGAAGGAAATAGTGATGCGGCACCGCCTGCCGCAGTTCGGCCATCTGTTCAGTTCGGACGCCTATTCGGCGGGCTATTATAGCTACCTCTGGTCGGAAACGATGGACGCCGATACCTGGGCGGCCTTCACCGAAGCAGGCGGACCGTGGGATCGCACGGTGGCCGACAAGTTCCGCACCATCCTGCTGATGACGGGCAACGAGACCGACCGCGCCGAGGCCTATCGCGCCTTCCGCGGCCGCGATCCCGATGTGAAGGCGCTGCTCGCGAAGCGCGGTTTTCCGACCGAGTGAGGCGAACGACACTGATGCGGCAAAGGGGGCGATTTCGCCCCCTTTGTTTTGGCGTTGTTATACTTGGCGTACCCACTCCTAGAACGTAGGGTGAATCCACGTTCAGGAGATAAGCCGTGTCGAACCTTTCCGCCCCTCACTTTCACAACGAAGAAGCGGCCTACGCTTACGTAGAGGCGCGAATTTGGCCGGAAGGCCCGGTCTGCCCGCACTGTGGTGGCGTGGAGCGTATCAGCAAGATGCAGGGCAAGAGCACCCGCGTCGGCACCTAGCCGACTCACTTAAACAACGATAAGATCGCCGTATGAGGGCGGACGCAATAGACGAAGCTAATCGCGCTATCCGTTCGGCGGAGCGGGACCTTTCCCATCTCAAAAATGCCAAGAATCTGGAAGAGGCGGAGCATTATTGGGGGCACTTTTTAGAGTCAGTCTATCAAATTTACGAGAAGTTGAACGCCGGAGCGACCGGCACTCAATCGTGGCACTGGTATGCGCGCAAGGTTGAATTTCGTGAGAAAGACGAACTTCTCAGATATCTTCATGCGGCTAGAAATTGTAAAACGCATCGACTTGAAAAGATAAATGCGGAACAGCGTCAGACTTTCCTCACCGCACCGGGCGGTATTGTTATGATGAATGCGCAATATAAGGATGGAAAGTTGACGCACGATCCTTTGGAGCCCGCCGTGCCGGGTGAAAAAATCACGCTGGTGGATCGGATTATCTTCGCGGCGATACCAGTAACGAACAGAAATCCCCGCACAAGGAAACTCGAGACCCACGATGTGCCGCGCCTCCACAAGGGTAGTGTGATCAACAAGCTGTACGAGTCGATCCACCCGCTCTTTCTCGGGAATCTCGCTCTCGCTTATGCGCGGGATTTAGTCGCGGAAGCTTCCGACCTGCGCTGAAATTCCATCGCGGCGTACACCCGGCGCACGATTTCGTCGGCATCATCAAGGAAGTGCATTTCGGCGAAGCGCCTCACACCAGCCTCTACCATCCTATCGCTGACATTCAGTCGGTCGCCATCAAGCGCGCTCATCTAACACCTCTTCCCTTAGGTACACTTGGTATAATAACACCTTTGTTTTGGGCGGCTGCCGACCGGTGGCAGCCCCCACCTTACATCGTCACCCCGGGGCTTGTTCCGGGGTCCACGACTTCAGCGCTGCGATGGATCCCGGATCAAGCCCGGGATGACGAATGAGCGAGGTCGGCTCCCACCCGAAGCCGTCACCCGCAGCCTGCGCGCAAAATCCCGTTGACCATAGCCCGATTCGATATAAATATGATATCATCATTATATCGAATGATTCGGAGGGAAAGATGTTCGAAACAGGGACGCCGGCGCTGAACCGCAGCCGGGAAACACGCGCCGCCACGCAAAGCGGCTATCTGATGCTATTCGTCTGGCTGGTGCTGCTCGGGGTCGCCGTCTGGGCGGCGATCACCAACGCCAACGCCGAGGTCATGACCGCCTGGAAATGGATCGTTGTCGTCGTTGCGGGCGTCGTCGGCACGCTCATTCTCTGCGGTTTCTATCTCATCAATCCGAACGAAGCCGCGGCGATCCAGCTGTTCGGCGCCTATAAGGGCACCGACCGCGAAGAGGGGCTGCGCTGGGTGCTGCCGTGGCTGACGCGCAAGAAGATCGCCGTGCGCGCGAACAACGTCATTTCCGAAAAGATCAAGGTCAACGACGCACGCGGCAACCCGGTCGAGATGGCGGCGCAGGTCGTATGGCGCGTCACCGACACCGCGCAGGCACTTTTCGACGTCGACGATTACAAGGAGTTCGTCCTTGCGCAGATCGAGGCCGCGGTGCGCTCGATCGGCTCGCGCTATCCCTATGACGACATCGAGCATCAGGAAGTCACGCTGCGCGGCAACCATGACGAGGTCGGGGAGGAGCTGAGGAAAGCGCTGATCGAGCGGCTGAACGTCGCCGGAATCACGGTCGACGAATGCGGGCTCACCCACCTCGCCTATGCCCCCGAAATCGCCGGCGCGATGCTCCGCCGCCAGCAGGCCGAAGCGGTGATCGCAGCGCGCAAGAAGCTGGTCGAGGGCGCGGTGACGATGGTCGAAATGGCGCTCACGCACCTGTCGGAGAAGAATGTCGTCGACCTCGACGACGAACGCAAGGCGGCGATGGTGTCGAACCTGATGGTCGTGCTGTGCGGCGAACGCGACACGCAGCCCGTCGTCAACACCGGTTCGCTCTACTGAGCCTGTCCAATGCCCGCGTCCGCCAAGAAAGCCTTCGCCCTCCGTCTCGACCCGGCGCTCTACGCCGCGGTCGAACGGCTGGCCGCCGACGAATTGCGCAGCGCCAACGCCGAGATCGAGATATTGCTGCGCGAGGCGCTGGGACGGCGCGGCGTGAGCGTCAAGCAGTCGCAACCCCCGAAGCGGGGCCGGCCGCCGAAAGAGGAGAGCTGAAATGATCCACCTGTTTCTGGACAAACGCCCCTGGTTTCGGCCCAAACGCAACGGATATGGGACCGGCCTGCCGATCGCGTGGCAGGGATGGGTGCTGATGGTGCTTCATGTCGCGCTGATTACCGGCGTCGCCGTGTTGCTCCGCGAGCGGCCGTTGCTGATGACGATCGGGGTGATCGCCGCGGGGCTCGCGCCGATGCCGATCTATCGCGCGCGGACCGAGGGCGGCTGGCGCTGGCGCTAGCCCGCGCCATTTTTCTTGGCGATTGCTGTTGATAGCGCACCCGGCCCGCTTGCTCCCGACTCGCTAGATGGTTAAGGCCGGTCCATGACCGGCTCCACCACCCCCGTCCGCATTGCCCCGTCGATCCTGAGCGCCGATTTCGCGAAGCTCGGCGAGGAAGTGCGCGCGATCGAGACGGCAGGCGCCGACTGGGTCCATATCGACGTGATGGACGGCCATTATGTGCCCAATCTGACGATCGGCCCGATGGTCGTGAAGGCGCTGCGCCCGCATTCGACCCTGCCCTTCGACGTCCATCTGATGATCAGCCCCGTCGACCATTTCCTCGACGCCTTCGCCGCCGCCGGCGCCGACATCATCACCGTGCACCCCGAGGCGGGTCCGCACATCCACCGCACCGTCCAGCACATCAAGTCGCTGGGCAAGCAGGCGGGCGTCTCGCTCAACCCCGCGACCCCCGCGAAGATGCTCGACTATCTGATCGACGATATCGACCTCGTCCTGATCATGAGCGTCAATCCGGGCTTCGGCGGGCAGAGCTTCATTTCGAGCCAGCTTCGCAAGATCGAGGCGGTCAAAAAGATGATCGAGAAATCGGGCCGCGACATCCGGCTCGAAGTCGACGGCGGCATCGATGCGGGCACCGCGCCGCTCGCGATCGACGCGGGCGCCGATGTGCTCGTCGCGGGCACCGCGACCTTCAAGGGCGGGCCCGACGCTTATGCGGGCAATATCCGGGCGCTGCGCGGAGCCTGATCGATGGAGGGGAGACCGCTGACCACCGCCCCCGCCGACCCGCCGCTTGAATCCGGTGCCGACGCCGCGCCGCTCGACGACACGATCGAACCCGGCAAGCGGCTGATCCGGCTGCCCGCCGACAAGGGCCTGTCGCTCGGCGACCGCGTCGCCAATGCGATCACGCGGCTGACCTGGCGCACGCCGCTCCATGCCTTCCGGCTGAAAGGGCGCTTCCCGCTCAAGCTGCTCGGCGTGCCGGCCGATCCGGTGCCGGGCGACACACGCGCGGGCACCGCAATCCGCGCCGGGCATTTCCTGCACCGCGGGCTGAAGCTGCCGCTCGGCGAGCTCGACTTCGCCGCGCTCAATGTCGCGCCGACCTTCGCCGATTATCTGCACAGCTTCGCGTGGCTGCGCGATCTCGCCGCGACGGGGACGCGCGCCGACGGCGCCCCGATCGCCGAAGCCGTCGTGCGTCACTGGCTCGGCACGCACGGCGAAACGGTGAGCGAACCCGCGTGGAAGGCCGACAATACGGCGTGGCGTATCCTCTTCTGGGCTGCGCACGCGCCGCTGATCCTCTCGTCGAGCGACCTCGTCTATCGCTCGGCGGTGCTCAACCATCTCGCGCGCGCGGCGCGCCACCTCGACCGCGTCGCCGACAAGACGCGGCCGGGCACGGGGCAGATGGTCGCGTGGGTCGGCATCGTCGCCGCGTCGCTGCTGATGCCCGGCGGCGAGCCGCGACAGGTCTTCGGCGAAGCGGGGCTGCGCAAGGTGCTCGAAACGAGCTTCTACGCCGACGGCGGCAATATCTCGCGCTCGCCGCAGGCGCAACTCGACGCGATCATGGCGCTGTCTATGCTCGCGAAAATATATGACATGCGCCGCATTGAGGTGCCGCCCTTCGTCCAGGAAGTGCTCGCCCGCGCGGTTCCCGCGCTGCTCGGCCTCGTCCACAGCGACGGCGGCATGGGCAGCTGGCAGGGCAGCGGCGCGACCTCCGCCGCCACCGTGCAGGCGGTCGTCGATGCCAGCGGGGTGCGCACGCGGCCGCTCAAGCAGGCGCGCGACTGGGGTTATCAGCGGCTCGTCGCGAACAAGGTCGTGCTGCTCGCCGACGCGGCGCCGCCGCCGATCGCGCGCGTGACCGAAGCGGGCTGCGCCTCGACGCTCGCCTTCGAACTCAGCGACGGCGACGAGCGCATCGTCGTCAATTGCGGGGGCGCGGCGTTGACCGGCGCCACGATCCCCGCCGACCTCGCGCGCGGCCTGCGCACCACCGCGGCGCATTCGACGCTGACGCTGGGCGACGCCAATTCGACCGCGATCCTCGCCAACGGATCGCTCGGCAAGGGCGTCACCGAGGTCGAGCTCGACCGGCGCGAGACGCCGCAGGGCAGCCGCGTCGAGATGAGCCACGACGGCTATGCGCGGCGCCACGGGCTGATCCACCGCCGCCTCTTGATCCTGTCGCCCAACGGGCGCGAGCTGCGCGGCGAGGACATGCTGCTCCCTGCCCCCCGCGCGCGGCGCAAGGGCGACAAGGGCTTCACGCTGCGCTTTCACCTCGGACGGAATATTTCAGCGAGCCTGACCGCCGACAAATTGGGGGCGCTGCTGCGCGTGAACGGCGGGCCGCTATGGCAATTCCGCACCTCCGAAGGCGCGCTCGAAATCGAGCAGAGCCTGTGGGTCGACGGCGAAGGCCGCCCGCACCCGACCGAACAGCTCGTCGTCACCGGCAAGGCGCCCGCGGGCGGCGCGAGCGTGGGGTGGATTTTCAAGCATATCGGGTGACCGGCGATCCGCACCGCGGGAAATTTTGCGAAGGTAATTTCCGGCACATTCCCGTGCACTTGGCATTACCCGCCTCCTTGTGTTTCAGCAGTGTGACACTCGCGTAACACAGCGGTCATAGAGCCCTGCCACTGGCCCCTCGACTCGCCGGGAGCCAACAGGAACCGGCGATCTTCTCACTCTTCGGGGGATCTCCATGCACAAGCTTCGCACCGTCCGTTCGCGCATCCTGCTCGGCACCTGCCTTTCGCTCGCGGTCGCGTTTCCCGTGCCCGCCTTCGCCGGCGACGTCACCGGCTCCGTGACCGACGCGACCGACACGCGCGCGTTGCAAGGCGCGCAGCTGCGCATCGTCGAGCTGGGCCGCGTCGCCGAAGCCGACCGCGACGGGAGCTTCCGCTTCGCCAACATCCCCGCAGGCACCTATACGATCGAAGCGACTTACGTGGGCGCCGAGACGCGCAGGATCACCGTCGTGGTCCCCGAATCGGGCAACGCCACGGCAAAGATCGTCCTCGGCACCGACGGATCGATCCTCGTCCTCGGCCAGTCGGCGAATCAGGCGAGCGCCTTGTCGCGGCAAAAGGCCGCAGACGGCGTCGAAAGCGTGCTGACGCGTGACGCAGTGGGCCAGTTCCCCGATCAGAATGTCGCCGAATCGTTACGCCGCCTGCCCGGCGTGAACATCCTCAACGATCAGGGCGAAGGGCGCTTCGTCTCGGTGCGCGGGCTCGATCCCGAACTCAACGCGACCTCGGTGAACGGCGTCCGCCTGCCCGCTCCCGAAAGCGACGTCCGCTCGGTCGCGCTCGACGTGATTTCGAGCGACAGCATCGAGTCGATCGAGGTCAAGAAATCGCTGACCCCCGACATGGATGCCGACACGATCGGCGCGTCGATCGAGATCCACACGACGAGCGCCTTCGAGCGCCGCAAGAATCTGCTGACCGCGAAGATCGAGGGCAGCTACAATGATTATTCGGAACAGCTGACGCCCAAGGGCAGCATCGATTTCGCGCAGCGGCTCGGCGACAATGTCGGCGTGTCGGGCGGCATCTCCTATTATCAGCGCAAGTTCGAGACCGACAATGTCGAGGCCGACGGTTGGGACGTGAACGACGACGGCCAGATCACGACCGAAGAGGTCAATTACCGCGACTATGACGTCGAGCGCGAGCGCATCTCGGCCAATTTGAACTTCGACTTTCGTCTCGGTTCGTCGACGAAGCTTTATGCCCGCGGCATCTACAGCCAGTTCGACGACCAGGAGTATCGCCGCGAAACGAGCCTCAAGCTCGAGGACGCGGGCGACGTGACCGGCGACGGCGCCGATCTGGTCTACAGCGACGCCGACGGCGAATTGCAGGTCCAGCGGTCGCTCAAGGACCGTTTCGAGCGGCAGCGTATCCGCAGCCTCACGCTCGGCGGCGAGACCGACAGCGACGGCTGGCACGCGAAATATTCGGTCAGCTATGCGAAATCCACCGAGCGCGAGAACGGGTCGATAGACCCTGCGAATTTCGAACAGAGCTTCGAGGACAATGGTCTGCTGCTCGGGCTCGATTTCGCCGATCCGCGGCGACCGCTCTATACCGTCGGCGGCGATGCCGGCGCGATCGCCGACTTCTCGGATCCCGGCGCCTATGAGCTCGACAGCATCCAGGTCACCGGCCTGTCCGACTCGCAGGACGAGGAATGGGGCGCGAAGCTCGACCTCGGCCGCGAATTCGCGATGAGCAATGGCACCTTCACGATCCAGGCCGGCGCGAAGGGCCGCTGGCGCGACAAGAGCTACAATCTCGAAACCCAATATTGGGAAATGGACGATCTGACGCTCGGCGACTTTGTCGGCAACCAGACCTATCGCCTTACCAACATATCGCCGGTTCCCGACAAAAAGAGCGTGCGCGCATTCTTCAATGCCAACCGTGGCGATTTCGAACTGAACGAACTCGATTCGCTGTTCGATTCGTCCGTCGAGGATTATTCGGTGAGCGAGGATGTGGCGGCCGGCTATCTGCTCGGCCGCTGGGACAGCGACACGCTGCGCGTGATCGGCGGCGTTCGCTATGAGCATACCAAGAACGACATTCGCGCCAACACCGTCACTCTGATCGAAGAAGGCGGCGACCTGCCCGACGGATCGGAAGCCGATGACGACACCGTGATCAGCGTGCCCAATCAGTTCAAGCGCAGCTATGGTGACTGGCTACCGAGCCTGACGATCCGCTGGGAACCGCAACAGAATCTCGTGCTGCGCGCCGCAGCGTCGAAAAGCCTCGTCCGCCCGAAGCTGTCGAAACTCGCGCCGCGCTTCACCATCGAACAGAATGACGACAATGAGCGCGAGGGCGAGTTCGGCAATCCCGATCTCAAACCTTATGAAGCATGGAATTTCGACGCCGGCGTCGAATATTATCTGCCGAACAATGGCGCGCTGTCGGCGGGTGTCTTCTACAAGGACATCAAGAATTTCATCGTCGACACCAATCTGGAAGATGCGGGCGAATATAATGGTATCGCGTTCGATGAGGCGACGATCCCGATCAACGGCGACAGCGCCAAGATCTGGGGCCTCGAACTCAGCTACACGCAGGCGCTGCGCTTCCTGCCCGCGCCGCTCGACGGCTTCCTCGTGAACGCCAACTACACCTATACCGACGCGACGGGGAAGGTGCCGACCGACGGCGACATTACCGACCTGCGCGAAATCCGCCTGCCCGCGGCGTCGAAGCACACATTCAACGCGGCGCTGGGCTATGAGAAAGGGCCGGTCTCGCTGCGCCTTGCGGGCACCTATCGCTCGAAATATCTCGACGAACTCGGCGATACCGCGGCCGAAGACCGGATCGTCGACAATCATTTCCAGCTCGACCTGTCGGCCAAGGTCGACGTGACCGAGAAGGTGCAGGTCTTCTACGAATGGGTGAACATCAACAACGCCAAATATTATGCCTATAACAATGTCGGCGCGCGGCAGAATCTGCTGCAGTTCGAGCAGTATAAGTGGACGATGAAATTCGGCGCGCGGGTGAAGTTCTGATGCGCCGCCTCGTCGCCCTGCTCCCGCTCCTCTCGCTGGCCGCCTGCGCCGCCAGCGAGCCCGTGTTCACCGGCCTGCCGCCGGTGCAGGTCACCGCGAGCGGTGAGACCGCGCCGGTCGGCACGGGTAAGGCCGATGCCGCCGACGATCCGGCAATCTGGATCGATCCCGCCGATCCGAACCGCGCACTGATCGTCGCCACCGACAAGAAGGCGGGGCTGCATGTCTATGACCTGACGGGCAAGGATATCGCCTTCACGCAGGCGGGCCTCGTCAACAATGTCGACGTCGCGGGCGACATCATCGTCGCAAGCGATCGCAACGACGGGGTGAACGCGCATCTCGCAGTCTTCCGCCTCGACGCCGACAAGCCGGCGATCGTATCGCTTGGCCGCGCGGCGGCGGGCACGGGCGAGGCCTATGGCCTCTGTCTCAAGAAGACCGCCCCCGGCGCGCCGATCACCGCGGCGCTGATCGTCAAGGACGGCACGGTGCGCGTCGGCACGCTGACCGTCGACGGCACGCCGGGCTTTGCGACTGAATGGGAATACAAGATTCCGACCCAATCCGAAGGCTGCGTCTTCGACGGCGACACGCTTTATGTCGGCGAGGAAGATGCCGGGGTCTGGGAGCTGAAGCCCGATGGCAAGGGGGCGACTGCGCGCATGGTGGCGCCGGTCGACAACCAGCGCCTCGTCGCCGATGTCGAAGGCCTTGCGACGATCGATCACAAGGGCCAGCGCTACCTGCTCGTGTCGAGTCAGGGCGACAATGCCTATGCGGTCTTCAAGCTGCCTTCGGTCGAATATGTCGGGCGCTTTGCGGTCGCGGCGGGCGCATTCGGCGCAACGAGCGAAACCGACGGGATCGACGCGGTCGCGGGCGACTTCGGCGCCGCCTGGCCCGATGGCCTCTTCATTGCACAGGACGGCGACAACGCACCCAACGCTCAAAATTTCAAGCTGGTGCGCTGGGACCGGATCGCGGCGGCATTGGGGCTCTAAAAAGGGGGCGGAAGGGTTGCGATACGGACGGCGCGCGCCTAGGGGAGCCGCGTCATCCCATCGCCAGCCGAGGCCCTCCCAAATGACCGACCTGATTCCCGTCCGCCGCGCCCTCCTGTCCGTCAGCGACAAGGCGGGGCTCGCCGAGCTCGCCGCTGCGCTCGTCCGTCACGGCGTCGAACTCGTGTCGACCGGCGGGACCGCGAAGGCGCTGCGCGAAGCGGGCCATGACGTTCTCGACGTGTCGGACCTCACCGGCTTTCCCGAGATGATGGACGGGCGCGTCAAGACGCTGCACCCGACGGTGCATGGCGGCATCCTCGCGGTGCGCGACGACGCGGCGCATGTCGCATCGATGGAAGAGCATGGCATCGGCGCGATCGATCTTGTCGTCGTCAACCTCTACCCCTTTGCCGCGACAGTCGCCAAGGGCGCGCCGCGCGAGGATATCATCGAGAACATCGACATCGGTGGGCCCGCGATGGTGCGTTCGTCGGCGAAGAACCACGCCTTCGTCAATATCGTCACCGAGCCCGAGGATTATGCCGCGGTGATCGCCGAGATGGACGCGAACGGCGGCGCCACCACGCTGGCGCTTCGCAAGCGCCTCGCTGCCACCGCCTTTGCGCACACCGCGACCTATGACGGGATGATCGCGAGCTGGTTCGCCTTTGCCGATCAGGGCAAGACCTTCCCCGATACGCTGCCGCTGACCGCCAAGCTCGGCAGCGAACTCCGCTATGGCGAGAATCCGCACCAGAAGGCGGCGCTCTACCTGCCCGCCGGCCCCGCCGCGCGCGGCATCGCGCAGGCCGAACAGGTGCAGGGCAAGGAACTGAGCTACAACAATATCAACGACGCCGACGCCGCGCTCGAACTGGTCGCCGAATTCCGCGAGGCCGATCCGACCTGCGTCATCGTCAAGCACGCCAACCCGTGCGGCGTCGCGAGCGGCGCGACGATCGCCGAGGCCTATGACGCGGCGCTGAAGTGCGACGATGTGTCGGCATTCGGCGGCATCATCGCGGTCAACCGGCCGCTCGACGGCGCGACCGCCGAGTTGATCAGCGGGATTTTTACCGAAGTCGTCTGCGCGCCCGACGCCGACGCCGACGCGCGCGCGGTGTTCGCGAAGAAGAAGAATCTGCGCTTGCTGCTGACGGGCGAGCTGCCCGATCCGGCGCGCGGCGGGTTGATGCTCAAGACCATCGCCGGTGGCTGGCTCGCACAGAGCCGCGACAATGGCCGCATCACCCGCGCCGACCTGCAGGTCGTCACCGACCGCGCGCCGACCGAGGAAGAGCTGACCGACGCGCTGTTCGCGTGGACGATCGCCAAGCACGTCAAATCGAACGCGATCGTCTATGCCAAGGGCGGCGCGACCGCGGGCATCGGCGCGGGACAGATGAACCGCCGCGACAGCGCGCGCATCGCCGCCGTCAAGGCACGCGAAGCGGCGGAATCGCATGGCTGGGCGGAGCCGCGCACCGTAGGCAGCGCGGTCGCGAGCGACGCTTTCTTCCCCTTTGCCGACGGGCTGCTCGCGGCGGTCGAGGCGGGCGCGACCTGCGTCATCCAGCCAGGCGGGTCGATCCGCGATGACGAGGTGATCGCGGCGGCGAACGAAGCAGGCCTCGCGATGGTGTTCACCGGGATGCGGCACTTCCGCCACTAGGAAAACTGACACTGTTCGTGTCGAGCGAAGTCGAGACACGCTTAGGGCGCTCTGCTTCGCGTGTCTCGACTTCGCTCGACACGGACGGCATAGGGGACAGGCACAGGTCGCGAGGGCGGCATTCGAAGGACCAACATGACCGCAACGCCCCGCAACAAATCCATGATCCAGAATCTCTACAACTGGACCATGGAGAAATCCGCGCATCCGCACGCCGAATATTGGCTGGCGCTGGTGTCCTTCATCGAAGCGAGCTTTTTCCCGATTCCGCCGCACCCGATGCTGGGGTTGATGTGCCTCGCCAATCCGCAAAAGGCGGTGCGCTATGCAGTCATCTGCACGCTCGCGTCGGTCGCGGGCGGGATGCTCGGCTATCTGATCGGCTTCTTTCTCTATGAAAGCGTCGGGCTGGCGTTGCTCGGCGCGCTCGGACTGACCGATGCCTTTCCGCCGGCCGCCTGCTATTTGCGCGAATATGGCGCCGAGATCATCCTGATCAAGGGCGCGACGCCGATCCCGTTCAAGCTGCTGACGATCACCGCCGGCTTCATCCACATGAGCTTCTGGACCTTCCTGTGGGCGAGCCTCGCCAGCCGGGCCTTTTCCTTCATGCTCGTCGGGATTTTGTTCCGGCTCTTCGGGGCGCCCATCAAGGCGTTCATCGACAAATATCTGATCTGGGTCACCGGCGCATTTCTGGTCGCCGTGGTCGCGGGCTTCCTCGCGATCGGCGCGCTGTCGGGCGACGGCAAGACCAAGGAAGCCGACAGATGCAGCGGCGCGACGCTGGAGAGCATCGGGCTGGATAGGGCGTAACCTACCCCACACCGTTCGTGTCGAGCGAAGTCGAGACACGCCGAGTTCGTGCACGCCTTCCCGTATCTCGACTTCGCTCGATACGATCGGGAATTGCGGTGAGTTCGACTACTCGTTCGCCTCTGCATGCAGCCAGTCGGCGTGGCGCGGCGCCTTCTTGGTCTGGCTCCATTCCTCTAGCATCAGCGGCGCGACACGTTTGAGCTCGGCATATTGCTCGTCGGTGCCGATGTCGCACGCGAGTTCGACGCGGTGGCCGTTGGGGTCGAAGAAATAGATCGACTTGAAGATGCCGTGATGCGTCGGCCCGAGCACGTCGATGCCGTTCGCGGTCAGATGTTCCTTCGCGGCGACCAGCTCGTCATAGCTGCCGACCTTGAACGCGAGATGCTGGACCCATTTGGGCGTATTCTCGTCGCGCCCCATGTCGGGCTGGTTCGGCAGCTCGAAAAAGGCGAGGATATTGCCGTTCCCCGCGTCGAGGAAGACGTGCATATAGGGGTCGTACTCGCCGGTCGACGGCACATGATCCTCGGCAAAAGCGGTCGTGTAGGTCATGCCGAGCATGCGCTCGTACCAGTCGACCGTCTCCTTTGCGTCGCGGCAGCGATAGGCGGCGTGGTGGACGCCGCCCAATTTGATCGGGCTCGTCATTCGGCGGGTTCCTCGACATTGAGCGCGCCGCGGCGGATCTGGTCGAGTTCCATCGATTTGAAGAGCGCGGTGAAATTGCCCTCGCCGAAGCCTTCATCCTTCTTGCGCTGGATGAATTCGAAGAAGACGGGGCCGATCACCGTCTGGCCGAAGATCTGGAGCAGGAGGCGCGGGTCGCCCTCGGTCGTCGAGCCGTCGAGCAGCAGGCCACGCGACTTCAGTTCGTCGACGGGTTCGCCATGGCCGGGCAGGCGCTCGGCGAGCAGCTCGTAATAGGTTTCGGGCGGCGCCGGCGCGAAGGGATTGCCATAGTCCTTGAGCTTGTCCCACGCGGCGTAGAGATCGTCGCAGGCGAAGGCGATGTGCTGGATGCCCTCGCCATTATAGGCGCGCAGATATTCCTCGATCTGGCCGCCGCCGCCGGCGCCCTCTTCGTTCAGCGGAATGCGGATCTTGCCGTCGGGGGCGGTCATCGCCTTTGACGTGAGGCCGGTATATTCGCCCTTGATGTCGAAATAGCGGATCTCGCGGAAGCCTGCGATGCGCTCGTAGAAGGCGGCCCAGTGCGCCATGCGGCCGCCGTAGACATTGTGCGTCAGGTGATCGATCACCTGCAGCCCCGCGCCGACCGGATGGCGGTCGACGCCTTCCTCATAGACGAAATCGATGTCGTAGATCGAAAGGTCGCCCTCCTCGTTTTTCCCTTCGTACCGGTCGATGAGGTAGATGATCGAGCCGCCGATGCCGCGGATCGCGGGCAGGCGCAGTTCCATCGGGCCGGTCTTGACCTCGACCGGCTCGGCGCCGCGCGCGATCGCCTCGGCATAGGCCTTTGCAGCGTCGCGGACGCGCCAGCCCATGCCGCACGCGGAGGGACCGTGTTCGGCGGCGAAATAGGCGGCGGGCGATTTGGGCTCGTAATTGGCGATCAGGTTGATTCCGCCCTGACGCCAGAGTTCGACCTGCTTCGAGCGGTGCCGCGCGATGCGCGTGAAGCCCATGGCCGAGAAAACGGGTTCGAGAATGCCCTTTTCGGGTGCCGAAAATTCGACGAATTCGAAGCCGTCGAGACCCAGCGGATTTTCGAACAGGTCGGCCATGGTGCATTCCCTCATATGGTTTCAATTGAAACTATTATGATGAAATGCGGGGCGTGAGTCAATGCGCGAGCGACACACAGGATAACGTCGCCCCCGCTAAGGCGGGGGCCGCTGGAGGGTTACGCAGCGAGGAAGAGCAAGGGTGATAACGGCCCCGCCTTCGCGGCGGCGAGGCTAAGCAGCCGCTTCCTCGATCGCCTCGAGTGCTTCCATCCACGCCGCTTCGACGCGCTCCAGCTCCGCCGCGACCTTGCCGCGGCGCTGCGCGAGGTCGCCCATCGTCAGCTTGGCGAGCGCGGGTTCGGCGCTCGCGGGGTCGAACATCGCGCGGTCGATTGCCGAGATTTGCTTGTTCAGCTTTTCGGCTTGCGCTTCGTGATCCTTTGCACTCTTGCGCAGCGCCGCCTGCGCCTCGCGCGCCTTCGCGGCTTCCTGCCGCGCCGACTTCGCGTCCCTCGATTTCGCCGGCGCGTCGCCCTTGGCATCGTCGTTCGCCGCACCCTTGCCGAGGATGAAGGCGACATAATCGTCCATGCTGCCGTCGAAGTCGCGCGCGGTGCCGCCATCGACGAGTACGAGGCGGTCGGCGGTGAGTTCGAGCATGTGGCGGTCGTGGCTGACGATCAGCACCGCGCCGTCGAAGCCGTTCAAGGCCTGCACCAGCGCCTCGCGCGCGTCGACGTCGAGGTGGTTCGTCGGCTCGTCGAGGATGAGCAGGTGCGGCGCGTCGCGCGTGATCAGCGCGAGCGCGAGCCGCGCGCGTTCGCCGCCCGACAGCTTGCCGACCTCGGTCGTCGCCTTGTTGCCGGTGAAGCCGAAGCGCCCCAATTGCGCGCGCACCGCGCCGGGCGTCTTGCCCGTCATCACGCGCGTCATATGGCCGAGCGGCGTGTCGCTGCCGTCGAGTTCCTCGACCTGATATTGGGTGAAATAGCCGACGCGCATCTTGCCCGACGCCGCCATCGCGCCGTCCATCGGTGTCAGCTGTGCGGCGAGCAGGCGCGCGAGCGTGGTCTTGCCATTGCCATTGCGGCCGAGGAGCGCGATGCGGTCGTCGGGATCGATGCGCAGGTTGAGCCGCGTCAGGATCGGTTCGCCCGGCGTGTAGCCGACGCTCGCGAGGTCGAGCGTGATGAGCGGCGGCTTCAGCTCGTCGGGACTCGGGAAGTCGAAGACGAGGCTGGGGTCCTCGGCAACCGCCGCGATCGGCTGCATCTTCGCGAGCTGCTTCGCACGCGACTGCGCCTGTTTCGCGGTCGACGCGCGCGCGCTGTTGCGCGCGACATAGTCCTGCAGCTTGGCGCGCTGCGCATCCTGCGCGGCCTTGGCGGCGGCGAGCTGCGCGATCCGCTCGGCGCGCTGACGCTCGAAATCATTGTATCCACCGGGGTAGAGCGTGACCTTGCCGCCTTCGAGGTGGAGGATATGGTCGACCACATTGTTCAAAAGGTCGCGTTCGTGGCTGATCACGACGAGCTGCCCCGGATAGGCGCGCAGGAAGCTTTCGAGCCACATCGTCGCTTCGAGGTCGAGGTGGTTCGACGGTTCGTCGAGCAGCAAGAGGTCGGGGTTCGAGAAGAGCAGCGCCGCGAGCGCGACGCGCATCTTCCATCCGCCCGAGAAGCTGTCGAGCGGCTGGCCCTGCATCGCCTCGTCGAAGCCCAATCCGATCAGGATCCGCGCGGCGCGCGCGGGCGCGGCATAGGCGTCGATCGCGATCAGCCGTTCGTGGATGTCGCCAAGCTTGTGCGGATCCTGCTCGACCTCCGACGCCGCGAGCAGCGCGGCGCGTTCGGTGTCGGCGGCGAGCACGGTTTCGAACGGCGTCGCGCTGCCGCTCGGCGCTTCCTGCGCGATATAGCCGACGCGCGTCTTGCGCGGCATTTCGATGCCGCCCTCGTCGGCTTCGAGCTGGCCGATCATCACCTTCATCAAGGTCGACTTGCCCGCGCCGTTGCGGCCGATCAGACCCGTGCGGCTTTTGCCCGGCAGGCTCGCGCCCGCGCGGTCGAGGATGGTGCGCCCGCCGAGGCGCACGGTGAGGCCATTGATCGTCAGCATGCGCGCGCGCCTAGCATGTTCGGCGCCGTCGCCCAAGTCCCGGGCTGGCATTCGCCGCGCGCGTGCGGCAAAAGCGGGACATGGCCGACCTAGCCCCTTTTCACATCGCCTTTCCGGTCGACGACCTCGACGCCGCGCGGCATTTTTATGGCACCGTGCTCGGTTGTCCGGAAGGGCGGAGCGATGCCGACTGGATCGACTTCAACCTTTACGGCCACCAGATCGTCGCGCACCGCGTCGACACGCCGCGCCCGCGGCCCGCGCATAACCCGGTCGACGGCCATGATGTGCCGGTGCCGCATTTCGGCGTCGTGCTGCCGCCCCCAGAATGGCGGGCGCTCGCCGAGCGGCTGAAGGCGGCGGGCACCGAATTCGTGATCGAGCCGCACACGCGCTTTGCCGGCGAGCCGGGCGAGCAGTCGACGATGTTCTTTCACGACCCCGCGGGCAATGCGCTCGAGTTCAAGGCCTTCGCCGATCTGGGACAGCTTTTCGCTCGATAGATAACGCCGCCGCGCCCTAGTGTGACGCGCCCATCGAGACCTGCTTGGGGAGCGGCGCGCACCACACCGAAAGGGCCGCGATTATGAAGACGACGCCGGCCGCCAGGAACAGGTGGAGCACGCCGATGGTAGAGGCCTGGACCTCGACCATCCGTTCGATCGCGGCGCGCGCCTGTTCGAGCGTGAGCCCGGCGCGCTGGAGCAGGTCCATCGCCCCCGCAGTATCGTTCATGCCCGACACGATTTCGGATCGCGCGACGCGGTTCTGGCTATCCCACGCGCTCGTCGCGACCGCGGTGCCGATCGCGCCCGACAAGGTGCGCAGAAAGCTCATCAGCCCCGCCGCAGAGGTCTGGTCCTTTGCCGGCACGCTCGACAACGCGAGCGCGGTCAGCCCGACGAAGAAAAAGGGCATGCCCATCCCTTGCAAGAGGTGCGGCAGCGCAAGCGTCCAATAATCGACGTCGGCGTTCCAGCTCGCGCGGAGGATCGAGACGAACGCCATCCACAGGATGCCGGCGCTGATCGAGATGCGGATGTCGATCTTGCCGATCAGCCCGGCCGCGACGGGCGAGAGCAGCACGGCGAACACCCCGATCCACGCGACGATATAGCCCGTCTCGGTCGCGGTATAGCCCGCGACCTGCTGCAGCCACAAAGGCGTCAGCACGACCTGCGAGAAGAAGGCGCCGAAGCCCAGCGAGATCGCGATGGTCGCGAAGCTGAATCCCCGGAAACGGAAGACGCGCAGGTCGACGACGGGATTGGCGTCGGTCAGTTCCCAGATGACGAAGGCGGCGAAGGCGATCGCGGAAACGATCGCCAGCGTCACGATCCAGCTCGATTCGAACCAGTCATGCTCGCGCCCGGTGTCGAGCATCAACTGGAAGGCTCCGACCGAGAGGATGAGCAGGATCAGCCCGATCATGTCGATCGGCGCCTTGGCGCGCTTGGTCTCGAACGGCCGGAGCAGGCTCGCGACGCCGAAGAAGCAGATCGCGACGACGGGCAGATTGATGAAGAATATCCAGTGCCAGCTCCAATTGTCGCTGATCGTCCCGCCGAGAATCGGTCCGAGAATCGGCGCGGTCGTCGTCGTCATCGCCCAGATCGCGAGCGCGATGCCCGCCTTTTCCTTTGGGAAGATGCGCAGCAGCAGGATCTGCGACAGCGGCATCAGCGGACCGCCCGAAAGGCCCTGCAGGATGCGGAAGATGACGAGCGCGTCGAGGGTCTGCGATACCCCGCAGAGCAGCGAGAAGACGCCGAAACCGATGATCGAGAAGAGGAACCAGCGCACCGTGCCGAAACGCATCGCGAGCCAGCCGGTAAGCGGCACGCTGATCGCGTCGGCGACCGCATAGCTGGTGATCACCCATGTGCCCTGCGTCGGCGACACCGCGAGCCCGCCCGCGATATGCGGCACCGACACATTGGCGATCGTCGTGTCGAGCACGACGACGAAATTGGCGAGCGCGAGCGCGAAGGCGGCGAGGAGCAGCCGCACGCCGCTCAGCGGTTGGGGCTCGGCGGGGATCGCGGAGGCAGGGGCGGCGGCGCTGGCCATGATGTCAGTTCCCGCGCGTGTCGATCGTGGCTTCCATCGACAGCCCGACGCGCAGCGGATGTTCCTTGAGCTGCTTCGGATCGAGCGCGATGCGCACCGGCAGGCGCTGGACGACCTTCACCCAGTTGCCGGTGGCGTTCTGCGCGGGGATCAGCGAAAAGGCCGCGCCGGTGCCGCCGGCGATGCCGACGA
Source organism: Sphingopyxis sp. PAMC25046 (assembly GCF_004795895.1). Lineage (NCBI taxonomy): Bacteria > Pseudomonadati > Pseudomonadota > Alphaproteobacteria > Sphingomonadales > Sphingopyxidaceae > Sphingopyxis > Sphingopyxis sp. PAMC25046. Next base: position 3,995,961 of record NZ_CP039250.1, read on the forward strand.
CCTTGCCGCGATAGACGACGTCGCCGCCATAATAGTCCGAGGTCAGCTCGACCGGCTGGCCGATCCGGATATCGCCGAACTGGCTTTCCTTGAAATTGGCGTCGACATAGGCGGTCGCGACCGGAACGATGACCATGATCGGCGCGCCCGCGGCGATCCGCTGGCCAACCTGCACCTGCCGGTTGGTGACAATGCCGTCGACCGGCGCGCGCAGAACGGTGCGCGCAAGGTCGAGCCGCGCCTTTTCGAGCCGCGCTTCGGCGGCGGCAACGTCGGGGGCGGTATCGATCGTCGTGCCGCGCACGATCGCTTCGGCGGCGCCCAGATCGCCGCTCGCCGATCCACGCGTCGCCTCGGCCGAGGCGATGCCCGCCGCCGCGAGGTCGCGCGCCGCTGATGCCGAAGCCAGCGCCGCGCGCGCGGCGGTCAGTTCTTCGCCCGACACCGCGCCGGTGCCGGCGATGCTTTCGCGTCTTGCCAGTTCGGCGCGCGCGCGTTCGACCGTCGCATTGGCATCGCGCAGCCGTGCCCTGGCCTGCGCGATATCGGCGCCGCGCGCCGCGACGCGCGCGCGGGCGGCGTCGGCGTTGGCGTCGGCCTGGCCGTAGCGCTGGCGCGCGAGGCGCAGCGCCGCCTCAGCATCGGCAACCGCGATGCGCTGGTCGGCGTCGTCGAGGATGACGAGGATGTCGCCCTTCTTCACCGCCTGCGTGCCGCTGACGCGCACTTCCTTCACCGGGCCCGCGATGAGCGCGGTGACCTGCGCCGAATCGGCGCCGACATAGGCATTGTCGGTGTGGACGCGCCCGGCCTGGGTGATGAAATACCAGAGCCCCCACAGGACCGCGGCCGTCACGACGGCGAGCGCGAGGATGCGGAGCAGCTTCTTGCGCTTCGCGCCATTGGGTTGGCTGTCCGCGGTTTCGGGAGAGGTTTCGGGAGCGCCGGTTTCGGTCGCAGCCGTTTCGTCGGCCATCATTCGTCTCCTGTTGGATTGCTGGCCCGATACCCGCCGCCAAGCGCGCGGATCAGGGCGATATCGAGGGAAAGCTGGCGCGCCTCGAGCTCGGCGACCGCGCGGTCGAGCGCGACCATGCTGTCCTCGGCGGTCAGTTGTTCGATCTGGTTGGAGAGGCCGGCGCGATAGCGCAGCCCGGCGAGCTTCGACGCCTCGGCGGCAGCGGCCAGCGCCTCGCGCCGCCCGGCGAGCTGGCGCGCCGTCGCGGCGCGGCTGGCAACGATGTCGGCGACATCGCGCAGCGCGCCGATCAGCGTACGGTCGTAGGTCGCAACCGCCGCGTCGTAATCGGCGCGCGACCCGCGATAACGGCCTTGCAATCGCCCACCCTCGAATATCGGCAGGCTGATTGCGGCGCCGCCATTGCCATATTCGGACCCCGAGCTGAACAGATTCGAAAGGCCGAGCGATTGCAGCCCGACGAGCGCCGAGAGGCTGACATTGGGGTAGAAATCGGCGCGCGCGACGTCGATGCGCTTGGCCGCGGCTTCGGACCGCAAGCGCGCCGCGACGATGTCGGGACGGCGGCCGATAAGGTCGATTCCGGCATTCGCGGGAAGGCCGAGCGCGGGTCGCGTCAGCCGCGGACGGTCGATCGTTCGCCCGCGATCGGGGCCGGCGCCGAGCAGCGCGGCAATGCGGTTGCGCGTAGTCGCGATCGCTTCCTCGAGCGCGACGACGTCGGCGCGCGACGAGGCGGCGCGGCTTTCGGCCTGCCGCTCGCTCGCTTGATTCTCGATCCCCGCACGGGCGCGCTCGCCCGACAAGTCGGCGCTCGCGGTACGGACACGCACCGCCTCGTTCGCGACGTCGAGCGCCTGATAATAGCCCGCGAGATCGGTATAAGCGGCGGCGATTCCCGTCGTGAGCATCAGCCGCGCCTGCGCCGCGTCGACGCGCGCGGCCTCGGCCTCCGAGGTCGCCGCCGCGAGGGCGGCGCGATTCTTGCCCCACAGGTCGAGGTCGAAGCTGAATGTCGCGGCGATATGCCCCGTATCCTGAATGCCGTCGGGAACGAACTGGGGCGGAATCCCCATATTCTTGCTCTGCTGGACGCCGCCGGCGCTCGCCTCGGCGCCGACGCGCGGCAGCAACGCCGCGCCCGTCTGCTGCGCCATCGCCTCGGCGGCGCGCACGCGTGCGGCGGCGATCGCGACATCGGGCGAACCCGCGACCCCCTCGGCGATCAAGGCGTCGAGCTGCGCATCGCCGAAGCTCTGCCACCAGCCTTCGACCGGCCATTCGCCGTTCGCTTCGGCGAAGCTGGCGGCCGAATCGAACGACTCGGGCGCCGCCGCGACCGGTTTCGGGCCGAGGTCGGGAACGCTAGCGCAGCCGGCTAACAGGCTGAAAACAGCGGTTGTAACAAATAATAATCGGGGCATGGCTTCCAACGATACTAGCTGGTATCATGCGCAAATGGACTTCGGAGGATGCGTTGTCAATCGAAATGATACCAGATAGTACGCCTGTCCTCGACGCGGCGGCCGCGGCGCGGCGCAAGGCGTTCGTCGACGCCGCGCGCGAGCTGTTCTTTGCCAATGGCTATGCGGGTACGACGATGTCGTCGATCGCGAGCAAGGTCGGCGGCTCGAAGACGACGCTGTGGACCTATTTCCCGTCGAAGGAGGAACTGTTCGCGGCGGTGGTCGACGATATCGTCGCGCAATATGGCGATGCGCTCGCGATCGAGCTGCCGCTCGACGAGCCGGTGCCCGATGTCCTGCGCACCTTCGGCAATTTGCTGATGACCAAGCTGACCGCAACGCCGATCCTGTCGCTCTTTCGCCTCGTCGTCGGCGAGGCTGAGCGCTTTCCGCACCTCGCCGAAACTTTCTACGAACGCGGCCCGCGCCGGGGAAAGGCGCGCGCGGCGGTGTGGGTGGGCGAAAAAATGGTGCGCGGCGAGCTGCGGATGGGCGATCCGATGCGCGCGGTGCAGCAGTTCACCGGGCTTTGCCAGTCGGGGCTCTACCAATTCGCGATGCTCAACCTTCCCGAAAGCCGCGACCTTGCGCGCCTGCAGGACGATGTCGATGCCGCGGTCGACGCCTTCTATCGCGCGTGGAAGCCCGACGCCTGACTTGCCCGACGGTCCGCGCTGTGCAATAGGCGCCGCCCCGCAAGGGATCCCCATCGCCACAGGAGCATGTCATGGACAAGGCGGCCGCGAGCGCGCTCGGCCTCGATTTCGGCACGACGAACAGCGTCGTCGCGCTGACCGATGGCAGCGGCGGCACCGAGCTCGTGGCGTTCGGCGACGCGGGCGACGCGGTGTTTCGCTCGGCGCTCTGCTTCTGGGAAGAGGAGCGCGGCTGGAACGGGATCGCGCACGAGGCGGGGCCTTGGGCGATCGAGGAATATCTCCAGTCGCCGCTCGACAGCCGTTTCATCCAGTCGTTCAAGAGCGTTGCCGCGAGCCCGTTGTTCGAGCGCGCGATGATCTTCAACAAGCCGTTTCGTTTCGAGGATCTGGGCCGGCTGTTTCTTCAGCGCCTTGTCGCGCATGCCGGGGGAGCGCTCGACGAGCGGCCGCAGCGGATCATCGTCGGGCGCCCGGTCGAATATGCCGGCGCGCGGCCTGACCCCGAGCTCGCGCGCCAACGCTACGACGCGATGCTCGCCGCGTTCGGCACCGAAATATATTATGTCCACGAACCGCTCGGCGCCGCGCACAGCTATGCCTCGCGCCTCACCGAGCCCGCGACGATCCTCGTCGCCGATTTCGGGGGCGGCACCACCGACTTCTCCATCGTCCGCGTGGCGGAGCCTGGGAGCCCACGCCGCTGCGTCCCGCTCGCCTCATCGGGGATCGGGATCGCGGGCGACCGGTTCGACTATCGCATCGTCGACCGGCTCGTGCTGCCGCTGCTCGGCAAGGGCAGCCATTACAGGTCGTTCGACAAGATCCTCGAAATCCCCGGCGGCTATTTCACCGATTTCGGCGACTGGTCGCGGCTCGCGATGATGCGCAACCGGCGGACGCTCGACGAGATCCGCCGCCTGCAACGCGACGCCGAGCGGCCCGATCTGATCGGACGCATGATCGCGCTGATCGAGCACGAGCAGGGTTTTCCGCTCTACGACGCGGTCGGCAAGCTCAAACGCGCGCTGTCGGGCAGCGAGCACGCCGAATTCCACTTCGCCGGCGGCGGGATCGAGATCGGTGCCGATGTAGGGCGCGCCGATTTCGAGCAATGGATCGCCGACGACCTGAAACGCATCGAAGCCGCGATGGACCAGGCGCTCGTGCGCGCGGGCGTGTCCCCTGATGCGATCGACCGCGTCTTTCTGACCGGAGGGTCGTCGTTGATCCCGGCGATCCGCGCGCTGTTCGAGCATCGCTTCGGCGACGAGCGCATCGCGACCGGCGGCGAACTCACCTCGATTGCGCACGGTCTTGCGCTGATCGGCGAGGAATCGGACCCGGCCGAATGGGCCGCCTGAGCCGGTAAGAAGGTGCCTGCTTCCGGCCGGTCGCTGCCGCGTGCTTTTCCCAACCCGTTCGCATCGAGCGAAGTCGAGATGCCCCTCAGGCCGGGCGCTGCGTCGACGGGTGCCTCGATTTCGCTCGACACGAACGGAAACAGGGGGCGTGTGAAAATACCCTATTTCGGTCATTCCGCCGCATATCGAGAGGCCAGCGCCAGACACGAAAAAACCCGCTAAGCTTTTGGCCTAGCGGGCTTTTTTGATGGTTGCGGGAGTAGGATTTGAACCTACGACCTTCAGGTTATGAGCCTGACGAGCTACCGGGCTGCTCCATCCCGCGTCAACCAATCGCGATCACCCAAGGCGATCGCCGAAACAGCAAAAGGCCGGCATCGCTGCCGGCCTCTAACTTTGTGAATGGGTTTCCGTTTCGACCTTACGCCGGCCACAATGCCTGGCGACGTCCTACTCTTCCGGGGCTTAAGCCACAGTACCATCGGCGCTGTCAGGTTTCACGGCCGAGTTCGAGATGGGATCGGGTGGGTCACTGACGCCATGGTCACCAAGCAATGAAGCCGGCGTAGGTCAAAAGGGTTTCAATCGATATCCGTGCAATACTGTCTGATCAATCATCCACTATCGCGGACAAACCAGTCAGGCTTGTCGTTGATGGCGGGACTCTTAAGTGCGAATAGAGCAATTAGTATCGGTTAGCTCCACGCGTTACCGCGCTTCTACATCCGATCTATCAACGTGGTGGTCTTCCACGGCTCTATGAAATCTTATCTTGAGGGAGGCTTCCCGCTTAGATGCTTTCAGCGGTTATCCCGTCCATACATAGCTACCCTGCTGCGCGGCTGGCGCCACGACAGGTACACCAGAGGTATGTTCAACCCGGTCCTCTCGTACTAGGGTCAACTCCTCTCAAATTTCGACGCCCACGGCAGATAGGGACCAAACTGTCTCACGACGTTCTGAACCCAGCTCACGTACCACTTTAATTGGCGAACAGCCAAACCCTTGGGACCTGCTCCAGCCCCAGGATGTGATGAGCCGACATCGAGGTGCCAAACGATTCCGTCGATATGAGCTCTTGGGAATCATCAGCCTGTTATCCCCGGCGTACCTTTTATCCGTTGAGCGATGGCCCTTCCACTCGGGACCACCGGATCACTATGACCGACTTTCGTCTCTGCTCGACTCGTCAGTCTCGCAGTCAGGCAGGCTTATGCCATTGCACTCTAACAGACGGTTTCCAACCGTCCTGAGCCTACCATCGCGCGCCTCCGTTACTCTTTAGGAGGCGACCGCCCCAGTCAAACTACCCGCCACAGAGGGTCCCTGATCCAGTTTCATGGATCGAGGTTAGACATCAGAAAACAACAGGGTGGTATTTCACCTATGGCTCCACACCGGCTGGCGCCAGTGCTTCAAAGCCTCCCACCTATGCTACACAGTTCTTTCCTAATGCCACTCTGAAGCTGCAGTAAAGGTGCACGGGGTCTTTCCGTCTAACCGCGGGTACTCCGCATCTTCACGGAGAATTCAATTTCGCTGAGCATCTCCTGGAGACAGTGGGGAAGTCGTTACGCCATTCGTGCAGGTCGGAACTTACCCGACAAGGAATTTCGCTACCTTAGGACCGTTATAGTTACGGCCGCCGTTTACCTGGGCTTCATTTCGGAGCTTGCACCCCTCCACTTAACCTTCAGGCACCGGGCAGGCGTCAGGCCCTATACGTCGTCTTGAAGCCGACTTAGCAGAGCCCTGTGTTTTTGCTAAACAGTCGCTACCCCCTGGCCTGTGCCCCCCACAACTGGTTGCCCAGATGTGGGGCCTCCTTCTTCCGAAGGTACGGAGGCAATTTGCCGAGTTCCTTCAGGAGACTTCTCTCAAGCGCCTTGGTATACTCTACCATCCCACCTGTGTCGGTTTAGGGTACGGTCTATAATGGAGGGGCTATTTCCTGGAACCTCTTCAAAGCACAACCAATCCAATAAGGTTGTACAATTTACGAGATCCGTCACACACCTCCAGGCCCACGAATATTAACGTGGTTCCCATCGACTACCCCCTTCGGGCTCGTCTTA